>CAXBLB010000007.1:0-194052 GCA_963976655.1 uncultured Halieaceae bacterium
AAAGGGCGCCAGCGAGCAGGTCACGTTGTTCTGCAGCCCGCTCACAAACCACTCGGTATCTCCCACTTCAAAGTTTTTTGTGCGGCTGAAAAGCTCGCTGAACATGGCGCTGATCTGCTTTCGCGCAAGATGTGCGCCCAGGCAGAGGTGGGGACCGCCTCCACCCAGGGCCGTTTGCCGTTTTGAATCCCGGCTGATGTCGAAGGTGTCGGGGTTGGCAAATTCCGCGGCGTCACGATTGGCAGACGGGTACCAGATGGATACGCGATCTCCCGCCGCAATGTCCACGCCGCGCAGTACCGTATCACGGGTGGCGGTGCGCGCAAAAAACAGTACCGGGCTGGTCCAGCGCAGCACCTCATCCGCGGTGGGTTCGTGCAGTGCCGGGTTGTGCACAAAATTGTGCAACTGCTCGGGGTTGTTCACAAACGTCAGGAAGCCGGAGGACAATGCATTGCGCGTGGTTTCGCTGCCGGCGATAACCAGTACCAGAAAAAACAGCGCCAGTTCCCAGTCGCTCAGGTGGCTTTCGCCGCCGCTGTCGTCTTCCCACTTGGCCTGCGTTAGAACGGTCCAGACGTCGTTCACGGGCTTCTTGCGCTTTTCTTCCGCCAGTTGAACACCGTAGCTGAAAATCTCGGCCTCCAGTTGATCGCGTTCCTGCTGTGTAATACCAAGCGAAGGCTCGCCGACCAGCATCAACCGATTCACGCAGTCAAACAGGTGCGCACGGGCGGATTCCGGGATGCCCACCAGATCTGCTATCACATTCATGGGGAGCCGGTAGGCGAGATCATTCACAAATTCGCATTCTCCCCGCTCGATCACATCGTCGACAATCTTGCGGCACCAGTTCTGAATCTGGCCCTCCATCTGATTCACCATGGTCGGCAGGAAGAAGCCCTTGCTGATCAGGCCCCGCAGACGGCGGTGATCCGGTGGGTCCATCGAAACCAGTGTGTTGTTGCGCCGCTCGGGGGGGAAGGGCTGGATGGACGGACCATCCGTGGCGCTGAAGGTTTCCGTGTCGCGGCTTACCTGGCGCACATCGGCAAAACGGCTCACCACCCAGAATGGCTCTTCTATTTGATGTTGCATTACGCCTGCGGAGGCCGGGTGACGAAAAACAGGCGCCTGCTCGCGCAACTGCGCGAACAGCGGGTGCGGAAAGCCCTGGCGGTACAGATCCCGGTCGGAAAGGTCTATACCGGCCAGGTTGAATGTCTCTGCTGCAGGTTGTTGCTGGGACATTGACGCTGACTCTCTTGTTGGTTGGCGCTAGACAAATAAAGCCATGGAATCCCTGGCCTCCCTGGCCAGTTCCTCGCGGAAATCCGGATGCGCAATTTCTATCAGATCCCGGGCGCGCTCCGTCAGGGAACGGCCGCGCAGCTCCGCAATTCCGTATTCGGTCACCACATAGTCTACAGCAGCGCGGGTCGTTACCACACCGGCACCGCGTTCCAGGGCGGGCACCAGACGCGACAAGCTGCCCTTTTTCGCGGTGCTGGGCAGGGCGATAATCGACTTGCCGTTCCGGGAAAAGGTTGCACCGAGCACGAAATCCACCTGTCCACCCACTCCGGAGTAGATCTTGTGGCCGATGGAATCGGCACACACCTGCCCCGTGAGATCGATCTGGAGCGCGCTGTTAATGGATGCCACTTGCGGATTCCTGGCGATCACCGTCGGATTGTTTACAAACTCTATATCCAGGAAGGTTACTTCCGGGTTGTCGTCCACAAATCGATAAAGGGTCTCGCTGCCCATGACAAAACCGGTCACCAGCCTGCCGCGCGCGACCGTCTTGTTGGCGTTGTTGATAACGCCGGCCTCCAGCAGCGCCAGCACGCCGTCAGAAAACATCTCCGTGTGTACGCCAAGATCCTTGCGGTCCGTCAGGAAACCGAGCGCCGCATCGGGAATTGCGCCAATGCCCATCTGCAGGCAATCGCCGTCCTGAATCAGGCTGGCGACGTTCTTGCCGATCTGTTGATCCACCTCGCGCGTCTTGCGGGCTTCGATCATGATCAACGGGGAATCTTCCATGTAGGCGAAGTCGATATCCCGCAGGTTGATGAAGCTGTCGCCGTGCGTGCGCGGCATGCGCGGGTTCACATGGGCAATAATTTTTCCGGCCACGTCGCAGGCGGCAGCGGTTGCTTCCACGGAAATGCCCAGCGAGCAGTTGCCGTGCTGGTCGGGCGTGGAAACCTGCACCAGGGCCGTGTCCAGACGCTGCTCGCGCCGACGGAACAACTTCGGGATTTCCGAGAGGAACATGGGCACATAGTCCGCTCTTCCCTGGTTGATAAGCGCGCGCGTGGCAGAGCCCGCGAAAAAGCAGCGGTTGCGCAGTTTGCCCTCCAGCTCGGGCGCCGCCACAGCGTCTGCGTGTTCCAGGTGAAGTTGCATCAGAGTGATGTTTGTGAGCGAGTAGGCGTGTTGCGCCAGCGCCTCAAGCAATACGGTGGGGGTTGCCGCCATTGAGTGACACCACACGAATTCTCCGGAAGTTATGGCTTCCACCGCCTGCAGTGCTGTTTGGGTAAATACGGTCACGGCGGTGAGCTCCGGAGGAAAATAAGGCGGGTCGAATGTACCCGCTCACTCTTCCAAGGGCAATTCGGCCGGATGCCCCCAGAAGTGGCCGTTTACCAGAGCTGCGGTATCACAGCCTCCATGATGCGTTCGGCATTCGCGGCCACCGTGAGCGCCGGGTTTACCGCCGCGGCGCTGCCCGGCAGTGTCGCGCCGTCGATCACGAACAGGTTCTTGTAACCATACAGGCTGCCGAGCCGGTCACAGGCATCGTTCATCACGGCGCCGCCCAGCGGGTGCCAGATCGTGCCGGTAATGAAGGGCGCCGGGCTGCCGCCGTTCTGGTCCAGCAGGCGCTGGAAGCTCGCCTTGCGGGCGAGCCCCGACGGCGTGCCGCTGTCATCTGGCCAGTGGATGCCGAGCGCGTCGTTCTCACTGGCGTAGGACAGCGCGCCGAGCGTGTCGGGCACCGACATGCCGAGCTGAAGCTGGATGGCAAAGGGCACGGGGGAGTGCATGAAGGCCACCGGATGATTGCTATCAGTCCAGTCGATCGCGGCGATACATGCGGGCCCGCCCTGGGGACCGGGAACGGGGCCGGGATGCAACTGGGCAAGCAGTTCGTCACCATTGGTGCCCCAGCCCTGACCGATGCGGTCGTTCGCCCCGCGCAGTTCGCCCGCCTGCTGGCTCTTGAGCAGCAGCTTCGAGGTATTCATCGAACCCGCAGCGAGGAACAGATAGTCCGCGTGCAACTCGAAACGGTTGATCAATTCGCCTTCATCGGTGATGTTGCGGCACACCACCGCATAGCCCCGCGGCGACAGTTCCCGGATCATTTCCACCTCGGTCAGGCTCTGCAATGTACAGTGTCCGGTGGCAATCGCGTCGCGCAGGTAGTTTTTGTCGGTGGATAGTTTGGCATCGCTGTTGTTGCCGAAGGCATAGTCGCCGACGCTGGCGGCGGCGGGGATTTCGCCGGCGATTTCGCGGCGTATGATGTCCCAGTCGAAGGAGGTCGTGGGCTTGAGCACTTCGAAGCCCGCGCCGCCGGCATCGTCGATGAAGGTGCGGTGGGCGGTATAGGTGGGGCTCGCCAGCACATCGTCGGGAATCGGGGCTGCGCCAATCTGTTCAATCACCCGCGGATAGTAGCGGGCCGCCATCTCATCGTAGCTGAGGTAGGGAAACACTGTTTCGAAGGTGGCGCGCGGCGGCTGGAAGAGCACGCCACCGTACACCAGTGAGCCGCCGCCCACGCAGGCGCCACACTGCACCGTCACATCGCCCGCCACGCTTTCCAGCAGGCCGGCGTAGGGGGCGGGATTGGCGTCGGTAGCGCCGCTCGGGGGAATGGTCCAGGAGGAGCGCCTGTCGAAACCCGTGGTGGTAGGAAAAGTGTCCGGGCCGTTTACCGTCCACTGGCGGCCGCGCTCCAGCACCGTGGTGTGAATGCCCGCCTGCGCCAGGCGCAGCGCGGCCACGGAGCCTGCGAAGCCCGAGCCTATAACGATCGCACGGGTGCTGCGCTGGTCGCTGCTATCGCTGCAGCCCGGCAGGAACGAGGCGGCGGCGAGCACGGAGGAGTGCTGCAGAAACCGGCGGCGGTTGATGTTGGGCATGGGCTGTCCTTATTGGTTTTATGGAACACAGTGTCCCCCACGTTCGAGTGAGCCTCCGCTCACCCGTGGGGATTGATCAGGTACTTCTGGCCGGTGTGGCGCTGGGCATAGGCCAGCATCGCCTCGGGTGACAGCGCCCCGGCGAGGGATACCTCGGCGGAATAGTGGCTGGCAAACGTGGTGTTGATCTCGCGCACGATGCGTTGCTGCAGCGCCTGCATCCGCTCCAGGCCAATGCGCTGCAGAAACGGCGTCAACAGCCAGCCGCTAACGCTGAATGCGAAGCCGTAGGCGGCGGTCAGCTCCATCGGGGAGAGATCCAGCCGCCCGTACACGTAGGCTTTCTTCATGGTATCCGAACCGTAGCGGTTGTAGGCCATGCCTCTGCTCGCGGATTTTTCCATGCAGGTGAGTATGGTGTTGACCAAACGGCCGCCACCGGTGGCATCGAAGGCCATGTAGGCGCCGGTGCTGTGAATGGCATCGGTGAGGTCCTGCGCGAAGGAATCGCTGCTGGAGTTCACGACATACGGCGCCCCGATATCGCGCAGCAGGCTGAGCTGTTCCTCCTTGCGCACAATGTTCACCAGGTCGATGCCATCGGCGAGGCAGATGCGGTTCAACATCTGGCCAAGATTGGAGGCCGCCGCCGTGTGTACCAGCGCGCTGAAGTTTTCCTCGCGCATGGTCTCGACCATGCCCAGTGCCGTCATCGGGTTGACGAAACTGGAGGCGGCTTCTTTGGCCGTAGTGCCCTCTGCCATGGGCATTGCCATGAAGACATTGACACAGCGGTACTGGGAGAACATTTCCCCGCCGGCCACGGCCACCACTTTACCCAGCAGCGCCTGGGCCGCATCCGACGAACCCGCCTCTACCACCACGCCGGCGCCCTCATTGCCCACCGCCATGGATTCGCCGATACGTCCGGCCACCATATCCAGCAGTTTTTCCGGGACGTCCGCGGTGACCACCGGCCGCTCGGCGCTGCCGCCGACCTCGGCGCTGCGCATGTCTGCCGGGCCGAATAACAGGGCCAGGTCCGACGGGTTGATGGGGGCCGCGTCGATCCGCACGACGACTTCATCCGCGCCCGGTGCGGGCGTTTCGACCTCCTCCAGCGACAGCCTGAGCTTGCCTTCGGGGGTGATCAGGGAACGTAGTTGCAGTCCGGTATGGGCCATTGGGTTGCCTCTCAGTCGCTGGCGATTTAATGGTCGCAGCAATATAACACGGAGCGGCGGAGGGCTGGCCAGCGGGACGTGCGCCACAAGTGCCGCGCAAAGAGCCCGGCCACCCGGCGCCATCGCACCAAACTGGATCGTCTGCGCCATCGCGGCGCATTAAATGCGGCGCCTCGCCCGGAGCGCACGCCCAAGTTCCAGAAAATCAAACGCTTACAGAAATGGCACAGGATTTGCGTTGTGGAACCTCGTTAGAGATTTGGCGCCCCGCCAGCACACGGCGACTGCGCTCACACTATCGTGTATTCCAGGAGTCAGGCCATGAAGAAACTGTTTACCGCCGCTGTGTCCACCGCGCTACTCGCCCTGAGCGTTGCATCCCCCACCGCGCTGGCTGAGAAGAAATCCGAATTCAGCATCTGCTGGTCGATCTATGTCGGCTGGGTGCCCTGGGACTACGGCGAACAGGAGGGAATCGTCAAGAAGTGGGCCGACAAGTACGGCATCAGTATCGATGTGGTGCAGATCAACGACTACGTGGAATCCATCAACCAGTACACCTCCGGCGAGTTTGACGGTTGCACCATGACCAACATGGATGCCCTGACCATTCCCGCTGCCGGTGGCGTGGATTCCACCGCGTTGATTGTCGGCGATTTCTCCAACGGCAACGATGCGGTCATTCTCAAAGGCGAGGATGAACTGGCCGCCATCAAGGGGCAAACGGTCAACCTGGTAGAACTGAGCGTGTCGCACTACCTGCTGGCACGCGGTCTGCAGACTGTCGGTCTCTCGGAGAAGGACGTTACCGTGGTCAACACTTCCGATGCGGATATGGTCGCGGCCTATACAACCGATGACGTAACCGCAGTAGTCACCTGGAACCCGCTGGTCAGTGAAATTCTGTCGATGCCGGGCAGCGCCAAGGTGTTCGATTCCTCGCAGATTCCCGGTGAAGTGATCGACCTGATGATCGTGAACACCGACACGCTGGCGGACAACCCGGAGTTTGGGAAGGCGCTCACCGGCGCCTGGTACGAGATCATGGGTACATTGGGAGCCGATACAGACGCCGGTAAGGCTGCGCGGGAATACCTCGGCAAAATCTCCGGAACGGATAGATCGGGCTATGAGGCACAGCTGGCATCCACCGAAATGTTCTACGCCGCCGCCGATGCGGTGGCCTTCACGGAAAGCCCCGCGGTGCTCACCACCATGCAGTATGTGGCGGAGTTCTCCTTCGATCACGGCCTGCTGGGTGACGGTGCGCCCGATGCCGGGTTCATCGGTATTGCAGCCCCGGCGGGCGTGTACGGCGATGCCTCCAATATCAAGCTGCGCTTTGACCCGACGTATATGGCGATGGCGGCTGACGGCGAGCTCTAGGGCCTCGCCGGCGCTCCCGGCTTTGGTTGCGGCAGTCCGCTATTGATTCACTAGTTTTACAGCGAGCCCCTCGCGCATGTCGACGGCGTGCGCGAGGGATCGACTGATCCCGCCCACGTTTCCTGCGCTCCCGGGGCAGACCATGAAAAAGCTTATCAACCAGTATCCAGGCAAGCCCATGCGTTGGTTGCTCGGCCTGCTGCCGTTCCTGCTGATCGCCATGATCTATACCGGTGCATCGAATGCCCGCCTGGCGGAGAACCCCAACGACAAACTATTGCCGGCCTTCAGCAGCTTCGTGGCTGCCATCGACAGGCTTGCCTTCACCCCGAGTAAGCGCAGTGGGGAGTACCTTTTCTGGCAGGACACGGCGAGCAGCCTGAAGCGCCTGGCGATGGGTGTCGGCATCAGCGCCGCGATCGGTCTGCTGTTCGGCGTGCTCAATGGCATCGTGCCCTACGCCCGTGCCAACCTGTCGCCCCTGGTGGTGGCGATATCGCTGATCCCGCCCATGGCGATACTACCGGTATTGTTCATTGTGTTCGGCCTGGGGGAACTCTCCAAAGTCGTGCTGATCGTCATCGGTATCACGCCCTTTCTGATTCGGGATATACAGCAGCGCACGCTGGAAATTCCGCCGGAGCAGGTGATCAAGGCACAGACCCTCGGCGCCAACACCTGGCAGATTGTGTTGCGCGTGGTGCTGCCCCAGGTGATGCCGCGACTGTTGTCGGCGGTGCGGCTGTCGCTGGGGTCCGCGTGGCTGTTTCTTATCGCGGCGGAGGCCATCGCCGCCACCGATGGCCTGGGTTACCGCATATTTCTGGTGCGGCGCTACCTGTCCATGGACGTGATTCTGCCCTATGTGCTGTGGATCACGGTGCTCGCCTTCATTCTCGATTTTCTGTTGCGCAGGCTGTCTGAGTGGGCCTATCCCTGGTTTCACAGCGCCGAACGCGGGAGCGACACGTGAGTTTCATTCACATTGACCATGTCAGCAAATCCTACGGCGATCAGGTGGTTCTGGAGAATCTGAACTGCCACGTGCAGCAGGGTGAGTTCATTACCATTGTCGGTGCGTCCGGCTGTGGCAAAACGACCTTCCTGAACATGTTGCTGGGCACTGAAAGTCCGACCCGGGGAAGTATCCTGCTGGAAGGCGAGCCGCTGGCGGATGAGCCGAATGCGGACCGGGGGATTGTGTTTCAGCGCTATTCCGTGTTCCCGCACATGACGGCTTTGCACAATGTCATGCTCAGCCGGGAACTGGAACAGAGCCGCCTGCTGGGGCGTCTGCTCGGCTCGGCGAGGCGCAGGGTGCGCGATGAGGCGGCCGCGATGCTGGCGTCGGTGGGGCTCGCCGATGCCCTCGACAAGTACCCGCACCAGCTATCCGGCGGTATGCAACAACGCCTCGCGCTCGCCCAGTCACTGATCAAGAAACCGCGAATTCTGCTGCTGGATGAGCCCTTTGGCGCACTGGACCCGGGCATTCGTGCCGACATGCACCAGCTCGTTCTCGCCCTGCGCAAAGAGCAGCAGCTTACCGTGTTCATGATCACCCACGATATCAGCGAAGGCTTTTATCTGGGTACGCGGCTCTGGGTGTTCGACAAGGAGCGCATCGATCCGCACGCACCGGAGGCCTACGGCGCGAAAATCACCTACGACATCCCCGTGGGACAAGTTGATAAGGATATTCTCGACACCATCCATACCAACTTGCAGTAGGGGCGCAGGGGGCCTGCCGGTTAATAGCTGCAAGCGGTGCCGCTATCAACCTCCCTTTCTCTAGCTGTCAGCTCCTGCCTGCTTGACATTCCCTCCCTTATCGACGAACCGTCCGCTGCCGTTGCGTAGTATGCTAGCCTTCGCCAGTCGGCCAATGTTGCGTTGCATGGATCAGATGCCGATGAGCGAGTGGATTCGGCACAAGGATAATAATATGTACCCAATTCGACATGCACCAGTGCTCCGCCAGCTAGTGAGCGCGGCGCGCAAGCGCCGGCTGCTGCGGGTGTATCTGGCGAGCGCAACATGCGCATTGCTGCAAATGTTGCCGGCCGCCGCGGCAGCGCTGGACGAATCTACTGCCGCAGAAACTGCAGGTGCTACCGGGGCCCGGGCGGCGCGTGACCAGGTCAGCCCGTTTCCGCTGCCTGAAATTCTGGTGACGGCACGGCGCATCGAGGCGCCCCCGACGCTGATCGCCCGGCAGGTGGATGTCGAGGATATCGTGGCATGGAACGCGCATAATGCGGGCGAGGCACTGACCTTCGTGCCGGGCGTGAATGTGCAGACAGGGGGCACCTCCGCCGATGCGCGAGCCTGGGTGCGAGGCTTCAGGGACCGCGATGTGCTGGTTCTGTTCGACGGCATTCCGGTCGCTTCCGGCTTCGAGGGCACCATCGACCTGAACGAAATCGCGCTGGATCATGTGGCCGCGATCAACGTATTCAAGACTGCACCGTCCGTAATCTACGGCACCAACGGTACCGGCGGCGTTATCGATATCGTGCCGCAAACGGGCCAGCTTGGGCGTGCGTACAGCGCGAGCGTGGAGACGGGCACCGATGAGCGCCTGCTGCTGAAAGCGAACCTGAGCGGTGATGATGGCAACCTGGGTTACGCGCTGTCGGCGCAGCGTCAGGAACGGGATGACTACTCGCTGTCGGATGATTACACAGCGCAACCGGGGCAGCGCAGCTCGCAGCGCGTGAACAGTGATTACAAACGCACAAACCTGCTGTTCCAGGCGGATGCACAGGATACCGTCATTGGACACAGTTCATTGTTTGTCAGTCTCTCCGATGCGCAAAAGGGGCTGCCGGTTGAGGCCGGCGTAGAAGATCCCGATTACGAGCGGTTGACCCGTTCCAACCGGCAGACCATCGGTTTATCGAATCACTTCAAGATGCTGCCACTCTCCCTGAAGCTCTATTACAACGGCTATCAGAGCCGCCTCAAGTCGTACGAGGATGACAGTTTCAGTGAACTGGATGAGATCCAGGCCGCCGAGGATTATTCCTGGGGTGCGAAAGCGTACTCACGCCTGGAGACTTCTGACAACAATTCCATTGTACTGTCTGCCGGCGGTCAAACCGATGTATTCAAGGGGGAGGGGGAACTGGAGCGCGGCAACAAGGCGGAACTCGCCACCTATACGCTGGCGGCTGAGAACCAGTTCTGGGTGAACCAGCAGCTCTCGTTGGCGGCGGGCCTGATTTACAATTATTTTGACCAGACCCGGCTGAACAAGACGGAGCAGGCGTTGAGCCCGCAGCTCGCGCTGGCCTGGCAGGTGCAACCGTCGCTGGCCCTGCACGCCGCGGCTGCACAGCGCACGCGGTTCCCGAAGTTGCGTGAGCTGTATCGCGACCGCTACGGCAACCCGGACCTCGATCCGCAAACCGCCAGGAATTTTGAACTCGGTGCTGTGTATACGCATTCGAGTGGCCTCAGTTCCGATATCGCCGTGTTCCGCAGCGATATCGACGACCTGATCGAGCGTCCGGACCGGCGCTCGCTGTATGAAAACCTGGATCGGGTAACAATTGAAGGGGTGGAAATTGCCAGCGGGGGATGGGTAACACAGAAGCTGTTTACGCGCGTGGCCTACACTTATGTGGATGCGGCGGAAGACCTCGCGGAGGGCGGCAGCCGCCAGTTGCGCAGCCGGCCGACACACACTGCGAGTGTTGACCTGCGCTACCGCCTGCCACACCAGATCGAGCTGTCCTTCAATGGTATTTACGTCACGGGCCTCTACGATCTGGACCCTGAGGATGTGTATACCGAGCTCTCCTCGTACTTCATTGCAAACCTCAAACTATCCAAGGTCTTCGCGCAGCGCTTTGTGGGTTATGTGTCCGTCTCCAATCTCGAGGACATCGATTACATACAACGTCTTGGCGATCCGCGTGAGGGCAGGGCGCTGTTAGCGGGGCTGAGTTATCACTACTAGCGCTCGCCATGTCAGCATGCTGTGGAACCGGCGATGTCACACCTGATACCGCAGCGGATGTCACTGCGCGTCAGCAGGCTGCTGCTGTTTTGCCTGTTGTGTCTTGGAGCAGCCGCCACGACCACGGCTGCCGCATGCCCCGGCCTCCCCGAGGGTACGCTGACCTGGGTGATTCCGAGCAAACCCGGCGGCGGTTACGACGCCTACTCGCGCCTGCTGCAGCCTTTTCTGGAGCGCGCACTGGACAGGCGGTTGATGCTGATCAATCGCCCCGAGGCGGGTGGCATCGTCGCGGCAAAAACAGTTCATGCGGCAGCGCCAGATGGCACTACGCTGGGGCTTATCAATGGCGCGGGGCTGCTGGCTGCGCGCGCTCTCAGCGGTATTGATGCGCCCGACCCGGCCAGCCAGTTCAGCGTGCTTGCCCGTCTGGTCACCAATCGCGTGGTGATGGTGACGGGTCGTGACTCAGGTATCGGGAGCGTGGCGGAGTTACTCGAGCGGGCGGTCGAAGGCCCTGTGCTGGTGGGCGTGCGCGATGCGGGTTCCGCCAGTTTTATTTCCCTACCGATAAGCGCTTCCCTGCTGGGGCTGGATTATGCAGTGGTCAGCGGTTATGTGGGCATCAGCGCGCGCACCATGGCGGCCCTGCGCTCCGAAGTCGATATCCTCTTCGTGACCTTCGATTCCGCGAGACGCCATATTGACAGTGGCGACCTGGTGCCCCTGTTGCAAATCACGGAGGCACAGAACCCGGATGCGGCAATGGTGTCGCGTGATCTCGACGAGCCCATACCGGTGCTGGGCGGCGCGAATGGCCTCGCGGTGGCACACGCAGCCCGGACAGGCAGGACGCCGCAACAGGCCGAGCGCGAGGCAGAGGCGCTGGCCAATATTTTCGCATCCGGACGCCTCGTGGTGGGGCCCCCCGGCATGTCGCCGGCGCTCTCCGAATGTCTGGGCGGCGTGCTGCTGGGAGTGCTTGAATCCAGTGAACTGCGCCTGGCCGCCAAGCGCGCACAGTTGTCGATCGAGCCGGCAGACAGTGAGTCTGCGGAGCGCTCGCTGAAACTCGCCCGACGGCAATTGCAGGATTTCCTGCCGCTCATCGAGCGGGCCGTCAACAGCTTGCGGCAACCCTGAGCTGTGGCAGTCAGAACTCCCGGATTGAGAAGGCGATGGATGCTGCAGTGATCGACGCGGCGGTGCAGGGTTTCCTGCTGGTGTTTTCCTGGCCGTACATTCTCTACCCACTGGCCGGCACACTGCTGGCAATGCTGTTTTCCGCGCTGCCGGGATTGAACAGTTCCAGCCTCATGGCACTTGCCATTCCGCTGACATTCGCCTGGGAGCCGCTGCCGGTGATGCTGCTGTTCGGCGCATTTGTCGGCGGCGCTACCTTCATGGGCTCGGTGACCGCAATTCTGTTTAACATCCCGGGCAAGGCGCAGAACGCGGTGACACTACTCGATGGTTATCCGCTGACACAAAAAGGGCAGGCCAGGACAGCCATTGGTTGCGCGGCGAGTGCCTCGGCGCTGGGCTCCACTTTCGGGATTCTGATCCTCTTTGCGTTGCTGCCGATCATGCGCGATTCGGCGATGGCACTGGGGCCGCCGGAGTACCTGATGTTCGCAATCTGGGGCCTGACGACGCTGGCTGCGGTGGCCGGCAATTCACTCCTGAAAGGTCTGGCGGTGGCGGGCTTCGGCCTGCAGATCGCGTTTATTGGCTACGATCCGCGCACGGCTGAATTGCGCTTCACATTCGGTATCGACTACCTGCACGACGGGCTCAGCCTGGTGCCCGTTTTTCTGGGATTGTTTGCACTCGCCGAGGTGATCGACCTGATGGTGAGCCGCCGAACCACGCTCTCGGGGCAGGTGCGCACGCAGGATCTCACAGGCAGCGTGACGCAGGGAGTATTGTCTGTTTTTCGTCATTTCGGCCTGTTCCTGCGCAGTTCGGTTATTGGCACAGTGATTGGTGCGATTCCCGGTGTGGGCAGTTCGGTGGCGGGTTTTGTGGCCTATGGGCACGCCAGCCAGAGCGCGCGCGATCGCAGTGCCTTCGGGCACGGCGATATCCGCGGGGTTCTGGCGCCGGAGGCGGCCAACGATGCCAAGGACGGCGGCGCATTGATTCCCACGCTGGCGCTGGGTATTCCTGGAGGAACCGGCACCGCCGTGCTGCTCGCCGCGCTTTCTCTGCATGGCATGTCACCCGGCCGCGAAATGCTTTCAGACCACCTGGTGCTGGTGTTTGTGTTGATCTGGTCGCTGTTTCTTTCCAACTGGGTCACTTCGCTACTGGGGGTGTGTCTGGTGAGCCCCATGACGCGGCTCAGTACCCTGCGTACAGTGCGTATCCTGCCGGTGATCATCGCGCTGTCTTTCATCGGCGCGCTGCAGTACCGCGGTTTGATGGCCGATGTATTTTGCGCCCTGCTGTTTGCTGTGCTGGGTTATTTTATGAAGCGCTATGATTGGCCGCGCATCCCGCTGGCAATTGCGCTTGCGCTGGCGCCACTGTTGGAAACAAACCTGCATTTGACGCTGCGTTTGCAGGAGCTGGGGCGCATCGACTTTTTCTCGCGCCCCGTCGTGATCGCGCTTTTGGTGCTGACGCTGGCCAACCTGTTTCTGCCCATGCTGATCGTTCACCTGAAGCGCGCGAAGTACCGTCTGTTTGGGAGTCCCGAATGAATTCGCGCGACACTGCGCAGGCAGCAAACGCGTTGCAGCGCTCCGGCAGTCGCTGGATGTCGCTCGGCCTGCTGTTGCTCAGCTTGTTTTTACTCTGGTCTTCACGGGGTATCGGGGATAGCGCGGCGCGAATTCCGCAAGCTGTCCTGATACTTACGCTGCTGTTTCTTGCCTTGCAGATTGTGTTCGATCTGCGTCGCCCGGCCAATGCCGGAGCCGCCGAAGGCAAAGCTACGCGCAGTGACGCTCGAGCAATCTGGTCCGCCCTGTTCTGGCTCGCCCTGATGTTTCTGGCACTCTGGCTGCTGGGTGTAAGCGGCGGCGTCACACTGTTCTGCGCGGCCTACCTCAGATGGTATGCGGGGGAAAGCTGGTTGCTGAGCAGTGTTTTTGCCGTTTCCCTTGGCGTGTCAGTGCAACTGGTATTCGCGTTCGCGTTGCAGGCGGCGCTGTATCCCGGCGTGTTGCGTGCGCTGCCGGGCGGCTTCTGATGCTCTGTGTACTGTGGTTGCGCCGTGGTTTTTGTGTGGTTGTAGTGTGCTGGTTGCGTGGTTTTTCTGCCTGATGGTTGAGCGCTCTGCAGCTACTGCCGCCAGCGCCCTGCGGTATGCCGCTGATGCAGCAGAAAGGCCGCCAGCACCGGCAGCTGGCGGAGTTCCTGCCGGGAAATACCGCCCAACAACAGCAGCAAGCCACCGTAGGTGAATAGTGCAAACAGTATTGCCGCGATCTGCGCGATACCCGATGCCAGCAGAAAGGTGAGAGCCGCCGCGGCGCCTGCAATGACCACGGCATTGCAGCGCGAATTCCATGGCAGTGCGCCAAAGGCGCGCGCGGCGAGGTAGCCAAGCAGCAGCATGGCGCTGACTTCACCGCACAATACTGCCCAGGCTGCGCCGATGGCGCCGTGCTCCGATACGGTGAAGGCCGCGACGCTGAGCAACACTGCCGCGCTGCAAATACGCCCTGCCAGTACCGCCCTGGGCAGTGGCCGGGCACGCAACAGGGTTAACAGGCTATGGCTGATTGCAAGGCAGGGTAGAGCCGCCAGCAGGAGTTGCAGCACGGGCGCCGCACCGGCATAGTTTGCGCCGAACAGCAGGGCGAGCACCTGCTCGGCAAAAAGCCCGAGCAGCAGCGCCAGCCCGATGATCGCGGCGAGATAGTAGCGCAGCAGATCGGCAACAAGTGCCAGGGCAGCGGGCGTGTCAGTCACCAGCAGCCGGCTGGCGGAGGGGAATACCGAGCGGCTCATCACCTGCCACAACACTGCCAGCGTCAACATCAGCTTTTGTGCAATCAGGAAGTCTGCCGCGCCCTCCGGGTTGGCGGCCCAGCCGAGCAAGAGCACGGCGCCGTGCAGATACACCGCACCCAGGACAGCGGCGAGACTCAGTGGCAGCGATTCGCGCGCGATGGCGGGCCACTCGCTTAGCCGCATGCCAACCCGCAACCGGGGATACAGTTGAGACAACTGCCTGCGCAGCCAGATGACCATCAGTAGCGCCGCGGCTGCCTCGACCACGGGTATCCACAGCAGTGCCTGCTCGCCGCTGTCAACCAGTAGAATGAGGCCGACGAAGGCAACCAGCCGCTCGCCGATGACCGCCGCCGCATTGACGTGCATTTTTTCCAGGCCACGAAAGGCCCAGAAGACCGCGAGCGCCGGTCGCACCAACAGGAATGCACACAGCATGATGAGCAGTGGGGGAAAGTAGAAGGTACTCCCAAGGAGGGGCGCGGCGCCAACCAGCAGTGCCATGAGCAGGCCTGCCACTGTCAGCCGCATGCCCGTGATCTGCGCGTAGGTCTCGCGCACGCTGCCGGCATCAATAGCCGTGAGGCGCGTGGCGCGCGAGCCGGTTCCCGCCTCCACCAGCTTCGACAGTATGGCAACCAGTGCCAGCGCCAGGCCGAGCTGACCGTACTGCGTCGGGGTCAACACGCGCGCCAGGTAGATGGCGGTTGCGATGCCGAGTGCGCGCACCGCCATCTCCTGCAACATCAGCCAGCTCATATTGCGGGTCAGGCGCCGGGTCTGGTCTGAAAGTGCCGCCACGCGCTCGCGCAGTACCCTCATGCGGAGCGCCGCTGCAGCGCTTCGACGAACACGCGAAGAATACGCATAAGCGGCGGCAGCGGGTCGCTTAGAAAACCGCGATTCAGCGGGCTGAGCCTGCGCGGTCGGGATGCAAAATACTCGCTGCGAAAGCTACGCAGCAGTTCCGGGATGGCATCGCGCGCATGTGGGTCGCTGTCATCTGTACGCCCGCCGAGCCGGCTACGCAGCCAGGTGCCCGCCTGGTCCACGCACTGGCCCAGCAGATGCAGCAGGTCCCACAGCGGGTCCAGGAGAATCACGCCCTCCTCGAATTCAGGGATCTCGCCCGGGGCCTCACCGCGCGCAATGCGCGCGAGAATCAGTGGCTCATTGATGCCCAGCTCAGTGCGGTACCATAGGTTGTGTCCAAAGCGCGGATTTATCTCCATGAGTTTGGGCTGGCCATCCCTGGCGTCCACAATGGTCTGTACCGTCATGCCGCCCCAGATTCCGGTTTCCCGCACCAGGGCTTTCACCTCCTCGACGAAGGGCACCGCATGGCTGGATTCAACGGCCGCGCAGGGACTGCGCACACCGGTACTGCGAGTGCGCAGGACACGGGGGGAGAACAGGCTGACCAGCTCCAGCTCGCGATTCACCAGCAGATAGAAATTGCGCTTGGTTTGCGCCGGCACATGGGTTTGCAGCAGCGGAGACGGCTGCAGGTTGTTGAGCCGGGTAAAGGCATCCAGCAGTGCATCTGGCTCCGACACCATCACGATATTGACGCCGTGCGCGTTGCAGCGCGGCTTCAGCACCCATGGCCCGGGGATGGTCTCGATTGCGGCTGTCAGCGCTTGCGGGCGGTCAACCACAGTGCCCTCAGGGGTTGGGAATTTCACTTTCCTCGCCGCTGCCAGGGTCAACGACTTGTCCAGCACGCGGGTGAGCGCCTCGAAATCCGGCGCGACTACGACAATGCCCTGCGCCGCAAAGCGCGCTGTGTTCTTGGAAAAAACGTACACCTCCGGGTCGAAGGAGGGGAAGATGGTATCGATAGCCTCCGCCGCGCAGATCTCCTCGATTCGCCTGATGTAGCGTTCCTCGCCGGGAGTGTTCGCCGCCTGCACGATGCCTGCCCGCCAATCCGCATAGAAATCCGGTACACGGTAACGTTTGTTCACAAAGCGTGAGCAGGCCGCTATACCCGACCAGCGCTGCCACCAGCTGGCGCCGGTCTGGGTGACGACAATCC
Organism: uncultured Halieaceae bacterium; assembly: GCA_963976655.1. GTDB lineage: Bacteria > Pseudomonadota > Gammaproteobacteria > Pseudomonadales > Halieaceae > Marimicrobium. The sequence continues at coordinate 16,699 of CAXBLB010000007.1, forward strand.
TGCTGGCCTCGTGCCTGAGGCAGCGGAGAATCAGGTAGGCCTGATCCTCCTGGGTATTGGTCAGGAGCAGTTTCATGGCGTCTGGTATGTGCCCCTGTATGCGGCTCGGCTTCGGGAATCTCTATCATAAAGGATTCTGCAGGGCGCTAAAGCGCAAGCGTCCCGGTTGCAGCGAAGTTTTTTCGCTGCGGTTGGCGTAGAATCCCCCCCGTTCCCACTTCCAGCCAGAGAGTTTCCTTTCCATGCCGCTGCTCCGCCTCGAATCCGCATCCCTGCATTTTGGTACTCAGGTAATACTGGAGGATGTGCATCTGTCGGTGCTGCGCGAGCAGAAGATCGGCCTGCTCGGCCGCAACGGCGCCGGTAAAACCACGCTGCTGAAGGCGCTGGCGGGGGATGTGGAGCTGGACGCTGGCACGCGCTGGCAGCGCCCGGGTACGCGCCTGGCGTGGCTGCGGCAGGAGCTGCCGCAGGCAGACGCGCAGACCGTATTCGATCATGTGGCCAGTGGTTTGGAGGAAGTAGGGCATCTGCTGGCCGAGTACCATCGGCTGTCTGCGCAGGCCGCCGAAGTAAACATGGACGAGCTGGCGCGTGTGCAGACACAGCTGGAGGCGCGCGACGGCTGGGCGATGCAGCAGCGCGTGGACAGTATCATCAGCCGATTGTCACTGCCTGCCGATGCGCCGATGTCCTCGCTGTCCGGGGGCTGGCGGCGTCGCGTGGCGCTGGCACAGGCACTGGTGAACGATCCCGACGTGCTGTTGCTGGACGAGCCGACCAACCATCTGGATATTCCGGCCATTGCCTGGCTGGAGGAGCAGATACGCGAGTTTCGCGGCGCCGTGGTGCTGATTACGCATGATCGGCAGTTCCTGCAGTCGGTGTGCAATGTGATGGCGGAGCTGGAGCGCGGCAGGCTCACCACCTGGGAAGGCGATTACCACGGCTTTTTGCGCCACCGCGAAGCGGAGCAGGAGGCCGAAGAACGCGCCAATGCACTGTTTGATAAAAAGCTCGCGCAGGAAGAGGTGTGGATTCGTCAGGGCATCAAGGCGCGGCGCACCCGCAACGAGGGCCGGGTGCGCGCGCTGGAGTCGATGCGCAACGAACGCGCGCAGCGGCGCGAACGCCTGGGCAGGGCGGATTTTACCGTGGAGGATGCAGACCGTTCGGGCAAGATTGTGATCGAGCTTGATCACGTGAGCCACGCCTTTGACGGCAAGCCGGTAATCCGCGATTTTTCCACGGTGATCCAGCGTGGCGATCGTATCGGTATTGTCGGCGCCAACGGCGCCGGGAAGACCACGCTGGTGAAGATTCTGCTGGGCGAATTGACGCCCGACAGCGGCAAGGTCACACGCGGTACGAAACTGGAAGTCGCCTATTCAGACCAGTTGCGGGAAAAACTCGATCCGGGCAAAACCCTGATCGATAACGTCTGCGGCGGGCAGGAGTTTATCGAGATCAACGGCCGGCGGCGTCACGGCATATCCTACCTGGGGGATTTCCTGTTCACCCCGGAGCGCGTGCGTACGCCGGTACGGGCATTGTCGGGCGGCGAGCAGAATCGTGCGGTGCTGGCGCGGCTGTTCAGTAAACCCGCGAACCTGCTGGTGCTGGATGAGCCGACCAACGATCTGGACATGGAGACGCTGGAACTGCTGGAGGAGATTCTGCTCGGCTTTGAAGGCACGGTATTGCTGGTGAGTCACGACCGTGTGTTCATGGACAATGTGCTCACCAGCCTGATTGTACTGGATGGGCAGGGCGGCGTGAGCGAGCACGTGGGTGGCTACAGTGACTGGGTGGCGCGCGGCGGCAGGCTGGGTGACGCGCTGGCGGTGGGCGGCGACGCTGTGCGCGGCGGGGAGACGCGGGCCGCGCCCGCGTCTCACGCAGCGGCGCCCGCTAAAAAAGCACCGCTCAAGAGACTCTCCTACAAGGAGCAGCGCGAACTGGCGGAGCTGCCGGCTGCGATTGAAGGGCTGGAAGCGGCGCAGGCCGCGCTGAGCGCCGAGTTGGAAGACCCCGGCTTCTATTCGCAGGCCGCGGCGGACATTGCCGCCCATGCAAAACGCCTGGCTGACCTGCACGAACAACTGGAGCGGGCTATCGAGCGCTGGTCGGAGCTGGAGGAGCGCGCCTGAAGACCGCGCGTCAGGCAAGCGCCGGCGATGACAGCGCGCTGTAGCGCGGCTGGTCGATGAACAATTGCCCCGCCACCGTCTGGCGCAGGTGTTCGGCGAGCCCCGGTGTCTGTAGCGGCAGGCCCTCGCGTAATTGCCCTACCAGTTGCCAGCGCAACGAGTCGATGTCGCCCTGCTGCATGCCCAGCAGGGCGCGCAGGCGCTGCAATTCCGCAGCGCGCAGCGCCTCGCCGTGCTGCAATTCGCGCTGGGCGATACGCAGTGAGTTCGCGCCGACCTTCGCGAGAAAGCCCGCGTGTGGCTCCAGCTTGCCCGCCACGGTGTCTTTCAGAAACTCCGCCACGCCGCTGAGCAATTCAGCCGGCATGGGCAGTTGGGTGCCGGCGCTGAGTGCCTGGTCCGGGGCCGGCAGTGTCACCTCGCCAGGTAGCAGCAGGTTGACGCAATCCATCTGCGCCTCGGAAGAGCGCCGGCCAATCACCGGGCGCTCCAGGCTGGGGGTGTTGCCGCTGCGCCAGGCGGCCGCCATTTGCAATGTGGCCATCGCCCACCAGAAGGAACCGAATACCTGCCAGTAGTGCAGTTCCGCGGGCGTGATGCGCAAACCTGAAATCGCGTTGTAGCCCGCCAGCAGCTCTTCGCGGCGGCCGAAACCGCCCACTGGCAGCTCCGGCCTGCCGAAGCGCCAGGAGTTCACGCACAGCCAGCCGAGATCGCGCAGCGGGTTGCCGATATGGGCGAGTTCCCAGTCCAGCACGCCGTTGATGCCCTCGGCGGTGAGCATGAGGTTGCCGTTGCGAAAATCGCCGTGCACCAGTGTCATGCGCGTATCGGGCGGGAGCTTTTCACGCAGCCAGCGCCAGGTGAAATCGATCATCGGAACAGGCACCTGCAATTCCCGGTAGTGCTCCCAGGTTTCCGCGATCAGCGTGGCCGAGTCTACCGCGCGCAACGCGTTATCCAGCCCCGCCGCCCGCCAGTCGAGTGCATGAATTTGCGCCAGTATCTCGCCGCAGCGCCGCGCCAGCGTGGGGCGAACACCGGCAAACTCCTCGCCATGCGTGATTTTCAGGCCGTGCGTCTCGCCCTCCAGCCAGTCCATGAGAAAGCCTTCACCGAGGTCGTCGCCGGGTTGCAGTACGTAGCGCACCACCGGGCCCGGCACGCAGCCCTGTGCCGCCAGTTCAAGCAGCCGCGCTTCTGTCGCAAGCGGCAGGCCGCCCACGCTGCTGCCGGCAGAGGCGCCGGGCGGTGCGCGCCGCAACGCGAAGGACGCCTCACCGCTTTCAACAGTGCAGTGAATGCGCCAGGTCTCCTGGCTCGCACCCGTGGTAAGTTGTTCGCAGGTGGAGAGCGCGATGAAATCCGGCAGTTCGCGCGACAGTAGTGCGGCAATTGCGCGCTCGAATTCGCCCGGCATGCGCTCAGCTAACGCCCTTGGGTTTGCGCTCGCGCATGAAGCCGAAAAGATAGCCGGCAACACGGCGCATCTGGATCTCGTCGGCGCCTTCCGTAATGCGATAGCGCCGGTGATGGCGGTAGATATGTTCGAAGGGCTTGTAGCGTGAGTAGCCCATGCCGCCGTGTACCTGCATCGCCGTATCGGCGGCTTCGCAGCACAGACGATTGGCCTGGTAGTTACAAATAGAGACTTTGTCCGACACCGAGAAGGCGCCGTCCTTATCCATCAGCCAGGCCGTCTTATGAATCAGCGCGCGCAGCATTTCGCAACGCGCCTGCAATTCCACCAGCGGAAACTGGATACCCTGGTTGGTCGACAGGGCCTTGCCGAAGGGCTTGCGCGCATTCGCGTGGCGCACCGATTCGTTCACGCAGTACTGCGCGGCGCCGAGGCTGGATGCCGCCTGGCGAATACGGTTTTCGTTAAAAAAATGCTGGGCAACCTGCAGGCCGCGGCCCTCGCCGCCAAAAATGACACTCTGCGGAACGCGAACGTCGGTGAAACTCACGCGCGCGTGGTCGGAGGGCATATTGAAGGTCCACAGGTACTCTTCGATATTGACCCCGGGAGTCTCCATGGGCACAAGAAAGGCGGTGATGCCGAGTGCATCTCCCGCTTCGCCGGAGGTGCGGGCCATCACCAGGTCTGCTTTCGCCGCATGCACACCCGTGTTCCAGGTTTTTTCCCCGTTGATGATCCAGTCGTCGCCGTCGCGCGTGGCCCGCGTATCCATGTGTGTGGCGTCGGAGCCGTGTTCGGGCTCGGTAATTGCCACGGCGAAGCCCGCGCGGGCGTGTTTCAGGTCTTCCAGCCATTCCGCGCGCTGCGCATCACTGCCGTATTCCAGCATCAGCAACAGGCCCACGTTGTTGCCGACGATGGAGTGTTCGTTCTGCAGATCGTTGTGTAGGCCGAGGCCCTTCGCCGCGAGATGCTCGCGGATGATGGCCATGCCCAGATTACTGCCATCGCGTCCCCCATGCTCGGCCGGGAAAGGATAGCTGTAGATGCCCGCCTCAATCGCGAGGCGCCTGGCTTCGGCCAGCAGCGCCTCCCATTCAGCGTTTGGCAGGCCGTTCCTGTCCCAGTCGGTGCGCGCGTCTTCGCGACGGTGGTCGAAAAACCGCTCGTTGTCGCCGCTGGCCTGTAGCGGTTGGATAACGCGCGCGATGAACTCGTCGAGTTCTTCCAGGAAAGCCGCGATATCGGCCGGGATAGTGAAATCCATGGCCGCTAGCCGCGCGGGTGATCCAGCAGCCAGTCCACCATCGCGTCGGAGCCCGCGGGCGTCCAGGGGACCGGAATATGTTCGCCGTCCTGAATTGTCCACAGTTCAACCGCCGCCTGGCCAAGGCATTCCGGGTATTCGGTTACCACGCTTTCCTCTCCCGGCAGGCTCCCGATCAAATCCAGAGTGCCGCCGGGGCGCGCGGCGGCCACGTTGCAGCCCGCCAGCACCGCGAAGCGCTCAGTCGTTTCGATGGCGCCGGGGTAAATGTTCGGCACACCGTTATACAGAATGGTATCGTCCAACACCCCGTGTATGGTGGCTACACTTACCCTGCGCGTTGCCGGTGTGCAGCTCATTTCGTCGGCAAAGGTTGAACCCGCCAGACTCACCACCGAGGTCACCAGTTCCGACGCCTCGCAGGCCATGCGCAGGGCCATGAAGCCGCCATTCGAGTGGCCTATCAGGCCCACCCGGGTGGGGTCGATGCTGTAGGTTGCCGCCGCTTCCTCGATCAGGCCGCTGACGTAGGCGACATCGTCGATCATCTGCTCCTCGGGGGTGCGCGCGCAGCAGGCCTGGGTGGCGTTCCAGAACCTTCGGCCGTCACTGTTGAGCGTGCCATCCGGTGTGACCATGACGATCTGTTTGCTATCCACCCGGGTGTCCAGGCCCATGTAAAGCGCCTGGATGTTGCCGTCGGCGCCAAAGCCGTGCAACACAATTAGCAGGGGGTAGCGCGTGGCGGTGTTGTAGTCGATGGGAATCTGTACCGCGGCGGGCCGGTCGCCGCCGATGCTCAGGGTCGGGTTCGACACGCAGTTGCCGGAATCGGCACAGCCCTGGAGGACCGTACCCCCGCCAAAGCCGCTGTCGCTGCCATCGCTGCACCCGGCCAGCAGGGCCAGCAGCATGCAGATGCTGGCGAAGTGACGGAAGAGTGCATGGCCAGGTCGGGTATTGTCAGTGCTGTGCATGATGGTTGCGCCCATGTTGATTGGTAAGGCCTGCCAGTATAGGGTAAAGCGAGGATATCCTCGACAGCGGGCACTACCGGCCTTCCAACCGGAACTCGCAGACAGCGGCAGACTCCAATTGGTATCCGGGAAGATGGCTGCCTACAGTACATACAAAGGAGAATACAATGAGAGCGACCTCGGAAGATCAGCTACACCCGGTGCATGGCCGTCGGCGCTCTCCCGCGGTGATGCTGCTGCTGGCTGCAGGGGTGCTGGCGGCCATTGTATTTTTCCTGTTGCGCGATACGGGAGATCCGGCGCCGGCGGACACTCAAGCGGCGCCCCCTGTCCCCGCTGCGCCCGCGGCGGAGCTGCCGCCCGCCCCCGACATTCCCCGCCAGGAGACGCCGCTTCCTGAACCGGCGCCGGCGGAGCCAGCGGGCGACGAGCCCGCTCCGCCACCAGAACTGCCCACAGGAGAAGAAGCGGATGCCCTGCTGATGGACACCCTGGAAGAGGCGTCAGTGGGAACGCGATTGCGCGAGTTGCTGCAGGTTGAGCATCCGCTGGATGTCAGCGTGGCAATGATCGACTGGATGGCGCAGGGGGTGGTGCCGCGCAAGTTACTCGCGCTGCCCGCGCCGGGGGAGTTTCCGGTTGCCGAGAGCGACGGCCAGTTACTGATGGGCGATGCGGCCTATGCCCGTTATGACAGCCTGGCAAGCGCCGCGGCTGCCGCAGACACCGGTGCGCTGGCGGCGGGCTTTCACAAAATGCGCCCACTGCTGGAGCGCGCTTACGGGCAGCTAGGGCTGGAGGAGGACAAGTTCGACAACGCCGTCATCCGCACCCTCGACCAGGTGCTGGCCACGCCGGAAATTGAAGAGCCGATTCCGCTCGTGCGCAAATCAGTCATGTATACCTACGCCGACCCCGAGCTTGAAAGCCTGGCCGGCCTGCAAAAGCAGCTCTTGCGCATGGGCCCCGACAACCTGCGTATTATCAAGCAGCAGGCTCGCGCGTTGCGCGAGCAGCTACTGGCGCAATAGCTTTCGCGGGGCGTTCCCCACATCCGGGAGCGGGCCCGGGTGCATGAAAGGGGAATAGTACCGCGATTTCAGGGTGATCTTGTGCGCTGGCGCACGGCTTGCGACTTGATCATGCCGGGTTCTTCCGCAATAGTGAAACCAGCGCGGTAAAAACGGGGCGTTGTCATGGGCTTGGATACACGGGGCGGGGCTTGCGCAGAAAGCACACGCAGGCTGGCAGACGACGGGGCGGCTGAAGTTTTCGCCCAGAGCAGTCTGGCAATGTATTTCAGAGACAGGCTCACGGCATACTCGGAGCGCTGCACTCCCGCACCGCATGAAGATACCTGCTGGTATCTCGGTACGCTTCTCGAACGCTTCTGCCGCAGCGAGGCAGTATTTTCCTACTACGATGGGCGCCGTGGCCTGCGGCCGCTCGCGCTCCTGTACGGCGATGCACTGGAGGCCGGTACCGCGCGCGAGCGATGCCTGATCCTGCAGCAGCTGGGTGATCTGTCGCTGTTTCTCGGCGCACTGTTTCCCGGGCATTTCAGCCGGCGCGGGATACAGCGGGATTACGTGATCGGTATGGGCGGCAGTGCCTACGACTATCTGGCGGATAACGCGCGACTCAATCGGCACATTTTTGCCGAACTCGCACGCATGTTTACGCGCATGCTGGACATGGTCGCCGACGCCTGCTCGCGGGAACACGAGCTCGACGCGCAGGAAATTCTCGGGCTCTACCAGCGTTGGCTGAAGAACCGTGATCCCGTGGTGGCGGCGCAACTGAGCGCAGTGGGTATCGATCTTTCAGGCAGTTCGAGCCTGCAATGAGAATTGCGACAGGGCTGCTAGAGTGCGCTGCTTTGCAGGCCCGGAAAATCGATCGACAATAGATATTCGTGCAGGCGCCGGCGTATCTGCGAGCCCTCTGCCATCAGCGTGACCTCCTGCAGCAGCGCCTGCGCGGTGTGCAGTTCCAGGTGGCGCACCAGCCATTTTATGCGCGGCAGCTGCGCCGCGCTCATGCTCAGCGTGCGAATGCCCATACCGATCAGCAGTATCGCCGCGGCGGGATCAGACGACATTTCGCCGCAGACGCTCACCGGGAGATCGAGTTCCTTTGAAATATCTGCAATGCGGGTGATTTCCCGCACCACGGCGGGATTGAAGTAATCGTAGGATGCCGCGACGCGCGCATTGTTGCGATCAACCGCCAGCAGGTATTGGCTCAGGTCATTCGAGCCGATGGAAATGAAATCGATCTGCTCGCGCCACAGCGGCAGTTGTGAAATCGCCGCCGGCACTTCCACCATGACGCCGATGCGCGGGCGCACCACGGGGTGCCCCTCCTCATGCAACTGGCTCAACGCGTCATGCAACAGCTCGCGGAATCGCACCAGCTCGCGCGTTGCACTGACCATTGGCACAAGAATGCTCAGCGCCCCCACGCCCGCATCCGCGCGCAACATGGCGCGCAGCTGCGTCATCAGCAGTGGCGAGTTGTCGAGACAGAAACGAATGCCGCGCCAGCCGAGCGCGGGGTTTTCCTCGCGGATGGGGAAGTAGGGCAGAGCCTTGTCGCCGCCGATATCCAGCACCCGCAGGTAGACCGGCTTGCCCCGGTACGCCTCCAGCACATGGCGATAAATATTGAGCTGTTCTTCCTCGGAGGGGAAACCATCGCGCACCATAAACGGGATCTCGGTGCGATACAGCCCGATGCCCTCGGCCCCTGCATTCAGGCCCGGCGACAGGTCGGCCAGCAAGCCGCTGTTGACGAACAGTGTCACCCGTTCGCCATCGGGCGTGATGGCCGGTTCGTCGCGCAGGTTCTGCAGGCGTCCCCGCAGGGCCTGCTCCGCGGCGGCCAGACGCCGGTACTCTGACTCCACGCCGGGCGCCGGATTGACCAGCACGTTGCCGAGATTGGCATCGACAATCATCTGTGAGCCGTGCGCGATCGCGCGTGCGCGGCCAATACCCATCACTGCTGGAATACCCAGCGCGTTCGCGAGAATAGCGGTATGGGACATGCTGGAACCCTCCAGGCAAACCAGCCCGGCGAGTGATTCTCGCGGCGTCGCCGCGATATCCGACACCGATACCTGGGTGCCCACCAGGATCAACGGCGTGCCGGTTGCGTAGCTTTGCCGTGCACTGTGGCTGTTGCGCCAGGCGCTGTAGAGGCGATTGCCGAGATGCCGGATGTCTTCGTGTCTCGCCCTCAGGTACGCGTCTTCCATCGCCATGAAGAGATCGGCGTAGTGCTTGACTACCGCCTTCAGCGACGAAGGAATATCCTTGCCGTCATTGATGGCGCGCTCCACCCCGGTGACCAGCGCAGGATCGGCGAGCAGCATGTGATAGGCGTCAAAAATAGCGGTCACTTCGCTGGAGAGTGCAGAACCCAGCATATCCTGCTCGCGCGTCACGTCGTCCTGTACCCGCGCCAGCAGCGCGTGCCAGTCTGCTATCGCCGCCGCCGGGTCGACGCAGGGCGAATCGATCACGGTGAACAGCTCGGTATCTTCGCACAGGTGCGCCACACCGATGCCGATACCGGGCGCGCCGCGCACGCCGTGGAAAATTTGCGGTGGTGTGAGCCCCGCCGCCTGCCAGTCGGACCAGGCCGCTACCACCAGGGCGAGCTGCGCGCTCAGCGTTACCAGAAAGGCTTCTTCCTCCGGCGAGAGCTGTCGCGGCTCCAGGCACTGCACCGCCAGCACGCCCACGGTGTTGCCGGCGCGCACCAGAGGCACCGCGCAGAAACTGCGGAAGTTCTCCTCGCCGATTCCGGGAACATGCACGAAGTTGGGGTGTGCATCGGGGTTGATGATATTCAGCGGGTGGCTGGTGCGCGCCACCAGACCGATGAGCCCCTTGCCAGCTTCGAGGCGGGTGCGCCCGATTGCCTGACGGCCCAGACCGTGGCTGGCCACGAGCACCATGTCGGCACTGTCGCCGGCCAGATACAGCGAGCAGACATCCACGCCCATTTCCTGCTGGATGGAGTCCACAATGAGATTGACCTGTCGCTCCGGCGTAGCTGCTTCCGCAGCCGCCTGCACGATGCGGGTGAGTCCCAGTATCAGTCCCATAGTCTGGCTTGCTGTCGGCTGTCGGCTAAAGCCTGAGTGTGCAGTGTGCCTGAAAGCTTTCCAATAGGCCCGGGGAGGTATTTAGCCGCGCTGCTCAGGGCGCGCGCTCCCCGCCGGGCGCGAATTCTTCCTCGCGCTCTGCAAATGTTGCCGCGGCTTCGGCATCGGCGGCGTCGTCCGCGGCACGCGGGTCGAGCTCGAAGGCGATGGGCGCTACATCCAGGCCGGCCGCTTCGAAAGGAACCTGCTCCTCTACGGCGATATTGCGCGGCGTGCGCAACTGGCGCGCCAGATACAGTGCGAACACCCCGCAAATCAGGCTGAAGGCCCAGAACAGGGCGGCAGCCGCAAACTTGCTCATGAGTGGGCCGAGCAACAGCGGCGCAACGGCGGAGCCGAGGGCGTTGATCAGCAGCAGGGTTGTGCCGATGCCGATAAATTCGCTGGAGTCGCTGACATCGGCGGCCGTCGCCAGCGAGATCGCATACAGCGGCATCACGCAGGCCCCGAACAGGGCCACTGCCACCAGAAACCAGCTCTGCCCGACGCCAAGCGCAACGGCCGCCGACATCAGCAGACCGCCAATGGCCAGCAGACACAGCACCCGGCGCCTGTCCGTGCGATCGGACAACCAGCCGATAGGGTATTGCATCACGGCGCCGCCGGCGATGGCAGCGCTCATGAAGAAGGTCACCCCCGCCTGCGTGTCTGTGTAGCGCTGCGCGAAGACGGCGCCCAGCGACCAGAAGCTGCCCGCGACAAGGCCCGATAGCAGCGCGCCGGCGAAGGCGGTGCGCGAGCGATTGAACAGCAGCCTGAAGCTGGTGTGTGTGGCTGCCACGGGCACGGGCGCCATCCGGCGCGTGAGTCCAATCGGGATAATGGCTATTGCCATGCACAGCGCGGCCACGGTGAAGGGTATCGAGGTATCAACAGGCCCCACGTTGATCAGGAACTGCCCACCGGTCATCGCCGAGAGCGTGATGAAGGTATACACGGCGAGAATGCGACCGCGGGAGGTGGCCGTCGCCTGGCTGTTCAGCCAGCTCTCGATCACGGTGTAGAGCCCACAAACCGCCACGCCGGTGAAGAAGCGCAGCGCCATCCAGAGCGGCCAGTAGCTCACCAGTTCCAGACACAGGACAATGCTGATCATCACCGCTGCCAGCACCGTGAACCCGCGGATATGGCCAATGCGGGCGATAATTCTGGGTACGCTCAGGCAGCCCACCACGAAGCCGAGGAAATAGCAGGATGCACTGATACCGATAATCAGTTCCGAAAAGCCAATGCTGGCACCGCGCAACGGCAGCAAGGTGAGTTGCATCCCGTGGCCGGTGATCAGCAACGCGGTGGAGAGAAGCAGTGAGACAACGCTGAGAAGAACTTTCACGGGAACCTGAAACGATTGCGGGTGACTTTGGTCGCACGGCTGCGAAACGTGCATGCTACACGCGGTTGCTTGCGCCTGTCATTGAGTTGCGACCTTGAAATACGGTATTTCACCACTATTATGAGTGTCAGCGTCGGCCAGCCATAAAGTGACCTCCCAACTGTGGAATTCAAGGATTATTACCAGATCCTCGGGGTAGATCCCGAGGCTGAGACAAAGGATATCAAAGCGGCGTACCGCAAGCTCGCGCGCAAGTACCATCCTGATCTCAATCCGGAGGCCGAGGCCGAGGCAAAGTTCAAGGAGGTGGCCGAGGCCTGGGAAGTGCTGCGCGACGATACCCGCCGCGCCGAGTACGATGAGCTGCGCCGCTACGGTGGCCGCCGTCCCAGCGATTTCGAGCCGCCGCCGGGCTGGCGCTCTGCCGCGGAGGGAGAAACCCATCACTTCAGCGGCGATTTCTCGGATTTTTTCAACTCGGTGTTCGGTGGCGGTTTCGAGGAAGCCGCCCGTGCGCGGCCGATGCGTGGCCAGGATGTTGAAATCGAGATGCCGGTGTTCCTCGAAGAAACCCTGGCCGATTGCAGCAAGCCGGTGTCCTACCGCATTCCCGTGTATGAGCGCGGCGGCCAGCGCCACATGGATAAATCGCTCAAAGTCACCATTCCCGCGGGCACCATGGACGGCGAGCGCATCCGCGTGCGCGGTCAGGGCGCGCCGGGTATGGGCGACGGCCCGCCGGGCGACCTGTATCTGCACATCCGGCTGGTGCCCCACCCGCTGTTCGACGTGGAGGGTCGCAACCTGACCATCGGCGTGCCGCTAACGCCCTGGGAGGCGGCGCTGGGGGCGAAGGTGCAGGTGCCCACACTGAGCGGCAGGATCAACCTGACGATCGCTCCGGGCAGCCAGTCGGGCCAGCGCCTGCGTATTCGCGGCAAGGGTCTGGTCGGCAAGCTGGGAACCGGCGATCTGTACGCGATCCTGAAAGTGGTGATGCCGCAAAACGCCTCCGCGGAGGTGCAGGCACTGTGGCGCGAACTGGCTGCGAAGGCGGATTTTGACCCCAGGGCTGAATGGGAGGACGCATCATGAAGGGCACCCTGGTGCGGGTAAGCGCGGCGGAATTCTGCGAGCGGGAAGGCGTCAGCCACAGCCTGGTGGTGGAACTTGTCGAACTGGATATCGCCCGGCCGGTGGCGGGCGAGCAGGTGCAGGACTGGGTATTCGACGATGCCGGCGCCCGCTGGCTGCAGAAAGCGCTGCGCCTGCAACGCGAACTCGAGCTGGACTGGGTGGCCACTGGCATGCTGGTTGACCTGATACGCGAGCGCGACAGGCTCAGGCGCGAGAACGCGAACCTGCAGCGCGCCCTGGCGCGTTTTCTGGACGGTTGACAGCGACGTCCTGTTGCCGGGCGCTCGCCGTCGCCCGGCGCTCAGCCATCGCGGGGCCCGACACCCGTGAGTTGTAGGGGGTCGAGCAGGGCTGCGAGTTCCTCCCGGTCGATGCCGGTGTCTTCCGCCGCCACATCCAGCACCGTGCGTTGCTCGCGATAGCAGCGCTTGGCGATAGCGGCCGCCGCTTCGTAGCCGATGCGGGCATTCAGGGCCGTCACCAGGATCGGGTTGCTGGCGAGGGACGATTCAATACGCGCATGTTCCACGCTGAAGCCTGCGATGCTGCGCTCCAGCGCGCCACAGGCCCAGCCCAGCGTGTGCACGCTGTTATGCAGTTTCTCCGCGATCAGCGGCAGCATCACGTTGAGCTGGAAATTCCCCGAAGCGGCAGCGCTGGCGATAGCGGCGTCGTTGCCTGAAACATCCGCGCAGATCATGAGCACGGCTTCGGGCAATACCGGGTTGACCTTGCCGGGCATGATCGAGGAGCCGGGCTGCAGGGCTTCAAGGCTGATTTCGCCGAGCCCGGCGAGCGGGCCGGAAGACATCCAGCGCAGATCATTGCTGATTTTCACCATCACTGTTGCCAGCCCGCGCAGTGCTGCCGAGCTCTCCAGCGCGGTATCCTGCCCCGCCATGCGCGAAAACGGGTTGCTGCAGGGTGTGACGCCATCTGCGCCGAGTTCGCACAGCCTCACGGTGAGCGCTGCGGCGAAGCCCTCGGGCACGTTCACGCCGGTGCCCACGGCGGAACCGCCGATCGGCAACTGACGCAGGCGCGGCAGTACCTGCTCGATACGGGCCATGGCCTCCGATAGCTGAAAGCCCCAGGCCCCCAGTTCCTGGCCCAGCGTGAGGGGCATGGCATCCATCAGGTGAGTGCGGCCGGTCTTTGCTACATGCATGAGTTCCTGGCCGCGAGCCGTGATGCGCGCGATCAGCGCCTGCAGCGCGGGAATGAGTTCGCTGCCCATGCCTTCCAGAGTAGTCAGTTGAATACAGCTGGGAATCACGTCGTTACTGCTCTGGCTGCAGTTGACATGATCGTTGGGATGCACCGGCTCACCGAGGGCATCGCTGGCGAGACGCGCCAGCACCTCGTTCATGTTCATGTTGGTGCTGGTGCCGGAGCCGGTCTGGAACACGGATACCGGGAAGTGCCCGGCGTACTCACCGGCTGCCACGCGATCGGCCGCATCGCAGATTGCATCGGCGATAGGCGCATCCAGCGTGCCGCAGCGGCGGTTGGCAAAGGCCGCGGCCGATTTGATGCGCGCCAGGTTGCGGATGAAGCCGGCGGGCATGCGGCGCTCGTCGAGGCCGAAGTTCTCCACCGCGCGCTGGGTTTGCGCGCCGTAGAGCGCATCTTCGGGAACACGCACTTCGCCGAGACTGTCGCGTTCGGTTCTGTGATTCATCGTCCTCGCTCCTGCTATAGTTAGGGTGAGCTGCACAGTGTGCCGGTTTGGCCATGCAGAGCGCATTGCCTCGATCCGGGGATCAGGTGACACACTAAGCGCTGTGTGAATATGATGAGATGAAAAGGAAGCCGCTGCAATGAGTACCCGCTACAGCACCGAAAGCCGCCTGCAGGTCGCCGGAAGCGACTACACAATATTTCCCTTCGACGGGCTGGAGAAGCTCGGCAACCCGCACGAGCTGCCGTTCTCGCTGAAACTTCTGCTGGAAAACCTGCTGCGTCACGGGCGCGAGGATTTCGTCAGCGATGCCGATATAGAGGCGCTGTTGAGCTGGGATCCGGCGGCTGAACCCTCACAGGAAATTGCATTTGTGCCTGCGCGCGTACTGTTGCAGGATTTTACCGGCGTGCCGGCGATCGTCGATCTCGCGGCAATGCGCGATGCGATGGTGGCACTCGGTGGCGATTCCACCCACATCAACCCGCTGTCGCCGGTGGAACTGGTGATCGATCACTCCGTGATGGTGGATTACTTCGGCACCGAGGATTCACTGGAGCGCAACACCGCGGTGGAGATCGAACGCAACCTGGAGCGCTACCGCTTTTTGCGCTGGGGCCAGTCTGCTTTCGACAATTTTCGCGTAGTGCCGCCCGGCACCGGCATCGTGCACCAGGTGAACCTCGAGTACCTGGCGCGCGGCGTGTTCGCGACCGAGCGCGAGGACGGAGCCACGCTGGCCTATCCGGATACGCTGGTTGGCACCGATTCACATACCACCATGATCAACGGCCTGGGAGTACTCGGCTGGGGTGTCGGTGGCATCGAGGCGGAAGCGGCCATGCTCGGGCAACCGGTGACGATGCTGATTCCGCAGGTTGTGGGCTTCAGGCTCAGCGGCGCGCTGACAGAGGGCGCCACCGCAACCGATCTTGTGCTGACGGTCACCGAGCAGTTGCGTGCGCACGGGGTTGTGGGCAAGTTTGTAGAGTTTTTCGGCCCCGGCGTGGCGGCACTCAGCCTGGCAGATCGCGCCACCATCGCCAACATGTCGCCCGAGTACGGAGCGACCTGCGGCATATTCCCGGTGGATGAAGAGACGATCAACTACCTGCGCCTGACGGGCCGCGAGGAGAGCCAGCTGGAACTGATCGAAACATATATGAAAGCGATGGGTATGTGGCATACGCCGGATGCGCCTCCAGCACGTTACAGCTCGGTGCTGGAGCTGGATCTTGCGGAGGTGGTGCCCTGTCTCGCCGGGCCCAAGCGGCCGCAGGATCGAATCGCATTGACTGCAGCCGCCGGTGCCTTCGAGAAAACGCTGCACGATTTTCAGGCGCTGAACACCGCGGACATTACCGAGGGTGACTGGGCGGAAGAGGGCGGTGCGGTCGTGGAGCCGCAGGCTCAGCAGGGCATCGGCGTGGTGCGCGGCGATACCGGGTTCAGGCTCGAACATGGCGCGGTGGTGATCGCGGCGATAACCAGTTGCACCAACACCTCCAACCCGGCAGTGCTGATCGCGGCCGGGTTGCTGGCGCGCAAGGCGCGCAAGCTCGGCCTGGTCACGAGGCCCTGGGTGAAAACCAGCCTGGCGCCCGGCTCCAAGGTGGTTACCGAGTATCTGGAAAAGACCGGGCTGATGGACGATCTCGAGGCGCTGGGCTTCTATCTGGTGGGTTACGGCTGCACCACCTGTATCGGCAACTCCGGCCCCCTGCCGGAGGATATCACCGCGGCCATTCGCGAGGGCAACCTGCTGGTGAGTTCGGTGCTCTCTGGCAATCGCAATTTCGAGGGACGCATACACCAGGATGTGCGCGCCAATTACCTGGCGTCGCCGCCACTGGTGGTGGCCTACGCGTTGGCGGGCAATATGCTGGTGGATTTGAACCGCGACGGGCTCGGTAACGACAGCGAGGGAAATCCCGTGATGCTGGCCGATGTCTGGCCAACGTCGAAAGAAATAGGCGACCTGGTGGCCAGCAGCGTGGCCCCGGAAATGTTTCGCGATCGCTACAGCGATGTGTTCAGTGGCAATGAGGTGTGGAATGACCTGCCAGTGACCGACAGTGCGCATTTTGACTGGCCCGATTCAACCTACGTGCGCCAGCCGCCATTTTTTGCCGACATGCAACCTGAGGCCAGCGCGCCGCGTGCCATAGAGAACGCACGCTGTCTGGTGAAAGTTGGCGACAGCATCACCACGGATCACATCTCTCCGGCGGGCGCCATCGCCGTGGACAGCCCGGCGGGGGAGTACCTGCAGGCGCAGGGCGTTGTCCCGGATGACTTCAACTCCTACGGCTCGCGGCGCGGCAATCACGAGGTGATGATGCGCGGCACCTTTGCCAACGTGCGCTTGCGCAACCAGCTTGCCCCCGGCACCGAGGGTAGCTGGACAACCTGCTTCCTGGATGGCGAGCAGACATCCATTTTCGATGCGGCGCAACGCTACGCCGAGAACAACGTGCCGCTGGTGGTGCTGGCGGGCGAGGAATACGGTACCGGCTCGTCCCGTGACTGGGCGGCAAAAGGCCCCTCATTGCTGGGCGTGCGCGCGGTGATCGCGCGCAGTTATGAGCGCATCCACCGTTCCAACCTGATTGGTATGGGTATTCTCCCGCTGCAATTCGCGGAGGGTGACAGCGCCGACAGCCTCGGGCTCAAGGGCGATGAGCATTTCAGTATTGCGGCGGTGACGTCCGGGCAGGAATCTGTTGAAGTATTGGCGCAGCATCCCGAGCGCGGTGATACACGCTTTGAGGCGCGCATTCGGATCGATACCCCGAATGAATTCGCCTATTTTGAAAACGGCGGCATCCTGCACTATGTCTTGAGGCGCCTGGCGAAATCCTGAATCGATGGGGTCAGAGCCGTTGATTGGATCAATGGGGTCATGGATCAATGGGGTCAGAGCCGTTGATCTAGCGCGCTGAAGACCGGGCTGGTCAGATTGGATGGAGCGTGAGCCATTGATTCAGTGCCCGGGGAGCGTTAGCCTTCGCCGCTGAATCAAGGACACCTCGATGGCTCGCTTGCCCCGTCTCTATCTTCCCGGTTGCGCGCAGCATGTGATTCAGCGCGGCAACAATCGGCAGGCCTGTTTTCGACGTGAGGCAGACTACAAATCCTACCTCGCTTTTCTCAAGGAGGCAGCGACCAATTATGACGTTGCCATCCACGCCTTTGTGTTGATGACCAATCACGTGCATCTGCTGGTTACTCCCGGATGTGAGCGGGCCGTAAGCCAGTTGATGCAAGCCCTGGGTCGCCAGTACGTTCAGCGTTTCAATTTCACCTACGGCCGCACGGGTACCCTTTGGGAAGGGCGTTATAAATCGACGCTGGTCGATTCTGAAAAATATCTGCTGACGGTTTATCGGTATATTGAACTGAATCCGGTGCGAGCGGGTCTGGTGGCGCACGCTTCCGATTACGCGTGGTCCAGCTACCGGTCAAACGCCCTCGGCAAGTCGATCCAGTTGCTCACTCCTCATGCACTGTACCTCAGGCTGGGTAAGACGGATGCAGAACGGCGAGAAGCCTACCAGACTCTCTTTCACGGCAGAATGCCGGAGCGCGAGCTCAGGACAATACGCGAGGCGACGAACAAAGCCTGGGCGTTGGGTGATGATCAGTTCATGGCTCGGGTAGAAGCGAGCACAGGGCGGCGAGCTTTTCCTCTTGAGCGTGGGGGAGACAGGCGCTCACCCAAGTATCGCCAAGCCAGGAAACAAAGACTCTGACCCCATTGATTCCCACTGGTTCGAGGAAACAACGACTCTGACCCCATTGATCGTATTGAGCTTGACGAGGGGGTGGTCAATATATATGGTTATTCATATATGCATATGACCAGTGACAGATTCTACAAGTGCCTGGCGAATGAGACGCGGCTGCGCTGCCTCATGCTGTTGCTGGATCGGGATGAACTCTGTGTCTGCGACATCGCGGAGTCTCTGGGTGTTTCACAGCCGATGGTTTCCCGCCATCTCGCGCAGCTCCGCGCCTGCAACATTGTGAGTGATCAGCGCGAAGGACAGTGGGTGTACTACCGCCTCCACGCCGGTCTGGACGCATGGCAACGATCAGTCCTGTCAGCCACGCGTGAGGGCCTCGCAACAGAAGCACCCTATGACGGGGATGTGTCGCGTCTGCGCAACATCGAGCAGCAGACACAGGGCAGTCGCTGTCGCTGAAAGAACCCGGCTATTGCAAATACCTGCCAGTCTCTGGGGCCGACAGTACGGCTCACCACTGGCACCTGATCCGGATCATGCATATGAGCATCAAGATTGGCATCAATGGTTTTGGCCGCATGGGCCGGCTGGTATTGCGCGCCGCCTGGGGCTGGCCAGAGATCGAATTTGTACACATCAACGATCCCGCCGGAGATGCGGCCACGCTGGCGCACTTGCTGAATTTTGATTCCGTGCATGGCCGCTGGTGTCACGCGGCCACTGCGGAGGGTAACGCCATTGTGGTAAATGGGTGGCGCATTGCCACCAGCCGCAACAACCGCATCGGGGAAACCGACTGGTCGGGTTGCGATCTGGTGGTTGAGGCCAGCGGCAAGATGAAAAAGGTCGAGGTGCTCAACGCGTACCTCGAGCAGGGCGTCAAACGTGTGGTGGTCACCGCGCCGGTGAAAGAACCGCAGGTGTTGAACGTGGTGATGGGCGTGAACGATCACCTGTATGAACCGCAAACCCACCAAATCGTCACTGCCGCTTCCTGTACCACCAACTGCCTCGCGCCTGTGGTCAAGGTGATCCATGAGCATCTGGGCATCCGCCACGGCAGCATGACCACCATTCACGATCTGACCAACACCCAGACCATTCTCGATGCGCCGCACAAGGACCTGCGCCGCGCCCGCGCCTGCGGCATGAGCCTGATCCCTACCACTACCGGTTCCGCAACCGCCATCAGCGAAATTTTCCCGGCGCTCAAGGGGCGTCTTAACGGCCACGCTGTGCGGGTGCCTCTGGCCAATGCCTCGCTCACCGACTGCGTATTCGAGGTGGAAACAAAGACCACCGCCGAGGCGGTCAACCAGTTGCTCAAGGCCGCCGCCGAATCCGGCCCACTCAAGGGCATTCTGGGTTACGAGGAGCGTCCGCTGGTGTCCATCGATTACAAGACCGACCCGCGCTCCAGCATTGTGGATGCGCTGTCGACGATGGTGATCAACGCTACCCAGGTCAAAATTTATGCCTGGTATGACAACGAATGGGGTTATGCCAACCGTACCGCCGAACTGGCGCTGAAAGTGGGCCGTTGAGAGCGGAGCGCCCACACATGCTGAGCCAACTCTCCCCTGAGGTTCGTCAGTACCTGGTAGTCACCGGCAACTACTGGGCCTTCACCCTCACAGACGGTGCCTTGCGCATGCTGGTGGTACTGCATTTTCACGGGCTGGGTTACTCGCCGCTGGAAATCGCCCTGCTGTTTCTGTTCTACGAAATTTTCGGGGTGATCACCAACCTAGTGGGCGGTTGGCTGGGCGCACACATCGGCCTTAATCGCACCATGAGCATCGGGCTGGCGCTTCAGGTGTTCGCCCTCGGCATGCTGCTGGTTCCCGCAGCTATGCTCACCGTGCCCTGGGTGATGGCGGCACAGGCGCTGTCGGGCATCGCCAAAGACCTGAACAAGATGAGTGCCAAGAGCTCGCTCAAGCTGCTGGTGCCGGCCGCTGCCCAGGGCACGCTCTTCAGGTGGGTGGCGATTCTCACCGGTTCGAAAAACGCCCTGAAAGGAGCGGGCTTCTTCCTCGGCGGCGTGCTGCTGATGTGGCTGGGTTTTGCCGGTGCCGTGGGTGCAATGGCAGCGGCTCTGACGCTGGTCTGGCTGGCAAGCCTGGTGCTACTGAAGCAGGATCTCGGGAAAGCGACAAGCAAACCGAAGTTCCGCGATATTTTTTCCAAAAGCCGTGCTATCAATATTCTCTCGGCCGCGCGCATGCTGCTGTTCGGCGCACGCGACGTCTGGTTTGTGGTGGCGCTGCCGGTATTCCTGTCCCAGAGCCTGGGCTGGAACCACAGCCAGACCGGCGGCTTTCTCGCGCTCTGGATCATCGGCTACGGTGCGGTGCAGGCTATCGCACCGGGGATTACCGGCAGAGCTACAGGCGCGCTGCCGGATGGGCGCTCGGCCACGGCATGGGCACTGGGGCTGGTGTTGCTGACCGGAGCGCTCGCCCTGGGTCTGGGAACAGGGATCAACCCTGGCGCGGTCCTGATTGCCGGACTGCTGCTGTTCGGTGTGCTGTTTGCCATCAACTCCGCGCTACACAGTTTCCTGATTGTCAGCTATGCCGGCAGAGACGGCGTGTCGCTGGATGTCGGTTTCTATTACATGGCCAACGCCATGGGACGGCTGATCGGCACGCTGCTCTCGGGCTGGGTGTTTCAACTGGCCGGCCAGGGCACCTCGGGCCTGGGCGCCTGTCTGTGGATTTCCTGCGCTATGCTGGCTGGAACTGTATTCATTTCTCTGGGCTTGCCAAGGCAGGCCTCCGCCACACACCCGGGAGGTTCCAGTTCATGACCGATTCCTCAGTCGATACTGCCGTTGCATCGCCCCTCAGCGTTTTCGAGCGCTATCTCTCACTGTGGGTTCTGCTCTGCATTATCGCGGGCCTTGGCCTGGGCACCCTGCTGCCGGATACTTTTCAGCAACTCGCGGCGCTGGAGTACGGTTCGGTCAACTTTGTCGTGGCGGTGCTGATCTGGTTCATGGTGTACCCGATGATGGTGTCGGTGGATTTCACCAGCCTCAAGCGAATGCATGAGCGGCCCAAGGGCCTGGTGATCACCCTCGTCGTTAACTGGCTGATAAAGCCCTTCACCATGGCGGCGCTGGGGGTGTTGTTCTTTGAAGTAATATTCGCCGACCTGATTGACCCGGCCAACGCCAGCCAGTACATCGCCGGCATGATTCTGCTGGGCGCGGCTCCGTGTACCGCGATGGTGTTCGTCTGGTCACAACTGACCCGGGGCGATGCGAACTACACCCTGGTTCAGGTATCCCTCAACGATGTCATCATGATCTTTGCCTTCGCGCCCATCGTCGCCCTGCTGTTGGGGGTTACCGATATCAGCGTGCCCTGGGCAACCCTGGTGTTATCTGTGGTGCTGTACGTGGTAATACCGCTGGTGGCTGGCGCGCTGACGCGAATGCGCCTGATCAGCAAAGCCGGCCCCGGGGCGCGAGGCGAGGCCCGGGTGACGCGCTTCACGTCGCGCATGAAACCGCTGTCGGTGCTGGGTCTGCTGGCAACCGTGGTGTTGCTGTTCGGCTTCCAGGGGCAGGTTATTCTCGAGAAGCCTTTGCTGATCGCCCTGATCGCAATACCCTTGCTGATCCAGTCCTAC
Source organism: uncultured Halieaceae bacterium (assembly GCA_963976655.1). Classification (GTDB taxonomy): domain Bacteria; phylum Pseudomonadota; class Gammaproteobacteria; order Pseudomonadales; family Halieaceae; genus Marimicrobium. The sequence continues at coordinate 38,226 of CAXBLB010000007.1, forward strand.
GGTATCTTCGCCATCGCCTACGCCGCCGCGTACCTGTGGCGCGTACCGTTCAATGTCGCCGCGCCCTGCGCCCTGATCGGCACCTCGAACTTTTTCGAGCTGGCAGTGGCCGTGGCCATCGGGTTGTTCGGGCTGAATTCCGGCGCGGCGCTGGTTACCGTGGTGGGTGTGCTGGTGGAAGTGCCGGTAATGCTGTCGCTGGTGGCCTTTGCCAACAAAACGAGCCACTGGTTTCCCGCTGCGCAGCAGACCGGCCAAGCCGCTGCTGTATCCCCCGACAAGGAAACAACCTGATGATCAAGCGCGCAGCAGGTGGGCTTGTAGACCCTTTCACACTCGCCGTAAATTTAAACGGCAGGGGGGCTCGAACGCGATGACACCAGTTATCTGCCAGGATGAACCCTGCGCAACGCCCGCGGGCCTGACCGCTCTCAACCGCGAATGCTTTTGCCTGAGTCTCGATGAGCAGGCGTTGAGCCGTGCGCTGGAAACAGAACTGGGCGAGCCGGGTCTGTATCAGTTGACCCGGGAGCGCTGCCCCTATCTGTTTTCTGCTCAACCGGTGTTCATTGCCGACAGCCACATTCAGCGCATGCAAGCTGTAATTGCGGCGGTCGAAACCGTGGTGAATTCCCCTTCGTGGCGGGACAGAGTGCTTGGCACCGCAACGCCTGTTGCCCGCCACGACGCCGGCGGCGCGAAGGGCGTTTTCATGGGCTACGATTTTCACATCGGCGCCGGGTCGGTCGGGCTGATTGAAATCAACACCAACGCAGGCGGCGCACTGCTGAATGCCGTACTGGCCCGCGCCCAGCATGCCTGCTGCCCGGAAGTGGAAAATCTCATGCCCACCGCAGCTTCCGCGCATGAGCTGGAACAGGGCATTGCGGCCATGTTCAAGCGGGAGTGGGAGTTGTCAGGCCGGGATATACCCCTGAAATCCATTGCCATTGTGGATGAAAACCCGGCAAAGCAATACCTGTACCCGGAATTCGTGTTGTTCCGCAGGTTGTTTCAACGCCATGGGCTCGAAGCTGTGATCGTCGCGCCGGAACAACTACAGTTCAGGGATGGAAAGCTATGGGCCGACAACCTGGCAATCGACCTGGTGTACAACCGGCTGACGGATTTCAGCCTTGCTCGGCCCAACGTGGCTGCGATTCGCGACGCCTACCTGGCCGACGCGGTGCTGTTGACACCCAATCCGCGGATCCACGCCCTGTACGCGGACAAACGCAATCTGGCGTTGCTGACGGATCCGGCAGAGCTCACCGCCCTGCAGGTGTCAAAGGAGCTGCAACAAATTCTGCTCGAGGGTATACCCCGCACCGAAGTTGTACACCCGGCACACGCCGATCGTCTGTGGGCCGAACGCAAGCGGCTGTTTTTCAAACCCGCAAGCGGTTACGGCAGCAAGGCCGCCTGGCGCGGGGACAAGATCACCAGACGCGTGTGGGGTGAAATACTGGCCGGCGAGTACGTGGCCCAGGCACTGGTACCGCCGGGAGAACGCTCTGCATTGGGCGAAAGCTCGCCGCTGGTGTTCAAGTATGACCTGCGCAACTACGTCTACGATGGGGAAGTGCAATGGATAGCGGCGCGACTCTATCAGGGCCAGACCACCAACTTCCGCACGCCCGGCGGCGGTTTCGCGCCGGTCTACCGTTATCCGGTCACCCCTGGCGGGGCTTGAAAAGCCCCGGCGTGTCGCTGCCACCGGCCGCAGTCAGGCTATCGGCGCATCGCCCAGGTCGCCATCGAGGTCCATCGGGTCCGGTTGCAGTGCTTCCTGGAAGCGTTCTACCTGCGCGCCCACATTGCCCACCTTTCTGCCGTAGTGTGCGATGTGGAAAATAGCATCGCCCTCGTACACCAGTGGCAGATTGGTGCGCCCGATTACCACGCCCGCCTCCGGTGCGATAACTTCGGTTTCACTCGCACCCAGCGGGTCGGCGATAAACGCCAGGGTCTGGCCCTGCGCCACCCCGGCACCAAGTGGCACCAGCGTGCGCAGGATGCCGCTGTCAGGGGCGCGCACCCAGGCGGTGCTGTTACTGATGGTAGGCGAAAGCCGCGCCCGCTTGCGCCTGCTGGCGCGCAGCATGCCCAACGAGCGCATCACGTTGATCACTCCCCGCACACCGGCGCGAATGTACATCTCTTCAAAGCGCAGTGCCTCGCCCGCTTCGTAGAGAATCACGGGGATGCCCGCCTCGCCAGCGCTGTAGCGCAGGGAGCCGTCGCGAAATTTTGCGTCGATGACGAGCGGCACACCGAAGGCCTCGGTCATTGAACGGTTCACTGGATTGTCGAGATCAGAGCGAATCTGCGGGAAATTGCTGCGGTGTCGGGCGCCGGTGTGCAGATCGATGCCATGCGTGGATTTCAGCACGATTTCACGCAGGAAGGTATGCGCAACCCTGCCCGCCAGGGAGCCCTTCGGGGAACCGGGAAAGGAACGGTTCAGGTCGCGCCCGTCCGGCAAATAGCGCGCATGGTTCATGAAGCCATAGACATTGACGATGGGGATGGCCAGCAGCGTGCCGCGAATGTTGGCCATAGCCTTGTGACGCAACAGCCGGCGGATGATCTCCACACCGTTGATTTCGTCACCGTGAATCGCAGCGCTGACAAACAGCGTTGGGCCGGCGCGCCGGCCGCGAATGACCTGGGCGGTAATTGAAAGCGTGTCGTGGGTATACAGAGGCGCCACGGGTATGGCGATCTCGCGGCGCTCTCCGCGCGCTACTGCCTGCCCGCCGATATGCAGCACATCGTTGGTATCTGCCACCGCTTACCCCCGTGTTCTGCGACTACCCCGGTCGGGGCGGGCGTTCTCTTCAATATAATCGATAATCCTGCCGGCCACGTCCTTGCCACTCGCCTCTTCAATGCCCTGCAACCCGGGGGATGAGTTCACTTCCATGATCAGTGGCCCGCGCGATGAGCGCAGAATATCCACGCCCGCCACCTGCAGGCCCATGGTCTGCGCAGCTTTCACCGCGCTGCTGCGTTCTTCCGGCGATAGCCTGGTTACTCTGGCAGAGCCGCCGCGGTGCAGGTTGGAGCGAAACTCGCCCTCGGGTGCCGAGCGCTCCATGGCGGCGACCACGCGCCGGCCTATCACCAGCGCGCGCACATCCGAACCACCGGCCTCCTTGATGAACTCCTGTACCAGAAAATCCGCGCCGAGTTCAGTGAAGGCATCAATCACGGATTCGGCTGCTTTCGCGGTCTCCGCAAGGACCACACCGCGGCCCTGGGTACCTTTCAGCAGCTTGAGCACAACCGGAGCGCCGCCCACCAGTTTTATCAGGTCGCGCCCGTTCTGCACGTCGTGCGCGAAGCTGGTCATGGGCATGCCGAGACCCTTGCGTGACAGGAGCTGTAGTGCCCTCAGTTTGTCACGCGATCGTCCCAGCGGTATGGATTCCGTGAGGCAGTACACGCCCATCATTTCAAACTGGCGTATCACGGCGGTGCCGTAATCCGTGATGGACGCCCCGATACGCGGGATAATCGCGTCCATGGCCTCGAGTCTTTCACCCTTGTAGTAGATGCCCGGCGCCGAGGCGTTGATGGCGATCGTGCATTTCAGGGTATCGATAACCCGCACGTCGTGGTTGCGCTTCTCGGCCGCCTCGACCAGGCGCCGGGTGCTGTAGAGTTTTCGGTTGCGCGACAGAATGCCGATGGTCAGCTTCATTGCGGAGTACGCCCTGGAGCAGCATTTCTGCCGCCACCCACGAGGTAGGAGCGCGCCGGGTCAACCAGGTAACGCCCCCGCATGGCTGTGCGGCCCAGCAGTACGCGGAATTTCATGGTGTCACGATCAGTCAAGGTCACCTCTATGTTGTGCAGGTTGTCACCGATCTGCAATGAGCTAAGAATGACATAGCGCAGTTCCTCATGTCCTCCGGAGTCGCGCACAACGCGCCGATCCAGCACCGGTGCTTCACAGGCAATTTCCAGTTCGCGGTTGTCCTGCATGGGGTGAACGAGGAAGCGCACCCACGGCCGACCGTCGCGCGAAAAGGCTTCCACGCCGCCGGTGTGCAGGGCGCTGGTGCGGGCTCCGGTGTCGACCTTGGCCTTGATGCGGGCGATCGCCAGATCAGGAAACCCCACCCATTCACGCCAGCCCAGAGTTTGCTTGTCTTTCATTTGGCCAGTTCCCGGCGACAGTCTGTGGATCGACTTCAGTGTGCGCAGTTGCTCACGCTCACCGGCAGGATACTACGAAGAGGGCGCATCCTGACGGATGCTGATCTGGCCGTCAACATGCACATCGCGCTGCGGGAAAGCGATGACCACCGCATTTTCGCGAAACAGTGCATCGATGTGATAGCGAAGATCGCTGCGAATCACCCGTATGCCACGCTCCGCGGTAGACAACGTCCACACGAACAGCTCGAACATCAGTGCATTGTCGCCGAAGTCATCGAATATGATTGAGTGCGGCGGATCCTTCAGCACGTCCGGGTGCGCTTCGGCTGCGCTGTCTAATAACTCCGTAACCCGCTGCACATCCGACCCGTACGCCACGCCCACCCTGACCGAGGTGCGAACCAGCTTGTCCATGAGCGTCCAGTTAATGACGATATTTTCCAGCAGATAACTGTTGGGAAACAGCACATGCACGCCGTCGATACGACGCATGCGCGTGGAGCGTGTGTTGATGCTCTCAATGGTGCCGCGAATTTCTCCCAGTTCCAGGAAATCGCCTATTTTTACCGGCCGTTCCCACATGAGAATCCAGCCACTGATGAAATTGTTGAGGATGTTCTGAGCGCCAAAACCGACCCCGATGGCGACTGCGCCGGAAATGAACGCGAAGGCAGCCAGCGGGATACTCAGGAAATCCAGCACCATGAAGGCGAGAACCACAAAGCCGAGCACCAGATACGCGCGGCTCAGCAGGTGCACGATGTCGGGGTTAAAATGGGCTTTGGCGAGACGGCCGCGCAGGATACGGGTGCTCCACACTACAAACAGTATGCCGAATAATGCGAAGGCGACGACGGACAGGAGCTGACCCAGCGTGAGCGTGGTTTCGCCGATGGTGAACAGTGGCAGTTGCATGAGCTCTCGAGCGCGTTCCAAAGGATGTCTCCCAATGTCTGTAGCCGGCGCGGTGCGCCAGCCCGGCAACCTGCGGCCAGCGTCATCCGGCGGTGAAGGGGCCCCAGCTCATTCAACAATAAATGGCCGCGGGTTGAAAGTATGCGCAGCAGATTACCGCGCTGGTGCAGGGAATGTGCGATGCCTGGCAGTGCGAGGGCTAAAGCGTTGCGGTGGTGGCGTCGCGCGCTCTAGAATGAGGGTAGACGGTTTTTGGCCCGGGGGGGGGCGCGCATATGATCCGGGCAATGCTGACCGGCGCCGATGGCGCCTGTGAGGAGGGGCGTGCAGAGCTTGTTGCGCAGTGGCGCGAGCAGCCAGCCAGCCGACTCTGGCTGGATATCGAGGGGGATTTAGGAGAGCCGGAGCAGGAACTCCTGCTGGGTCTCGGATGTGATCCGCTGGCGATATCGGATTGCAAGCGCGTTCGGCATCCGCCGAAAGTCGAGTGCTTTGATGCCAACACCTTCATCCTGTTCCGGGGTATCGCTTCACTGGACGAAAGGCTGCAACTGGAGCCGCAGCAACTCGGGATATGGGTAGGTGACGGGTTTCTGATCACGGTGCATCGGGGCAAGTCGGTGAGCGTTGAAAATGCCTGGGCGGAAGATCTGCAGGCGCCGCGAGTGGATGCGGCGGCTGAACGCGTTTTGCGCCTGATCCACTATGCCTCCGGACGCTATCTTGAACGTCTGTTGAATTTTGAAGACCGGCTGGCCGATCTGGAAGACGGCATGCTCGGTAACCACTCCGAGTCCGAAATGAAAGAACTGGTGGTGTACCGTTCGCGCCTGCGCAAGCTGCGGCGGATTTTCAGTTACCACCACCGCCTTGCGCAGAGTCTGCTGGAAACCGGGAGCGCGCATCTGGGCGAGGGCGATGGTGCGCATTATCACCTGCGCCGGGATGTGTTTGATCGCTGTGAGCGGCTCTACAGCCTGGGCAGCATGTACTACGAACTCTGTGGTGATCTGGTAGAAGGCTATATCTCGCTGAGCTCGCACCAGCTCAACCAGACCATGAAGATTCTCACTATCATCTCTGCCATCTTTGTGCCGCTGACCTTTCTCGCCGGTATCTACGGCATGAATTTCGAGTACATGCCGGAGCTGCAGTGGCGCTACGCCTATTTCTTCCTGCTCGGCCTCATGCTGACAGTCGCCACGGCTCTCTACATTGTGTTCAAGCGCGTTCGCTGGCTTTAACAACAGCGCAGGTGCTGTTCTGGTGTCCCGCCACACGTTGGCCCGGTCTCGCTCCTGAGAATTGCGCCGCCTGTGTCCGCGCGGGCAGGTCGCACGGAGTGAGTATCTTAGCCTTCCGAACGCAGTGTGGCCTGCCCGCGCGGATACAGGCATGTACAGCGGCCTGACCACACGCAACTACCTGATCGGGTCTGTCCATGAACAGAATGCGTCCTAGCCTTCAGGCGCTTAACGCCCGATACGCCATATAGGCAACGAATGCGCCGATGAACACCGCGCCTGTGCCACGCCCCATGCGGCTGTTGCGGTAGAGAAACACGGGAATGATGATGGCGGCGAACAGCAGCGACATGCAGATATCCTGGATGCCGCCCGCAGGGATAGGCAGCGGACGCACCAGCGCACTGGCGGGCAGCACGATCAGGGCATTGAAGATGTTGGAACCCACGACATTGCCCACGCAGAGGTCGGATTCATTCCTGACGGCGGCGATCACCGAGGTCACCAACTCTGGCAGGCTGGTACCCACGCCGACGATCAGCATGCCGATAATCACCGGCGGAACACCCAGCGCGGTCGCCATGGAGGCGCCGTGCACGATCGTCAAATGGCCGCCAATACTCAGTCCGACAATGCCGGCAATAATCAGGATAACGCCGGTCTTCGGCGACATACTCTGGGGGGGCGGAAGCGTGTCTTCCAATTCGCGCACGTTGGCCAGCAACGCATCCTGACGCTTGAACAGTACGTCACTCACAGTGATATAGGCGAACACGGTAAACAGCAGCAGCAGAATCAGGGCGTCGGAAGCGTCGAGCACAGCCGGTGCGGCGCGCAATGGCGTATCCAGCAGCATAACGATAAGCACGCTGGTGCCGAGCAGTAGCAGGGGTATTTCGCGGCGCACAATACTGCCTTCGATCGACACCGGCTTGACCAGCGCAGCCAAACCCAGCACCAGCCCGATGTTGGTGAGGTTGGAGCCAGCCACGTTGCCAAAGGCGAGCGCCGTCTCACCGCGCAGGGCGCCCACCACGTTGACCACCAGCTCCGGTGAACTGGTGCCAAAGGCGAGCACGGTAAGACCGATTACCAGCGGTGGCACACCGAGCCGGCTGGCCACGCTGGAAGCGCCGCTTACCAGCGCGGTGCCACCGGCCAGCAGCAGCGCAAGTCCGCCCAAAAGAAGTAGCAAAGTCACTGCACGTTTATCCTGCCCCGCCATGCGAGACGCAAGTGGTTAAAAGCGCAGTCTACAATTGTGCATGCAAGGGTTGAAGCGTGCTCAGGCAGTGCCTTCATGAAAAACCGGCCATTGCGCGTTGATGCGGGCGCCATCGTATACCGCAATATCGCCGAACTGCAGAAACACGAACTCGCTCTGGTTGGGGCGCAGGAAGATCCAGTCGTCCACCGCGAGCTTGATGCTTGCGGAGCCGTTCAGCATTTCCTGATTGGTCGAGCGGCCGAACAGCGGGTTGCTCTTGAGGCCGGCGGGTGAGGTCGGTTCAGCCTTCCAATAACCGCCGTAGGTGAAAAAGGTGCGCGCGCGATTCACATCCCACAAACTCTGCAGTGGGCCGAGGTCGATGCCGGGAATGTGCAGGCCATGCATGCTCTTCAGTACAGGTGTGGCGATCCACGCCGCCGCGCGGTGGTCGGCGAGCGATGGCAGGTCGAAATCGCCGGGCTTTACCAGGCAGGAGCCGGTGGCCAGTTCGTTGAATGGAAAGTTGCCCTCGTCGTAGAGCTGGTAGGTGGGGCTCCCGCCGGCATTGAGCAATGCGTTTTCCGGCCAGGCGGCGCCCAGGCGTTGCTGCGCGATTCGCAGGTAGTGGCTGTAGCGTTGCATGGCCGCGTCGCGGTAAGTGAGCGGGTCGCCGGGCACCTTGACGATGTGCGGTTCGTAACCCATGAAACCGCGGAAGGTCACCCGCGGTGAGGCCTCGATCAGATCCAGCATGTCGACGAGTGCGGCATCACTGTCCACGCCGCCGCGGTGCAGCCCCACATCCAGCTCGATACACGCGAGTATGTGGGTGTCGAGGGACTCGGCCAGGGCAATGTACTGGCGCACTCGCTCCGGTGTATCCAGCAGCCAGTGCACCTGCCGCTCGGGGGCAAAGCCATTGCCCGGTGTAAAGGCCCGGTAGAAGTTGTGCGCCGCCGCCACCGGCATGGGCTTCCCCAGCAGCACATCCGCCAGCGGAAAGCGTTCGGCTACCCGGTTGACAAACGGCTGGTGAAAGAGCATCAGGCGCTGGCTGCCGGTCGCGGCCATAACGTTCTGCAGCAGATCGGTTGAGGGCAGTGACTTGGCGACGATGCGATAGCCAAAGCGGTTATCGATATGGCTTTGCAGGGTGGCGATGTTATCCGCGAGGTAGCGCTGGTCGATAACCAGTGTGGGCTTGGCGTGGCCGGCGTCATCCAGAGCGCGGCTCAGCCGCTGGAAATAGGGCGCGTGATTGGCGCCCCTGTCAGCGGGCCTTGCCAGCAGTGCGAGGCCAGTGGCGCCGGCCAGCCCGCTCAGCAACAGGGTGCGTCTTTTCATGCGCGTCGCGCCTCCATCAGCCAAATAGCGCTGCCAGATAGGTATTCAGGAAGCGCCCCTGCGGGTCCAGTTCCCTGCGGATGGTATTGAAATCATCCCAGCGGGGATAGAGCTTGCGCAACTCATCGCGCGTCAGGGTGTTCAGTTTGCCCCAGTGTGGCCGCCCGTGATATTTGCGGAAAATCGGTTCGATGGTTTTGAAGTAGGGCCTGAAATCTTCGTCGAAATAACGGTGCACGGCGATTGAGCAGCTATCGCGACCATGGAAAGGGCTCATCCATATATCGTCGCCGCGCACGTAGCGGAACTCGATCGGGAAGAAAACTTCGTGATGCTGTGTCTCCAGCGCATCGCGAACTTCCCGCAGCGCGGCCAGTCCGTGTTCACGCGGCAGGTGGTATTCCATTTCATTGAAACGCACATTGCGTTCGCTGGCGTAGTTCTTCCACGAGCGCTCAATGGTGACTTCACTGTCCAGCGTGCGGATATAACCGCCCAGGATCAGCTCCCGCAGTTTCGGTGTGCGTTGCAGCCAGTCGCGTGCCAGCTTCAGATCTTCCGCGCCTTCGTTGGGATCGAGCTTCTCGGTGGAGGCGGCGGCTTCCTGCGTGAGATCGTGAACATCCGTGAAGCCCATACCGGAGAACGGAATGTAGTAAAACTCGAAGTTGCGATGCTGGTCGGCCATGGCATCGGCGATCTCAACAATTTCATCGAACTCGCGCCAGACGGTTTCCCGCCGCAGGCTGTAGGGAGCCACGTTCTGCAGACGCACCTGGGTGATCACGCCGAGTGTGCCCAGCGACACCAGGGCGGCGCGGAATATCTCCGGGTTGCGCTCGGCGTCGCAGTCCACAATATCGCCGCTGGCGGTGACCAGTTGCAGGGCTCGCACGCTGGTGGGCATGCACCCGAGCCCCGCGCCGGTGCCGTGTGTGGCGGTTGCCAGACAGCCCGCGAGCGCCTGCTCGTCCACGTCCGGCATGTTCTCCAGTGCCTGGCCCGCCGCCTCCAGCGGCTGGCCGATATCTCCCAGCCGCGTGCCCGCCCAGAGTGTGGCCTGCAGGCTTTCGGGATCGTGGTGGATCAGGCCGCTGAGACGCGCCAGCGAGATCAGGGTGCCGTCGGTGGGCACCAGTGGCGAAAAGGAATGGCCCGCGCCCACGGGTCGCAGCGTGCCGGTGGCCTCGGCGAGTATCTCCTGCAGTTCCGCGACACTCGCGGGTGCCACGCGGGCCTTGGGGAAACACTCCTGCAGCCCCGACCAGTTGCGCCAGGGCAGACGACGTGCTTCCGCCGGCTGCGCCGCGAGCGCGCGGCCCGGCGCCGCGCCGAGGGATGCCGTGGCGATCAGGGCAGCGAGCATGCTGCGGCGCCTCATCATGGCGTGGGCGGCGCGCTGGCCATGAACTCGATCAATGCTTCGAACTCGTCCGCGCTGCAATCCATGCACAGGCCGTAGGGGGGCATGCCGCCAATACCGCTGATCACGTTGTTTACCAGCACGTCCATGCCTTTTTGCATGCGCATTGCCCAGGCGTCTGTGTCGCCGGTAAGTGGCGAGCGGGTGGCCGCTATCGTATGGCAGCTGCGGCAGCTACGGTTATAGATGGCCGCCAGTTCAGCGTCCGCCGGTTGTAGTGTCCGGCTGGTTGCCTCCTTCGCTTTTAGCGGCGATTCGCCGCCGCCACAACCACCGAGCGTGATGCTGAACGTAAGCAGTGCGGCGATAACAAGCGGGGTCGTATGCATGGGGGGCTCTCGTATGGGCGTTGCGGATGGCGAACACATTGGCGTAGCGTGGTTATGTGCTGGCTTGCTGGTATTATAGTGCCTGTTAACTTTGTGTCACGTGCGAGGCATGCTCCTCGGCCGGAATAAGTGGATGGAGAATACGATGTACGACGATTTGTCAGTGGAAAACTTCATGGCCGGGCTGGTGAAACGCAATCCGGGCGAACCGGAGTTTCACCAGGCGGTTCAGGAAGTGGCCGACTGGGTCATTCCCTTCATTATTGACAATCCGCGCTATCGGCAGGCCGCGGTGATCCAGCGCATGACAGAGCCGGACCGTATTCTGACCTTCCGCGTGGTCTGGGAGGACGACGATGGCAATGTCCGTGTGAATCGCGGCTACCGGGTGCAATTCAATAACGCCATCGGTCCCTACAAGGGCGGGTTGCGATTTGATCCCTCCGTAAACCTCAGCATCCTCAAGTTTCTCGGCTTTGAACAGACATTCAAGAACAGTCTCACGACCCTGCCGCTGGGTGCGGGCAAGGGCGGTGCGGATTTTGATCCCAGGGGCAGATCCGACCGTGAGGTGATGCGCTTTTGCCAGTCATTCATGACCGAGCTGTTTCGCTATATCGGCCCGCACGTGGATGTGCCGGCGGGCGACATCGGAGTGGGCAGCCGGGAGATCGGCTATCTCTTTGGGATGTACAAACGGCTGGCGAGGGAATTTACCGGCGCACTCACGGGGAAGGCCATGGAGTACGGGGGCAGCCTGATACGCACCGAGGCCACCGGCTACGGTGCCGCCTATTTCATGCAGGAGTTGCTGCTGAAGAACAGCGATGGTTTCAAGGGCAAGACCTGCGTGGTGTCGGGAGCCGGCAACGTGGCAATCCATTGTGCGCGTAAAATCAACCAGCTTGGGGGCAAGGTCGTCACGCTCTCCGACACCGGCGGCTTCGTGTACGACCCCGACGGCATGGATGAGGAGAAGCTGCAGTGGGTGATAGATCTCAAAACCCGCCGGCGCGGCCGCATCAGTGAATACGCCGATAAGTTCGGCTGTGAGTTTCACGCGAATAAATTCCCCTGGGGCGTGCCCTGTGATCTGGCTTTTCCCTGCGCCACACAGAACGAGCTCGGGGAAGAAGATGCGCAAACGCTTGTCAGCAATGGTTGCCGGGGCCTTTGCGAGGGCGCCAATATGCCCAGCACGCCGAACGCCGCGAGGATTCTGCTCGCCAATAAACTGATGTACGGTCCGGGCAAGGCGGCCAACGCCGGGGGTGTTGCCGTATCCGGGCTGGAAATGAGCCAGAACAGCATGCGCCTATCCTGGACGGCGGAAGCACTGGAGCAGCGGCTGCGCGAGATCATGGCTGAAGTTCACCGCCAGTGCGCGCACTATGGTGAGGAGCCCGATGGCTTCACCAACTATGTGAAAGGGGCCAATATCGCTGGTTTTATCAAGGTCGCGGACGCCATGCTGGCCTATGGCGTGGTCTGAAGGAAGCGCCGGGTCGCGGTGTATATCATCGCGGCGCGCCGGTCGATATCCTCGGCAAAACGTTCACGCAGCGACCGCGAACGAATTTCAAGGCTGAGTGGCAACTGCGCGTCGATCTCCGCCAGCAACTCCCGCAAAGGCAATTCTCCCTCACCGGGCAGCTGGCGCAGTTCCAGGGCGTCTTCCAGCCGCTCCTCAAGTGTGCTGCCCGGCGGCTCCCGGCTGGCATCGCAGAGCTGAACATAGCTCATCAGGGGTGGCGCGACCGCGCGCAGATCTTCCGGCGTGCCTCCGCTGCGCGCCAGGTGCAGGTTGTCGATCAGTACAGCGCCTGCCGGGTGCCCCACACCTTCGACCACCGCGAGTGCCTGTTGCAGCGACTGTATTTCACTGAGCGCCAGAAACTCCAGCGCAATACGCAGCTCGCTTTGTTCTGCGCGGCGGCACAACCGCTCAAAACGGCGCATGCCAAGTAGCTGTTGCGGCTCGGAGGATACGCACAGCAGGTTGCGCGCGCCGATCTCCAGTGCGAGATCGACTATCCCGTCGTGCTTGTCTGGCGGTTCTCCCGGGTGCAGCCACACCACTTCCATATCCAGTGCGATCAGCCCGGTGTCGGCCAGGGCGTTGCGTACCTGCTGCGTGGTGGCAGCGCGCCACGCCGGGGCGTCGCACCAGATGCCCACGGCATCGAAACCGGCCGCGTGCGCGGCATACACGGCGCGCTCGGGGGTGAATTCCTGCACGGCACCTGCGGCAAGTGAGAGCACTCTGTCGGGCTGCATGTTGTGTCTCTGACGCCTGGCGTAGGAACCTGGAAGGACAGCCTGCCATCGCGGGGGCCCGGTGGCAATCGGTGGTGATGGTCGGAGTACCGCAATGCCAGGCAAAAAAAAGCCGCGCCCGAAGGCGCGGCTCAAAAAACCCCCTGAAAAGGGACCTGAGTTAATCCAGCGAACCGGGGATGATCCAGCCACTCCACCATGTATTCCCGACTGAAGTGCCCGGCTCAACCGCACCGACGTAATCGGTGTTGTCGAAAGTGAAGCCCGAACCGTTGTTCACTGCCGGGATATTCACCGTGGGCACGTTGGCCTCGGCATCGGTGAGTGCGTAGGCCGCGTCAAGCGTGACGCTGCCGGCGCCGCTGTTGGTCTCGGAATCCGCATCCCGCTTGTTGTAGAAGCCATCCTCACACTCGCCCAGCACGTTCACCAGGGTCACATTGGACGTGACAATGGTGGAGCCGTCGCCATTCACGTCCGCGTCATCGATGCGGATACAGCCCGTGTCGAAGTCGCGTATCGCAGTGTTGTACAGCGAGGTGGTCAGTGCGCCGCGCAGGCGGGCACCCGGCTGCTGACCAGCGTCGGAAGTCTCGTTGTTGTTGACCGCGCTACCCAGCACCAGAATGTTGGCCAGCACCGCTTCCGTTTCCGGGACATAGTCCGCATCGGAGGAGTTGGCTTCAATCCCGCGTGGGTCGTTGCTGCCGGTCGGTGCGGCCTTGTTCGGGTTCTTGCGCACAATGATGTGCTGCATGTTGCCCTTGTAGCCCTCGTCGAAGTCGATGTCATCGTCGTCGTTGTTGGTGAGTACCGCGTACCTCAGGTTTGCCGTGCCGCCGAACCACTCGATGCCATCATCCAGGTTGCCGTGCACCTGGATGTACTCCAGCAACGTGCCGTGACCAACGCCCTGCAGTGTGAGGCCGTTAATCTCGTTGTTCGGTCCGTCCACCAGGCCGCCCTCGGCAATGCGCACGTAGCGCAGTGCGCCGGAATCGTCCGCCGGATCGTTGCCGCCGTACAGGCCGACCACGGTGCCGCCTTCGCCCTGCACGTTACATACCACGCCGGAACCGAAGCAGGCGCCTGTACCGCCGGGGCCGTACTGGGGTGCGAAGCCCTGGATGACCACGCCGCCCCATTCACCTTCGCCGTCGAAATCGTCGTCGCCCAGGCTGCTGAAGGTAATCGGCGCTGCCGGGGAACCCACCGCCTGCAGTTTCGAGCCGCGAGTCACCAGCAGGGAACCGTCCGAGAAGGCGCGTACATGCACGCCGGGCCGGATGGTCAGGGTAACGCCGGCATCTCGCACTGCCTGAACATCGGCTGCATTTGCGATACTGCGGTTGCCCTCACCGACCAGCACTTCGCCGTCCAGGCGCCACTCGACGCCATTTACGAGCGTGTAATCCTCGTCGATCAGGCCAGACAGGGTGCAGACCGTGTTGTCGGCGTTGCAGCCCACGAAATCCGCCGGCTGTACCGCTTCCTGCTGGCCGACGGTGCCGGGGAGGGTCCAGCCCTGCCACCACGCCTCGCCGCCCGGCTCTACCGCACCGACAAAGTCAGTCTGGTCGAACACGAAGCCGGAGCCGTTGTTCACCGCGTTGATGACCGGTGCGCTGGCCAGCTGCGCGGCGCTCTCCTGGATGGCGAAAGAGCCGTCGTAGGTCAGCGCAAGAGACTGTACGTTTGCAGCCGAATCGGCCGCCCGCTTGTCGTAGATACCGTCCTGGCAGTCGTTGAGTATATTCGTCAGGGTGACATTCGACTCGACGATCACCGAACCGTCGCCGTTGACGTCGGCGTCGTCGATGCGAATACAGCCGGTATCGAAATTCGCCACGGATGTGTTGAAGATACTGGTCATCAGCGCGCCGCGCAGGCGCATGCCGGGCTGCGGTCCCGCGTCGGAATCCTCGCTGTTGTTCAACGGCCCGCCGAGAATGGTGATGTTGGCGAGTACCGCTTCGGTTTCCGGCACGTAGTCGGCATCGGACGAGTTCGCCTCGATGGCGCGCGGGTCGTTGCTGCCCTGGGGCGCGGGGGCGGTCTGGTCCTTGATGATCAGGGCGTACTGGATGTTGCCCATGTAGCCTTCGTCGAAGTCGATATCGTCGTCGTCGTTGCCGGTAAGCACCGCGTACTTAAGGTTGGCGGTACCGCCGAACCATTCGATACCGTCGTCGAGGTTGGAGTGCACCTGAATGTACTCCAGCGTGGTGGCATAGCCCACGCCTTGCAGGGTGAGGCCGTTGATTTCATTGTTTGGTCCGTCCACCAGGCCGCCCTCGGCGATGCGCACGTAGCGCAGCGAGCCGGAGTCGTCCGCGGGGTCGTTGCCACCGTACAGGCCGACCACGGTGCCGCCTTCGCCCTGCACGTTACAGACCACGCCGGAACCGAAGCAGGCACCGGTGCCGCCCGGGCCGTACTGGGGCGCGAAGCCCTGAATGACCACTCCGCCCCACTCGCCGAGGCCGTCAAAATCGGCGTCGAGGCTGGAGAACGTTATCGGGTTGGTCGCGGTGCCCTCGGCCATCAGTTTCGAGCCGCGAGTCACCAGCAGGGAGCCGTCGGCGAAACCACGCACCTGGGTGCCGGCTTCAACAGTCAGGGTTACGCCAGCGTCGCGCACTGACTGCACATCGGCAGCATTCGCCAGCGAGCGGTTGCCCTCGCCGACCAGTACTTCACCGGAAAGGCGCCACTCTACTTCGCTGATCAGGGTGTAGTTTTCATCGATCAGCCCCGACAGCGTGCCCACAGAGCAATCGTCGTTAAACGCGACGAAGTCTGCCGGTACGACCAGGTTACAGTCACCGTCCGAAGGATCGGTGGGTTCGGTCGGATCGGTGGGGGTGACGGGGCCGCCGCCGATGTCGATACTGACGTCGTCACCCTCGTTGCTGGTACATCCCACAATACCCAAAGATAGGAGGGGGATGAGGAGTGCTGCTGTTAGCTCTTTCTTCATCATGATGCATTTCCTGAGTGGTTGAACATGTCGCGCGACGCTGCCGCGCGGTTTAAAAAATTCCGTTTTTGCCGGCCAGTGCGGGTTTTCACATCAGCCGGCTCACCGCTTCAAAACGTGTACTTGAAGCTCACGCCAAGCAACGTGCCCACTTCGTATTCCTCGATGCTGCGGCCGTTCTGCGAATACGAGACCTGCTCGTTCAGCAGGTTTTTGATGGACGCCTCCAGCGTGAAGGATTCGCTCCACATGTTTTCGTAGGTCAAATCGATCAGCAGCCGGCCGTCCTCGTATTCCGGGCCGGTGGCGGCGCCGCGGGCGACCCGGAAAATGCGGTCGTCAAAGTAGTTGAACAGCACGGTGAACTTCTGCTCGCTCGGGTAATGGTCGAAGCCGAACTGCAGGTTGCCGAGCCATTCGGACTGGCCCTGCAACTGGCGACCTTGCGAGGATGCTCCCTCGAGGCGCAGCGATTCTTCCGACAGGGTGACCTCGGAGTCGATGTACGTGATGTTGCCACCGGCAAACAGCAGGAAGTTGTCGCCTTCCCAGAGATCGATGTTGGCGTCCAGCTCCACACCGGTCAGCTCCGCTGAATCCTGGTTGATGAACGTGATACCGCGTGTTGCTGCCGACCCTGAGGCGTCGGGTACGGCGCGCTCCACCGGTTGCGTGATGTCCTTGTAGAACAGCGCCAGGGACACGCTCTCGGTGTCGGAGAAGTAGTACTCGGCACGTGCATCCCAGTTGTCGATGGTAGACACCTGCAGATCGGGGTTGCCGAAGATCGGGTCGTCCGTGTCCGGATCGTAGGACTGGGCCGTGGAGCGCTCAATCAGGCCCGGGTAGGAGGCGGTCTCGGAGTAACCCACGCGCAACTGCCACTCCTCGGTCATACGCCAGGCGACATTCAGGGCCGGGTAGATATCATCGTATTGCAGTTCGCTGTCTGACAGCGGGTCGTTCGGGTATTCGAGGGTCTGGTCGAAATCTTCCCAGCGCGCGCCGAGCACTACGGTCCAGGCTTCACCGATGTCGGTGTTGGTGCTCAGGTAGGCGCCGGTGACCGTCTCCTGGGATTTGTAGGAATCGGTGTCCGTGGTTCTGGCAGAGAGGCGGATCCTGTCGAGGGCGAAGTTCTGGTAGGGCAGTACCTCGGTCTCCAGGTCGCGGTCGATGCTGAAATCCACCTCGTTGCCGCGAATGCCGCGGGTAATGCCGAAGCGGTACTGATCGACGTCACGGTTCTTGTCGGACCACAAGGCGCCCACCAGGAACTGGGTGCTGCTGATGTCGCCCCAGTTCCAGGTCAGGTTGTAGTCCACACCGAAATCGACGCTGTCTTCTTCCAGCTCGGACCAGCGCCGTTCGAAGGCGGAGGTGGACAGGCTGTTGTTCAGATAGGTGTATTGGCGGCGGTCCGGCTCGTCGCGGGTGGTGCGCGAATAGGCCGCTCGCCAGTCCAGCAGGTGGATGACGGAATCGGCTTCAAATTCATTGTGGCCGGTGAATGCCTGGGAGAGAAATTCACGCTCTACCCATTGCAGGATGGTGCGGTCTTCGGCGTTGCCCTCGCGGGAATCGACGCCGCTCTCGCGGCGTGTCGTGTCTTCGGAATTGCGCAGGAACAGGGTCTTGGCCAGGACTTCGTTGGCTGCGCCATACTCATAGCCCGCCGACACATAGCCGGTGAGCGCGGTCGCTACCTCGGAGCGCTGGTAGCTGCCTTCCAGTTCAAGGGGGTCGGTGAGTTGCGCCTCGCCACGGTCCGAAGTGCTCTGACCGTATTCAGCGGCGGCGTAGTAGCCCCACTCGTTGTCACCTGCCGGAAGGCGATCGCCAATCACCCAGGACACGTCGTAGTCAGGGTCAGCATTCTTGTCACCGACGTTGTAGTCGTCCTGGAATTTCACCCCCAGGCGTGCGGCGTCGATTGGCGCCGTACAGCGCTCCGGGTCGACGCTCGGGTCACAGATGGTGAGAGAGCGGCCGCCATCCGTGGCAGCCAGAATGCCGTTCGGGAGATCGCGCAGACCGCTGTCAAAAGTAGTCCACTCATCTTCGCTACCCTTGTAGTCAATAATGCGGCTGAAGGTGAAGTCGGTATTCACAGCGGTTGAGCCGCTGATTTCGTTGATGTACTCGTCCGGAATGCCTTTGGTAATAATCTCAATGCCACCGCCGGTGGTGGTCGCGAGTTTGTCGGGACTGTAGGACTTCTGAATTTCAATTCCCTGCACGATGGATGTGGGGAACAGATCGAGCTGCACGTCACGGCGCTGTGGATCGGTGCTCGGCATCAGCAGGCCGTTCAGCGTGCTGGAAATATAGCGTCCGTCGAGGCCGCGAACGGTAGCGAACTTGTTGTCCACTACGGAAACACCCACTGCGCGGTTCAGCGCTGAGGCCACGTCGCCGTCGCCGAAGCGCTCCAGCTGGGTGACATCAATCGCGTTGGTGATGGAGGTGGCGTAGCGCTCGACGCTGGCCGAATCCTCCTGCGGATTGAACACGCCGAGCACGAAGACTTCTTCAAGCTGGGGAGAGGAGGGCGCTGAAACGTCTGCAGCGCCCGCCGGCAGCAGGCGGACGGTCGCCGTCACGCCGAGATCCGCCAGCACGCGAATATCGCGGAGGGTAACCGACGCATCACCTAGCGAGCTGACATTGAGATCGTATTCCCCACGCGGTACTTCCAGCACATAGACACCGTCTTCATCGGTACTTTGCTGGTACTGCGTGCCAACGACGGAAATACTGGCACCGGCGATCGGCTCGCCACTGGGGTCGGTTACCTGCCCGGTAATATAGCCGGTGGCTGCGTCCTGATCACCCGGGCCAAACTTGTTGATTTTCACCCGCGGCTCATCGCCTTCCGCAGAAGTGAAAGTGACCTGTATCTCCACGTCCTCATCGGCAGCAGAGCTGAACGCCACCGGGAACTCTATTTCATCGTCGGTGAGTGTGATCACATGGTCGCCGGCGCTAAGCGTCGATTCCGCGCTGCCGCGCGCATCGGTCCGGCCAATGGGCACATCGTCGAGTGTTACGCGCACCCCGCTGAGCGGCGCGTCGTCGAGGAAAACCATCAGAAAAGCGTTGGCGGCAAGCGCCTGGTGGGAAAGTACGAATAAAAGAAGGCCCGCTGTTGCCGCAAATCGTTTCATATTGGATGTTTGCCTTAAACGCTGTTGAGAAATTGTGCTCAGGTTGTTCGTCGCTCACGGCCGCGATCGCGGATGCAAGGTGTGGAGGTGCCTCGACGCTTGGCCTGATTTCGGGAGCCATGCTAGCCATCGGACGTGACGGTCTCATGATGGTTTTGTTGCAGAATTGTTAAAAAATCGCGCAAGCAAGACCGGTGTGATGTGTAGGGATGACAAACATCTGCGACGGATTATTTATGGACCCACGCGGGGAGCGACGTTGCGGGGAGGCAACGTACAGGGAAGCAATGGCGAGCAGAAAATACAGATCGGTGCGCGGCGTGCGGGCAAAGTTGAATGCGATGCGCGCTAATGCAATGGGAGAGGCAGGCGGGCGAGTACCGAAGCGGCCTCGCCTATAAAGGAGGAACTTGCGAGGAAATTACAGGCTCAGGGTTACCTGGCGGTAGTCGCTGCTGCAGGTGCCGCTGCTAATAAAACTCTCAAGCCGGGAGTTGACCGCGCCGTTGTCGTCGGGGATCTCAAACATGAGCCCGTCGTAGTAACCGAGCGCCTTGGCGAGGATATTGCCCTGCTCGGCCTCGTCGAAGCCGTCGAGAACACTGTGAGTGCGATTGCCGTACTCTTCCTCAGAGAGCTGGCCGAGGGATTCCATCGCCAGCACACAGGCCAGTTGCCGCGACGCAGTGAACTCCTCGGGAGCCATTGACAGTGCCGCAGCCGGGCCCGCCGAACACAGCAGTGCAACAAAAAGTAGAAAGGAGCGATACGAAGCGTTGAGCATGCAAGGAGTCCAATGGCCGGTCGCCCCGGGGTTCAGGGCTGGTATCAGGTTTCTTGGACAGGATTATATGGAGGCATTCTTACAGAATTGTGACAGGTGTGTGACGATTACGCCGGGATAGCCGGCTGCGAGAAGCCCGGGTTCAGCGACTTTGCGGGAGCCAAAACACAAAAATGTTACAAAATCATGAATATTTCGTGAAGCAAGGTGGCAAGCGCGCAATTAGTGGGTGTAAAGTGGAAAAAAGAGGAGGTATATACAATGTCTATAACAAAACAACTGTTTGTAGTTACTGCCCTGGCTGTCGCCGCGCCCGCACTGTCGGTCGCCGCGGAGAAAGACTGCCTGCTCAAGGGCACTGTGGTGCACGGTGAGCAGGCCGGTCAGGAAGCGACCATGGTCAAAATCCACTCGGTCAGCAGATACGACGAAGAAGCCCGCTGCAGGGTGCGCGATGGCCGCAAGATGGAATTCAAGCTGCCCAGCGACCAGCGTGTACAGGAAGCTCCCTCTGGCAGCGAGGTGCATTATCGCTATCGCACCGATGGCCAGGGCGATGACAGCGCTGAACTGATTCACGTCGGCGCCTGAGCCCGAGCGGGCCGCCGGGCGCTTGCATCGCCGGCCCCTCTTCGCCAGGCCTGCGATAAGCCCGCGAATGCGGGCTGCCACGTAGCGGGCGAGCTAGCGCGCTGCCGGCGAGGGCGGCGCCAGGGTTTTTCAATCGCTGAAATCTGCAGCAGACGACTGCATCATCTCTTCCAGAAACCACCCCGGGAATTGCCCCACGAATTTCTGCATGTCCCAATAGTCGCTCCAGCGATAGATCAGGCCATCGCGAATCTCGTGCATGCTGGCGAAGGTGTGTGCGGCCGTCTCGCCGCTGGTGAATGTCCAGGTTTCCGTGTGATCCAGGAATACCACGTCCCCATCCGCCGCGATATGATGGGTCACCTGCTCCTGTTTGCTGAGATGCTTGAACGCGATCTGCAGGCGTTTCACGCAGTTTTCCGGCCCATGTGCGCCGGGATCATCGCTGGGCACATCGCGGTAGTGGATATCGGGATGCATGCAGCGTTTCATCGCCTCCCAGTCCATCTCGCTCAAGGCCTGCCACATGGATTCCACTAGCGCTTTGTTATCTGTACTGGACATAAGTCTCCCCCTGATTGTTGTCTGCGATTGTTGGCCGCACATCATACCCCAGCTGTCTCGGGCTGCAGAATGCCATCACTGGAACACGACGCCCAGTTGTGTGATAGTTGCGGCCTTCTCTGCAGCATAACGGTTGTTCATGTCGGCATCTGTCAGGCACACGGTGCGTATTGCGCTCGATACGGTGGCGTCCCTGTTGCTAAGCGGCCTGATCCTGTTCGCCTGCTGGCTGGCTCTTTACCACCTTCTTCCCGACCACAATCACACGCAAACATCTCCTTCTGTACAGGGCAGCGCAGGGCAAGCGCTGCGTTCCACGGCCGGCAGAAAATTGCAGATGCTCATCGGGCGGGGCGTAGTGCGTGGCGATGCCCTGACGATCACCGGTTATGAGTTTCATGCCACCAATCACAACGCGGTGGCAATCCGTCGCGGTTCCCTGCAGGCGTCGGATTTTCCCTATTTGCAATATTCCATCTCGGCGGCCTTCCCGGGTCCGGCTATGAATTTTATCTGGCGCAACGCGAGCGAGCCGCGAACCGTTCACAGTCAGGCGCTCAACACGCGCGCGGATTCACCGTCGGTACTGGCGCTTAAGGGTCTGGACGGATGGGAGGGCACCATCATTGAGGTGGGGGTGCATGTGGCTTCGCAGGATCCCGCAGCCTCGGTACACGTTGAGCGATTGCAGTTTTCACCGCACGGGTGGCGGCTCGCGCTGGCTTCCCAGGTGTCGGCGTGGACGGCATTTCGGGGCTGGAACCAGAGGTCGATCAACTATTTGACTGGAAAGAATGCTGAGAACGGTCTATCGCCCCTGCCGGTTATTGCCACGTGGGCAGCGCTATCGGCTCTCGTGCTTTTTGCCATCGGGATTCTGCGCGGCAGCCAGGCGCCTGTGGCATACGCGCTGGTCGCGCTCGCGGGCTGGCTAACGGCGGATATTCTCTGGCAGCGGGAACTCAACGCCCAGCTTGCGACCAGCAGGGACGTATTCGCGGGCAAGAGCATGCAGGAACGACATGAGGCTGATCTCGACGCCTGGGTGTATCGCTACATCATGCGCCTGAAATCCAGTGTCCTGCCGGCGGAACCGGCGCGTGTGGTGATAATCCACGATACATGGAAACACCATTATGATCGTCTGAAAGCCCAGTACTATCTGCTGCCACATAACGTTTACAATTTTAAAAGCGGTCTTGAAAACGGTGCCTATCAGCGCGGCGATTATATTCTGGTGATGCGCGATGCCAGCAATCCGGTACTGGATGAAAACGCCCAACAGCTGGTGTGGCGCGATGGTCTGCGGGTCTCCATTCGTATACTCGACAGGGAGTTGCGCGGCGCGCTCTACCAGGTTCTTGAAGCACCCGAGAGGCCGGCCTCTTCATGATCGCCCAGCCGCTGGACACGCTGGGCTTACTGCTCGCGCTGTGCCTGCCCTGGCTAGCGGGAGCTACTTTGGTGCACGCACTGTTGTTGCCCACCGGGCGCTATAACTGGCCTGTTGTTCTGGGTCACGGCTTCTTTATTGGCCTGCTGCTGGCCACCTCGCTGTTGCGGCTGTGGGATGCGCTGGAGTTCGGCTTTCATTTTATGTCGATGGCGCTGGTGCTGGTTGCGCTGGCCGTTGCGGGCGGCTTGCTCATGTGGGTGCAGCGTGCGCGGGACTTAGTGGTCGTGCAGCGGTTGTCGCCGGCAGACCGGCCGGTGAACGGCTGGCAAATTGCATTGATTGTGTTGTTGCTCGCGCTCCTGTTCGGCCGCTACGCGGGCTTGTTAGAGGAACTCCTGCTCCGGCCGCTGTACGCGTGGGATGCCTGGATGAACTGGGCGCCGAAGGCGATTGTCTGGTTCCACCACGGCGCCCTGGTGGAATATGTAAGCCCCGAGCAGTGGCAGGAGCAAAGCGGCGCCGCACTGTACACGTTGGGGAACAAGCAGGCCTGGGATTACCCGGTGATGGTGCCGCTGATTCAGCTCTGGAGCATGCTCGGTATCGGCACCTGGGATCACAACGCGGTATACCTGCCCTGGCTGCTGGCGCCCTTGTGTCTGGCACTGGCAATCTTCGGTCACCTGCGTCTCGCCGGTGTGTCCCTGCCGCTGGCGGTGAGCTGCTGCTACCTGCTGCTGAGTATGCCCTATGTCAATGTGCACAGTGTACTGGCGGGTTATGCCGACATCTGGCAGGCCGCGGCATTTGGGCTGGGTGTATGCGCGCTTTATGAGTGGCGTCGCTATCGCCACTGGGCTTACGGCCTGTTGTATCTGCTCATGGCCCTGCTGTGTGTGCAGTTCAAGGTTCCCGGCATGGTGCTGGCACTGATACTGCTTGCCGGTGGTGTGCGCACGCTGCTGAATCTCGCCTGGCAAACCGAGGTTCTGCTGTTTCTAGTTGCCGGCACAGGCCTGGTGATCGCGGCATTCGTGGGCGTGAGTTTCACGCTGCCTTACCTCGGCAACTTTGCCTTGATGGGCGGATATATGGAACTGGGCGGCCTGGGGGATTTCGAAATCGCCTACCACCCGGTAGCGGAAACGCTCGTGGAGAGCTTCGCGTGGATGATCAACTGGCATCTCCTCGGCTACCTGCTGCCTGCGTTTCTGTTTTACTGTGGCCTTCGCCGGCGCCTTTTGCAGCCCGTGGCCACAGAAGTGCTGGTGGTGATGGTGGCGCTGGCATTCGTGGCAGGAGTCTTTCTGTTCACCGGCTACTATACGCAGGCACTGAATTTTGTCGCGCTCAATAGAGCTGTGTTGTATCCCGTACCCGCCCTGTTATTTGTCTGCTTTCTGCATTTTCCCGTGGCTTCCGTACCCGCCGATCGCTGATCAGCCCCTGGCCAGGCCTGCAGCATGGGCCATTGCCGCCAGCTTTTCGCGCCAGGAGCCACTGGCGCTCATTGCGGCGAGAAAGTAAAGCGCCCGCATGTGAATGCGGCGACGCAGCCGGATGCCGAACTGACGCTGGGCGATTTCCTCGCGTAATTCCCGCGCGGTGGGCCTGGTGCGCAGCCCGAAGTGCTCCACTGCACTGTCGACGATAACTTGCTTGCGATTTTTTCGCAGGTACCAGCGGCCCAGCCTGGACGCATTCGCGTACTTGTTTTTGCCGTGTATGCGATAGAAAAATCCCGCCCGGTCGTCGTAATACTTTGTAGCGTCGAGCATCGACGCGGCGCGCACGATAACGCCGTCCGCAGAGACACCCGCCTTGCTGGCTTCGGTATGGCTGATGCGCAACAACCAGGCTGTCAGCGGCGAAATCCTGTGTCGGCTATTGAGGGTTTCCGGGAGTGTGACAATCTGCCTTGCCAGCGAAGCGCGCAGTGAAACACCAGAGGTAGATACGCCCACAAATTCGAAAAACAGGATGCTACTCCAGCGCGTCCTGCCGACAACGCCCGGTTTGAGTTGCATGGCGTTCAATGCCCGGCGCGCGGCGTGAATACCCGGTGATGAGGTGCCACCCACCTCTGCCGCCGAGAACACGAAATCGACCTCCGTATGCCGTGAATAAATATCCCGGAGGCGTTCGAGATAGCCGGGCAGGAAATAGTCATCGCTGTCGAGCAGCACGACCACATCGCCGTGCGCGGCGTCGATGGCAACGCGCACCGATTTCAGCTGCCCCTGATTGCGGTGGGCGATGAGGTTTATACCCCGGGTCTGCTGGTAGTGCCGCAACAGTTGCAGCGAATCGTCGGTGGAGCCATCGTCTACCACGATCAACTCGTCGTGCTCGTTCATCTGTGCCAGCGCGCTCTCCAGCGCCTCGCCTAAATAGCGCTGGTAGTTGTAGTTGTTCACCAGAATCGAGAGTCTTGGAGTGATGGTGTTCGACATCATGCGTTCAACTCGGCCAGCCCCAGTCTTCTCCCAGAAACTCGAACAACCGCCGGTTGTAGGGGCGGTAGAGAGCAGTCAGGTAATCGCGGCAGCGTTCGTCCATTGTTGTGGAGTAGTGGCCCTTGTTCAGCGTAGGCGCAGCGACGAAGGGGTGCGGGGGTAGTTCCAGAAACTCGACTATCGCGTTGCACACGGACGCGGGATCAGCCTGGAACTGGTCGTAGGAGACCAGCTTGAGCTGTTCGCGCGGGAAATATTGCAGCCAACGTAGTATCTGGTCGATATACTTGCCACGCTCCGTGTAGGCGAGTCGGGTAAGGTTGGCGCCGGCCTGCTCCGGTTGCCGCAGGTTCAGTTCGAGATCGCGGCCGACCCGTTCCGGTTCCGCCTGTAACGCGTCCCAGAAGGATAGCGGGTCGGGGCTGATACTGCGACAAATGTGCTGGTAGTGGGAATACGCGCGATCAACCGGGTTGCGCAGTACCGCTATCAGTTTTGCATCTGGCACGTGTCTCGCGGCATTGATTGCATAGCAGTGTCGGATCATGCCCGGCGAGGCCTCTCCGGTAATCGCCCGGTAGCCAAGCCGCGCGCTCAGCGTCCGCATCGCCGCGGGGCGGGGAAAGTACGCACCATACCAGCGTTCGCCAAAACGGTAGTACTCCGGGCGGTCGAGAAAGCCCACTTCCTTGGTGGACGCAGCGCAGATTCCCGGATGTTGCTGTAGCAGGTAGTACAGTGAGGTCGTGCCACTTTTCATCGCGCCGATAATCAGGAAGTCCGGCAAGGTGTATTCCGTGATCCGGCTGGCCTGGATGAGTTTCAGGTAGGCTGTGGCGCTCCTTCGCAAGCGGTAGCGCAGGTTTTTCAGCCGTCGATAATGCAGCGAGTGGGTCAGGCTTATCATTCGCGGGATTCTCTCAGGCCTGAGAGAACGGTGGTGCCCACACCCGTTTCGCGCCGCGCCAGCAGCATCAGCCAGCCCTGGCCGAGCACGCTGCTGAACAGCGAAGCGCAGGCGGCGCCGGTTGCACCCCAGAACGGCAACAGCAGCAAAAGCGCCGCCACGTGGCCGATGGCGGTAAATATCATCACTCTCGGGATATACTTCTGGCGGCCGGTCATAACCAGTAGATCGTGTGCGGGCCCGGCGAAAACGCTGACAATACTGCTGGCCACGAGAATAACAAGTACCGGACTCGCGGCCGCAAACTCACGGCCGAACAGTTGCAGTAACGGCGCTGCAAACAGCATCAGGAAGCCGCTGATCAGGAGCGTGGGCCAGAAGCTGCCATGCGCGCTCTGCGTCGCCAGTAGCTGCAGATCCCGGGTGTTACCGGTGGCGTGCGCGGCGGCCATCGATTGCTGATTCACGCTGCTGACAACCGTTTTCGGCATGCCCGCAAGTTGTGCGAGACGTTCCGCCGCAAAGTAGGCGCCCGCCGCTGCGGGCCCGGCCAGCATGCCTACCAGCAGCACGTTGGAGTAGTTTATGACCAGCGCGGCACAGCGTGTGATAAAAACGGGGACTGCCGTTCTCAGCAGTCGCGATGGCAGGTATTCCTCGGAAGGGTCCGCGGCGTGGGTCTGCGGGAGTCTGCGTTGACGCCACTGGTAGACCAGCGCCTGGGCGAGCAGTACGAGCAGTACACTGAGGGCGGCCAGCAGCAGTGTCTGTGTGCCGCCAGGTGCCGAACCGAAAAACCACCAGAACAGACCGGCGAGTGCTGCGGTGAGCAGAGGTCGAGCAACCTGCAGCGGCAGCAGTGCAAGGCCCAGCCACTGTCGGGCCCTGGCGATATCCCGATAAAACAGGGTGAACGTAACCGCGGGTGTAAACAGGAGTGCCACGATACTGACGCTGCGGTATATACCCTCGCCCATGTCGTCGCGCCAGGCGAGCCAGAGGAGGAGGGCGGCAAGCGGGCCAAGTGCCGTGCTGCGCAGCAGCAATTGCCTGGCGTGAGCTATCACCCGGCGTGCGGCGGCAACGTTCTGTCGGGCGTCCAGGGATGCGACGAAACGTGCCGTGACCAGCGGCAGGCCAATGGCGGCAATCGCGCCCAGCAAGAACAGCAGGGATTGTCCCCAGGCGTACTTGCCGTATTCCGCGGTATCGCCGATAAGTCTTGCCAGGAGTATCTGCAGGGCAAACACACAGACGAGGCCGGCCAGGCGGATCGCGGCGGCGAAGCTGCCGCGACGCAGGAACCTGCGCCAGGATTGGCGCCACTTCGCGTTTGCCGTCGTCTCAGGTATCACGGCGCGCCCCCCGTTGCCAGCGAATCCACTGCCGCAGGGTCACCGGCAACAATGCCCAGGGTTCCAGGAGGTAGCGCTTCCACAGCCGCTTTGGATCATGCAGCAGCCGGTAAAGCCAGGCGAGGCCAATACGACCCAGAAAGGCCGGCGGTTTGGCCTGAGCCCCCGCGAAGTAGTCAAGGGTTGCACCCGAGGGTGTGGCGCACTTCACCTGCAGTGCAGGCAGATGATCACGCAGCCAGTATTCCTGCCGCGGCATGCCCATTCCCACCAGCAGCAGATCCGGGCGCCGGGCATTGATATCGGCGATTACCTGTTCGCTATCGTCGTGGTAGCCGTGGCAGAGCGTGATACGAAGCGCTGGAAATTGCTGGCTGATCAGGGTTTCTGCCCGGCTCACCACCTCGGGGCGTGAACCGAGGTAGTACAGGCGCCATTGCGCGGCTTCCGCGTGTGCCAGCAGATCACTGAAACAATCCATCAGGCTGAACCGTTGCGCGGGGGTGGTGGGCACGCCGAAAGCGGCGAGTATCGGCAGTACCGGCATGCCGTCCACGTAGCATTCATCGCAGCGCCGGTAGAATTCTGCGACGCCCGCATCCCGGTGACGCAGGTAGAGGCTGTGCAGGTTGTGATGACCCAGCAGCCGGCGTTGTTGCCCAGAGGCGATCGAGGCGCCAATCTCCGCCAGCCAATCGGCGAATGCAAGCGGCCGCATCTGCGTACCGAAGTAGTGCCGTCTGGCGTCAACCGCCGTCACTGCAACCATTCCCGCAGGTTTCTTCCGGTCAGGTGCGCCACCGCGCTAATGTCGTCACGGTAGAAATCGAGCAGCGCAATCCGGGTAGCCCCCTGCACGGGAGGCAGCGCCTGCAGGTTGAGAGTATCCAGGCGACCCTTCAGCGCGAGCATCCACGGGTATGGCAGCGCACGGCGTGCAACGCTTTTGACACGGTGGGAGCGCAGGAGGGTTTGCAGGGCGCGCGAACGCGGCTCACCGGAGGTGTTGTAGCGCTGCTCGAATTGCGGAAGGTGAGATTCATCGATTTGCAGGAACGAGCAGACATCGCGCCAAAGCGCCGCGGGGTCGCTACGCAGGTCGTCGTAGAACAGAATTTTCATCTGTGCGGGCGGAAATACGGCCTGATAGGCGCGCAGTGCCGCGCTATACAGGCCCATTTGCCGGTAGCGCAAGAGAAATTCAACCTCTCCGCGGTCGGCCTCCATGGCCAGTGCATCGGCAAATTCCGCGCAGGGTTCCAGGTCGTCAGCGCGGGCATGACACCAGGCTGAATAGGCCCGCTCCACCGGATTGCGCAGCAGCACGATGATTTGCGCGCCGGGATTAAAGCGGTGCAGCGTCTCGGGCATGCCGGGCTGTGTCAGGTACCATGTACTGGCCTCGCCGAAAATACGTTCCCGGCCGGTTGTTCCGCTGAAAAGCCGCAGATAGCTTTGCTCGTCGCGCACCACGTAACGACTTGCTGGAGCGGGCTTGCCGTAGCCATCGGGGAATACATAACCTGCCTCGCCGAAGGCGAGAAATCCGGGCTCTTTGGGAAATGACATGCACACCTGCGGATGCTGACCCAGCCAGCCCGCCAGTGCGCTGGTACCGGATTTTTGTGCGCCGACAATGAACAGGTTGGGCCGTGTCTCAGTAGACATTGCCACCTCGCCAGCCGCGGATCAGGGTCAACGCGATGATTTTGGCATCCAGCCACAATGACCAGTGTTCGATGTAGTACAGATCATAGCTAACCCTGAGCTGCATTTTCTCCAGGGTTTCGGTCTCGCCCCGCAGTCCGTGTATCTGGGCCCAGCCGGTGATGCCGGGTCTTACCCGATGGCGTTGCATGTAGGCATCGATGCGCGATCCGAAATCCCTGTTGAGCGACAGCGGATGCGGCCTCGGCCCCACAACGGACATGTCGCCCAGCAGAACGTTGATGAACTGAGGTAGCTCGTCGATGCTGTAGCGGCGCAGGATTCTGCCGACCCGCGTGACCCGGGGATCATCGCGCCGCGCCTGTTGTGTATCCGTTTGCGGGACGTCGTGCCGCATGCTGCGAAACTTGAGCACGTTGAAGACTTTGCCATCCCAGCCGTGGCGTTGCTGGCGAAAGAAAACCGGGCCACGGGAGTCCAGCTTGATAAGCAGCGCTATGAGTATGAAGAGCGGAGCCAGAATGCCCAGGGCGAGCAGGGCAATCAGCTTGTCGGTGGCTGTTTTGATGAGAGAACCGGGGCCGTCGAGGGGCGATGCGTTGAGGTCGATCACCATCATGCCGGCGACTTCGGAAGGCACGTGATTGAGCAGCGCCAGCATCGAGAGATCCGGTACGTAGCGCACCCGCAGACAGCTTCCGTGCAGGAGCCGGATAACGCGCTGCTTCTGCTCAACGCTGTGGTTATCCATGGCGATCCAGACCTCGTCCACCTCGTTGGATGGCTCCGCGATCATGCCCTCCATTGACTCCAGGGATATCCGGGGGATTCCACTCGGCGTCGGCCCGGAGTACTCCGGGTCCAGCGAAACAGCACCAATAATGATCCAGTTGGCATCGTCGGCGTCGCGCGCCCGCTGTGCAACTGAATCGGCGAAGTGGCCATCTCCAACCAGCAGGATTTTTACCACCGGGCTCCGTCGGCCAGCCAGCCGGGAAAAGCCTGCGGTGGTGACCCAGCGACACAGGTAGAGTGCCGCGATCGCATACAGGAACCAGTATCCCATCCATAGCCGGGAGAATTCCGCGGACGTTTTTGTCAGCGTGCCCGCGATCATCAACAGCACTGTAACCGTGAACAAGCCGGGCAGGGCGTTGCCGGTGCGCTGCCAGTGGAGTCTGCCGCTCCAGGAGCGGTAGGCTCCGGTCAGCGGAAAAATCACCAGAACCAGGCCGATACCCAGAACCAGTACCGACAGATAGTCCAGCGGTAGCGACCAGGTGTTCCACCGTGTGTAGTAGGCCAGCCAACCGGCCAGGCTGATCAGCAGGGCGTCGATCAAAGGCGCAAACGCGATGCTACGTGCGGTGACTTTCCGGTACGCCGCGCCGCTCATCTCCGGCTTCCGCCCGCCGACATGAAACGCCGCAAACGCCGGTTTATGTAGCCGCGAATTCGCGGTGACAGCCTGCGCGTGGCGGAGGGAGGCAGGCGCAGTGTTGCCGTGCCGGCTCCGCCCGTTGCTTGCAAGCGGCTCTGGGCGTCGTTGAATTCTGTGAACAGACGCTCCAGCAACCCAGCCAGTGTTGTCCAGCGTTCCAGCTCGGCGAGCGCCACAATGTTGGCCTGTACGTTGGCGTCGGCGTACAGTCGCGATTTTGCGGACAGAGGCATACACATGCCGCCGTCCATGAAATCGTCAACGGTGTTGGCAAGGCTGATCTTCAGTGAGCCTCTCTCGGCTACTGTGAGCCGGTGGTGGTTTTCCCGCCAGGCACTGATGGAAGCTGCGCTCCATTCGCATGCATCGTAGTGCGCTATTAATTCCTCGGCCCCGACGCCGATGCGCTCGCGCAGAAACTGGCGTTGACGCGCGCTCCGCCGCCGACCCGGGTGAAACCCCAGATCTGCATTTGAATACACCGCATGCAGCAGGCCAGCCAGCAGCATGTCCGCGCTTTCTGCCTGCGCCGCAAGTACGCTGGCGGTCCCCACCAGATGCGCTACGAAGGGTTTGCCCGAGGCGCGGTATTGGCCCGAAAACACGGGTACGGAAAACTCGTAGGCGTCGCGCGTCGACTCGAGGACTTCGTTGCCGTAATTTTCACGGCGCAGTTGGCAATATAACTGCAGGTTGGTTTGCGCAAACATGCGAGTGGTTTCTCAGAGCTGCTGCCGGGGTTTTAGCAGCTTGTGCTCTCTGAGCCAGGTGGCGGCCACGCGTTTTGCAGCCTTGGGTACTGCCTGCACGATCCAGGGTGTCTGGGTTTGCCGAAAGAGTTCGCGGTGTATGCGTGTCCACTTCGCCAGGCGTTCCAGGCCCGGGTCGCGGGGTGCGAGCCGCCACTTCTGACGCGCGTGCTCAATGGATCTGTCACTCCAGTCGTCGCTCCAGCGGAGTTCAAAAAATTCGCGATCGTACTCCTCGAACCTGCGCGCAGTGTCATAGCGCACAACGGCCTCCGGCTCGAGATACACCCTACCGCCTGCGGCGCGAATTTCGCGCGCGAGATCCACATGTTCCTGATGCGAGAGGAAGCCCTCGTCGAGAAATTCGCGTTCGGCGAAGACATCCGTGCGCAACAGTACACAGTGGAACTCAAAGAAGTCCACCACTTCCCGGCGCAGCTTTTTGCGCACGTTGCGCAACGGCAATTTCATGTAGCGGTGCTGTTGCCGAATACGATTGTAGCCAGCGGCCTCCTCTTCGATCAGGTCGCCGCCCGCCATATGCACTATCTGCAACGCGGCTCCACCTTCGAGTACAACGGGGGTGACGGCCCAGGCGCCGGTATTCTCCGCGCAGCGCAGCAGGGCATGCAGCCAGCCCGGCTGTACGAACAGATCGTTGTCTGCGAACGCGACGAAAGGCGTATCGATTTTTGCCAGCGCCAGATTGCGCGCGGAGTTTGGTGGCAGATAGTCATCCACACGCAGGTATTCAAAGCCGTGTTGCGCGCAAATCGCGGCCAGCTCGCGCGCGATGGGCTCGGGCGAATTGGCGTCAATGTAGAGGAGATTGTACGGCGGCGCTGTATTTGCCGCGATGTTCTTCAGCGAATCGACAGCGCAGCTGAAACGCTCTCTTGGCGTAACACAAATGGTCACCGCGGCAGCATCCTGATTCATGAGTTCCGGCACCCACCTGAGTAAAGCACGCATAGTAGCAAACTACCGCAACGCGCGAATAGTCGCGAGGCCCGCGGCCGTAGCGTGTAGCCGCGTTTTTCCGTGTTTACTCTGGCTGCCGATTTGTGGCTGCCCGCAACCAGGCATCGCGCAGACCCTGCAGTGCCACGGCATGGTTACTGAAAATCCACTCGACGCCGCGGTTCAACTCGCGCCGCAGGCAGTTGCCGGAAGCGGGAAAGCCGGTGCCGATACGCTGTCCTGCGGCCGCATGTCGCTTGCGCAGGCGTTCGCCCAGCAGCAGATAGTGACCGCCGATGCCGGCGTAGTCCCGCTCCAGAGCGAGCCGGCTCATCCGCCTGACATTGGTTTCAGCCACGGGCAGACAGGCCTGCGGCGGGACGAAATCCACGCGGTCGAACATGCCGGCTTCCAGCGACAGGAGGTGGTAGTCCATGCCCGGTTCAAAATCGGCCAGCAGGGTCGCGAGTGTGCGTGCGCTGTGGCCCGCCCAGCGTTCGGCCTTGAGTTCAAGCATCAGGTGTTGTCCGGGAGCGAGTGACTCCAGCAATTCCTCGAGAGCAGGTACTTCGGGGCAACGCTCGCGCAGCTCGTCGAAGGGCAAGTCGGCGACGATTGCCGGCACGCCGAACACGCGCGAAAGATCGGCATCGTGGCAGATCACGGGTACACCATCGGAGGTCCAGCGCAGATCACACTCGATACCCCAGACCCCGGCTTTCGCGGCGCGCTGAAAGGCCTGCAGCGTATTCTCCCGCACCGTGCGATTATCGTGTTCGCCCCGGTGGGAAATAATGCGGCAGCGCTCGAGCGCCGATTGCGGCGGCGTTTTGCGCGGCAGGGCGCCGACCACCGTGTCCGTCACAGTCATGGCGATATCGAGTACACTCATCCACTTCCCGGCCTGTGTTGCTCGCGATTGAGCCTGTATGGTAGCAGCCCGGTCGCCACGGGCGAAAACCTGACTGGAGCAATGCATGGCCGCATCCGAGCCGGGAGTACCCGGGAGCCTGAAGCACCCGCCTGCGACGCGACGCGAACGGGTCGCCTGGGCATTCTATGATTTTGCCAACTCCGGCTACACCACGGTGGTGCTCACGGCGGTGTACAGCGCCTACTTTGTTGCCGTGGTAGCCGCCGAACTCGATGCCGTATCCCCGGGTTCAGCCACCCTCGCCTGGACACTGGCCATTGCTGCCGCCAACCTGATCGTGCTGTTGGCGGGTCCGGTTATCGGCGCCATAGCGGATACGCGAGCACTGAAGAAAACTTTTTTACTGGCTTCATCGGCGCTCTGTATCGTCAGCACGGCGCTGCTGGGGTTTACCGGGCCCGAAAAGCTGGGCGTGGCCATGGTGCTGCTGATACTGTCGACAGTCGCCTTCGCCAGTGGCGAAAACCTGATCGCCGCCTTTCTACCGGAAATCTCACGCTCGGAAGACACGGGTCGAGTCTCGGGTTTTGGCTGGGCCCTGGGTTACTTCGGCGGTCTGCTGACACTGGGTGCCTGCCTGGCCTACATAAGCTGGGCTGAAAACCGTGGCGTGCCCGCAACCGGGTACGTACCGGTGACGCTGTGGATCACCGCCGCGATTTTTGCCCTCACGGCAACCCCCACGTTTGTCTGGCTGCGCGAGAGAGCCATCCCGTACCCGCCGCTGGCGGGCGTGTCCTATCTGCGGATCGGCTTTCGCCGCGTGGGCACCACGTTGCGGCACGCCGCGCAACTGCCGGACCTGTTTCGCTTTCTGTTGAGCCTCACGCTATTTCAGGCCGGCGTGGCAACCGTGGTGGTTGTGGCGGCTATATATGCCCAGGACGTGATGGGTTTCGACAACCGGCAATTGATCATGCTTATCATGGTGGTGAATCTCACCGCCGCCGCGGGCGCTTTCGTGTTTGGTTACGCGCAGGATCGCTTTGGTTCCGTACCCAGCCTGCTGGGAGCGCTACTGGTGTGGATTCTTGCCATCGCCACCGCCTTCTACGCGGATAGCGCGACCGATGTGTGGGTGTCAGGGAATCTGATTGGCTCCGCCATGGGTGCGACCCAGGCCGGCGGACGCGCCTTGATAGGGCGCCTCACCCCGGCCAGGCGCAGCGCCGAGATATTTGGCCTGTGGGGCCTCGCCAACCGGGCCGCCGCGATACTCGGGCCTATCAGTTACGGCGTGATAGGCAAACTGAGTAACGGCGATCACCAGATGGCGCTGCTTTCCACCCTGGCATTTTTTCTCGCCGGTGCTGCGCTGCTGCTCGGGGTCAATGAACGTCGCGGGATAGCCGCTGCTCAGCTCGCCAGCGCGAGGTAGAACAGATACATGCAGATGCCGTAGCCTGCGAGAAATACCAGCGAACGCAGGGCATCAAGGTTGCCGATGTAGAGCGGTATATACAGCACACGCAGCGCGGTGAAGATGAGCGCCAGAGTGGCAATGCTCTCAAGGACGACGCCGGAGAGAGAGATCGCCAGTACCGCGGCGCTGAACACCGCCAGCGCTTCCCAGCTGTTGGCCTGTGCCGCCACGGCCCGGGCGCCGGCACCGGTGAGCTGCGAGCTTTGCACGCGGGGTTCCTTGTTGTCGATTTTGCCGAGCTGCTGCTTGCGGTGGTAGCCGGCGATCCAGCTACAGGCGATGGGCAGGATACTGAGTACAAGCAGGCTGCTGATGACGGTAGACATTATTGATTTTCTCCAGTGATGGGGGTGCGGTTGTAGTGATTGATGTGGCGCGACAGCGCCGCGCCAGTGGTACCGGGGTGAAGCATCATTCGCAGCTGCGCTCGGCCGGCGGTGTCGAGAGTATACTCTCAAGCAGCACCGGCTGGTCCGTCATGATGGCGTCCACGCCGAGGTCTATCATGCGCAGCATCTCTTCACAGGTGTTGATCGTCCACACCTGCACCGCGAGGTTGGCTGCATGACTGGCCGCCACGAAATCCGCGGTCACCACTTCGAGATCAATGTCCACCTGGCCGATCTGGCTGGTGTCGGGCGGCACCTGCCAGGTGATGTGCTCCGGCACCGGCGGAAAGGAGCCCGTGCCCAGAAAGCCGAACACCAGGCCCGTGCCCTGATCCAGCGGCACCGAGGTGTAGACGCACGGGGCCACCGCTTTGAAGTTGACCGCCGCTTCGTCGACGAAGGAGGCGGCGATGATATCCGTGAAGCGGCCGTAGCGCTGCAATAGCGCGGCCATTTGTATTTCGTAGTTGCCCGCGCCGTCGAGATCCGGCTTGAGCTCGACATTGATCAGGTTGTGTGGAAAACGTGCCAGTGCCTCTTCCAGCGTAGGAATGCGGAAGTCTTCCGCGCTGTATCCGGGGGGCGGGGGTTTGTCGCCGGTGGCAATGCCCCGAAACACGTAGTCCTCATCCGGGCGGTCGCCCGGCGTGCCCGCACCCGGCACGAACCAGTAGGCGGCATCCAGCGCGCGCAGCTCTGCCAGCGTCAGGTCGACTACATTGCCGCTGCCGTTGGTGGTGCGATCCACATCCAGGTCGTGCAGTATCACCAGCTCGTTGTCTTTCGTCTGGTAGACATCCATTTCCAGGACATCCGCGCCCGCCCGGGCCGCCTCGGCGTAGGCGTAGAGCGTGTTTTCCGGGAAATCCGTGACCCCGCCGCGATGCGCAAAATTCAGCGGGTCGGCATCGCCCACCAGCCAGGGGTTGGGATCCTTGCTGAAAGGCGTGTTGCAGGTGCTGTCATCGTTGGCGATGGTGCCGGTTATTTCGGTGGCCGTGGGAACAGCATTGTCGCTCGCACTGATCTGCACGCGGAAGGTTTCCGCCATCTCCTGTTCGGCGTCTCCGAGAATCTCCACGCCGATTGCGCCCGAAATTTCGCCGGGGGGGATGGTTGTTTCACCGGATGTCTGCAGATAGTCCTGCCCCGCGGTGGCGGTGCCATCGACGGTTGCATAGCGGATAACGACCGGCTGGTTGCTCGGTTCGGTCAGTGTGATCCGAAGTGCCAGCGTTGACAGCTCGCCCGGCGCACCCTCCGGCGCGGCAGTGGGAACGACTGTCAGCGATGTGGGGGTCGCGGCGGTGTCGGAACCGTCGGAGCAGCCGACCAGCAGCAGCGCCAGTGTCAGCGTCGACGTTGCGCAAATTCGTAGCATGCCTGATCTCCATGAGTTGGGTCCGTCCGGGGATGGCGGACCCCATGATTATGGCGCGGCCAGCAGGGTGTTGGCCACCAGTGCGGGGTCTTGCATGGGAATAAAATGGCTGTGATCCGGCAGATATATTTCCCGACAGTCGGGTAGCGCCCCGGCGAGCCCCGGCCAGGTGGGCGATCGGGTCAGGTCCAGCGGGTTGCGCTCGTTCGGCGCGGCGCGCAGCAGGGTCACGGGCAGCGCTATGCGCGAAAGTTCAGCGTGAACGATCTCGTTGCCGCGCTGATTCAGGTAAATAGCCGCTTCATGCAAAGGGTGGCAGGCCAGATTTCGCTCGCCATCCGCATTCGCCGGCCCCAGCGCATGCTCGCAGTAATCCCGGAGCACCTGCTCCTGCCAGAGGTTGAAGGGCGGACGATCCCGGAAGCGCGCAAACATCTGGTCGGCGTCCCGCCACAGGTTCTTCCGCCTGCTGACCGGATGGTCCGCGGGGTCGAAGTCCGCGTGCTCCTGTTCGAGCTGGCGGTAGCGCTCTGGCGGCATAATCACCGGGTCGATCAGTACGATGTGCTGGAAATGTTCAGGCGCCCGCGCGGCGACGCGCGCAAGCGCATAGCCGCCCAGCGAGTGTCCTGCCGCCACGGCCCGACGCAGGTCGAGCTGCGTCACGAGGCGATAGATGTCGTGTGCAATGAGCGCCCAGTCGGGCTTGCCCAGCGCGCTACTCTGGCCGTGAAAGCGCAGATCCGGCGCCAGTATGTGGCGGCCGGGGAGGCGGCGGGCCACTTCCCGCCAGCAGTGCGCGTGGAAACCGGTAGCGTGCAGCAGGAGGATGGGATCACCCGCGCCGGGCCACTCCAGCAGTGAAAGTTCAGCGGTGCCGGTGTCAATACGCAGGGTTCGGGGTATTTGCATGGACTGTGTGGCTTGCCTAGGGGCGCGGCGTGCTGAAGGCTTCCCTGGCGCGCGGATCATAGTGACGACGAATCAATGAGGCGGGGTAATCGTTGAAGCCCGGAGTAGGGTGCCCGGCTGAGGGACGCCCGGCCTCCGGGCGCA
This sequence comes from uncultured Halieaceae bacterium, assembly GCA_963976655.1. Taxonomy (GTDB): domain Bacteria; phylum Pseudomonadota; class Gammaproteobacteria; order Pseudomonadales; family Halieaceae; genus Marimicrobium. The sequence goes on from CAXBLB010000007.1 coordinate 75,336, forward strand.
GCGGTGGCCGGGCCAGCGGGTATCGCGGGCGGGGGTGCACGCCATAGCCCGGAAAATGGCTCCTGCCGCCGCTGCGGTATCCGCCGATGTAGATTGTCTCGGGTTCAGTGCGTGGCCCATGCGGTAGCGAGCGCGTCTCGAGCTCGCGCAGCTCGGCGCGATGCTTTTCGCGGGCCATGCGGTCTGCGGCCATGCGGTCGGTGGTTTTGCGCATCTCTTCGAGGTGTTGTTGCTGCAGGCCATCCGGCTGCGGTGCGGGGGTGTCGATGTGCAGCTTCTGTGCAAAGGGGGCATCGGCTGGGTGGGTGTCGGAAAACTCCACCACGCCATTTTCACCGACGCTGCGATACACCGTCGCCGCCGCCAGCGGCAGGCTGCAAAGTAGCAGCAACAGTGTCAGGGATGTCGATTGACCGGGCATAAGCGGAAGTATAGTTCATGCACTGGCCCGGCGTCCTCGCGCGGCGCCGGCCTGGGCGGCGCGTGTTTGCGGCGCGCTCTCCTGTGGCACGCGCGCGCGCAGCAGCATCTCCAGGCGTTTATCTGTCAGCAACACCGTGCGCTCCAGTTGAAAGCACTCAAGCAACTCGAGCAGCCGGTTCTGGCTGTGCGGACTGTAGCCCGGAACCGCCGCAGGACGGCTGCGCATGCTGATTGCGTCGGCGCCGTTAATGCCATAGAGCATAGCCTGTTCCGGCGTGCGTGGATTGTGCACCGAGAAGCCGTGCGCCACCGTCGAGGCACCGAGGCAGGGGCCGAGTATCTCAAGCAGCGCGCGCAACGCCGTGGCATCGAGATAGTTGAACAGATCCCAGAAAAGACAGATATCGAAAACGGTAGCGGCGGGAAACTGCAGCAGCTCGCGCAGATGGGCTGTCAGTCCGTGGGACGTGTCCTGCTCGGCGGGCAACGGTAGCTCGGCAAACAGGTCGACAATGTGCAGGCGGCAGCGACGGGTGGAAAAGAAATCCAGCGTGTCCTGGCGAGGAGGCCCCAGATGCAGGACGCACAGGCGCTGCTCCTCATCGAAATTGCGAAAGAGCGCAGGCAGTAGCTGCGATACCTGGGCGGACGAGTGACTCACGGGCCGGCAGGCCGGCCCGTTTGCGCGGCCGGCTGCGGTGTTGGCAGCAAACCGCGTCGAAGGGCGCGTGACGTCAATTCAGCCGCTTTTGACATCCAGTCCGGGAACCGGGGAATTGGCGGATTGCTGCGCTGTGAGAGTGGGCTTGGCTGCAGCGGGTTCACCCGGGTCCATGTCGATGCTGCCCTTGAAGATAGCGCCGTCCTCCAGTGTCACACGCGGTGCAACAATATTGCCGCGCACGTTGCCGGAGCGGGCAATGACGACTTTTTCGGACCCGGCGATATCGCCGGTCACTTCACCCTCGATCTTGATGACGCGGGCGCTGATATCGGCAGTTACCCGTCCCGATTCGCCCACCGAGAGTTCCTGATCCTTGAGTGTGATAGTGCCTTCAACCTTGCCCTGGATGAGCAGGTCTTCTTCACCGGTCACTTCGCCCTTGATTTTGATGCTGGGACCAATCATAGCGATACTCCTCGCGCTGGCAGATGGAACGGGCGGAGCGGATGCAGCGGAAACACCGCGAGCCTCGGGCTCCGTGTTGGGCGTTGCAGCCGGTTTGCTTTTGGGTCGGTCGAACATAGCCATGGCCACTGTCACCGTGCAGTGAATGGGCCAGCCATGCTAGCAGCCAGTCGCGGATGAGGCCAGCGCCAAGCGGCAGATATGTGGCGAAAAGTCGACTTTTGCCCGTCGGGGATGAATGCCGCTGGCCCCGCCTTGTCCGGGCGGGCGGGCTGCCCTATATTCACTGCAAACGTATTAAAATTCGCCATCGGGGGCACTGCGTGACAGGCACTATCCGCATCGATGACCTGGGCAGGCCCGTGCTGAGCAAAGAACAGCGGGCCGCGCTGGCCTACGCCGACAGTCTGACCATCGACCTGAGCCCCGCGAGCATCCTGCGCGAGGCGCAGCAGAGAACGGGCTACAGCGATTTTGGCCCTGAGGATTTTCGCGGCCGCCTCGACCTGCTGTGCGACGAATGGGGCAGCGATGCCGGGTTGACCAGCCTCGGGCGCCTGTCGCTGCGCAATAAACTGTTGCAGCATGCGCAAAGCCGGCTGCTGATTCAGCGTCGCCTCAGCCAGCACCCCGGGATTCACGCGGTTGCCATTCGGGCGCCCCTGATTGTGGTGGGCCTGCCGCGCTCCGGCACCACGCATCTGCTGAACCTGCTGGCGGCCGATTGCCGCATGCGTGCTCTGCCGTTGTGGGAAGCCTACGAGCCGGTTCCACTGCCCGCCGAAGAACACGGCGATGCTTGCCCGGACCCGCGCTGGCAACGCTGCGAAGCGCAGTGGCAGGCGATGCAGGCGGTGTCGCCATTGCTGGCCGCCATGCACCCCATGAACCCGGACCACATCCACGAGGAACTGGAACTGATGGGGCCGGATTTCGCATCCTACAACTACGAATGGCTGAGTAGCTCGCCGCGCTGGCGTGATCATTATTACGCCACTGACCAGACGCCGCACTACGAGTACATGAAAACCGTGCTCAAGCTTCTCACCTGGCAGGACGGTGACCGCACGGGAGAACGCACCCGCTGGGTGTTGAAATGTCCGCAGCATCTGGAACAGCTGCCGGTGCTGAAGGCGGTGTTTCCGGATGCCACGATCGCAGTGACACACCGCGACCCGGTCTCAGTGGTCCAGTCGGCCATCACCATGCTCGCCTACGGCCAGCGCACCAGTCGCCAGCGGATAGATCTCGATGCATTGCTCGCCTACTGGACAGACCGCGTCGCGCATCTGCTGGACGCCTGCGTGCGAGACCGCGATTGTTTCCCGCCCGGGCAGAGTATCGATGTGCCCTTCGCAGAGTTCATGCGGGATGACCTGGGCATGGTCGAAAAAATCCATGCCCGCGCCGGCCTGGCTTTCACACCCGAGGTGCGCGCTGAACTCACGGCATTCATTCAGGCGCATCCGCGAGGCCGCCACGGCCAGGTCGTCTACAACCTGCGCGAAGATTTTGGCGTCGAACCCGCGACGTTGCGCGCGCGTTTTTCCAACTACCTGCAACGTTTCCCGGTTGCCGAAGAAGTAATCTGACAGAAGGAGATAGCATGCGCGATCCTGTTTACCGGCGGCGCCCCGTCGAACCCAATCCTGCTACTTTCGACAGCGCGCAACGCATTAACGATTTCATCGTGCAATGCGAGGCCTTCTCCAATTGCTATCTGCTGGAAACGGCTGAGGGCAACATTCAGGTGAATGCGGGCATGGGGATTGAAGCGCCGGTGATCAGGCATAATTTCGAACGCTTTTCCGACAGGGCGCTGCGCTACCTGATTCTCACCCAGGGCCATGTGGATCACGTGGGCGGAGTGGCCTATTTTCGGCGTCACAACCCGGAGGTGGAGGTGATTGCCCAGGCTGGCAACCCCGCGCACCAGGCCTACGACGCGCGTCTGGCGACCTTTCGTGCGAGCCGTTCCGCGTTTGCGTTCACGCACAAGTTCGCCGCGGCTTTTGAACATTATGCCAGCCACGGCTACACCGAGTTCCCGGAACAGGACGTGCCGCGACCCGATACGCTTGTCGCAGACCGACAGTGCATCAACCTGGGGGGACTGGAGCTGGAAATCATTGCGGTACCCGGTGCGGAAACCAATGATTCGCTGATCGTTTGGCTGCCCCGGCAGCGGATCTGCCTGACAGGGAATCTGTTCGGCTGCACCTTCGGGCATTTCCCGAACCTGGTGACCATTCGTGGCGACCGCTACCGCGATGCCCTCACTGTGGCCGCGGCCGTGCAAACGGTGCTGGATCTCGAACCGCAAACACTGCTGTACGGCCATCACGGCCCGGTGGAGGGCGCGGAGCTGATTCGAGAGGAACTCAGCGTGCTGCGTGACGCCATTCATTACGTGCACGATGCCACTGTGCGCGGTATGAACGAGGGTGCAGACCTGCCGACGCTGATGGCCAGTATTGCCCTGCCGCCTGAACTGGAAGTGGGCGAGGGCTACGGCAAGGTGTCCTGGAGCGTGCGCGCGATCTGGGAAAACTACGCGGGCTGGTTCAAACACCGCTCAACCACGGAGCTGTATGCCGAGCCGCCAGGCGTGGTTGCCGCGGACCTGGTGGAACTCGCCGGTGGCCCCGACGCGATTATCGCCCGGGCTGAGGAAAAGCTTGCTCAGGGCGATGCGGTGGCGGCGCTGCACCTGCTGGATGTCGTGTTTGCCGGACACGGCCAGGGCTCTGAGGCACGCGGCGTGGCCACCCGTGCACACGAGGCGCTGTTACAGGAAAGCGATAATTTCTGGCTGTCTTCCTGGTTGCGCAAGCAGATCGCGCTGCTGCAGACGGCTCCCGGCTGAGCGCACGGAATTGCCTGTGTCGCAAAAAATCTAGCAGTGACGGCTGTGAAAGGCGATGTGTTCACCGATAAACGTGGCGATGAAAAAGTAGCTGTGATCATAGCCCGGCTGCATGCGGATGGTCGCCGGGTAAGCGCTTTCGTCCACCGCCTCCTGCAGCAGCGGTGTGCGCAGTTGCTCATCGAGAAAGTCGTCGGCCTCGCCCTGGTCCACCAGCATGGGAACGGTCTCGCCACCCTGGCGGATAAGCGACACGCTGTCGTGCCGGGCCCACGCGCGGGTGTCGTCGCCGAGATAATTGCCGAGCGCTTTCACGCCCCAGGGGCATTGCATGGGTGAGCAGATCGGCGAGAAGGCCGACGCGCTGCGATAGCGACCGGGGTTGCCGAGTGCGATGGTCAGTGCGCCATGGCCGCCCATCGAGTGTCCGAAAATACTGCTGCGGGAGGCATCCAGCGGCAACTCGGCGGTGACCAGCGCGGGCAATTCCTCGGCCACGTAGTCGTACATGTGGTAGTGCCTGGACCAGGGTGCCTGCGTTGCATTGACGTAGAAGCCGGCCCCTAAGCCGAAATCCCACGCGCCCTCCGGATCGTCCGGCACACCCTCGCCACGCGGGCTGGTATCCGGCGCAACAATGGCCACGCCGTGCTCTGCCGCATAGCGCTGCGCGCCGGCCTTGGTAACGAAATTCTCGTCTGTGCAGGTGAGGCCGGATAGCCAGTAAAGCACCGGCACACTGGCATTGGCGGCTGCCGGCGGTAGATACACTGAAAAATGCATCTCGCAATTGAGTGCCGATGAGGCGTGGCGAAAACGCAACTGGCGCCCGTTGAAACATTTGTTCTCGGCAATCTGCTGCATGTCTGCCTCCTAGTATTGCACGACAGAGCGAATGCTCTCGCCGGAATGCATGAGGTCGAACGCGCGATTGATATCCTCAAGCGGCAGCGTGTGGGTAATCAGGTCGTCAATGTTGATCTTGCCCTCCATGTACCAGTCGACGATTCGCGGTACGTCTGTGCGCCCCCTGGCGCCGCCGAATGCGGTGCCGCGCCAGGAGCGGCCGGTGACGAGCTGGAACGGACGCGTGGAAATTTCCTGGCCGGCGCCGGCCACGCCGATAATGCAGCTTTGCCCCCAGCCTTTGTGGCAGCATTCCAGCGCCTGGCGCATGACCTTCACGTTGCCGATACATTCGAAGCTGTAGTCCACGCCGCCGCCCGTCATGTCGATGAGGTGGTCCACCACATTCTCCACTTCGGCGGGATTGACAAAGTCGGTCATGCCAAACTGCCTGCCGAGCGCCTCCTTGGCCGGGTTGGTGTCGACGCCGATGATGCGGGTGGCGCCAACCATCTTCGCCCCCTGGATAACATTCAGGCCGATGCCCCCGAGGCCGAATACGGCGACCGTTGCGCCGGGTTCAACCTTCATGGTAAAGGCCACTGCGCCAATGCCGGTGGTCACGCCGCAACCGATGTAGCAGATCTTGTCGAAGGGGGCGTCTTCGCGCACCTTGGCCAGAGCTATCTCCGGCAACACCGTAAAATTGGAAAAGGTTGAGCAGCCCATGTAGTGCAGGAGCGGCTCGCCATCGAGTGAAAACCGGCTGCTGCCATCGGGCATCACGCCCTGGCCCTGGGTGGAGCGGATAGCCTGGCACAGGTTGGTTTTCGGGTGCAGGCAGTAGTCGCACTGTCGGCACTCCGGGGTGTACAGCGGAATGACATGATCGCCCGGCTTCACCGAGCTAACCCCCGGCCCGATTTCCCGCACGATGCCGGCACCCTCGTGCCCGAGAATTGTGGGAAAAGCGCCTTCCGGGTCGTCGCCAGATAGAGTGAATGCATCTGTGTGACACACGCCGGTGGCCTTGATCTCCACCAGCACTTCGCCCGCGCGGGGACCTTCGAGGTCGACTTCCGCGATTTCCAGGGGTTTGCCCGCTCCGAATGCGATGGCTGCGCGTGTTTTCATCTGGCTGATCCTTAGTGCGACTGGGAAGAGAAGGGCGTCAGTCTATATAGTTGCGGCAATTTTTTAAACGCCGGGCAGGCGATCCCTGCCTGTTGCCGTTTCCCGGGCCACTTCTGCTAGGGGTTGCCGGGCCCGTAGTTGTGGCACAGCGCCAGCCAGGCGGTGAGCGCACGGCTGCGGTATTTTTCGCGGTGGGTAATGAGATACCACTGGCGTCTGAAATCGCGTCCGGGCACCGCCAGCGGCACCAGTGAGCCGCGCGCAAACGCATCCTCCAGGCAGATGCGCGACAGGCAACCGACGCCGAGACCCGCTTCCACCGCACGCTTGATCGCCTCGGTATGCTGCAGTTCCATGCGAATATCCAGGTCGCTGAGGATGCCGCGCATGGCCCGGTCGAAGGCCTGCCGCGTGCCCGACCCAGATTCGCGGACGATCCAGGACAGGGCGCTCAATGCCTCGTCGTCCAGCGCCCCGCCCCCTGCGAGTGGATGATCGGGGTGGGCGAACACCACCAGCTCGTCGGCGCGCCAGTGCTGTATCTCGAGGTCTGGATGTTGCAACTCGCCCTCGATCAACCCCATGTCGAGTTCGTAGCCGGCCACCTGTTCCGCGATGTCCCGGGTATTGGCGACTCTCAGCGCGACATCCGTGGCCGGCTGGGTCCTGCGAAAATCCGCGATCATGCCCACCGCGACATAGTTACCGATAGTCAGCGTCGCGCCCACACGCAACAGGCCGCGCGCCTCGGTACCCGAGAGGGATTGTTCGAAACCCTGCGCCTGTTCCAGCAGCGCCTCCGCTTCAGGCCGCAACTGCCGCCCGAGCTCGCTGAGTTGTACCCGTTTGCCGATGCGGTCAAACAGACGGATTCCAAACTGGGTTTCGAGCTCTTTCAACGCGCCGCTGGCGGCGGACTGCGACATTGCCAGCGCGTCGGCCGCGCGGCTGACATGCTCGTGCCGCGCGACGGCGAGGAATACCTCCAGCTGACGCAGACTATAGCGCATGGGAACTCCATATATTGTTAAAACCGATATATAATATCATATAAAACTGTTTTACCAATTATAGTTCCGCGCGTAGGCTGATCGTCAATTGCCAGACCACGGGAGGTAGACAGACCATGGCACAGATACTCAGAGAAGAAGTGACCGCGGTGCATCACTGGACGGACCGCCTGTTCAGTTTTCGCACCACGCGTAGCCCGAGTTTCCGCTTTCGCAGCGGCCATTTCACCATGATCGGCCTGGAGCAGGCCGGCAAGCCGTTGATGCGCGCCTACAGCATGGCCAGCGCCAACTACGATGATGAACTGGAATTTTTCAGCATCAAGGTGCCGGAGGGACCGCTGACATCGAAGCTGCAGAATATCCGCGTCGGAGACGAACTGCTGGTGAACAGCAAGTCCACCGGTACGCTGGTGCCGGAGAACCTGTTACCGGGCCGGAATCTCTACCTGATAGCAACCGGTACCGGGCTGGCGCCGTTTCTGAGCCTGATTCGCGATCCGGAGGTGTATGAGGGCTATGAGCGGGTTATTCTCACGCACGGGTGTCGTTATTCCGAAGAGCTTGCTTACCGCGAGCTGATCACGGAACATCTGCCGTCAAACGAATATCTGGGCGAAGAAGTGCGGGAGAAGCTCGTGTACTACCCCACGGTGACCCGCGAGGACTTCGTCAATCGCGGGCGGCTCACCGATCTGTTGCGCAGCGGCAAACTGCCCGCCGACATTGGTCTGCCTCCGGTGGATCCCGCCAGCGACCGCTTCATGATCTGCGGTAGTCCAAGCATGCTCAAGGAGTTGTGCGGCTGGCTGGATGAGCGCGGTTTTGTGGAAGCGCGGCACGGCGATGCCGGCCACTACGTGGTGGAACGGGCATTTGTGGAGAGCTGATGCAAGACGGGTGTGAAGGGTGCGCAAGCCGTTGCGGCGACGGGCAGACCGGGTGAGGGCGCTGGCGACGCTGCGTGAAAGTCTGCACCGTGGCATATCCGGCTGTCTGATTCTCTTCGTCGCCGCCTGCGCCAGTGCGCCTGTCGCCACCATTGATTTTGATTCCCGCTACGATTTCTCCGGCGTGCAGGCTATCGCCCTGCAACCGATCGACCGCACGACGGCAGCCAACGTCGTGATCCCAGACCTGCAGGTCGAGCGCATAAACGCGGCACTCTCGGCCGAACTGCAGCGGCGCGGCTATCGGGTCGTTGCGCCTGCCGCCGAGGCCGACATGCTGCTCGCCTGGCACCTGGTGACCGATGAACACGATGATTTCACGGGTTTTGCCTTTGGTAACGGCTTGGGTTGTTCCAGTTGCGGCAGGCAAGTGGGGGTAGACGTCTCATCGGCGCGTCGGCATGAACGCGGTAGCTTTATCGTCGATCTGCTGGATCCGGTGCAATTGCGCACAGTGTGGCGCGCAACGCTCGAGACGGATCTGGACCGGGACGCCGATGCCGGGGAATCCGGGGCTGACCTGCGCGCGGTGGCGAGAGAAATATTTGCGCAGTTTCCGCCGGCGTGAGCTCCCCGCAGCACGCTCTTCTTCAGAGTCTGAATACTCCGAATAGCGCGGCGTGATCCGACAGGTCGCGCCAGGGGCCATTGCTGAGGCGTGAGCAGGCGGTGGGCTGCAGCCCGCGGTAGTAAATGCGGTCAACCGGCAGCAGGGGTGCCCACACCGGGAAGGTGCGCGCATGCCTGCCGCGCATCGCCACGAAGAGTTCTTCCAGGCCGAGATCATCGTGCAGGTGGTATTCCGCGCGGCGACGCCAGTCATTGAAATCGCCCGCGATAATCATCGGTTCGTCGCGTGGCACATGATCGTTGATGCGATCGGTGAGTGCCTGCAATTGCTCGCGTCGTTCCTGCTCCAGCAGTCCCAGATGCACGCACAGCGTGTGCAGCCGCGTTGCAGGATCCTGCAGTTCGATCACGCCGTGCAGGATGCTGCGGCTGGAGCGCGGAAAGACCGAGATGTCGATATTTTCCCAGCTTGCGAAAGGGTATCTGCTGAGAATCGCGTTGCCGTAATCGCCCTTGCGGTAGATGGCGTTGCAGCCGTAGGCGTAGTGCGGCCAGGCCGAGTCTGCGAGGTACTCGAAATGCGGCTGATCGGGGTAGGAAAAGCGCCGTCGTTTGGCGTCGCTTTTGATGGCAGTGCCGTGGATTTCCTGGAGGAAGACAATGTCGGCACCGGTCTCTGCGATCCGCTCACGCATGGATTCCAGCACAAAGCGCCGGTTGCCACTGCAGTAACCCTTGTGGATATTGTAAGTGAGAATGTGAATCTCGCGCGTCATGCCTGATCCATTGCGCCGCTACTCGCGCCGTCGCGGGTGCTGCCCGGTACGCTTGTTTGTTTGCAGCGCACGGACCGTCCAACGCCACACATAATCCACACCGCTGACTACGGTGAGAAATATCACCAGTTGAGCGCCAGCGACAAGACTCCATGGGGGAATGTCCGCAACGACCTGCGCGAGTAGTACCAGCAGGCAGAAACTGATCTGTACGAACATGTTGCCCTTGCTGAGGGCGGTGGCTGCAAATTCGAAAGGTCCAAAAATCAGGCGGTAGCTGATGGCGCCCGCGATAATCACCAGGTCGCGCAGGATGACGATTATGGCGAGATACCAGGGCACGAGCTCCACCGCTGCAAAACACAGGAAGCTCACGGTGATCAGTGTTTTGTCGGCAACCGGATCCAGGATCGCGCCGAGGCGGGACTGCGCCTGTAATCTGCGCGCGAAAAATCCGTCCAGGCCGTCGCTAACGCCAGCTGCAAGACCTACCAGCAGCGCCAATGGGTAGGCCTCGCGCAGGATACAAATCCCCAGGGGCACCGCCAGGAGCAAACGCAGAAAGGTCAGGCTATTGGGCAGCTGTTGCAGCACGGCGCCGCCAGTCATGTCAGCTTTGCGCACGCTGCGCCTGTCGGTTTCAGCGCTGCGCGCCGGAGAAGTTTCAGCATGGCATCAGGGTACTACAAGTTCCGGCGCCAGTAGAAAAACCGCCAGGGCGCGCTGTTCTTCCCGCGAAAACGGGTACACCGGCATGGGAGATTGCGGTGCTTCGAGCGCATCAATCACCGCGCGATAGCCCAGTCGCTGATCGAGATCGTCGAGGCGTTTGGCATTGTCGCCCTGTTCGTGACAGGCGGCACAGCCGTGTTTTGCGTACAGGACTCTGCCGCGTTTCGCGAGTGCCGGCAGGTCGGCCTGCTCCAGCCATGCGGGCGGTTCAGCGTCGAGGCGCGAAGTGTCGGGGGCTGGCATTGGCCTCGCGCGGGCCGCTTCTTCTGCACCGTAAGCGATGCGGTAGATGGCCCCCGCGTAATCATCCGAAACGTAGAAGGCACCGTCGGGACCCTGCGCCACGTCGACCGGGCGTCCGTGGATTTTTCCATTCACGTTGAGTCCCCAGAGGAAATCGCGTTCCTCGATACCGGCATCACTCCAGTGCAGTGAAACGACCTTGTAACCGTCCGGTTCGCTGCGGTTCCAGGACCCGTGCAAGGCCACCAGCGCGCTGCGCTGGAATCGCTCGGGCAATCGGGAACCGTCGATGAAGGTGATGCCCAGAGGGGCGTTGTGTGCGCGAAAGCCATGCACCGGGGGTAGCGGCTGTCGCTCGCCCGCCTTCGGGTCTGCGCGCATATCCGGATCCGGCAGATTGGCGCCGTTGTAATACGGCCAGCCATAGAAACCACCTGCTTCAATGCGGTTCAGCTCACAGGGCGGGAAGTTGTCGCCGAGCATGTCGCGGCCGTTGTCTGTCGCGTAGAGAGCGCCGTTCCAGGGCGCCCAGTCGAAGCCCACGCTGTTGCGCAGGCCGGTGGCAATAATCTCGCCGCCGGTACCGTCGGCGTCGAAGCGCATCATCGTGGCGCGTCGAGGATCGTCCTCGATGCACACGTTGCAGGTAGAGCCCTGCGCGAGGTAGAGCGACCCGTCGGGCCCGAAGCGCAGCGTTTTACTCCAGTGATTGCCGTCGTCGCTCAACCCCTCGACCACCGGTTCATAGCTGCCGCTAATCCGGCGCCGTTGAGCATCAAAGGGTACGCGGCCTATACGATTCGATTCGGCAACATACAGCCAGCCCGCATGCAGATCGATGCCCAGCGGACGCCGCAGATCGGCCAGCAACACCTCGCGGCCATCGCTGCGCCCATCTCTGTCGGCGTCCGCACGCAGCAGCAGAATATCGCCCTCATGGGGCCGGCTGACGAGCAGATCGCCCGCCGGGGTAAAGCGCAGAAAGCGCGCGCGTGGCAGGTCGGCCGCGAACAGGCTGACGCTGAAGCCCGCCGGCACCTGGAATTGGTCAGCCACGGTGGCTTCATCGACCGGGGCGCCGGAGTAACCAGTCATGACATTCAGCACCATGCGCAGGCTGCTGGTACTGATTGTGCCGGAGGCAATCAGCGCAAGTGGCACGCTTACCAGCAGCACTAAGATCACGGCGAGGGCCAGAAACAGTTTGCGCATCGGGTATTCCTGAATATCGCGGCCGGGTGCGGCCAAAGGCGCAAAACTATAGCACAGGCGCAGGCGCGAAAAGCCGGCTAGTTGACGGGTGCTTGGCGCGAGTGTTCAGGCGGTGGGCCGGGCGTGGGCACGCAACCGCCCGAGATAATGGAATAATGTAAACTATTTTACATTCTTCTATGGAATAAAATTGCTAAATCAATAACTTACTATGGACTTTTGGCTCTTAAGCTACTAGTGTCCGGGTGTAAAGCTGCCGTTTGAGCCGGTATTTGTACCGGCCATGGGAGCGATCCGCCGCAGGCAACGCTTGGGCGAAGGTGAAAATGGGGCGTCGATGCTCAAAACCCTGAAAGTGGCAACCGCCGACCTGGACATTGGCATGTACGTCAGTGGCCTCGATCGACCCTGGCTGGGCACACCCTTTGCCACCCAGGGTTTCTTTATCCAGTCTACCGAACAGATAGACACTCTCAAGGAGTACTGCAAATACGTCCTGATCGACAGCCGCCGCGGTGCCACGCCGGCGCTGTTCAGCGCCCGGCAGGCGCTGCCGAAAAGTCGCGAAAAGCGCGCGCAACGCATCTGCACCGAACGCCAGCGCTTGCCGGTGGAGAAAATTTTTGTCGGCCGCCCGATCAGGCCCTACCGGGACGATAGCGGTTGGGAGGAAGAGCATCCGCGGGCGCAACAGGCGCTGGACGGGCTGGTCGAAGATATCGGCGAGATGTTTGATGAGGTCGGCGAAGGCGAGAAGCTCGACGTGGTGCGTCTGCGTAAATCGGTAGAACCGGTAGTTGACAGCATCAGCCGCAACCCGGACGCCTGTCTCTGGGTAGCGCGGCTCAAGCAGCACGACCAGTACACTTACAAGCACTCCCTCGGCACGGCGATCTGGTCGGTGTCACTGGGACGGCAACTCGGGCTGCCCTGGCATGATCTGCGTTCCCTGGCGATGGGTTGCATGCTGATGGATGTGGGAAAGCTGCGCATCTCGCCGGAGCTACTGCAGGCAGAGAGACCGCTGAGCACTGAAGAGATGGCCGAGGTGGCCAGCCATGTGGGCCACGGCCTGGAGATTGTGCAGGGCAGCGGCATCCTGAATCAGGACGTGATCGACATGGTTGCCCATCACCACGAGCGCTACGACGGCTCCGGTTACCCCAACGGTCTGCGGCGGGATCAGATTCCCCCGTTTGCGCGCATTGCCGCGATCGTCGACACCTACGACGCGATTACCAGCAATCGCAGTTATGCGCGGGCGCTGTCGCCCTCGGATGCCATCAAGATGTTGTATGAATCGCGTGATGCCGAGTTTCAGGCCGAATTGGTGGAGACATTCATCCAGGCGATCGGCATCTATCCCGCCGGCACGGTGGTTGAACTGTCCTCCGGCGAAGTGGGGGTCGTGGTCGCGGAGTACCGCACCCGGCGCCTGCGTCCGAAAGTGATGTTGTTGCTCGATTCCGGCAAGCGACCGCTGCGCAAGACGCGTATTGTTGACCTGCAGACGCAGTGCCGCGAGCGGGGAGCAGCGTCTGTCACCATTCGGCGCAGCCTGGAGCCCGATGCCTTCGGGATCGATCTCACTGATATCGCTTTCTAGCGCCGCGCCGCGCGCGCATAAGCCTGCAGACCGCTTGACCTGCTGCCCCCGCATACACACAATGTCGCCTCCGCAACCGCTACCCTGTCTGGGGGAAGTCAACATGTCTCGCCTGCTCTCCATCGTTTTCAGTTTTTCGCTATTGTGCTTAACGGTAATGCCCGCTGCCGCCAGTAGTTACAGTGAAGCCATACGCTCCTTCAGCAATGCCGGGGAAAGTGGCGATTACTTCAAGACCGCCTACGGCTACGCGGTATTTCCCACCATCGGGAAAGCCGGCCTGGGAGTGGGGGGCGCCTTCGGCGAGGGTCGGGTGTTTGTTGGAGCGCAGCACGTTGGCAATGTGACCATGAGCCAGCTCACGCTGGGCATGCAGGCGGGTGGCCAGGCTTACAGCCAGATCATTTTCTTCGAGCATGAACAGGCCTTCAAGGATTTCACAGCCAGCAACTTCGAATTCAGCGCGCAGGCCACGGCGGTGGCCATCACAGCCGGCGCCTCGGCCGAGGCCAATACGGGCGGGGGAGTCGCCGCGGGTATCAGCGGCGGGCGCAACGATGCCACCACGCGCCACGGTGGTTACCGCAAAGGCATGGCTGTGTTCACCATCGCCCGCGGCGGGCTGATGTTTGAAGCCGCACTGGGCGGGCAAAAGTTCAAGTACACGCCGCTGGCGGCTGCACCCGCTCCTGCTCCGGTCGTCAATCCGGCGCAGCCGATCCAGTAAACGCCAGCGCCCGCTCGAGGACGCCTTCCGGCACATTTCCCACAAGGATCACGTGCCAGTGTCGCGGTCCATGCGCACCATAGACGAGTTGACCCTCAATGTCGGCGGTGCTGGATGGGCCGGCGATGATGTTGATACCCCTCGGCCGCCCCTGCGTCTCGCTGTCGCGATGGATGCGCGTCCAGGCGTCCTCCGTGTTTGCCACCAGGTCTGCCATATCCAGTAGCACGATGTGACGCTCGGGAAGGAAGTTATTGACTGCGGGATTGTGCCTGCCGGTATAGGTCACGACCCCGCCAAGCTCAGCGATACCCAGGCGCGCGAAACTCAGGGCCACCTGCTCGCCGGATTCCAGCGCGCCGAAGCGCGGGAGTACGCCGGCATCGCGCCAGGGCATGGCGGCGAGTCGCGGATCGTTGCCCGCTACCAGACGGTGCTGGCGGTGATGCTGGTACAGGTGATCGGCAACCGCGCGCACGGCGTTTTCACGGCCCGCAGCGCAGGCGGCGCTGCCACGATTTTTCAGCAGGTTGATGAGAAAGGCTTCGCACAGTTCAGTAGCGGGAAGGGCTGGCGGCGGCGCGCTGCCCAGGGATGCCCGCTCCCGTTCGACGTTGTCTGCCTGCGTGGTGTTCGCCACGTGGCGCAGGCGGGCGAAGATGTCGCTGCGCGCGCTAGTGCTCACGCCGCGCCTCTTTATACTGCTGCATGAATGTCTTGCCTTCGGGCGCGGGAAAATCCCGCTGGCTGGTCCAGCCGCCAGCCAGCGGCAGGCGGCGGAAGCTGCCGCGCTTGCGTCCGATGCGGTGCAGCAGGGAGATAGCCGCGCCGGTGAGTGCGTGATACAGGCGCGGCTTGCCCGCCAGCCAGCTCTGCAGGCTGATACCCAGCCGCCAGCGCGGCGCGTTCAGGTGCTCGCGGTTTTCCGTGGCGCGCAGATCGCGCAACAGGTCTGGCAGGGGAATATCCGCGGGGCACACCTCTGCGCAGCGCCCACAGGCGGTGCAGGCATTCGGTAGTGCGTTGCTCTGCTCCAGCGAAGTCAGCAGCGGTGTCAAAACGGAGCCCATGGGCCCCGGGTAGACCCAGCCGTAAGCATGGCCGCCGACACTGGTATAGATTGGGCAGTGATTGAGGCATGCGCCGCAGCGTATGCAATCGAGCATCTCGCGAAACCCGCTATCGAGGATATCGCTGCGCTGGTTGTCCAGCAGTACAAAGTGTGTTTCCAGCGGCCCGTCGGTATCCTGCGCGCGACGCGGCCCCGAGTAAAAGCTGGTATAGCAGGTTTGCGCCTGCCCGGTTGCAGAGCGCACCAGCAGACGCAGCATGGCCGTGGCATCTTCCGCTCGCGGCAGGACGCGATCAATGGTCGTGCAGACGATCAGTACGCGTGGCAGATTTGCGCAGAGATCGCCGTTGCCCTCGTTGGTCACCAGCATGGAATACCCGTTCTCGGCAATCAACGCATTCGCGCCGATGATGCCGACATCTGCCTGCAGAAACTGTGGTCGCAGAACATTGCGCGCCTCGTCGACCAGCGCTGTGGTGTCATCGAGTTGGCGTTCGCCCAGCTGGTGTCGCTCCAGGAACAGCGCCCGGATGTCGTCGCCGGATTTATGCAGTGCGGGCCCGACTATATGGCTGGGCGTTTCTCCCGCCTGCTGGATGATGTATTCGCCCAGGTCAGTTTCCACCACGTGCAACCCGGCGCGTTGCAGAAAGTCGTTCAAGCCGGTTTCTTCTGTCACCATGGATTTGCCCTTGGCGACATGTTGCGCGCCGTGCTGCTGGCAGATATCCAGTGCGATGCTGTTCATCTCATCCGCGTTGCGCGCGAAATGCACCCGGTTGCCGTTGCCCACGGCCTGCTGTTCGAACTGTGCGAGATAGTGTGCCAGGTTGTCCAGGCTATGCCTGCGAACACGCTTCACATGCTGCCTGGTTGCCTCGTAGGCTGAAAAACCGTCTACCGCAGCATCGCGCATCAAGGGTGCGAAAATCGCCAGCAGATCGCGCTTCTGCGCCGCCTGCGAATCGCTGATGGCTGTATCTGCATTGTCGAGAAATTGCGCACTGTGCTGCTGCATCGCCTCAGTCCTCCTCACCGATTGCGGGGCCTGCGGTGTCGCCAGCGAGCAGCTCTGCTACGTGTCGCAGTTGGATGCTCAGACCGCGCCGCTTTGCGCGTCCGGCCAGATGCAGCAGGCAGCCGAGATCGCCGCCGACGAGCGTGTCGGCGCCGGTTGCCATCGCGCTGTCGAGTTTGTCGTCAGCCATTTTGCCTGAGATTGCCGGCATTTTTGCGCAGAAGGTGCCGCCGAAACCGCAGCAGACATCCCGCTGTTCGAGTTCGATTGCCTGAATGCTGCAGGCGTCACGCAGCAGCGCGCGCGGCTGTTCGCGAATGCCGAGTTCGCGCAAGCCGGCGCAACTGTCGAGGTACGCAACGGCATTCTCAGCCCGGGCATCGAGCTGTTTTGCGCGACCCGCCGTGCGCGGCGCGATCTGTTCGAGAAAGGTCGTCAGTTCGAAGGTCTTGGCCGCGAGTTCCAGTGCCCGGTCGTGCCACTCGCCGTGCAGCAGGCGGGGGTAGTGATGACAGAGCATGCCGGCGCAGGAGCCGGATGGCACCACCACGTAATCCGCAGGCGCCAGCATCTCGACAACGCGTCTGGCGAGCGCTCTGGCGGCGTCGTAGTCGCCGCTGTTATAGGCGGGTTGACCGCAGCAGGTCTGCTCCATCGGCACGCTCACCAGGTAGCCCGCGCTCTCCAGCAGGTTCAGGCTGGCAAAGCCGACGGATGGCCTGAACAGGTCTGCGAGGCAGGTGACGAACAGCGCGACCTGTGGCTCCGTGTTGGCCTGTGCTGTTGCGCTGGGAGTGTCACTCATTGCGGGCAAAGCCTCGTGGGGGAAAAGATGGCGCTGCGAGCCGACAGGCGCCGCGCCAGGACCGGGCCCAGTATATCGAATACCACGAAGGGCTGTCGCCCGGCGCGCTCTAGTGCGGCGACAATAGCACCAGAATCAGGGCGCAGGCAGCGGCCGCGAGGGCGCAGGCCGCGGCAGCCATGGCGAACGGGTGGCGCGCCTGCAAAAGTTTGATGGCCAGGGTCGTGCGATCCACCTTCACGGCGCCGCGCAGCAGCGGCGCCACTTTCGATCTGAATTCGGATTGTGCGAAAGCGGGCAGGATAGCGTTGCCGCGAAAAACCACAACGTCATCCATCAGCAGAAAGGCGCCGCGGTACTGGATGCGCGAGTCGGCTCCCAGGTGATACAGCCCGTGCTGATCAGTCAGCAGCAGCTGCCTGTCCAGCGTGCCGATATGCCCGATGGATTGACGACTGATGATGGCCAGGCCGATCGTCGGCCCGGCGAAGACAGTGAGCAGTGCCGCGAGTTGCCAGGCGGAAGCAGCCTGGGCAATGGCCAGCACGCAGGTTGCAACAAGCGACGCTGCCAGAATAATCGCAAAGCTGCGCAAAGCGCGGTCACGCCCCGGCGCAGGCGATACCCACTGTAGTCTATCCAGGTGCTCGGTCACTGTTTCTGCACCGCGCGCCCGCGATACGCGGTACACGCGTTCCCGCTGTCGCTCAAGGTAGGCCAGGCCCAGCCCCACTGCGGCCAGCAGCGTGCACAGCGCGAAACCGCCGCGCCAGCCCATTGCCACCAGCTCTGCCATGCGGGCGCGCTGGTGTATCCGTTCTTGCAGCAGGCTCGAGACAAAGGGCGCCTCGGCAGCGCCCTCCGGGTTGAAGCGTGCCACCTGCGCGTGCCGTCCATCGCTCACCAGAATCTTGTCTTTCCAGGCTGTCAGTCGCAGCGGTTCTCTGGCCTCGCTCAGTTCGGCCTGATCGATGAACTTCCACTCGGCGTCAAATTGATAGACGCCGGCGTCGCCCGATGTCCGGTCGTACAATACAACCCACCAACTGCCGGTATTCCAGATAAAGTCCCCGACTCTCAGTTGCCCGGGGTCGAGGCCCGGCGGCAATAGCAGCACCTCGTCGAGTTGCTGGCCAAACGCGCTGCGGTCATAGCGGTACACGCTGATGGCCGGGGCTACCGCGCTGTTCAGCATGAGCAGGCCCGCATGCAGATGCATCACCGGCCGCTCTGCCAGGCGCAGTTCAGCGCTGGCGAGTAGCGGGCCATCGGGGCCCAGTTGCGACAGGGTGCCGCTCGAGCTGTCAGCGATGAACAGGCTGTTGTCTACCCGGTTGTAGGCAACTGCCAGCGCTGTGTCGTGAGGCATTGCGCGGGTCGCCGGCGAACAGCGCGACCGGGCAAGATCGCAGCGCAGCAGTTGCAGCGTGGCGTTTGCATCCCGAGGCCCTGCCTCGGGCAGTGGCAGTGGGCGACCGGCGACCAGTAGCGTGCTGTCATCGATGAACAGCATCGGCGGCGCCATGCGGCTGAGGCCGAGGGATTCGGCGCTCAGCGTGCCCGTGGCCGTGCCGGATCGGTCGTGACGCAACAAAGCATTGTCTGCGAGTAAGGTCAGCCCGCCGCTGCCATCACTGGCGATCGCCGTGGCGCTGCGCAGCGGCTCAATGTCAGTGCCGCCGTATTGGGCTCCTATTAAAATGAGCAACAGCGTGAGCGCGAAGGTGCCGCCCAGTAGTGCGACACGACTGCGGCGGAGTGCGCGGCTCGCGCGCTCACGCACCGCCAGCGTATTGCGGAAAGGGCGCATGGCATACAGGTTGGGTTCGCCAGGCTGACGCTTGCGCACGCGAGCACGATGGCTGGCGCTGCCCCGTGCGCCATCGCGCAGGGGTACCTCCAGGCGGGTTTTAACGCGTCCCCTGGCTGAGGGACGTCTGGCGGCGCGTGCGCCACCCTTGGTTGTATCGCCCCGGCCCTGCGCCTGTTCAGCGTGTGCCGCGCGCAGTATCTCCTCCCGGGCAGCTTGCTCTGCCTGCCTGCGGTCGGCTTTCCGCTGTGCCTCCTGTCGGGCCCGCTCCTGTGTTTCGGTAGTCGATGTGCCGGTTGCGGCAGGGCCTACCAGCAGATCGGCCGCCTCGCTGGCAGAGATCTTCACCAATTGCGCAACCACACCGATTTTGCGCATGTCCTGGTAGTACTGCCCCGCGGCCTTGCGATCCAGGTTGCGCCGGAGCGTGATAGTCGCGCCTGAGAAAAACTGCTCAATGCGAGCCGGCTCGTCTATCCCGAACAGTTTCGCGAAGCGTTTCCTGACCAGTGCGGGGTCTTCGCCGGGCAGAATCTCGCCGCTGAAGCAAAGGTTAAATCTGTTCAACCTGCACCCGATGTCCCCTGAAAGTTTTTACACTGCGCCGGTACAAAAATGTACGGCCTTTCCGCTGCTATTTCCAGCGTTGCGGCTATCACCACCGCCGTATGGTTTAACTATCGACCGGTGTGAAACTGAGTCCCGCCCGCGTTTGCAGTCGCTCGAGATATGGCTGGCCGAGCGCGGAAGCGGGCGTCCAGAACCCACCGTTTACGTCGCGGGAATCCTGTGCGAGACAAACTGCCGCCTCTCCGAGCATGCGCGAGGTGGAACCATATCCCGGATCCAGTTCGCCGCGCACCTTGATGCGGGTGTCGTGCTCGCGGTTTTGCGGGTCGATCCCATGAAACAGCAATTCGTAGAAGCCCGCTTCCCGCTGTGACTGATCGGGGCCATCGCCCGGTTTGGGCAGGAAGCGCTGGGCGAACTTGCGCGCAGGCCCGAAGGCGAGTGTAAGCATGCCCGCGCCGGATGCGACGCTCAATGCTACCGCCTGAGCGCGAGAGCTGTTCAATGTGCTTTCATCGTAGCGGAAGTCTTCGCCCCAGGGAAAACCGAGCAGCGCGTTGCTGCGACGCACGACCCGTGTGTTGATGGCGGCCATCAGGAATGGCGAAGTCCACTGATTGAAGTCGGCATCGAACAGGGCGCCGCGTTGATCCGGGCCATCCATGCCGCGCGCAACCCCCGCGGGGTAGAGCACATAGGGGTCTGCGACCTGACGGCGCACCGCGGGATCTTCATCCGCTTCTTCCAGCATGTTGAGAATACTGGCGACGGTACCGCCGCTCGCGGTGCCGCGGCTGGCGCTCACGCGGCCCTTGACATGCTTTGCATACACGCCGTGCCGCTCGTGCATGAGCTGTTGCAGATACCACGTGCCCATGTCCGACGGTACGGAATCGAAGCCACAGCTATGCACGATACATGCGCCGCTATCGCGCGCGGCCTGCTCGTATTCAGGAATGACTTTCGCCATCCACTGTACTTCACCGGTGAGGTCGCAGTAGTGTGTGCCCGCAGCGGCGCAGGCAGCTACCACGGGGGTGCCGTGCTTCGCATAGGGTCCAACGGTCGTGCACACCACGCGGGCGCGGCTGGCCATGTCGGCAAGCGATTCGGGATCATTGCTGTCGGCCAGTATGAGCGGGAGTTCACCAGCCTGCTCCGGGCTCAAATAGCGACTGCGTACCGATTCCAGCTTTTCCCGGTTGCGCCCGGCGATAGCCCAGTTCAGTTCCTTTCCCAGGCCGTAGGTCTGCGCCAGGTATTGCACGACCAACTGGCCGGTAAAGCCGCTGGCACCCAGCACCACCACATCAAACTCACGCGAACTCATGGGCATACTCCTTGACCTTTGGGGTCAGACTCGATTGATGTTTCACCTGATGCCACGCATCATCCTGGTGAGCAGTGGCGCCATGAAAAGCAACACAGCCCCGGAACCCAGGCCGATATACAACAGGCTTGTGAACAGGTCAGTGTAGCTGGCAAGCGCCGCGCCGACATCGGTCACGGCGCCATCGCGCGTATCAACAGCCGCCAGTTTGGCCAGTTGCGCCGCCAGGAACTCCGAATACGCGGTGGCGAGAAACCAGGTACCCATCATCACACCCACCACGCTGGGGACGGACAGCTTGGTAACTGCCGACAGGCCCACCGGCGACAGACACAGCTCGCCTGTGGTATGCAGCAGGTAGGCGAGCACCATCCAGTAGCCGGCTACCAGCCCGGCAGCATCGGGCCTGGCGGCGCCGAGGATCAGCGCGCCGAAGCCGAGACCCGCCTGCGCGATACCCAGCGCAAACTTGACCGGGGTGCCGGGCTCGCGGCCGTGTCGCGCAAGCGTTGTCCAAAGCCAGGCGAACAGTGGCGCAAAGAGGAAAATGAACAGCGCATTCAGCGAGCCGAACTGCGCCGCTGTAAACTGTATGCCGAGCAACTCGCGGTCCATGACCCGGTCGGCAAACAGGGTCATCGACGCACCCGCCTGTTCAAACAGCGCCCAGAACACCACGCTTGATAGCGTGAGTACCATGAGTACCAGCATGCGGCTGCGTTCCACCGGATTGCAGCGAAAGCAGATAAACCAGACCAGCCCCGAGAGCACGGCCAGCGACAATGTATTCAGTGCCAGCCCGACAACACCGTGGAACTGCAGCATTTGCCAGACAATGAAAACGCCAGCCAATCCGCCGGTATAAATACTCCACTCCCTGTTCAGCCCGAGCCGCGAGCGGGCCGCCAGCAACGCCGGATTGCCCGGCTCGGCGAGCCCCTTCAGATGCTTCTGGCCCAGGGTAAAGGTGATCAGCCCGAGCACCATGCCAATGCCTGCCGCCCCGAACCCATAGCGCCAGCCGAAGGTTTCTCCCAGGTAGCCGCAGAGCAGCGTGGCGCTGAAAGCGCCGAGGTTGATGCCCATGTAGAAGATCGTGAAACCCGAGTCACGCCGGGGGTCGCCCTCGCGGTAGAGCCTGCCGACGAGCGTGGAGATATTGGGTTTCAGAAACCCCACGCCAACCACGATCAGCGCAAGCGAGAAGTAGAACACCCGCAACGCCGCCTCGTCGCGTACGATCACGCCGGCCACGTTGCGCGCCTGCTCACCCTCCACGGCCATGCCGAGGTGGCCCAGCGCCAGCAGGATACCGCCGTACATCACGGACTTGCGCATACCCAGATAGCGGTCGGCCAGAAGCCCGCCTATAACCGGCATCGCGTACACCAGGGCGGCGTAGCTGCCGAGTATCTCCAGCCCGGCCGCATCGCTGAACAGATGGTATTTGGTGAGATAGAGCAGCAACAGGAACTTCATGCCGTAGAAGGAAAAGCGTTCCCACAGCTCAGTGGCGAAGCACACATAGAGGCCGCGCGGGTGGCCGAGAAAGCCGGCATCGGAATCTTCAGCGGCGGTGTCGCTGCTTGCCATACGCGGTGTCTCCCGGTCTGCGTTGCTGCATTGTAGAGTGTTCAGAGAGCGGGCACAGCGCATTTTTCCCCAGGCGGGCCGCGGTCCGCGCCTGCGGGCGCCGGGCGGGGTGCGCAGGCTGCGTCAACAGGGTATGCTTGCGCGCTTGCGCCACAGGCCCGTTACTTTATCCGGAATGATTCGCCACCTGCCGACAGTCCGCATGCTATCCCGCCGCCGGTGGCCGAGCGCAATGCTCCTGCTGGCGACGCTCCTGCTGAGCGCCTGTGGCGAGCCCCCCTGGAATAACCCGCATCCCCCCGCGCCGCCGGGCGAGATCACCTATTATTCAATGATGACGCCGTATCCGCCGAAACATCTGGATCCGGCGCGCTCCTACGCCTCGGACGAATCGCTGTTCATCATGCAGATTTATGAACCGCCCATGGCCTACCATTTTCTCAAACGTCCCTATGAGCTGATTCCGGGGGCGTTGACGGGCTTTCCCGCGACGGAATTTCTCAATGTGGAAGGCGAAGAAGTTGCAGCGGAAGATCCCGGGCTGGCGTTTACGCGCTACAGGCTGCGTCTGCGCGAAGACCTGCATTACCAGCCACACCCGGCATTCGCGCAGGATGCACAGGGCAACGCGCTGTATGTGTTCGCCACAGAAGAGGAAGGCGATCGCTACCGCGGTATTATGGATTTCCCCAGAAGCGGCGATCGTCCGGTGCGCGCCGCGGACTACGCCTACGCGATCAAGCGCCTGTCGGACCCACAGAATGGCTCGCCGATGCTCGGCTTGATGTCCCAGTACATCGTGGGCATGCAGGATTTCGCCGACCGGGTGGAGTCGGTAGCGCGTGATGAATGGCTGGACCTGGACAAGTTCGAGTTGCGCGGTGTGGAGGTGCTTGACGAGCGCACGCTCACCATCACTATCAAAGGGCGTTATCCGCAGTTCGTATACTGGCTCGCGATGCCGTTCTTTGCGCCGGTACCGCGTGAAGTGGATCGTTTCTACCACAATCCGGGCTTTGCCAGGCGCAACCTCACGCTCGACTGGTGGCCTGTCGGCTCGGGTCCCTTCATGATGGTGAAGAATGACCCGAACAGCGAGATCATACTTGAGCGCAACCCGAACTACCGGCAGGAAACCTTCCCCGAGGAGGGCGCCCCGGGCGATCGCGAGGCAGGTTTTCTGGAGGATGCCGGCAAGCCCATACCGTTTATAGACAGGGCGGTATTCCGGCTCGAGAAAGAAAGCCTGCCACTGTGGACGAAGTTCCTGCAGGGCTACTACGACCGCTCCGGCGAGAATCACAGCCATACCACCGGGGTGTTCGACCAGGCCTTCGTGGTGGGTCCGGACGGGGTTGAAATGGCACCGGACCTTCAGGGACATGGCATCACCATGTCGCCGGATGTGAAGCCCGGCATTTATTACTACGGGTTCAACATGCGTGACCCTGTGGTGGGCGGTTACAGTGAGGAGAAGCGCAAGCTGCGTCGGGCGCTGCAGATCGCCTTCGACACCGAGGAATACATCAATATTTTTTACAAAGGCAATGGTATTGCCGCGCACTCGCCGATTCCGCCGGGTATTCCAGGCTTCCGCGAAGGCGAGGCGGGTATGAATCCCTATGTTTACAACTGGGTGGACGGCGAAGCCAGGCGCAAGTCCATCGACACGGCGCGCAGGCTGCTGGTGGAAGCGGGGTACCCCGGCGGGCGCGATGCGCGTACCGGCGAGCCGCTGAAAATCTTCATTGATGTGCAATCACAGGCAATCGGCAATACCTCAATGAACTGGATCGACCGTGCATTTGCCGAGATCGGCGTGCAGGTGGAATTCCGTCCCGCGGATTGGGCGCGAACGCGTGAAAAACTGCTCACCGGCAACACGCAGATTTTTTCGCATGGCTGGCTCGCGGACTATCCAGACCCGGAAAATTTCCTCTTCCTGCTGTACGGGCCGGAAAGCCCGCTGGTGTGCAAGTGCGACGGCGCGAACAACAGCAATTACGGCAGCGAGGAATACGATGCACTGTTCCGCGAGGTGCGAGTGCTGCCGCCGGGTGAGGAGCGCATGGCGCTGGTGGCGCAGATGGTGGAGCTGTTCCGGCGCGACGCGGTATGGCTGTACGCATTCTATCCGAAAGAGATTTTTCTCAACAATCCCTGGGTGCATAACACCAAGCGGCACGGTATTTCCAAGGCGACTTTGAAATACATCCGGATTGATGCGCCGCTCCGTGAGCGCCTGCGCCGGGAGTGGAACCAGCCGGTCACCTGGCCGCTGTTTTTCGGCCTGGCCCTGATTATCGTGCTGCTTCTGCCTGGCGTGCTGGCGTACCGGCGGCGCCAGCGTGCCACCGTACGAGCGGGAGGCGTCTAGCCATGCTCGCCTATATTATCCGGCGATTACTCTACGCGATCCCGATTCTCATCGGCGTCAACCTGCTGACCTTCCTGCTCTTCTTCGTGGTCACTTCGCCCGACGATATGGCGGTCTCGCAGCTCGGCGAGAAGTATGTGACGCCCGAGGCCATTGAAGCCTGGAAAGAGAAGAATGGCTATGACCTGCCGCTGTTTCTGAATGCCGATGCACAGGGCCTGGATCACCTGACCGAGACGATTTTCTTCACCAAATCGGTCAGGTTGTTCGTATTCGATTTCGGCCGCTCGGAAAGCGGGCGCGATATCACCACTGACGTGTCCACGCGCATGTGGCCGAGTCTCGCCATCGCACTGCCCACTTTCGTAGTGGGTATTTGGGTCAATATTTGTGTGGCGCTGCTGGTGGTGATGTTCCACGCGACCCGACTCGACCGTTGGGTGGTGTTCACCTTTGTCGCGCTGATGTCGATCTCCTACCTGTTTTATATTATCGGCGGCCAGTATCTGGTGGCCAAGACCTGGAAGCTGGTGCCCATTTCCGGCTATCACACCGAGGGACAGGTGTGGCGATTCCTTATTTTGCCGGTGCTGGTTGGCGTAGTGGCCGGTATCGGTTCCGGTGCGCGCTGGTATCGAACCCTGTTCCTGGAAGAAGCCAGTCAGGATTACGTGCGCACCGCGCGCGCCAAGGGCGCGAGTGAACTGCGAATTCTGTTTCGGCATATCCTGCCGAACGCGCTCATTCCAATCCTGACAGGGGTAGTGGTACTGGTGCCCTCGCTGTTCATGGGGAGCCTGCTGATTGAGGCGTTCTTCGGCATTCCCGGGCTCGGCAGTTACATGCTGGATGCCATCAAGTCACAGGATTTCGCCATTGTGCGCAGCATGGTGTTTATCGGCTCCATGCTCTACATCCTCGGGTTGATTCTCACGGACATCTCCTACACCTGGGCGGATCCACGGGTGCGGTTGAGCTGATGAAGCCGCTGATTCTCTGGTCGGATGCGCTGATCTTCCTGCTGGTTGCCGTGCTGGTGCTGTTTTTTCTGCGCCTGCGGCACGACCCGCAAATTCGCGCACGCTGGGGGGAGGTATTCGGCACGCGTCTGGGCATGACCACCTTCACTGTCATTGCGGTGTATGTGCTGGTGGCCCTGCTGGATTCGCTGCATTTCCGGCGCGCGCTGGAACCGGTGGAAGGCGCCGCGAATGCCAGTGCCGAAGTCTTCTATGACAACCGCGTGACCAGCGTGCTGGATCTGATGCTCGGCGGCATGGGCGAGCGCTTCGAGAGGACCTACTCCGCGCCTTTCGCCCTGTACTCGTTTGAAAAGCAGAACATGCAGGATGCGCAGGGCAGGGATTACCGCGATTTTCCGCGGCTGAGACACGCCGGGCAACACCTTGAGAACCTCGAGGATAAATGGCGGGATATTGCCGCGCTGTCGTTGGGGGCCCTGCTGCCCGGCCTGCTGCTGTGCGCCCTGGTGATCGGCCCCCAATGGCTCCTGTTACGCCGCAGTCACTTGCCCTGGCGGGCATCCTGGTGGGTGCAGGGCTGTGTTGTCTGTCTCTGGGTCTGGCTGGTGGCGATCAGCCGTTACTACCATGTGCTGGGCACTGATCTGGGCGGTACGGATGTCGCCTATCAGAGTATCAAGGGCATTCGCACCGGCGTGTTGCTGGGCACGCTGGCGACCCTGGTGATGCTGCCAATTGCCGTCACCCTGGGCGTGTTGGCCGGATATTTCAAAGGCTGGGTAGACGATATCGTACAGTATCTATACACCACCCTGAGCTCCATCCCCGGCATTCTCCTTATCGCAGCCTCGGTGCTGCTGTTCCAGGTGTATATCGATCTCAACCCGGATTTTTTTGCCATCGGCATGGAAAAGGCCGATGCGCGGTTTCTGGCCCTGTGCTTCATTCTGGGGGTGACCAGCTGGTCCACCCTGTGCCGGTTGATTCGCGCGGAAACGCTGAAGATCAGCCAGCTCGGCTATGTGCAGGCCGCGCATGCCTTTGGCGTCAGCCACACGCGCATTCTGAGCCGGCATGTTCTGCCCAATGTCGTGCACATTATCCTGATCACTTTCGTTCTTGAATTCAGCGCCCTGGTTCTGGCGGAGGCCGTTCTGTCCTATATCGGCGTGGGCATCGACCCCTCCATGGGTAGCTGGGGCAACATGATCAACGGCGCCCGCGGGGAACTCTCGCGGGAGCCCGCCATCTGGTGGACCCTGAGCGGGGCGTTTTTCTTCATGTTTGTGCTGGTACTGGCGGCGAACCTGTTCGCCGACCTGGTGCGTGATGCCTTTGATCCACGCAGCGCGACGGGCGCAAGGGGCCGCGCATGAGCGAGTCGCCCATGGAGATTGTCGACCTGCAGGTGGTGCGCGCCGATAACAACGAGGTGATCATTCGCGGAGTGAACCTGACGTTGCAGCCGGGCCGGGTATTTGCGCTGGTGGGCGAATCCGGCAGTGGCAAATCGGTGACCTCGCTGGCGGCGATGCGCCTGTTGCCAGACGGCCTGCGCATCAGCGGAGGGCGCGTCAGCGTTGGCGGGCAGGACCTGTTCGCGCTACCCGAATTGCGCATGCGGGAAGTGCGCGGTCGGCGGGTGGCGATGATCTTCCAGAATGCCATGAGCGCGCTGAACCCGGTGCAGACGGTGGGCCGCCAGGTGGCGGAAACCCTGCGCCTGCACACCGGCCTGCGCGGTGGCCGACTCCGGGAGCGTGTGGTGCAATTATTTGCAGAGGTCGGCATTCCCGATCCCCTGGAGCGCTTCAGCTACTTCCCCCACCAACTCTCGGGTGGGCAGCAGCAGCGGGTAATGATCGCCATGGCGCTGGCCTGCGAGCCCGAGGTGCTGATTGCCGATGAACCCACCACGGCGCTGGATGTGACCATTCAGGCGCAGGTGCTGACGCTGATGCGCGGGCTCACCCGCAGTCGGCAACTGGCCATGCTGTTGATCACCCACGATATGGGCGTGGTGCGTCATACGGCGGACGAGGTTGCGGTGATGTATCGCGGCGAAATCATCGAGCAGGCCCCTGTGGAGCAGTTTTTCCGTGCGCCGCGCGAGGCCTACAGCCGCCAGCTGATCGCCGCGCTCCCGGATCTGTCGCATTTCCGCGATGCGGCCGCACCGCGGCCCCTGTTGGCGCTGGAGGATGTGAAAGTGCATTTTCCCGTGCGTCGCGGTGTCTTGCAGCGGGTGGTCGATCATGTGCGCGCGGTGGACGGCGTGTCACTGCGCATTGGACGCGGGGAAACCTATGCGCTGGTGGGTGAATCCGGCAGCGGCAAAACCACCCTGGGGCGCGCGGTACTCAACCTGGATACCCTGACCGCCGGCGCAATCGAGTTCGATGGTGTGGACATCAGCAGGCTGGGCCGGCGCGGTATGCTGCCCCTGCGCAAGCGCATGCAGGTGATTTTCCAGAATCCCCATTCATCCATGAATCCGCGGATGACCGTGGGCGAGATTATCAGCGAGGGCATGCTCAGCCTGGGGCTGAACCTCGATGGCATGACGCTGGAGGAGCGCGTGGAGCAGTTGCTGGGTCGGGTACAACTCACGGCGGACTACCAGCGACGCTACCCGCACGAACTTTCCGGCGGGCAGTTGCAACGGGTCGCCATCGCGCGGGCGATCGCCGTGGAACCCGAACTGATTGTCTGTGACGAGCCCACCAGCGCGCTGGATGTGTCCATTCGCGTGGGAGTTCTCGAGTTGCTGGCGCAGCTACAGAAGGATTTCGGTGTCTCCTACCTGTTTATCACACACGATTTGTCCATCGTGCCGGGGCTCGCGCATCGGGTGGGCGTGATGCGCAATGGCAAGCTGGTGGAGCAGGGCAGCGCCGAGCAGATTCTCACGCGCCCGGGCCACGCCTATACCCAGGCTTTGCTCGCTGCCGTGCCGCGCGTTGACTAGCGTGTCTGCCGTAGCTTGGCCAGCGGCGTGCGCTTGCACTATGCTGGTTCATGTGGCGTGCGGCATATAAAGCCAGTTTGCACCTACAACCTGCACTGACAACCTGTACCGGGAAGAAGGAGACCGACGTGGCAGAGCCCAGCCCCGAAGTACTTGCGCAGTTACGTGAATTACTGGGTGAAAAAGGCGTGCGCGAACAGTCGGATGACTACCTGCCCAATGTGATACTCAAACCCTCCAGCACTGACGAAGTTGCGGCAATCCTGCGTGTCTGTTCTGCTGCCGGCCAGGCGTTGGTGCCGCTGGGTGGCAAAACGGGTCTCGCCAGCGGACACTTTCAGACTGACGGCGAGCTGGGGCTCTCGCTGGAACGCATGCAGGCCATCGAGGAGATCGATACCGAAAACCGTACCATGACGGTGCAGGCGGGCTGCATCCTGCAGAATGCCGCGGAAGCCGCCGAAGAACAGGATTTGCTGCTGCCGCTGGATTTTGGCGCGCGCGGTTCCGCAACTATCGGCGGCAATGTGGCGACCAATGCAGGCGGCAACATGGTGATTCGCTATGGCATGACCCGCGACATGGTCCTGGGGCTGGAAGTCGTGCTCGCCGACGGTACCGTGGTATGCAATCTCAACAAAATGATCAAGAACAACACCGGCTACGATATCCGCCAGTGGTTCATCGGCGCCGAGGGAACCCTCGGGGTGATTACCCGCGTGGTCCTGCGCCTGAGGCCCCAACCGAAAAGCCAGAACACGGCGCTGCTGGCGGTGGACGACTTCCCCGCCGTGGCACAACTGCTGCGCTTTCTCGACAGCCGTACCGCCGGCACGCTGTCTGCCTTTGAGGTGATGTGGCCCGAGTTCTACGAGTACATCACGCGCGAAGGCAGCACGCACCAGCGTCCTCTGCCGCACGGATGCGCACACTATGTACTGGTGGAAACACAGGGCGCGGACCCGGTCAGCGACTCAGAGCGGTTCGAGGCGGTGCTCGCCGAGGCGATGGCCGAGGGCCTGGTGTCGGATGCGGTGCTCACGCGCTCCCAGGCGGAGCGAAATGCATTGTGGGAGATTCGCGACGACGTGCTGGAGTTGTTTACCCAGGGCCCGTTCATTCCCTTCGATGTCAGCCTGACGATAGAACGCATGCAAGCGTTCATCGCCGACATACGCGCCGCGATGGCGGCGTACGAGGATGCGATCTGCGTGGTATTCGGGCATCTCGGCGATGGCAACCTGCACGTGAATCTCGGCAATCGCAATGCGGAGAACTTTGATTACGATGCACTCCAGACCCTGCTGTACGAGACCGTTGAGCGCTATCATGGCTCGGTATCTGCCGAGCATGGCATTGGTCTCAGCAAACGTGAGCAGCTACCGCGCAGCCGCAGCCCCGAGGAATTGCAGCTCATGATGGGTCTCAAGCGCATGCTTGACCCGCAGAATATTCTCAATCCGAACAAGATTTTTTCCGCGGCACAGATAGCCGCCGCTTCCCATTACTCGCCCGCAACGGAGACTCCGGTATGAATGGTGCACAGAGCCTGCTGACCACGCTGATCAACAACGGTATCGAGGTATGCTTCACCAACCCCGGCACCTCCGAGATGCATTTCGTGGCGGCGCTGGATGAGGTGGAGGGCATGCGCTGCGTGTTGTGTCTGTTTGAGGGCGTTCTCTCCGGCGCCGCCGATGGATATGCGCGCATGGCAGGCAAACCCGCATCCACCCTGTTGCACCTTGGGCCGGGCCTCGGCAATGCGCTGGCGAACATTCACAATGCAAAAAAGGGCCACGTACCGATGGTGAACATCGTTGGCGATCACGCCACCTATCACCTGCAATACGATGCGCCACTGACCTCCGATATCGAGGGCGTGGCTGCGCCCATGTCGCACTGGGTGCACGCCTCCACGGAGGCAGCGGCTATCGGGCGCGATGCTGCTGCGGCGGTGCGCGAAGCGGGCCGCAGTCGCATCGCAACGCTGGTGCTGCCGGCCGATGTGTCGTGGGGTGACAACCCCAACGGGGCCGAGGGAAAGATTGCGCTTGCACCGCCGGCGGCAGTGCCGCGGGCGCGTATCGATGAAGCCGTGGCCAGAATGCGCTCGGGCGAGAACTGCATGCTGATGATCGGCGGCAACGTGAGCGCCTCCCAGGGGTTGAAACTGAGCCGCATTGGCAGGGCCTGTGGCGCGCGCATCAGCACCGATACCTTCCCTACGCGCATTCAGCGGGGTGCGGGCAGCGCAGTGATTGAACGCCTGCCGTATCTTGCGGAAATGGCCATCGACCATATCAAGGACGTGAAACAGTTGATTCTGCTGGGTGCGAAGCCACCGGTTTCCTTTTTCGCCTACCCCGATGTGCCGAGCGTTCTCTCGGCCCCGGATTGCGAGGAGTTTGTACTGGCGGCGCCGGAGGACGACATTGATGCAACGCTGGATGCCCTGCTGAGCGCGCTTGATGCCGAACAGATTGAACCCGAGATACAGGCGCTCGCACCGACCGAGGAGCCCACCGGTGCTCTGGACGCCAGCACTGCGGCGCAGGCGATTGCGCATTATCTGCCGGAGAACGCGATAGTCGTGGACGAGGCGATCACCAGTGGCCTGCTGGTGTTTCCCATGACGGCAGGTACCAGGGCGCACGATTGGCTCAACCAGACGGGCGGCAGCATCGGCTGGGGTCTGCCGGCGGCGGTTGGCGCTGCGGTGGCCTGTCCCGGGCGCAAGGTGCTGTGCCTTGAGGGAGATGGCAGCGCGATGTATACCATTCAGGCGCTGTGGACGATGGCCAGGGAATATCTCGATGTCACTGTGGTGATTTTCAACAATCGCAAGTACAGCATTCTGGAGATGGAATTTGGCCGCACCGGTGCGCGCGGTGGCAAGCCCGGGCCGAAGGCCTCCAGCACGCTGGATATCGGCGGGCCGGATATGGATTTTGTCGCCATGGCACGCGGGATGGGCGTGCAGGCGAGCCGGGCGACCAGCGCGGCGGAATTCAACGCACTGTTCGCATCGGCGATGCAGGAAAAAGGACCGCGGCTGATAGACGCGATCGTGCCCACGGTGTTCTAGCGCTGTTTTCTCACGCCGCCTGCGGTCTGCATCCCGCAGGCGGCCCCGTTGCTCATGAAATTCCGCTGCAACTGCAGTAGAATGCCGCCCGGTCAACACAGGCGCTACTGAAGTGGCGCGGTCCAACTTCCACTGCCAGAGAATCAAGCCATGAAGAAGTACAACATCGCCCTATTGGCGGGCGACGGTATCGGCCCGGAGATCATGCGCGAAGCGATCAAGGTGTTCGAACTGGTTGAGGAGCGCAACGCGGTCCGCTTTGAACTCGTGCCTGCGGAGTTCGGCGCCAGCGCCTATTTCAGTAGCGGCCACCCCTTTCCGGATGCCACCAAAGCGGTCTGCGATGCAGCCGATGCCATCCTCAAGGGCCCGATCGGCCTGGGTCACGAAGAGTCAAAGGAAATTCCGGTCGACATGCAGCCGGAGCGCGGCGCGCTGTTGCCCCTGCGCCGCCGCTACGACACTTTCGCCAATTTCCGGCCGGTGTCACTGCCCAAGGCGCTGGCGCATTTTTCGCCCCTGAAGCCGGAGATTATCGGTGAGGGCATTGATCTGGTGATGGTGCGCGAGCTGGTGGGCGGGCTGTACTTCGGCGAGAAGGAGGTCGGCGTCAATGCCGAGGGTTTGCGCTACGTGAAGGAAGTTCTGGAGTACGATGAGGGGCAGATCCGGCGTGTCCTGCACGAGGCTTTGCAGCTTTCCATGCGTCGCAAGAAGGTACTGCACAACATTCACAAGAGCAATGTGTTGAAGTCCAGCGTGCTCTGGAACGAGGTGCTGGAGGAGGTTGCTGTCGAGTACCCGGAGGTGGAGATACGGCATATTCTGGTAGACGCCGCCGCCACACTGCTGTGTCTGAACCCCTGCCAGTTCGACGTGATGGTCATGGAGAACATGTTCGGCGACATTCTCTCGGATCAGGGTGGCGGCATTCTGGGCTCGCTTGGATTGATGCCGTCGGCCTGCAAGGGGCCGGAGAAAAGCTACTATGAGCCTTCGCACGGCAGTGCGCCGGACATCGCGGGCCAGAATATTGCCAACCCGTACTCCATGATTGGCTCTGTGGCGATGATGCTGGAGGACAGTTTTGGCATGCTCCAGGAATCGAAGAACGTCTGGGCGGCCATGCAGAGCGTGTTTGCCGATGGCTACTCAACACCGGACCTGTCCAAACCCGGCTCTGGCGTGAAGATGATCAAGACCGATGAATTTGGCGACCGGGTGGTAGCGGCCCTGGCTGCGATGCCGCGCGTCAGTTGATCAGGGCGCGATGCTGCCCAGGCGGGAAAGCACCGAGCTGTTGTTCGCCCGCTCGTGCAACTGCAGGTTGATCAGTCGCAGGGTTGCGAGAATGGCGGCAAAGACCTGATTGGCGTGCACACCGCGGGTTTTGAATTCGCGGCCGTTGCAATTCCAGGTGATCACGCACTCGGTGAGCGCGTTGGTCTGTCCGCCCCGCGGTATGCGCACTTCGTAGTCCACCAGCTCCGGGAGTTGATAGTCGCGTGGCTCCATGGCGGCATTGATGGCGTTGATAAAGGCATCAAACCCACCGTTGCCAGAACCGGAGGCGCGCAGTGTATCGCCATCCACCCGGATTCGGATACTGACTGTAGATTCCAGATCCAGCCCGCTGGTGACGGAGCAGTTCAGCAGCTTGATGTGATGATAATCCTTGCTTTCCAGTACCTCGGCGATGATAAACGGCAGGTCGTCCGCCGTGATCATCGCCTTGGAATCCCCCAGCTTGACGATACGCGCGAGCACCTTGCGCTGGTTCTCCGGCGAGAGATCCAGGCCCAGCGCCTCCAGGTTCTTCGCCAGCGAGGCCTTGCCGCTCATTTTGCCGAGTGCATAACTGCGCTGGCGGGCAAACCGCTCGGGACTCAGGCGAGTTTCATACAGGCCGCCCTTCTGGTCGCCGTCGGCATGAATGCCGGCGGTTTGTGTAAATACGTCGGCGCCGACGATGGGTGCGTTGGCCGGTACCCGCTTGCCGGAGAACGACTCCACCATGTTGCTGAGTTGCACGATGTAGCTTTCATCAATCGATAACTGCATGCCCATTTTGTCGCGCAGCACGATGGCCACTTCCGCCAGCGACGCATTGCCCGCGCGCTCACCGAGACAGTTGACCGTACAATGCACTGCGCTCACGCCTGCATTGACCGCCGCCATCACGTTTGCAGTGGCCAGCCCGTAGTCGTTGTGCGGATGAAAATCGAACGTCAGTGCGGGGTAGCGTTCACACATATCCGTCAGGCTCGCGCGCACCTCTGTGGGCGACATCACGCCCAGTGTGTCTGGCAGCATGAAATGTTCGATGCCGCTGTCCGCGAGCGCATCCAGCATCTGATACACGTAGTCGCGGCTATCCTGGTACCCGTTTGACCAGTCTTCGAGGTAGGCGTTGACGATGAGCCCCTGCTCGCGCGCATAGGCCACGGTTTGCAAAATTCCCGCCACATGTTGTTCGAGGGTTTTTCCGAGCTGTTCGCGGCAGTGTTTCTCACTGCCCTTGGTCAGCAGATTGATGACCTTGCCGCCGGTCTCCCTGATCCAGTCGACGCTCAGGGTATGATCTACAAAACCCAGCACTTCGATGCGTCCGTCGAGCCCGTTTTTGGCAGCCCATGCGTTGATACTGGCAACCGCTTCCTTCTCGCCGCTGGACACCCTGGCTGATGCAACCTCAATACGATCGACCCTGAGCAACTCCAGCAGTGCCTTGGCAAGATTGACCTTTTCCGCAGGCGAGAACGACACGCCCTGGGTCTGTTCGCCATCGCGCAGCGTGGTGTCCATCAATTGTATGTGTCGAGTCATAAGTGCCTGCCAGGCTTTCTGGTTGCCGCAGCTGTGTCAGGGGCAGGAGATTATCCATTGAATAGCGGCGCTTGTACAACGGGCCTCTGCGATGCCGGGCAGCGAACCCCGGGAAGACCACGCAGAGGTTGGCGCTCGTGGCCGCTACTGCATTACTATCTAGGCTACATGTTTCGCCTTCTTAGCGTAGGTCTTCCCAGATGCGAGGGCTGCCGTGACCGGGGAACGCTCGCGCACCGGACTCGGCAGCTTGTTTTACCGACTTGCGGAGTATGTTGTAATTGATCCTGAGGTCCCTGGCGATCTCGGAGACTGGATTATCTGACTTCTGTTCCCGGCGGACAGCTTCTTGTTTGTACTCAGGCGACAAGCGCCTTCTCTTGGACATGGGATACCTCGCTTAGCTGGTGATTGTCCATTCTTATCTGGGTATCTGTCATGTCGGGGTTGAACCGCGGTCCCTCGCTAAGTTTTAGTTGTGAGCCAATGCGGCACTCCATAAGCAATCAGTTCTCACCTTGGGCATCATCACAAGTTCCGCTTGTTCAGTGATTGCCTGCTACCGCGATAGGGCATAGTGAATTTCCCCAAGGTAAATCATTCCATATCCAATGCCGCCAAGAGTTGTCTTGCAGCGTCACGACTATCAAAGGGCATGGAAAGCTGGAGAGCCTTTTTGAGGAGTCGACCGGCTTCTGCTGTTTCTCCGCGCTCTGCTGCTATCGAGGCCAAATGAAATAATACATCGGGGTGGTTGCCTGATGCCAATTCATTTGCACTTTCCAAATAGTCTGCCGCTTTGTCGAGATCGCCTTGCAGGAAGTGAATCCATCCGATCGTGTCCAAGACTGACACGTTTTGCGCCTGGAGCCTGTTGGCTGTCAGAGCGAGGTCCATGGCGTGATCCAGATTCTGTTCGCGCTTCGCGTATAACCATGCCAACTGGTTGTAACCTACGAAGTCAGATGGATAGGAAGCAATGTAGGTTTTCATCGCTGTGACAGCATTCGACAGATTGCCTTCTCTATCTTCCAACAATGCCAACTTTAACAGAGCTCCTCTATCCGGTTTTTCAGCAACTGCACGGGCAAGCATAATTCTGGCTCTTGTGTAATTACCATTTTTCAGGTTCAGCTCAGAGGCTTGATAGAGAGCTGAAAATAGTCGAGGCTCCAGATCAAGAAGTTGATCGACCGTCGACGCAGCGAAATCGCTGTCGTTCATGCTTGTCGCAACAATGGAAGTCAGGAGCAGCGCCGCAGGCATGTCCGGACTGCTATCCAGCACCTCACCCAATAAGTGGCGAGAAATTTTGTTGTACCCTGTATCGTAGAATAATGCCGCAAGCGCCAAATCCCGGGCACCGTTTGCGGTCAAAGGGTGTCGAAGACCAGCAACAGACATACCTGTGACGTCGAAGCCGGCGATCATCCCCGAGCTTTCCCGCCAGAACTCCGCCGCCTCGGCGACGTCTGCCCGTGCGAGAGCTCGGCAGGCATGAAGCAACGCATAACGAGCGTCATTTTGAATTGGCAAAGCTTCGTAGGTGTGTTCAGGTGCAGTACCCTCATTTGCGAATTGAAAAACCGCGAGTGAAAAATCGACGTCAGGGTTGGCTTGTACCTCTTTCTGGAGTTCCTGTACGCCCAAAATTGCCGCAGAATAGTTACCGACAGCTGCGTTGGCAAGGGCTGAAAGGTATTGGGCACGAGGGCTATCGAGTTCTATTGAATCGAGGTGTGCCCGCGCTGTTCCGGGTTCGCCTCGATGCATCGCGATTTCGGCCAACCAATAGTGTGCCGTGTCAGGAGCGGTGTTTTTAAACCAATGCGCCAGTTCCTCTGCTTGCTCATAGTCGCGCTGCGCTAAAGCCAGGCCTACACGCAGGAGATTGGCATTGAAGTCGAATCCTGGAACGTCGGCGCATCGCTTCAGGTTTTGAGAGCTTTGTGCAAGATTACCAAGGCGTAACAGGGCAGCGCTTCGTCCGAGTATTGCAGCACACAGGTAGGGCTCCCGGGCCAGGGCGCGGTCATACAGGTCTACCGCCTCGATATAATTTCCGCGTGTATATGCCAGTGCGGCACGATTTGCCATCGCTCCAGCAAAGCCGGGCGCCTGTTTCAATGCCCAGGTCAATAGTTGATCTGCTTCGTCGTAACGTTGCTGCAGGAGGCGCAATTGTGCCAACAGGTTAAGTGCGAATGGGTGCTCAGGCTCATTTTCGAGTGCCTCCTGAGCAAATTGTTCCGCGGTATCGATTTGCCCACTATCACGGGCCTGCAATGACTTTATTAGAGCGGCATAGAACTGCTGCGGGGGATCGAGCGATGTGGCCTCAGATAACTCAAACTTCCCATCGGAAAGCTGGTTCGCCAAAGCGATGATATAGGGGTGAAGTAAGTCACCATCTTGCCATTTGGGGGTCGTTGCGTACTGCAGGACTACCAGTGGGCTGCCGCGCTTGCGGAACAATTCATGCACTTCACCGGGCGATCTGGCGATACTGCTGGACTGGGTGGCAATCGGCTGATCGATCTTGAGCAGGTCGATGACATCGGGTATCAGGGGAAGCGTGTCAAATTCGTCTGACTCGACGACTTTGGCTATCGTATGCTGAGACGCCGCCGCCACAAATAGTGTTATAAATGCAGGATACAGAAAGCTGCGAAAACATCGAAACATATGCACCAAGCCCCCAGTTCATCAAGCAGCTCCGATCTTCGCCTGATTATATTTGTTATTGTGTAAAAGATAAAACCGGGCCGAGGCCCGGTTTGTCATCTAGATATTCCAGAGACTTTCAGGGTTGGCTTGCTCTATGTCGATTGGCGGTGTCTGTGAGCCAGGGCGAGCAGCGCCGCGCCGAACAGGAAGACGGTCGCCGGTACGGGGACTTCACCCTCGTCGCCGAAGACCGTAACCGTCGCCGTTGCTGTATCTCCCTGGTTATCGGTTGCAACCGCGGTCCAGGTGTTGGGGCCAGCATTGATATTGAATGGCACTGGAGCCGCGAAGTTGCCGAAGGAATCGAGCGCAACATCACTAAATAACGTGCCATCGGGCATCGTGACATCGACCTGATCGATCCCCACGAAAGCGCCGCCACCGGTGATCGCGTCGATAATGTCCTGAATACTTGAAGTACCGTCGATAAATGCCCCGTGATCGTCCTCGTTGCCGAAGATATCGTCCTGGCCATTCACGATTCCCCGCATTGTCCCGATATTCGCGCCTGGCAGGGCAATGCTTGCGATCAGGTCAACGCCATTGGCTGCGTGCAAATCTGCCGTCGCGTCTGGATTCCCGCTAGATGAACCGTCGGAAAACACCACATAACTCGACAAGACAGTGGGGTCCAAAAGGGAGCCATTGGTTGACAGCTCGTTGAAGGCAGCGATTTGCCCATCGGGGATATCTGTGCCGCCGCTTTCATCAACACTGTTGATTGCTGCGATTACGGCCGCGAGATCGCTGGATAAAGGAGAGAGGGAGCGAACAACGTTTGCATCGCTATCAAATTCTACGACGCCGACGCGAACAGCGGAACTTGCCGGCAGGGAATTTACAAGGCTCGTGGCGATCTCCTTCTGCCAGTCGCCTCGAGACTGCGTGACCCCGCCGACTGTCTCATTGGTGCCCATGCTCCCGGAACTATCCAGAACGAGTATGATGTCGGAGGCGCCACCACCTATCACTCCTCCACTTGCCTGGCCGACAGGCGTAACGGACGTGCCTACAGGTGCCACTGTACCATCTGGTGGCGTCGACCAGGCAACCGAGGGCGCGGCGTTGGCCTCCATGTTGAACAGGCCCAGCATCAGAAGCGGGGCGAGTCCCAGTGTTAGTCGTTTGATAGATTTCAGCATTTTTTACTCCTTTTTTGAGCATAATTGCCGGTTTTTATTCGTAAATCACAGGTTGGCCCGA
Organism: uncultured Halieaceae bacterium; assembly: GCA_963976655.1. Lineage (GTDB taxonomy): Bacteria > Pseudomonadota > Gammaproteobacteria > Pseudomonadales > Halieaceae > Marimicrobium. The sequence goes on from CAXBLB010000007.1 coordinate 113,930, forward strand.
CATCTGCGACCATCCTCTAATCGAAAGGAAACGATCGTAAGTTTTCCCCTAATTGACAGCAATAGGCATGCCACAAAATTATTTTCTTGCTAATTTCGGTAAGATGCGTGGGCACTCAAAGCTCAACCCGAGGTGGCTTACCAAAGATTGTAAGAATTTCTGACGCTCAAGGGGTGCAATAGGCATCTCGATATCCTCGGAGTAAAGGACGATACGCGGGTAAATTCCGCCCAGCACATGACCACGGCACAGGGCAGGTTGCTGCCGATGCAGGAGTATAGATGACATGGGCGACCCTATCTTCACTGGCATCGCGGGCTATCTTGAGGGTGGGGGGCAGCGCCGCGGTGGGTGATAGCGCCTGAACTCGCAAAGAGTGGAGGCGTCTATGAATCAAAAATTGTCCATCTCAGAGTGGATGTCGATCGGCACCTGGGACTAGATGTGTCGCAGAAGTCTGATGACTTCAGTGGTTTTATGACAGCTTTTTAGTGTGCTGATCACTTTTTCCGTGGCGACGTCTAGTGCGGCAATTAAAGTCGTGGTGCCATCGCCGGTAGTCGTGGGTGTGAGTTTCTGGAAAATCGCAATTCGCCGGCAGTGGGAGCAGACTCCGATCCAGCGCCGGGCTCTTGCTTTTCTCAGCCACGAACAAAACCAAGGCCTGATCGGGAGGGTCAAGGTACAAGCCAACAATGTCTCTGTTTTTACTGATGATGTGCCGATCTGTAGATAGTTTCAAACTGCGCGACGGATGAGGCTTAAGTTCCAAAGTGCGCCCACACGGGATACTGGAAATAATGGGACACACCAATTTTCTCGGAGGAGAAGTATACGCGCCAGTGCCTCATTTTCTTGGTCCGGAGGTCTAAAATCGCTTCTAGCACTGCCCGTCGCGGGTCATCATCGCGTTTTCCAGGCTGGCCAGCCCGTGACGCACCAGATAATCTGGCGAGTCGATCACTGAGTGAATCGGCGTCGACACCTACTCACCGTCTGATAGCTTGTCCGGTGTCGCTGTGCAATTTCTTGACCCGAATATCTGTTGGCGCAATCCAGAACAATACCAGCTCGCAAATGGAGTCCGACTACCGTGCTCTGCCGTCTCAACCAAATCCTTAGTCCCGCTTCTTCGTGTTCGTCCAGTTCAGTCTCACAAATTGTGCGTGTCATTGTATGATCCTCATAGTCGAGGCACTCACACGACAATTTCGGCTAAAAATTAATCAACAAATTAATCTGGCAGCACACTAGGATCAATTAGGATCTCGATGCGGGAGTTCGCGAGCACATTGCAGGTATCGGAGACAACACCAGGCGGGGATTGCCGGCCCAGAAAAATCATTCATGTCGATATGGATGCATTTTTTGCCAGCGTAGAGCAACGCGATAATCCCGAGTTGCGTGGCCGGCCGGTGGCCGTCGGCGGCTCAAGGGAACGGGGCGTGGTTGCCGCTGCCAGCTACGAGGCACGTCGCTTCGGGGTGCGCTCTGCGATGCCTTCGGTCACTGCTGCGCGACGCTGCCCGGACCTCGTGTTCGTGCGACCCCGGTTTGATGTCTACCGCGCGGTATCCAGGCAGATCAGGGCGATCTTCGAGCGCTATAGCGACCTGGTTGAGCCGCTCTCGCTGGACGAGGCTTTCCTGGATGTCAGCGACGACCTGCAGCGGGTTGGCAGCGCCATGGCGACCGCGCAGCGGATCAAGGCGGAGATTTTCGTCGCCACGGGCCTGCGCGCCAGTGCCGGCGTCAGCTACAACAAGTTTCTGGCCAAGATTGCCTCTGACCACGACAAGCCCGACGGCCTGTTCGTGATTCGCCCGGAACAGGGCGCCGATTTCGTCGCAACCCTGCCGGTGCGACGGTTTCACGGCGTGGGGCCAAAAACCGCTGAACGCATGGCCCGGTTGGGCATCCATGTGGGCGCTGATCTGCGCTCCCGCGACAGGGAGTTCCTAGTGTCGCATTTTGGCAAATCAGCCGCTTACCTGCACAACGCTGCACGCGGTATCGATCACAGGCCGGTTCGCAGTCAGCGGGTACGCAAATCGGTGGGTCATGAGCAGACGTTCCCGTCCGATCTGCACACTGAGATCGAACTGCGAGCGGCGTTGCGCACAATTGTTGCCAGTACCTGGGAGCGCGCGCAGAACTGTGGCGTGGTTGGCCGCACCCTGACCGTGAAGCTGCGCTACGGCGATTTTCGCCTGGTGACCCGCAGTCGCAGCGTGCAAGGGCACATTGATGACGCTGGCCATATGGCGGAGCTGGCGCAGGCACTGCTCGACGGTCTGTTACCCGCCGAGCCGGGCGTGCGCTTGCTGGGTGTTACGCTTTCCGGTCTGACGTTTGCGCGGCAGCAGCCAGATTCACTGGCCGAGCCTGAGCGGGGGATATACCAACGCGCATTTGATTTCTGAGCGCTGGTATTTTCAGTGTGCCTACGCGGCGTTTGGCTTGCTTCTGCCCCGGCCTCTGCTGCGTCGGCGCCCGCGGGCGTCCCCGTTGTCGTTGCGGCGCGCCTCGCTGATCGGCCGCACGTTGTTGTGGCCTTTCGGGCCCGCACCCGGGTTGCCGGCGCGCTGGGAGGCCGGCAGGCTCTGCTCCGGTTCAAAATCTTCTATCACATCGCGCGTCAGGGTTTGCTTGATCAGGCGCTCGATACCGCGTAGCTGGCTGATCTCGTCAGGCGATACCAGTGACACGGCCACGCCGTTGCTGCCTGCCCGGCCCGTTCTGCCGATGCGATGGACGTAGTCCTCTGGGACGTTGGGCAAATCAAAGTTGACCACGTGGGGAAGTTCCACGATATCGATGCCGCGCGCCGCGATATCCGTGGCGACCATCACATCGACCTTGCCCGCTTTGAAATCCGCCAGCGCACGCGTGCGATTGGCCTGGCTTTTGTTGCCGTGAATCGCAACGGCGCGGATATCGTCGCGCGCCAGCTCTTTCACCAGTTTGTTGGCGCCGTGCTTGGTGCGCGAAAACACCAGTACCTGCCGCCAGCCATTGCTGGTAATAAGGTGTTTCAGCAGCGCCGTTTTCTGCTTCTTGTCGACCGGGTGGATGCGCTGTTGCACGGTTTCTATCGTGGTATTGCGTGGCGCCACGTCGATCTCGACGGGATCGTTTAGCATCGACTTCGCCAGTGCGCGAATCTCGCTGGAAAACGTCGCACTGAATAACAGCGACTGCTTTCTGGCGGGCAGGTGCCGCTGAATACGCTTGATATCGTGAATGAAGCCCATGTCCAGCATGCGGTCCGCTTCGTCCAGTACCAATACCTGCACGTCGTCCAGGAAGAGCGCTTTCTGATTGTGCAGGTCCAGCAGTCTCCCGGGGGTGGCAACCAGCACATCCACGCCGCGTCTCAGTTTGGACATCTGCGGGTTGATGTTGACGCCACCGAATACTGCCAGGCTTGTCAGCGAGAGATTGCAGCTGTACTCGACAACATTCGCGTGCACCTGTGCGGCGAGTTCACGCGTGGGCGTAACAATGAGGGCCCGCACCTGGCGTTCGCGCGCCTTTTTGCCATCTGCGAGTAGTTGCAGAATGGGCAGTACGAAGGCCGCGGTTTTGCCGGTTCCGGTTTGTGCGGACGCCATCAGGTCGCCGCCTTCCAGGACTACCGGGATGGTGCGAGCCTGTATGGGAGAGGGCGTATGGTAGCCTTTTTCGTTTACCGCGCGAGCGATAGGTTCGATAAGACCAAGTTCTGTAAATTGCATAAATTACCCGTACGGCGAAAAAATTCGCCGGAATCGATTAGCCGGTTTTCGGCAGGGTGTGGCCTGGTAAACAGGAGCAGAATTTCTGCGCGTGAGCCACCGTGTTGTGCAACAGGCTGAAAGCCCGTTTGCACCTGCGGCATACAGAGCGGCACCCGGTGGGTGCATCACTTGAACTGCTCAAGGCAGAAGAGACTGCGCGCGGTGAGGCGCGAACAACTGAGGATGTCGCCTGCTGGCATCAGCCAGCGAGGCGCATCGTAGTCTTTGCAGGCTTGTATTGCAACTTGTCTTTTAGCATCAGAGGCCGGACCTGCGCCGCACCTCAATGGCGCCTCAAGCCTGCTACTTCGTCCTGTTCCTCCTCACGCGTGAGCCAGCAAATTGAAGCCAACAAGCAACGCGCCATAGCGCGCACCCTTGCCGATGGCCACCAGTATGAGGAATACCGGTAGGCGCACGCGCAGGATGCCACCGATGAAGGTCAGGGCATCGCCGCCCACCGGCAACCAGGCCAGCAGCAGCGTCCAGTAGCCGTAGCGCCCAAACCAGCCTCTGGCACGCGCCATGTTATTTTTGTTCACAGGGAACCAGCGCGTGCCCTCCAGGTGGCTGTACTTGAGGCCGATGAACCAGTTGACCACGGAGCCGGCGGTGTTGCCGGTTGTTGCCGCCAGCCAGAGCCAGCCGGGCAGCAGGCCCTTCTCCAGCAACGCCAGAAACACCACTTCCGAGTAAAAAGGCAACAGGGTGGCCGCTCCAAACGCGGAGGCAAACAACAACAGGTAACCGCTCAAGAACGCTCCTGCCGATGTTTGCGGGCCTCGCCCACCAGCCAGCGGAACAGGCGCAGCTGGCTGGGCATGTAGAACAGGTATTCCGGGTGCCACTGCACGCCGAGCACAGGCGCCTTCTCCGTGTGCTCCAGGACCTGCACAAACTGGTCGCGATCGACCCCGGCAATCCGCAGTGTTGGCGCAACGCGATCCACCGCCTGGTAGTGAAGGCTGTTGACGCGCAGTTTGAGTTTGCCTGCAAGGGCATGCACCAACGAGGCCTTCTCAAGCAATACGTCTTTGCGCGGCAAAACCGTGCCGAAATTGGAGGTCTGACGGCGCAGTTTTCGAATGTCCACGTGCAGTGTGCCGCCGAGCACCACGTTGATGAGCTGGTAGCCGCGGCAGATGCCCATCATGGGCAGCCGTTGCGCAAGCGCGTAGCGGATGAAACGCTGTTCCAGTTCATCGCGATCGTGGTCGTACTCTTTGTCGGGCAACTCCTGTGTGCCGTACAGGCCCGGATGAATATCGTGTCCGCCGCTGACTACCAGCGCGTCCAGGCGTTCCGGCTCAGCGGGACGATTAGCCGTTATGCGCAGGGCCCGGGCGCCGACGAGAAACAGCGACAGGCGAATCGCCAGCCAGGAGGGCGAAAATCGCTGGGAAGAGCCGGTTACGCCGATGCAAGGTCGTGCAGCAACTGGTCTAGCGTCTGGTGCCATGCTGGCCGCCTCAGGTTTAATAGATTTCCGTCGTGCCTGCGGAACTGGGCAGAGAGGTCGTCAAGCAGCTCCGGACTGTCGGCCAGCGCCTCGACCACACACCAGGGATTCCAGCTGTTCGCGAGTCGCCAACCCGGCCGGTTGATCTCGCAGTTTGGCATGCGGTAGTGAAAGGTGGGGCGGGCTTTCACCCGCACATCGCTGATTTTTGCGGAAATCCGGGCTTCGTCGATATGTTTGAAAAGTGGCAGCATATCCAGAGCCCTGTTGCGGGTTGCGTTGAAATGCAGGTAGTCATCGATCAACGTATCCATCGATACGCGGTCGTCATAGCCGAGGATTTTCTTGCGGTAGCTGCCGCTGTAGAGGTCGATATAGGGCACAAAACGTCGCGACAGGTCGACCCGATGTACCTCCAGCAGCCAGTCCTGCGCCAATGCGAAGGCGCGCAGGTAGCGTGCGACTGTCTGCGCATCCAGTGCCGGGAGATCCGGGTTGATATGCACGCCAAAGGCATACAGCAGGGATTCGCTGGTTCCCAGCGCTCCGGCGGCGCGCAGGCTGTCCACCAGGGGATCCAGGTCGGCCAGTTGATCGATATCCACCGGCGGGCATACCACCTCTACCGGCACCAGTTCTGTGGTCAGGTTCACCAGCCATTCGGCCAACGGGTCGTAGTCGGGCGGCGCCTTCAGCTCGCCCCGGGCTCTCGCCTCTTCGCGCCAGCGGGCGCGAGTCTTGGCAAGCGACTTGGCCAGTTCGCTGTCGACCTCGACTTTGAAATCGCCCCAGCGGGCGTGGGTCAGGCGCGCCTCGGCAAGAGAGGTGCTGTGCGCGGATTCGTCAAAGACGCGTTCCAGAAGACTCACTGTGTGGCGCAGATCGAGCCCGGCAAACTCCAGTTCAAAGCCTACCTGGCGCTTCTCGCCGGAAGCGCTATGAGTGCGGCGTGGTAATGCATAATTCTGTGTTGATGGCATACGTTAAATGCGCTGGTTAACCGGTAGCATGGATGTCAAGGATACGTGGTTGCGCAGCAAAAACACACTGCGGTTACTTTCACGCTTGCCGGGTTGCAACAAAGGTGCACCACGGGTCGCAGTGCAAGTACAATCGTAGTCAGGTCGCACCTGCAGTGGGTGGGCGTATGAGGCAAGGGAGATATCAATGCGGGAAAAACCTGTATGGCAGGGTGTGCTGGTGTCGCTGCGCCGCATTATTCGCGCGACCGACATGCAGTCCAAACGCATGGAAAAACTCTGTGGCCTGACAATTCCCCAGGTTATGGTACTGCGCGCCATCAATGAACTCGGCGATGTTACGGTGAAGCGTATTTCGGAAGAGGTTTCCCTCAGTCAGGCGACGGTTACCACTATTCTGAACCGACTGGAGTCGCGCAAGCTCGTGGAGCGCATGCGCGGCGAGGTGGACAAACGCGTTGTGAATGCCCGCCTGACGCAGGCTGGCAGGGAGACGCTCTCGGCCGCACCGTTGCTATTGCATGAAAAGTTCATTGAACGCTTTGAGTCGCTGGAGAGCTGGGAGCAGACACAGATTCTCTCATCCATGCAGCGCATTGCCGCCATGATGGACGCCGAACAGATCGACGCTTCCCCGCTGCTGGACGTCAATCAGCCCACCTGAAAAAAAATATCGCCAACTGTGACCGGTGTCTGGGTTATCAGGCCGGTGAGGTCTTTTACGTACTGCCACGGGCCCTGTTTTTGGGCATCGCCTTGGGCCTCGCCTTCGCCTTCGTTTTGGCTTTGGCTTTGGCTTTGGCTTTGGCTTTGGCTTTGGTCTTGGTTTTGGTTTTGGCTTTAGGTTTGGCTTTGGTTTTTGTATTGGCTGGCGTTTCCGCTTTCGCGGTCTTTTTTGCGCGGGTTTTGGTCTTGCGTCGCGATTTTGCCTTTGCGCTCGCGCCGCCTCTGGGCAGTCCCGCCAGCTCCTCGAGCTCCTGCAGCGACTCCTCCAGGTGATCGATAATACGCTGAATCTGCGGTAGGGAGCGGCGACAGGCCACGATGCCGAAGTCCAGACTGTCGTAGTAACTCACCAGCGTAATGTTCATGGCAAATCCGTCGAACACGATGGAGGCGGGATAAATACCGTCGAGCCTCGCACCATTCCAGTACAGGCGCTCGCGCGGCCCCGGCACGTTGGAGATTACCGTACTGTAGGCGGGGTATCTGGCCGCCAGGCCGAGCACCGAGGAAACGACTGCCGGCAATTGTGTGAGCTGCATGAATATTGCCGTTTCGCGCGCCGACATATCACTCAGGAGGGCTTTGCCTGCGCGCATGGAATCCTGGATCTGGCGCAACCGGTGTTCCGGGTCGCGGGTGTTGGTCGCCAGGTCCGCAGTGATAAAGCCCACGGCGTTGGCGGAGTCCACGTCGCCCACCTCGCGCAGCGAAATGGGCGCCATGGCTTTCAGTGAATGCGCCGGTAGTTCATTGCGGGAAAGAAGATAGCGGCGCAGTGCGCCAGAGCACATGGCCAGCACGATGTCATTCAGTGTGCCGTCCACCGCCCGGCAGACTGCCTTGACCCGTTCGAATTCCCACGATTGCGCTACAAACCGGCGAGCGCCCGTCACCCGGGTGTTGATGGATGTACGAGGTACATTGTGCCAGGGCACCGCAAGGTTGCCGCCGCGGCCGAAAAATGCACCGCTGAAGCGGCCCATTGCGGTAGCCAGGTGAACACCTGAATCATAAGTCTGTTTCAGCGCATCGACGACGTTGCGTAGCTCGCTACGACTCGGGCGTGTCACGTTGCGCGCGGTATTGCCGTATTGCAGGATTTTCAGGCGCTCGTACGCCTGCGTGGAAAAGGGCGAGTGGTACAGACGCTCCGATTTGCGCGTTGAATAGGCGGAACGTGTGAGTTGCATCGCACCCACGCCGTCTATCGCAGAGTGATGTACCTTTTGATAGAGCGCGAACTGGCGGTTTTGCAGGCCCTCGATCAGGTGTGTCTCCCACAGGGGACGATTGCGATCAAGCAGTACGCTGTGCAGCCGCGAGGCCAGTGCGAACAGCTCGCGGTAGCGTCCGGGTTTGGGCAGGGCGGAGTGGCGGACGTGATAGTCCAGATCGATGTGCTCGTCCTTTTCCCAGAAGAAGCCCAGCGGTGAGACTTTGACGTACTCACCGAAGGGTTTGCGGAACGTGTCGGCGTTGCGCAGAACCTCCGCCAGTCCGCTGAGAAAGCGATGCTCATCCGCTCCTTCGGGCAGCGTGAACAGATTGATCCCACCCACGTGCATGGGGGTTTCACGCTTTTCCGCCAGTAAAAAGCCGGCGCTGGTCAGGTCGATTCGTCTCAATGTAGTGCCCGCCTGTCGCTAGTAGTGAGTGTCTGTACGCATGGTATCTGGATGACCCGCTTCCACGAGCGCACAGGATTACTGTAATTCAGGGCCTGTCATGCCTTGCCCAGCGCGCGCTGGTAGGCGACCACGGCATTTGCCAGTCCTAAGCGCAGTGCATCCACCGTCAGTGCATGGCCGATGGAGACCTCCAGCAAACCGGGCACAGTGGCGAAGCGCGGCAGGTTTTCCAGATCCAGGTCGTGGCCGGCGTTCACGCCCAGCCCCTCTTCGCCGGCGACTTCCGCCGCGCGCACGAAGCGTTGGAAAATTTCTTCCACGCCGCGTTGCTCACGATACGCGCGTGCATAGCTCTCGGTGTACAGCTCGATCCGGTCGGCGCCGATCTGTGCCGCGAGGCGAATCTGTTCTGGTTCCGGCTCCATGAACAGGCTGGTGCGAATCCCCAGAGCTTTTAGCTCCTGTACCAGCGGTGCGATATTCTCGCCCTCGCGCCTGAGATCAAAGCCGTGGTCGGAGGTGAGCTGGTTGTCGCCATCGGGTACGAGTGTACATTGGGCGGGGCGAATGGCCTTCACCAGCTGCATGAAACCCGGATAGTCTGTTACGCCTTCGCGAGCGCTGGCGCGTGGACCTGCCAACGGGTTGCCCTCGATATTGAATTCCACGCCCAGCATTGCCGCCAGATCGAGACAGTCTGAAGCGCGTATGTGGCGCTGATCGGGGCGAGGGTGCACGGTGATGCCATCCGCACCGGCTTCAATGCACAGGCGAGCGTGGGTTGGAATGTCCGGGATTGTTGTGTCGCGGGAATTGCGGATCAGCGCAATCTTGTTCAGGTTGACGCTGAGCGCGATCATTCGGCGGGTAGGCGATTGATGGCCTGGATCACGATGGGCTCTTCCGGCACATCGTCCATCAGGCCCACCTTTCTGGTGGGCGCTGTGGCGATGAAGTCCACAATATCCATTCCCAGCAGGACTTCACCGAACACGGTGTAGCCATCGCGCCCCGGTGTCCAGTCGAGCCGCAGGTTGTTGCGCTGATTGATAAAAAACTGGGCGCCCGCGGAGTCGGGATCGTTGGTGCGGGCCATGGCAATCGTGCCGCGGGTGTTGTGGAGTCTGTTCTTCGATTCGTTGACGACCGGTGGGTTGGTTGGCTTTTCAGTGAGGTCCGGCAACAGGCCGCCGCCCTGAATCATGAAGTTGGGAATCACGCGATGAAAAATCGTACCCGCATAGAAACCGCTGTCCACGTAGGCAAGGAAGTTCTCAACCGTTGCCGGGGCCTTGTCTGCAAACAGCTGTAGCGTGATGTCCCCTTCACTGGTGCGAATCACTACCCGCGGGTTGTTTGCGGCGTCGGCCCACGCGTGGGAGCCGATCAGCAATGTGACACACAGGAGGAATGCTCTTGTCATGCGAGGTCTCCGTCAGGCCCAGCTTGAACTTCGGCGGCGGCGCGGCATAAGGCGGGGCACCACCAGGGCGACGATAACGCCCAGCAGTACCGCCAGCGCGCCATTGATGAACTCGTCGCTGCGTAGCTTGTCATTCAGGCGCTGGTTCTCGGCCTTTAACATCTCCGTTTCCGAGCGGAGGTTTTCATTCTGTTCTACCAGCTTGCGGTTGTCGGCGTCCAGTTGCAGCGCCTTGCCGGACACCTGCTTGATTTGCGCCAGTTCCTTCGCCACGTCCTGGAGCTCCGAACTGCTGTCGTCGAACTGATCGCGCAGATCGCCGCGCTCGCTGCGCAGTGCCTCTATCATCGCCTGAAGCTCCTGCAGCTTCGCTTCGGCCTCCGCAGCGCGGCGTTCGGCCGCTTCAACCTTGAGCTCGGCGGGAAGATCCTGCATGAGGTACTGGCTGCGGAGCCACCCGCTGGTGCCGTTGGCGGTGGTGATCTCCGACCAGAGACCATCCTCGGAGGTTGTCGACACCGTCAGGCGCGTGCCGGAGGGGATGCCGCGATGAATGATGCGATAGTCATTGCCCGCGCCGCTGCGCAGCGGCACGTACTGTTTATCGCTGATGTAGCGGACGTCCTGAGCGTTTGCCAGGCCGCTCTGAAAAAGCAGCGTCAGGAAGAGAAATGCAGCGATTCGCACGGCATGGAAATCCTTGGAGTGAGTCGGTTCGATCCGGTCGCTGTCGCGCCGGCTGTAGCACATATTCTAGCTGCGCGGCTGGGCAAATGTAAGAATAAGCATGGATTTATAGAGCGCAATATACTGCGGGCGCTTTTCAGGGGAGCACCAGTTTATACGGCTTGACTGTCACCCGGCTGAACACGCCGGCGTCCACGTAAGGGTCGGAATCGGCCCAGGCGGTGGCGGCTTCGAGGCTGTCAAACTCGGCGATGATGAGACTTCCGGTGAACCCGGCCTCGCCCGGATCTTCAGTATCGAGTGCAGGATGTGGCCCCGCCGCCAGCAGCCGCCCCTGATCCACCAGTGCAGTGAGTCTGTCGAGGTGGGCGGGACGCGCGGCCTTGCGCAGCGGGCCACTGTTGTTCACATCCTCACATAGAATGGCGTAGTACATGGCAGTTCTCCGGCTACTTTCTGCTACCCAGCACTTCAGGGTCTGGTGGGTCTTTCAGGTGCGGACTGATCATCACAGCCGTAAGCACCGTCAGCAGCAGGGTAAAGCCAATTGCGGAATACAGCTTGTAATCCACCCAGGTCGCCTCGCTGAAAGCGTAGGCAACGTAAATGTTGAGCCCGCCGACCACGGCAAAATTGCTGACCCAGAGAAGATTCAATCGCGACCAGATCTGTTTCGGCAGATGAATCTGGCTGCCCAGGGTGCGCTCCATCAGGTTTTTGTCACCGACAAACTGGGAAACGCCGAAAGCGATGGCGAGCGCCCAGTTGAAGATGGTGGGCTTCCACTGGATAAACGCCTCATTGCGAAACACGAGGGTTGCTCCGCCAAACACCAGCACCGCCAGTGCCAGCCACAGCAGGCGTTTCTCCAGTGTCCGGCTGATTGCGTAGTTGATCGCGACCTGTAGGAGGGTAGCGACCATCAGTACCGCGGTGGCGGAGAAGATGCCGTCGAGCTGATACTCCCAGCCGCCGAGGCTGACCTGCGTACCATCCAGCTTATAGACGATGAAAAACAGGATGATGGGAAGGAACTCAAGCAACTGCTTCATGGCTATTGGCGCACTCCGGCTGGTACCATGGGGCTTGGCTGGGCGGTATATCCGCCAGCCGCAGACCACAGAGTGTAAAGATTGTGCTGATCGACTTCCACACCCACACCACTGCGTCGGATGGCGCCCTCGCGCCGCTGGAATTACTGGCGCGGGCCCGCGAGCGTGGCGTCGGGATGTTCGCCGTGACAGATCACGACACCATCGACGGCTTTCTCTCGCTGCGCGACCGGGCCGCACAGCACGGCGAGCCGGTCAGGCTGATCCCCGGCGTGGAGCTCTCCTGCCGCTGGTCGGGCACCACCGTGCATATCGTGGGTCTTGGCTTTGACAGCGAACATGCCGCCATGCGCGAAGCGCTCGAATATATGGAAAATGCGCGCAGCCAGCGCGGCGAGCAGATTGCCGAACGCCTCGCCCGGCGCGGATTTCCGGGCGCCCTCGAAGGTGCGCTGGGAGAGGCGGGGGAAGGTCAGCTAGGCCGTCCGCATTTCGCGGCGTGGATGGTGCAGCAGGGCCATGTGAAGGATGCACAGCAGGCATACGGGCGTTACCTCGGTCAGGGCAAGGTAGGCGATGTAAAGGCCTTCTGGCCCGATCTCGAGCGCGTTGTGGGCTGGATCGTGCGCGCTGGCGGCGTGGCGGTGGTGGCACATCCCTACAAGTACCGGTTTACAGGCATGAAACTGCGCCGCTTGCTGGTGGATTTCGTCGCCGCGGGCGGCGGCGCGATAGAGCTGCTCAGCGGCTACCAGACGCCGCAGCAGACAGCACAAATCCGCCGATATGCCGCAGAGTTCGGCCTGGAAGTGTCCGTTGGCAGCGATTTTCACCGCGATACGCCCTACAGTGCCGAGCCGGGGGTGAGCGTGCCCGCTTTGCAGGGTTTGCGCGGTGTCTGGGAGCGTTGGGACGGGGCTGGAGAGGTCGCGTGAGTCAGTTTTTTCAGATTCATCCAGACAATCCGCAGGCGCGGCTGGTGCGCCAGGCGGTCGATATTATCCGCGCCGGTGGCGTGATCGTGTATCCCACCGATTCCGCCTATGCCCTGGGTTGCCATATCGGCGACAAGAGTGCGCTGGACCGCATCCGGCGCATCAGACGGCTGGATACACGGCACAATTTCACCCTGGTGTGCCGCGATCTCTCGGAGATCGCCACCTACGCCAAGGTCAACAATACCGTCTATCGATTGCTGCGGCATTGCACCCCGGGCCCCTATACCTTTATTCTCAAAGCGACCTCGGAGCTGCCCCGGCGGCTGCAGAATCCGAAGCGTAAAACCATTGGCTTGCGGGTGCCGGAGAACGCCATCGCCAGCGCGATCCTGCAGGACCTGGGCGAACCACTGATGAGTGTCAGCCTGATTATGCCCGGCGACGATTTGCCCCTGATCGACCCCTATGAAATACGCGATTTGCTGGAGCACGACGTGGATCTGGTGATCGATGGCGGCTGGTGCGGCATGGAGCCCACCACTGTGGTGGACCTGGTGGATGAAACACCGGTTATTCTGCGTGCCGGCAAGGGCGATGTGACGCCCTTTGAGGTATGAAACGGTGAGAACTTTACGACCAACGGCACTTTCGGCCGCAACCGGGTGTCCCGGCGGGCGGGCTCGGCGGTGAAGGCATGGCAGGTAACAGGTACCGGCGAGCCGGCCGCGGTGTTGCAGCAGGCGGACCGCGATCTCCCTCAACCCGGCCCCGGCGAGGCCCTGGTGCGCGTGGCCGCCGTGGGCATCGGACTGCCAGATGTCATGATGTGTCGTGGAACCTATGCTTTCGCGCCCTCGCAGCCCTTCGTGCCCGGCCAGGAGATGGTGGGCGAGGTAGAAGCCGTGGGAGTCGATTGCGCGCTTGAGCCGGGACAGCGGGTCATGGGTGTGACGGCTTTTTATAACGGCCATGGCGGCTTTGCCGAGTACTGCATTGCGCCGGATTACTCCCTCTACCCGGTACCGCACGGCATGTCCGACCCAGAGGCCGCCGCGTTCAGCATTCCCTACCACACCGCATGGATCGGCCTGAGCGTGCGTGCCGCGCTGGCGCCACGGGAAACGCTACTGGTGCACGGTGCGGCAGGTGGCACCGGCAGCGCAGCGGTGCAGCTGGGCAGGGCGCTCGGCGCGCAGGTGATCGCCGTGGCCGGAAGCGCCGAGAAGGCGGGTTTCTGTCGTGCGCTCGGGGCACAGCATGTTGTCGATCATTCCAGTGTGGACTTTGTTCAGGCCGTGCGTGAGCTGACGCAGGGGCGCGGCGCGGACGTGGTGTACGACCCCGTTGGCGGCGAGAGCTTCGAGCGTTCGCTGGAGTGCATCGCCCTGGGCGGGCGCCTGCTGGCCGTGGGTTATGCCTGCGGGCGCTGGGGCGTGCTCGACAGTCAGCGTCTGGTGATGCGCAATTGCGCCGCGCTGGGTGTGTTTGTAGGCGCGCACCCGCAGGCCGAGATCCTGCCCTGGCATGCACAGCTCTCGCAGCTTTGGGCGGCCGGCAAAATTTCCGCCACGCCTGCCGAGGTGGTGGCATTCGATGCGATTGGCGAGCGGGTTGCCGCGCTTGCTGAACGCGGTGCATTGGGCAAGATCGTGGCACTATGCAAGTAGTCAACCGAGAGGAAAGCATGCCTGAACTGGATTATCCCGCGTTCGACGCGGACAACCACTATTATGAAGCCCGCGACGCATTCACGCGGCATGTCCCCGACGCCATGCGGGCGCGCTGCGTGCAGTGGGCGACCATTGACGGGCGTGAGCACCATCTGGTGGGAGGCAAGCTGGCGCGGGCGGTAAAGAATCCCACCTGGAATCCTATCTCGCTGCCGGGTTCCATCGCGCCCTTTCTGCACGGCAAGCAACTGACGGACGCGGATGTCGAGCGTATGCGGGCACGTGAGCCATTGCCGGACTACTACATGCAGCGGGATGCGCGCGTGGCCAAGCTCCGCGACCAGGGATTGGAGGGCGTGTGGCTTTTCCCCACGCTCGGCGTGCTGTACGAGGAGTTGCTGAAGCACGACACCGAAGCGGTGACAACGCTGTTCACGGGTTTCAATCGCTGGTTGCAGGAGGACTGGGGGTGCAACTACCAGAATCGCATTTTCGCGGCACCTTACCTCTCGTTGTGCGACCCGCAGTGGGCCTGTGCGGAACTCGAATGGGCCATCGCCCAGGGAGCCAGTGTGGTCTGCATGCGTCCGGCGGCGGTGACACTCGCGGATGGGTCCACGCGCTCGCCCGCCGATACAATGTTCGATCCATTCTGGAGTCGCCTCAATGAAGCCGGCATCACTCTGGTGATTCACGCCGCGGACTCCGGCTACACCACCCACGGATACGTGCAGGACGGCTTTTCCGCAGATTTCAGCGGCGGGGTGTTTTCCCCCACCATCAAGCACTTCAACATTGAACGCGCCGCCTATGATTTCCTGATCACACTCAGTTACGAAAAGCTGTATGAACGCTTTCCCAATCTGCGGATAGCGTCTATCGAGAACGGTGCGGAGTTTCTGCCAGACCTGTTTCGCAAGCTGCGCCAGTCGCGCGATCGCATGCGCGGCTACTACAGCGAGGATCCGGGTGAACTGTTCCGCCGCCACGTGTGGATCAACCCCTTCTGGGAGGATGATGTGAACGAGGTGGCCGCGCATATGGGCACGGAGCGGGTGATTTTCGGTTCCGACTGGCCGCACATCGAGGGCATGCCACAACCGCTGGATTACCTGGTGGAACTGGAACGTTTCAGTGCACAGGAACAACAGCGCATCCTGCGGGACAACGCGAGATTTCTGAACACGCCGCAGCCCGCCTGAAGGCCGGGCGCAAGCGGGCAGGGCGGTGAGAATACGCCGCGGCCCTCTGCATTTCCGCCTCGCTGGGGTATACTGGATGCACTTAAAAACGGGTGCGGTGCCGTGTCAGTGAAAGAAACCAGTTACGGAACACCCGCTGCCCCGGAGTCAGAGGCGGCAGACGGAGGCAACCGGCCGGGTCAGATGGAGCCGCAGCAGGGCGAGATGCCCTTCGCCTTTGTCATGGGCAAGGCGATCACGGAGCTGCCCAAAGACTTGTACATCCCTCCTCAGGCGCTGGAAGTGTTCCTCGAGGCTTTCGAGGGTCCGCTCGATCTCCTGCTGTACCTTATTCGCCGCCAGAATCTCGATATCCTGGAAATCGACGTGTCGCGCATTACTGAACAGTACATGCAGTATGTCGAGTTGATGGACACCATGAAATTCGAGCTGGCTGCCGAGTACCTGCTCATGGCGGCCATGCTCGCGGAAATCAAGTCGCGCATGCTGCTGCCGCGCTCCGCCGCGATTGAAGACGACGAGGAAGACCCGCGGGCGCAGCTTATCCGCCGGCTGCAGGAGTATGAGCGCTTCAAGAAAGCCGCAGAGGAAATCGAGGAAATGCCGCGCCAGGAGCGCGACACCTGGGTGGGCAGCGCCCACCCGCCGGAGATCCACCGCGATCGCCCGGAGCCGGAGGTCGACATGCGCGAATTGCTGTTGGCGCTGGGAGAGGTGCTGCGACGGGCGGATATGTTCGAAAGTCACCACATTCAGCGGGAGGCCCTGTCGACGCGAGAGCGCATGAGTCAGGTGCTGGAGCGGCTTGCGGGCCAGCAGTTTGTGCCCTTTGTCTCGCTGTTCAGTGCGCACGAGGGTCGCCTCGGCGTGGTGGTCACCTTCCTCGCGCTGATGGAATTGATCAAGGAGGCACTGGTAGAGGTGGTGCAGACGGAAACCTTCGGCCCAATCCATGTCAAGGCAAGGTCGGAATAGCATGTCGGAAACGGGCCTGGTACAGATTATCGAAGGTGCGCTGCTGGCGGCGGCCAAACCGCTGAGCGTGGCGCAGCTTGCGGAACTGTTTGAGGAACACGAGCGGCCGGAGGCCGCGGCCCTGCGTGAAGCGCTCGCCGAAGTGGCCGAGCGCTGCGAGGGCAGAGGCTTTGAGCTGCAGGAAGTGGCCAGCGGTTTTCGCTTTGGCGTGCGCCAGAACCTGAGCACCTGGGTGGCGCGCCTGTGGCATGAGCGACCGCAGAAATACTCCCGTGCACTGCTGGAAACTCTCGCGCTGATCGCCTATCGCCAGCCCATTACTCGCGGTGAAATCGAGGAGATTCGAGGCGTCGCGGTCAGCTCCAATATTGTCAAGACACTACACGAGCGGGAATGGATTCGCGTTGTCGGGCACCGCGATGTGCCCGGACGTCCGGCCATGTATGCCACTACGCGCCAGTTCCTGGACTACTTCGGGCTCAAGACCCTGGATCAACTGCCGGCGCTGGCGGAAATCCGCGATCTGGAAACCCTCAACGCGGAACTCGGCTTCAGTGATCCGCTCCCCGCAGGGACGGATGCGTCTACCGCTGCAGCGCCTGATTCCAGCGGAGAAAGCCCGCAGGGTCTGACGCTGGTCGGTGGTACGGAACATACACCGGAGGGCACCCCGGCGCCCGGTGGCGGTGTCAGCCTGACGGAGGCCGCCGACAACCTCGAAGCGCGGGCGCAGGTCGCCACGGACGAAGAAGCCGCCGGAGATGCGGCATCTGAAGACGGGGCAACCGATCATCAGGACCTGGAATCTCCCAGGCCCGAAACCCGGGGCTGATGCAGTGAGCCCTAAAGCACGTGGCGCGCCACCCGGTACGCCGCCCGAAGAGCCGCTCGCGCAACCCGCATCCCCCGCAGGCGAAAAATTGCAGAAAGTGCTTGCGCGCACCGGGCTGGGCTCCCGCCGTGAGATGGAGCGATGGATTGAGTCGGGGCGTGTCTCGATAGACGGGCGCGTGGCGCGTCTGGGCGACCGGGTTGGCGACAAGGCCCGGCTCAGCGTTGACGGCAAGCCGCTGCAACGCGCGCCGGCGCGGGAAACGCGCTGCATTGTTTACCATAAGCCTGTTGGCGAGGTCTGCTCGCGCTCCGACCCCGAGGGCCGGCGCACCGTGTTCCAGCGCCTGCCGGGCCTGAAGAAGGGCCGCTGGATTGCGATCGGCCGGCTGGATTTCAACACCTCGGGCCTGCTGCTTTTCACCACCGATGGCGAGTTGGCAAACGCCCTGATGCACCCCTCTGCCAATATCGAGCGCGAGTACATGGTGCGCGTGATGGGTCAGGTGGACGCGGGGATGCTGGAGCGCATGCGCGAGGGTGTCATGCTGGAAGATGGCCTGGCGCGCTTTACCGATATTCAGGACGGCGGTGGCGAGGGAATAAACCGCTGGTTCTATGTTGTTCTGATGGAAGGTCGCAACCGCGAGGTGCGGCGCCTGTGGGAATCCCAGGGTCTGACCGTTTCGCGTTTGAAGCGCGTGCGCTACGGCAATGTGTTTATTCCCTCGCGCGTGAAACAGGGCCAGTGGTCGGAACTCGAACCGAAGGAGGTTACAGAGCTCTACCGGCTGGCCGGACTCACCCCCAAGGATGTGCGTCGCGTGAGCGTGCAGGAGCGCGAGGTGATGGAGCGTCAGTTCAACAAGCGACGCGGACGCCCCACCTAGCGCTGTTCTCAGCGCGCATCAAAAGCGCGGCCGGTAATGCCTGCGCTGTCGTCACCCATCAGGAACAGGTACGCTGGCATGATCGCCTCCGGCGACGGGTTTTTGGCGGGGTTCTCCGCCGGGTAGGCCGTGCGCCGCATCGCGGTATTGGTGGCTTTCGGGTTCAGGGTGTTGACCCGTATGCGCGAAGTATTTTCCAGCTCTTGGGCCAACACCTGCATGAACCCTTCGGTGGCAAACTTCGACACTGCATAGGCGCCCCAGTAGGCCCGGCCGACCCGCCCGACCGTCGAGGATGTCAGCACGATGGAGGCGTTGTGGGAGCGCTCAAGGAGCGGCAGCAGGTAGCGGGTGAGAGCAAACTGTGCGTTCACGTTGACCTGCATAACGGCCTCCCAGGCCTGGTAGCCGGCATTGCGTATCGGCGTGCGGTCGCCGAGCAGGGCCGCGTTGTGCAGAAGGCCATCGAGGCAGTCGAACTCACCGCCGAGGGCATCGGCGAGCTGTTGGTAGCTGCCTTGTGCGGCAGTTGCGAGATCCAGTTCGATGATCGCGGCCCGCGGTCCGCCCGCCGCCTCGATTTCATCGTACACCGCTTCCAGCTTGCTGCCGGTGCGACCGAGCAGCAGTACCGTGGCGCCGTAGCGGGCAAAGGTGAGGGCCGCCACGCGGCCGATGCCATCGCCCGCGCCGGTGACGAGAATATTGCGCTCCCTGAGCAAATCGACGCGCGGCCGGTAGTTGTCGGGAATCAGCAACGTCTCCATAAATATCCTCCCGTCAATGATTGAAGATCAGGTCCAGCAGCGCCTCGCTGCTGTCGGCCTGCGCGTCGGCGCCCCAGCGCTCGGCAGCGTCAGTGGCTTCGATATAGCCATAGGCGGCGGCGATGGTATACATGCCTGCGCTGCGGCCCGCATCGATGTCCCGCTGGTGATCGCCGATGTAGATGGCTTCGTGCGGCGCGCAGCGCAGTTCCCGACAGTTGCGGAACAGGCTCTCCGGGTGCGGCTTGCGCATCGTCACATCCTCGGGGCATACCACGCTGCCCGGGCCCGGCTGGATATTGAGTTGCGCCAGCAGTGGCTCGGTAAATGCTCGCGGCTTGTTGGTGGCAATGCCCCAGCCGATGCCTTCACGCTGCAGGCGCGCCAGCAGCGGTGGAATACCCGGGTACAGGCGGGCCACGCTGCCGAGTACTTCGCCGTACAACGCGAGCAGCCGCAGGCGCCGGTCTTCGAACTCCGGCGCCGATTCCTGCAGCCCGAGCCCGAGCGCTACCAGCGCCCTGGCACCGTTGGATACCGAGGCGCGAATAAGTAGCGGATCCATCTCATCCAGGCCGTGCTCGGCGCGCAGTGCCTGTACGGCGGGGATGAATTCGTCCGCCGTATCCACCAGCGTGCCGTCCAGGTCAAAAATCACGGCCCTGAGACTTGCGGGGAACGGTTGCCGCAGGCCGGCGCTCATGCTTCGGGTTTTACCGCGTGCAACAGATAGTTCACGCTGACATCGCGCGGATTCAGGCGATACACCTTGCTCAGCGGGTTGTAGGTCAGGCCTGTCATGTCGCGCAGCAACAAGCCCGCGTCGCGCAGCCACGCGGCGAGTTCGGAAGGGCGGATGAATTTGGCGTACTCGTGCGTTCCCGCCGGCAACAGTTTGAGAATATGCTCGGCGCCGACGATGGCAAATGCAAAGGCCTTGGGGTTGCGGTTGATGGTGGAGAAGTACAGTGATCCGCCGGGCCTGGTCAGCGCGGCGCAGGCGGCGACAACGGCCGCCGGGTCCGGCACATGCTCCAGCATCTCCAGGCAGCAGACGATGTCGAAGTGTTCGCCCTCGCTCTCTGCCAGTTGCTCCGCGGTGATTTGCCTGTAGTCCACCTCTGCACCCGATTCGAGCTGGTGCAGCCGCGCCACTGACAGCGGCGCTTCGCCCATGTCGATGCCGCTCACCTCGGCGCCCCTGTGGGCCATGGATTCCGCCAGGATGCCGCCGCCACAGCCCACGTCGAGCAGGCGTTTGCCCGCCACTGGCGAGCGTTCATCGATATAGTTCGCGCGCAGCGGATTGATCTCGTGCAGCGGCTTGAATTCACCGTCGCGGTCCCACCAGCGCTCTGCCAGTTCCTCGAACTTGGCTATTTCTGCCGGGTCGACATTCAGGGCGTTGCTCATCATTGGGCTCCTGCGGTCTGGGCAATGCGCTGCTGCCACGCTAGCGTGCGCTCCAGGAGTGCCTCGAGGTCGATGCGTGTCAGCTTGCGCTCGCGCATGATCAGTTCCCCGCCGATCCAGCTATGGCTCACCTGGCTACCGTTGCAGGCGTACACCAGCTGCGACAGCGGGTTGTGCAGTGGCTGGGTTTCGGGCCCGCTCAGGTCGACTGCGATGATGTCCGCGAGCTTGCCGGCCTCCAGGCTGCCAATCCTGTCGTCCAGGCCCATGGCGCGTGCGCCGTTGATGGTTGCCATGGCCAGTGCGTCGGCAGCGGGCAGTGCGGCGGCGTCGCGAGACGACAGTTTCGCCAGCAGGGCCGCCATCTGCATCTCCACGAAGAGATTCAGGCTGTTGTTGCTGGCCGCGCTGTCGGTGCCGAGCGCCACATTGACACCGTTGCGCTGCAACGCACTGACCGGGCAGGTGCCGGAGGCGAGTTTCATGTTGGAAAGCGGACAGTGCACCACGTGGGTTCCTGTCTCCGCCAGCAGCGTGATGTCCTGCGCGCCCAGATCCGTCATGTGTACGCATTGGGTGCGCGGCCCCAGCAGCCCGAGCCGGCTGAGGGTGTCCAGTGGCCGCTCGCCGGTCGCTTCCACCGCCTGCAATACTTCGGCGCTGGTTTCATGCAGGTGAATATGTACCACGGTATCCAGTTCCGCCGCGTAGGTGGCCACTTTGGCGAGGTTTTCCTCGCAGACCGTATACGGCGCATGCGGACCAAAGCCCACTGTAACCAGCTGGTTGTGTTTGTATTCGTCGCGCAGCGCGAGGCCCTTGCTGATGTAGTCATCGGCGTCGCGCCCCCATGCCGTGGGAAAATCGAACACGGGGAATGTGATCTGGCAGCGCATGCCGGCGCGCTGCGCGGTGGCGGCACAGACATTCGGAAAGAAATACATATCGCTGAAAGTGGTGGTGCCCGAGCGCAACATCTCGGCAA
Source organism: uncultured Halieaceae bacterium (assembly GCA_963976655.1). Taxonomy (GTDB): domain Bacteria; phylum Pseudomonadota; class Gammaproteobacteria; order Pseudomonadales; family Halieaceae; genus Marimicrobium. The sequence goes on from CAXBLB010000007.1 coordinate 135,335, forward strand.
TGGCCAGTTGCGTGCCGTCGGCGACAAACTCCTCACCCACGTGTGCGCCTTCCGCCGGCCAGATGTTCTCTTCCAGCCATGGCATCAGCGGCTTGTCATCCGCAAAACCGCGCAGCAGGCTCATGCCGGCATGCCCGTGGCAGTTGATCAACCCTGGCAGGAGCACATGTTCGCGCAGATCGTGTACCTGTGGAGTGTCAATTTTCTCTGCTTCAGCGCGCGGCAGCAGTGCCGCTATGCGCTCGCCATCGAGCACGATGCTATGTTCCCTGAGCACCTCGCCGTGGGGCAGTACCGGCACGATCCATGCGGCGTGGATCACCGCACTGGCCTGTGTCAATTGCTCGCTCATGAGTGTCCTGCTTGCAGTGGTTTGTCCGCCGGGTGGCGCCGCGCGGTGCTCGCGGGGCGCGTTCCTGGCAGTGTCTGAATGGCGCGCCGGGACAGTATAACCGGAATCCGCAATGTGGGCCCGAACAGGTAGCGAAATACAGTAAAAACGTGGCGATCACAGGGCATCTTCCCGTATAATTCAGGGTTTGGTTACGGCGTTCGCCACGCGTCCCGCAGGTCTGTTTCCGGCCTTCTGCGGCAGCGCTGGTCAGGGCGCGAAAACCGCCGTGCAAGCAGTCGAGGTAGTCGCAATAAATGGGTGACATAGCCAGGGAAATCCTTCCCGTCAGCATTGAAGACGAGATGAAGCAATCCTACCTGGATTACGCCATGAGCGTAATCGTGGGCAGGGCGCTGCCAGACGTGCGTGACGGGTTGAAACCGGTGCACCGGCGGGTGTTGTTCGCCATGAACGAGCTGAACAACGACTGGAACAAACCGTACAAGAAGTCGGCGCGCGTCGTGGGCGACGTCATTGGTAAATACCACCCGCACGGGGACTCGGCCGTGTACGACACCATCGTGCGCATGGCCCAGGCCTTCTCCTTGCGCTACATGCTGGTCGATGGCCAGGGCAACTTCGGGTCTATCGATGGCGACAACGCCGCGGCGATGCGTTACACCGAAATTCGCATGCGCAAGATCGCGCATTCGCTCCTCGCCGATCTGGACAAGGAAACGGTGGATTTCGTCGACAACTACGACGGCACGGAGCGCATACCCGCCGTAATGCCCACGCGCGTACCCAATCTGCTGATCAACGGCTCCAGCGGCATCGCCGTGGGCATGGCCACCAACATTCCGCCGCACAACCTGACGGAGGTCATCAGTGGCTGCCTGGCCCTGCTGGCAAACCCGGAGCTCACCGTCGATGAACTGATGGAGCATATTCCGGGCCCCGATTTTCCCACCGCCGCGATCATCAACGGCCGCGCCGGCATTATCCAGGCCTATCGCACCGGGCGTGGCCGCATCTACATTCGCGCCCGCGCCGAGGTGGTGCAGGACGAGAAGCGCGGCCGCGACATCATCATCATCCACGAGCTGCCGTACCAGCTCAACAAGGCGCGCCTGATCGAGCGTATTGCCGAGCTGGTAAAAGAAAAGAAAATCGAGGGTATTACCGAGCTGCGCGACGAATCCGACAAAGACGGTCTGCGTGTGGTGATCGAGTTGCGGCGCGGTGAAATGGGCGACGTGGTGCTGAACAATCTGTACGCCCAGACGCAACTGCAGTCGGTGTTCGGCATCAACATGGTGGCGCTGGTAGACGGCCAGCCGAAAATCCTCAATCTCAAGCAGATCCTCGAAGCGTTTATCCGCCATCGCCGCGAGGTGGTGACGCGCCGCACGGTATACCTGCTGCGCAAGGCGCGCGAGCGCGGCCACCTGCTCGAAGGCCTGGCGATTGCGCTGGTGAATATCGACCCGGTGATAGAGCTGATCAAGGCGAGCCCGAGCCCGACCGAGGCCCGCGAGAAGCTGGTGGCGCGCAGCTGGCCGCCCGGCGATGTCTCCGGCATGCTCGAGCGCGCGGGTGCCGATGCCTGTCGGCCGGATGAACTCGAGCCGCAGTACGGACTGCATGATGGCCAGTATTTTCTCTCGCCCGCGCAGGCCCAGGCGATACTCGAGCTGCGGTTGCATCGCCTCACGGGTCTGGAGCATGAAAAACTGCTGAGTGAGTACGAGGAGAAGCTGCGCGAGATCGCCGAGTATATGGAAATCCTCTCTGACCCGGACCGCCTCAAGGTGGTGATCCGCGAGGAGCTGGAAGAGATCGTCGCGGAGTACGGTGACGAGCGTCTCACCGAGATCACTTCCTCCCAGCACGATCTCACGGTGGAAGACCTGATCACCGAAGAAGACCGTGTGGTGACAATTTCCCACGGCGGGTACGCCAAGACACAACCGCTGTCGGACTATCAGTCACAGCGTCGGGGCGGCATGGGAAAGTCCGCAACCACTGTAAAAGACGAGGATTTTGTAGAGCACCTGCTGATCGCCAGCACCCACTCCACCATCCTGTGTTTCTCCAATCTCGGCAAGGTTTACTGGCTGAAGGTCTACCAGATTCCGGTGGCCGGCAGGAATTCCCGCGGTCGTCCGATGGTGAATCTGCTGCCGCTGGAAGAGGGTGAGCGGGTGACGTCCATTCTCCCGGTGAGTGACTATACCGAAGGACATTACATCTTCATGGCCACCGCCGGTGGCACAGTGAAGAAAACCTCGCTGACTGATTTTGCCCGCCAGCGCAGCGTGGGCCTGCGCGCGCTGGAACTGGAAGAGGGCGATGTGCTGGTGGGCACTGCAATTACCGACGGGGGCTGCGACGTGATGTTGTTGTCTACCGAGGGCAAGGCAGTGCGCTTCCGGGAGGACGATGTGCGCGCCATGGGTCGCACCGCGCGCGGCGTGCGCGGGATCCGGCTCGGCGCGGGGCACAAGATGATTTCACTGATTATTCCGCGCGAGGGCGGCAGCGTGCTCACCGTCTCGGAACACGGCTACGGCAAACGCACCGGCATACAGGACTTCCCCACCAAGGGCCGCGGCAACAAGGGTGTGATTGCCATGCAGACCTCCGAGCGCAACGGCCGGATGGTGGGTGCCGTGCAGGTGTTGCCGGGTGAAGAGCTCATGCTGATTTCCAACCTGGGCACGCTGGTGCGCACGCGCGCCGATGAAGTGTCGGTGCAGGGGCGCAACACGCAGGGCGTGCGAGTGATCCGCACCCGCGCAGGTGAGCGCCTGGTGAGTGTGGAGCGTATCGACGAACCGGCGGAGGAGGAGATTGCGTCGCTGCCGGATGCGGAGCTGGCCCCGGCGCCGCCGGTGCAGGAAGACCCAGCACCGGACAATGACGACTAGTCGCGCCTGAAGCGCGTTTGCAGTTTGTAATTTCCGCACAGGCGGGAAGCCAATGACAGGGGAAGAAACACCATGACACGCCGCTACAACTTCTGTGCCGGTCCGGCGTCGCTGCCGGAGGCCGTGCTGACGCAGGCCCGCGATGAAATGCTCGACTGGCACGGCAAGGGCCTGTCGGTCATGGAGATGAGCCACCGCAGCACGGAGTTTATGGGCATCGCCGAACGCGCGGAGCAAACCCTGCGCAAACTGCTCGCGGTTCCCGACGATTACGCCGTGCTGTTTGTGCAGGGCGGCGCCAGCATGCAGTTTTCCTCGGTGCCGCTGAATCTGCTGGGCGAGCGTCGCGTGGCCGATTACGTGAATACCGGGCAGTGGTCGAAGAAGGCCATCGCCGAGGGGCGTCGCTACTGTGAGGTGAACGTGGCGGCGAGCTCCGAAGACAGCAACTTCAGCACTATTCCCGCCGAGGAAACCTGGCAGCGCTCCGCCGATGCGGCGTATCTGCATTACACACCCAACGAAACAATTGGCGGTGTTGAGTACTTCTTCACGCCGCAATCGGAGGCGCCGCTGGTGGCGGACATGTCCTCCACCCTGCTGTCGCGGCCGGTGGATGTGGCTCAGTTTGGCGTCATCTACGCCGGGGCGCAGAAAAACATCGGCCCGGCGGGGCTGACGCTCGTGCTGGTAAATCGCGCGCTGCTCGGCAGTGCCAGCGAGCTGTGTCCAGCCATGTTGAACTGGCAGGTGGCCGCCGACAATGAATCCATGTACAACACGCCGCCCACCTACGCCCTGTACCTGGCCGGCCTGGTATTCGAGTGGCTGGAAAAGCAGGGTGGCCTGCAGGCCATGGAAAAGGTAAACCGGCGCAAGGCGGAAAAACTCTACGGCATGATCGACAACAGCGCGTTCTACGCCAACCCGGTCGACCCACCCTGCCGCTCGCTTATGAATGTACCGTTCACGCTGGCGGATGACAGCCTCGACAAGGCCTTTCTGTCGGCGGCGGAAGAGGCCGGCCTGCTCAACCTCAAGGGGCATCGCTCGGTGGGCGGCATGCGCGCCAGTATTTACAATGCGGTGACGGAAGAGGCGGTAGACGCGCTCATTTCCTTCATGCGCGATTTCGAACAACGCCACGGATAAACGGGCCGCTGATGGCAGACAACAGGGATCTCGAACAGGTCAGGGCCGATATAGACACTATCGACCAGGATATCCAGGCGTTGATTAATCGGCGCGCCGCCTGCGCCCAGCGCGTCGCCGACATCAAGCAGGGGGAGGCAAGGGAGCGCGGGGAAACCGGCGAGGCAGTCGTGTATTACCGGCCCGAGCGTGAAGCGCAGGTGCTTGAACGTGTTATCGAGCGCAATACCGGGCCGCTGGACGGCGTCAGCATGGCGCATATTTTCCGCGAGATCATGTCCGCCTGCCTGGCGCTGGAGCGACCGCTGCAGGTGGCATATCTCGGCCCCGAAGGCACGTTCACCCAGGCGGCGGCCATCAAGCATTTCGGACACGCCGCCCTCTGCCTGCCACAGGCGACCATCGACAGCGTGTTTGCGCAGGTGGAGTCCGGTGAATGCAATTACGGTGTGGTGCCGGTGGAGAACTCCACCGAGGGCATGGTCAGCCACACGCTGGACAGCTTCATGGATTCCAGCCTGAAGATATCGGGCGAAGTGGAAATGCGCATCGGTCACCACCTGCTGGCCTCGGCGGCCACCGCTGGCGGTGAGATTCACCTGATCTGCGCGCACCAGCAGGCACTCGCCCAGTGTCGCAACTGGCTCGACCGGCACTGGCCGAACGTGGAGCGCGAGGCAGTCAGCAGCAACGGCGAGGCCGCGCGGCGCGCTGCCAGCGAGCCCGGTGTCGCCGCGGTTGCCGGTGATATGGCGGCGGAACGCTATGCACTGGAGAAGCTCGCGAGCAATATTGAAGACTACGCCGACAACTCAACCCGTTTCCTGGTGATCGGCCGCGAAGAAGTGCCGCCCTCGGGCAAGGACAAAACCTCCATCATCGTTGCCAGCCGCAACCGTCCGGGAGCGCTGTTCGCATTGCTGGAGCCCTTTCGCCGCGCCGATATCAGCCTGACGCGTATCGATACCCGGCCCTCGCGCACGGAAAAATGGGCCTACGTGTTTTTTATCGAGTTTGAAGGGCACCTCCAGGATGAAAAAATTGCCGGTATCATCACTGAACTCGAGGAGCAGTCGATCATGCTCAAGCCACTCGGCTCCTACCCCCGGGCAGTGATCTAGATCGTGGCCGGCAGGGAATGTGGCAACCTCGTGGTGTTGGGGCTCGGCCTGATTGGCGGTTCGCTGGCGCGCGCCCTGCGCGAAAACGGTTTTTGTGAGCACATTATCGGTTGCGGCCACCGGGCCCCTTCGCTGGAGCGGGCGCTGGAACTCGGCGTGATCGATGAGTACACGCTGGATGTGGACGCTGCTTTCCGGCGCGCGGACATTTTCGTAATTTGCACTCCGACTCTCACGGCCTCGAGCGTGCTGGAGCGGTTGCTGCCGCAAATGGACGCAGCCGGGCCGGTAGTTACCGACGTGGCGAGCGTGAAGGGCAGCCTGCGGGACACCGCGCTGCGCGTGGCAGGCCATATGCCGCCGCACCTGGTGCTGGCGCACCCGATTGCCGGCTCGGAACAAAGTGGCGTGGAAGCTTCCCGCGTGGACCTGTTCGTCAAACACCGGGTGATTGTCACGCCGGTCGAGGGGAATGATGCGGCGGCCGTCGCGCTGGTGCGCCGGATGTGGGAGAGCACGGGGGCCGAGGTCATCGATATGGCGGTCGATACCCACGATGCGGTGCTCGCCGCTACCAGCCATCTGCCGCATTTGCTCGCCTACACTCTGGTCGATGCACTGGCAGGGTCGGCTGATCGCGAGGAGATTTTTCGCTGCGCCGCAGGCGGTTTTCGCGATTTTACCCGTATCGCCTCGAGTGATCCGATCATGTGGCGTGACATAGCGCTTGCCAATCGGGATGCCCTGCTGGAGGCGATGGATGATTTCAGCGAGCACCTGGGGCGCCTGCGCTCGGCGGTTGCCGCCGGCGATGGCGATGCGATGCAGGAAACTTTCACTCGTGCCAAGCAGGCACGGGATGCGTTTGCCGGGATACTGGCAGAGCGGGATCAATAGCGAGGCTTATGAAATTTCAACTCCAACCGGGCGGCTCGCTGAGTGGCCGAGCTCGGGTTCCGGGCGATAAATCCATTTCCCACCGCGCTATCATGCTGGGGTCGCTGGCTGAAGGCGTCACGCATATCAGCGGCTTTCTCGAGGGTGAGGACGCGCTGGCCACCGTCGCGGCGTTTCGTGCCATGGGTGTCTCGATCGAGGGCCCCGACGCCGGTATCGTGACCGTGCACGGCGCTGGCCTGCACGGGTTGCGCGCGCCCGCCGGGCCGCTGGACCTGGGCAATGCGGGTACCGGCATGCGACTGCTCTGCGGTGTGCTGGCGGGGCAGTCCTTCGACGCGCAACTCACCGGCGATGCCTCACTGTGCAGCCGTCCCATGGGGCGGGTAATCGATCCTTTGAGTCGCATGGGCGCGCGAATCAGCTCTGCTGAGGGCGGACGCCCCCCTCTCAACATCAGCGGTGGTTGCGCGCTGCGGGGCATCGATTATGCCTTGCCGATGGCCAGTGCGCAGGTGAAATCCTGTGTATTGCTGGCCGGTTTGTACGCCGAGGGCAAAACCGTGGTGAGGGAGCCCGCGCCTACGCGCGACCATACGGAACGAATGCTCGGTGGCTTTGGCTACGCACTGCGCCGTGAAGGCGCCAGCGTGGAACTGTCGGGCGGTGGGCGCCTGCAGGCTGCGCAGATTGACGTACCGGCCGACATCTCGTCCGCGGCATTTTTTCTGGTGGGTGCGAGTATCGCGCCGGACTCCGACCTGGCCCTGACGCATGTTGGCGTGAACCCCACCCGTACAGGGGTGCTCAACATATTGCGTGAGATGGGCGCCAATATCGAGTTGTCCAACACCCGCGTGGTGGGCGGTGAGCCGGTGGCGGACATTCGCGTGCGGTACGCGCCCCTGCGCGGTATCGAAATACCCCTGGACCAGGTGCCTCTGGCCATCGATGAGTTTCCGGCGCTGTTTATCGCCGCCGCCTGTGCTGAAGGCCGCACCACGCTGCGTGGCGCCGAGGAATTGCGGGTGAAAGAGAGTGATCGCATCGCCGCGATGGCCGAGGGCCTGGCGACGCTGGGAGTGCACAGCGAGGTGCTGGCAGACGGCATAGTGATAGAGGGCGGCGAATTGGGAGGCGGTGAGATACATACTTACCACGACCACCGCATCGCGATGTCCTTTGCCATTGCCGCGCTGCGCGCCACGGCGCCGATCACTGTGCTCGACTGCGATCATGTGGCGACCTCGTTTCCCGGCTTTGACACGCTTGCGACCGGGCTCGGCCTGCGCATCGAGGCCATCGGAGCGCGGGAATGACGCATCCGGTACCGGTGATCGCGGTGGACGGCCCCTCCGGAGCTGGCAAAGGCACCATCAGCCATATGCTGGCCGAGTGGCTCGGCTGGCATTTGCTGGATAGCGGCGCGCTGTACCGCGTGACCGCGCACGCCTGTCTGCTCGATGGCGTGCATTGGGACGATGCCGAGGCGGTCGCCGCGGTCGCGCGTCATCTGGATGTCAGTTTCAGTACGGCGCCCGACGGCGAAATTCTGGTGGCCCTTCGGGGAGAGGATGTCAGCGCTGCAATCCGCACCGAGGAGGGCGGGCGCGGGGCATCCACAGTGGCCGCCATTCCCGCCGTGCGCGAGGCCCTGCTGGTACGTCAGCGGGAGCTGCGAAAACTTCCGGGGCTGGTAGCCGACGGACGCGATATGGGCACCGTGGTATTCCCCGATGCAACGCTCAAACTGTTCCTCACAGCGAGTGCCGCCGAGCGCGCCGAGAGACGCTATAAGCAGTTGATGGTAAAGGGGGAAAGTGTTAGTCTCCCGCGCCTTCTGCAGGATATCGAGGAGCGTGACCGGCGCGATGCTAGTCGCGACATATCGCCCCTCCTTCCGGCAGAGGACGCCATCATCATTGACAGTACTGACCGGCCAATCTCGGATGTCTTCGAGCAGGTGGTACGCAAGGTGAATGAACGGGGCTTAGGTCGGGAGAGCGGGTGCTCGCCGTAACCGGGGCCCATCGCTCATGGTGGCAGATGTGCGGTTTTTCCCGCTGAATCCAGTCAGGGTGGGAGAAGCAGCAAAATACGTATGACCCATGCCGGCTGGAGGCATGGCGGAAGCGGGCCCAGTGCCCGGAAATCCTACAGGTAATGTGTAATGAGCGAATCCTTCGCCGAACTTTTTGAAGAGAGTCTGAAAACCGTTGACATGCAGCCGGGCGCCATCGTGACCGGTGTAGTCATCGATATTGATAACGAATGGGTCACCGTGCACGCGGGTCTCAAGTCAGAGGGCGTGATTCCTCGCGCACAGTTCATTGATGGCAACGGCAACTGCACGCTGAATATAGGCGATGAAGTGCAGGTGGCGCTGGAAACCGTTGAAGACGGCTTTGGTGAAACCAAGCTGTCGCGAGAGAAGGCCAAACGTGCCGAGGCCTGGAAAGATCTCGAAGCCGCGCACGAGGCCGACGAAGTCGTCAACGGCGTGATCAATGGCAAGGTCAAGGGCGGTTTCACCGTCGATATCAATTCCATTCGCGCGTTCCTCCCCGGCTCTCTGGTGGATGTGCGCCCGGTGCGTGAGACAACGCACCTCGAAGGCAAGGATCTCGAGTTCAAGGTCATCAAACTGGACCAGAAGCGCAACAACGTGGTCGTATCCCGACGCGCCGTGATGGAAGCGGCGAACAGCGTTGAACGCGATGCTTTGCTGGAATCCCTGCAGGAAGGCATGAGCATCAAGGGTATCGTCAAGAACCTCACCGATTACGGCGCCTTTGTCGATCTCGGTGGCGTGGACGGCCTGCTGCACATTACCGACATGGCGTGGAAGCGCATCAAGCATCCGTCAGAGATTGTGGAAGTGGGGCAGGAAATCGATGTCAAGATTCTCAAGTTTGATCGCGAGCGCAATCGCGTATCGCTCGGCCTGAAGCAACTGGGCGAGGATCCCTGGGTCGAAATCACCAATCGCTATCCCGAAGGCAGCCGCGTGAACGCGAAAATCACCAACCTGACCGATTACGGCTGCTTTGCCGAACTCGAGGAAGGCGTGGAAGGCCTGGTGCACGTGTCTGAGATGGACTGGACAAACAAGAATGTGCATCCGTCCAAGATCGTCAATCTCGGCGATGAGGTTGAAGTGATGGTGCTGGATATCGACGAGGAGCGTCGCCGCATCTCGCTGGGCATCAAGCAGTGCCAGCAGAACCCGTGGGATGCCTTTGCGTCGCAGCACGCCAAGGGCGACAAGATCACGGGTACGATCAAATCGATCACCGACTTCGGCATTTTTATCGGCCTGGAAGGCAATATCGATGGCCTCGTACATCTCTCGGACATCAGCTGGAACGAAGTAGGCGAGGAGGCTGTGCGCAATTACAAGAAGGGCGACGAGATCGAAACAGTGATCCTGTCGATCGACCCGGAGCGTGAGCGCATTTCCCTGGGCATCAAGCAACTCGAGGACGATCCGTTCGGCAATTATGTTGCGGTAAACGACCGCGGTGCGATTGTCACCGGCGAAGTGATCGAGGTCGATGCCAAGGAAGTCACCGTCAGACTGGCGGAAGAAGTCGAGGGCATACTGAAAGCCTCCGACATCAGCCGCGACAAGGTTGAAGACGCGCGCAACTCCTTCAAGGTCGGAGATTCTGTTGAAGCCAAGATCATCTCGGTAGACCGCAAGAATCGTGGTCTGGCGCTGTCGATCAAGGCCAAGGATTTCGACGACGAGAAGGAAGCGGTGAAGTCGCTGCGCGATACCGAGCAGGAATCCACCTCGCCGGGCACCATTGGCGATCTGATCAAAGCGCAGATGGGCGATAAATAGCCCTCTGGGTGATGCGTAAAAAAGGCCCGCCTGTGCGGGCCTTTTTTTGTGCACCTGTTTGGCGAAGCGTCGGGATACGCCAGTTTTTCTATATAAAATAAGCACTTGCGCAGGCATCCGATAAGGGTCAGAATACCGGCTGATTATTGGGGTGTCATAACAAGACCTCGCGCAGGAGAGGCTGCATGACGAAAAGTGAGCTTATTGAGTCCATTGCGTCCAAACAGACGCAGTTGTCGTCCAAAGACGTAGAACTTGCAGTGAAGACGATTCTCGAGCATATGTCCCAGGCACTTGCCGATGGAGAGAGAATCGAGATTCGCGGATTCGGCAGTTTCTCGCTGCATTTTCGCGAACCGCGCCGCGGGCGCAACCCGAAGACCGGCGATGCGGTGGAGCTGAACGGCAAGTACGTTCCGCATTTCAAACCCGGCAAGGAACTGCGAGAGCGAGTCAACACCGGGCTGCAGCTGGGCCTTTGAATGGGCGCGCTGCCCGCATGTGATGCCCGGTTTGTTCTCGATCAGCGAAACGGTATGATCCAAAGATCATACCGTTTTTTTTTTTTTCAACCGACGGCTGTGGGATGGCAAATGAAACTCTTGGCTAAGTTCTTGACCCTTCTGATCGTGCTGGCGATGTTGGTGATCGGTGTGCTCTTCGCGCTACAGAATAAGGAGCCGGTACCACTGGATCTTCTGGTCTACACCTTCGCGCCACAAAGTCTTGCGCTCTGGGTGCTGTGCGCCTTTGCCCTCGGCGGTCTGCTGGGGCTGCTTGTATCCTCGCTGTATCTGATGCGTATGCGTGCCTCTCTGGCGGTTTCCAAGCGCGAACTGGGCAAGGCGCGCACAGCCTTGAGAGCGCAGCCCGGGAGTACCGCCTCGAAAGCGGAGGCGGCGTGAATTCACCGATCATTGTCGCGCTGGACTACCCTTCAATGGCGCCCGCGCTGGCGCTGGCAGAACGGCTTTCACCAACGCTGTGTCGGCTGAAAGTTGGCAAGGAGCTGTTCACTCGCAGCGGCCCCGCTGTTGTAGAGCGCTTGCAGGCGCTGGGGTTCGAGGTGTTTCTCGATCTGAAGTTTCACGACATTCCCAATACCGTGGCCGGTGCGGTGCGCGCGGCGGCGGAGCTGGGTGTGTGGATGCTCAATGTGCATTGCGCGGGTGGGAGGCGCATGTTGGCGGCCTCGGTTGAAGCGCTCGACAAGACCTCACATCGGCCTCTACTGATAGGGGTTACGGTGCTTACCAGTCTGTCGCAGGAAGAACTGCTGGAGCTGGGTGATACGCGTTCCATTGAGGAGCGCGTGCTGAGCCTGGCGGCTCTCAGCGCAGCCTGCGGTCTGGACGGCGTGGTCTGCTCCGCACTGGAGGCCACCGCGTTGCGCCGGGCACGCGGCGAGGACTTTTGCCTGGTCACGCCCGGCATACGCCTGGCCGGAGACGACTGTGGCGATCAGCGACGCGTGGTTGCGCCGGCCCAGGCGCTTGCGATGGGATCGGACTATCTGGTGATTGGCCGCTCCATTACCGCCGCGAGTGATCCTCTGGGCGCGCTGGAGCGCGCGCACGGCGAACTCGCCGCAGCCTGAGACTCTCCAGGGCTGTTTCATCAAATCCGCGCGATGACGATTACACCCGGAATTATCTTGCTACACTCGGTTTTGGTACGGATGCCTGCACGGAAGCAGATAACCCAAATGGAGATTGGCTTATGATCAATACTATTCGCAACCCCCACTGCGAGCCCGTTGTGGCGCGCAACCCCCTTTCAGTTTTACTTGCGGTGAACCAGCGCGCAGTGCTCGCGCTGGCCGCACTCTTGCTGGCGATGACTCTTGCGCTGGGTGGTACAACTGCGCATGCACAGGATGCCTCCGCGGCCGAGTCGGCGGTGGTAAACATCAACACCGCGGATGCCGCCGCGCTGGCCAGAACGCTTTCGGGCGTGGGTATCACGCGCGCGGAAGCCATTGTGCGCTATCGTGAAAGTTTCGGCCCGTTCAGTGCCGCTGACGAACTCATGGACGTCAAGGGCATCGGGCAATCGACGCTGGAGGCAAACCGCCAGCGCATCACACTGGAATAACCAGCCCGCATCCGTATTATGGGGGCCTAGGCCCCCTTTTCGTTACGGTGAATAAAATAGCGTGAAATGTGTTGTCACCGGTGCGACGGGCTTTGTTGGACGTCACCTCTGCGCTGAGCTTATGGCTCGCGGCGATGAGTTGGTGGCACTCAGCCGCAGCGGCACAGCGTTGCAAGATGGTACACCCACTGTAGCGCACGATCTCGCCACAACTGAAGCGCCCAACGCGTTGCTGGCTGGTGCGAGCACGGTTTTTCACCTCGCCGCTATCGCGCATCGCAGTGCGCCCGCTGCTGACTACGAGCAGCTGAATTACCACGCAACCGTGGCGCTTGCAGCTCAGGCGGCTGCTGCGGGGGCGGCCTGCTTTGTTTATCTCAGCAGTGTCAGAGCGATGGGCCCGCCGAACTCAAGCGACCGACGCTCGGAAAACGACTGCAGACTGCCGGTGGAACCCTATGGACTTTCCAAGTGGCGCGCCGAGTGCGCGTTGCGCGCCGCCTATGCCGATCATCCCATGTCGGTGGTGGTATTGCGTCCGAGCCTGATTTACGGGGCAGGAGTAAAAGGCAATTTGCGCCTTCTTGCCCGCGCAGTGCGGCGCGGACTTCCCCGATTACCCGCAGGTGGGCGCCGTTCGCTGATTGCGGTCGAGGATCTGGTGGCGTTGATGTGTTGTGTGGCGGATGCGCCGCCACCGGGCGCGCATACCTGGATAGCAACGGGTGAGGATGCCAGCACCCAGCAGATTGTCGATGCACTGCGCGCGGCGCTGGGTAAGCGCAGTGACTCGCCGCCCGTGCCGCGCTGGATCTGGCGCGCTGCAGCCCGGGCACATGATGCGATTCGGCGTACCCCGGGGCTGAGCAGCTATGAGGCGCTGTTCGGTACCGAGCTCTACGACAATTCGGCGGTGCGCGCAGGTACTGTCTGGCGCCCGCGGCACACATTCAGGCAAGCCGCCGCTGAGCTGCTACGGGAGCCCGCGTGACCGTGTTACTGGTGACACTGCTCTTTCTGTCAACGGGCGTGTTGTCAGCGCTTTTCTGCGGTCTGTACCTGCACATCGCACACCGCCGGAAAATTCTCGATAGTCCAAACGAGCGCAGTTCCCATGCGGTGCCGACACCACACGGCGGCGGTGTGCCGCTGCTGCTGGCCTTCTACGCCGGATTACTGCTAGCTGCTGCGTTGGGTGCACCCTGGTCCTCTGGGCTGATGTTGATCGCGTTGGTGTCGGTGCTACTCATGGCGCTGGGCGTGGTCGATGATCTCAGAGGGCTTGCGGTACGCACGCGTATGGCTGCCTACGGAATTCTCTGCCTGGCCAGTGCTTTGCTGCTGCTCGCCGATACGGCTTTGCCGCAGACTCCCGGCCCGGCGGGATTACTGCTGGTGTGTGCGATTGCGTTTGCGCTGCTCTGGTTTTTGAACCTGTACAATTTTATGGACGGTATTGATGGTATCGCGGGTTTACAGGCGGTGCTCGCGCTGGCTGCCGCGTCGCTCCTGTTGCTGTTATCCGGGGGCGATGAGACGATCGCGCTGTTCTGCCTGCTGCTGGCTGCGGCGCATACCGGTTTTCTGGTATTCAACTGGCCACCCGCCCGCCTGTTCATGGGAGATGCCGGCAGCGTACCCACCGGCTTTCTACTGGCGGGTCTTGCCCTCGTCACAGCGCTTGCCGATCAGCTCAGTGTCTACTGCTGGCTCATCCTGATGGCCTGTTTTATCGCGGATGCGAGTTGCACACTCCTGTGGCGTATTCTCACCGGCCAGCCCTTCACCGAGGCGCACCGCTTGCATGCCTACCAGCGACTCGCCCGACGCTGGCAATCACACCGCGCGGTGGATCTGCTGTTGCTCTGTATATTTCTTTTCTGGCTTCTGCCGCTGTCCGTTGCGGCCGCCGTCTGGCCGCAGATTGCATTGATTTTGGTAATTGTGACATACCTTCCACTGCTCTTCGGCATGGCGAAAATAGCGGCTTTAAAGTAGTATCTGGCGCGTACCAGAGCCGCTTCCAGCATGCGTAGACACACAGTGGAACCCGTGCAGGAACCTGCCTGAAGGGGAGAAGTATTGCTGAATCATCCAGCTAATTTCGGTACGCGCATGCTCAGAGCCTGCAAGGGGGCTGCGCGCTTTGTTCCAGAGAAATTTCTGGACATGCCGCGCAACGTCAAGCAGGTGTTCCTGCTAAGCCTCGACATGCTGTATGTGGCGGGCGCGATGTTCGGGGCCATCGCGTTGCGCTGGGGTCACATGGACTTCAGCCTCGGCCCGGTTGAGTACGCGTGTGCACTGGCAACGCTGTTGATCAGCGCGGTGATATTCCTGCGCCTGGGGTTATACCGCGCGGTTATCCGGTTTATGGGGCAACAGGCAATCTGGGCGATTATTACCGCGGCCAGCTATTCAGCCCTTATCCTCGGCGCCACATTTTTCTTCACCCGAGCCGATGTGCCGCGCTCCACGCCGTTTATCTACTGGGGTCTGTTGCTGGTGTTCCTTGGCGGTACGCGTCTGGTGGTGCGCGCCTATTACCAGGCGAAGCTGCGCTCCAATTCAGAGAAGGTCGTTATTTACGGCGCGGGAAGATCCGGCCGGCAGTTGCTGCAGGCACTGCATCATGGCGACCAGTACCATCCTGTACTGTTCGTGGATGACGACCCGCAGCGTCAGCGTTCCGTGATTAACGGGCTGCGCGTGGCGCGGCCTGAAGACCTCGATTTCCTCATTGAGCAACACGACATTTCCCAGGTGCTGCTGGCGATACCCTCCGCCTCGCCGGAGCGGCGGCGTGAAATCATCGATTCCCTGGTGGGATTGCAGGTGCACGTGCGCACCGTGCCCACTATTAACGAACTGCTGGCGGGCGAAGCGAGTGTCAATCAGATCCGTGATATCGCGCTGGACGATTTGCTCGGCAGGGAGCCCGTGCCACCGCACCCGGAACTGATAGAGCGCTGTATCACCGATAAAGTCGTGATGGTCACCGGCGCGGGAGGCTCCATAGGCTCCGAACTGTGCCGCCAGATTCTCCAGTCGGGCCCGCGTGAACTCATTCTGCTCGACAACTCCGAATACGCGCTTTACAGCATAGAACGCGAATTGCGTGAAACGGTGACATCGTTTGCGCTCGACGTGGAACTTATTGCGTTACTGGGCTCGGTGCAGGATCACCGCAGGCTGGAAAGCATTTATCGAACCTTTGATGTTGCGACGGTTTACCATGCCGCCGCTTACAAGCATGTGCCGATGGTGGAGTACAACATCGCCGAGGGTGTTGCCAACAACGTGTTTGGCACCTGGTATGCAGCACAGGCCGCAAGCAGGGCGGGCGTGGAAACTTTTGTGCTGATTTCCACAGACAAGGCTGTCAGGCCTACCAATGTGATGGGCGCATCCAAGCGCTTCGCCGAAATGATCCTGCAGGGTCTGGCGCAATGTGACACGCCCACGCGCTTCTGTATGGTGCGCTTCGGCAATGTGCTGGGCTCCTCGGGTTCCGTGGTGCCCCTGTTCAGGCAGCAGATCGAGTCGGGTGGTCCGGTTACCGTGACGCACCACGAGGTATCGCGCTATTTCATGAGCATCGCGGAGGCCGCACAGCTTGTGTTGCAGGCGGGCGCCATGGGCACCGGCGGCGATGTGTTCGTGCTGGATATGGGCGAACCCGTGCGGATAGTCGATCTTGCCAAGCGCATGATTCGTCTGAGCGGTTATGATACTGACGCGGACGGGCCGAACGGCAAGCACATAGACATCGAGTTCATCGGCCTGAGGCCGGGTGAAAAGCTACACGAAGAATTGCTGCTTGGCAGTAACGTGACGGGTACCGGGCACCCCATGATCATGCGGGCAGAGGAAGAGAGCCTGCCATACGCACAGATTGAGCAATTGGTGGGCGATCTGATCACCCATTGCGACGCGCTTGACTGCGAGGGTATCAGCGCGGCACTCAACGCGGCTGTCAGTGGTTTTGATGAACACCGTGTGCGCCACGACTATCTCTGGCAAAAGCGTGGTATCCGCCTTGCTGCGGAAGCCAGCAAGGCCTCCAACGTGAAAGCGCTGTTCCCCGACAAGAACTGAAGGATTCCCGGGAACTGGCGGCTTTCAGTCAGTCTTCCACATCATCCACGTCGAACTGCCCGGTCAGGCGTCTGCGAATATGCGACCACGACATGCCTGTCGCCAGGATCAGTGACAGTACAATCAATACAATCCAGGTCAGCGCGTGGGTCGATTTCAGGCTGAGCCAACCAATATCAATAAACAACCAGATCAGGCAGCCAAACAGCGCCGCGCCGAGAATGATGCCCAGCCAGCCCATCGACATAAAAGTTGCGCGCAGAAAGATGATCCAGGCGATCAGCAGGGCAACACCGGCAAGCGCCATCAATGGTCCGAACTTCGCAGATTCCGATGCAATCCATCCGGCAAAGGAATATGTGGTGGGGTTGTAGGTGCCGAGCACCAGTAATAACGCAAACATCCAGCGCCCGAAAAAACTGAGAGCATTGAAACGATTGGCCATGCTTGAGACTCCGGTTCGGTGGAAAATCTAGCGAGCCCTGCGCGCGCCGGAGGAGGGGTGTTGGGCCCGCCACTTACGCACACTGGGAAGAGATTTTATACGGCGCTTCTTCGCCGCCTTTTCGAGGTTTTCATTGACGAAGCGCGTAATCGCCGCGGTAACCTCGCGCGCCATGGAAGCGCCCTCGTTGTTTGTGGCCATAATCATCAGATGCGGATTGAGCGGGTCCACCGGCAGTTCAGCGCTGCCGCGTTCCAGCACAAGCAGGCGGGTGGTCACGGCGAGATCCTGTTCGCGTGCGGCCTTCTCTTTCTTCTTGCGCAAATCGACAAGGTATCTGTGTTCTTCAATGTGCCGCCGGGCCGACACCAGGAAATCATCGGCGTGCACGATGCTCAGGGTGGGAATGTCGTAAGCCACCATGACTTCCAGGGCTCGCAGATGACGCTGCTGGTATTGCACCGGGTTGTGCAGCGCCGCATTCACTTCCTTGAACAAGCCGTAGAAAGAGGCTGTTTTCAGTAGCCTCGAGCCTACCAGGCGCAACACGTAGGGACTGCGCACATTCAACATGCGCTGTTGCACCGACTTGCTGCCGAGCAATTGTCGCATCAGCACGTTGAAGCTGTTCACCAGGGGCTCTGCCACGGGTGTATCCAGAAACCAGCCGAGCCGCCCGAGGCTGTCCTGATCGCGCACCAGGGCTTCCTCGCGCAGTGCCAGCTTTGATGCCTGCTTCTCATAGACCTGATTAAAGCCCTCATAGTCCAGCGCACTATGATGGCGATAGTGTTCAATCAGATTGCGAATGTTCTCGCCAGTGTGAGGGCCATCGGAAGGCGCCCATGTTGCGAGGCTGATCATGCCGCTGGCGCGCAATGCGTCCACGAGCTTGCGATCCTGATTCCTCAACTGCGCGTAGGGCTTGATGGGCGCCTCGTAGTCATCCAGCACGGACAGCAGAAGATGATCCATTATCACCCCGGCAATTGAATGTCCCGCGATGGGCACGGGTCGACCCTGATTCCATATTTTCAGCATCGCCTTGCGCAGCACACGTGCGTAATGCGGAAAGATCTCATGCTCCTTGAGCCTTTTTGCATGACTGCCCCGGTGCAGTGCGGAGACTGTCCAGGCGCTGGGCAGGCGGATCAGAAAACTGGTAAAACTGAACAGGCCCATGAAGCCGTGCATCAGCAGTATATGCGGGCCGTTGCGCTCTTCGCCTTCTCGCGTTTCAGCCTTGTTTTCGAGGGTTCTGCCCTTCTCGGAATAGATGAAGCGTGTTTCGTCGAAGTGGAGTGATTTTTCATCGGCGAATATATGCACTCTGGCTGCAATATCAGGCCGTGCCCTGAGCATGCGCAAAGGGGTCTCCATTACCGTTTGCTCGAAGTCGGTGGATTCCTCCATTTCCAGGCGACCCAGCGCCCGCAGTTTCAGATTGCCCGAAACAATTAGCGAGATGCAGTGGGCGTTAACCAGCACGCCGCGATTGAGGGCAACGCGCAGCGCCCCGCGTGGGCGCTTGATAACACTTACGCCAGGCGTCGTTTGGGCGAGCTCCGGGAGATAAGGGGTTAGCGCGCCGAGTGCGCCATCTTTGCCGATGCCGCTCAGCAGGTAATGAAACGCCATGCTCTCGCCGAGTTTATCGCGAATGCTCTTGTCGTAGCGAGCCGCTTCGCTGCGTGCCAGGCGCGTAGCCAGCGCACGTTTCCTGGCGTCCAGCGCCCGCTTCACTTCAGCCATGTTCATCGGTACGACCATGCTGCGTACCAGCGCATCCACGATCTCGTGTTCGTGGCGAACGTCGGCGAGATCGAGATCGCGCGCTACAGCCCGCAGGCTGCGCGCGGCAATCATCCTGCGTGCCAGCGGCGTGATGAAATACATGACGAGCGAGCGTTCGGGGCTTTCCCAGCGCCCTTCGCCGGAGGAATCTTCCAGCATGAAAAAGCGAACATGCGCATACCAGTCGACACGCGAGTGGAGCCTGTCTACCATGCGCTCAAACTGCGCCTTGACGGTATTGCCGCCGCCGACGGCGATGGTGAAATAGCGTCGCTTGTAGTTGCCCCAGGCGGCGAAACGATCCTGCTCCCGCCAGGCGCGGTACTGCTTTTCGAAAACACTCACCGCATGGTCGGCCGCGTGCGGAAGATCGGAGGAGATACTGACATGAATGCCAGAATTTTCCTCGATTCTCACCGATCGCCTTGCCTGTGTGGTAAAGCCCAATTTGCGTTGCGTTCTGCGCATGCGTGCCTGAAGCTCTGCTGGCAGTGCCATATTACTCATGTTCGTTCCCCAAACACGTTCTGGCTGAAAGCCCTGGATACAGCGCTGCGATGCCCCTCGCAGCGCTACTCACAGGTGTTGCATGCGGATGCTTGCGACCCTGTGTTTTACTCTGAACAGTTCTTCTCTTGCATGGCGTCAATCCAGTCATTGATGAGCGCCACACCTTCCGTGTGTATGATGCTGCGGCCAATCTCAGGCATGCGCACGGCGCTTTCGTTGGAGTCCATGCGGAAAGCCAGAATTGAGGCATCGGCATCGCCGGGCACGATCACGTGCTTGCGGCCACCTGAACCGCCGCCTGCAGCGACTGGCGGCTTGCATTCGCCCACATCGAAGCCGAAAGCTCGCGTGTATTCCAGATACAGGCCGGAGGTGCTGCCAGAGCCCCCGGGCGTGTGACAGTGCGCACAGTTGATATCGAGATAGCCGCGGGCGCGATCATCCAGGCTGGCGCTGGTATCGTTCCACAGTGGAATACTGTCGATGGTGTCGGTGTCTTGCGGTACGCCCGTGAGAATGCCAGTGTCACTCCAGTGTTTAAGCTGGTTTTCCGCGCCATCGGCGTAGTAGAAGCGCTTGTTCAGCGAGCGCGCGGTGGGGCCGATGGGCAGCAGGTTGTCGCTACCGTGGCAGTTGGCGCAGTTGTTGGTATTGGGGATCACATAATCTGTGTTGCGCGATTCACCTGCGGCGTCTATCCAGCTCACGTTTTGTGTGCCGCCGGTAACGGTCAGGACCGCGTCGCTCTTGTCCTGATTCCAGATGTAGGGCAGGGCCTTCCAGCCATCGCTGCGGTGTATCAGCAGACGCGTCTCAATGATGTCCTGCGCGCTACCGTCATCGCGTAAGTCCGCTTGAATCGTGAAAGTCTTTGTAATAATCGTGCCTACCGGGAAATCAAAAACTCCGCTGCTGCGATAGGCAGCCTGGGTGCCTTCAGGCAGGAAGATGAATCGGTACTTGTTGGCGTAATCCGTAAACAGAGGCGTGTTCAGGTCGTAGAGCACACCGCCGCCGTTGGCATTCGACAGCGGGTTGGCGGCATCCGCGAACAGGCGGTAGTCCGACAGGTTCGGACAGTCGGCCTCGTAGGCCGCTGCATTCACGCCATTACCCTCGGCGTTGCACAGCTCCGCGGGGTTGCCGGTATTGGGATCGCCCGGTTTTATCGGCGGCTCGAGCTCTACCGCCGGGAGTGATGCATGGGTGCAGGCAAAAAAGGACGCGTCGGTTGATATGGCCGGGTCAAAAGGCAGGCTCGCCAGCAGTACCGAGGCATTGGCCTGGCCGAGCGTAATACCCTCGGTATTGTCGACGATACAGATGGCCTGGTTTTCCGTGAGGCCATCCGGGAACTCCAGCAGCAGGCCGGCCTTGCTTCCCACGCCGGAGCTGTCGTAGAACACATCGACCGAGAGCGCGTCGCCGGCGAAAACGATCTGGCTGATTGCTTCGGCCAGCATCTTCGGGTCGTAGCCGTTGTCGCTGATCTCGTTGTCGTGGATAAAGATTTTCTCCGGCACCGGATCATAGCCAGCTTTACTGACAAACACATCGTTGATGTAGTAACTGACCACCACAACGCCGGCAGACTGGTTGCCGGTAATGGTGTTGTCGAAGACTTCGATATCGTCGTTGGCCATGATCATCAGGCCGGTGCCAGTCGGCACGAGGCCCACGATGTTGCCGGCAGGCGCGAAATTCGGTTCGTTGTTATCGACAATCAGGTTGTTGAAAACGCGGGTTGCCTCACCGCCCTGAATGGGCGGCCCGGGCAGGTCAAAAACCAGGATGCCGCCTGTGTTGCCGGTCGTTTCATTGTCGTAAACGTCGGCAAACTTGGAGTTCTCGATTTCGATACCGGCGACGTTTTCCCAGACGTAGTTGCGTCTGACGATGATGAGCTCCGATTGCCCCACGTAGACGCCAGCATCGGAAGCGCCGCGCACACGGGAGTCCTCAATCAGCACATTGCGCGCCTGCACCGGATAAAGGCCATAGGCGCCGTTGTTCTCATCCGGCCCGTTGGTCCATTCCACGCGCACGCGGCGTATGGTGACACCGTCAGAGCCGGTGATCTTGATGGCATCGCCAGGGGAGTCTTCAACCGCGATGTCCTCAATCACGAAGTTGTTGCCGGTGGCCAGTATGCTTTGTCCACCTGTTGTCTGGTTTTTGAAGTTGAGCACCGTGCCGGATTCAGCGTCCATGCCCTGGCCGCGCAATACGACGTTGTCTGTATTCACCGCGAGTTCACCGACGAATTCATGGTAACCGGCGGGAAACTCGATAATCGTTTTCGGGCTCGCCTCGATCATCGCTTCCAGCGCGCGTGTTTCAAGGTCGTCGCCCGGTTGCAGTTCCACCAGGAAATAGTCCGGGAAGTCCGGGTCGACAGGCGTTTGCGGCACGAGAACACCGCCGCTGCCATCGCTGCCATCGGAACAGGACCACAGGAAGCCCAGGAAACACAGCAACAGGGCGATACGCAGGGGAGGACAGTTGTTCGGTGTCATTGGCGTAGTTTTCATCATTATTGTTTGAAAGCCCAGTATATCAGCGCGTCGCAGCCAGGATAACCCGCCGGAGGCAGCAGGCTTGACGGCCCCGGTCGCTGCTGACGCCTGCTATTCAGTGGCGCACGCAGTGGCGTATTCAATGGCGTACGCAGTGGCGCAGGGATAGTGCTTTGCAGCGCGCCTGGAATCCGGCGAGCTTTTGCTCCAGGCGGCCGAGCCCGCCGAGGCGCTCAATCAACAGCGCCTCGCCAGCTTCATAGAGCTGTACGTCCCAGTGATTGGCTTCGCGAAACTCCCTCTCAAGCTCCGGCCCCAGTTCGCGATACACATTCTGTATGCGCTGTTCCAGGCTGGAATCGCGGGTCGTCGTGACATTTTGCGGTACATAGGCAAGGTCGATACCCGGGAAGACGCGTTCCAGCTTGTGCTCAAGTAGTAACATGCTCTCGTCATAGCGCTCCACCAGTACCAGCAGGGGTATGTCGGCAAGCCGTGCCAGCGCGATGAGGCAGTCCTCTTCAGTGATCGGGCGGGAAAACTCGCTGGTGAGAGATGCGCAGTGAAAATTGCGCACAGTGGGCTCACTGTCTGGCTGCATGCGCCAGCGGATGTAGTCCGGGAAAGACAGCTCCCTGGCCTTGATGGCGCCGGGTGTCTGCGCGTCCTGGCGGCGTTCAAAATCGTACACGGAGCGCGCGCGATCGATGGGGTGGCGCAACGCGAGGATGGGTAATAGCTCAATATCTTCGCTGTGTGGAAGCGGAAAGCGTACATGGTGGCTGGAGATGGCATCCAGGCCCGGATGTCGCGCGATATAGGGGCCCAGATACTCTGCGCCACGGCGCATCTCATCGTCATCCCGGTGGTCTTTGAAGCGGCCGCCGAACTGTCGTTGCAGGCTCCAGTCCAGCGTTGTCCCGGCATTTTTGAACAGGTGACAATGCAAAAGCACCGGGCGCGGAGCAGCCGCTTCGCGCTCCCCGGGGGTGTTCTCGAGGATCGAAGAGAGCGATGCGCGAATCGTGTCGAAGCTGAAGTGGTCGCGAATAACCTGGCGGCCGCTGGTAGAGAGTTGCTGCCACAGAAAGCGATCGTTGTAGAGCGTGACTACCTTGTCTGCAAATGCCGCTTCGGTATCGGCGATCATGGCGTTGTGCCCGTCTACCAGCGACATGCCTTCCGCGCCGATACTGGTGGTCACCACCGGTAATCCGAAGGACAGGCTCTGGCCAATTTTGCCCTTTACGCCGGCGCCGTGTAGCAGCGGTGAGACAAACACGCGGGAGTTGGCGAACACCGGGTTGATGTCTTCGAGATAACCGGTGAATTCGACGTGCTCGCTCGCCAGCGCGAGCAGGCGTTCAGTGGGGTCGCTACCAACTACCGTCAGGTGAATATCCGGCAGGCTGCGGCGAATGGTCGGCAGTACGAACTCGATAAACCAGACAATGCCTTCCTCGTTGGGCGGATGCGCGAAACCGCCAATGAACATCAGGCCTGCGCGTTCCTCAAAGCCGGTATCGCAGGGCTCAATCTGGTGAATAATGGAAACGACGGCGACCTTGTGTCCGAACGGCTCGCTGGCCAACAGAGCTTTTTCCGTGGGGCTCACCACTAGTGTGGTGTCGGCTTCCTCGGCCAGGAAGAATTCGAGGGTTTTCCACTGCTGGACCTCGCGCTCCATGCGGCGCTGTTCGCGCACGAAGTGCAGGTCAACGGTATCGAAGATGATTTGTGCGCCAGTGTATTTTTTAACGGTGGCTATGTAGTCCTGGGCGGTGGCGGGGCGAGACATGATTACGGCGGTGAGATCGTCGCCAATCTCGCGAAGCAGCGTTTCAAAATCCAGTTCGCCATAGTAGGTCTCCACGCCGAGGGACTGCAGTGCACGGGTATAGCGCGGGTCGTAGCTGAGATCGTCGGGCCAGAAGGACGCCTTCCATCCCATCTCACGCAGTATCTGCAGCATGCTGAGCATGCGCTGTGAACCTGCATCGCGATCAAACGTGGGTACGTGGTGGTCGATCACCAGTATGTGGCGATCGTCGCGTCGCTCGCGCGCCCGAAAAGTGCCCTGATCGCTCAATACGTGGTTTGCGGCGAGTGTGTCGTGCCATTTCTCCGCGAATTTGTGCCGGTTGATCTCCTGGAAGCGCTTGTAGCCGGAGCTTGTCTCCTTGCCGGCAGAGGCGCCACCGTAGTGCACCACCACCGCAGCCGGTTGATACACCACGCGGTATTTGAGGTCGCGCACGGCAAAACACAGATCAGTATCTTCGTAATACGCCGGGGCGTAACGGGTATCAAATCCGCCGAGGGTTTCCCACAGTGCGCGGGGGATCAGCAGGCACGCGCCAGAGCAGTAGTCCACCTCGCGGCGATAATTGAAAGCTGGCAGATCCGGATCTTCGCCGTGGCCATAATTGCAGCCGGTAGCGTCCGCCCAGATGATGCCGCCGGCCTCCTGCAGACGCCCGTCGGGATACACCAGCTTTGCGCCCACGATGCCGGTGGTCTCCTCCTCGAACGGCGCGAGCATTGCTTCAAGCCAGCCCGGTGTAACCTCGGTGTCGTTGTTCAGCAGCAGAATGTAGTCACCCTTTGCGCGCTGCGCTGCCTGATTGCAGGCGTTGACGAACACTTCATTGCTGGCGTTGGTAATAACCGTAATGCCCTGCATGGCGGCCAACAGCGCGGGAGTTTCATCCGTGGAATGGTTGTCCACGACAATGAGCTCATAGTTACCGTGTGTGTGTTCCAGCACTGAGCTGAGACACTTCCAGCTGAACTGCCAGTTGTTGAAGACCGGGATGATAATGCTGACCAGAGGCGTTTCGGCGGTGGGGAACGACAGGGGTCGCCAGGCGATCGCGGGGCTGTCAGATTCGGTATCCGTTTCATCTGCGCCGTTTTCAGACAGTGGTTCAGTGTGAGTATCTTTCCGCGTCTCCGGGGGCGGGGCGGGATCAGCCGCGGAGCGCGTTTTGCCTGCCGCTGGGTTGAGCGCCGCTTTAAAGCCCTGTAATAGACGCCGTATGGGTGTGCCCTCCGGCAGCGCTGCCTCAACGGTCTCCTGGTATTTTTTGTAAACCCGCCACGCGGGGCTGCCTATGTATTGCGCGATCTCACGTTCCAGATTGTCTGCATGCGTCTGCAGACGCTCCCTGTCACGAAGAATTGCCCTGGTGTGTGCAACATAGCGCCGTTCTCTGAAAGCCTTGTCGCGTTCGAACTGTTCGCGGTCCCGCGCCCGCGCCTCGGCAACAGCATCCTCAGCGTTGACGGTTGCTTCGCTTGCGCAGCGTTCGAGCAGATCGTCGTTGTACCAGAGCTGCATCGATTGCCCGAACTCGACCGCGATGGCGTCCAGCGCCTTGCAGTCTTCCACGGTGGTATCGCCGCGTTCCGCAATCGCGCACAACAATCGATAGCAGCGGCTGACAATGTCTGCAGCGCGGCTATCGAGATCGCTCGCATCACTGGCATGGTGCCGCAGATCGGCATCGAGAAATTCAGCCAGCGCAACCTGGTTGGTCTCCGACCCTTCGGGTAGTTCCAGCGCCGCGCTGTCGAACAGTCTCTGAACCGCGATGCGCGGTTCGTTCAGCAGCGTGTTGAAATCGATCAGGCCGCGCGGCTTGCCACGGCTAAAGCGCTCGGCGTCGAGCATGTGCTGCATCCACAGCAGCAGGGATTTACCGGTGGAAAAGCCATTGCGGCTGCGCAGCGACTCGGCGATCTCCAGCGGGTTGCGCACGACAATGGCGAAGTGCGTGGCGATCTGTGCCGCGTCGAAGTGCGGCAGCCAGAGTGGCAGGAGGCGGCAAAGACGCGGATCCTTCAGCGCCGAGAGCTGGCCCTCACGCATGTCCTCGTGCAGGAACGCCCGGATATCCCCATGCAACTGGCTACCTTCAAAGCGTTCGCGCCAGTCGGCGGGCAGTGGAAAAGTATCGTCCCAGCTTGAGTTCAGCGTTTCCAGGATGCAGTCGTTCGCTTGCACGACGTACTTGTTTTCAAAGAACCCTTTGGGGTTGTCAGCCTGCGTTTCCAGTAACTGCGTGCCCAGGTTGACACCCAGTAGATTGAGCGCTCCGGTAAAGGCCGAGGTTCCGCTGCGATGCATTCCCAATACGATGAGACAATGTTTTGTGGCCACAGGCTACAGGCGTTCCGGGTTGATTATCGTTGTAGGCGCGCGGTCTCCGACGGAGACAGGCAAAAATAGTACAACATATAGACAGGGCTGCGGCAGTGTCCACGCCAATAAATTGCGCAAAACTGTCGATTCGAACCCAGTTTCCAGCGGGTTGCGAGCGCATCGGTTGAGTGTTGGGAAACGCTGGCGTAAAAAAACAGCCCGCCGGAGCGGGCTGTTCAACGGAGACCGATACGTACCCTGTTCAAACCCTAGCGCGCGGCGTAAACCACACGGGGCCGGTTCAAGGGTGTATCGGGGTTGGCAACTGTGCCACCGGCGATTATCTCCTGCCAGCTACAGTAAACGGCGCTATTGCGGTAGTCCTCGTCACGAATGATCTCAATTTCCAGAGGTTCCTCTGGCAGTGCGGCGATGTGGCGAATGGCGTTTTGTGCCTGGCCAGTGTCTTGCATGGCGGTCCTCCCCTTGCGGGTGGTGCTTTATGGAAATTTGCCACCCTGAAGCCAAGAATGGCAGTGGGAGGTGGGCTACGGCACGCTGCGGGACTACCCATTTTAGGCAGGCGCAGGGCAGTGGGGTGCGGGATTGCGGGCGCTTGTGCTTCGGTCTGCCCCAAATTGGTATGCGCCGCTACGCTGAACCGGGTGCCAGCAGTGACCAGCGCAACCGGTGGCTACGACGTGATACGGAAATCCCGCGGTTCAAAGCGTCGGGTTGCCCGACGGTATTCGCCGACGCTGCCGGGCCAGTTATTGGTGATGCGATCGCCGCTTTTGTACCAGCTCTCGGCCACCTGGCTCCAGACCATCCCGTCCAGCCGCTCCTGCGTCTGCTGGTCAAAGCGTCGCTCCACGTCCTCGCGCACTTCGACTACGCTGGCGGACTCGCGCTGCGCAAGCGCAATGGCCTGCACGATGTAGCGCGCCTGGCTCTCCGCCATCAGCAGGATGGAGTTGTGCCCAAGGTTTGTATTGGGCCCATAGAGGAAGAACAGGTTTGGAAAGCCCGCAGTGGCGATACCGAGGTACGCATGCGCGCCGTTACGCCAGTGCTCACTGAGCAACTCACCGCCGGCATTGCGAATTGTAATGTCATTCAGGAATGGGTTGGTTACGAAGCCCGTGGCGAATATCAGCACGTCACAGCGGGTGAGGCGATTATCTGAAGTACGCACGCCATCGGGTTCAATGGCACGGACTGCCTCGGTAACCAGCTCCACATTGTCGCGCATGAGCGCCTCATAGAAACCCTCGACCACGAGTATGCGCTTTGCGCCCACCGGATAGTCCGGCCTGAGCTTGCGCCGCAGGGTTTCATCAGTGACCACACTGTTGAGGTAACCCAGGCAAGCCTGGGTAATCAGCCAGCGGCTGAGCCGGTTGCCGCGCAGGGCGGGGAATACCAGCAACTCGTTGCGCAGGTAGGTTTTCAGTCGCGCCAGCTTTTGCAACAGCGGAAATGCGCGCAACATGGCTTTTTGACGCTGTGAATACGGGCGGTCACGCTTTCTGGATACCCAGTTAGCGCTGCGCTGGAATACCGTAAGATGGGCCGCTTGCCCGGCAATTTTCGGAATGAACTGCACCGCGCTTGCCGCGTTGCCGATGACGGCAACCGATTTGCCTTCCAGCGCTACTTCATGTTGCCAGTTTGCGGAGTGGAAGCTCGGGCCGGTGAAGGTTTCGATGCCGGGCAGGGCGGGTATAAATGGCTTGTGCAATTGGCCGACAGCGCTGACGAAAAACTGCGTTTGCAGGGTTTCGCCATTGGCGAGAGTGATTTGCCACAGCCCTTTCGCCGCATCGTGGCTCGCCTCGCGCACTGTGGCGTTGAGGCGGATATGCGGTGCGAGCCCGTGGCGGCGCACGGTGCCTTTAATGTAGTCCAGTATCTGTGGCTGCTCGGACCATGTGTAGTCCCAGTCCGTCTTGGTTTCGAAGGAGAAACTGTAGAGCGCAGACGGCACGTCGCACTCTGCTCCCGGGTAGTGATTATCGCGCCAGGTACCACCTACGTCGTGGCCCTTCTCGAGAATGATGAAGTCGTGTATCCCGGCCTTCTGTAGCTGTATGCCGAGGCAGATGCCTGAAAAACCGGCGCCGACGATCACACAGGTGTGCTGGTTGGTCTGGGTCACTTGGGTAGAGTCCTGATGCAAAATATTTCAGAGGAGGCGTCCCGGCGCCCGGAAGGCCATAAGCTCTCCATGGATGCCGCATGGCAACACGCTGTCGCGCTACTGGGCTCGTAGTGAGCATAATAGTGAGCATAACGGATGGAGGTAGCCAGGGAAATGCCAATCAGAACTGCTGGTGCGGCACCTGCGGCTGCGAGCGCTTACCCGGGGCCCCAACCCGGTGGATCAGCAGCGAGCCCGGAACAAAAAAACCCCGGCCTGTGGTGTGCGGGCCGCGGTTCCTTGCAGGCTCAGAGGGATCAGTCGTTGATTACCAGATTAACGCCAAACACTGCGGTGGTGCCGCTGACTTCGTTGCCGACAATCAGCAGCGCCTCGCCGGTAGGGCTGTCGGCGGCGGCAATAAATTTGATCGATTCGGGGCCCAGGTCACCGGCGGCGGAGAAATCACCGGCATCCACCAGTTCCTCGATATCCACGTCGAAATTCCGCGTGTTGATATACTGCAGGAATTCCGCGCGCTCCGGGTTGCTGATGTCGTATACCAAGATGCCGCCAACCCGCTCCAGCCCGATAAAGGCGTAGACCTTGCCATCGATACGCGCGATCTCGATCGCTTCCGGCTCCGGCCCTTTGTCGTCCGAGCGGTCATCGCCGCCGTTCTCATCATTGCTGGCGTTGAAGTCTGCGCCAAGACGCTGCGCGGTGATCGTCTCGAAGTCGCTGCCGCTGTCAAAAACCAGCTCACCGGTGCTGCCATTCCAGATGCTGAAGGAGCGGGCGCCGTAGCTGTACAGTTGCTCATAGACACAGCCCGCTGTGGGCTGCCCGCTGACTTCCAGGCTGCCAGACGGGCAGTCGCGGACGCCCAGGGTGGTGATTACCTTGATTCTGCCCAGGTTGGCATTGTCGGTCAGGGTGTCCAGGTCCGGCGCGAACCGCTCCAGGTTGGCGAGTTCCATACTTGCGCCGCTGTCGAGAATATCCCCCACCCGGATTTCGTCCAGGTAATGGAAACAGTCGCCATCGTCGAAGTCGAAGCCACCCCGGGCGGCACAGTCCTCGGCGCTGTCAGCGTCTGTCAGGTACTCGCGCCCATCGCCTTCGTTGGCGGTGACCAGATAGGTGATACCGTTGAATTCATAACTGTCGATAGTGTCGGGCATGTAAGCGCCCAGCAGCGGCCACTCGCGAACATTGATGCCGTCGTCGCGGTTGCTGGCATCCAGTTCGTTGCCGATCAGGCCGTGGTCCTTGAATCCGAGGCCGAGAACGGCGCGGATCTCTCTGGCGTTCACATCAATCACGGCGATGGCGTTGTTTTCCTGCAACGCAACCCAGGCAGTACTGCTGTCCGCCGAGACGGCAATGTACTCGGGCTCGAGGTCCTGGGCCACGCTGGCGCTCTTGGGTGAAATACGGACGTTGCTTCCCAGGGATGCGCTGCCACCGGCATTGAATGCCGTGAAGCGCAGTTGGCTGACGTTGGCTGCAGTGACGCTGCCGGCACCGCCGGAGATATCAATCAGGGTGATGCTGCCTTCGGGATCGACGCTATAGTCGCCGTTGGGTTCCCCCTCGTTGGCCACCAGTGCGGTATTGCCGTCCGGAGTAATGGTGACCATGTCTGGCAGAGCACCAGCCTCCACTGCAGCCAGGAAAGTGCCGTCGGTCTGATAGAACGCGACATAGCCGTTGTCCTGCTTCACCGCTGCCTCTACCGCAACTGCGAGGGTAGTGCCGGATACCGCCACACTGTTGGCGGCGCCGAGTTCGTCGGCATTGGTGATGGTGGAGACCGCGCCGGTGATATCTGCGGCCACGTCCAGCGACGACGACAGGGCAGGCATGCCCGGGGCACTGATATCGAGGATGTCGACCCGGCCCGAATTCGCATTAACCACAAACACCTGGCGCGTCGCGGGGTCATAGTCCACGATTTCAGCGGCGCTTTCGTCGAACTCGCCGGTTTCATAGCGGCCGAGGAAGCTCAGCGCGATGGTGCTGGCCGTGGCGTCCCGCCCCGGCGACCCGGGCTCACCCGCGTCACCGTCGCTGCCATCGTCGCCCTCGCAGCCAGCGAGTACCAGCGGTAAAAACAGACAGGTAAGTATCAACCAGATTTTTGGGATGCGCATGCATTCGTCTCCGTGGGGGTGTGTTGACCAAAACCACGAAGAATGGAAGCTTTACATGACAGCTTGATGGCGATTACATGACCGGTATGTGACGCAATGCTTTATCGGCGATCATCTGATATATGTTGCGCGATAAACCGGTCCCAGGGAGGGTTTTCCCGCGGATTCCAGATAGACTCGATATGCGCCCAGGCGCGGGATGCCGGCCAACCGAGATATTCGTAGGCGTACATTGAATAAAATGCGGATACCCGGAAGTTCGCCGCGCAGTGGATCAACACCTTTTTAGCCTGGCAGGATTGCACGGCCTTCACAAACTCCGAATAATCCTCATCAGCCGGAGCTGCAAAGTCGACGGGGATATACAGATAATCAATACCCTGGCCGGTGACGATATCTTCCTCGTTCTCAATGGCGTACTGACTGTCGTGTGGGAGGAGGTTGATGACAGCCTGATAGCCGGCGGCGCCCAATGCCGTGAGCTGCTCCTCGCTCAAAAGGCCAGCGGTGGAAACTGTTTCGTCGATCGCGCGGAAATTATATGCCTGGTTGACACTCATGAGCGTTCCACCTGAAATTTAGAACCTGTTTTCAATAAACCAGCATGCTCCCCGCTCACTTGCCGAAGGCCGCCCCCTCAGGCACTTGCCCGCACCGAGACAGGCACGGACTTGAACTGCGGCGTATGGCTGCGCGGATCGCAGACACGGCCGGTCACCGCGTTCGCCTCCGGGTAGTAGGCGCCGACGCAGCCGCGGGGGAGGTCGAACACTTTCACCGTGAGCGCCCGCATTTCTCCGTTGTCCGATACGAGGTCCACACGGCCGCCTTCGGATACGCCGAGTTCCAGCGCATCAGTCTGATTCATCAGCAGACTCCAGCGGTCGCTTACGCCCCGATAGCTATCCTTTTCCTCGTAAATGATCGAATTGAACTGCCCTTCGCTGCGCAGGGTAACCAGGGTGTAGGCATGCTGAGAGCGTGCCGCCTCCGCTGGCGGGGTAGCCGGCGTGACGAAACGTGCAAGGCCATCCGGTGTATTGAACGCAGGTGTATGCAGAATGCGCCCGCGCACCGTGAATTCCTGCCTGGCGACGTCGATATCCGCGAGCGCCTGCATGCCCGGTATCACCGCGGCGATAGCTTCGCGTACCTTGGCGTGTCGCTTGAACGCCTGGAAATCAACCGGGCAGTCCGGTAGCAGATGCGTTGCAATAGTGGCGAGTATGCCGACTTCCGAGCGCGCCTGTGCAATGCGTTTGATGCCGCCGTCACTGAGACGGACGTAGTTGAACATGGATTCCTGGGTGGTGGCCTCGGGCTCCTCGTCCCGCGCACACACGGGCAGCAACAGGCTCTCGCCCGCGGCTACACCGTGGATGTGCCCGCGATTGAGGGTGGTGGTTAAAAATACCTTGAAGCCGATATTGTCCAGGGCGCTCGCCGCCCACTGGCTGTCCGGGGTCGCCGCGTACAGGTTGCCGCCCATCATCATGGCGGCATCGATGTTGTGTTCGAAAGCCGCCTCGAGGCCGGCGAGTGTATGCAGGCCTGCGGTGCGCGGCAGCGACACGCCGAAGCTCTGCTCAATGCGCGCAAAGACCTCCTCGGGGAGCACGGGTTTGACACCGATGGTGCCGATCCCCTGTACGTTGCTGTGGCCACGCAGCGGCAGGAGCCCCGCGTGGCGCTTTCCCAGCATGCCGCGCAGCAGGGCGAGATTGCACAGCCATTCGATGTTCTCTACCCCATGCCGATGGTGCGTCATGCCCATGCCCCAGGCGAAGATCGCGCTGGACGCGTCGGCGTAGGCGCTGACGACGCGATCCAGTGCATCCCGCTGGATGCCGCAGGTATCCAGCAGTGCATCCATATCCAGACTTTCCAGGTGCTCGCGCAACGCCTCGAATCCGCCGGTATGCCGCGCGATGAATCCGGCATCGAGCGCGCCGCGTTCAAGCAGCAGTTTGGCCATGGCGGAAAACAGGGCGACGTCGCTGCCCGCGCGCGGTTGCAGGTACAGGCTCGCCACCTCGTCGCCGCCCTTGAGCATGGAACTTGCCATTTTCGGCGCGGCGAATTTCACCAGCCCGGGCTCCTTCAGCGGGTTGATAACGATGACGGTGCCGCCGCGCCGCCGCAGTTCAATCAGCTTGTGCAGCAGCCGCGGATGGTTGGAGGCCGGGTTGGCGCCCACCAGAAAGAACAGGTCGCAGCCCGCGATGTCATCCAGTTCCACCGTGGATGTACCAGTACCGATGGTGCCGCGCAGTGCGACGCCGGTTGCCTGGTGGCAGTAGTAGGAGCAGTTAGTGACATTGTTGGTGCCATACAGCCGGGCCATCAATTGCAGCACGAAACCCGCCTCGTTGGAGGAGCGGCCCGAGCTGTAGAAGAAGGTGCGCTCGGGAGACGTCGCGGCGAAGGCATCGGCCGTGCGCTGGATGGCCCAGTCCCAGGTGACCGGGCGGTAGCGATTCCCGCCAGCCGGTTTGTGCATGGGCTGGCCCAGGCGGCCGAGGTGCTCAAGCTCCCGGGCGCTCAGTTCCTGGAAATCTTCCAGTGTATGTTTGAATACCGCATCGGGGATTGGCGCCTGTATGTCAGTGGATTGCGCCTGGATGCTCTTGTTGCACACCGAGGGGAACTCGCCCAGTTCGTTGGTCATGCCGCCGAGTTGGCCGCCCATGCCGAGCCCGCAGGCCTTGCATGCGTTCCTGGCGTTCAGTGCCCTGGCGGAATTCAGCAGCCCGATACGGCGCGCCGTTTCCAGCGTGTACAGAATCTTCTTGCTGCCACCCCCCACTACTGCCACGCGCGCGGTCTCCGGTAATGTGTTCGCGGGCTATGTTGCGGCAAACGGCGATCTACCCAACATATGCCCCGCGAGCCAATGTGCCAGACTTAGCTGCCAGGTTGCAATGTGGCGGAGCAGCCAGGGGGAGGGTGCGGACGTTCTGCAGGCATAAAAAAAGGGGCTGCGGCGCTAACCGCAGTCCCCTGATGTCCGGGAGCCAGTCTGGCCCCCTATGTGGACGCTCGCTGAACCGTTAGCAGCCCGGACACGTCGCCGTGGTGAACTGTTGCACGGCACCCAGCGTGGTTCCCTTGCTGTTCACAGCCCGCGCCCTTACCTGGTAGGTGGTGTTGCACACCAGCCCCGACAGGACGGTGCTGCGGCTAACAGACGTCAGGCCGGACCCCACAGAGCCGTAGGTCAGTGTATTGTTGAGTTGCCCCCCCGTACCCCAGTCGAAGTACAGCGTAGTGGTGGCCCCGTTGGGTGTTACCGTTGCATTCACGGTCGCCTGTGCCTCCGTGATTCCGCTAACGGGGTTAGTGGTAACGGCCGGCGGGATGGCGGCCACGGTCACCTGCGCGCCGCTGGAGCACTGGTTGTTGGTCACTTCTTCACCCGATACGCTGTCTACACAGGCGCCATACCAGTATGTGCCCTCCGAACCGGGTGCGGTTTCCGGATTGTTTGACGCCTGCGTCGCCCCCGCCGCGAGCTCGCCGATGATGTCGATTCCGATCTGCGTATCGCCGGTACTGATAAAGGAGTTGGTGGAGCGGTAGTACCTGAGTGTCGTCGCACTTGAGGGGCCGTCGCCGTCGTTGCGCGTGACAGCCACCACGGAAAACGACTGGTTCGGCAACAGGGTGGAATCATTGACGCCCGCGAACGGCACCGTCAGGTCCGCGGGGGGCGGCAGGACTTCTATCGGGTAGTAGGCGATGTTGTTGGCGCTGGTCACCTCCGGAATGACGTTGTTGTGGTCCGCATACGCGCCCAGGAAGTAGGTGCCCGGCGGAGTGTCGATGGGAATCGTGACCGGTTCGGTGGCCTCGTAGGGGACATTCCGGGTCTGCACGTAGCCATTGTCTTCGCCGAGGAAAGTATCGAAGGTACTGATAATACTGTTGCTGGAGAGATAGAAACCGATGGAAAACGATTCGGTGTTCTTCTCGCCGATGTTCTCTACGGTGATCTCCATCTGAACGGTATCGCCGGCTACGACCTCATAGGCCGTTTGGCCCTCGTAGGAACCTGACGTAGGCAATACAGAGCCGGACATATCGCGCATCACGCCGAAGCTGTGGCTGCTGTACGTCCCGTCCGAGCCGTCATAGCGGTGTACCGCCAGGCCGACATCGCGATAGGTGTCATTGCTCGAGCGCTTGCCCCAGCGATCAATAAGCCCGTCTGAGAGGTCCTCGCCCGGCCCATAGTAGGTTGTAGTGCCGTTGCGCGTCACGTGATCCCAGTCATCACCCATGATGTTGTAAACGTCCGCCTCATGGCCCATGCCGGCGCAGTGGCCACCTTCATGCACTGCGGTGCCCAGAATCGAGCGGCCTCCCGTGGTACTGGAGGTGTCGTAGGGCCAATGGTTTGAATCCTCCCCGGTTACCCAGGGTTCGTCACCGAAACGTATGTCAGTCGCTATCACGGTACAGGCCGAAGTGTTGTAGTACAGCGAACACTGAGCGGTGTTGTGCGACGTGTCGTGGTAGATCTCGTTCTGCGAGTTGGTGGTACTCCAACTGCTGTCACCGTTGTCGTTGAGGATGAAGGTGGCATCCGAGAACACTGTGAGACGCGAGAGGGCTGTGGATATATCGGCTTTCTCCGCCGTGGACAGATTGCTCCCGAGGTTGAATGTCCGGCTAATGGTGCTGTAGCCGGTCACGGTGCCGCAGGCCCGGCTGATGTAGGTGTAGGCACTGGCGCTTTCTGCGACCAGGCCAAGACAGGCAATGCCGGCGATTTTTGTTAGGTAGTTCATAGCTCTTAGCCTCCCTGCCTGTTCAGTGCATTTTTGAACGTGGTGATGTCCACGCCCGCCTGGTAGCCGGGCCGCGCTTCGCGCTGTAGCCCGGACACTGGTTGCCCGGGCGACTCGCCCTGTTGCTCACGTTCCCTGAACTGCTTGCTGAACTCGTGCGGGCCTATCTTGAACTCGCTGAATCGGGGGTGGGGATTGCGGTCACCGCTCCAGGACAGTTTGTAACCGGGGGCCTCGTCCGTTTGCGTATAGATCAAGCCCCGACCATTCTCGCTGAAGACCTTGCCGTTGTGGACGCTGAAACGCTTGTTTATCACCACCTGCGAATAGGGATAAGGGCTGTCCGGGTTCAGTTCCAGGAACAGCAGTTCTTCCCGGCCCGGGGTGAAATAATGCGTATGAGACAGAATGAGAACGTTTTCGGGCTTTTGCTTTGCCGGACCGCCCTCCTGAACCACGGTGATCTGGCTGCCGGTGTAGTTTCCCTCCAGCACCTCGGTGATGCTCAATGTGGTATGGGTGAAGGGTACGTCTTTTTCGTCGTACACCACCTCCTGCCCGATCACGGTGCCGCGGATCACCAGATCAGCCTCTGCCGACATCTTCGCCAGCGGGTCGGCAGGGCCGCGCTCGACGACCTCGTCGCTCCAGCGTTCGGCCTCACGGGCCGCATCGGCTTCCGTAAAGGCCGCATCACGCTCCTCTGGAGACAGTTCCTCCGCCTCGCCCACGGGTTGAGCCGTGGTCCAGGTCGAAAACGTAAGAAGCAGCAGGGCTGCCGACAAGTGAACCCGGGTCTTCATGGTGGTTCCCTCCATTGCAAGCTCGGTTTGGAAAGGTTATGCCGACCGTTTATACGCGCGTGCGCGGCGTGGACAAACCCCCTATATGCAGGGGTGGACAAGTCTGGTCAAAGGCAGGGGTTTTTTGGGCGCGCCGG
Source organism: uncultured Halieaceae bacterium (assembly GCA_963976655.1). Lineage (GTDB taxonomy): Bacteria > Pseudomonadota > Gammaproteobacteria > Pseudomonadales > Halieaceae > Marimicrobium. Next base: position 171,243 of record CAXBLB010000007.1, read on the forward strand.
ATTGAGCGATTGCAGGTGAACCGGCCGCGGGTGTTCCGGCGCGTGTTACACCAGCTTCCTCACACGGCGGCGTATTGGCCGGCCGTTATTTGCCTGTGTTTGGGCACCGCGCCGCCGAGGGCCAGGGCCCCTATAATTTACGGCGCTTCCCAGGTGAACTTCCGCCCCCCAATGCCGCTTCATCGTAGGTTTCATGAAGCGTTGCATTTTGCGTACCTCGTGTTGTGAAGTTCTGATGCTCATCTATCCCCAAGCTCTCCACCAGAAAACCTGCCATCTCAGCTATCCAGCAGTTTGCTGCGGTAGGCTTGCAACTCTTTCTCCCGCTCTTGTGAAACGGTGGGATATTGCATGTCCATCTGCTGCAGCGTATCCAGAACCGCCGACGCCACGATCAAGCGCATCGTTTTCTTGTTGTCGGCCGGGACCACGTACCAGGGAGCGTAGTGGGTGGCTGTCTCGTTGATCGCGTCCTCGAAGGCCTGCTGGTAGTCCTGCCAGAATCCACGCTCGCGAAGATCGGCTTCGGAAAATTTCCAGTTCTTTTCGGGCTCGTCTATACGTGCGAGAAAACGCCTGCGCTGCTCGTCCCGGGAAATATTGAGGAAAAATTTCAGAATGGGCATGCCGTTGTCGGCGGCATAGCGTTCGAAGGCGCGAATCGCGTTGTAGCGATCTTCGAACAGCGAGGCCATGTCCCGCGTTTCCTCTTCGGGCAATTTCTGGTGGTGCGTAACAATTTCCGGGTGCACTTTGCAGACCAGGACTTCCTCGTAATAGGAGCGGTTGAAAACACCAATATGCCCGCGCCCGGGCATCGCCACCGTGGTACGCCACAAAAAGTTGTGATCGAGTTCGGTTTCGCTTGGGCGCTTGAAGGAAGTGACCTCGACGCCGTGTGGATTGACACCGCTGAATACCGCACGGATGGTGCCATCCTTGCCGGCTGCGTCCAGGGCCTGGAAGATTACCAGCAGGCTGTAGCGGTCGTGGGCGTACATCACCCGTTGCCGTTGATCTATTTTGTCCCGTAGCTTGTGAATTTTTTTCCTGTAGTCTTTCTTGCCACTGTACAGGGGCGGGATTTCGGTTTTCGATTCCGCTATCAAAAAATGCTTCTTGCCGTCGGCACGAATGGCGTTCCAGTCGATATTCATCAGTAGCGGGTCTCTATTTCTGTCGTCTGGCGCAGGTGGATCATCCGTACAGCGCTGACAGAAGTGTAGCAGAGACAACTCGCGCGGTACCTCCGGGTTTCGCTGGCAGTGTTACGAGTGCTCCCGGCCCGACGGCGGTACCTCGAAGGCCGCGTTTCTCCCGCACCATAGGAGCGGGTTGCCGGTCAGGGCCCCGGCGTCGTGGCTCCCTCGTCCCCCTGAAAACTCGCCACGTCACCAGCGCCGGTTGCTGCCACAGCCGCCACTGCGGCGCCTGTGGAATCGCAGCTTCCAAGTCGAATCGCGGGGGGATCGATGGAGAACGTGAACGGCGACACACGCTTGAGGGCGCGCATGCCCAGGATGGGCCGCGCGCCCGCGTCGAATATGGCAACCTCGACGTTTCGCAGCGCGCAGCCGCCCAGGCGCAACTCGGGCACCCGGTAGATCGGCACCACCTTGCGGCTGCCGTCCGCCATCGTACCCTCAAGATGCTTGACGAACCTCGCGTTACCACGGCTGGCCAGGGCGTCCAGCATCCTGGTATCGATCACGGTGTATCCCGAGCCCGTGTCGACCAGGAAATCCACGGGCCCCACTCCAATGTCTGCCTGCACGTAGAATGTACCGGCCGAGATGGCGCGCATCGGCACGTCGACCGGCGCGGCGAGCAGCGCTTGGTGCCAGCCGGTGGCCAGGCAGGCCAGGCCCGCCAGCCACTGCCGCGTCGGTCGCAAACATGTTCCGCGATGGGAGAAAAAAATAGTGATCACTATAGCCCCCTGGCCGGATCCATTTTTCAGTCCGCGTTGCGTTCTGTAACGCGTAGGGTTGTGTCGCGGCAATGCGTAGACGCATCAGGATTCGGCGCTTTTTATACCTGATAACGCTATAGGAATGTGACTTTGATTCCAAGCGGGAATTGCGGTTTCCGCAAATTCGAGTGACGGCCCTGGATACACGTGTCCCCGGTGGAATCCTTACAAACGGGCCCGCATTTTTTGCAAAGATTTGGCCCTGCTGGAGTGGGCGGAGCGAGCTGAAGGCGCGATTCACCTGGGATTCGCGGGGTTGGTGCGCTGGCATGACGATTGCACCCTCCAGGTTGGAGCCGTCGCCCACGGGGGTCGAACTTCGCGGAGCGGCCGGACACTTTGAATTTGCAACAGGAGATATGTGCATGAGCATCAAACTGAAACATCTCGCCGTCGCCACACTCGCGGCTTCAATTTCCGGCATCGCCGTGGCAGGGGACTACAAGTCAGAGCACGGTGAGTCGATGTCCAAAGCCACACCGGATTTCTCACGGATCGACAACGACAACGATGGCACCATCTCCCGTGCCGACGTGCGTAACACTGACGCGGCGCACGCCGAGAAGTTGACCGAGAAGTGGTCCGAACTGGACACCAATAGCGACGGTGAACTGGATCGTGCAGAGTTCGCCCGCTTCGAGATCATGGATGAAAACGTCGATGCCTACGACAAGCACGACTACGGCACGGATGAGCGGAAAGACCAATATGATACCGGTATGCAATCGCCCCGCTAGGCAGCCGGTGTGACTATGGGGGAGCGGCAGGGAAGCCGCCTCCATTCCCTACAGCGGTGATGCCATTACCTCTAACCAGACTATCAGGAGTGAGACATGAATCTTGAAGGAAAAAAAGTCGCTATTCTCGCAACAGATGGTTTCGAGCAATCGGAACTGGAATCCCCGCGGGATGCCCTGCTCGAGACGGGCGCGACGCCGACCGTCGTTTCGCCCAAACCCGACAGCATTCGCGGCTGGAGCGGCGGCGAGTGGGGCGACAATGTAGACGTTGATGTGGCGCTTGAGGATGCGAACCCCGCGGACTACGCAGCGCTGGTGCTGCCCGGCGGAGTGCTCAACCCCGACGCGCTGCGCACCGACGACAGGGCCGTGGACTTTGTGCGGCATTTCGTCGACACGGGCAAGCCAATCGGCGCCATCTGCCACGGGCCGTGGACACTGATCGACGCCGACGGCGTGAAAGGCAGGAAAGTCACCTCTTGGCCTTCCGTGCGCACCGATCTGCAAAACGCCGGCGCGAAGTGGGAGGACAGTGAAGTGGTGGTGGACAAGGGGCTGGTAACCAGCCGCAAACCCGACGATCTGCCGGCATTCAATGCGAAGCTCATCGAGGAGGTCGCTGAAGGCAGACACGCCGCCTGACCCCGCTACCCTTAAAGCAGGCACGTTGCACATGGAAGTGCTGCGATTCAACTGGCGTCTTCGCTCTCTTCCGGCAGCCCTGACGCACTGTGGCCATGGCGGCTACGGCAGCACTGCGAACGGCCTTCCGTCAACATTGACCTAAGCCTTCCTGGTGAGTACGGTTTTTCCACTGCCAGTTTCAGTATCCTGCGCAGTAACAGATAAAAAATAACGGAAAGACAAGTGGTTAACATTATGAATGTGAAATTGCCGAATCTCACAGCGGCATTGTTGATGTGTCTGGCTCTGGGGGCCTGCAGAATAGAAATCGACGTACCGACAAGCGGTCGCGTCAGCACAAACTCTGAGGCCATCAATTGCGAAGCGGGTGAGACCTGTAGCGTCTATGTCAACGATCTTTACTTTGATGAAACTTTCGTTGCTGAGCCCGCAGAGGGGTTTGTTTTTGCGGGCTGGAGGAAGAGGTCCCGCGGTTTCTGTGGCGGCAATGAGGCGCCATGCCATCTTGTTACTGCGGGCTTCGAAGGTAGTGATCTGCTTATGGCTCTGCTGGAAAACCCCGAGGAAGTGTTTTATCTGGAGCCGGTGTTCAGGAGCACTGGCTTCAACCTGCTGGGCATCGGGCACAGCTTTTTCAGGCCTTTTATGGATTTTTTCCCGGGTCTGGCCGCGGGCGCGGGGATTGCCAATCACACCCAGTCGAAGATCATAGCCGGTGGCGCCAATGGAACGCCGCAGGCGCTGTGGGAAAGGGACAGCACGCGTGAGGCGATTCAGGAGATACTGGACACCGGCGATGTACAGCTGTTTGGCATGACTTACGAGCCGACATACCCTACCACGCAAGGCTACGAAAACTGGATAGATTACGCTCTGTCGAAAAACCCGGATACGCGGTTTTTCATTGCTTTGCCATGGCTTGACCGCCCTGAAAACTACGACACCGCAGCTTACGCCAACGGCTGGTTGATGTACCACGACACAGACTGGCATGCATTCATCGATAGCTTGCGTGAACTATACCCGGGCGTGGAGATCTACTGCATCCCTTATGGCCAGAGTGCGCTGGAGTTGCGCAACCGTTTCGCGGCGGGCAATTTGCCTGATGTCAGCGTGCTAACCGGCCCCTCTAGTGACGCCATCTTCGTTGATTCCAAGGGCCATGCGGGCGACATCCTGAAACACCTGGGTCGGCTGGTGTGGCTGAGCGCTATCTATGATGTGGAGCCGGGCGACGCTAGCTGGGACCCGGGTTACAGCGTGGACCTGCAAGCGATTGCCCGACAGATTATGGATGCGCACGATCCCGCCTACAACGCGTCTTATCACTAGGTAGTTCCGGCCTCGCGGCTGGCGTCTTGGCTCTCTTCAGGCAGCCCTGGCGCACTGTGGCCATGACGGCTACAACAGAGCTGCTAATCCCATCCAGGCCACAGCGCCGAGGGCGAGGTAGGCCAGCAGCGCCAGCAACCCATCGCCGGACACCAGGGCCAGGCCAAACGCGGCCAGCGCCACGCCGGCTATTGAAGAGGAAAAGGGGACGAATTCGAGAAGCGGCATCCCCAGGGCAATCACTGCACACAGAACGGCTATCACGGCGAAGGCCGGGCCTTTTACCAGTACGGACAGCCTTGGCCGGATGAAACGATCGATAAAGCGCGCAGGCGGGCGCAGCCACTCTATCGCCTGGTTCAGTTTATGTTCCGATACGGTGCGGTCCAGCAACCAGCGAGGCAACCAGATATGCTTGCGTCCGAACAGCATCTGCACGGAAATCGTCAGGATGATTATCGCCACCACGGTCGGCATGCCGGGAATGCCACTCAGGGGCGAGGCGATCAAGCTCCCGACGAGCATCAACAGGGGAGCAAAGGTACGCGTGCCGACGGCGGAAAGGATGTCATCGGCGGTGATCCCAGTGTGATCCGTGTCGGCTGCCCGGCCTAGCTGATCGAGAAGTTCCTCGAGGTCGCTGGCCTGGTGCTGCGGGCCAGGCGCGGCGGAGGGTCCGCCGGGTTTCGATACCGCGTCGTGTCGTGAGCGGGTCTTTTCGTCCGGGCCGCTCATGCAATTTCTCCGCGTCGCTCGTGTAGTGGAACTCACTGTGAAAACCGGCCCGTGCTAAAACTTTGTAAAATCGGTTGCCGCGCTGTAACTCTTACAAGCCTGGCTGGCCGAGAGCCTCCCGCAATTCGTCTGCGTAGCCATTTGACACCCCCCCCGCCAGAATCTGCCTGGCGTCGACGGCTACACTGTAGAAGGCCTGATTCTCCTGTTCGTCGCTGCTGATGTTGTTGATGCTGATATCTGCTCCGGCATAAGAGCCCGCTGTATTCGACCACAGGACCATGTCGGCCTCCCCGAAGGCTTCCCCGGTGGCGGTGGAGTAGTTTGCGATGGTCTGGTCGTCGCTGGCTTCCAGTGTCCAGGGATCTTGCCCGGTGCGAAACTTGTCTGACGCCTCGGGGGTCATCATCAGCATGGCGAACGACCCCGCCTTGGCGCCCACGTTCGGGCGCAGCGACGTGCTGCCGAAATCGAAGAAGGCAGGGGACGACCAGCCGCGCGCTTGTGTGCCTTTTTGCCGCACCAACACGACGCCTTCGCCCCCCCTGCCGCCGATCACCGCGACGGGCTCGGCGTAATGTGGCACGATAAAGATGCCCTCGGCCCGATCCAGCAGGTTCGCTATTTCGGGATCCGCCCGCATTTCCTCCACCACTCGCTGCGCATTTTCCACCAGTTCCCTGGCCTCGGATCGTGCATCCTTTTCAACCGATCCGTCGCGGGGCGTCAGCTGGCTGGATTCGAGCTGACGGGGCTCCTGGCCGGCGAGCGGATTCTCCGCTGCCGTATCCGCGGCGGCCGTCGATACGAGAAACAGTGCGGACGCGGTAGTGAGCGTGCACATGACCCTGCCTAACATAAAAACCTCCCGTGCCGGGTTTGCGATATTCCCGGTGATTTGAAGCAATGGCCGTGCCAGGCAGCCGCCCGGTGTTCATTCTCTGGCACGTGGCTTGCAACTTCTCTCGGCCGAGCGGTTACCCGCCGGGAAGAAATGTTGCCGGCAGGTTCTTTCGTCTGTTGGCCACCGAAAGGGAGTATCGATTGGCATGAGAAAACGACGCACGCGCTGGCTGGTTACAGTGGTATTGCTGGCGGCGATTCTGCTGGTTCCCGCGGCGCTGGTGTTGCTGGTTCCGGCGATCTCCACCGCTGTTGCGCAGCGGGTCGTCACCGCCGCCAGCGGCTTGCCCATTGCCTTTGAATCGGTAGAAGTGGATCTGTTGCCTCCCCGTTTGGCTGGTGGCGGCCTGACACTGCAACCGGCCGCGGGCGAATTCGGGGAAGCGGCCCTCAGCGTCGCACAATTCAATGTGACGGCGAGCCCGGGCCGCTGGTGGGAAGGGGCTCCCACCTGGTGGAGCGCCACTACCGAAGGCGTGGTGTTGCGGGCTGCGCGCGACAGTGAAGGACGCAGCAACTGGCCTGCAACGGCGCAGGGCGCCACGGACGCAGCACCTTCCCCGGGACGCGAACGCGGCACCCCGCCCTGGCTCCGGTTCAGTTCCATCAGCGTGGACGATTTTGTGTTTCACCGTCTCGCTCCCGGCACGCGCCACCATGTGGCGATCACGCGACTGGATCTGCAAAAGGAAAGTGACGAAAGGCTGCTGTTCGATCTCAAGGGCAGGTATCGCGAGCAGAAGGTGACGGCGTCCGGCACGCTGCCGTTGCCCGGCTCCGAGCAGGCCCGGGACATCGACGTAAAGATGCATCTGCCGGGCGCGGTGCTGACGGTGGACGGAACGGTAGGTCACGACGGGCTGGTGCCGGGTCAGGCGAGCATGTCGCTGGAGGCGGAAACCCTGGAGGTGGCCGGGATACTGGTGGACAGGGACTTCTCCAGGCTCGCGCCGCTTGTCCTCAAGGGCGAGCTGGGCGCACCGCAGCCGAACCAGTGGACACTGGACATGCAGGGCGAGGCCGACGGGATTCCTCTGGCGATCGAAGCCCGGCTGGGTGAGATCGCGTCCGCCTATAAGCTCGAGCGCTTGCGGCTTTCTTACGGCGACAGCGACCTGGCCGTCCGCGGCCAGGTCGATAGCGCTTCGCGCGCGATCACGTTGGCACTGTCTTCGCAGCATGTCGATCTGGATGCACTGCGTACCCTGGCGGGCGAGGGGCCTCCCGGGCCCCAGGAAGCGCAGGCCGACCCGTTCGCCGTCCTGGACGAATGGAGCTTGGACTTCGACCTCTCCGTGCAGGAAGGGGTCTATAACCCCTACCGGGTGAAAGGTCTGGAAGGCAGCCTGCAAACGCAGGGCCAGCGCCTTAAGCTCGACGCCAGTGCAGACTCGTTTGCGAGTTCGCAGCCGTCGTCGGGCTCCGCCGGCTCTGCCGACAATTCCGCGTCGGGGATGTCACCGCACCCCCTTTGGCAGAGCCTGCTGCCGGTCGATCTCGAGCTCACGGCCAGAAGACAGCCCGACGGCTGGGAACTGGACCCATTGCGGATTGATGCGGCTGATACCACGGTCGAGGGCAACCTTTCATTCGATACCTCACGTCAGCCACCCCATATCGACGGGCGAATCCAGGCAGGCGTGGTCGACCTCAACCGCATCAGGACCACCTCGGTCGCGGCAGGGGAGGCGTCGGTGAACCGGGAGAATGCCGCCGACAGTCAGGATGACACGGGAAACGGCGACGTGTTCTCCAGCGAGCCACTCGACTGGCGCTGGCTGGAGGCCGCGACGATCGACCTGGAACTCGGTATCGACAGCCTGCAATTCAACCAGACGGTCTTTAGCAAGGTCGCCGCCCCCATCAGCCTCACAGACGGGCTGCTGAGCGCCGAACCGCTGGCGGCGGACCTGATCGAGGGCGGCGTACGCGGCCATGCGGTGGTAGAACGCGAGGGGGAGGGCGCGCGCGTGGATGCCAGACTCATCGTCACCGGGCTGCAACCGGCCGACCTGGGGATGAAGGACACCGGACTTATTGACGGCGGAAACACCGATCTGCTGCTCAGTTTCGACAGCCACGGCGACAGCGCCCAGGCCCTGGCGAGCAATCTCGAGGGAGAGTTCGCGATGGAAGTGCGCAGCGCCACCCTGCGCAACGACGTCTTCGAATTGATCGGCTCTGATCTGCTGCTACAGACGGTGACACTGATCAATCCGTTCACACAACGGTACGAGCGCACCGAGCTGGAGTGCGCCGCAGCCTACTTCGAGGCCCAGGACGGCGTGCTGCGCAGCGTGGACCAGTTGGTCATCGAAACCTCGAAGATGAAGGTGCGCGGCAGCGGCAGGCTCAATCTGGACGACGAGACGTTGACCATCGACTTCTCTCCCTCTGCCAGGAGCGGCGTCGGCCTCAGCCTCGGTGATCTAAGCAGCGTGGTACGCATCGGCGGTACGCTCGCCGAGCCCAGCGTCGAATCCAATCCGGCGGGCCTGATCAAGGCCGGGGCAACTGTCGGCGCCGCGTTTGCCACGGGGGGGCTGTCAGTGCTGGCGCAAAGCCTGGTCGACCGCGCGCGCAATCTGGGCGGTACCGCCTGCGGACGCATTTTTGAGCGGGCGCCGGAGACCGAGGCAATCGACGATAAAACGACGGCGGGCTGATTCTGTCAGCTGCCCGAACTATTGCCGATCCAGCCGCGTCAGCGAGGCGCAGGCCAGTGAGTGGGATGCGAGCCATTGCAGAAAACCCGGCAGCACGCGGCAAGTGGCCTCGCAGCGATTGTGTGCGGGCCGGCCGTCGTGCAGCAGCAGAATATCGCCGGGCCGCGTGCGATGCAGGCGATGGATAATCCTGTCCGCACTTCCCCAGCGCCCCCAGTCCATCGCGCTGCGGCTCCAGAGGACCGTGGTCAGCCCCTGCTTTCGCGCCTCGCCCAGCGTGGCTTGGCGCCTTCGGCCGTAGGCGGGGCGAAAGAACCGCGGACGCTCGCCCAGTATCTCGGCGACTGTGGCGGTCGCGTCGGCCACCTGCGCGCGCGCGCGTCGGCTGCTTTGCAGCCAGGGGTGGTCATGGCTCATGCCGTGCACGCCGATATCGTGGCCCGCGGCTGACACTTCGCGCAGGAGGTTGGGATGGCGCCGGCACGCGCTACCCAGCACGAAGAAGCAGGCGCGCGCGCCCTGACGGTCCAGTGCGTAGAGTATCCTGGGCGTGTACACCGGGTCCGGGCCGTCGTCGAACGTGAGGTAGACGGCGTTATCCGTCGGCGAGCCGTGGCGGACGGTAGCGTTCAAGGCGTTGCGCAACATGGCTGGATTTCCCTGCAATTCGAGTGGCGAGCTGGCGTCTCGAGAGCCAGAACTCGTGCGGTTCCAGGCGTTGGTTTTCCCGTGCCGCCAGATGCGGAAAGAGAACTTTCAGCAGTAACCGGAAGTGCCAGCGCAGCAGGGTTTTGCGCCAACCCTGGGGCAACGGCCGACTCTCGAAGCCGATGCTGTCGCCGTGGGTGCTGAACCAGGTGATACCGTGCACCGCGACGACATCCGCGAACTCGGCTTCGTCGCGCAGCGCCGCGTGCAGCTCGCAGAGCGATTTCATCAGTGCACGGCCAAAAATCATAACCGCCTGTCGCGGCGAACGCAGGCCGCGCTCGCGCTGCACCCGGGCCAGGAAGCGGTTATTGAAATGCAGTGTCAGCAGTGCATCGCCCGGTTCGATTCGCGTGCCATCGCGGAGCTGGCGCGGTTGCCCGCGGTAAGGCGTCTTCTTCACCGTGAGGAACTCGTCTACCGGGATGAGCCCATGCCATTTGTGATAGCCGGCCTCGTACCACCAGTAGGCTGTCTGCCAGGGCGACGTATGCATCAGACCGTCTCCGCTTTAGTATTTACGTACGCCCCGGCGAGCGCCTGTTCGTGCAGTTTCATCAGCAGCTGTGAAATCCGGGCCGTACCGTCGCGCCGGCCCAGGGCGATGGCGCGGCCCGTCATGGCGGTGAGGCGCTCCGGATGTGCGAACAGGTCGCCGAGGGCGCGGGAAAGGTTGTCCGGCGCCACGTGGCAGCCGACGCCATTCTGCGCGACGAAATCCGCATTGTGGCGCTCCTGTCCGCCGAGGGAACAGGTGGCGAAGAATGGCTTGCCGCAGGCCAGTGCCTCGCTGACGCTGAGACCGCCTGGCTTGCCCACCACCACGTCCGCCGCGGCCAGCAGGGGTGCCATGTCCTCCACCCAGCGGAAGCACAGCAGGCGGTGGGGGAAACGTCGCCTTCGCTGCTCGAGACGGCGCGCCAGGACCTTCGAATGACCGCACACCACGATCACCTGGTGATCGGGATGACAGCTGAGCAGATCGTCGATGACCCGGGCGATACCGATTCCGTAGAGGCCTCCCGTAACCAGAACAGTTGGACGGTCGGGGTCCAGCCCCAGTTCGTGGCGGGCCGCATGGGTGTCGGGCGCGGAGGCAAACGATGGCGCCAGCGGCATGCCGGTATAGTGCACCCGGCTGGAATCGATCCCGCTAGTGACCAGCTGTTCGGCCAGCGCGGGGCTGGCCACGCAGTACGCGTCGAGCGATTGTTGCAGCCAGGTGGATTGCAGGCCGTAATCCGTGACGACGCCCACGGTCGGCACGGCGTTGAAACAATCCTTCTCCCTGAGACTGGACCAGAGTGCCGCCGGGTACATCTGCGTCGCAACGACGAGGTGGGGGTCGAAAGCCTCGACACGCTCCTGCATGCGGTTTACCAGTGTCGCGCGCATCAGCACCAGCAGGCTGCGCAGGATGATCTTCTGCGACAGCGGCGGACGCTTCTGGCAGAGCAGCGAGATGAGCGAACGGATAAGTGCCTGGTCGAACTGACTGCGGTTCAACGGCAGACGCGGCGGCTCGCCGGGAAACCAGCGCCGCAGCTGTGTGTCCAGAAAGTCGCGCATGCCCGGGTCCACCGGGTCCCTGCCCGAAAGCTGGTGCAGCAATCCCCGGTCCAGGTCGTAGAGGCGCTGGTACCAGGCGGGGTGATTCTGCGTCAGGCGCAGGTAGCCGTCCTTGACGGCGCCGGCCACGCGCTCGTCCATCAACGACCACAAATCCAGTACCTCGCATTCGGTGTCGGGTTCGAGCCGGCGCAGGCCTGCGCCGATGGCCTTGGCCGCGGCAACATGCCCGAAGCCCAGATTTGAAGTTAGAAACAGAACCCTCATGGCGTCGCTATCCCTGTTTGTCATTGTGTTCTCCCACCAGGGGCCAATCGCTGCCGATTACAGAGCAGTAGCACCGTACACAGTGTCGCCACAGCGACAATCAGCAACGAGAAACCGGTTGAGTCGTCGCCCTCGATAAAGAGCAGGCGGCCCGCAACCCCCAGGTACACCAGCAGCACCGTCATGGGCAGGCTTCCCACAAAGGTTCCAAGCAAGTATCGGACCAGACTCATGCGATCGTTGCAGGCGCCGTAGAGGTAGCTATGTAGATTGAAAGGCACGACGGGGTGTAGCCTCAGCAGCACGATGTCCAGCATACGATCCGCGCTCACGCTATCCAGCGCACGGCGCAGCCGCGAACCACTCGCCACCGCCAGTTGCAGGCGGTCGCGCAGCAGGTATTTGCCGATCCAGAACGCCAGCAGGGAACCGATATTCAGCGCTGCCAGGGCCAGGCCGGCGCCCTGCCAGAAACCGAGGGAGAAGCCGGCAACCAGGGCGAATGGGGACAGCGGCAGCAGTAGCAGCACCGCCACCACGTACAACGCGAACAGCAGCATCGGGTGCATCGCCGCGGCGGCTTCGGCCAGCCCCCGGAGGTCCGCTTCACCAAAGTGGACGGCTGCGGCGCCTGCAAGCAGCAGCGCCACGAGAAAGCCGGCGCGGATTGCCGTCCAGCCGGATGGGAGTAACGCGTTGTGTTGTTTTCTGGCCATGTGGTGCAGGTATCGCGATTCCTGTGGTTGGCGTCACACTGGTTATGCAGGAAGCCTGCCAAACCCGGGTGCCGGCGGTGATTCCAGGGTTACTTTGCGGGCGGCGTTTGTAAGATTTGCAAGTGGCTTGTAAGGAGTGTGGTGGCCCGCGGGAGTTACCCGCGGTCTTTCCCCGCTGCGCACTGCCCCGCGGCGGCATCAAAGACGGTAGAGCAACGTCATGCCGCCGAGATAGAACACCAGTATCAGCAGGGAGTCGATTCCCATGCCGAGGAACTGGCGATCCTTGCGCTCCGCCAGCCCCATGACGAGCACAGCGGTAACCAGCAGACCGAGTAACGCACCCAGCACGGAGAAAGAGCCCACCTCATTGAGAACGGGGCTTTTGTCCGCAACGATGTCTATCCCGAATATCAGCACGATATTGAGTATGTTGGTGCCGAGTATGTCGGAGATCGCCATGGCGTAAAGACGCCGCCGCAGGGCGGCGAAGACAGTGCTGGCCTCCGGCAGCGATGTGGCGATGGCGAGGAACGCCATGCCCATGAACGATGAACTGATAGCAGTCTGTGCCGCAATGGCAGCCGCCGTCCGCGCCACACAGAAACCGGCCACGAGGATTACCACTGCACAGGCCAGGGTCTTGGGCGCCAGCGCCGATACCCGCGCTTCCTTCTCGCCGGCATCGCTCGCGCCCTCGGGCTCTTCGTCGTCGGTGAAATTGGCCACCCAGGGTTTACGCTGGTTGGCCTCTCCGAGCTTGAAGAAGCTGTAGAGAACGCCGACCAGCAGCCCCCAGGTCCAGACCCCCGCGCCGAAAAACTCACGATCACCGCTGACAATCGCCATGGCCACCACGGAGAGCAACACGAGATTGAGCGAGCCCTGCAGCATCAGCGCCGGGTCTGGCGCGATATAGGTAAGCGCATGTCTGCTGATCAGCAGGTCGCCGATGGCGAGCACCGCTACCTGCATGGCAATACTGCCGAGCAGGTTGTTCACCGCCATTCGGGATTCACCGGCAGAGGCGGCGCTGAAACTGGTGGCGATTTCCGGCAGTGAGGTCACACCCGCCAGCAGGAACACGCCAACCAGTACATGGCCGAGTCCGGTACGCCGGGAAATCTCATCCGCATAGCGCGCCAGCAGTGTCCCGGCAATCCAGATGGCGATCGTTCCCATCGCGAAAATGGCGATGTTGGCGGTGAGACTCATTGACAGGAAGGACGCTGGCACAGCCGTTCAAACACCTTGTTGATAGCAGTGTTCATGCTGGCGCCGCGCGGGCTCTCCCGGCAGCGGCACCCTCAAAAGATAAACCGGTCCCAGGTGCCGTACGTCGAGCGCACCGGTCCGCGGGGGATACTCAGCGCGATGATCGCGATACCCGTCAATGCGGTTAGCGCGATGGCAAGCACGCTCTCGCCGAAGAGGAAGGCCGTGATGACAAGCGTCGTTCCCAGCAGAACGTTGAGAAAGCGCAGCGCCCGGGCCGCCTCCGCGAACGCACTGACGGATACGGTGATCACCAGCGCGCCGACAAAGAAGTTCGCGTCCAGCATATTCCCGCTGACGCCGAGCGCCAGCGGTGTGAGCATCATCCATGCGCCCAGCAGCGTGCAGCCCACGAGGCCCCACGCCAGGCTCATGCCCCCCGTGAGCATTTCATTGATCACGCCGAGTGGGTGCTGCTGGAAGTCGTCATCCGCGTTTGCCTGCCAGCGGCCCTCGTCGGTATCGCCGAACAGGAGCACCCTCAACAACGGCTGGCCCGCTCTTTTCCGCCGCGCCAGGAACTGCCCGGTGGCGACCAGCTCATCGATCGAGTAGGGAATCTGTATCAGCATGGCGGCCGCGGCAATCAGACACAGCGTGCACCAGGTATCCAGCAGGATCGGCTGGATGATGATGAAGGAGATGGACACCGCCCCCAGCGGGACGATCATGATGCCGAACAGCAGCACCAGCCACGGCATCGTGCGCCAGCGTCGGGTGGAGCCGATGATGCCGGTCAGAATTTCCAGCAGATAGGTGAGCGCGCCCACGCCGGCGTCCGGCACCGGCCACGCCTCGGAGATGGAGGACGTGATGATTTCCTCGGTACCGTTTTTGCCGTCGTCCGCTATGGCGCCACCGAAGAAGGGATCCCATACCCCGTCGACGTGTTCGAGCTGGTAGGTGCCGAGGTAGTGCGCGATGAAAAAACCCACGAAAGCGAGGATGATGATCGGCAGGCGTTGAAACCAGCTCGACGGCGAGTACTGCCATCCCGGTGGAATGGTTGGACCGGTAAGCGCAGCGGCGGGCGATACACCCGGCGCCGGCCGCGTGAGCACCGAGAAACCGATGACCATCGATCCCACCAGCGTTCCGTTCAGGTAGGACGCCGCCGTGGGCGCCCAGAGAAGCAGGGGCGCGGACACCACCCACAAGCCCACAGCCGCCGTCATCCAGCGCGCCAGCGGCAGTCGCCAGGACAGGGATAACAGGGAGAGAACGATGATGGCGAGCCCCGAGAAGATATCGCTGGCTATCAGGATCTCGGATTCGTAGCCAAGGCTGAGCCAGCCCACGAGCAACCAGGCGCCGAGGCCGGTATTGAGAAGGTGGCCCCACAGGTTGTTTGCATGCGCCTGTCGATAATTCCGCTCATGGCGCTTGCGCAACGCCTCCGGATCGCGGTTTTTTTCATCCGCCGCGAGCATCCAGTCCGGCGGACGGATACCGTTGCGCTCGTACCAGGCCAGGGGGTCCTTCTTGAGTTCCTCGACCATGGCCGCCAGTTCATCGCCGATGAAGTGCGCCGGCTCCCAGCCCAGCAGATCCCGCGCGCGGCTGATATCCAGCTCGTAGTGATCGGAGCCGAGATCGATCAGGAACGGCCGGATAAATGGCTTCTCGCCCTTGTCGATGGCATCGGGGACCAGTGGCTCGGATTTTTCCTCAACCCAGGCACCGGCCTTGGCCAGCGCTTCCGGCAACACGTAGGTGCGCCACTCCTTCTCGCCGTGGATCAGCTCTCCCAGAGCGTTCTGCAGCTCCCGGTAACTCATGACCTCCTCTTCGCCCACGAGAATCACCGTGTCCGGGGGTAGATCACTGCGCTTTTCCACGGCGCAGGCAAAGGCTTCCAGCATGTCATTCAGATGCACGAAGGCCTGGCCCGCATCCAGGTCACCGGCATAGAGTTGGCTTTTCATGTCCCGCTCGTAAATGCGTGCAATCTGGTGGGTGAGCGTGGGCACAGCGCTCTTCTCGTCATACAGGCCGGCCAGGTGCAGCAGCGTGTGGGGAATGCGCTCCTTGTATTCGGCGATGACGGCTTCCGTCTCTGCCTTGGATTCCGGGTAGGCCCACTTGGGCTCGACCGGGCTGGTCTCGTTGACCAAATCACCCTCCGCCGCCGGCCGGTGCACGAGCATGGTCCCCGAGTAGACCAGGCGCTCTACCTGGAAATCGCACAGGGCGTCCATCAGACGCCGGGTTCCGTTGACGTTGACCTCGTCGTACAGCGGGGACTTTTCGCCGGTGAAATCGAAATACGCAGCGAGATGAACCACTGCCGCGATCCTGTCGCCGTAGTCGTCCCGGAAGGTGTTGAAGGCCAGCTTTACGGAGGCCTCGGAGGTCAGATCGATATCGATATCGCTGCCGGTGCCCGGCTGGTCCATGCCGACCACGCGGTAGTGTTTTCGCAGGCGTCGGGTCAGTGCAGTGCCTATGTTGCCCTCGGCCCCGGTGATGATTACAACGGGTTTTTCACTCATGGTTCCCCAGAATAGTCATGCTTCACGGCTTTAACAGTCGTCAACCAGAGGGAGCAAAGAGTATGCCAATACCGGAAAAACGTGCAGAACACCCTTTGTGGCGCATGTCATGCCTGTATCGAAGTTTTTTGAAGTAACAATTACTGCTGGTTTGTAACAATTGCCCATTGTCGCGTGGCGAGGCGGATCAACCAGTGGGGCTCCTGCGCCCGCGCTGCCGCTTGCGGTTTATTTCCGCGAGCCGCCCAGCAGCGGGTTGAGTAGCACACGCCAGACGGCGTAGACCAGGAAAGCGGCGGCGAACCCGGGCAGAATCTTGAAGATATCCTGGTCGTCGTACACGGAGAGGTGCCAGGACACCACCGCGATGATGGCCGCCAGCATCATGCCGATGGCGGTCCAGGTGGGAATCGGTTGGCGATAGAGACGCAACAGCAGCACCGAACCCAGGCTCGCCCCCAGGGCCGACCAGGCGACCAGCACCAGCCCGAAAACACCTTCCGGTGCATACAGCGCGACCCCCAGGGCAAAACCGGTTACGGCGAAGGTCCCGAGTTTGGACGCCAGGTAGGAGTCCTTCCAGCGCGGATTGATATCGTGGGTCAATGCCCCGGAGCACACGATGATCTGGGAATCGGCTGTGGAAACAGTAGCCGCAAACAGCCCCGCCAGTGCAATTCCCACCGCGATATCCGGAAGCAGGCGCATCGTTATCACCGGCAGCGCGAGTTCAGTCGGTTCCTGCAGGCCTTCGGCCATGGGTAGCGAAGCGAGTTCGGGAATGATCGCGCGGCAGTAGAGGCCGACGCCGATGGATACGATAAAAAACGGGATGTACCAGAGAAAATAGTAGAACCGCGCCGGCCTGATGGCCTCCAGTGATTCCACCGCCATCAAGCGCGTCATCAGGTGCGGCTGCCCCGTTGCGCCGAACCCGGCAAACATGAAACCCATGAGATAGGGAACAATACCGAAGGCCGGGTTCTCCGGGAACCAGGCCACCAGCGCTGGGTCCTGGGCCTCCAGGTTGGCCATCAACGCGCCCCAGCCACCCACGTCGTTGAAACCCGCCACCAGGATCATCGCCATCGCCGCGATCATGACGAAAGACTGGGCGGCGTCGGTCCATATATCGGCGCGAATACCGCCGGCGAACGAGTACAGGATCACAATGGCCGTGCCGATCAGCGCACCCACCCACATATCCCAGCCAAAAAGCGCGTGCAACGCCGTACTGCCGGCCTTGAGCTGGCCGGCCGCGTACACGGCGAGAAAAATCACGGTAATCAATCCGGCGAGGATGATCACGGCCCGGTCGCGACCATTCTCGTTGGTTCCCACGATCGCGGACAGGGTATTCAGACGGTATTTGCCGGCGGCCTCCCGGACCCGGGGATGCACGAAAAACCAGGCGGTGAGATCACCCAGTATCCAGCCCAGCATCATCCATACCGATTCGATTCCCAGCCGGTAGGTATACGCAATCATGCCGATGAACATGAAGCCACTGTTGTTCGTGGCTACCGTGGATAGCGCCGTGAGCCAGGGCGCCACCTCGCGGCTCGCCACCAGGTAATCTTTGGGGGTCTTGCGCTTGCGAATCACCGACATTGCGCCGCTGGCGGTGATGATGGCCAGCAGTATGAGGAAGGTCCAGGCCGCGGTATCCAAAAGGGCGCCTCCGCTGCGTGCAGGTTTTCACTGTAGCGCCTGCGGACGGCCGGGTACAATGATCAAGTGTGAAAGTCTGCGCTCGACAGGCCGTTTATCGGTTTATACTTTGCCGAGGCCTGGGGTGGATGCGGAACCACCAGCAGCTGGGTAGCTTGAGCTTCGCGCTTCGGTCCCGGGACACGGCGAATGCATGGTGCAGCTGTAAGTTGTGAGGTGCGGAGAGCATGCGCAGAACCATTTTCATTCACGTAGGCTGCGGTAAGACCGGGTCCTCCGCGCTGCAGAACTGGCTTGCGCAAAACGCCAAGGCTTTAAAGAAGGAGGGGATACGCTATCCCCTGGGTGCCGGGGGCGGTCCCCGGCGTTTCTGGTTGCGAGGACGCAGCG
This sequence comes from uncultured Halieaceae bacterium, assembly GCA_963976655.1. Lineage (GTDB taxonomy): Bacteria > Pseudomonadota > Gammaproteobacteria > Pseudomonadales > Halieaceae > Marimicrobium. The sequence continues at coordinate 189,324 of CAXBLB010000007.1, forward strand.
TGCCCTCGGACTATGCCATTACGTCGGGCAACGGCGTAGAGATGGTAGATGCGGCATTGGATGGAAACGCCGGGACGTTTGTGGCTAACGCCCTGCGAGGCGTGCACGCTAACCTCCTGTTTTCTTCCGAGCTGTTCCAGACATTGAATGAGGAACAGCTCGCGCTTCTGAAACAAGCATTCGATAGGAAAGGCGTATCGGTGGTCGTAATCGCATACGTTCGCGACGTTTACGATATCGCCTACTCTTCATATCTGCAGCTGGTGAAGCGTCACCTGTATACCAGGCCGTTTAGCGAATTCGCGCTCGCAATGGAGCTGCCCCAGCAGTTCAGCGTTGTGCGCAAATTCGAGAAATTCTTCGATGACGTGCGGCTGATTCACTACGACAGCGAGCGCGGGCGTGGCATCGAGAAGGCTCTCCTGGAAACCCTAGGGCTCTCGGACGATGCACTGCCCGCTATGAGTGACAAGAAGGTCAACCGCTCGCTGAGCGTGCTCGAAGCCGAGCTTTTAAGGAGTGCGAACGAGGCGTACGCCGCGCGTTTTCCGGATCGCAACCCGGACTTCAGCAAAAACCTCTCCGACGCGCTGATCTACGGTGAGCCTGAGCGGCAGACTGAGCTTTACCTCGATCACGAGGTGGTGGAGGTATTTGAGGCCCGCTTTGGCGACTGGGTGCGCGACCTCAACGACCGCTACTTCGGGGAGGCGCGGCTCAGGGTTTTCACCGCCGAGGGCAAGCACATCGTGAGCCGCGCGGAGATCCCGGACCCGACGTTTGCGTTGATGCTGTCGGCGCTTGTCGGTGCAGTGGAAAAATTCGATTTTTCGCGTCCAGCAGCCGATTCGCTTCAGCCGGCACACTCAGGGAATGACCAGCAACAGCTCAGCATTGCGGACCCACGCGTTGCCGAGTTGCTGCGTGATGAAGCGGTGAACCGGGGGCAGACCAAGCCGCGGGACGCCTTCGTGTTGATGTCGGCGGCCCAGGTGCTCCGCCCGGGGGGGCCGTTCATTCACCGCAAGCTGAAGCGCTTCCGGCAACATTTTCGCATCGCGGATGAGCGCGAGCCGGACAAGTGATGCGGTTGAGCGACTCTGGTGCTCGAAGAACGACACGGCAAGACCGTTGTGCAAAGCAGCAGCCGCTTGATCATGTCTTTTCCTTCTTGGCGTGGACGTGCAGATCGGGGTCACCGTGCGGGTGCCCCCTGGGGTTGTCGGGCGCTCATTCCACCCTGACGACCCTGGGCATGTCGTAGGTGCCGTCCACTAGCGGAGCGTAGGGCCCGTAATAGCGCGAGGTGAAGCGGAACCCATCGGCCGGTGCCGGGAGCCAGTTCCTGGCCTGATCCGGATCTGTCGGTTTCTCGTTCTGCACATAAATCACCAGCTTGCCGTCCTTTGCCACCAGATCGCCGGCTTCCAGCATGAAGCTGTTCACGGTGTAGCGGTTTATTTCATTGGCGACGAAATAGCCGTTGGCGTCATAGATCGGAATCGACCAGAACTGGGTCACCGGCGGCAGATCGTTCATGTCGAAAGTGATCGTATATTTGTTGGCACCAGACAGCGGCTTGCCTTCGGAATCGGTGAAAAGGAACGCGCCACCGTGCGAGATGTTCTTGTCCGGTGCGGCCCAGGCTGCATCGGCGATGATTGCGCGGTCCATCCAGCGGGTTTCGAATCCGCCGTCATTGCGCACGACGCCCCAGCCATTCATGTTTATCATGTTGCTCTTCATCGTCTTGCGCACATTGTCAAACCCGGCCTTGAACCCCGTCTTCAGTGCCGTTTGCTGGTCGGCCGTGAGCTTGGCCCAGTCGAAGCTCAGGCCCTTGCCGATGTTGAACACTGCAAGTTGCTTGAGCATGTCGGCCTCCATGAGCGAATCCTTAATCGTCGGCATGGTCGGATCGTTCAGGATGACACTGAGCAGGGTGAAGTACTGCACGGCAGTCTGTTTGTCGACCTGGCCGAACTGATATTCGGGCAGACCATCCGGGATGAGAAAATCGCCCTTGACGATTTTTCTGTCGGCCTGGGGGATGCCCTGTTTGCCATTCGCCAGCCAGTCGGCCAGGGGCGTGATGGTTACCTGATCCTGATAGCCGTTGATCGTATTGATCTCGGCAGCGGTCCCGGTTTCGACGGCCATCCGCACAACGCCATAAGCGGTGAGGGCCGGCCATTGCACGATGTCAGTGGTCGGGAAATCGGCGGGGACATTGCCGGTGAAACCCGGCGGCACCAGGATGTATTTGCGCGCCCTGGTTCCATTGAAGGGCGAGCCGACGATCATCCGAAAAATGCCGTACTGATCCATGACCTGGACGCTGAAATAACGGTCGGTGATCTCTGGCACTTCGATGATGACCGGACCTGCGCGCAGGTCGAGAAAGCCTGCACCGTAAAGCGTCGTCGCGTTCGGTGTAACCACCGGGTAGTCGGGGGTGATCTGCTTGCGCACCCAGGAAAACTGGTTCAGGCCTGCATAGACGATGTTGTCCCTGGCGTCGTTCTGGGTATAGGTCCAGCGCTGGCCGTAGTAAATCGCCTGTTGCAGGCCGTAGATATAGGCCTGCTCGGCGATGGCTTCCGGTGTCTGCTCGGTCTGGGCTTGTGTGCCAGCGGTTATAGCGATAAGGGCCATGGCGGCCGCCACCTGGGTCGCGTGCCGCTTCGTGGAGCGCAGCATCCGACTCGAAACCGTCCGCACCGCACCGATCCACATCGAGGCAGACGGCGTGCCAGGCAACCCGTTTATCTGTGTGATCATTTCTTTTCCTTTATGTTAGAGCTGGGAGGCCCTTGCGTGACAGCCCATTTGGGGCATAGAGGCTGAACATGTGTCCCGCCTTAAGTCATTCAACCAGTTCGATCTCTCCGGGACGCCAGCTCTGGTTGATCCAGGGTTCAAGCGGGCCGTACATGCGCAGGATCGTGAACCAGCTCTTGCCCGGCACGGTCTGGAGCCAGTTGCCTTCCTTGCCTTTCGGTGCCTTGGGCGCGAAATACACGTCGTAGGATCCGTCGGCGTTCTGGGTCATGCCCTTGTTCTGGCTGCCGATGGTCGGGAAGGGTTGCCCGGTCTGAAGCTGCGAGCGGGTCTGGGTGTCGTAGAGCGTGACGGCCCAGAAATCCTTGACCGGGACATCCCTGGGCAGATGCAGCCTGTAGGTCTTCGAACCGTCAAATGCCTGTTGCCTGGCATCGAGAAGAGCGAGCGCGTAATCGGATCCCTGGCCGGGGCTGCTGGTAGCCATCGCGGGTGTGACGCCGCCTGCATTGAAGTAATAGAGTACCCGTGCGTCGAGATTCATCGCCCCATCCGCTTCGAAGCTGGTGTTCTTGTTGGCGAAGGCAGTTGACCAGACGCTCTTGGGGTTGTCGGGATAGATCCGCACGCCGGTGATCCGGGGCTGGTAAGTCATGGCGCGCGCTGATGCGTTGGCCAGTGTCGCAGCCTCCGTCAGAAGCTTTTTCATCCGGGCGTCGGGGGCGAAGGGCTGGCCCTTGACGATGCCGATGGCGGCGATGGTGCCGCGCATCTCGGGGCCTATCGCCGCGATCGGTTCTTCCTGGATGATCTCGTTGAGGTTCTCGAAATAAGAGAAATCACTTGGAAAGACCGTGTTGAACGCCTTGCTCGACATGTCGACGAAGGCGGTCTCTGCCGGGTTTGCCGCGTCTTTCAGCGGATAGACCTTGAGGTTCGAGGTAATGTTCTCGACCGCGGGCTTGAGCCCCTTGGCGATCGAGCCACGCAGGAACATGAAGTTCCGGTTGGTCGGGGGCTGCAACAGGAAATAGCCGTCGGGGATATCGCCGGTGTAGCCCGGGGGCACGACGAGGTACTTGCCGCCCTTGCCCGCATCCGGGCCGGTTACACCCATGTTGCCGACGAACCGCTGCCAGGCGTCGTTGAGAAAGCCGAGCATTCCCGGGGGAATATCGATGACCGTCGGGCCATCCTTGGCAAGATCGGTATAGGTATAGGCGTAGAGCGTGGAGGTGTTGGCGGTGACCACGAGAGTCTGGGAATCCATCAACTGCGCAAAAAGGGCGATCCGGTTCGCGCCCTGGGCTCCGGCATCAGCCAGCCCCTTGCGCACACTGTACATCGACACGGCACCGACATTGTCGAGAAACACCTGCATGCCGCGCATGCGGTCGAGATTGTCATAGACGGTGGAGACCGTGGCGTCGGTCGGCACCCCATCAAAGAATTCGAGCGTGCCGATTGCGGTTTCGACCTTGTCGGGGATTGAGATCGCGTCGAGTTCCGCAGACGATACCTCCCCAAACGCAGGGTTCATGGCGACGGCGAATGCTATTGCACCCATGGCGGTCAGGCGTATCATCTTTAAATTCCCCTCGATCAACAATTACTTTCCCTGAATACTATTGCGGGGGGCGAGTTACGTCTGCCCATTTCGCGCCATTCCGAGGCTCTTCGGGAGCGCTCCTGAAAGCGTTCGGAGAACAGCCCGCCCATCTGGCAAAGGCACGGCTGAAGCCACCCGGCGAGCTGTAGCCAAGTTTGGTCGCGATCTCCTGCACTTTCAGATCCGTATCGCGTAGCAAGGCAGCGGCGATCTCGAACCGGCTCTGCTCAACCAGCGCCCAGAAACTGGTACCACGTTGGTTCAAGCTGCGCTGAAGCGTGCGGGGTAAGCGGCGTTAAATCTACCTACTTGTTCCTGGGATAAGCTGACACATTTTTT
>CAXBLB010000008.1:0-161789 GCA_963976655.1 uncultured Halieaceae bacterium
GCGAAGCCAAATGTACATATATCTGACGTAAAACGCTTTTGTTGTGGCTCCTCCCGCCACGGATAATCCCGCGTGCCATATCACCCTCGCTTTATCTGCACCGCAAGGCAGAAGGGGTGCGGGATTAAACCGATAATGAGGAGGTCGAGCAGATGCAAAAGAACACTACAGGTTGCGCAGCGCGCAGCAACGGGATTGTTTTCGGCACGAGAAGTGCCCTTGCCCTCGCGGTCGCCGTGCTGGCCGGAATGCCCGTCAGCCACCAGGCTCAGGCGCAGGCTGGCATGCTGGAAGAGGTCATTGTGACCGCCCAGAAGCGGGAGGAAAGCAACCAGGAAGTGCCGATCTCCATTACCGCCTTCGGCGCCGATGCTATTTCGCGCCGTGGTATTGAAAACACCGACGACCTGATTGGCCAGATACCTGGCGTTGGTGGCGTCATATCTCCCGGTGCACGTGGAACGACGAACGTTTCCATCCGTGGTGTTTCGGGTGGTTCTGCGTCCAACCTGTCACTGGATCCGGCGGTTGCCACCTATATTGACGGCGTCTTCATAGGGAAGATGGCGGGTGGTTCGGTGGATGTGGCCGAAATAGAGCGTATCGAGGTGCTACGAGGCCCGCAGGGCACGTTGTACGGTCGCAACGCAACCGGGGGCGCGATCAACTACATCACGCGCAAGCCGTCTGGCGAGTTCGGTGTTCGCGCCATCGGTAATGTGGGTGATTACGATCTGTACGGGCTCAAATTGAATGTTGACACAGCTTCAATTGGCGATGTTGACAGCGGTATTGGGCAGGTTGCTGCCAACTTCGGCGTGCAGACTCGCAACAGAGATGGTTTTTATGACCTTAACACCGGGAGCGACGACTACAACAATCTTGATCGTCAGGCCTGGCGTGCCGGTATCAGCCTGAACTTTCGCGACAGGTTCTTCGCCGACTACGCTTACGACGGTAGTCAACTTGACGAGATAAATAACCTGGATGCCGTGGTTGGTTTCAACCCGCTGGACTCTGCCGGTAATGTCGACCGCATAACAGCATTGCAGGGAACGCTTGCACAGGCACGGGGCTGGGCCGCCACCCCCGGTACGGACCCGCGCATTGCATCGCGCTGGATTCCTTCGCTGGAACGCACGATCGACGCGTATGAGGGCAGCCTTGCCGAGGGAGAGGGGCGCCGCAGCAGCGGCGAGGCGGATTTCGAACCGCGCTCTACGGTAGACGTGGAGGGCCACGCTCTCACCCTGACCTGGGATGTCGACAGCCTGACTTTCAAATCCATTACCGCATACCGTGAGGTGGAAGTCAGTGCTTTCGGTGATATCGACGACATCGATAGCTCAATTGATGCCAATGGCGTGGGTGCGTTCAACGATACCGCTCACCTGACCCTGGGGCAGATCTATGGCGCTACCGGCGGCTTCGACCCGGGCATTCCGCAGGTCCCGCTGGATGCTTTCTGGGGCGCGATTGATGCCACTGGCGGTGCACCGCACTTCTCGCAGAACAGCGGCTCTGATTACCAGCAGTTTTCGCAGGAGTTGCAGGTGCTGGGTTCAACCGACAGTATCGAGTGGGTTGCAGGCCTTTACTACTTTGACGACGACGCCAGGTACGAACGCACCTCGCTGGCACTGGTGCCGCTCGCGCCGGTGGGCACGACGTTTTACAAACTGACGAACGAGGCCTGGGCTGCATTCGGTCAGGCAACGTGGGCACCGGGCTGGCTTGATGATCGCATTGAGATTACCGGTGGCCTGCGCTACACGGAAGAAGACAAAGACATTGACTGGAGGAATGACGCCCAGATCAGCGTGTTGCAGCCGCCCGTGCCGGCGGCAACGGCGACCAATGACGAAAGCTTTGATAATGTCAGCGGTAACCTGACGGTCGCCTTCCAGGCCACGCCTGACGTTAACACCTACCTGCGCTATGCCACCGGCTATCGCAGTGGTGGTTTCAACGGCGAGTTGTTCGACAGCGCTCCCATTGAGGAAGAAACTATCGAGACCTGGGAGCTTGGCATGAAGAGCGACTGGTGGGACGGCCGCTTGCGCGTGAATGCCGCGCTGTACACCTACACCTGGGACGATCTTCAGGTCAGCCAGATCGAGATCGTGAATGGCACACCGTCCACGCGCATCGTCAACGCGGGTAAGGCAGAGCGTTGGGGCGGGGAGATCGAAATGTTGTTGGCGCCGGTGGATGATCTGGTGCTCGGTGTGAGCTACTCGCACCTCGACGGCGACTATGAGGAATTTCCGGACCTGTGTGGCACCAATGTGCCGCAGGAGTGCCTGACGGGTGAAGACTTCGCAAGGCGCGGTGCCTCGCCGGATAACCAGCTGAACGTGTTCGCAGATTACCTGATTGCGCGCACCGGGTTCGGTGATTTAACGACTTTCGTGAACCTGAACTGGCAGGACGAGTGGTACGAGACGGCCGCATGGACAGCAGTGGTTGATGGTAACCCGGTGGTGTACCCGCACCAGGTTATGGACGAGCGCACGGTGATTGATGCGCGCCTGAGCCTCGAGAACATCGAGCTCGGCGATGGCAACCTGAGGGTCAGCCTGTGGGGCAAAAATCTTATGGATGAGACCTACCCCAACTACTCCATCAACTTTGGCTCCAGTGTAGGTATTATTGTCGAGAACTACGGCGACCCGCGCACCTGGGGTGTGGAACTGGCCTACGAATACTGAGTGATTCTCAGTGCTTACGCCGGCCTTAGCGCCGGCGTTTTTGTATCTGGACATATCCAGCCACGAAGCATTGCACGGTGGCGGGGTGTTTATGGGTTTATACGCAGTGACAGGGGCGGTCCAGGCAGCGATCGGTGAGATTCGCGGGCGATGAACCAGCGCAACTGAGGCGCTGCGGGCCTCACCACCCAGCCTCTTCCGGTCGACCTTGGAGGGTATAACGATGCACAAGACACCTGCTTCGCTGCGCTCAGCCAAGACGGTGCTTTCAGTGGCGTTCAGTTGCGCCCTGATGGCCTGTGCAACAACAGCACCGCAGTCTCACCCCTCAGCGGTCACGAATTGCCAACCCTTTGAAAACACGCAACCCATCTGTAAATTTTCCAACCCCGAAGATCTGGCTCTGGTGCCGGGCAGCAGTGTATTGATCGTCAGTGAATTTGGCGACTATCACGGTACGCAACCGGGGGCGCTGGTCTTCTACGATTATGCTACGCAGCAACGTCGCATCGCCTACGACGGCAGAGATACTCACATAGCGGACCAGGTATGGGGTGATGCATCCTGCCTGGCACCGCCCGGGGAGGTTTTCAGCCCACACGGCATAGATCTCAGTCGACGCACAGACGGGCGCTGGCAGCTGCTGGTAATTCAGCATGGCGGTCGTGAATCGGTGGAGTTTTTCGAGCTCATCGGTGTTCCGGATAATCTGCGCCTGATCTGGCGCGGCTGCGCCATTGCTCCCGGCAAAGCCAGTCTGAATTCTGTTGCCGCAATCGATGGTGGCTCGATGTTCGTCACTAACATGCAGTCAATCGACTCTTCCTGGCAGGGTGATGCGGATGCACCGGAACCGGCCACGGGTCGTGTTTACCGTTGGCATAAGACCACGGGCTTTGAGCAGGTGCCGGGTAGTCGGGGCTCTATGCCCAACGGCATTGCCGCAACAAGAGACGGTAGCTCCATTTTCGTTGCCTATTCCGGCGAAAACCGTATCAGAAAATTGGACGCTAGCAGCGGCGCTGTGCTGGCCGAGAGAACAGTGCCTGCCGCAGATAACCTGAAGTGGTCGGCCGACGGCAGCACACTGCTCGCGGCTTCTTTTACAGGTAGCCAGGACAGCGCGGTTTTCGCCGCATGTACTTTGTCGGCCGTTGGCGTCTGCCCCATCGACTTTGCCATAGTGGCGCTGGCCCCCGCCACACTCGCAACGCAGATTTTGTTCGAGAACGGCGCAGCGCCGATGGGCGCGGGCACAGTTGGCTTAAAAATAGGTTCTGATCTTTTTATCGGGACTTTTTCAGGGAATCGCATACTGAGAGTAGACTTGGGAGTCGAGCATGAGTAACAGCGCCACGGAGATAACGAATCTGCTCTACCGCTACGCTGAGCTGATGGACGCGGGCGAACTGGAAGGCGCAGCTGAGCTTTTCAGCCATGCCCGTATAAAAACTCAGGGTGGCGTGCTGGATAATCTGCAACTGTTGGCACAGTGGCAGAAAGTCGTACGGATTCATCCCTGTGGCACGCCCCTCAGCAAACACGTGATCACCAACCCCATCGTCACTGTGGATGAGGCTGGTGACAGGGCCACCTGCCGCTCCTATTACACAGTACTGCAGGCCACGGCCACGCTGCCGCTACAAGTGATAGCGGCTGGCCGCTACCACGACGAGTTCGAACGCGAGAATGGTATATGGCGTTTCAGTTTTCGCGATTACTCGATGCTGGATTTAAAGGGTGATCTCAGCCACCATCTCACCCTGATATTCGCCTAGGAAACGCGCACATTGCGGCCCAATTACCGCAAGCACATCGTTGTACGCTGAGGATTGATTAGATGAAACAATCGATATGGTTCGGGTTGGTACTGGCAATGACTGTCAGTGGCGCGTTCGCAAACGAGCAGTTGGACAAGAGCTGGCAAACGTTTATCGAGGGTCTGCAACAGGCCCAAAGCAGCCTGACTGACCCGGCCGCGTTCCCCCCCGAACCTACAGATCGCAATCTTTCAGAGGGATATCGCTACCTGCTGGGACACCTGGGCCGGCTGATCGAAATGGAAATGCGACAGGACCCACGCTTTCCCGAATTTTTTCGTTCTATGGACATGCTGCGTAAGTGGACTGCGGAAAATCCGGACACGATGTACCTGAAAGCCCCGATAGACGCAACTGCCTATTATCGTATTTCCGGCAAAGCCGAGACAACGCAGGAGTGGCGCACCTCGGAGCGCGGCCTGCCAGGCCCGAAGGCACCGCGCCTGGTAACGTTCCAGACCATCACCGATGTGCCCGGCTCCACAGGCGAGCTCGCTGAGATGCGCGACTGTAGAAACCAGACGCTCGATTTCATCAACAGCTTTGAACTTGCGGTGGATGAGGACGGCCATTTCGACATTCTGGTGGGTCCTGAGCGCCCGGATGGCCACACTGGTAACTTTCTCCGGTCCCGGAAGCGTATGCAATGCCCGGGCACGGGCAAGGAAGAAGAACGTGATGCACAGTTTCTCTCTGTGCGGGAGATTTTTTCAGACTGGGAAAACGAAAGGCCCCTAGAACTGGAGATCGTGCGCCTTGATGCCATCGGCGAGAATCGCCCCCCGATGACAGCCGTGCTGATGAGTAAGAAACTCGAGACCATTGCCGAGGTATTGCCCAACCAGATCAGGTTCTGGCAACTGTTGCAGGAAATCACGCTGGAGGCGCGTGGTGATGTTAACGCTGACGGGCGCAGAAACATGCCGGTGAATGATGTTAACCCTCCCGCTCCTCCCTTCACCGCTGGCGGCGTGGCCGGTGCTCAGCAGTTGTATTCGGGTGGCATGTTCGACCTGGAAGAAAACGAGGCGCTACTTGTAAAAGTCACAGCGCCAAAAGAGCCCCACTATATTGGTTTTCAACTCAGCAATCTGTGGTTCGAGGGGCCAGATCAACAGAACTATGTGAGCAGTCTCAGCGGCCATCAGCTGCCAATTGCCAGTGACGGCTCGCGCTACTACATCATCGCTCTACGCGACCCGGGAGTAGCCGGTTGGGTGGACACCACGGGGCTGAAGCAGGGCTTTATTTCATTGCGTTTCGTCTTCAGGGAGACGCCTGAGGAGCAGGACATGCCGCGCGCTACTGCACAACGGGTGAACCTGAGAGAGCTGGAGACCTTGTTGCCGCCGGATACACCGAAAGTGTCCCCGAAACAGCGCCAGAACGAGATCGGTATCAGACAGTCACACATCAAGTTGCGCTGGCGAGGGCACTGAGCCTGCTTATCGTTGAAGTTCTATCTGAACGAATGACCTGATATTCAACCGCGCGTGGCAATATAATCGTCCGAATCAGTGGCACGATCAGGCCACGCTCGACCCAGGCGTCAGCCACTCAGCCACAAGCAGCGCAACGGAACCGGCTTTTTATACTCATCGCAAAAAATATCCCGAAGGCACTGCGCTCCGGGTGACTCCAATGCGTAGATCATTACACTGGCTTTGTTGAAAGTAGAGGAGTGACCGATGGCGCAGGCAACACGCATAAAACCCCCGATGGGACACGACAACGCCTGGTGGTGGGACATGGCCGCCGAGGGCAAACTCGGCATTCAGCGCTGTCTTGGCTGCAATACGCTGCGCCACCCGCCGCGACCGATGTGTGGTGACTGCCACTCCATGCAATGGGATGCGGTGGAGTCTTCCGGCCGAGGCACCATTTGCAGTTTTACCACGCTTACTCACCCGAAGTTCCCGGGATACGACTACCCGCTGATTATCGTGCTGGTGGATCTCGAAGAGGGTACACGCATCACCTCGCAACTGGTGGATTGCAGCCCCGAAGACGTCGATTTCAATCTGGCGGTGGAAATGGTCATGCATGAAGATCCGGACGGTTTCCGCCTGCCCGTGTTCAAACTGCAGGGGGCTGCGTGATGACGATTGCAATGCGCGACGCCGCGGCGATCGCCGGAATTGGTATGACCGAATTCAGCAAGGCATCCGGGGTCAGTGAACTGGCGCTGGCTGCCGAGTGTGTGAAGGCCGCTTGCGACGATGCCGGCCTCGCACCCGCAGAGATCGACGGCTTTGTCAGCTATACGCTGGATTCCACGGATGAAATCGAGGTGGCGCGTGCGGTGGGCGCGGGTGACCTGACATTCTTCAGCAAGATCAACTACGGCGGCGGCGCGGCGGTGGGCACCATCGCCCAGGCAGCCATGGCGGTGGCGACCGGCCAGGCGAACGCCGTGGTCTGCTATCGCGCCATGAACGGACGCTCCGGGCAACGCATGGGGCAGGGGATATCCGGCAATATCATCAGCTCCGACCTTATCCACTGGTCCTGGTACATGGCCTACGGCATGCTGATTCCCGGTTCCTGGATCGCCCTGATCGCCAACAAATACATGCACAAATACGGGGTAACCCGCGAGGATCTCGGGCGTGTGGCGATTGGCCAACGCAACTATGCGTTGCAAAACCCGCGTGCCTTTGGCTACGGCAAACCGCTGACGCTGGAGCAGTACCTGGAAGCGCCCCTGCTGGCCTATCCGCTGTGTCTGTACGATTTTTGCCAGGAGACCGATGGCGGCTGCGCAATTCTGGTCACCAGCGCCGAGCGCGCGCGAGACCTGCGGCAGGCGCCGGCGCTGATTCGCGGCGTGACCCAGGCTTCCAGCCGGGGACAGGAACAGATGACCAGCTTCTATCGCGACGACCTGGATTCACTGCCGGAGATGGAACTGGCGGCGAAACGTGTTTATGCAATGGCCGGCCTGGGTCCGGATGACATCGACGCCGCCAGCCTGTACGACGCCTTCAGTTCCGAGATTATCATGCAGCTCGAGAGCTTTGGCTTTTGCGGGCGGGGCGAGGGCAAGGACATGGTGCGCGACGGAGCGCTGGAACCCGGTGGCCGTCTGCCCAACAACACGCACGGTGGCCTGCTTTCCGAAGCTTACATCCACGGCTTGAACAACATCGCTGAAGGAGTGCGCCTGATCCGCGGCTCGTCTACCGGCCAGCCCGACAAGGCGGTGGAGCATGTGCTTGTCAGCAGCGGCGTGGGTGTGCCCACGGGAGCGCTGATACTGGGCAAGGATTAGCGCTTCGGCGACGCGACCCTGGCCCGGCCTCGCCCGGCCACGCCAGGGCTGCCCGGGCGTGGCCGTGACGCCTGTCTAGACGTTGAAGCGGAAGTGGATCACGTCGCCGTCGGCGACGATGTAGTCCTTGCCCTCGAGCCGCCAGCGTCCCGCGTCCTTGGCGCCCTGCTCACCGCCGAGGGTGACGAAATCCTCATAGCCGATCACTTCGGCGCGGATAAAACCTTTCTGGAAATCGGTGTGAATGACCCCGGCGGCCTCGGGCGCCGTGGCGCCGACTTTCACCGTCCAGGCGCGCACCTCCTTGGGCCCCGCAGTGAAATAGGTGTGCAGGTTGAGCAACTGGTAGCCGGCGCGAATCACCCGGTCCAGGCCCGGCTCGGTCATACCCATTTCCTGCAGAAAATCGAACCGCTCGGCGTCCTCGAGATCGGCGATCTCGGCCTCCATCTGGTTGCAGATCACCACCACCGCCGCGTTCTCGGTGGCGGCGATTTCTCGCACGGCATCCAGATGCGGGTTGTTCTCGAAACCGTTCTCGTCAACGTTGGCAATGTACATGGTGGGTTTGGCGGTGAGCAGAAAGAGCTGACGCAGCAGCTTGCGTTCGTCGCTGTCCAGCGGCAATGATCTCACCGGTTGCGCCTCGTTCAAATGCGGCAGCAGCTTCGACTCCAGCAGTGCTTTCAGCGCGATGGCCTCCTTGTCGCCGCCCTTGGCGGTGCGTTGCACCCTGGCCAGTTGTTTGTCGCAGCTCTCCAGGTCGGCGAGCGCAAGCTCGGTATTGATCACTTCGATGTCCGCGCGCGGGTTGATCCGGTTCGCCACGTGAATCACGTTGTCATCCTCGAAACAACGCACGACATGGGCAATCGCGTCGGTCTCGCGAATGTTGGCCAGAAACTGGTTGCCGAGCCCTTCGCCCCGCGAGGCCCCCGCTACCAGCCCGGCGATATCGACGAATTCCATCGTAGTGGCGATTTCCCGCTCGGGTTTGACGATGGCGGCAATTTCACGTTGCCGTGGGTCGGGTACCGGCACCACGCCGGCATTCGGTTCAATGGTGCAGAAGGGAAAGTTCTCCGCGCCAATACCGGCCCGCGTCAGGGCGTTGAACAGGGTGGATTTGCCCACGTTGGGCAGGCCGACAATACCGCATTTAAAGCCCATGAAGTCTCCTCGGGGGTGTTTCAGGGCGCGTGGAAGCTGTGTAGCTGTGTCATCGCCCGGGTGAGTTTGCCGTCCAGCACTAACGGCAGCGCGGCGATGGCGGCATCAATGCCCGCATCCATACGCGCCCGATCAGCCGCAGACGGCGCACCCAGCACGTAGCCGGTCACTTTCGCCGCGCTGCCGGGATGACCAATACCGATGCGCAGGCGCAGAAAGTCCCGGTTATTGCCGAGGGCGGGAATGATATCGCGCAAACCGTTGTGGCCACCATGCCCGCCGCCGCTTTTGAAGCGTGCACTGCCGGGGGGAATATCCAGCTCATCGTGCGCCACCAGAATTTCTGTTGGCGCGAACTTGTAGAAATTCGCCATCGCCGCGACCGCTTTGCCGCTCAGGTTCATGAACGTGAGCGGCACGAGCAGGCGCAGGTCATGACCGGATTCAGTGATGCGTCCGGTCAGGCCGAAAAAGCGGGATTCTTCCTGCAGCATGCAGCCGCGCTCACGTGCCAGCGCCTGCACGAAATCGGCGCCGGCATTGTGCCGGGTCCCCCGGTATTCATTCCCCGGGTTTCCCAGCCCCACGATGAGTTTCACAGCCATCGGATGAAGTGCCAGGGCAAGCGGTGCCCAGCGAGGTGTCTAGTCCTCGCTGTCATCCTCTTCGTCTTCATCCCCGGCTGCTTCATCGCTGTCTGCACTGGTTGCAGCCTCAGTGTCTTCCTCGACCTCGGCAACGCGCGGCGCCATGACGGAGGCAATCGCCAGGTCGTGATCTTCCCCGAGGGACAGGGCCACCGAAGTCACGCCCGGCGGCAGGCTGACCTCGGAAAGGTGCACGATATCGCCGGTTTCGAGCTTCGCCATGTCGACTTCGATGTAGGCGGGGATATCCGCCGGCAGACAGAGAACCTCGATGTCGGTGACCTGGTGCTGGATGATGGCGCCCTGCAGCTTGACCCCCACACAGGTGGCCTCGTTGATGAAGTGAATGGGCACGTGAACCTTGAGCGTCTCGTTCTCATTGATGCGCATGAAATCCGCGTGCATCACCCTGTTCTTGGCCGGGTGCCGTTGCAGGTCCTTGAGAATCGCCTTTTCGTTACCGCCATCAATATGCAGGTTCAGAATCTGCGAGAAGAACGCCTCGTTCTCCATCGACTTCTCGAGATCCTTGCGCACTACACTCAGCGGCATTGGGTCCTTGTCTCCACCATAAAGAATGGCCGGGACGAGATCAGCGAGACGACGCAGGCGGCGGCTCGCACCTTTCCCCATGTCCTCGCGCACCTGTGCGGTCAAATTAAACTGGTCCGACATAGTCGTGACTCCTTTGATGAATCACCGCGGCGCTTGCGACCGGCGCTGCGGTGAGTTGGTGTTTGCGCCGCTCTACTGGAACAGCGCGCTGATTGATTCTTCATTCGCCACCCTGCGGATGGATTCTGCAAGCAGGTCGGCAATGGTCAACTGGCGGATCTTCGTGATCGACCGGGCCTCTTCCCGCAGGGGAATCGTGTCGGTAATCACGAGTTCATCCAGCCTGGAGTTTTTCAGGTTGTCCAGCGCGTTGCCAGACAGCACCGCGTGGGTACAGTAGGCGACAACGCGCGCAGCACCTCGATCCTTGAGCGCATTCGCCGCCTGACACAGCGTGCCCGCCGTGTCGACCATGTCGTCCACCAGCAGGCAGGTGCGTCCGTCCACCTCGCCGATCACGTTCATTACGCGGGCCTCATTCGCCTTGGGACGGCGTTTGTCGATAATGGCGAGTTCGGCATCGTCGAGCTGTTTGGCGATCGCCCGTGCGCGCACCACGCCACCGATGTCAGGCGATACCACGATCAGGTTTTCGTAGCGGCAGGCGGTTATATCGTCTTTCAATACTGGCGAACCGTACACGTTGTCCACCGGGCAGCGGAAAAACCCCTGAATCTGTTCGGCGTGCAAATCGACGGTGAGTACGCGGTCCACGCCTACTGCAACCATCATGTCGGCCACGACCTTGGCCGTGATGGGTACCCGCGCTGAGCGCACCCGGCGATCCTGACGGGCGTAGCCAAAGTAGGGCACGACCGCGGTGATGCGCGATGCCGATGCCCGGCGCAGAGCATCGATCATCACCACCAGTTCCATCAGGTTGTCGTTGGTGGGGGCACAGGTTGGCTGCAGAACGAAGACGTCCTTGCCACGCACGTTTTCATTCAGCTCTACCGCGGTTTCGCCGTCACTGAAGCGGCCCACATCGGCTTTGCCCAGCGACAGATACAAGCGGCTGGCAACCTTCTGGGCCAGTTCCGGGTTGGCGTTCCCGGTGAAGACCATCATTTTGGAGGACAATGTGTTCCACCCCTGGTTTAGCGTGAGTGCCTGGCTGTCTGTTGTGCGGGAGCGCCCGTCAATTGCCCGCTGACGGCGCCGTCAAAATGGCTGGGGTGGGAGGATTCGAACCTCCGAATGCCGGGATCAAAACCCGGTGCCTTGCCACTTGGCGACACCCCAATGTGTTGTCAGTTCAGGCCAGCGCGGCGGTCACCGGCGATTCGTTCACGCCTCGTGCCACGATGCAATGCCACTCGTCGGGCAAGCGATTGCGCGCCTCTCGAGCCTGTAGCGCGCTGTCGAAAGCGACAAAGGCGCACGCTCCGGTCCCGGTCAACCGGGCCTCCCCAAGTGTCTCGAGCGAGCTCAGCGCGTTATCAACTTCCGGATAAAGACGCCTGACGAGCCGCTGACAGTCGTTGCGGGAGTACCCCTGAAAAAAGGCCGGTATTTTGATGTGGGCAGAGTTGCGTGTCAATTGCCGGTGGGAAAATATTTCGGCGGTAGACACGTGGCAATCCGGCGCAACGATGAGGTACCAGCGCTCGGGTACCTCCAGCGGTGTGAGGATATCGCCGGTGCCCTCCGCCCAGGCAGTGTGTCCCGCGACGAATACCGGCACATCGGCACCCAGCGATGCGCCGAGCTCAATCAGCTCCGACCGCGTCAGGCCCAGCCGCCACAGGTGGTTCAGCGCCAGCAGTGTGGTGGCGGCGTTGGAACTGCCGCCGCCGAGACCTCCGCCGGGGGGGATGCGCTTGCTGACGTGAATGGCGGCGCCGTGGTGGCGGCATTGCAGCAGCGTTGCGGCGCGCGTGATGAGATTCTCGTCCGCTGCCAGCCCGAGGTCGTCCCCGCTCAGGCGAACCTTGCCGCTCTCATTGCTCGAGAAACTGAGCGTGTCGCCCCAGTCAAGCAACTGGAACAGCGTTTGCAGTTCGTGCAGGCCATCGGCCCGTCGCCCCGTAATATGCAGAAACAGGTTGAGTTTGGCCGGTGAAAGCAGTTCCAGGGCGGCCATCAGTCGCCCCCGGCGTCCCAGCGGCGTATCAGCAGCGTTGCGCGGGTGTCGCGGTTCTCCACGGTCAGCCGGGTAGGCAGCATGAGCGTGTCAAACAGGTCATAACTGAGGTAGCGAATCTGCCAGTCGCGCTGACGCAGCGTGCGCAGCAGGCCGGTTTCCGGCTCTATGCTCCGGGCCTGGATGGCGGAATCCGGTGCAGGCAGGCCCCTGATCCAGTAGGGCAGGGCCTCCAGCGGGAGATCCCAGCCGGTGTTGAGTATGCTTGCGCGTGGCGACGAGATGTCCAGGATGCGGCGCTCGCCGCCCTGGCGGATGTCCAGTTCAGTGCCGTCGCTGTAGATTTCCGTGGCCCCCATCCCCATGGGTCCGCTCAGGCGCACGTGAGTTTGCGCGCCGCGCTGGCGCCATTCCATACTCGCCGACTCCTGCGCCTCGTTGCTGCGCAGCGCGAGCTTGCCGCTTGCAGTCCAGTCGGAGACAGCGGCGAGCGCGGCGGCGTGTTCTGCCCAGGAAACGTTCGCAGGCTCACGCCTGTCCAGGCCACCGCAGGCCGCCAGCAGCGTGCAGGCCAGCCACAGCGCTGTAAACCGCGACATGCTCAGTTGCCCGCGTCCCTGACGGCCCCTGGAGCGGACAGATCGGGCAATGGCACCTGAAGTCTCTCGAGGGTGCTGCGCAGCACCGGGTGGTCGGGATCGAGCAGCGCAGCTTCGTGCCATATTTCTTGCGCGCGCTGTGTATCGCCGCTGATCCAGAGCACTTCTCCGAGGTGCGCCGCGACCTCCGGGTCGGGGAATGCGGCATAGGCGCGTGTCAGGTACTGCAGGGCCTCCGGGAGACGACCGAGACGAAACAGCACCCAGCCCATGCTGTCGAGAATAGCCGGCTCATCGGGCTCCAGCGAAAGTGCGCGGGTGATGAGTTGCAGCGCTTCGTCAAGACGCTGTGTGCGGTTGGCCAGCGTGTAACCCAGTGCATTCAGCGCAGTGGCGTTGTCGGCGTCGTGGGCGATAATACTGCGCAGATCGGCTTCCATTGCGGTGAGGTCATCGCGCCGCTCGCGGATCATTGCCCGCGAGTAGAGCAATGTAGTTGCCTCCGGCGTCCGGCTTAGCGCGGCGTTGAGTAGAGCGATTGCCTGAGTGCTGTAGCCCGCTTCGTCGAGCAATTCAGCCTGTATACCAAAGAGTGATTCGCGCTGTTCCGGATAGTTCTCCCGCTGCGCGTCGAACCAGTCACTGGCGCGTTCAAGCTGTCCCGAGCTGATGAGAATGAGTCCGATGCGGTTGCTCGCCGCCAGATATTCCTCGCCCGGCCCCACCGCCTGGTAGTGATCCAGCGCCGTGTCGATGTCATCGTTGCTTTCCGCAATGCGCCCGAGGTAGTAATGCGCGACGTCTTCACGCTCGCCGAGCTTCAACAACTGACGCAGATATTCGCCGGCAGTCTCGTAGTCACCGATCTCGCGATTGATCAAAGCCAGTGAATACAGCAGGTTGGCGTCATCGGGGGCCTGCGCGGACAGAATTTCGAACTGCTCGCGGGCGCCGGACATGTCCGAAGCTGCGAGCAGGCGCGCGTAGCGCAGGCGCAGGGCGCGGTTTTCAGGATCGCCCGCCAGCACTTTTTCGATGCGCGCATAGGGCTTCGGATCGCCAAGTGAGCTGAGTATGCGCCCCTCGAGCAGCAGCGCCTGCGGCTGTTCAGGCTCCAGTTCGAACAGCTGCTCGAGTGTTTGCAGCGCGAGCTCATTCTGCGACAGCTCATGTTGCAGCAGCGACCGCGTGAACAACAGGCTGCTGGTGTCCGGAAACTCCCCGCTCAGCTCATCCAGATCCGCTGCCAGCGCGTTGCGCTCGGCAGAGCTCAGGCGCTCGAAGCTGGTGAGTACGAGGGGGAAATTGGCAGCGTGCCCGTGGCGCTCCATTTCCGCAAGGTGCGGCAGGGCCTCAGCGCCACGCCCGCTGGATACGAGCTGGCGTGCCAGGCTGTTCCTTGCCGCCATATCCTCCGGTGCGAGTTCTACCCAGAGCTGTGCCGCCTCCAGGCTCTCCTGATCGCGGTCCAGGTACTGGGAAATCTGGGTGGCATGGGCGCTTACTCCGGCATCGCGCAATACCGGCAACTGCGACATGTACTGTTCCAGCGCCATGTCGTAGGCTCCCCGGCGCAGGGCAAACTCAGCTACCAGCAGCGCATACAGGCTGTTGTCCGGGAAGGCGCGTTCCGGTAGTTCCGTTGCGACAGGCGCCGCAGCCGGCGGGACGCGCGGGGGCGACTCCACGGGAGCCTGCGTCGAACAGGCAATTAGAAGCGCGGCAGAGACAACGATGGCGTAGTGGCGCGACATGTTCAAAAGTGGCGGGGCTATCCGAAGGTATAACAGCTCCACATCATGCCACACCCCGCGTGCTAAACCCAATCTGGCGGCCCGTTGTTTTGTCTGAAGCACGCTGACTTCGCTGTCTTTTGGCGCCCGAGTTGTTAAAATCGCGTGGTGCTTTCCGCATCGACGGAAAAACACCCGGTGCGCGAACGCCTCGCGTAACCTGCAGACCTGCCGCAGCGGAGCTTGCCACACCTGTCATGAACTTCATCGCCCTGGGAATCAGCCATCGCTCGGCCGCCGTCGAGATGCGCGAGCGCGTCGCCTTCGCGCCAGAGCAGGTCGCCGAAGCATTGCTGGATGCGCGGGAGGCCTGCGCGGTGGAAGAGGTGGTAATTCTATCCACCTGCAATCGTACCGAGCTGTATGCGATCGTTCCCGAGGGGAAGGTAGCCGGGTCCGCAGCGACACAGCTTATCGACTGGGTGGCCAACTACCACCATCTGTCCGGCGAGGATATTCACCGCTGCGCCTACCACTACGAGGGTGGGGAGGCGGTCAGGCACCTGGTGCAGGTCGCCAGCGGGCTGGATTCCATGGTGCTGGGCGAACCGCAGATCTTCGGCCAGCTGAAGTCGGCATTTGCGGTGGCAAGCGAAGCGGGCAGCGTGGGCAGTCAACTGGGCCGGCTCTTCCCACGGGTGTTTTCGCTCGCCAAGCGGGTGCGCACGGACACGGCAATTGGCGAGAATCCGGTGTCGGTGGCGTACGCCGCGGTGAATCTCGCCGGCCATATTTTCTCCGATCTGAGCCACTGTAACGCCCTGCTGGTGGGCGCCGGTGAAACCGTGGAACTGGTGGCCCGGCATCTCGTCGAAGCGGGGGTGAAACGTATTATCATCGCCAATCGCACGCTGGGCAGGGCGCGTGAACTGGCGCAGAAGTTTGGCGCGGAGGCGGTACTGCTCGCTGAGATTCCGGCGCAGCTGCTGCACGCGGATATCGTGATTACCTCCACGGCGAGCCAGTTGCCGATTCTCGGCAAGGGAGCGGTAGAGCAGGCGCTGAAGGTGCGTAAACACCGGCCGTTTTTAATGGTGGATATTGCCGTGCCGCGCGACATCGAAGCGCAGGTCGGCGAACTCCGCGATGTCTATCTTTACAGCGTCGATGACCTGCGCGAGATCGTCGACGAAAACCTGCGCAGCCGCCACAGCGAGGCGCGCAAGGCAGATGTCATCATCGAGGAAGGTGTGCGTCTGTATCTCGAGGAGACGCGCACGCTGGCCGTTGTCGACGATGTGAAAGCCTATCGCAGCATGGCTGAGCGCCTGTGCGAGAGCGAGCTCAACCGGGCCCTGCGCGCTCTCGACCGCGGCGAGGCGCCCGCACAGGTGATGACGCGCCTGGCGAGCGCGCTGACCAACAAGCTGATTCATGCCCCCACCACAGCGATCAAGCAGGCCAGTCTGGATGGCAGGCACGACCGGCTCGAGTACGCGCGTCAGTTGCTGGGGCTGGAGGACGACACGCGGGCGCGCGGCGCGCTGGGCAGTTCGCTCGACGATTCTGACAACACAGCTCGCGACAGAGACGAACCCGACAGCCCTCCCGGCTCAGCGGAAACCGCGCGGCGCACGCTGCAATGAAATCCTCGCTGTTGACCAAGCTGGACACCCTGACGGACCGGCACGAGGAGGTGTCCGCCCTGCTCGGCGACGCCGAGATCATTTCTGACCAGCACCGCTTTCGCGATCTGTCGCGGGAGTATGCGGAACTGGAGGAAGTGGTGAAGTGTTATGCCCGGTACACCGGTGTGCAGTCTGATCTGCAGGACGCGCGCGCCATGCTCGACGATGCCGATAGCGAGATGGTGGATATGGCCCGCGAGGAGATCGAGCATGCGAGCGAGCGTCTCGCGGCGCTGGAGCGCGAATTGCAGGCACTGATGTTGCCGAAAGACCCCAGGGATTCGCACAACGTGTTCCTGGAAATCCGTGCCGGTACCGGAGGCGACGAGGCGGCGATTTTTTCCGGCGATCTGTATCGCATGTATGCCCGCTATGCGGAGGCGCAGGGCTGGCAGATCGAAGTGTTGTCGGAGCGTCCCGGCGAGCACGGCGGTTACAAGGAACTGATTGCCCGCGTGGAGGGGCGCGACGTGTACGCCCACCTGAAGTTTGAATCCGGAGCGCATCGCGTGCAGCGCGTTCCGGAAACCGAATCCCAGGGACGCATCCATACCTCGGCCTGTACCGTGGCGGTGATGCCCGAGGTGGAGGCGGTGGATGAAATCGAGATCAACAAGGCGGACCTGCGCATAGATACCTACAGGGCTTCCGGCGCGGGTGGCCAGCATGTGAACAAGACCGACTCCGCCGTGCGCATCACGCACCTCCCCACCGGGGTCGTGGTGGAATGCCAGGACGAGCGCTCGCAGCACAAAAACCGCGCGCGGGCCATGTCGTTGCTACAGGCAAAACTGCTCACCAGCGCACAGGACAAGCAGGCTGACGAGCAGGCGGCGACGCGGCGCAATCTCGTGGGTACCGGCGATCGTTCGGACCGCATCCGCACCTACAACTTCCCCCAGGGCCGGCTCACCGATCACCGTATCAACCTCACGCTCTACAAACTACTGGAGGTGATGCAGGGCGATCTGGGCGCGGTGATTGACCCGCTGCGACAGGAGTATCAGGCGGATCAGCTGGCGGCGCTGGCGGACGACTGATGCCACCCCGCTTGGGCCACCAGGGCGGGCGAACCGGGCGGATGGGGCTTTGATGGCCACGGTGCGGGAGTTGCTGCTCAGGGCTGCCGATCTGCCCGCGGAGAGTGCGCGGCTCGATACCGAAATTCTGTTAAGTCACTCTCTCGGGCGCTCGCGCGGCTGGCTCTACACCTGGCCTGAAGCGAGGGTGGAGGCGCAGCAGCAGGCGCTGTTCGAGGGGCTGCTGGCGCGCCGCCGTGAGGGAGAACCGGTGGCCTACCTGATTGGCTTGCGCGAGTTCTGGTCGCTGCAACTCAAGGTGACCGACGCAACGCTCATTCCGCGGCCGGAAACCGAAACGCTGGTGGCGTGGGCGCTGGAGCTGCCGCTACCGGCCGCCACCCCGGTGCTCGACATGGGCACGGGCAGCGGCGCCATCGCGCTGGCTGTGGCGAGCGAACGCAACGCCTGGAACGTGACAGCCGTGGACAATAGCAGTCCGGCACTGGAGATCGCGCGCGTCAACGCCGAGCGACACGGCCTCGGCCGGGTGCGCTTTCTGCAATCGGACTGGTTTTCAGCGCTGGCGGCGGAGCGTTTCGGTCTGATACTGGCCAACCCGCCCTACATCGACGTCAACGATCCGCACCTCGAGCGCGGTGATCTGCGTTTTGAGCCGCGCTGCGCACTGGCGGCACCGGGGCAGGGTTTTGTCGATCTGCGTCGTTTGATTGAGGCCGCGCCGGCGCACCTGTGCCCCGCTGGCTGGCTGTTGCTGGAGCACGGCAGCGAGCAGGGCGCTGGCGTGCGCGCATTGTTGCAGTCTGCGGGTTTCGACGCAGTGGAGACGCGCTGCGATCTCGCGGGCCTGGAACGTGTCTCAGGGGGCTGCCTGCATGCTGAGTGATGCGCAGCTCGAACGTTACGGCCGGCAGATTCTGTTGCACCGGTTTGATGTTGCCGGGCAGGAGTCACTGCTGGCGGCGAGTGTATTGCTGGTAGGCCTTGGCGGCCTCGGCAGCCCGGCGGCGTTGTACCTTGCCAGTGCCGGCGTCGGCAGGCTGCTGCTGGCGGATGGCGATTGCGTCGAGCTGAGTAATCTGCAACGCCAGATTGCGCACGGCGAAGCCGATTTGGGCGTCAACAAGGCGCGTTCTGCCGCCGCGGCCATCGCCGCGCTCAACAGTGAGACACAGGTTGAGGTCATAGAGACACGCCTGGTTGCCGCAGATCTGCCGGCGATCCTGCAGTCGGTTGATCTGGTGGTGGATGCCAGCGACAACTACCCCGTGCGCTTCGCACTCAACAGGGCCTGCATTGCGGCTGGCATACCGCTAGTGTCGGCCGCGGCGGTGCGCGCCGAAGGTCAGCTTGCGGTATTCGATCCAGTGCGCGGGGGTCCCTGCTACCGCTGTCTGTACGCGGAGGGCGAAGCGCAAACTGCGCTCAGTTGCAGCGATAGCGGGGTGCTGGCTCCGGTGGTGGGTGTGCTGGGTGCGTTGCAGGCGATGGAGGCGATAAAGATACTGAGCGGATTTGGCGACGCGCTGCGCGGGCGGCTGTTGCAGCTGGATCTGTCGAGTATGGACATCACCACCCTGAAACTGGCCCCGCGGCCGGATTGCCCCGACTGCGCCGCCGTGCAGCGCAAGGCGGCGCCCTAGTCCACGCGCCGGGTCACACCGGCCAGCACGGCAGGCATTCGGGCGCTGTCCGCGCTGGGCAGCGGCTGGGACAGGGTGCGCAGCAGCCGTGCGAGCAGAATCAGCGTGCTCAGCACGATACCGGTGATCATGCTCTTCCAGAAACCCAGCGCACCCTGCAACGGGTCTTCGCTGGCGACGATGCCCAGCCAGAAACCGAGGGGCAGCGTAATCAGCCAGTAAACACTGCACAGCACCACAAAGGGGAACAGCGTGTCCTTGAACGCGCGCAGGCAGAAGGCTGTGGTCACCTGCATGGCATCGATCAGTACAAAGACGGCCGCCATGCCGATAAGCGCCATCGCCACTCGGCGAATCTCCGCATCATCGGTATAGGCGGCGATCAAAGGTTCCGGCAGAATCAGCAGTGCGGTCATGCCGGCGAGCCCGACAAGCAGGGTGATGGAGGAGCCACAGCCAATTGCCACCAGCAGGCGCTGGCGATCGCCGGCACCGATGGCATGCCCGACCCGCGTGGCCATGGCCGAACCCACGCTGACCAGGAAAATGTACACCACGTCCCACATGTTGTAGGCGATCTGGTGCGCAGCCATGGCGGTGTTGCCCAGCGTCGCGATGGACAGGCCGATGATGGAAAACACCGTCACCTCAAGCAGGAACGACAGCCCCATCGGCAGCCCGATGCGCGCGATACTGCGAATGATATCGAAGCGCGGCGCAGCCATGTGCCGTGCGGGCATGAAGGGCGCGAGCAGGCGCGCGCGCAGTATGTAGAAAGCGATGAGCAGCGTGCTCAGCCACATGGAGATGGCCGTGGCCCAGCCGCAGCCGGCAGCGCCCATCTCGGGGGCTCCCCACTGGCCGTAGATAAGCGCATAGTTGAGTGGAATGTTGGCGAGGAAGCCCAGTACGCTGGCTATCGCGAAGGGCCGCATAATGCCTATTCCCTGCGTGTAGCAACGCAGGGCCTGAAATACCGCCGCCGCGGGCATGCCGAACGCGACGGCCTGCAGGTAGGCCGCGCTGCGCTCGCTGGTACCCGCGTCCAGCGGCAGCGAATCCAGCAGTGTGCCGGCGAAATAGCACAGCGGCCCGGCGATCAGCCCGAGAGCAGCCGCCAGCCAGAGGGTCTGCGGCAGCGCGGCACGAATCTGCTCGAATCTGCCGGCGCCGTAGTCCTGGGCGATCAACGTGGTGGCGCCGAGCATCACGCCGATAAAGAAGAGGTAGAGCGGCAGCCAGATGTTGTAGCCAATCGCGATAGCGGCCAGATCGGCGGCGCTGTAGTGGCCGGCCATGACCGTGTCGACCACGCCGGTGGCGGTTTGCGCGAGTTGCGCTACCAGCATCGGCCCGGCTATCGTAAGCAGACCGCGCAGTTCCGTGCGGGCAATTTCCCCCAGCGGGCGTTTCGGGAGCGGGTTCAAAAGCGGTTGCATCCGGTCAGGGTAATTGCTCAGCGCAGTGCAACCTTTCGCGGCATTTTGCTGTCACAGAGTTTCAATTCCTGTCGGGCCGATAATATGCAAGCACTTGCTCAGTGGTATCGCAGTATACACAACGCAATCTTCCCCCGATTATCGCATCTGGATGGCCTGGCGCCACTGGCGCTGCGGCTGTACCTGTTTTTTCCCTTCCTTATGGCGGGGAAGCAGAAGATCAACGGTATGGAGAGCACCATCGAGTGGTTTGGCAATCCGGATTGGGGGCTCGGGCTGCCCTTTCCCGCGCTGCTGGCCTATCTCGCAGCCTATACGGAATTTGTCGGCGCGTTTCTGTTATTGATTGGCCTCGCCACGCGCTGGATTTCGATACCCTTGATGGCCACCATGCTGGTGGCAATCTTCGCGGTGCACTGGCCCAATGGCTGGGCGGCCATCGCCGACTCCAGCGCGCCGGAAGTTGCGGAAAGGCTTGGCGCGGCACGCGAGATTTTACGCGAGCACGGTGATTATGCCTGGCTGACCGCCCGGGGTAATTTCGTGATCCTCAATAACGGGGTTGAGTTCGCAGTGACTTACCTGGTCATGCTGTTGAGCCTGTTTTTTACCGGCGGCGGTCGCTATACCAGTGTTGACTACTGGCTGGCGCGAATCTGGCCCCCCCGGTCCTGAGTGGCGCAGCGGGCCCATTCCGACCGCGAAGGTGTTAGACTATGGCGCTTTTTCACCAGTCACAGGATATTCAACATTGATCAAAAGTCTCGTAGAGCGCCTATCTGGCAAGGATGAGTCGTCGTCGGGTGGTGCTGCTGGCCCTGCTCAGCCGCCCCGACAGGAGTCCTCGCCCCGGGCCTCGCAGGCAGCCCCTGGGCAATCTTCCCCGAAAGGCGGTGAGGCCAAGAGCAGTAGTCGCCGGCGTCGTACGCGCAAGGCAAAAACCACCGACAGCGCGTGGTCGCCGGGCGACTTTGTCGTGGAACCTCGCGAGGACGCAACGCGCTTTCACGACCTCGGCCTGCGTGATGAACTGCTGCATGCGGTAGCTGATCTCGGTTTCAAATACTGCTCACCCATTCAGGGGCAGGTTTTGCCGCATACGCTGCAGGGCCACGATGCCATTGGCAAGGCACAGACCGGCACGGGTAAAACCGCGGCATTCCTAATCACCATATTCAACGATCTGCTGAATAATCCGCTGGAAGGCGAGCGCTTTCTCGGTGAGCCACGTGCCCTGGTGATCGCGCCGACCCGTGAACTGGTCATGCAGATCGCCGCGGATGCAGAAGATCTGGCGAAACACACTTCCCTCGGTGTGGCGACCCTGATCGGCGGCATGGATTACCAGAAGCAGTTGAACCGGCTGCAATCGCATATTGTGGATCTGGTAGTGGCTACACCCGGGCGACTGCTCGATTTCATGGGGCGGCGCGACCTGTACCTCGATCACGTTGAGATTCTTGTGCTGGATGAAGCAGACCGCATGCTGGATATGGGCTTTATTCCGCAGGTGAAGCGCATAGTGCGCGCAACACCGCGCAGGGAAAGCCGCCAGACGCTGCTGTTTTCAGCCACTTTTACGCAGGACATTATCAATCTGTCGCAACAGTGGACCTACGAGCCGGTGACGGTGGAGATTGAACCTGAAAGTGTCGCCACCGACAGCGTCGACCAGAAAATCTACCTGGTGAGCAGTGAGCAGCGCTATCGGGTGTTGAACAACCTGCTGCGCAGCGATGAAGCGACCAGCGTTATTGTGTTCGCCAATCGCCGGGATCAGGTGCGACGCCTGCATGAGCGTCTGCGTAAATCCGGCATCGCCGCCGGAATTCTCTCCGGAGAAATTCCACAGGCAAAGCGCACACGCACGCTGGAGCAGTTCAAGCAGGGTGATATCAAAGTGCTGGTGGCCACGGACGTCGCGGGCCGGGGTATTCACGTAGATGCCGTAAGCCACGTGGTTAATTACAATCTGCCGGAGGATCCGGAGGATTACGTGCATCGCATCGGCCGCACCGGCAGGGCGGGTGCAACCGGCATTTCAATCAGTTTCGCCAGCGAGGATGACGCCTTTCTGTTGCCGGATCTCGAGAAGCTGCTCGGCTGCAAGCTGGAATGCACCCATCCGCCGGAATCGCTACTCGGCTAGCTCCTCGCACCAGAGCAGGGTGGCGCCCACCACGGCCGCCGGCACGACGATAAAATTCACCACCGGAATACTCGCGCACAACGCGACGACGCCGCCAAAGCCCATGCTGCTGAGGCGTCTGGAGCGCACCGCCGCTTTGACCTCAGCAAAACTGTACTGGTGATTGTCCATCGGGTAATCCACGAACTGGATGCTCATCATCCACGCCCCGAGCAGGAACCACAGCACCGGCGCCGCTGCGTTCACCCCGGGAACCACCGACAGCAGCAGAACCAGCAGCGCCATCGGCAGGTAATACAGCAGCTTGTACAATTCGCGCATTATGCCTCGTGGCACCATCATCAGCGCAGCGCCGAAGCTCTCGAGCCCGGCCACCGGTTTGCCTGTGATCAGTTCCTCGGCTTTCTCCGCCAGCAGCCCGTTGAACGGCGAGGCGATGATCAGGGCAACCGAAGTGAACAGGTAGCCTGCCACCAGGCAGGCGCTCAGCAGGATGAGCGGCCAGAGAATCCACTGCAGAAAATCCAGCCACTCCGGGAGCGCGGCATCCATCCACGCCATGAGTGCGGCGACATAGCCATATCCCACCCAGAGCAACGAGCCGAAGATAAGCGTGTTGATCAGCAGCGGCACGATCACGAAAGGGAGCAGGCTGCGATGGCCGAGCAAGCGTAAGCCCCGGTTCAGATAGGCGGCCCCGTGCGCGATATTACCGGTCATCCGCTGCCTCCCGGAGCGCGCCGCCGCAACCGGCGCAGATGCAGTGTTTGCCCACGGATTCCGCCGGTATGGCCGCCAGCGCCGCGGGATCCAGTGCTACAGTCGCGCACCAGCAGGCTTCGCCGGGTTGCCCGGCCGCCATGGCGCAGGCGTTGTCGCCGGCACACAGCGGGCAGGTTTCGGTGGGGCTTATTGTGCTACTGCGCATGGCTTGCGGGTCCTGAATTGCTGTACCGTGGGCTGCTCGCGTTATAATAGCGGCCCTCGGGCAGGGTGTAATGATGCAAGGTGACGATGACAGTTTTTTTCGCTCGGCGATGACCGATGTAAAGCCGCTTGAGCGTGAATCCCGGGTGCCGCGAGCACGGGGGGCCGGGTTTCGGGATCCCTCGCTGCTGGAACGGCGCGCGGCGGCGGTGCGCGAAACGCAGCCGGACCGCAACACCCTCGGGTCGGAGCGTATCACACCACTGGACCCGTGGTATGTGCTTTCATTCAAGCGGCCCGGCGTGCAGAACGGCGTCTTCCGCAAGCTCCGGCAGGGCCGCTACGAGGCGCTGGCGCGGTTGGATATGCATCGCATGAGCGTGGAGCAGGCCCGGCGCGAGGTGTTCGACTTCATCGGGGAGTGTTACTCCCTCGGGCTGCGCAGCGTAATGCTGGTGCACGGCAAGGGCGATAGCAGCCTCGGTCTCGAGCACAAGGCCATCCTGAAAGGCTGTGTCGACCACTGGTTGCGCGAGTTGGAAGTTGTGCAGGCATTCCACAGTGCGCAACCGCAGCACGGTGGCACGGGCGCCGTCTATGTGCTGCTGAAAAAGAGCGAAGAGAAAAAGCAGGAAACCCGCGAGCAGCTCAGCCGTGGCCGCGGTGGTTGAGCTTGTGCGTTGCCTGGCTCAGGGCGCTATCGGTGGTTAACCGGTAGCGCCCGCCTTGCGCAGAATGTCGGCATAGGGCGCGCCGTGTCGATGCGTGGAGATGATATCCAGCACCGACCGGCCGTGTTTGTTGGTGGCATTCAGGTTGCGATTTTGCTCGCAGAAAAATCCGATAAACAGCTCGAAATCCGAGGCGCGCATGTTCTGGTAGGCTTTCAGTAGTGTGTGAAAATCCGTATCGGTGCCATCGTAACTCTGCGCGTCGAGAAAGCTGCGTACATGCTCCTCGGTCCAGACTTCATCAATAACCTTCTCTTTGTCTTTTTTCATTCAAGCTTGTCCCTGTATGAATAATGCCGCGCGCGGCCATCAACCGAGTTGTTTCGCCAGCAACTGGTTCACGACCTGCGGGTTGGCCTGTCCTTTGGACACCTTCATGATCTGCCCGACAAAAAAGCCGAGCAGCTTCTTGCGCCGGCCTTCATCGGCTTCGCGGTACTGCTCCACCTGATCGGGGTGGCTGGCGATTACTCCGGCCACCATGGCCTCCAGTTCGCCGCTGTCGGATACCTGCTTCAGGCCTTTCGCCTCTATGATCTCATCCGCGCTGCCTTCGCCGTGCCACATCGCCTCGAATACCTGCTTGGCGATCTTCCCGGAAATGCTGTCGTCCAGAATACGCGAGATCAGGGCGCCGAGATCCTCCGCGGAGACAGGGCAGCCGGTTATTGTCATCTCGGAGCGATTGAGCTGCGCAAGCAGCTCCACCTGAACCCAGTTAGCGGCGATCTTGGCATCGCCGCAGCAGGCCACCACCTGCTCGAAGTAATCCGCCAGGCGGCGGTCGTCGGCGAGTACGCCGGCGTCATAGGCTGACAGCCCGTACTGCTCGACGAAACGCAGCCGCTTGACGTTCGGCAGTTCTGGCAATTCTTTGCGCACGGCTTCAATGTAGGCTTCGTCGACGACCACCGGGAGGAGATCCGGCTCGGGAAAATAGCGGTAGTCGTTGGCGACTTCCTTGCTGCGCATCGGCCGCGTTTCATTGCGTTCCGCATCGTACAGGCGTGTCTCCTGTACAACTCGTCCGCCGTCTTCGAGTATCTCGGCCTGTCGCTCGAGTTCACACTGTATGGCCTTCTCTACAAAGCGGAAGGAATTGACATTTTTTATTTCGGCACGCGTACCGAGGGTGGAACTGCCGGGCGCTCGCAGCGAGATGTTGATGTCGCAGCGCATCGAGCCCTCTGCCATGTTGCCATCGGAAATTTCCAGATAGGTAACCAGGCTATGCAGTGCCTTCAGATAGGCCACCGCCTCCCCGGCATTGCGAATATCGGGCTCGCTGACGATTTCCAGCAGCGGCGTCCCGGCGCGGTTGAGGTCGATACCGCTCATGCCGTGAAAATCCTCATGCAGGGATTTACCGGCGTCCTCCTCAAGGTGCGCGCGGGTGATGCCGATACGGCGCGTGCTGCCGTCTGCAAGGGTGATATCGAAATGACCCCGTCCCACGATGGGCGCGTCAAACTGGCTGATCTGGTAGCCCTTCGGCAGATCGGGATAAAAATAGTTCTTGCGGTCAAACACGGATCGTCGCCCGATCTCGGCGCCGATGCCCAGGCCGAATTTTATCGCATGGCGCACTGCCTGCTCGTTGAGCACCGGCAACATGCCCGGCATGGCGAGATCCACAGCGCTGGCCTGGGTGTTTGGCTCCGCGCCGAAGGCCGTGGATGAACCGGAGAAAATCTTTGACCGGGTGGCGAGCTGCAAGTGCACCTCAAGACCGATGACTATCTCCCAGGCCATCAGTACTCGCCTCCCGTGATGCCCTCGGGCGCGCGCAGATGCCAGTCGCTCACACTCTGGTACTGGTGGCCGATATTCAGCAGGCGCGCCTCGTCGAAATGCCGGCCGATCAGTTGCAGGCCGACCGGGCAGCCGTCGACCAGTCCCGCCGGCAGCGAGAGTGCCGGCAGGCCGGCGAGGTTCGCCGCGAGCGTGTAGACGTCTTCGAGGTACATGGAAACAGGGTCATTGGATTTGGCGCCCAGCGCGAAGGCGGGACCGGGCGTGGTGGGGCCGGCGATCACATCCACAGACTCGAAGCATCTGCTGAAGTCGTCAGCGATAAGACGCCGTACCTGTTGTGCCTTCTTGTAATAGGCGTCGTAGTAGCCCGCCGACAGGGCATAGGTGCCGATCAGGATGCGCGTTTTTACCTCGTCACCGAAACCTTCTTCACGCGTGCGGGTATACAGGTCGTAAAGATCCTGCGGATCCTTGCAGCGATAGCCGTAGCGCACGCCGTCAAAGCGCGCCAGGTTGGTTGAGGCTTCCGCCGGTGCGATCACATAGTACGCGGGAACGGTGAGCTCGCTGTGCGGCAGCGAAATCTCGACCAGCGTGGCGCCGCAGTCCTCCAACAGCCCGATTGCGCGCGTAACGCACTCGCCGGTGGCCGCGTCGAGACCCTCGCCGAAATACTCTCGCGGCAGCCCGATCCGCAGCCCCTTGAGGCTGGCTTCCAATGCAACCAGATAGTCGTCGAGGGGGCGCTCGGAGGACGTGGAATCCAGTGGGTCGTGGCCGGCCATGGCACCCAGCAGGAGCGCGCAGTCTTCAGCGCTGCGGGCCATGGGGCCGCCCTGGTCGAGGCTGGAGGCGAAGGCGATCATGCCGAGGCGCGACACGCGTCCGTAGGTGGGCTTAAGGCCGGTTATGCCACAAAATGCTGCCGGCTGGCGAATCGAACCGCCGGTGTCGGTGCCCGTGGCGGCCGGAACCAGGCGCGCCGCCACTGAGGCGGCTGAGCCCCCGGACGAGCCGCCGGGTACGCGATCGGTATCCCAGGGGTTCCTCACCACCCCATAAAAGCTGGTTTCATTGGACGAGCCCATGGCGAACTCGTCCATGTTGGTTTTCCCGAGGATTACGCTGCCGGCGTCTCGCAGGCGTTGCACCACCGTCGCATCGTAGGGCGGCACGAAGTTGTCGAGCATTCGCGAGGCGCAACTGGTGCGCAATCCACGGGTGCAGAAAATGTCCTTGTGCGCGATGGGTATTCCGGTGAGCGGCGGCGCATCGCCTGCCGCCAGCAGCGCATCCGCCGCGCGCGCCTGCGCCAGGGCGCCGTCGGCGTCCACGCTGACAAAGCTGTTGTAGCGGCTGTCCAGGTCGGCGATGCGTGCGAGCAGGGCCCCGGTCACCTCAACGCTGGAAAAAAGGCCTTCGCGCAGCCCTCGACTAAGTTGGGCAACTGAGTGTTCGTGCATTGTATGCGTAGTCCTCGGGCGGCCCTGGCCGCCTATTCGATAACCCGGGGAACCAGGTACAGGCCGTTGTCGACAGCCGGTGCGATGGCCTGGAACGCCTCGCGCTGGTTGTGCTCGGTGACTTCATCCGCACGCAGCCGCTGCACGGCGTCGAGGGGATTGGCCATTGGCTCAACCGCGTCGGTGTCGGCAGCCTGCAGCCGGTCGACCATGCCGAGAATGGCGGTGATACGGTGTGTCAGATCCCCGATCCGGGCGTCGTCGATACGGATTCGTGACAGAGCCGCGATCTTCTCAATGTCATTCTGGTCGATGGCCATGGTGTCTATCGTTGAAGGCCGCGCGGTAGGCGACGGGGGGCTAAACTTATCACATTTGCGCCTTGCCCAAAATCCCCGCGGTTGTTACAGTTGCGCAGATAACAGCAACCTCGAAAAATACGTCCTAGAGACGCTTTTCAGCCGCAAACGGGCGTCGGAAAAACGCATAATCATGGCCGGGGCGTGTTCGCCACTGGGTGCACAGGGTAACGGTATTCAATGTTCAGAAAATTGCGTGGAGTGTTCTCGAATGATCTCTCCATAGATCTGGGTACCGCAAACACCCTGATTTATGTGCGCGACAAGGGCATCATCCTGGACGAGCCTTCAGTGGTCGCGATACGCGTTCACAACGGGCAGAAGACCATCGAAGCGGTCGGCAACGAGGCCAAGCGAATGCTGGGCCGGACACCGGGGAATATCACCGCCATCCGGCCCTTGAAGGATGGCGTCATCGCCGATTTCGAAGTCACTGAAAAGATGTTGCAGCATTTCATAGCGAAAGTGCACGAGACGAAATTCATTCGCCCCAGCCCGCGGGTGCTGGTGTGCGTACCCTGCATGTCCACTCAGGTTGAGCGGCGGGCCATCAAGGAATCGGCACTCGGCGCCGGCGCGCGCGACGTGCGTCTCATCGAGGAGCCCATGGCGGCAGCGATTGGCGCCGGGCTCAGCGTTGAGGAGGCTACCGGCTGTATGGTGGTCGATGTGGGCGGCGGCACCACCGAGGTGGCCATCATCTCTCTCAATGGTGTTGTTTATCGCGATTCCGTGCGTGTGGGCGGCGACCGCTTCGACGAGGCGATTGTCGCGCATGTGCGCCGCCGCTACGGCAGCCTGATCGGCGATGCAACCGCCGAACGCATCAAGCTGGAAGTCGGCTGTGCGTTTGCAGGCAGCGAACTGCGCGAAATCGATGTGCGCGGTCGCAATCTGGCTGAAGGCGTGCCGCGCAGTTTTACCCTGAACAGCGATGAGATTCTCGAGTCGCTGCAGGATCCGCTGGCGGCCATCGTGCAGGCGGTCAAGTCCGCGCTGGAACAGTCGCCACCAGAACTGGCGGCGGATATCGCCGAGAGCGGCATCGTGCTCACCGGCGGTGGCGCGTTGCTGAGAGATCTCGACCGTCTGATCTCCGAAGAAACCGGCCTGCCAGTGATTGTCGCAGACGATCCTCTCACCTGTGTGGCGCGCGGCGGTGGCATGGCGATGGAACGCATGGACCGGCACACCATCGATCTGTTGTCCACCCAGTAGCAGGTTCGCCCTGCGGGGCGGCGAGGCGGCCGGCGGCGCTAACTGACGGGCAGGTGAGGAGCAGACATCAAGCCGTTATTCGTCAAGGAGTCATCCTCGGGCTTGCGGTTGCTACTGGCCATGCTGGTGGTGGTCGGCCTGATCACGGCAGACCTGCG
Source organism: uncultured Halieaceae bacterium (assembly GCA_963976655.1). Lineage (GTDB taxonomy): Bacteria > Pseudomonadota > Gammaproteobacteria > Pseudomonadales > Halieaceae > Marimicrobium. The sequence continues at coordinate 29,220 of CAXBLB010000008.1, forward strand.
GTTCAATAATCTCCAGCGTAGTCGCGCCTTGCTCGATATTGTGGTGTCTCCTGTGTACTGGGTTGCTGATCTGCCCACTCGGCTGGCGCAATGGACGCAAACCCATGTGCAGTCTCGCAGCCAGCTGTTGGAAGAAAACGCACGCCTGCGGCGTGAAAACCTGATCCTGCAGGGCAGGTCGCACCAGATGGCCTCGCTGCAGGCGGAAAACGTGCGCCTGAGGGCCCTGCTCAACTCCTCGGCGCTGTTGCGTGACGATGTGCTGGTTGCCGAGCTGATCGGCGTATCCCCCGACCCAGCCCGACACCAACTGGTACTGAACAAGGGCACGCAGGATGAGGTCTTCATCGGGCAGCCGCTGATCGATGCCAATGGGCTGCTCGGCCAGGTGGTAGAGGTGAGTGGCGGGAGTTCACGTGCCCTGCTGATCACGGATCCGACCCACTCAGTACCGGTGCAGGTTAATCGCAACGGAGTGCGCGCCATAGCCGAGGGCAGTGGCATGCTGGGCTCCCTGGAAGTTCACCACGTGTCTGCCACCACCGATATCCGCAAGGGTGATCTTCTTGTCACCTCGGGCCTGGGCGGCCGCTTTCCGGTTGGCTACCCGGTCGCGGTGGTCAGCGAGATCGAACGCGACCCGGGTGAGGCTTTCGCCCGTATTCGCGCCGTGCCCACGGCCGCGCTCGATCGCAGCCGTCACGTGCTGCTGGTGTTCACCGCCGAACCTGCACGGAACGACTAGCGCGTGGCTGATGACAGCGGGCATGGCTATGGTGTTATTTTACTGACCTTTCTCTGCGCCTATGTGCTCGCGGTGCTACCACTGCCGCAGTGGCTGCTGTGGGCGCGGCCCGAGTGGATCGCCCTGACGCTGGTTTACTGGGTCATCGCCCTGCCCCATCGGGTCGGTATCGCGACAGCCCTGTTGCTTGGAGTTGGTCTGGATATGCTTGAGGGGGCGCTGCTCGGGCAGAATGCCTTTGCGCTGGTGGTGGTGGCAACGCTGTCACTGACGCTCTATCAGCGTTTGCGCGTATACAGCCTCTGGCAGCAGTCCGCCGTGGTGTTTGTACTGATCGGTATCAATCAACTGATTTGCCAGTGGGTGCAGAACCTGCAGGGCGTCGGCGCGCAGTCGCTACTGTTCTTGCTGCCGGCGGTGAGTAGCGCGCTACTCTGGCCCGTGGTGCTGCAGCTACTGCGCAGTTTGCGCCGCAGCTATCGGGTAACCTGATATGTCCGCACCCCACCTCGTGCTCGCTTCCGCGTCGCCGCGCCGGCGGGAGTTGCTGCAATTGCTTGGCGTGCGCTTTCAGAGCGACGCCGCAAACATTGATGAAACCCCTCTCATCGGTGAAGCGCCTGCAGACTATGTACAGCGCATGGCGCGCGAAAAGGCAGCCAGCGTGTCCGCGAGACTGCAGCAGACTGCTGCGGTGCTGGCGGCAGACACCACCGTGGTGCTGGATGATGAAATTCTCGGAAAGCCCGTGGATGCAGGTGACGGCCTGGCCATGTTGGCGAGATTGAGTGGCCGGGAGCACCGTGTCATGACAGCGCTGTGCCTGGCCTGTTCGGGCGTGGAAAGCACACGACTGGTGACGACCGAAGTGACCTTCGCGGTGCTGGATCGGGCTACCTGTGAAGCCTATCTGGCCTCGGATGAACCCTGGGACAAAGCCGGTGGCTACGGCATCCAGGGGTTGGGCGGCGCCCTGGTGCGGTCCATTCGCGGCAGTTACAGCAACGTCGTCGGCTTGCCGCTGGCGGAAACGCGAGAGCTGTTGGAGCAGCATGGCGTGGCGACGGCGCTGGATGGTGGGGGGGATGCGCACGGTGAGTGAGGAGATTCTGGTCAATATCACGCCAATGGAAACGCGCGTTGCGGTGGTGGAGAATGGCGCCACCCAGGATATACAGATCGAACGCGCGGTTAATCGTGGCATCGTGGGTAATATTTATGCTGGCAGCGTTGTGCGCGTACTCCCCGGGATGCAGGCGGCTTTTGTGGATATTGGCGCGGAACGCACCAGCTTCATCCACGCCTCCGACATTGTCGTACTCGACGCGCGTGGTCGTGAGGAGCGCAACGCAGCGTCGGTCGATATCACCGAAAAACTGTACGAAGGCAAGAAACTCATTGTACAGGTCACGCGTGATCCCATCGGCACCAAGGGCGCGCGGCTGACCACCCAGCTCTCGGTGTCCACGCGTTACCTGGTATTGATGCCGCAGACCGATCACATTGGTGTATCACAGCTGATTGAGGATTCGCAGGAGCGTGAACGGTTGCAACGGGTGCTGGCCGAGGGTCTGGCGGCGGAAGAGATGACGGATGCCGGAGGCTTCATATTGCGCACCGCGGCCGAGGGAGTGGGCCCCGAGGAAATCGTGTCCGACCTGCGATTTCTGAAACGCCTGTGGGCGGCGGTCACGCGGCGGGCGGCCGCCGCCACCGGTTCGCAACTGCTGTATGAAGATCTGCCCCTGCACATGCGTATAGTGCGTGATCTGGCGCGACCATCGGTGGAGCGGATTCTTGTCGATAGCGCCGACCACGTGGCTGCCATGCAGACCTTCTGTCAGGAGTACGTGCCACAGGTGTCCGGACTGCTGGAACACTATCGGGGCGAACGTCCGCTGTTTGATCTGCACGGTGTAGAAGACGAGATAAAAAAAGCTCTGGATCGAAAAGTCACGTTGAAATCGGGTGGTTACCTGATCATGGATCAGACAGAAGCGATGACCACGATCGATGTGAATACCGGCTCATTCGTGGGGCGGCGCAATCAGGCGGAAACCATCCTGAAAACCAATCTGGAGGCGGTGGCCGCGCTGGCGAGGCAACTCAGGGTGCGTAACCTGGGCGGTATTATCATCATTGATTTCATCGATATGGCTGATCCCGAGCACCGACGCCAGGTGCACCGTACACTGGAAAAGGCCATGCAGCGTGATCCGGCGCGCAATCAGATTACAGGTGTATCGGAACTGGGGCTGGTGGAGATGACGCGCAAGCGTACCCGCGAGAGCCTGGAGCGCATATTGTGCGAGGAGTGCCCGGTGTGCAGCGGCCGGGGAGTGTTGAAAACCGCCGAAACGGTCTGCTATGAAATATTTCGGGAAATTGTGCGCGACGGGCGGGCCTTCGACAATGCTTCGCTCATGGTGCTCGCCGCGCAGGCGGTAGTTGATCGCATGCTGGATGAAGAATCGGCCAATCTGGCTGATCTCGAGGAACTGATCGGCAAAACTATCAGTTTGCGTGCTGAACCGGCCTACAGCCAGGAACACTTCGATATCATACTGCTCTAAATTACAATCGTAGCGGGCCAAGCCGGGCGGATGATCCCCTGGTGTTCCGGGAGCGCACTTTCACGTGTCGTTTTATCACAGACTGAGTAATGTTCTCTGGGGCCTGATCATTGCGCTGCTGGTACTGCTGGCAATGTATGTAAGCATCGGCCGCATTGTGACCGCCAATCTTGGGGCGTATCAGGAGTCCGTGCTGCGCGAGCTCAATGCGCGCGTTCCCTTCGATATCGACGCCCGGCGCGTGAGCGGCCAATGGCAGTCGTTCACACCCTTTATAGTGCTCGGAGATCTGCGGCTCAGCGCGCGGGGCGAGGGGTCTCCGCTCGCGCTTGCGGAAGGCCGCGTCGGCATCGACGTGTGGCGCAGTTTGCGCACCCGTTCGCTGCAGGTAACGCGGCTGGAGCTGGATGAACTGGTTCTGCGGGGCGAACTGACTCCCGAGGGGGAGCTCCATTTCGAAGGCCTTTCCGAGGGTGGCGGTGAGGCCGGTGAATGGCTGCGGGAATTTCTGCTGAATATCGAATGGGCTGCGCTGCAACAAAACCTGCTGTATCTCACGCTGCCCGGAGGTGAGGTGCGCATGCTGGATCTCGATCTCTCGCTGGCGCGTGAGGGCAGCAACAGGCAGGTATGGGCCACCTTGCAATCGACTCGCGGCACCGCCATCAGCTTGCGGGCGCAGGGAGTTGGCGATCCGTTCGAGCCCGGGGAATTCTCCGGAGATATGTATGTGGAACTTGGTACGTCTGATCTGGGCGCAATGCAGGATTTGTTTGCGGCATCGGCGCCGCCGGTCTGGGCGAGTGGCGAGCTCGATCTTGCGCTCTGGCTCAGTTGGGAGGATGAGCAGAGCGCGGTGGCGGCGCGCCTCGATGCGCGCAACCTGAATATTCAGTCCCGACAGGGCGAATGGAGCTTTCCGCTGCAGCGGCTGGCGTTGCAGGGGCAGGTATCCGGCCAGCGCGATCACTGGACGCTGTATGCTTCTGACGTTGCACTCGAACAGGGCGGGATTGCGTTGACGCTGCCGCGGCTGCAACTCGATGGCTGGGGAAACGCCCTGCGGGCGCGTGCAATCGACGTACCATTCGCCCCGTTGAACGCGCTGGTGAAGCAATCTGCGCTGATGCCCGAGGCGTTGCGCGAAGTACTCACAGCCCTCGATCTGTCGGGTCAATTGCAGGCGCTACAGCTAAGTATCGGCGATGTCGAACAACCCGGCCGCGATTGGGAAGTGGAGGGCCGTTTCGAGGAGGTGGCGTTGAGCTCCTACCGCGGAGCGCCCGGCGCCTCGGGCATTCGAGGTCATGCACGCCTCGGTCCCGGCGGCGGCTCGGTGACGCTCGATTCCCGCAATGCGTCGCTGCTTTTCCCGAATATCTACCAACAGCCACTGTCATTTAACGAGCTGTATGGTTCGCTTGAACTGGCCTGGAATCCGCGACAGGTTCACTTGTCTTCTGGCGTGCTGACGGCCCTCGGCGAGGAGGGCAGGGCGCGCGCGTTGCTGGACCTGAACATTCCCTTGGAACCCTCTGATACCGGGGTTGAGATGGCCCTGCTGGTTGGCTTGCCCGATACCACGCCGCGCTATCGGCAGAAGTTCATTCCCTCGGCGTTGAACCCGACTCTGCTCGATTGGCTGGCGAAGAGTATCGGCGATGAGGGGGAGATTCTGGAAGGCGCCTTTCTGTGGCGCGGAAGCCTGCGGGCGGATGCCGCGCCCCTGCGCACGGTGCAACTGGCCTTCGATGTCGCCGATGTAGCAATCGATTATCATCCCGACTGGCCCCCGGTGACGCTGCACGACGGTGTGCTGTTGATCGACGACGGTCGGGTCAGTGCCTGGGCTTCCAGTGCCGGGATGCTCGACTCGCGAGTAGATAATCTCTCGGTTGAGACGTGGCAGGGTGATGAAGGCAAAGTGGCGCTCGCAGTCGCCGGCCAGATTACCGGGCCTGCAGAAGATGGGCTGGAAGTGCTGAATACCTCGCCCCTGGGCGATCTGGTCGGTGGCGCGTTTGCAGACTGGCAAATCAGCGGAGCACTGGAGACCAACCTCAATCTGGAAATGATCCTGGGAGAGCAGGCTGCACCTCCGCGGATAAACGTACATACCCGCTGGCTGGATGTGACGCTGGATATCCAGCCCGGCGGCCTGCCCTTGCGTGATTTGCAGGGCGCGATCAGTTACAGCACCGCGGCGGGCTTCAGCAGCGAAGGCCTGCAGGCGACGCTCTGGGATCGTCCCCTGCAGGCCACACTGCAGCAGGCACATGCGCATGCCAACGGGCGCTATGATCCGCGGCAGTCCTCGCTGGAAATCGCCGTGGCCGGCGAGATTCTGATGTCAGATCTACGGCGCTGGCTGCGCATCCCGCAGCTTGCTTTCGCCGCGGGAGAGGCCGCGGCCGAGGTCAGCGTAGCCATTGCGCCACGGCAGGCTCCGCGGCTTGTGGTACGCAGCGAATTGCAGGGGATCGGCCTCGATCTGCCGAATCCGTGGAGGAAAAGCCCCGCGGAGAGCGCATCATTGCTGCTTGAAATGCCACTGGGTGGCGACCGGCGGCTGTTGTCGCTGTCGCTGAACAATCAACACAACCTGAGTCTGGAGCTCGGGGATAGCGGTCTGCTTGGCGCCTCCCTGGGCGTGGGCGCTGCTGCCGCGCCCGTTGAGACCGGCCTGGTGCAGGTGGCGGGCGAGGTGGCTGTTATCGACGCCCGGCAGTGGTGGGATTTCGTCGGCGACTATCTGATACCGGCCGATAACCCGATGGTATTGCAGGAAGCCCTCACGGCAAGCGTCGCGGGCGAGCCCGATTCATCACTTGCTGTGCGCATCGATCAACTGTTTGCCGAGCGTGTTCTGTTGGCCGGAAGAGTATTCGAAGCGGTAACTCTCAGCCTTGAGGGCCGGACGACTGACTGGACGATCGACGTTGCCACCGAATGGCTGCGCGGACAGGTGTCGCGCGCGAGTGGCGCCGAGCGCCTGGCGCTGACAATCCCCCGGCTTGACCTGGCCGGCCTGCGTGAAGCCCTGGAGACGCCGGACGCCGCCCGCGACGCACAGGAGCGCGCTGCGCCGGCGCCGGCCGATGCTCCGCCGGCGCTCACCGATCTGGCACTGCCGGCAATGGATGTGCAGTTAGAGAGTATCGTCGATGGCAGTCGCAGAATCGGCGAGCTGTCGTTTGTCTTCGTTCAGGAAGGCGACCGCTATACGGCCTCTGAAGTTCAGGGTGAACTGGCGCTGGCACGCTTCGATTCGCAGCGGCCGGGGCGCATGGTCTGGTTGCGTGGAAACCCGGCGCGCACTGATTTTGAGGCTCAGCTTCGGTTCGATGAGGTGGGTGCCACGCTGGAGGCGCTCGGCTACCAGCGTGTTCTGGAGGCCGAGAGCGGCTCTCTGAATGTAGATTTGAGCTGGCCCGGAGCGCCCGTGGAATTTGACCTGGCCGGTGCCAGCGGTGCGCTGGAGATAGCGCTCGGCGCCGGCCGCTTTCCCGAGGCGCCCGCCGGGGCCGCAGGCGCGCTGCGCGTGGTCAGTATTCTCAACCTGGTTGATATCGTGCAGCGGCTGAGTTTGTCGCAGATGTTCGAGTCGGGCATTCCCTTCGACAGTGTTCTGGCGGAGGTGTATCTGCATGCGGGCACAATCGAAGTGCCTCGCGCGGATATCAGTGGTGGCTCGAGCTTTCAATTCAGTGGAGTCTCGGACGTCGCGACGCGCAGCCTCAGTGGCGAACTTGTCGCGACCCTGCCAGTCGCCAAGAACCTTCCCTGGGTGGCTGCACTGGCCGCGAGCCTGCCGGTAGCGGCAGGCGTATTCGTGGTCAGCAAGATTTTTGACAAACAGATGAATCGGCTGTCCAGCGGCGTGTATCGAATCGAGGGCACATGGGACGACCCGCAGGTACGCTTTGACCGGATATTCGACGATAGCGCTGATCTGCCGGCCATGCAGTCTGACGCGGCGTTCCGGCACATCGACCCGAATGCACCGCTGCCGGCAGGTGCTGAGCCCCCCGGTTGAAACCGGCTGTCTAGTCGCCAGCCAGGTCGCGCAAATACCGAAATAGCTTGCGACTCGCCGTTGGAGCCTTGCCGAGCCGCTGCTCGCTTGCATGCTGACGGATCAGCTGCCGCAGCTGTTGGCGATCCACGTCGGGATAGCGCGCAACCGCCAGCTGCATGCCTTCCTCTGGCTGGTCCAGAATTGCGTTGCGTAGCTGCTCGAGCTCATGGAATTCGCGCGTGGCCGCATCGTTCCGGGCATGCAGTGCCGCAAGTGCGGCCTCAATGGGTTCGGGGTCGATGTTGCGCATCAGCTTGCCGATGTATTGCAGGTGGCGCTTGCGGGCGCTGTTGCTGCGAATACGCCGGGTCTCCTGAAGCGCCGTCAAAAGAGCTGGCTCATCCAGTGACAGCGCGTCGAGCTGGGATTCGCTTAATTCCAGCAACGATTCGCCAAGGCGCTGGAGTGCATGCATCTGCCGCTTGCGGGCGCTTTTGCTCGGAGTTAAGGCGTCTTCTTCGGCGGGCTGCGGCTGGTCGTTGTCATCAACCATAAAAGAGAGTCGCCAGCCCGAGAAATGACACGAAACCGACCACGTCGGTGACCGTTGTCAGCACAACGCCTCCCGCCAGCGCGGGGTCGATATTCATCCGCGTCAACATCAGGGGCAAGAGAGCGCCGGTCAGCGCGGCGGTAATCAGGTTGATGACCATGGCCGCTGCAATGATGATGCCGATGGTCCAGTCGTCAAACCAGACTGATGCCGCCACGGCCACCACGCCCGCCCACAATACACCGTTGATGACGCCTATCATGACTTCGCGGTTGACCAGCCAGCGCTGGTTATTGCGCACTATCTGTCCCATCGCAATACCGCGTACCAGCACCGTGAGCGTTTGCGTGCCGGCGATACCGCCCATGGAGGCCACGATGGGCATTAGCACAGCCAGCGCCACCACCTTTTCAATAGTGTCCTGAAACAGATTGATGACGCCTGCTGCAATGAATGCGGTCACCAGGTTGAGACCCAGCCAGATGGCGCGGCGGGGCGCTGCGCGCATGATCGGCGCGAAAGTATCTTCCTCCTGGTCCAGGCCCGCCATCGACATGAACGAGTGGTCCGCATCTTCGCGAATCACGTCAACCACGTCATCGATGGTAATTCGCCCGAGGAGCTTGCCGTGGCTGTCCACCACGGGCGCCGATACCCAGTCCTTGCGCTCGAACAGGCGAGCGACTTCGGTATCCGGCATGTCGACCGAGATGGGTACGACGTCGGTGATCATTGTCTCGCGCACGGTGGCCGCCGGATCGGATACCAGCAGGGTGCGCAGCGGGAGCAGGCCGATGAACTGGTCTGCACGATTAACGACGATCAGGTTGTCGGTCATGGGCGGGATTTCAGCGTGGCGGCGCAGGTAGCGCAACACCACATCCAGCGTCAGCGGTGGACGGATGGTGATGGTGTCGGTGTTCATCAACCCGCCGGCGGTGTCATCCGGATAGAAGATGACACGCTCGAGTCGCGTCCGGTCCTGGTAGTCCATCGCGTTGAGGACTTCGAACGTGATGCGATCCGGCACCTGCTGCAACAGGTCTGCTATATCGTCATGCTCCATGCCCTCGGTGAGGGCGGCGACTTCAGCCGCATCCATGCGGCCAAGGAACTGTCCCTGCAATTCGTCGCTGAGTTCACCGAGGACTTCACCTTCCTCCTCAACTTCCACCATCTGCCAGATGATGTGGCGCATGCGCGGAGGAGAGGATTCGATGAGGTGGGCGATGTCGGCCGGCGCGAGACCATTGAGCATCCGCCGGACATCAATGAAAGTGCCGCTTTCGAGGGCGTGGGTGAGCTTATCCAGGGCGTCCTGTGATGCGACATTGCTCTGAGCCATAAGCCTCTCCCCACTGTGCCTGCAGGTTCTCACCTGTGGTCGGGATTATCCGGAAAAGACGGGGCAGCAACAACGTGATTAGTAACGGATTCGGGCTTACTCGTGTTCGTCGAAGCGGTTTTCAATCAGTGTTTTAAGGGCGCAAAGCGCGGCATCTTCGTCTGCGCCATCCACCTCGATGGTCAACACGGTGCCTTTGCCCGCAGCCAGCATCATCACCGACATGATGCTCTTGGCGTCAACCAGCTGCTCGTCTTTGCCGGCGAGTATCCGACTGGAGAACGCCGAGGTACAGGCAACAAACTTCGCCGCGGCACGCGCGTGAAGGCCCAGTTTGTTGACGATGGTGACCTGTGTGCGAATCAAGCGCAATTCTGCCTACTGCAGCTCTCGGTGGCGGATGTCCACGGATTGATAATTGTTTTTGAAATCCCGGTACAATCGGTCCGCGAGATATACTGACCGATGTTGCCCCCCCGTACAACCTATCGCAATCGTCATGTAACTGCGGTTCCCGGCCCGATAGCGAGGTAGCCAGCTATTCAGGTATTGCGCGATGTCGGCGTATAGCTCGGCGGTGAGCGCCTGTGCCTCGAGAAACTCGCGCACCTGGGGGTCGAGACCGGTGAAGCCCCGCAATTCACGCACCCAGTGCGGGTTTGCAAGCATGCGCACGTCGAATACGAGGTCTGCGTCTGCCGGCAATCCGCGCTTGAAGCCGAATGACTGGAACAATATGGACATGCTGCCTTCACTGGTGCCGAGCAGCCGCTGGCGAATGGCATCGCGCAGTTCGTAGATGGTCATCTGGCTGGTATCGATAATCAGCGAGGCCCGCGAGTAAATCGGCTCCAGAAGCTCACGTTCTTTCTCGATTGCCTCGTTCAGGGGGGTCGCATCATTGCTCAGGGGGTGGCGCCTTCGGGTCTCACTGAAGCGCTGCAGAAGCATTACCGGTTGCGCGTCGAGATACAGCACCTGCGAGCTCACGGAGTCGGGCAGCGATTGCAGAATCTCGCCGAAATTCTCCAGGTCCCGCCAGGCGTTGCGGGCATCGATACACACGGCGGTGCCTTGGAAGACCCTGAACTCCGCTCGACTGATCTCCCTCACCAGATCCGGCAGCAGCGCGACGGGTAGATTGTCTATACAGTAAAAGCCCTCATCCTCGAGTTGATTTAGCGCGGTGCTCTTGCCCGAGCCGGAACTGCCACTGATGATAATCAGCCGCATAGAGGTCAGCTTCCCGCTTTGGTGGCCACGAAGTACAGGGCCTCATTGCTGTCGGCCTGGCGCAACCGGGCACAGAAGTCCGGCTGATTAAACAGGCTCGCGATGCTGGCGAGGATGTCCAGGTGTTCCTGATTGGCTTCCTCCGGCACCAGCAGCACAAACAGCAGGTCTACCGGCCGTTCGTCGGGAGCACCGAAGGGTATTGCATCTTCCAGACTGAAAAGTGCGCCAATGGGTGCCGGACAGTCACTGACACGGCAGTGTGGAATGGCGATGCCCTGGCCGAGCCCGGTGCTGCCGAGATTCTCGCGGGCAACGAGCTTGTCGAGTACCTCGGTGTAGGGTAGCGAGGGCTGATCTGTCGATATGATTTCGGAGATCCTCTCGAACAGACGCTTCTTGCTGGCAGTAGCGATATGACACACGGTGCGCTCGGGCGTCAGGATGTGGTTAAGGGCGTGCATGGCGTTAAGTTCTGCTCCGTGTAAGTCAGTGACCCCGATGTTTCTGCTTGTGCTTGATAAGCTGGCGATCAAGTTTGTCGGCGAGCGCGTCAATGGCTGCGTACATATCTTCATCTTCCGCCGCAGCAAATAGATCGGCGCCAGCGATATGTACGGTAGCCTCTGCCTTGTGCACCATTTTTTCGATAGTGAGGATGACCTGGGTTGTCGTAATCTGATCGAAGTGTCGCTGTAAGCGCTCAAACTTGCTTTCAACGTACTCTTTCAAAGGTGGAGTGATGTCGAGATGGTGACCACTGATATTCAGTTGCATGTGAGGCTCCCTATTGCTGTGGTGAACCGATGCCGGCCGGGGGAATGGCACGGCGCCGGGTGTTGATACCCGAAAACCAGTTCAGACCAGTCGCTTGCGTTCGTTGGACGGCGGAATGAACAGTGTGTCGCGGTATTTGGCGATGGTTCGTCTGGCGACCTGGATACCCTGCTCTTCAAGCAGCTGTGTGATCTTGCTGTCGCTGAGTGGTTTGCGCGGGTTCTCCGCCGCCACCAGTTTTCTGATCAGGGCGCGAATGGCGGTGGAGGAACACTCTCCTCCCGCCGTAGTCGCGACATGACTGGAGAAAAAGTATTTCAGTTCGAAAATCCCCCGTGGGGTATGCATGTATTTGTTCGTGGTCACGCGGGAAATAGTGGATTCGTGCATCTCCACCAGTTCGGCGATGTCATGCAGTACCAGAGGTTTCATGGCCTCCTCACCGTACTCCAGGAAATTGCGCTGGTGCTCGACGATTTTACTCGCAACCTTCATCAGGGTTTCGTTGCGACTCTGCAGGCTCTTGAGAAACCAGCGGGCCTCCTGGAGATTGTCGCGCAGAAAAGTGTTGTCTGCGCTGGAATCAGCGCGTTTTATCAGGCTCGCATAGTCGCTGTTGATGCGCAATTTCGGCGCGATGTCGGGGTTGAGTTCAACGACCCAGCGCCCGTTGCGTTTGCTGACAAACACATCGGGCACGATATATTCGATCTCATCCGGCACCGCGGTTTGCCCGGGGTTTGGGTCCAGCGATTGTATCAGGGTGAGTACCTGGCGCAGTTCATCCTCACTCAGGCGCATGCGTCGCTGGATCTGCTTGAAGTCTGAACTGGCCAGTTGATTGATATGTCGGCCGATCACCAGCTTCGCCTGCTCCAGCCAGGGGGTACCGGGTGGCAGCTGCTGAAGTTGCACCTGCAGGCACTCTTGCAGACTGCGCGTGCAGACTCCCGCGGGCTCAAACTGCTGCAGCCGGTGCAGTACCGCCACAACCTCATCGAGATCAATATCGAGCTGCTCGGCCAGTGACTCGTGGATATCCTCCAGAGTCAGCAGCAATCGGCCATTGGAATCGGTGGCGTCAATAATAGACAGCGCGATCAGTCGATCGGTATCGGACAGCCGGGTTAGTCCGAGCTGCCACAGAAGCTGCTCGCGAAGCGATTCCACGGCGGCGTTGCGTGAATCGAAATCGTTGTCGCTGTACTCTTCAGCAGGAGGCGGAGGCGAGGATGCCGACGGCAACAGGTCTTCCCACTGGGTATCCACCGGCAGGTCTTCCGGCATGCCGAAATCGGCGTCGGGGGACGACCAGTCGCTGTTGTCGTCGCCGTCACCGTTGGCGGTGCGCTCCATGCTTTGCAGCGGGCCATCGCTGGATTCAGGCCCCCGCTCGGAGTCGCGTGCGTCGTCCGCAGGGTCTGTATCTTCGTCTTCTGACACCTCCAGAAGCGGGTTGGTATCGAGAGCCTGCTGGATTTCCTGCTGCAAATCGAGGGTAGAAAGCTGCAGCAGGCGGATGGCCTGTTGCAGCTGAGGGGTCATGGTAAGTTGTTGACCCAGCTTGAGTTGTAGTGACTGCTTCATGGTTCGCGGTGTATCGCCGTTAGCCTGCTCTGGCGTCTCAAAGCGACGCCCGACAGTAAGAGTGTAGTCGGGCGGGGGAGGTCTTAGCAACAGCTTGGCGTGAATTTTGCTTGTAACTACGGGGTATTGTGGCGTTGTGTGAACCAGTGAGCATGCCCGCCTGTTCGCGGCGGCGGCTTTCTCTACATGTGGAATTGCTCACCCAGATAGACCTGCCTTACATCCCTGTTGTCCAGAACTTCCTGCGTGGTTCCAGCGGCGATGATTCTGCCTTCGCCGACGATATAGGCCTTCTCGCAGATATCCAGGGTATCGCGCACGTTATGATCGGTAATGAGCACCCCGATGCCGCGATCCCGCAAGTGATTGATGATCTGCTTGATCTCGCCGACCGAAATCGGATCGACTCCGGCGAAGGGTTCGTCCAGCAGGATAAACTCCGGTTCAGTGGCCAGCGCCCGCGCTATTTCCACGCGGCGTCTTTCGCCACCGGAAAGCGACTGCCCGAGATTTTTACTCAGGTGTTGTACATGGAACTCCGCCAGCAGTTCATCCCTGCGCGCGCGGCGCTGCCTGCGATTCAGGTCCCGGCGGGTTTCAAGAATTGCCAGCAGGTTGTCGCCCACTGACAGCTTGCGGAATATTGAAGCCTCCTGCGGGAGGTAGCCGATACCGCGTCGGGCGCGTTGATGCATAGTGCGCCGGGTGATGTCCTCGCCATCGATGGCGATTGCGCCCCGGTCGGCGGGGATGATTCCGATAATCATGTAAAAGCAGGTGGTTTTACCGGCTCCGTTCGGGCCCAGTAAACCTACGATCTGGCCGCTTTCTATGGTCAGTGATACATCGTGTATGACTTCCCGGCCGCGATAGGCCTTGGCGAGATTACTCGCTATCAGCTGCGCCATTTCCGCCCTCTGCGCCGTCGCTGTCATCGGGCGAAATGCCGCGCTCAGGCGCAGCGCCGATGATCGTGGTAGCGGCCTCCACGCCTCCTGGAACACCCGCCGACGCCGCGTCCTTCCCTGCGGCGGCCTCCCCGGCGTCGTCTTCAGCGTTATCTTCTTCATCGGACTGATGCAGGCTGGGCGGTATGACCACAAATACCTTATTGCCGGTTTCACTGGTGTTGGACTGCGCCGTGACCAGCTGCCTGGCGATGTAATAGTCGATCGAGTCGCCGGTAACCAGTGAGCCATCGTCCCTTTCCAGGCGGGCGTCATGCAGCAAATTTACCTGTTCCTTGTCGCGGTAGTACGTAATCACGCGGCCGTATGCGTGCACCAGCCCCTCATCCGGTTCCGGTTGTTGTCGCAGTACGGCGGGCTCACCCCGGGCGACGATTTTGTTGGCGTCTTCGCGCTCCTGGAAAACCACAAGATTGTCGGCATCCACCTCGATGCTGCCCTGGCGCATCTGTACGTTCCCGCTGTAGACGGTGATGCCTTTCTTCTCATTGCGCACCGCCCTGTCGGCGGTAATCTGAATGGGTTGTTCGCGATCATCCGGCAGCGCCAGGGAGGGCGGCACAACAAGCGCTGACAACAGCGTCCATGTGAGGGCGGCGACAGTAACGATCAGGCTACTGCGGGGCGCGCGGTGCTTGGGCATGTGGAATCTCCGGATCACGCTTCGGGATCTGTGCAGCATCAGCCAAATTCCGATGTTATGGAGAGCCAGGCGCCTCTGGCGTTCAGTAGGAACTCGCAGGCCTCACGCACGGCGCCAGCGCCGCCGACCAGGTTGCTCTGCCAGTCTGCCGCCGAGCGCACCTCTGCGCAGGCATCGGCCACAGTCATGCCGAGGCCGGCGGCGACGATCGCGCCCAGATCCGGCAGATCATCTCCCATGTAGGCGCAGTTTTCGATGCTCACCCGGCAACGCTGACTGAGTTCCAGCAGCGCCTGGCGCTTGTCTTCACGGCCTTGGACGACTTCTTCGATACCAAGTTCCTGCGCGCGCCGGCTGACCATGGGAGATTGCCGCCCGGTGATGATGGCCACCGGCACCCCGGCATGTTGCAGCAGTTTAATACCCAGTCCGTCCCTGATGTTAAAAGCCTTGAACTCCTCGCCTGCGTCGCTGTAGTAGAGCCTGCCATCGGTCAGCACGCCGTCCACGTCCAGCACGAGCATGCTCACGTTGGCCGCGCGTGTCTGAATCGAAGTCATGAGTGAGTCGATCCGTTCACGTAATGCCCGCGTGTAGCAGATCTTTGAGATGTAAAACGCCGGTGATCGCGCCGTTGTCATCCAGCACGACGAGGGCGCCAATTTCGTTGGTCTCCATAATCCGCATGGCTTCCGCTGCCAGCATTTCCCCGCTCACTGTTTTGGCGTGCCTGTTCATGAGGTCGTCGATGGGGGTGGCATTGATATCGATGCGTGCATCGAGCGAGCGTCTGAGGTCTCCATCGGTAAAAACACCGGCGAGGCCGCCTGCCGGATCGACAATAGTGGTCATGCCGAGGCCCTTGTCGGTGATTTCCATCAGCGCATCCGACAGGAGCGTATTCAGGCCGACTCGCGGTATGGCATCACCAGTGCGCATTACATCGCGCACCATCAACAGCAATTGCCTGCCGAGGGTGCCGCCTGGATGCGAGAAGGCAAAGTCATCGGCGGTAAAACCGCGTGCCTCGAGTAACGCAATAGCGAGGGCATCGCCCATGACCAGCGCTGTCGTTGTGCTGGAGGTGGGTGCGAGATCCAGCGGGCAGGCCTCGATATCGACCCCCGTGTCGAGGTGCACGTCAGAGGCCAGCGCCAGCGCCGACTGTGCATTGCCCGTCATGCTTACCAGCGGTATCCCGAGACGCTTCAACAGCGGCAGCAGCGTGACGATCTCCACGACCGCGCCGCTGTTGGACAGTGCGATCACGGCATCGTCTGCAGTGATCATGCCCATGTCGCCATGGCTTGCTTCGCCGGGATGCACAAAGAATGCCGGCGAACCGGTGCTGGCAAGTGTCGCGGCAATTTTTCTTGCGATATGGCCGGACTTGCCCATGCCGGTCACCACTATGCGGCCCGGCACGTCGAGCAGAATATCGCAGGCCCGGGCAAAGGGCTCGCCGATACGGGCTTCCAGGGCCGCCACGGCAGCCGCCTCCATGCGAATGGTGCGTTGCGCGGATTCGGTGTAGCTGATGGCGCCCTGCTCAGGCATCAGACGTCCCATTGTTCAGAGAGTAGTTTGCAGCAGATAATAATACAGCGCATAGGAGGACACTAACAGCGTGCCCAGGATGCGTCCGAGGTAGGCATGCCCGGGCGTTGACTTGCCGCGCTTACAGCTCGCGAAAATGGCCACCGCCAGAAACACGGTGAGCGCGGTCATGATCAGGTAGTCGCGCGAAAGCACCTCGGGAGCCAGGGCTTCCGTGGCTACGATGCCGGGTATGGCCATCACTGTCAGCAAGTTGAACAGGTTTGAGCCGATTATGTTGCCCAGCGCGATCTCGGTGTGCCCGCGCATGGCGCTCGCTACCGTGGCGGCGAGCTCGGGCAGGCTGGTGCCGATAGCAACAATGGTCAGGCCGATAATCAGCTCCGACACGCCAAGCTCCAGCGCTGCGGTCGATGCCCCCCAGACCAGCAGGCGGGAGCTGCCGATGAGCAACAGCAAGCCCAGAATGAAATACAGCCAGGAGCGCACCGGAGTCAGCCTGGGCAGATTCTCCTCCCCGGCTTCCGCGGCGATTTCAGGATCGTGAACCTGGGTGCGTACCAACTGCACTACCAGCAGTACCATAACCCCCAGCATCAGCCAGCCGTCAAAAGCAGACAGCTCAAGATCGAGAATCAGCAGGCCGACACCGAAGGTGGCGAGCAGGAGCACCGGAATCTCCTTGTTCATGCAGCCCTCATGCACCATCAACGGCGCGACCAGTAACGTGGCACCCAGTACCAGTGCGATGTTGGCGATGTTGGAGCCGATTGCGTTGCCGATGGCGAGTTCGCCGGAACCTGCCCATGAAGCGGTAAGCGAGACCAGCACTTCAGGTGCGGAGGTGCCTAGTGAAACGATGGTCAGACCGATAATGATCGGCGACAATCCGAAGTTCCGCGCGATTGCGGCCGCGCCCGCCACGAACAGGTCGGCGCTCCAGATCAGCACGATGAAACCGATGATGATTGCGGCGGCAGCTAACAGCATATGTGCCTGATTCCTGCTAGAGTAGGGCGCGCCCGCGGCGCTGGAACTGCTTGCTGAGCCACGTTGTCATAAACACCGTAGAATTAGTAGCGGTTGTGCCGGAGTGAACTGCGCGGATGTCGGCGTGATTATACAGGGCATCGCTCGCGCGGCTAGTGGGATTTGATTGATTCGGAGACAAGGGAATGGCGCTTCGCGTTGGTAAACGGGCACTCTGGGTTCTGGGGTGGATACTGTGCGCTTCGATGGCGCATGCAAAGATGCAGTCCGAGGGTGCGCATGCTCTGGTGGCTGAAACGACGCAACGGGTGCTGGAAACCGTGCAGGCTGCCGATGACTACGTCGACGAGGATCCGGAGCGTTACTACGAGCAGGTTCAGGACATTCTCGATCCACTGATCGACTACCGGGGTTTTGCGCGCAGCGTGATGGGTCCCTATGCCAGTTCAAAGCGTTATCGTGCGCTGGATGAGGCAGGGCGCGCGCAGCTGCGCGATCAACTGGACCGATTCACGCGGGTGATGCGACTGAGCCTGGTGCGCACCTACAGCAAGGGGCTGCTCGCCTTTGGAGGCTCGCGCATCCAGATCATACCGCCCGGGGAGGGCGAAGATGTCGAATCCCGCGCGTCCGTGCGCCAGCACGTGTTTGCCGACCGCGATGAGCCCTATGTTGTGCTCTACCAGATGGGCAGGGACGGCGAAGGCGACTGGAAACTGCGCAACGTCATTATTGAAAGTGTCAATCTGGGTGAAATCTATCGCGACCAGTTTCAGGCGGCTGCCCGGGAGCAGACTGGCGATCTGGATGCTGTTATCGCCAACTGGACCACCGTGACGGTTGACGTCGACGGCTGAGCCGTTGCGGGAGTATTCGCCAGAGGCCCGCTTTTCTCCTAGAATGCCTCTCCCATTTTTGCGGTGCTCGTTGCGAATTCCCACAGCAGGGATGCAATCCTGCCAGCCAGGGCAGGCCTGGAGGGCACCGGTACCGAGAGCGGAGATCATTGTATGGATTCAGCCACTGTTAAATCGTTGCTGGAGGCGCAATTGCCGAACTGTCAGTTCAATGTTGAGGGCGAAGGCGCGAACTATAACATCGAGGCCATCGGCGATGCCTTCGAAGGCTTGCGCCCGGTGCAAAAGCAGCAGCTGGTGTACGCGGCTCTCAGCGAGAATATCGCCGACGGCAGCATCCATGCAGTAAACATCCGTACCTACACCACTACGGAATGGCAGGCGAAATAAGCTCTGTTCCGCTCTTATCATCCGCCGGGCAGCCGCAACGCATTATGAACAGGATACTGACACTTGCCCTCACCAAGGGCCGGATTCTCAAGGAAACCCTGCCGCTGCTGGATCGCGCCGGTATCCGCCCCTGCGAGAACATCAGCGAAAGCCGCAAGCTGGTGTTCCCGACCAATCGGGACGATCTGCAAATCGTCGTGTTGCGCGGCACTGACGTGCCCACCTATGTGCGGCTGGGTGCCGCGGATATCGGCGTAGTGGGCAAGGACGTGCTCCTTGAGCACGGCGCGGAAGGGCTCTATGAACCGCTCGACCTGGGTATCGCGCGTTGTCGACTGATGACGGCCGGGCCGAGTGGGTGGCAGCATACTGGCGCCCGGGTACGGGTGGCGACAAAGTTCGTGAATATCGCCAGACGCCATTTCGCCGCGCAGGGTGTGAACGTGGATCTCATCAAACTCTACGGGGCGATGGAGTTGGCTCCCACCATGCAATTGGCCGATCTCATCGTCGACATTGTGGATACCGGCAACACACTGCGCGCCAACGGCATGCAGCCGCTGGAGGAAATTGCGGCGATCAGTTCGCGGCTCGTGGTGAACAAAGCCGCCATGCGCTCACGGCATAACGCCATTGCCGATATTGTCGAGCGTATCGGCGCGGCGGTTGGAGAGCGAGCATGAGACGGCTGGATACACAGAGCGCTGATTTCGAAGCCATGCTGGCGCAACTGCGCGCTGCGCCGGGCGCGAACGGAGAATCTGTCGAGGCTGCGGTAGCCAGCATAATTTCGGATGTCGCGGTCCGGGGAGATGTTGCACTGCTTGAATATACCCGTCGCTTCGATAGCCTGGAGGCGTCTTCGGTAGCCGAACTGGAGGTGTCCGCCGAGCGGCTCGACGCCGCTCTCGAACGCATTCCCGCCGAGCAGCGCCAGGCGCTGGAATTCGCCGCCCGGCGCGTGCGCGAGTATCACCAGCATCAGCATCAGCAACAGACCAGTTGGCAGTATGAGGATTCGCTGGGCAATCTGCTGGGTCAACAGATTACAGCGCTCGATAAAGTGGGAATCTACGTGCCCGGCGGGAAAGCGAGTTATCCCTCCTCTGTATTGATGAATGCGCTGCCTGCCAGTGTCGCCGGTGTAGGCGAAGTGATCATGGTGGTACCGGCGCCCGGTGGTGAGTTGAGCGATCTGGTACTGGCTGCGGCTGCGCTGGCAGGCGTCGACAGGGTGTTTACACTGGGTGGCGCACAGGCTATCGCTGCGCTGGCCTATGGCACGGCGACTGTGCCGGCGGTCGACAAGATCGTCGGGCCCGGCAATGTGTATGTCGCCACCGCTAAACGCCAGGTGTTTGGCCGCGTCGGCATCGACATGGTGGCAGGACCCTCGGAAATTCTCATCATTGGCGATGGGGAGACGAATCCTGACTGGGTCGCGATGGATATGTTTTCACAGGCCGAGCATGATGAAAACGCACAGTCCTTGTTGCTGAGCCCCGACGCGGGATATCTACAGGCGGTCGCTGAGAGCATTGAGCGTTTGTTGCCGAGTCTGGAGCGGGCCGCGATCGCCCGCGAATCACTCGATACGCGCGGCGCGCTGATCAGAACCCGCGACCTGCGCGAAGCCGTTGAACTGAGCAACCGGATTGCCCCGGAACACCTGGAACTGTCAGTAGCCGACCCTCAGGCGCTGTTGCCGCTGGTGCGGCATGCTGGCGCGATATTCATGGGCCCGCATACATCCGAGGCCCTGGGTGATTATTGCGCCGGCCCCAGCCATGTGTTGCCGACCGCTGGCAGTGCCCGCTTCTCCTCGCCACTCGGCGTGAACGACTTTCAAAAACGCAGCTCCCTGATCATGTGCAGCGAGCGCGGTATGCGCGAACTCGGCAGGGCGGCGTCGACGCTGGCTCGCGGGGAATCACTCACGGCGCATGCCAGGAGCGCGGAAATGCGCCTCGGCGGAGCCGGGAGCTAGCTCGCCGCCGGTAAGGCTCCCGTTGACTGGGTCAGGGCGCCCACCACGGCGCGCAGTTCCACACTTTGTTGTCCGCGGCGCACGGATATGCCGATCGTGTCCCCGGGGCGCAGTCGTGCAATGCGGTGCATGGTGAGACGGCCGTCCTGCACCGCTTCGTCGTTGATATGGGTAATGATATCCCCGACTTCAACGCCCGCCCTGGCAGCGGGGCTGCCGGGCGCAACGCCTTTCACCACCAGCGCCGGGCGCGCTTTGTTTGCCTCGCTGGCAATACCGATGGGTTCAACGCTGACGCCCAGCCAGCCGCGTATCACCTCACCGTAATCGATCAGGTCGCGCATGACGAAAATGGCCAGGTTGACCGGTATGGCGAGGCTGATACCGATGCCGGCGCCATTGTTGCGCGTCTGATCGTTGCCGGTGTAGATCAGTGTGTTGATGCCCAACAGCCGGCCACTGGTGTCAATCAGCGCTCCCCCGGAGTTGCCCAGGTGGATCGTCGCATCGGTCTGGATGTAATCTTCATAGGTATTGAATTGCAGGCCATAACGACCCAGCGCCGAGATGATGCCCTGGGTGACAGAGTGGCCGAAGCCCAGTGGATTGCCGATTGCCAGCACGACATCGCCCACCCTGCTGCCATCCGAGTCGCCGATTGCAATGGGCTCGAGTTCCGGTAGATCAACTTTGAGTACCGCGAGATCGGTGGCGGAATCGGCTCCGATCACAACGGCGTTGGCCGAGCGACCGTCGTGCAGCATTATCTGGATTGCGTCCGCGCCTGCGATCACGTGGTTGTTGGTCAGAATGTGGCCCTCGCCGGTCACGATAACGCCTGAGCCGAGCGAGCGTTCGATACGCTGACGCTGGGCGCCGGGGTCGGCGAAACGGCGAAAGTAGGAGTCGTTGAGCAGCGGGCTGCGTTGCGAGCTTACCAGCTTGGCGGTATAGATATTTACGACCGAGGGAGTCGCTGTACTCACTGCGCGCGCATAGCTTACCGGTTCCCGGCCGCCCTCCGCACCATGTCCGGGTGCCAATACCCAGCGGTCGAGTACCAGCAGAGCGACCAGCAGGCCGGCGATTGCGGGCCAGAATATGTCTTGCAGCGTTTGTTTCATGGCGTGTCTTTTGGATGATCGCCCGCATTGTATATGATGCAGTGTAGGCTGTACTCACCGACTTGAGGCGACCCAGGCATGAGCCCGACACTTGAGCAATTGAAAAACCATCTGGACGCCTGCCTGCAACCCGCCCGGTTTCAGGATTACTGCCCCAACGGGTTGCAGGTTGAGGGGCGTGAGCGCGTGCAGCGCCTGGTAACCGGCGTCACGGCCTCTCAGGCGCTTATAGACAGCGCCATTGCCTGGCGGGCCGATGCCATTCTGGTGCACCACGGTTACTTCTGGCGCGGCGAGGCGCCACAGGTGGTAGGCATGAAGCGGCGCCGGCTGGCGGCGCTACTCGCTGCCGAGATATCACTGTTCGCCTACCACCTGCCACTGGATGCACACCCGGAATTTGGCAACAACGCGCGCTGGGGGGCGCTGATGGGCATCGAGCCCGGGGCGCAGCAGCCGCTGCATCAGGATCAGCCCGCCTCGGTCGGCAATATCGGCCTGTTGCCGCAACCGCTGAGTGCTGCGGCTCTGGTGCAGGACATCGCGCGAATCACTGGTCGCGAACCGCTGCATGTCGGTGAGCCGGAGGCGCTGGTACAGCGCATAGCCTGGTGTACCGGGGCGGCACAAGGCTATATTGACGCGGCAATTGCGGCGGGAGCGGACATGTATGTGACAGGCGAGGCGTCAGAGCAGACGGTACATGTTGCGCGAGAGGAGGGCCTGCAGTTCGTGGCGGCGGGCCACCACGCCACAGAGCGCTATGGTGTGCAGGCATTGGGCGAACATCTCGCGGAGCGGTTTGCCCTTGAGCACCGCTTTATCGATATCGACAACCCGGTGTAGGGGGCCGAAGCGAATTCAGTGTTTGTCGCCTTTCTTCCCGGCTGCCTGTGCGGAGGATTGGCGTTCTATGCCAAATTCCTCGTTGAGCATGCCTTTTTCATCCGGTGAACTTTTTGGCGCATAGTCCAGAGGCGGCCGAATGGGTACCAGGTCTGCCGGGATGTCTTCCGGGTCGCGGTTGTTTGTCAGGTGATCAAGTGCCACCGGACCTTCCCCCTGGCACAGGGTAGAGGCGCCCTTGGCGAGGTGATTGTGCACCTGTCGGTAGCTGTCCGTGAGGCTGTTCAGCAGTTGCGCGGTCTCGGTAAAGTGCTCCACTACATCGTCCTCGTAGCGCTTCTTGTCCTGCAGCACCTGGTCAAGCTTGCGCTCGACTTCGCGGTATTTCTGACCGGAACTGGAGGTTCGTCGACCGATCAGGACGCCAAGGGCCAGGCCCGCCAGCAGGACCAGAACGGCGCAGGCGATCAGGACTTCCAGACTGAATTCAGATGCTTCCACGGGGGCTCCTCGGTACCAGCTATAAAACGCGAGCCAGTATAACCGTTATACGCTCCAGGCAATAGCGCACACGTTGCCAATATCCCGGCCGGTCGCTAAAGTGTGCCGCTTGCAGACTAGCCCACACAGTACCCGCCCGATATGACAACACCCTGGCAGCGCTACCAGGCGGATCTTCAGCGCGAGGATTTCACCCACGACCCGGCCCAGCAGGCGGCGGTAGAACAACTGCAGGATCTGTATGAACGGTTGCTCGCCAGCCGCGGCAGAACCGGTGGCATGCGCGGCTGGCTGGGTCGGTTGCGGGGCCAGACTGTCGAGCCTGAAACCGGGCTCTACCTCTGGGGCGGCGTCGGCCGTGGCAAGACCTATCTGATGGACATGTTCTACGAGAGCCTGCCCTTCAAGGAGAAACTGCGCGTGCACTTTCACCGGTTCATGCAGCGCGTACATGCCGATCTTGGTAAGTTGAAGGGTGAGAAGAATCCTCTCGATCGCGTTGCCGAGCGGCTGGCGGCAGAGGCCCGTGTCGTCTGCTTCGACGAGTTTTTTGTTACGGATATCGGCGACGCCATGATACTGGGCGGACTGATGCAGTCACTTTTTTCACGCGGGGTGACGCTGGTGGCCACGTCCAATATCGAGCCCCGGTATCTGTATGAAAACGGCTTACAGCGTCAGCGCTTTCTGCCGGTGATCGCGCTGCTTGAAGAGCATACGCGTGTAGTGAATGTAGACGCCGGCACGGATTACCGCCTGCGAACCCTGCAACAGGCAGAGCTCTACCATTACCCGCTGGACGCAGGCGCCGATGCCAGCCTTGAGGACAGTTTTCAGCGTCTGGCGCCGGAATCCGCCAGGCACTGGGAGAAGATTGAAATCAATTCGCGCTACCTGACCTGCCGCAGGCTGGCGGAAGATGTGGCCTGGTTCGATTTCGCTGAGCTGTGCGATGGCCCGCGCTCGCAGAATGATTACATCGAACTGGCGCGGATCTTCCACGCCGTGCTGATTTCCGGCGTGCCGGAATTCGGGCCGGACAGGGACGATCAGGCTCGACGCTTCATCAATCTGGTGGATGAGTTCTATGACCGCAATGTCAAGCTTGTACTCGCCGCGGCGAAACCCCTGCCTGAACTCTACGCTGGCGGGCGGCTGGCCTTTGAGTTCCAGCGTACGATTTCGCGCCTGCAGGAGATGCAGTCGTACAATTACCTGGCGCGCGAGCACAGGCCCTGAGCGCCCGGATTAAGGGCGCTGGCGGTATGTTCAGGCCCTGCCGGTAATACGGCAGGTTGCCGGTCCGGGCCAAAAATTGTTTTATTTGTCGCTTGAAATGGAGTAGTCGATTGATTAGTATTCGCGCTCTCGAAAATGCAGTCCCGGAAGGCGGTTCCAGATGAAAACCTACAGTGCCAAAGCAGAAGAAGTGACCCGCGACTGGTTCGTGGTGGACGCCTCTGAAAAGACGCTGGGCCGCCTCGCCAGCGAGATTGCCCATCGGCTGCGCGGCAAGCACAAGGCGGAATATACGCCGCACGTGGATACCGGTGATTATATTGTGGTGGTCAATGCAGAGAAGGTGCGGGTGACGGGTGCAAAAGCCACGGACAAGATGTATAACCACCACACCGGCTATCCCGGCGGTCTCAAGTCCATATCGTTCGAAAAGCAGATTATCAAGGCCCCGGAGCGCGTCATCCAGTCCGCCGTCAAGGGCATGCTGCCGCGCAACCCCCTGGGTCGTGCCATGTTCAGAAAACTGAAGGTATATGCAGGCAGCGAACATCCCCATGCGGCGCAACAGCCCCGGGAACTTAATATCTAACGGATCACGAATTTATGTCAGCCACCCAGTATTATGGAACCGGTCGTCGCAAAACCTCCACGGCCCGCGTCTTTTTGCGCAACGGCGGCGGTAGCATCACCGTTAACAAGCGTCCTCTCGACCAGTATTTCGGTCGTGAAGTGGCGCGGATGATCGTGCGTCAGCCGCTGGATCTGGTTGATCTGTCAGACAAGTTTGACGTCAATGTCACCGTGGCAGGTGGGGGCAGTTTTGGTCAGGCCGGCGCGATTCGTCACGGCATCACCCGTGCGCTCATGGAGTACGATGAGTCGCTGCGTGGCACGCTGCGTGGCGCGGGCTACGTGACGCGTGACGCCCGCGAAGTTGAACGGAAGAAGGTCGGCCTGCGAAAAGCCCGCAAGCGTCCACAATTCTCCAAGCGTTGAGCCGCTGCATCGCCCCGCGACGAGGGGAGATCGCAACCTTCGAGAACGCCCGTTTGCATCGTCAATCGGGCGTTTTTTATGGTCACTTTATGGACTGCCGAAGCGCCGGGGTCCTCGGGTAACCCGGCTGAAAACGCAGTGAAATCAAGGCGTTTAGCTTGTCAGTACCAGCTAAAATCATTACCATTTGGCCCTTTTTGGGATTTGCGGTCCGGGTCCCGGCCAGGCGGCAAAACAGGGGCCTTTGAGCTTGGGAGAGCAGCATGAGTAGCGACGGCGTTAACGTCGGCAGGCGGAAATTCCTGACGGCAGCTACCAGCGTGGTGGGGGCCGCTGGAGCGGTCGGAATAATGACGCCATTCGTGGGGTCGTGGAATCCGTCGGCCAAGGCCAGGGCGGCCGGTGCGCCGGTGAAGGTGGATGTCGGCAGGCTTGAGCCAGGCCAGATGATCACCGAGGAATGGCGCGGCAAGCCCGTGTATATCATGCATCGCACCGCCGAGCAGCTGGAAGACCTGCCGCGGCTGAATGACGAATTGAAAGATCCCGATTCCAGCATTCCCGATTCGCAGCCCACGTATATCACTGACACGAGTCGTGCCATCAGGGACAAGATCTTCGTGGTCATTGGTCTGTGTACGCATCTGGGTTGTGCACCCACGTTTCGGCCCGAAGTGGGCGCCGTCGACCTGGGGGGCGAGGACTGGCTGGGCGGTTTTTTCTGTCCCTGCCACGGTTCCAAATTTGATCTGGCGGGCCGTGTGTATGCCGGCGTGCCGGCATCACAGAACCTGATAGTGCCGCCGTACTCGTTTGAGGACGACAACGTCCTGGTGATCGGTGTCGACCCGGAGGCCGCAGCATGAATAATCTGTTGATCGGTTTGCGCGACTGGGTGGATGAGCGCCTGCCCATTATGAAGGCGTGGAATACCCACATGGGCCAGTACTACGCGCCCAAGAACTTCAATTTCTGGTATTTCTTCGGTGTGCTCTCCCTGTTGGTGCTGGTCAACCAGCTGCTCACAGGAATCTGGCTGACCATGAATTACACGCCCTCCCAGGAGGGCGCGTTCGCCTCGGTCGAGTACATCATGCGCGATGTGGAGTACGGCTGGCTGCTCAGGTACATGCATTCCACAGGCGCTTCGGCCTTTTTCGTGGTTGTCTATCTGCACATGTTCCGCGCGCTGCTGTACGGCTCCTACAAGAAGCCGCGCGAACTGATCTGGATTTTCGGCATGCTCATCTTCGTGGTGCTCATGGCCGAGGCCTTCGTGGGCTACGTGCTACCGTGGGGGCAGATGTCCTACTGGGGCGCGCAGGTGATTATTTCCCTGTTTGGCGCGATTCCGTATGTCGGTGAGGATATCGTGACCTGGATTCGCGGTGATTACCTGATCTCGGGCATTACCCTGAATCGCTTCTTTGCGCTGCACGTAGTGGCCCTGCCGATCATTTTGCTGGCACTGGTGGTGCTGCATCTGCTCGCCCTGCATGAAGTGGGCTCCAACAACCCTGACGGCGTCGATATCAAGAAGTTCAAGGACGAGAACGGCGTGCCGTTGGATGGCGTGGCCTTCCACCCCTACTACACGGTGCACGACCTGCAGGCGGTCGGGGTGTTCCTGTTCATTTTCTGCGGCGTGATGTTTTTTATGCCCGAGATGGGCGGGTACTTCCTTGAGTACGCGAATTTTGAGGAAGCCAACAACCTGAAGACGCCTGCGCATATTGCACCGGTGTGGTATTTCACGCCCTTCTATTCGGTGCTGCGCGCCGTGCCCGACAAGTTCTGGGGCTTCATTGCGTTCGCCGCATCGGTGGCAATACCGTTCATACTGCCCTGGCTCGACCGCAGCCCGGTCAAGTCCTGGCGTTATCGCGGCAATATCACCAAGGTCATGCTGGCGCTATTTGTGTCGTCCTTCCTGATACTGGGTGTGCTCGGGGTGAAGGCGCCTACGCCGGAACGCACCCTGCTGGCGCAGATATGCAGCGTGATTTATTTTGCCTTCTTCCTGCTGATGCCCATCTGGTCGTCCATGGACAAAACCAAACCGGTGCCGGAACGGGTGACGACCGATGGGGGTATCGGTTTCTGGGGCAGCATGGGCGCGCTGGCAGTGATCGCGGTGCTGACCTTCCTGCCGCTGAAAGCGGCGGGGGCCGAGTCCGCCTACGCCTGCGGCAGCATTCCCTGTGATGAGTTCACAGCGGACCCCACCGACAAGGCGTCGTTGCAGCGCGGTGCCAAACTGTATATGAACTATTGTTTCGGCTGTCATTCGTTGCAGTATTCGCGCTACAACCGGGTAGCCGCAGACCTCGGTATTCCGGAGGATCTGTTTCAGGCCAACCTGATCTTCGACCCCGAGGTCAAGATCGGTGAACTCATGCAGAATGCGATGACCGATGCCGACGCCAAAAAGTGGTTCGGTGCGACGCCACCGGATCTGACACTGGTATCGCGCGCACGCCAGCCGGAGTGGCTGTATACCTATCTGCGAACCTTCTACCGGGACGACAGCCGACCTTATGGTGTTAACAACAAGGTGTTCAAGGACGTCGGCATGCCGCATGTCCTGCTGGAATTGCAGGGCATGCAGGAGTGCGCCATGGGGCCTGTGCGCGCCGCAAATGGCGGCATAAAGCGCGATCCTCTAACCGGAGAGGATATTCTTGAGGAAACCTGTGGCCGGCTGGTCATCGCCGAAGAAGGCTCTATGGCACCGGAAGAATTCGATGCCGCCGTCCATGATCTGGTAAACTTCCTTGCCTACACGGCAGAGCCCATGGTGTTGGACAGACATCGAATTGGTACTTTTACCCTGCTTTTCATCGCACTGTTCACCGTATTCGCCTGGTTGTTGAACCGCGAATACTGGAAGGACGTGCATTGATTTCACGGTCAAGCGAGGCAGCCCATGCGTGGTGATCAAGATCAATCAACTGAGGAAAACCTGATGGGTGTTGTGGCAAAGCGGTCTTCAATGACATTTTTCTCCGACAGTACGAGCCATTACAGCCATCGAGTACGCATCGTGCTGGCCGAGAAAGGCGTTACCGTGGAGTTGATCGAGGCAGATTCGGCACACCCTCCCAGCGAATTGTCCGACCTGAACCCATACAATAGCCTGCCGACCCTGGTTGACAGAGATCTGGTGCTTTACGAATCAAAAGTGATGATGGAATACCTCGACGAGCGATTTCCACATCCGCCGTTGTTGCCGGTGTACCCTGTTGCACGGGCCGAGAGCCGTCTGTTCATCCATCGTATTGAACGCGACTGGTGCACGATGGTCGACGCCAT
Source organism: uncultured Halieaceae bacterium (assembly GCA_963976655.1). GTDB lineage: Bacteria > Pseudomonadota > Gammaproteobacteria > Pseudomonadales > Halieaceae > Marimicrobium. Next base: position 57,461 of record CAXBLB010000008.1, read on the forward strand.
CCAGAACACCCGCAGCGAAAACGTCATGAAGAAGTCCACCAAGGAGTTGCGCGAGAGCATCATGAGCGTAGCCCCGATCTTTGCAGAGAAGCCGTTCTTCATGAGTGATGATTTCACCCTTGTCGACTGCTGCATTGCGCCGATTCTCTGGCGTTTGCCGGCACTGGGCGTCGAGGTGCGGGCGAGTAAACAATCGAAGCCTCTGTTGGCTTACATGGATCGACTGTTCAACCGTGACTCATTCCAGGAAAGCCTCTCCGAGCAGGAGAGGGAGATGCGCCTGTAAAGTGCAGGGTGTGCCGCACCAGTGGCAGATGAAGACGATACCGTGACGTCCAGCCGGCCCTATATCATGCGCGCGCTGTATGAGTGGATCGTCGACAACGATTGCACACCCTATGTGCTGGTTGATGCGTCAGCCAAAGAGGTTGTGGTGCCGAAGCAGTACGTGAAAGATGATCAGATTGTGCTGAATATCTCACCAGAGGCGGTTGTGGACCTGCGTATTTCCAACCACGCAGTGGCCTTCAATGGCCGCTTCGGGGGAGTGGCAACCGATGTGTATGTGCCGATCACAGCGGTGGTTGGAATTTATGCCCGTGAGAACGGCCAGGGCATGGTATTCGATCCCGAGGAGGCCGCCAGCCCGCCCACTGATACTCCACCGAGCCCCCGGCGACGCGAACGACGCCCGTCACTCAAGATTGTGAAATAGCCTTGGGCTAGTCGTCGATAAGTTCGAACAATCGGACAACCCGCTGTACTCCCGAGACCGCTGCTGTCTTTTCGGCGATCCGGTTGGCCTCGGCGGCAGTGGCCAGCCCCATCAGATACACAACGCCATCTTCGGTGACGACTTTTACCCGTGTGCCTTCGATATTCCCTGCGCCTAGCAGCAGGGATTTTACCTTGGTGGTGATCCACGCGTCTGAAGTCCGGGTCATGCCGGAACTCGGTGCTGCAATTTCCAGCTCATTGTAGATCCTGCGTACGCCGCGCACGGCGCGCACCACCTCGGTCGCTTTGGCCTTCAGCGCCTCACTGTTAACCTGGCCCGCAATCAGCACGTACCCGTTATAGCTAACGACCACCACATGCGCATCGTGGAAGGCCTTGTCGGCCGCATGCAGATTGACAATGGCTTTGGTTTCGATGTTGCTGTCTTCGAGCATACTGCCGAGCGTACGCTGGTCGCGCTGCTCCTCAATGGTGTCCATCTGCATGCTGGCGAGCATGCTGCCGCAGCCCCAAAGGCATAGTAGTGTTATAAACAGAACAGCATGTGCAATGTGTCGCATCAATCGTTTTCCGTGTGATGTTCGCCGAACAGGCTGGCATCGATAAGTTCACAAAAGCAGTGAATCACCATGGCGTGAATTTCAACCACGCGGGCTGCGCTCGGCGCAACTACTTTCAGTTCGATATCGCTGGCCGCCAGGAGAGTTCCGGTCTCTTCATCCCGGCTGTTCGACAGCGCAATCACGGTCATGTTCCTCTCGCGCGCAGCCTGCACGGCGCGCAGAAGTGACGGATCACCTGCGACGCTGGAAATGCACAGCAGTATGTCGCCGCTTTGGCCGAGGGCGCGTATCTGGCGCGCGTATACTTCCCTCGAGCCCGCCACCTGTGTAATGGCTGTCAGGTTTGCGCCGTCTCCCGATAGAGCGATTGCCGGCAATGCGGGCCGTTCGCGCGCGTGGCCGCCAAGCAGGCTGAGGACAAACAGTTGCGCCATTGCCGCGTCGGCGCCATTGCCGCAGGCGAGTATTTTTCTGTCATTGAGTAGGCAGGTCGCCATGGCGTGCGCAGCGCGTTCCATGGGTGCGGCCAGAGTATCCACCGACATGGAGACCGCTTCGATAGTTGCCTGAAAGCTGCCTGCGATTGTGCGGTAAAAGTTCATGTGATTCCGCTACTGACTGCCTCGGTGTCGCGCCCGTTGTCCGCGCGCATCGTCACACGTTGCCACGGGGTCGGCAAGTGCGGGATGGTAGAGTGTACACGATAGCGTCTATACATAGCGTGAGCTGCGCGCAGCTCACGCTATTCTCAGGCGGTGAAGGCGCTGCGAATCCAGCGGATTGGCGCAGGCTCCCCCGCTTCTGGCGCTTCAAAGGCGACCACGTCGAAACGACAGGCCGTGTGTTGCAGGCGCGGACGCGACTGCAGGAAACGCTGGGCGGTAGCGATGATGCGCCGCTGCTTGTGGTGAGTCACTGAAGCGGCCGCAGTGGAAAAGCAGGGATTGCCACGTGCCCTGACTTCGACGAACACCAGACAACCCTGATCCAGCGCGATGATGTCGATTTCACCCGTGCGCGAACGAAAATTGCGCTCGAGTATTTTCAGACCGCGCTGGCTGAGCCAGTCTGCCGCAAGCGCTTCGTACCTGTCCCCGAGAGCTTTCACGCCGGGCCTCCCGCCAAAGAGACCCAGTCTAGTTACTCCCGGCGTACAACGCCGCCATCAAATGTGGCCGGCGTGAGTTCGCGGCGAATTCGCAGCGCTGGGTCCATGTGGAGCAACCCTGTGTGGCCGCGGAACAACGCATCCGGGCCGCTTTGTAAGCGCGCGAAACCGGCTTCCACCTGATACGCGTCGGCACCGAGCGCATTCAGGCGGGTGAGGTTTCCGCTACCGTAGTCGGCGGCTGCGAGCGCGACCCGCAACTCCGGACTCTCGCCGAGCAGCCACGGCATCTCGACAAAATGTATGCCATTGAGATCGCGATTGCGCGCATCGGGAACGCCGCTGTAGATTCCGGACAACGCATACACCGGCAGATCGCCAGCATAGTGGAATGCCAGCAGTGGCTTGATTGAGCGCGCTTCGGCATCGTCCCGGCTGAGCAGGAATATGACATCGGCGTCAGCGCGTCTGCGCGGTGTGAATTCCATGTTTGTCGCGAGATAGTCCTCTATGGCGCGAGCTCGCGCTTCGCTGGCGGCGAGTCCCAGCGCGTCCTTTACGCTATCGGAAAAGTCATCCCGTCCGGTGTAGTGGGCGGCGCCGACCACGCCGCCCCCCAGCGCGCTCCAGCGCTGGCGCAATGCCTGCTCGACTTTTTCCCCGCGTGGTCCTGCGGGACTGATAATCAGCGCCGATCGCCCACCGCGGCCGTAGGCAATGTCTGCCAGCGTTGCGGCCTCGTCTTCGGGCGCCAGCGACAGTTGCACCAGAGCACTGCCGGTGGCGGACAGGCTCTCGTCGATACGGTTGAGCGCCAGCACGGGTACGCTGCGGTCCGGCCGCGCCGCCAGTTCAGACACGGCCGATTTGTCCAGCGGACCGACTACCAGTTCGGCGCCGTTAAGCACCGCCTCATCGTAGGCGACGCTGATGGATGGGTACGTTGCGACATCCACTACGCGCAGTTCATCCTGGAGCGGCGCCTGCTCCCGCGCCGCGTAGTACGCGGCCAGATAACCGTTTAGAACGGCGTCACCGGCAGCGGCAAGCGGGCCGCTCAGTGGCAGCAGCAGGGCTACCTGCCGTGCTGGCTTGGCCGGGAGCGTGTGCTCCAGCCCTCCTGGCAGTGGGCTGGCAGCAGGATGATCCGGGTAAAGCGCAAGCCATTCCCGCAGGGCAGCCGTGGGTTCGCCGCTATGGCCGCGTGCATCCAGTGCCAGCTGCACCCAGGCAATCCAGTTGGGGTCCATGGAGGCTTCCAGTTCCTCGGTAAGCTGCGCGTCGTCTGTACGTTGCAGATCCCGCCAGGCGCGCCGCTTCCAGGCCTCTGAGTGGGTTCCGGGAGTGTTCTCCAGAATGCTGGCCGCCTGTTTCGCGCTGGCGATTGTGTCGCCGCCCAGGCTGAGCACGAAGTGGTGGAAGCTGGCGATGCGGTAAGCAAGCCCGGGACTGTTGCGGCCGGTATCCGCTGCTGCGAGCAGTTCGAGAGCGCGGGCGCGGTCGCCGCGCGTCCAGGCAATGCGAGCCTGTAGATAATTCGCGTAAGCGTTGTCCTCGGCTGAGAGTTCGGCTTGTGGTATGGCTTGCAGGGCGACGCTGGCACCCATCCAGTTGAATTCAGCCAACGCGGACTCCACTGCGTTGAAAGCGCTGCGGTAGGGGCTGGCCGGCATCGCCAGGGATGGAGCATCAGCGGAGGTGCTGGTTGTCGCAGACGGCGCGGACGCCTCTTCTGCTTCGCGCGTGGGTGCTTCGGCACAGCTCCAGAGGCTGGCGGCGAGACACAGCGCCAGCCAGGTGTGCAGTAGGTTGTGCCGGGGGGGGAGGGCTTCTCTCATGCTATGCTTCACCGAAATGCGTTGAGACCGGGTATCCGGACACTGTGCAGACTGTACATTATAAGGGGAAATTGTGGATTCCGGGCTCTATGTGGTGGCAACGCCTATCGGCAATTTTGGTGACATGTCGGGCCGGGCGATCGACACGTTGCGCGCGGTCGACCTGATCGCCGTCGAGGACTCCCGGCACAGTGCGCGTCTGTTGCAGGCGTTCGACGTCAGGACGCCCACCCTGGCCTACCACGACCACAGCGACCAGCGCGCGCTGGAGAACATCTGCTCGCGACTCGAGCAGGGTGGCAGCGTCGCTCTGGTGTCGGATGCCGGTACACCGCTGATTTCCGATCCGGGATATCGGCTGGTGCGCTGTGTGCAGGAACGAGGCTACCCTGTGCGTCCCGTGCCCGGCGCCTGCGCGGCTGTCACCGCCCTCAGTGTGTCGGGTCTGCCGACCGACCGGTTTCTGTTCGAGGGTTTCCTGCCGGCCAAAGCCGTGGCGCGGGAGAAGCGCCTGCAGGCGCTGGTCGATGCGCCCGCGACATTGCTGTTCTACGAGGCGCCACACCGTGTGGTGGAGTGCCTGGAGGCGATGAACCGCGTATTTGGCGGCGAGCGTGAAGCGGTGCTGGCGCGGGAATTGACGAAAACGTTTGAAACCCTGAGACGGGCGCCGCTGGCGGAACTGCTCGCCTTCGTGGCGGCTGATCCGGATCAACGCAAGGGCGAGATTGTGCTGCTGGTGGCGGGCGCCAGACAGTCTTCCGGCGCTATCAACCCCGATATTGCTCGCTGGCTCACGCGTCTGGCCGAGGAATTGCCGGCGCGCAGGGCGGCGGCCGTGGTCGCCGAGATCACCGGCTTGCGCAAGAAACAACTCTATGACTTTCTGCTCACGCAGCGGGATGCCTAGCGGCGGCTCGCTGTGCTAGGCTTTGCGCCGAGCTGGTCAGACGACCGCTCCCGGTCACTCGCCCAGCGGCGGACGCACCAGCCTTTGTTGGCCGCTGGGTGAGTGGCCGGGGGAGGAAAGTCCGGGCTCCACAGGGCAGGATGCCAGGTAACGCCTGGGGGGCGAGAGCCTACGGAAAGTGCAACAGAAAGTATACCGCCCGGCTTGCCGGGTAAGGGTGAAATGGTGCGGTAAGAGCGCACCGCGCGGCTGGCAACAGGCGCGGCGATGGTAAACCCCATCCGGAGCAAGACCAAATAGGAATCCTTGTGCTGTTGCCCGCAGCGGATTCGGGTAGGTCGCTACAGGCAGGTGGTGACACCTGTCGCAGATGAATGGTCGTCCACGACAGAACCCGGCTTATCGACCGGCTCACCGTCCCGGAGTCGTCCGCCTCACCCGCTGCCGGGTGGGGCGGGCACACTTCCGCCCCCTTTTGGGGCCTCGAATACCCACCGATTTTTTGTCGCCATGCGTTTTTAGATCGTTTTTGACTAAGCGCGTCGGCTGAAAGAAATAAATTCCCTTCAGAGTTAAAGTAAATCCTTAGAAGGTGAATTTATAGAGCTGTTTTATGTCATTTTTCTCCTCACGCTGACAGCTATCCCCGCCTCCGATTCCCCACCGAAAACGCTGCTAATTATCTGAAATTCATACGTTTTTTTGAGTCCCGCCGGCTTGACACTCTGCTCTGCCCGGCCCTATAGTGTCGAAAAGTAGGAATAAGTGGGAAGAATTGGCTTTAAGTGGTTTCGAAAGCCAACTGAGTGGGGAAGGCCAGCGTGTTTCGTGGAGTGCAGTACATCAATATGGATGCGAAGGGGCGCCTGGCCATGCCGGCGCGCCAGCGCGAGCCATTGATGGCGCGTTCCGAGGGCAAGATCGTCGCCACCATCGATACCCGTTCGCCCTGCCTGGTGATTTATCCGCTTCCGGAATGGGAGCGCATTGAACAGGACGTGCAGGCCCTGCCCGCACTCAAGCCCGCCATCAAGCGCTTCCAGCGCCTGGTACTGGGCTACGCAACCGATCTTGAACTCGACGGCAACAGTCGCATTCTCCTGCCCCAGCCTCTGCGCGAGTACGCACGGCTGGAGAAAAAGCTGGTGCTGGCCGGTCTCGGCAACAAGATGGAGCTGTGGTCTGAAGACTTGTGGATTGCCGAGCGTGAGCAGGCGCTGCTGGACTCGAGCTCGAGCGACGAATTGCCCGATGAATTGTTGTCTTTGACGCTCTAGGCGGTGGGAATGCACCAGACAGTACTTTTGCACGAGGCGATTGACGCTCTGGTGACCCGGCCCGAAGGCTTTTACGTGGATGGCACCTTCGGTCGCGGCGGCCACAGCCGCGGTATTCTCGAGCGCCTGGACGCCGGTGGACACCTGCTGGCAATAGATAAAGACCCGGCTGCCTCTGCCGCCGCGTCGGAGTTGGCAAGGGGCGAACCCCGTTTTGAGTTCTACCACGGGTCGTTCGCCCAGCTTCCCCATCAACTGCATCGGATGGGGATCGATGCAGTTGATGGCATTTTACTTGACCTGGGTGTCTCCAGTCCGCAGCTCGATGCCGCGACCCGGGGCTTCAGTTTCATGCGCGACGGCCCACTCGATATGCGCATGGATACGAGCTGTGGTGAAACGGCCGCCGAGTGGCTGTCGGTCGCCAGCGAGGCAGAGATCACCGCGGTACTCAGGGACTATGGCGAAGAGCGCTTCGCCCGGCGCATTGCCGCGGCGATCACCGCCACGCGCAGCGAGTATCCGATCACAACGACGGGCGAGCTTGCGCGGATCGTGAGCGACGCCAACCCGCGCTGGGAGAAACACAAGCACCCCGCAACGCGAGCCTTCCAGGCCATACGGATTCGTGTGAATCGCGAGCTGGATGATCTGCGGGAGCTGCTGGACTGCACCGTCGATTTGTTGCGTGTCGGTGGCAGGCTGGTAGTGATCAGCTTTCATTCCCTCGAAGACCGCATGGTGAAACGGTATATGCGCGATATGGCGCGTGGTGAATCACTGCCGCGCGGTGTTCCGGTCACCGACGATGCGCTGAATCGACGCATGCGCCTGATCGGCAGGGCAGTGCGCGCGGCTAGTGATGAAGTGGCGGGCAATACACGTTCGCGCAGCGCGGTGATGCGCGTGGCCGAGAAAATCAATTGACAGGGAGCGGCACGAGAAACGTGGCAGTCGGCAATGCGAAGCGCAGTCAAGGCGAGTCGGCGGTGACGGCAGGCCGCCGTCAGCTATTTGCCTGTGCGGGTATGCTGTCATTGAACCTGTTGTCGGCGTTTGCCGTCATTCATTCAACGCACGCTTGCCGTGGGCTCTATGAGACTCTGCAAACCCTGGAATCCTCCCAGTGGTACCTGCAGGAAGATTATGGCCGCCTGCTGCTGGAGCAGAGCACCTGGGCATCGCACCACCGGGTTGAAACGGTGGCGCGGGAGGATCTCGGCATGCAGGTCCCCAACCTCGGGCGCTTCCAGGTGGTGACACCGTGAGCCGTTCGCGCAAACAGCCGGTGAGAGCCTCCAGCTGGCGTTTCTACGCTGTCGCGGCGGGGCTGTGTGGAATGTGCCTGCTGCTGGTGGGGCGAGTCGTATCGTTGCAGATACTCGATATGAAGCATGGCCGCGCGTTTCTCCAGGATCAGGGTGAGGCGCGCTCTGTGCGCACGGCTGAGATTCCGGCTTACCGCGGTGTGATTTCCGACCGCCGCGGCGAACCGCTTGCCGTCAGCACCCCGGTGGTTTCCATCTGGGCCGATCCGCGGCTGCTGGCTGGCTCGGAACGTCTGGATGAGCTCGCCGCCGCGCTGCCCATGGATGCCGCAGAGCTCAGGCAGCGGCTGGCGCGTTACGCCGGCAAGCATTTCATGTACCTGCAGCGTCATCGCGTCCCGGCGGAAGCGCGCGCGGTACTGGAGCTGGGTATCTCCGGCGTCTACGGCGAGCGCGAGTACCGGAGGTTTTATCCGGCGGGGGAGGTGGCCGCGCAGTTGGTGGGCTTTACCAATGTTGATGGCAAGGGCATAGCCGGTCTCGAATTGTCCTATAACGACTGGCTGCAGGGCGTGCCCGGACGCAAACAGTACATCAAGGATCTGCATGGGGAGGTCGCCCGGGATATCGGCGTGTTGCAGCCGGCCCAGCCGGGTCGCGATCTGCGCCTGAGCATCGATCTGCGCCTGCAGTATCTGCAGCATCGGGAGTTGCGTCGCGCAGTCACCGCGCTTGGCGCCCAATCCGGCTCGGTAGTGACCCTCGATAGCCACACCGGCGAGGTGCTGGCGATGGTGAATTACCCTGTCTACAACCCCAACAGCCGTAAAGACGTGGATGCATCCAGTATGCGAAACCGCGCTGTGACCGACGTCTACGAGCCGGGCTCGACAATGAAAATACTGACCCTGGTGGCGGCTCTGGAGAGCGGCCGCTATACGCCCGGGACAATGATCGAAACCGCGCCGGGATATGTGCGCACGGGCCGCAAGACCTACCAGGATCCGCGCAATTACGGCGAAATCAGCGTCACCCGTGTCATGCAGAAATCCAGCCAGGTGGGTGTGACCAAAATTGCCATGGATATTGGTCACGAGCCGATCTGGAACGTATTCAACCGCTTTGGCATCGGCGAGCCCCCCGGAACGGGGTTTCCGGGTGAGAGCGCCGGCGAGTTGCCGGTGCGGGCCCGCTGGCACCCCACCGAGCAGGTATCGCTGGCGTTTGGCTACGGTATCACCGCGTCGCCGTTGCAGCTCGCCCGCGCCTACGCTGTGTTCGCCAACGATGGTGTGCGGCTACCGGTATCGCTGCTGGCGCTGCAGGGCGAGGTGCCGCAGGGCGAGCGCGTTATGCGGCAGGAGACAGCCGCGCAGGTACTCAGGGTGCTGCATGCGGTGACGGATGATGACGGCACAGGCAGCAGGGCGCGAGTGGCCGGCTATCGCGTGGGCGGCAAGACCGGCACGGTGCATAAAGTTGGGCCAGGGGGCTACGACCGCAGCCGCTACGTGGCGCTCTTCGCCGGGGTGGCCCCGGTGGACGCACCGCGGATTGTCACCGTGGTAGTAATCAACGAACCGCAGGGTGAAGACTACGGCGGCGGCTCCGCGGCGGCGCCGGTGTTTTCGAGAGTGACCGAAGGCGCGCTGCGCCTGCTGAATATCGTGCCCACCGAGCTTAGCGCGGAGCGCGAGGTCGATGAGCGGGCATCGGGAGGGGCGGCGTGATGCTGGCGGAGCGCCAGAGCGCAGCGCCCCCGATGCCTCTCGGCCAGTTGCTGGGCCGCGCGGATGAATCGATTGCCGACGTTATGGTCACCGGGCTGGAGCTGGACTCCAGACGCGTGCGCCCCGGAGACCTGTTTCTCGCCATGCCAGGGGATGTGCATGACGGCCGCCAGTTCATTGAACAGGCGGTGGCCAATGGCGCCTCCGCCATCGTAGCGGAGGCGCCGGCGGCCGGTTTTGTCGATGCCCTGCAGGTGCCCCTGGTGGAAGTGCCCGAGCTGCGTCTGGAGGCCGGTTTCCTGGCGGCCCGTTACTATCGGCATCCCAGCCGCAATATGCATGTGACTGGCATCACCGGCACCAATGGAAAAACCACGGTCAGCCGTGTCCTCGCCCAGTTGAGCCGTGCGCTGGGTAAGCCCTGCGGCGTGATCGGCACGCTGGGCGCCACGCTCGAAGAGGCGGTGGTTGAAGCGGGCAATACGACGCCGGATCCGGTTTCGCTGCAGCGCCAGCTCGCGCTCTGGCGACAGCAGGGCGTGCCCGCGGTAAGCATGGAAGTCTCCTCCCACGCGCTGGTACAGGGGCGTGTGAACGGTGTGGAGTTCACGACAGCGATATTCACCAATCTGTCCCACGATCACCTGGACTACCACGGCAGCATGACCGCCTATGCCGCCGCCAAACTCCGGCTGTTTGCTGTTGAAGGCCTGCAGAACGCGGTGATCAACGCCGACGACGAGCTGGCGGCGCTGGTCGCGGCATCGGCCGCCGGCGGCGCCCGCATACTGACCTATTCAGCCAGTGGTGGCGCAGCGGACGTGCGCGTGGTTAACGCCCGGTTCCATGCCGAGGGCGTGCATGCAAGCCTGCAAAGCCCCTGGGGCGCGGGCGAGTTCGACAGCCCGTTGCCGGGTGATTTCAACCTGGCAAATCTGGCGGCGGCCCTGTGCGCCCTGTTGCTGGCAGACGAAGAACTGTTACCGCTGCTGCGTGCGGTGCGCGAATTGTGCCCCGTGGCCGGTCGCATGCAGCGTATTCCGAACACCCTGGGGTTGCAGGTGATCGTCGACTACGCGCACACACCGCACGCGCTGGAGCAGGTGCTGCGGGCACTGCGCCCGCATGTGAGCGGCGAATTGATCACTGTGTTTGGCTGTGGCGGGGATCGCGACCGCGACAAGCGGCAGGTGATGGGGCGAGTGGCCTGTGAATTCTCGGACAAAGTGTTTGTCACCAGTGATAACCCGCGTAGCGAAGACCCGCTGGAGATTCTGCAGGATGTGGCCGCCGGTCTCAGCGGGAGCTATACCCTGGAGGCTGACCGCGCCGCGGCAATCGCCACCGCGCTCGACGCCGCATGCGAAGGCGACTGCGTACTGATCGCAGGCAAGGGCCATGAAAACTACCAGTTGGTAGAAGGGCAGCGGATTGAGTTCAGCGATGCGGCCGTGGCGCTTGCAGCGCTGGGGCGGAGGGCGCAGGCATGATGCGCGAGATGACGCTGGCAGAAGTACAGACCACATTGGAGGCGCGATTGCAGGGCTCGGATCGCAGCTTTCGCGGCGTGTCTTCCGACAGCCGCAAGCTGCAGCAGGGTGATTTGTTCGTGGCGCTCACCGGCCCGCGCTTCGACGCTCACGAGTATCTCGCGGATGTTGCCGCGGCGGGTGCGGCAGGCGCGATTGTCAGCCGTCGCGTGGAGGTGGATCTCCCGCAACTGGTGGTGTCGGACACCCGGCGAGCGCTCGGTCTGCTGGCTGCGTACAACCGCAAGCTGTTCAACGGTCCGCTGATCGGAATCACCGGCAGCAGCGGCAAGACCACGGCGAAGAACATGATCCATTCTGCCCTGGCGCAGCGTGGCGAAACCCTGGCCACGCAGGGCAACCTGAACAACGAGATCGGAGTGCCGCTGACGCTGCTGCGTTTAAGGCCCTCGAATGCATTCGCGGTAATAGAAATGGGTGCTGGCCGGGCCGGTGACCTGACCTGGTTGTGTGAGATCGCGCGGCCGACGATAGCACTGTTGCTCAACGCCCAGGCGGCGCACCTCGAGACTTTTGGCAAAACGGTTGATGACGTGGCCGCTGCCAAGGGTGAGATATTCGACGGTCTCGAGGCGGGCGATGTCGCCATTATCAACGCCGACTCGCCCTACGCAGCCCAGTGGCGCAAGCGCGCGGGCCCTGCCGGCATTCTGGATTTCGGCTTGCAGCAGCCGGCTGCCGTGAGTGCTTCGTCGATCAACGTGCGGGGCGCGGATGGCGTCAGCTTTACCGCGTCAACACCCCTTGGTGAAATCGCCATCCGCCTCGCGCTGCCGGGCCGGCACAATGTTGCCAACGCACTGGCGGCGATTGCAGTGGGGCTGGCCTGTAATCTGGCCCTGACTGAAATTCGCGACGGCCTCGAAGCGCTGCGACCGGTGGCGGGACGCCTTTGCAGGCACACGGCGCCTTCCGGCGCGATCGTGATCGATGATTGCTACAACGCCAATCCCGCTTCGGTGCGCGCCGCGATCGATATTCTGGCCGCCTGTGGGGGTCGCCGCACCCTGGTGCTCGGCGCAATGCTCGAGCTGGGTCCCGACAGCCCCCGCCTGCACCGGGAGATCGGTGAGTACGCTCGCACGGCCGGCATCGAGCGCTTCTGGGGCGTGGGGCCTGAGCTGCAGCAGGCGGTTAGCGAATTTGGTTCGGCGGGCCGTTTCTTCGCGGATCGCGACGCCTGGCTGACAGGGGAACGGGAGGCGCTCGGCCCCGACGACACGCTGCTGGTGAAGGGCTCGCGCAGCGCCGGCATGGAGCAGGTGCTGAACGCTCTGCTGGCGCCTGCGGATGCGGGGGAGGCCTGAGTCATGCTGCTATTCCTGGCCGAATACCTCACACGCTTTGCAAGCGGGTTTACCGTGTTCCAGTACCTGACCCTGCGCGGCATTCTCGCAGCGGGCACCGCACTGGCCATTTCACTGCTGGTGGGTCCCACAATGATCCGCCGCCTGAACTTTTATCAGGTGGGGCAATCGGTACGCAACGACGGCCCGCTATCGCACCTGAGCAAATCGGGCACGCCGACCATGGGCGGGGCGCTGCTGCTGGTGGCGATCGTTGCCGCCAGCCTGCTGTGGGGGGATCTGCGCAACCCCTATCTCTGGATCGCCCTGCTGGTGACGATTGTCTTTGGCGCGGTCGGCTGGGTGGATGATTACCGCAAGGTGGTGGAGCGTGACTCGCGGGGTCTGCCCGCGCGCTGGAAATACTTCTGGCAGTCGGTGGCGGGCCTCGCCGCGGCGCTGTATCTGTACCTTGCATTCGATACGCCGGTCACCACCCAGCTTTATGTGCCTTTCTTCAAGGATTTTGCCTGGAGCATGGGGCCGCTGTTCGTGGTGCTTGCCTATTTCGTTATCGTGGGTGCGAGCAACGCCGTGAATCTCACAGACGGCCTGGACGGACTGGCGATTCTGCCAACGGTGCTGGTGGGCACCGCGCTGGGCATTATCGCCTACCTGACGGGGCGCGTGGATTTCGCCGAATACCTGCATATCCCGTACGTGGCGGGCAGCGGCGAACTCGCCGTGTTCTGCGGCAGCATCGCCGGAGCCGGGTTAGGTTTTCTGTGGTTCAACACCTACCCCGCACAGGTTTTCATGGGGGATGTGGGCGCTCTCGCACTGGGCGCCGCGCTCGGCACCGTGGCGGTCATAACGCGCCACGAAATCGTTTTTTTCATCATGGGTGGAATCTTCGTACTGGAAACGGTTTCGGTGATTCTGCAGGTGGTGTCGTTCAAATTGACCGGCAAGCGGATCTTCCGCATGGCGCCGATCCACCACCATTTCGAACTCAAGGGTTGGCCGGAACCGCGCGTGATTGTGCGCTTCTGGATCATTACCGTCATGCTGGTCCTGTTCGGGCTGGCAACGCTGAAACTGCGCTAGGTGAGACTGTTAGTGACGCCACAACTGATTGCCAGCACGGATAACCGGGTCATCATCGGCCTCGGCGAGACAGGGCTCTCCTGTGCGCGATTTCTGCATGCGCAGGGGAGTGCGTTCTCGGTGGTGGACACACGGGCGGCGCCGCCGGGACTCGACAGCCTGCGCAGGGAAATGCCCGGAGTTCGCGTGTACGGCGGCGAGGTAGCGGCCGGGATTCTCAGCACAGCTTCTGAAGTGGTGGTGAGTCCCGGCATCGCGCTGGATGACCCGCTGGTGGTACTCGCGCGGGAAGCGGGCGCGAAAGTGGTGGGCGATATCGACCTGTTCATGCGCGAGGCGCAGGCGCCGGTGGTGGGTATCACCGGCTCCAACGCGAAATCAACCGTGACCTCCATGCTGGGTCAAATGGCGCGCGAAGCGGGCCTGGATACGGGCGTCGGCGGCAATCTCGGCACGCCGGCCCTGGCGCTGCTGGCGCCGGAGCGCGAACTCTACGTGCTGGAACTCTCGAGCTTCCAGCTGGAGCGCGCCGGCGTCCTGGGGCTCACAGTGGCCACCGTATTGAATGTCACCGCCGACCACCTGGACCGTCACGGCAGCATGCCGGCCTATCATCAGGCCAAGCACCGGATCTTCCGCGGCTGCAGCGCCGCGGTGGTCAATCGCGATGATCCGCTTACCATTCCGCTGCTGCCGTCGGATGTGGATACAGTCAGCTGGCGCATGCGCGAGCCAGAACTCGGCGGGTTCGGTTTGCGCCAGGCCGACGGGGAAGAATACCTCTGCCGCGGTTTCGAGCTGCTGCTGCCGGTGCGCGAACTCGCGCTGCCCGGGCGCCACAACATCGCCAATGCGCTGGCGGCGCTGGCGCTCGGCAACTGTCTCGGCCTGCCGGTGAGCAGCATGTTGTCGACCCTGCGTCGCTTTCGTGGCCTGCCGCACCGTTGCGAGTTCGTGGCCGAGATCGACGGTATCCGTTACATCAACGACTCCAAGGGTACCAATGTCGGCGCCACTGAAGCGGCTCTTCGAGGCCTTGGAGGCGAACGCGATATCGTGTTGATTGCCGGGGGCCAGGGCAAAGGCGCGAATTTCGGCGCGCTGGCTGATGTGGTAGCCCGGCACTGCAAGCTGGTTGTACTGATTGGCGAGGACGCCCCCGTGTTGCAGCGGGCGCTATCGGACCACGCCGCGCTGCGACTGGCCGCATCCATGCAGGCGGCGGTGCGCATTGCCAGTGAGGCGGCGGCACCGGGCGACACGGTACTGTTGTCTCCGGCCTGCGCGAGTTTCGATATGTTCAGCGGCTACACCGCGCGCGGCGAGGCTTTCTGTGAAGCTGTCAGCACGCTTGGCGGAGGTGCGCCATGAGCAGTGCCGCTCTCATGGGCCGCACCGCAGCGCCGGATGCGATGCTGGCACTGCTGGGTGCGGCGCTGCTGCTGACAGGCCTGGTGGCGATCGGCTCCGCGTCGATCGAGTACGGCGACTGGCACCACGGCGACCCCTGGTACCACACACGCCGGCATCTCATATTCCTTGGTCTCGGCCTTGTCGCGGCGCTGGGCGTGTACCGCATTGAGCTCGCCTTCTGGGAGAACACGGGTTGGGTCTGGCTGTTTGCCGCGCTCGCGCTATTGATTCTGGTGCTCATACCGGGGGTCGGGCTCGAGGTGAATGGCAGCCAGCGCTGGCTGCCGCTGGGTCCATTCACGGTGCAGCCCTCGGAGCTGGCGAAGCTCGCCATGGTCATGTATCTGGCGGGCTACATGGTGCGCCGCGAGCATGAGGTCCGGCACCACTGGCAGGGATTTGTGAAGCCCATGGTGGTGTTATTTGCCGCCACCCTGCTGCTGCTGATTGAGCCCGATTTTGGCGCGACCGTGATCGTTGTGCTCACCGCATTCGGCATGTTGTTTCTTGCCGGGGTCAAGCTGGGGCACTTTCTGGTGGTATTGCTCGGCGCGCTGGGAGCCATGCTGGTGCTGGTGATCAGCGAACCCTACCGCCTGAAGCGGCTGACAGCCTACACCGACCCGTGGGCAGATCCCTATAACACCGGCTTCCAGTTGACCCAGTCGCTGATTGCGTTCGGACGCGGTGAATGGCTTGGTGTCGGCCTGGGCAACAGCGTACAGAAACTGTTCTATTTGCCCGAGGCGCACACGGATTTTGTGTTTTCCATCTGGGCCGAGGAAACCGGCTTTCTTGGCGCGCTCTCGCTCATCGCCCTGTTCGCTGCATTGATTGGCCGCATCCTGTGGAGCGGTCGCCGCGCGCTGGCCGCCGGTAGTCCGTTTGGCGCGTATCTCTGCTACGGCATCGCACTGGTGTTTTCCGGTCAGGCATTCGTGAACATGGGCGTCAGCTCCGGCCTCCTGCCTACCAAAGGGCTGACGCTGCCGTTTGTCAGCTACGGCGGCACCAGTCTGATTGTCTGCTGCGTCATGCTCGCTCTGGTACTGCGCGTGGAGAGTGAAACGCGCCTCGCACCGCAACGCGGAGGGCGTCGCCGATGACAGCTACCAGCCCCCTCGTGTTGATCGCCGCCGGCGGCACTGGCGGACATGTCTATCCGGCGCTCGCGGTCGCGACTGAATTGCTCGCAAGAGGCTACCGCGTGGAGTGGGTGGGGACCAAACGCGGACTGGAAAATCGTGTTGTGCCAGAGGCGGGGTTCAGGTTGCACACGCTGCCGGTACGCGGTATCCGCGGTAAATCGCTGCTGCACAAACTGCGCGCTGCGATTGTGCTGGTAGCCGGTGTTGTGCGCGCCCTGTGGCTTCTGTTGTGGCTGCGCCCCGCCTGCGTTGTCGGGCTGGGCGGTTTTGCATCGGGCCCTGCGGGGCTGGCCGCCTGGCTATTGCGTAAACCGCTGTTGATCCACGAGCAGAACGCGCGTGCGGGCACTACCAATCGCATGCTGGTGCGATTTGCCCGTCGCGTACTGGCGGGTTTTCCCGGTGCCTTCGCCGCGAATATCGACTATGAAGTGCCCGGCAACCCGCTGCGCCGTGAACTGGTGGCGGCGGCGGAGGACGCAGTCTACGACTACGACGGACAGCGCCCGCTCAATCTGCTGGTGCTGGGAGGCAGTCTGGGCGCCGCCCCGATCAACGATTCGCTGCCCGGCATGGTGCGCCGGCTCGCGCGCGATGCGGGTTCCGGTTTTGTCATCCGGCACCAGACGGGAGAGGCGCACATTGAAGGCGTGCGCGAGCGCTATGGCGACCTGCTGGGCCCGGCCGTGAGCGTCGTGCCCTACATCGAAGACATGGCAGAAGCCTACCGCTGGGCGGACTTGGTGATCTGCCGCGCCGGTGCGTTGACAATCTCGGAGCTGGCGCTCATGGGGCGTCCCGCAATCCTGGTGCCGCTGCCGCATGCCATTGACGATCACCAGACGATGAACGCACGCACACTGAGTACACGTGGCGCCGCGCTGATCATCCTGCAAAACCAGATGGACGCCTACAAGCTATGTACGCTGGTGCGCGAATTCATGGCGCAGCCACAAAAGCTCAAGGCAATGGCGCTCGCAGCCGCGGGGCAGGCGACACCGCGCGCCGCGGAGCGAGTGGCCGACTGTTGCGAGGAGCTGATGCATGCCTGAAAACCGCACCAGTGTTTACCGCGTGCCCGAGATGCGTCGGATCCGACGCATTCATATGATTGGCGTTGGCGGTACCGGCATGAGCGGGATCGCCGAGGTGCTGGTGAATCTCGGCTATGTGGTTTCCGGATCCGATCTGCGCGCCAGTACGGTAACGACGCGCCTGCAGGCACTGGGGGTTGAAGTATTCATCGGCCACAGCGCGGCGAACCTGGGCCACGCCGACGTGCTGGTCGCCTCCAGCGCGGTGGCCCCCGACAATCCTGAGCTGATGGCGGCGCGCGAGGCGCGGGTGCCTGTGGTGCCGCGTGCCGAGATGCTCGCGGAACTGATGCGCTATCGCCACGGCATCGCAGTGGCCGGGACGCACGGCAAAACCACCACCACGAGCCTGATAGCAGCGCTTTTTGGCGAAGCGGGCCTGGACCCGACTTTCGTTATCGGTGGCCTGGTAAACAGTGTCGGCAGCAATGCGCAGCTCGGCGCGGGGCGCTTCCTGATTGCCGAGGCCGACGAAAGTGATGCCTCATTCCTGCATCTGCAACCGATGGTCACCGTGGTGACCAATATCGAAGCCGACCACATGGATACCTACGGCGGCGACTTCCAGGTGTTGCGTCGCACCTTCCTCGAGTTCCTGCACAACCTGCCGTTCTACGGCGTGGCGGTGTTGTGCATCGATGACCCGGTGGTTCGCGAGCTGTTGCCGGATGTCGCGCGGCAGACCATCACCTACGGGTTTGCCATGGACGCCGATTACCGCATCGCGGAAGTCGAGCGCGCGGGCCTGACAACACATTTTGTGGTGCATCGCCCGGCGGCTGCGTCACCGCTCTCGATCAGTCTCAATATGCCGGGTACACACAACGTACTGAATGCAACGGCGGCGCTGGCGGTGGCCTGTGACGAGGGCCTCGACGATGCGGCCATTCAGCGCGGGCTGGCAGCTTTCGCAGGCGTCAATCGGCGCTTTACCCAGCTTGGGGTGCTCGCTTTTGAGGGCGTGGAAGTACTGCTCGTCGATGACTATGGACATCATCCCACCGAAGTCAGGGCAACGCTGGAGTCCGTGCGTCAGGCCTGGCCGGAACGCCGTCTGGTGATGGTCTACCAGCCCCACCGTTTTACCCGCACGCGCGATCTCTACGAAGACTTCGTTGGCGTGTTGTCGGGCTGTGATGTGCTGGTGCTGCTGGAGGTCTACCCGGCCGGCGAAGCGCCGATTCCGGGTGCCGACAGCCGCAGCCTTACCCGCAGCATCCGCCAGCGCGGCCAGGTGGAGCCGGTATTTGCCGAGCACATCGAAGCAGTGCCGGAGCTGCTGGCCGGTATTGTGCGCAGCGGTGATGTGCTGGTCACGCAGGGCGCGGGAGATATCAGCCGGCTCGCTCAGGATCTGCTGGCGGAGTTTGCACGTGATGGGGAGGTCGCATGAGCCGTCGTGAACGCATAGCTGTGTTGATGGGCGGCAATTCCTCCGAGCGGGAGATATCCCTGCAGAGCGGCGAAACGGTACTGGATGCGCTGCAGACGCTGGGCAAGGATGTCAGTGCCGTGGATCCGGCGAAACCCAACTGGCTGGATAAACTGCGCGGTGCGGACTTCGCCTTTATCGCGCTACACGGGCCCGGTGGGGAAGACGGCAGCATGCAGGGCGCACTGGAAATGCTCGGCATTCCCTACAGTGGCTCCGGCGTGCTGGGTTCGGCGCTGGCGCTGGACAAACAGCGTTGTAAACAACTCTGGCGCGGCATCGGGGTACCCACGGCGGATTTCGAAACGCTTGCGGCGGACAGCGACTGGCAGGGGGTGATCGACCGCCTGGGCAAGGTGTTTGTGAAGCCCGCCTGTGAAGGCTCGAGTATCGGCATGAGCAGTGCATCCACGGCAGAGGCGTTGCGCGATGCCTACGCGCTGGCGCGGCGCTATGCCGGTGAGGTCATGGCGGAACGCTTTATCGCCGGGCCGGAGTACACCGTGGCGCTGCTTGGCGGGGTGGCGCTGCCTTCCATTCGTATGGAAACAGACAACGAGTTCTACGATTACCAGGCGAAGTATCTGTCTGAAGACACCCGCTATCACTGTCCCAGCGGCCTCGATGCCGACGAGGAGACTGCGCTGGCGGAACTCAGCCTGCGCGCTTTTCACGCACTCGATTGTTCTGTCTGGGGCCGCGTGGACGTAATGCGCGATGCCGATGGTACGTTCTACGCGCTGGAGGTGAACACAGTACCCGGTATGACGTCGCACAGCCTGGTACCTATGGCTGCGGCCGCCGCTGGCTATGACCTGCCGGCGCTGATACAGCGCATCGTTTCACTCAGCCTGGAGGGCCGGCATGCCGAGCAAAGCTGACAGGTTGACGGGCTCTCCCGGGCGTCTGCGTCGCGGCGTCCGGCCGGCGGCCAAACCGCGTGCGCCGGCGACCAAGGGAGCGACACGGCGCGGCGCAAAAGACAAGACGCCGCGCAGCCCCTCGGTGTGGTGGGGACGGCTGTTGGTGCTGGCTGCCGTGGCCCTGGTGTCGGCGGCCGGGATGCACGCCTGGGTCACGCTGAAGAGCCTGCCGGTGCAACGCATCACAGTCACCGGAGCCCTGGAGCACACGCAGGCCGAGGCGGTGCAGGACATGGTTCAGTCGTCTCTTTCGGGCGGCTTTCTGAATGCCGATCTGCAGCGCATGCGTCGTCAGCTCGAGGGCCTGCCCTGGGTCTACCAGGCTACGGTGCGCCGCCGCTGGCCCAGCTCGCTGGAGATCCATGTGGTTGAGCAACTGCCCATTGCGCGCTGGGGTGCGCACGGCTTTCTCAATCACGAGGGGCTCGTATTTCGCTCGGACAAGCAGGGCAACTGGGAATCGCTGCCCCTGCTGACCGGGCCAGAGGGTTCCGCTCCGGCGCTCATGGCGCGCTACCTGCGTCTGGTGGAAATGCTGGCGCCTCTCGACCTGAGTGTCACGCAGTTGCGCGTGGATGCGCGCGGGCAGATAGACGCGGAGCTTGCCGGCGGTATGCGGGTGGTGATCGGCAGCGAGCACTTCTTTGATCGCATGCAGCGCTTCGCCCTGATCTACCGTCGCGAACTCGCGGCTCGCGCGGACGAAATCGAGAGCGTGGATTTGCGATACGCGACCGGAGTCGCGGTCGCTTTCCGGGATACATCGCAGGTTGCAGGTTTATAGAACGCGGGATGAACGCGGGATGATGGAAGCACCAGAAACGCACGGCAACGCATGAGGGAAACTGCCATGGGCAGCGCGCAGGACAAAAAGATGATCGTCGGGCTGGATATCGGCACCTCGAAGGTCGTTGCCATCGTGGGCGAGATCGGTCCCGAGGGGGATATCGAAATCGTGGGTATTGGCTCCAATCCTTCAAAGGGCATGAAGAAAGGCGTGGTGGTCAATATCGAGTCAACGGTGCAGTCCATTCAGCGCGCCGTGGAAGAGGCCGAGTTGATGGCCGGCTGCCAGATCCATTCGGTGTACGCCGGAATTGCCGGGAGCCACATCCGCAGCCTGAACTCCCACGGGATCGTCGCGATCAAGGATCAGGAGGTTTTCCCTGCCGATCTCGAGCGCGTAATCGATGCGGCGCAGGCCGTGGCGATTCCCGCCGATCAGAAAGTCCTGCACATCCTGCCGCAGGAGTATGTGATCGATAACCAGGAGGGTATCAAGGAGCCGTTGGGCATGTCCGGCGTGCGCCTCGAAGCGAAGGTGCATCTGGTGACCTGTGCGGTAAATGCGGCGCAGAACATTGAAAAATGTATTCGTCGCTGTGGCCTGGAAGTGGAAGAGATCATCCTTGAGCAGCTCGCCTCAAGCTATGCGGTGCTTACCGAGGATGAACGCGAACTCGGCGTGTGTCTGGTCGATATCGGCGGCGGCACGACCGATATCGCGATTTTTACCGAGGGCTCCATTCGTCATACCGGGGTGATTCCTATCGCCGGTGACCAGGTGACGAATGACATCGCCATGGCGTTGCGCACACCAACCCAGTACGCCGAGGAGATCAAGATCAAGTACGCCTGCGCCCTCACCCAGCTGGCCGGCGCCGATGAAACCATCAAGGTGCCCAGCGTGGGTGACCGGCCGCCGCGGGATCTGTCGCGGCAATCGCTGGCGGAGGTGGTTGAACCGCGCTACGACGAGCTGTTCACGCTGGTGCAGGCGGAACTGCGTCGCTCGGGCTACGAAGACATGGTGCCCGCGGGCATCGTGCTTACCGGAGGTACTTCCAAGATGGAGGGTGTGATGGAACTGGCGGAGGAGATATTCCACATGCCAGTGCGGGTGGGTTCGCCACAGGGTGTGCAGGGCCTGACCGATATTGTGCGCAATCCGATCTACGCCACCAGCGTGGGCCTGTTGCAGTACGGCGCGGAACACCAGAGTGAGGCCGCTACGGTCTCCTCGGGGAAGGGCAGCTTCGGCGAGGGGGCGTTTGGACGCCTCAAGGCCTGGCTGCAGAGTAATTTCTAGGAGTTGTTTTCGAGTTGTCGGGCCTCGGCCCGGCGTGTTCATAAAAGGGGAGAAGCATTATGTTTGAATTAGTCGATAGCCAGCCATCCAACGCCGTTATCAAGGTGATAGGGGTAGGCGGCGGCGGCGGTAACGCCGTCAAACACATGATCGAGAACAACGTGGAGGGAGTGGATTTTATCTGCGCCAATACCGACGCCCAGGCGCTGTCGGATATCTCGTCCAAGACTGTCCTGCAACTTGGCGGCAATATCACCAAGGGCCTCGGGGCGGGCGCCAACCCGGAGATCGGCCGCGCCGCTGCGATGGAAGATCGCGAGCGTATCGCCGAGGCGCTGTACGGCGCCGACATGGTGTTTATCACCGCGGGCATGGGCGGCGGCACCGGCACGGGAGGTGCGCCGGTGGTTGCGGAAGTGGCGCGCGAAATGGGCATCCTCACGGTGGCGGTCGTGACGCGTCCGTTCCCCTTCGAGGGCAAGAAGCGCCTGAGCATTGCGATGGAGGGAATCGCCGAACTGCAGCAGCACGTGGATTCGCTGATCACCATCCCGAATGAGAAACTGCTTGAAGTACTGGGCAAGAACACCACGCTGCTGGACGCCTTCAAGGAGGCCAACGACGTGCTGCTCGGCGCGGTGCAGGGCATTGCCGACCTGATTATCCGTCCCGGCATGATCAACGTGGATTTCGCCGATGTGCGCACCGTGATGTCCGAAATGGGCATGGCGATGATGGGCACCGGCCACGCCAAGGGCGAAAACCGGGCGCGGGAAGCGGCGGAGAAGGCGATCAACAGCCCGCTGCTGGACGATATCGATCTGGCCGGCGCGCGCGGTATTCTGGTGAACATCACCGCGGGCTTTGATCTGTCGTTGGGCGAGTTCTCGGAAGTCGGCGACACCATCGAGGAGTTCGCCTCTGAAGAAGCCACCGTGGTGGTAGGTACTGTGATCGACCCGGAAATGAAGGAAGAGCTGAAAGTGACCGTGGTCGCGACCGGCCTCGGCGGCGCAGCCTCCCGTGTTCCGCTGCAGGTGGTGGATCCTGTGGCGCGCCCGCCGGTGGAACAGGAGCAGCCCGCGATGGTTGATCCGCGGCCCGACTACGGCCAGTATGAGCGTCCCACGGCCATGCGCAATCGCCAGCGAGCGGGCGTTCCCGGCAAGGCTGCGCCGACGCAGGCACAGGGCGAAGAATACTTCGATATTCCCGCCTTTCTGCGTCGCCAGGCCGACTGAGTACGGGCGCCGCCCTGGGGGGTACCGCGTATAGCGGGGAAGCTGGGGGCGAGCGGCCAACGCGTCGGGAGACAGTCAGATGCCATGCCAGCGGACAGTGGCAAGGGAAGTCGAAACCGCGGGCGTAGGTCTGCATACGGGTCTGCCGGTGCGGATCCGCCTGCGGCCCGCGCCCGCGGGAACGGGCGTGGTTTTCCGGCGGATCGATCTCAACCCGCCGGTGCGGATTGCGGCGCGCGCAGACTGCGTGAGTGACACGCACCGCTCCACTTCGCTCTCCGCCGGTGAGGTGCGCGTGGGCACGGTGGAGCACTTGCTGGCCGCGTTGTCGGCCCTGCAGATCGATAATGTGCTGGTGGATGTGTCCGCGCCGGAGCTGCCGATCATGGACGGCAGTGCCGCTCCCTTTGTGGGTCTGGTGCAGGCGGCCGGCACGCTGGAACAGGAGGCTCCGAGGCGCTTCCTGCGGGTGCTGCGGGAGGTCGCCGTTGCGGACGGCGACAAACTCGCCAGATTCCTGCCCTTTGATGGCTTCAGGGTGGCCTTCACGATCGACTTCGAGCAGCCCGTGCTGCGGCGAACCGGCACCCATGCCGAATTCGATATCTCCTGCCAGTCTTTCGTGGATGAGCTCAGCGGCGCGCGCACCTTCGGCTTTCTGCACGAGGTGGAAGCGCTGCGCGCGCGCGGGCTCGCGCTGGGGGCGGGTTTTGAGAATGCAGTGGTGCTCGACACCCAGCGCGTGCTGAATCCCGAGGGCCTGCGTTTCAGCGACGAGTTCGTGCGCCACAAGATACTCGATGCGCTCGGCGACCTGGCCCTGCTCGGCGTGCCGCTACAGGGGGAGTTCCGCGCCATCAAGTCGGGCCACGGGTTGAACAACGCCGCCGTGCGCGCCCTGCTGGATCAGCCGGATGCCTGGGATCTGGTGCCTGCCCTGCAGCCTGTTAAGGCTGCGGTTGCCGGGAGCGGTTAGGGGCGTTGCCACGGCCGTCAGCGCGAGCCCCCGGGGCCCGCGGAAATGGCAATCCCCTGCGAGTTATGGCATAGTTCGCTGCCTTTGGACGCAGCCAGCCACTCCATGAAAGTAATTCTGATCAGCGGCAAACATGGCGGATCGCGCACCCTCGAGCTCGGCAAATGGTCCAGGGCTCTGCTCTCGTTGTGCTGTCTCGGCCTGCCGCTGGGTCTGCTTGCGCTGGGCTTTCAGGCCGGTCAGGAAAGTGAAACACGCTCGCTGCGCGGCGCGGCTCTCGACACCCTGCAGGGCCAGCTGAAGCGGCAGTCGGATGAATTGCGTCAGCTGCAGGCGCTCGCCGAGCGGCGCCTGCAGGCCATGACGGTGAACCTGGCGGAATTGCAGGCGCGCATGATGCGGCTCGACGCCCTCGGTGAGCATCTCACCGCGATGGCCGACCTCGAGGGCGGCGAGTTCGATTTCAGCCAGACTCCCGCCGTCGGCGGCCCCATAAGCGGCGCCTTTATCGGCGATTTTTCCACCGAGAACGTGGCCAGTGAGCTGGCGCGCTTCCAGGCTGTAGTCAGCAGTCGCGAGCAACAACTGGAAATCCTGGAGTCACTCCTGACCAACCGCAAATTGCGCGAGCAGCGCGATTTGTCGGGGCTGCCAGTGAGCAAGGGCTGGATTTCATCCGCCTACGGCCAGCGCGCCGACCCCTTCACGGGCAAGCAATCGATGCATCGCGGAGTGGATATCGCCGGGAGGGCGGGTTCCGACGTGCTCTCCGTGGCCGCCGGCGTGGTGACCTGGACTGGCAAGCGACCCGGCTATGGCAACATGGTTGAGGTGACCCACGGGGATGGCTACATCACCCGCTATGCGCACAACCAGGACAACCTGGTCGAGCCGGGCGACCTGGTGCGCAAGGGAGACACCATCGCCCTGATGGGCTCCAGCGGGCGCTCCACGGGTGCCCATGTGCACTACGAGGTGTACAAGAATGGCCGCCCGGTCGATCCCTCCAGCTATCTTGCACGCACCCGCCAACGCTGATTTTCCGTCCCCCGCAAGTCAGTGCCCTCCGTTTTTTGCGGATGGCTGGATCGACGTACAGCAGATGAATTGCAATGATAAATACCGCTCTGAAAACCGTTTTCGGTACCCGTAACAGTCGCGAACTCAAGCGCATGGGCAAGATCGTCAAGCAGATCAATGCCCTGGCGGAGGCCACCGCGGCACTGGATGACACCGCCCTGGCAGCCAGAAGCGCCGAGTTCAGGCAGCGGCTCGCCGATGGCGAGTCGCTGGATAGAATACTGCCCGAAGCCTTCGCCGTCGCGCGCGAAGCGGGTGAACGAACGCTGGGCCTGCGTCACTTTGATGTGCAGCTGATCGGCGGCATGGCGCTGCATGAGGGCAAGATCGCCGAAATGCGCACCGGCGAGGGCAAGACGCTGGTCGCCACGCTGCCCGCATACCTGAATTCGCTCAACGGCAACAGTGTGCATATCGTAACGGTGAACGACTATCTGGCCAGCCGCGACGCACACTGGATGGAGCCGCTGTACAATTTTCTCGGCGTGTCGGTCGGGGTGATCCGTTCAGGACAGGGGCCGGCGGAAAAACGCGCGGCCTACCAGGCGGATGTGGTGTACGGTACGAACAACGAATTCGGCTTCGATTACCTGCGCGACAATATGGCCTTTGCGCTGGAAGATCGCATGCAGCGGGGTCTCAGCTTTGCCATTGTCGACGAGGTGGATTCCATTCTCATCGACGAGGCGCGTACGCCGCTGATCATTTCCGGTGCGTCTGAAGACAGTTCTGAACTGTACAAGCGCGTGAACCGCATGGTGCCATCTCTGACGCTGGATACAGAGGAGGCGCCCGGGCATTACACCATCGATGAGAAGATGCGCCAGGTAGAGCTGAATGAAGCCGGGCACGAGCATATCGAGGAGATGATGATCCGCGAGGGTCTCCTGCCGGAGGGCGACAGCCTCTACGGCCCCACCAATCTGAACCTGCTACATCATGTTTACTGCGGCCTGCGGGCCCATGTGCTGTATCACCGCGATGTCGAGTATATCGTGCAGGATGGACAGGTCGTACTGATCGACGAGCACACCGGGCGCACCATGCCCGGACGCCGGCTGTCCGAGGGCCTGCATCAGGCGATCGAGGCGAAAGAAGGCGTGGCTATTCACAGTGAAAGCCAGACCCTGGCGTCCACCACGTTCCAGAATTACTTCCGGCTCTACGAAAAACTCTCCGGCATGACCGGTACCGCCGATACCGAGGCCTTTGAATTCCGCCAGATCTACGGGCTGGAAGTGCTGGTGATCCCCTCCAACGTGCCCGCCCAGCGCACCGACCTGAACGACGTGGTGTACCTCACCAGCGAGGAGAAGTTTGATGCCATAGTCAGCGATGTCAAAGACTGCATGGAGAAAGGTGCGCCGGTGCTGGTGGGTACCGCATCGGTCGAGACCTCCGAGGCGCTGTCGCAGCAATTCAAGAAGGCGGGCATTGAACACAAAGTGCTCAACGCCAAGTACCACGAGCAGGAGGCGGAGATCATCGCCCAGGCGGGCCGCCCCGGCGTCGTCACCATCGCCACCAATATGGCGGGCCGCGGTACCGACATCGTGCTCGGCGGCAGTCTGGAAGTTGAGCTGAAAGCCCTCGGCGATGTAGACGAGGCCGAGACGGCGCGCCGCCGGGCGGCCTGGCAGGAACGCCACGACAAAGTGCTGGAGGCGGGTGGCTTGCACATCCTGGGTACCGAGCGCCACGAGTCGCGGCGCATCGACAACCAGTTGCGCGGCCGCGCCGGTCGCCAGGGAGATCCCGGCGTATCGCGTTTCTACCTGTCCATGGAAGACAGCTTGATGCGCATCTTCGCCTCTGACCGGGTGAAGGGCTTTATGCAGGCGCTGGGCATGGAGAAGGGCGAGGCCATTGAACATCGCATGGTAACCAACGCCATCGAGAAAGCACAGCGCAAGGTGGAAGGCCGCAACTTCGACATCCGCAAGCAGTTGCTCGAGTACGACGACGTTGCCAACGATCAGCGCCAGATCATCTACCAGCAGCGCAACGAACTGCTCGGTGAGGCGGATGTGTCGGAGACCATCACCACGATCCGCCGCGACGTGGTGAACGAGGCCATCGATACGCATATTCCGCCCATGAGTGTTGAAGAGCAGTGGGATGTGCCGGGTCTGGAGAGGCACCTGGCGGCTGAGTTCGACTGTAGCCTGCCGCTGCAGGAATGGCTGGATGCGGACAACAGCCTGCACGAGGAAGCGCTGCGGGAGAAAATCTGTGAAGCCATCCAGGCCGCCTACGACAGCAAGTGTGCAGAAGTGGGTCCCGACATGCGCAAGATCGAGAAACAGATCATGCTGCAGGTGCTGGACAATCTGTGGAAGGAACACCTCGCGACCATGGATCACCTGCGTCAGGGGATTCACTTGCGCGCCTATGCCCAGAAGAACCCGAAACAGGAGTACAAGCGGGAATCCTTCCAGCTGTTCCAGCAGTTGCTCACGGCTTTGAAGTACGAAGTCGTCAAGTTTCTCAGCCATGTACAGATTCAGCGCCAGGACGAGGCCGAGGCCATTGAGCGACAGCGGCGGGAAGCGGCGGCGCGCGAGCAGATGGCGTTCCAGCATGCGCAGGCCAGCGGCTTGGCCGAAGATGCTCCCGCCGCCGATGCAACGCCCGGGCAGCCGCGCACCTTTACCCGCGAAGAGCCGAAAGTCGGACGCAATGAACCCTGCCCCTGCGGTTCCGGCAAAAAATACAAACAGTGTCACGGCAAGCTCTGATGCAGCCTGACATGGAGCGCCCGGTGTGGCCGTAGGCGCTGGCACGTTGCCGCCGCTATCGCCGGTGGCCGGGGTGCGTCTGGGCACGGCGTCGGCGGGCATCAAGAAACCAGGCCGCCAGGATCTGGTGTTGATTGAAGTCGCCGAAGGTACGCGCTGCGCCGCTGTGTTCACGCGCAACGCGTTCTGCGCAGCACCGGTCACACTCGCGCGCCAGCATCTCGCCGCCTGCAACGGTAGCCCGCGCTACCTGCTTATCAATACCGGCAATGCGAATGCCGGCACCGGCGCGCCGGGGCTGGCGGCAGCTGAAGCCTGTAGCGCCGCGGTGGCGCGGGCCGGCAACTGCGAGACGCACCGCGTCCTGCCGTTTTCCACCGGCGTGATCGGCGAGCCGCTGCCGGTTGAGCGCGTCACGGCCGGCATTCCTGCGGTTCTGGCCGCGCTGGATGCCAACGGCTGGGCTGCCGCCGCGAGTGGCATCATGACTACCGATACCCGTCCCAAGGGCAGTTCCGTCAGCTTCGACTGCGAGGGGCGCTCCTATGTGCTGACGGGGATCGCCAAGGGCGCAGGCATGCTGCGCCCCGATATGGCGACGATGCTGGCCTTTATCGCCACGGATGCCGCGGTGGAACAGGGCCTGTTGCAGGCACTGCTCTCGCAGGCGGTTGAAAAATCCTTCAACCGCATTACGGTGGATGGCGACACCTCCACCAATGACGCCTGCGTGCTGCTGGCCAGCGGTGCGGCGGGCAATGCGCTGCTCGAAGATGCCAGTACACCGCTTGGCGTAGCCCTGAGTGCGGCACTGGAGCAGGTGTGCGTGGAGCTTGCCTGCGCTCTGGTGCGCGACGGCGAGGGCGCCAGCAAGTTTGTCGCGGTGCAGGTGAACGGCGGGCGCTCCGAGCAGGAGTGTCTCGACGTGGCGTTCACGATTGCGCATTCACCGTTGATAAAGACGGCGCTGTTTGCCTCCGACCCCAACTGGGGACGGTTGCTTGCAGCTATCGGCCGGGCGGGCCTGGAGGCCTTGGTGGTGGATAAAGTTGCGCTCTACCTCAACGAGGTGCTGATTGCCGAGGGCGGCTGTCGGGCCGCCAGCTACACCGAGGAGCAGGGTGTGGCCGCCATGACGCCCGAGGACATCGTGATTCGCGTTGAACTGCAACGCGGCGCGGCCACGGCCACCGTATGGACAACAGATTTCTCCTACGACTACGTGCGTATCAACGCCGAGTACCGGACCTGAGCGCGTGACCGACCTGCATGTGGCGGTCGGCGTGGTGCTCGATGCCGAGCGCAGGGTGCTGCTCAGCCGCAGGGCCGAGGGAGCGCACCAGGGCGGTCTCTGGGAATTCCCCGGCGGCAAGGTGGAGCCGGGAGAATCGCTTGCCGCCGCGCTCGCGCGGGAACTCCACGAGGAACTGGATATCGCTGTCGGCCGCAGCAGCGCACTCCTTAGCGTGCACCACGATTACGGTGACAAGCGGGTGCTGCTGGATGTGCACGTGGTGTGGGAGTTCAGTGGCGAGCCGCGCCCCGTGGAGGGCCAGCCGCTGGCGTGGGTTGCCGCCGCTGCGCTGGGTGACTACGAGTTCCCGGCGGCGAACAGGGCCATTGTGCGCGCGGTGCAGGCACTCCTCGCCGGCTGAGGGCGGGCTCAATTCTGCTCGCGGTGTGCCTGCGCCTGCTGCAGGAATTCCCGGTGCAGTTCTTCCACCCGCGCGTCCAGCACCTCGATCGGCCCCGAATTGTCGATCACGATATCCGCCTGCTCGAGCCGCGCATCTCGCGCCAGTTGCGCCGCCATAATGCGCTTCACCTGCGCTTCATCGTTGTTGTCCCTGTTCACCGTGCGCGCCAGTTGTACCGACTCCGGCACATCCACCACCACCACGCAGTGCACCAGTTCCCTCTGGCTGGTTTCCAGCAGCAAGGGTGAGCTGAGAATGGTGTAGGGGCTGGTTGCAGCGGCAATCTGAGCGAGAATTTCCTCGCCGATCAGCGGATGCGTGAGCGCCTCCAGCCAGCGCCGCTCCGCTGGCTCCGCGAACACGCGCGCACGCAGGGCGGGCCTGTCCAGCGCTCCGTCTGCCAGCAGAATATCCGCGCCGAAATGGGCGGCGATTTGCGCCAGTGCGGGGCGTCCGGGCTCCACCACCACGCGCGCAGCCAGATCGGCATCCACCACCACAATGCCGCGCTGTTCGAAACGCGCCGTCACGGCGGATTTGCCACTGCCGATGCCACCGGTCACGCCCACAATCCAGCCCATATCAGTGCAGCCCCAGGTCCAGGAACGGCAGTTTCGCGATGAGCGCATCGCCCCAGAGGAAGGTGATCCAGCCCGCTGCCGCGAGGTACGGTCCGAAGGGCAGGGGAACCTCGCGGCCGTGGCGCTTTACCAGCATCAGCAGAATGCCGAGCGCCGCGCCCACCACCGAAGAGAGCAGTATCACCAGGTGCAGGTCCTGCCAGCCGAGCCAGGCGCCCAGCGCCGCCAGCAGTTTGAAATCGCCGTAGCCCATGCCCTCCTTGCCGGTGACCAGTTTGAATGCCCAGTAGATGCTCCACAGGATAGCGTAGCCGAGCATGGCGCCGATGACCGCATCGGCCAGAGGCGCATAGGTGCTGCTGATGTTGAACGCCAGACCGAGCCACAGTAGCGGCAGCGTGATGACGTCGGGCAGGAGTTGGTGATCAATGTCGATCATGGTCAGGGCGATCAATGCCCAGGTGAACAGCATGGCTCCCAGCAGGGCGGTATCCACAGGCATGTAAACAAGCAATACGAGAGTCGCCAGGCCGGTTGCAAGTTCCACCGACGGGTAACGCGGTGAGATCCGCGCCGCACAGTTGCCGCAGCGACCGCGCAGCAACAGATAGCTGAGCACGGGAATATTCTGCCAGGGCTTGATGGGCGCCTTGCAGTGGGGGCAGTGGGAGTTGGGCGAGGCCAGATTGAGCGGCGCCTCGGGCGCGTCCGGCTCCACCTCCAGCAGTTCGCAGCAATCGCGGCGCCAGCGACTTTCCAGCATGAGGGGGAGGCGGTAGATCACTACATTGAGGAAGCTGCCCACGCACAGGCCTGTTACCAGCAGGCCGGCAGGCAGCAGCCAGCCCAGTTGCCCGATGACCTCGATCACAGTGCGCTGCGCCCGTGGATGCCGTGAACCCGTGTGGCTTTTGCGCGGATCAGATCACCGAGCCGAGCATGAATATCGGCAGGTACATGGCGATCATCAGGCCGCCTACCAGTACGCCCAGCACCGACATAATCAGCGGTTCGAGCAGCGAGCTGAGACTGTCCACGGCGTTGTCTACCGCCTCTTCATAGTGCGTGGCGACCTTGTCGAGCATTTCGTCGAGCGCGCCCGATTCCTCGCCAATAGACACCATCTGCAGCAGCATGTTTGGAAACAGCCCGGTCGAGCGGATGGCGTTATACAGCGACGAGCCGGTAGTTACATCGTCACGGATACGGCGAATGCCCTTGGCGTACACCGAGTTGCCCGCCGCGCCGGCGGTAGAGTTCAGCGCATCCACCAGCGGCACACCGGCGGCAAAGGTGGTGGCCAGCGTGCGCGAGAAGCGCGCTATAACAGCGTCGTGTACGATCGTGCCAACCACGGGCATGCGCAGCGCCATGCGGTCTATCCATTCGGAGAAGCGCACCGAACGCAGTTTGGCCTCGCGGATCGAATAGGCCGCAGCCACTATCGCAATGAGAATGATGTACCACCACTCCTGCGCGAATTCGGAAATGTTCATCACCATGCGCGTGAATGCCGGCAGCTCGGAGCCGAAGCTTTCGAAGGTGTTGGCGAACACGGGCACCACCTTGATCAGCAGAATGCCCGTGACGATCAGCGCCACGGCGATCACCGCCATCGGGTAGGTCATGGCCTTTTTGATCTTGCGCTTGAGCTGTTCGGTTTTCTCCTTGTAGGTGGCCACCCGGTCGAGCATTACTTCCAGAGTACCGGAATCTTCACCCGAGCCAACCAGGCTGCAATAAAGATCATCGAAGTGCCGGGGATGATTTGCCATGGAGGTGGCCAGGCCGGTACCCGATGCCACATCGTTGCGGATGGTGGAGACGAGCTGGCGCATGCGCGGTTTTTCCAGGCCGTCCTCCACAATCTCGAAACTCTGCACCAGCGGCACGCCGGCTTTCAGCATGGTGGCCAGCTGGCGCGTGAAAATGGCGATGTCTGCGGGCTTGATGGGCTTGCCCTGGCCACCGAACAACGGTTTGGCTTTTTTGCGCACCGACTTGGGCTTGATACCCTGTTGTCGGAGTTGCGCCTTCGCCATGGCTTGGGTTGTGGCGTGAATTTCACCTTTGCTTGGGCGGCCGGCCTTGTCGGTACCGCTCCACAGAAAGATATTGCCCCTCACTGCGCTTGTAGCCATTGTGTGCCCCGTTATTATCCCTGTGTGGATTAGTCCACGGTAATTCTATTTGCCTCTTCGAGGCTGATTAAGCCCTGCGCGGCCTTCCTCAGTGCGCCCACGCGCAAATCCCTGAACCCCTCGGCTTTAGCCTGCTCGGCAATTTGCATTGAATTGCCTTCTTCCATGATGATCCTGGCAATGGAGGGAGTAATGCGCACCACTTCATAAATACCCACCCGGCCCTTGTACCCGCTGTTGCACTGGTCGCAGCCCACGGCGCGCATGATGGTCGCGCCCTCCAGCATCTCCTCGGTGAAACCCTCCTGCAGGAGCGTTTCGTGGGGAATGTCGTCGTGCGGCACCGCACACTGTTTGCACAGCCTGCGCGCGAGGCGCTGGGCGATAATCAGATCCACCGAGGAGGCCACGTTGAAGGCCGGCACGCCCATATTGAGCAGACGCGTGAGTGTTTCGGCGGCACTGTTGGTGTGCAGGGTGGACAACACCAGGTGGCCGGTCTGGGCCGCCTTGATGGCAATTTCCGCCGTTTCCAGGTCGCGGATCTCCCCCACCATGATAATGTCCGGGTCCTGGCGCAGGAAGGAGCGCAGCGCCTCGGCGAAGTTCAATCCCACCTTGGCATTCACGTGAACCTGGTTGACACCCTCGAGGTTGATTTCCACCGGATCTTCGGCGGTGGAGATGTTGCGCTCCGGCGTATTCAGAATATTCAGCCCCGTGTACAGCGACACGGTTTTACCCGAGCCGGTGGGCCCGGTGACCAGAATCATCCCCTGCGGCTGGTGCAGGGTTTTCAGGTACATGGCTTTCTGGTCTTCCTCGTACCCCAGCGCATCGATGCCCATCTGGGCACTGCTCGGGTCGAGAATCCGCAGTACGATCTTTTCGCCGAACAGCGTCGGCAGCGTGTTCACACGAAAGTCGATGGCCCGGTTGCGCGACAGTTTCATCTGGATGCGCCCATCCTGGGGGAGGCGGCGCTCCGAAATATCCATCTGCGACATCACCTTCAGGCGTGCCGACAGGCGCGGTGCGAGATTGCGCGGCGGCTTTACTACTTCCTGCAAAATACCATCGGTACGGAAGCGCACGCGGTAATTGCGCTCGTAGGGTTCGAAGTGGATGTCGGAGGCGCCCTGCTTGATGGCGTCGATCAGTACCTTGTTGACGAAGCGCACGATCGGCGTTTCGTCAACTGCCGAGGAGGCATCGTCGCCTTCATCGCGCATCTCGCCGCTGCTGAGTTCCACGTCGTCGAGGTCGGAGGCGTCGAGGTCATCGAGGCCGGTGGAGAGTGTATCCTGCGCCTCCACCCAGTCCGCCAGCGCCTTGCCCAGCGGAACCTCTTCCACCAGCACTGCATCGGTGTTGATGCCGGTGTGAAACTTGATCTCATCCAGCGCGGCGAGGTTGGTAGGGTCGGAGACGGCAATGAACAGGCGGTTGCCACGCCGGAATATCGGCAGTGCATGGTGTTTGGCCACCAGCTCGGGCTCCACCAGGCCCACCGGGAAGGTGCTGCTATCCAGCGCGCTGATATCCAGCAGCGGCACGCCGAATTCCTGCGAGGCCACCTCGGCGAGGCGCCGGGCATTGACGCTTTGCTTCTCAACCAGGAACTGCACGAAATGCATGCGCTCAAGGGAAGCATCCTTCTGTGCCTGCACCGCAGCCTGTGCGCTGATCAGGTTTTCCGCTACCAGTCTGCCCGCCAGGCCGCTGAGCTGCCCTGTCGCTTTGTCGTTCATTCGCCCTGGCCCCTGATGCAGGTGTGATATTCCTTCGTGCTATTGTGCCGGTGAGACTCACGATTATAACCACCAATGCGGCCCGCGCCACCAGCGCTTTTGAGGTAAAACTCAACAAAACCGGGCGATTGGAGGTGAAAGTTGCGGCTTTTTGCCAGAGTGCCCACGCGAGTGCGGGTGCCTTTATGGGTCTGGCACCGCGAAAGGGAGCATGCGCGCGCGGTGCTGAGCGTCAGAATATGACAAAAATTGTCACAAGGTGCGCGACGCCGTCAGGTCCCGAGCGCAGAAGAAGCCGCTCAGGCGAGTATTATTCCAACCGGATATATCTTTTAACTAACTGTATTTATTAATAAATTATTGTTTTTGCCAACAATTGCCATTCACTTTGGCACGTTAGCTGCACTGCTAATCGTGGTAGCACAATTCGCCCGGCGAGTCACAAGAGGCGGGTGCACTAACAAGACTTTTCAACGGAGATAGCAGCATGAACGTACAAAAAACAGCTCAAAAGGGTTTTACCCTGATCGAACTGATGATCGTGATCGCGATCGTCGGTATTCTGGCCGCCATCGCGCTGCCGGCGTACCAGGACTACATCGTCCGCTCCAAGATGTCTGAGCCCATGGCGGCCCTGGCGGAAGCCAAGACCACCATCGCCGAGTACTACGCCAGCGAGGGTTCGTACCCGGCCGACGCGGGTCAGGCGGGCATCACTACCAACCCGAATCGTCCGATTATTGCCTCTATGTCCTATGAGAGTGTGGCTGGTGTGGGCGTTATTGTCACCGCGGGTATTCAGGGCGGTGTGGTACCGGGCGCAGATGCGGCAAACGACGTGGGCTTCTCGCTGTCTTCCGTGACGCGCAGCGGTCGTAGCCTGGTGTGGATTTGCAAGCAAGCAGTAGGCCCCAATGCAAGGGCTGCCGCAGCGGTCGAAGCGAAGTACCTGCCGGCCAACTGCAGGAACTAAGCGCAAAAGCAATCACGAGTTACACGCTGTAGTAACACCACAGCATTCGAGCCCGGCACTGCCGGGCTTTTTTTTGTCCGCCGTTTCTGCCCGTCGCGCCGCATGTAATTACTTGGCTTTTGCGCCATTTGCTTTAACCCCGGTGGCGGTTTCCTGCTAATTTAGCGCTGCTGGCGGCGCGCCAGCAACAACACGCGCACCGGGCAGCTCGTTTCGCAGCGCACCGGCGCCGAACGGGGATTTGCAGGTCAGGCAGTTGTATGTTCAAAGCTGATTACCTCCTAGCCGCCGCGCTGGTGGCGGTGTTCTTTGCCTACAGTCTCGGCTTCGGCGGGCCGCTGCTGTTCGATGATTTCGGCGCGATCGCCGCCAATCCCTTGCTGAAATTCGACGGCACTCTGTTCGACCAGTGGCGCACGGCCGCCCTGAGCTCCAACTCCGGCCCCCTCGGACGGCCCATTGCCATGTTCAGTTTCGCCCTCAATAGCGTGGCGGCCGGCGAGGTATCGCCCTATGCCATCAAGCTGGTGAACGGGCTGTTGCACGGCGTGGTCGGCATATTCGTGTACCTGCTGGCGCAGCCGCTGTTCGCGCGTGTGTATCCATTACGCGGTGCAGAGGGCGCGCGCTGGCTGGCGCTGCTCGCCGCCGCGATCTGGCTGTTGCACCCATTGCATGTATCCACCGTGCTTTACGCCGTGCAGCGCATGGCGCAACTGGCAACGCTGTTCACGCTGATGGGCCTGTGGCTGTTCGTGCGCTACCGGCAGCGGTTCGCGGTGGAGGGGGCCAGTGGCGGCGAACTGGCCGCCGCCGCCCTGTGGCTGGCGCTGCTCACCGGGCTCGCGGCCTACAGCAAGGAAAACGGCGCGCTGCTGCCGGTGCTGGTTCTGGTGCTGGAGGTGAGCTTCTTTCGCGGCGAGTGGGCCGGGCGCGCATGCCCACCGCTGCGCATCGCCGGCGTGGCGGCGCTCGGCCTGTTCTTCGCCGTGCTGCTGGCCTGCATGTTCGTGCCGCCGGAGTTTCTCGTCGAGCGCTTTGCCCGCCGCGAGTTCAGCCTGCAGGAACGCGTGCTCACCCAGGCGCGGCTGCTGTGGCACTACCTCGCCTGGCTGGCGCTGCCGGATATCAGTGCCATGGGTTTCCAGCATGACGACATTCCGTTGTCGCGCTCCTTCACCCGGCCTATGTCTACACTGTTCGCCATCATCGCCTGGGGTGCGGCGCTCCTCGCTGGCATTCTGCTGCGTGAGTGGTATCCGCTGCTGTTGTTCGCGCTGCTGTTCTATCTGGTGGGGCACAGTATGGAATCCACCGTGTGGCCGCTGGAGATGGTGTACGAGCACCGCAATTACCTGCCCGTGGTTGCCCCGTGCATGCTGTTGGCCAGCCTGCTGGCACAGCCGTTTTTCAGTGCGGGTAACGCCCGGACGCTGGCGTTGCCGCTGGTGGGCATGGTGCTGGCGGTGTTGCTCGTACTGTTGCTCATCCGCGTGGATACCTGGTCGGAGGAATTGCGCATGGCGGGCGTGAACGTGCGCAATCACCCCGAATCGTCGCGCTCCAACTATTTCTACGCCGACGCGCTGCTCAAACGCTACCGCAACGCCGAGGCACTCGGTTTGAGTGAAGAGCGGGCGCGAGAGGCGCTGATTGCCGCGCGTGTCTACTTCGAGCGGATGTATGCCACCAACCCCCGCGATGTGGCGGCGCTGGTGATGTTGCACTCGCTGGATTCGCAGTTCGCCACCGACCCCGGCGCGGGCACAGACTGGCTGGCGGAGCTGGAAACGCTGCTCGCATCCCGCCCGCTACAGGCCTCAGATTACAACGCGCTGGGGGAACTCATCGGCTGCGTGAATGCCGGTGGTTGTGCGGCGGATGAAGCGCGCATTCTGCGCCTGCTTGAGGTGCTAGAGGCGCGCTATCCGGAGAGCCTAAAGGTGCTGGGATATCGCTTCACCTACCTGCTGGGTAGCGGGGCGAGCGCCGCAGAGCTGCAGCAGGTAATCGACCGGGCCCTCGCACTGAAGCCGGGTCGCCGGGAATTCCTGGTGCGCCAGATCGAACTGCAGGCCGCGGCAAATGACGTCGACGGCATGTATGAATCGGTGCGCTCATGGCTCGAACACGACACGCGGCGCAAACGCCTGCACACTCTGCTATCCCTGTTCATTACGGCGCCCGACGCGGCGCGGGAGCGCTGAGGCGTGCGCCTGCCCGATTCCCGTCTGCTCACGCTGCCACTGGCCCTGGCTGTGCTCGCGCTGAGCGTCTGGGTTTACTGGCCCGGTATCAGCAGCCCGTCGATGCTGGACGATCGCTCCAATCTCGCGGTGGTCGGCCACCTCGGCGAAGGCTTTGGCGGCGCCGCCGATTACATTTTCGGCAATCGTTCCGGCCCGCTCGGGCGGCCCGTGGCCATGGCAAGTTTTGTGCTGGAAGAACTGTACCTGGATGCGGGCACCGCCGGCAGCAAGCAGGTCAATATAGTGTTGCACGCGGTGAATGCGGGGCTGGTGATGTGGCTGTTCAGCCTGCTGCTGGCGCATGCGCGCGTGCCGCAACACCGCTGGTTTGCCCTGCTCGGCGGCGCCTGCTGGCTGCTGGCGCCGCTCTATGTGAGTACCGTGTTGTACGTGGTGCAGCGCATGGCGATGCTGTCGACACTGTTCATGCTGCTCGCGTGCATCGTCTATGTCTATTGGCGGCGCCTGCTGTTTCTCAGCCTTGCCGGGGTGGCCCTGTTCGGTGTGTTGCTGTTGTGTTTCGCGGCGGCCGTGCTCGCCAAGGAAAACGGCGCGCTGGTGCTACCGGTGATCGTGCTGCTGGAGGTGCTGTGGTTCGCCGCGCGTGATCGCACGGGCAAGCAGAACCGCGCGCTGCGGCGCGCCAGCCTCGCCCTGCTGGGGCTGGGTACGCTGCTGGCAGTGCTACTTCTGGTGCTTTTTTTCGAGCGCATCGAAGGCGGTTACCGGCACCGGGATTTTGGTCTGCTCGAGCGCCTGCTGACCCAGTCGCGTGCGCTGTGGGATTATCTCGGACAACTGCTTTGGCCCGAACTCCCGCGTCTGGGTGTGTTCCACGACGATTTCGCCGTCTCCCGCGGGCTGCATGCGCCGCCGGATACCGCTTTTGCGGTGGCGGCGTGGCTGCTGTTGATACCAGTGGCGCTGGCGCTGATGCGTTTCCGCGCCGGCCAGTTGCTACTGGGCGCCGGGCTGGTGTTTCTGGTTGGGCACGCCATCGAGTCCAGTGTGTTTGCCCTGGAGCTGTATTTTGAGCATCGCAACTACTTCCCCGGCGTCGGCATTTTCCTGCTGCTGGTCACTGCTCTCGGCCTGTTGGCCCGCCGCTGGCCGCCGCTGGCGGCACCGCTACTTGCATGGCTGGCCGTATACGTGTTGTTGCTGGCGGTGCAGACAGGCTCGCAGGTGCAGCTCTGGTCCAGCGCACCGCTGCTGCGCCTGAATTATGTGAACCAGCATCCGGATTCCTTTCGCGCCAACGAGGAAATGGCGCTGCACCTGGCCAGCGTGGGTGCGCTGGATTCCGCGCTGGCGTATTCGCGCCGGGCCGGTGAGTTGAGTATTACGGAGCGTCCCGGCGACTGGCAGATTCGCGATCTGGCGCTGTACTGCCTCGCCGGCCGGGAAATACCGGCGACACGTTTTGAGGAATTGGGAAGCGTGGAGCCGCAGCGGCCGTTCGCGGTGGTCAGTACCTTCAACGGCTTTGCCAAAATACTGCAGCGCGGTAGATGCACGCTCGCCGACACGCTCAGGTTCAGCGACCGCATGGCGGACATTTTTCTCGCGCCCGGCACAACTGCGAGCGCATCGGCCAATATCTACTCGATTCTGGCGGGCATCGCGAACGACCTCGGGCAGTACGCGCGCGCACACGCCTACATGCGGAAGTTTCTCGCGCTCTCGCCCAATAATGTGCGCGGTATGCTGATGCAACTGCATTTCACCACCGCGCTTGGCCTGGAACACGAGCAGGCGGCCCTGCTCGAGCGGCTGCTGGCCTTGCAGGCAGCAGGCACCCTGGACGAGGGCCAGCAGCAGACGCTGGCGCTCTACCTATGAGGCCCCGGGGCGCGCGGCGCCGCGGTACCGCTCGCGGTAGTTGAGATAGACCTGCGCCAGCCGCCAGAGGAAAAACGCCGCCATCAGGTACATCTCGGGGCGCAGAGGGAAAGAATAGCGCGGCTCGGCCTGCGTAATGGCGTAGACGGCGCTCACGTAGGCGAGGCAGGCGTAGAGCACCAAGGGTACCCAGTGCTGCGCAGTGCGGTGGCGGATCAGAAAAACCAGGGATAATACCCCGAAAGCCACCAGCCAGAGATGCACACTGCGCATCACCACGTAGGTCGCCAGGGCCGGTTTGCTGGTCTGGTAGAGCGAGTAGAATATTGGGTAGGTGTAGATGTCGCCCGCGCCCACACGGATATCCCAGTCCCACAGCAGCAGCGGTTTTTCCAGCAGGTACCAGTGCAACATGCCGGTCGGGTCCGCGGCAAACTTGTCTGCAAGGCGCGCTGCGAAGCGCGGGTAGGAACCGTCAACCAGTGCGAGATCCACCGTCGCCGGATTGTCCGGGTCGCGCGGGTTCGCCCGCCAGGCGCTGTGAAAATCCGCGTGCATGCCCTGCACCAGATTGGTCAGCAAGCGGCTGCCGGCCGTGGGGCTGTCCGCGGGTACAGACAATGCGCCGCGCAGTGTCCACAGCGCGCCCGCAACAAGCAGCGGGCCCAGGATCATCAGGGCGGCGCGCCGGGTCAGCATACGTTCGCCGTCTGGACCCCGCGGGCCCGCGAGCCAGGTGACCGCGACGGCCACCGGGGCGATGAACAGGCTCACCGGGTTGGTCAGGTAGGTCAGGGCGAAACCGATCCCGGCGCCGCATTGCAGCAGTGTCGAGCGGCGCTGAATGCCGCGCACAAAAAGCAGTAGCGAGGCGAGTAGCAAAAACAGGGTGAGGGTTTCAGATAACAGGTACTGCTCGGTACTCACCAGATGGGGAGACAGCGCCACCAGCAGCGCGGCCAGCAGCGCCCAGGGCGCGGGCATGAAGCAGATGCCCAGCGCAAAGGTGAACAGGATTGCCGTCGTGCCGAGTGTGATCTGTACCGTTCTGATAGTGAGGTAGGCATCGACTCCCGCGCCTTCTGCGCTCGCGATGAGGGCGGCCAGCAGCGCGGGGTAGCCCGGTGCCCAGTAGGCATCGGGTGCAGGCGTGGTGGTGGAGGCTTGCTTGGAGAACACAGCGTGCTGCACCAGGTTGTTTGCATAGCGAAGGTAGTAGCCGGCATCCCCCGCGCCTCCGGGATTGATCACCTCCGTACCATGCATGTAGCTGTAGCGCAGGAAGCCGCCGCCGCAAAGCAGCAGTACAAGCAGCAGCCAGTGAATCGCGCTGGTATCAGGCAAGCGCTCGCGCATGCGGGTGTCCTGTTTGCGGCGGCGTCTGCCGTCTGTCTTGTGTCGTTGCTGTGGAGGCTACATACTTGCTGCCTGACGACAGGGTATGAGATATATCAAGTGATCGTAAAGTGAAGAATGTCAGCATCGTAATTCCGGCGAAAGACGAAGAGCAGGGGCTTGCCCTGGTACTGCCGGAGCTGAAGCGTCTGTATCCTGACGCCGAAATCATCGTCGTCAACGATGGCTCGATAGATGCCACCGCACAGGTCTGCGCCGATGCTGGCGTGCGGGTGTTGACCCATCCTTACGCGAAGGGCAATGGGGCGGCGATTAAAAGCGGTGCACGCGCCGCCAGTGGCGAATTTATTGTTTTCATGGATGGGGACGGGCAGCACAGACCCGACGAAGTAGGCAAGTTGATTGCCGAAATGGAAAAGGGTTACGACCTCGTGGTGGGCGCGCGCAGCGGGCTGGATTCGCAGGCGAGCGTAGCGCGCTGGAGCGCCAACGCCATCTACAACCGCTTCGCAAGCTGGATGGTGAATCGCCGCATCGACGACCTCACCTCAGGGTTCCGCTGCGTGGATCGCAGGAAATTCCTGAGTTTTCTCTATCTGTTACCGAATGGCTTCAGCTATCCCACCACGTCTACCATGGCGTTTTTTCGCGCCGGGTATTCCGTGGGTTTTGTACCCATTGAAGTCTCGAAACGGCTCGGCAGCAGTCACATCAGCATGGTGCGCGACGGTGTCCGCTTCCTGCTCATCATTTTCAAGGTCGGCACGTTGTATTCGCCGCTGAAAGTGTATTTTCCCGCGGCCGCGATAGTGGCCGGACTCGGTCTGCTCAACTATGCGCTGACCGTGGCCAGCAGTGGCTGGCGTTTTACCAACATGAGTACGATGTTGATACTGGCGGGCATGGTGATGTTCCTGATCGGCCTGCTCTCGGAGCAGCTCACCAATCTGCAGTTCAAGGATACGCGTGACGATACGCAACCCCCCGCTTCGCGCTGAGTGATGCGCACGGCGTTCTGCGCGCGCGGCTGAACAACAGGGAATCTCCTCGCGGCTACTGCCCGAAGCGCGCCTTGGCTTCCCGGCGACGCGCATGTAGTACAGGCTCCGTGTAGCCGCTCGGCTGTTCACGCCCCAGCAACACCAGATCACAGGCGGCCTTGAAGGCAATGCTCGCGTCGAAATCGGCGGCCATCGGGCGGTATGCAGGATCGCTGGCGTTCTGTTCATCGACGACTGCCGCCATGCGCTTGAGGGTTTCCATCACCTGCGCTTCGCTGCACACGCCGTGGTGCAGCCAGTTGGCAATGTGCTGGCTGGAAATTCTCAGCGTTGCGCGATCCTCCATCAGGCCGACATGATTTATATCGGGCACTTTTGAACAGCCGACACCCTGATCGATCCAGCGCACCACGTAGCCGAGGATGCCCTGCGCGTTGTTGTCGAGCTCGCGCTGGATGTCATCGGCGCTCAGGCCCGCGGCGCCCTTCAGGGGAATCTGCAGGATGTCGACGACGCTGGCGCGCGATTTGCCGAGCAGCGCCTGTTGCCGCTGTGCCACACTGACCTGGTGATAATGTATGGCGTGCAACGTGGCGGCAGTGGGTGAGGGAACCCAGGCGGTGGTCGCGCCGGATTGCGGGTGCGCAATCTTGTTCTGCATCATGTCCGCCATCAGGTCCGGCATGGCCCACATGCCCTTGCCGATCTGTGCGCGGCCCATGAGGCCACAGCGCAGGCCGACGTCCACGTTCCAGTCCTCATAGGCGTTAATCCACCTTTCCTGTTTCATTGCGCCCTTGGGTGTCATGGCGCCGGCTTCCATGCTGGTATGAATTTCGTCGCCGGTGCGATCGAGAAAGCCGGTATTGATAAACACCAGACGTTCCCGCGCCGCGCGGATACATTCTTTCAGGTTGACGGTAGTGCGGCGCTCCTCATCCATGATGCCCATTTTCAGGGTATTGCGTGCGAGCCCCAGCGCATCCTCGATGCGGTCGAACAACTCGCAGGCAAACGCGACCTCATCCGGGCCGTGCATCTTCGGTTTCACGATGTACACGCTGCCGGCGCGGGAATTGCGGTCGGCGGGCTTATCCTTATGCAAATCGTGCAGCGCGATCATGGCGCTGAACATCCCGTCCATGATGCCCTCGGGGATTTCGCCGCCCTCGCCGTCGAGGATTGCCGGCGTGGTCATCAGGTGGCCGACATTGCGGATGAACAGCAGGCTGCGTCCGGAAAGTTCCAGCGCCTCGCCATCTGTTCCGGTATAGCAGCGATTGGGGTTCAGGCTGCGGGTGACGCTATCGCCGCCCTTGTTGAAACTGTCCTGGAGGTCGCCTCGCATCAGGCCCAGCCAGTTGCGATAGGCCACGGCCTTGTCTTCGGCATCCACGGCCGCGATGGAATCCTCGCAATCCTGGATCGTGGTCAGCGCCGC
The DNA here is from genome assembly GCA_963976655.1 of uncultured Halieaceae bacterium. Classification (GTDB taxonomy): domain Bacteria; phylum Pseudomonadota; class Gammaproteobacteria; order Pseudomonadales; family Halieaceae; genus Marimicrobium. Next base: position 100,002 of record CAXBLB010000008.1, read on the forward strand.
TTCCAGCACAACGTCTTTCACGCCCGCTGCATCGGTACTGCCGATTGCATGCTGGCGGTCGAACTGAATTTCGATGTGCAGGCCGTGGTGACGCAGGAGGATACAGGAGGGGCTGTCCTGCATACCCGTATAACCGCGCAGTAGCGCGGGGTCGGCCAGCGTGCTGGTGGCGCCGTCTTGCAGTTCCACCGCAAGTTTGCCATCGACGATGGCGTAGGACGCAGCGTCGGCATGGCTGCCGCTGGCGAGCGGGCAATGGCTGTCCAGGAACCCCCGGGCGTAGGCGATAACTTTCTCCCCGCGCACTGGATTGTAGCCGCCTGCGCGCTCGGCGCCCCCGCTCTCGGGAATAACATCGGTGCCGTACAACGCATCGTAAAGACTGCCCCAGCGTGCGTTCGCGGCATTCAGCGCGTAGCGCGCATTCATCACCGGCACTACCAGTTGCGGGCCGGCCAGAGTGGCCACTTCTTCGTCCACGTTTTCGGTGCTGATACTGAAATCCTCACCCTCCGGCAGCAGATAGCCGATCTCCTGCAGAAACGACCGGTATGCTGCGCGATCGTAGTCAGCGCCGGGGTGCGCGCGATGCCAGGCATCGATCTTCGCCTGCATGTCTTCGCGAATTTGCAGTAGTTCGCGGTTGCGCGGGGCGAGCGCCTCGAGAATGTTTTCCAGCGCCCGCCAGAATTGCCCCGCCGGGATGCCGCTGTTCGGCGCGATTTCCTGCTCCAGCAGCGCATGCAGAACGGGGTCGATCTGCAGGCTGCCCTCTTGGATGCGATCTGACATGCTGGCGTTCCTGTACTAGAGGCTCTGGTCTGCTTCCGCACGGGCGCGCTCGGCAGACCCCGGGTTGGAAGCGGCTATGCTGGAGATTGTAGGAGGCGCAGCATAATTTAGCGAATTGATCGTTGTGATCGCGGTCATTGCAGACGTGAATCTTGAGGCCTGGTGGAAAGGTGGCTGTTCACGTGAATGCCTGTGTCCGCGCGGCCAGGCCACACTGCGTTCGGAAGGCTGAGATACTCTCTCCGTGCGACCTGCCCGCGCAGACACAGGCGCTCCTGCGCTCGGAAGCGATCCCGATGTTACGAACATCACAGGTCCCTGCGGCGACAGGCGGCCAGAGCGAGTATCTCAGCCTTTCGAGGGATGGCCGCCTGTCGCCGCAGGGGCCGGCAACTCAGTTGTGGGACATGGATACGCCTGTGTCCGCGCGGCCAGGTCACACTGCGTTCGGAAGGCTGAGATACTCACTCCGTGCGACCTGCCCGCGCAGACACAGGCGGTGCACCGGAGAGGGCTAGGGCGTAGCCTCGAGGCCGTTCAGCTCGCGCGCGGTATCGGCGATCAGTTTGCGCAACCACTTGTTGGCCGGGTGGTGCTGCAACAGTGGACTCCAGGCCATCTTCAGTTCCAGCGGCGGAATATCCAGGGGTGGATCGCGCAGCACAACCCGCGGGTTATTGCGCTTGAGTATCGCTGCGCGTGTGGGCAGCGTCACGATCAGATCGTTTTGCTCCGCCAGCGTCATGGCGGCCTGGTAGTGGCGGGTAAACACGCGAATCTGGCGTTTCTTGCCGAGTTTGTTGAGCGCCACATCCACCCAGCCGAGCCGTTGCACATCGCCCGGATCCACGCCCACGCCCACGCCCATACCGGTTTTACTGACCCACACGTGGTTGGCCTTGAGATAGTTTTCCAGCGTCCAGTCTTCCAGCACCGGATTTTCCGGGCTGAGCACGCAGGTGAAGGTATCGTTCCAGAGGTGAATCTGGTGGAACGACTGGGGCATTGAGTCGAAGCGGTTGATCAGCATATCGACCTTACCGCGTTCCACGTCCAGGAAGCTGACGTCGGAGGGTGTCATGATGTCCAGGGTAAGCCCCGGCGCGAGGGTGCGCAGCTTGCCCAACACGCTGGGTAACAGCGTCGATTCCGCGTAGTCGCTGGCCATGATGCGAAACACGCGGTTGGCCTTCCCGGGTTCAAAGGCGGTGCGCGGCTGTACGGCCTGATCGATCTTGCTTAGGACTTCACGCACCACCGGCTCGAGTTCCAGTGCCCGCTCGGTGGGCGTCATGCCTTCGCTGGTGCGCACCAGCAGCGGATCGTCGAACAGTTCGCGCAAGCGCCGCAGGCCGTTGCTCATGGCGGGTTGGGACAAACTGAGCTGATTGGCCGCCTGGGTGACGTTGCGTTCCCTGAGGAGGGCATCCAGGTACACCAGCAGGTTGAGATCGATTCGGTTGACGTTCACAGGCCGCCTCGCATTCATAGAGTGAATGTAAATATCACGAGCAATACATGCGGGGAATTATACTCGGGATGGCGCACTTGCCAATGTGCGTTTTGCGCCTTTTTGCCGCAGCGTAAGCACGGCTGTCGTATACTTTCATTTTCATTGACCCGACAGGCTGTCGCATGCGCGAAATCTCCACTCCCGACCTCTCCGACGCCGCCCCGCTGGCGCTTGCCGTGCCTCTGCCGTTGCGCAACTACGGGCTGCACAGCTGTTTCCATGGGCGCGCGGTAACGATCAAGTGTCACGAAGACAACTCGCTGGTTAAGGCCTGTGTTGAAGAGGACGGCGAGGGTCGGGTGATTGTGGTGGACGGTGGCGGCTCTGTGCGCCGTGCACTGCTGGGAGATTTACTGGCGGAGAAGGCCGCGGCCAACGGCTGGGCCGGGCTGGTGATTCACGGCGTGATCCGCGACGTGGATGAGATCGGCCGTATCGCGCTCGGTGTGCAGGCGCTGGGGAGCTGCCCGCTGAAAACTGAGAAACGGGGCGAGGGCCAGCGCGACATCGTGATCGACATGGCGGGCGTTGCGGTCGCCCCCGGGGACTACATCTACGCCGACAATAACGGTGTTCTGGTAAGTAAACAGCCGCTGCTATAGCAGGCGCATCGACAGATCCAGGGCCTTGCAGTCTTTGGTCAGGGCGCCGATGGAGATGAAATCCACGCCGGTGTCCGCGATAGGGCGCAAGGTGCTTTCGGTGACGTTGCCGGAAGCCTCGAGTTCCGCGCGTCCCGCTGTAAGCGTAACCGCTTCTACCAATGCGTCCAGGCTGAAATTATCCAGCATCACACGGTCGGCGCGGGCAGCCAGTGCCTCTTCCAGTTCCGCCATGTTCTCCACCTCAATCTCCACCGGCTTGCCGGGAGCGTAGGCGCGCGCAGCGCGGATGGCGGCCTGCACGCCACCGCAGGCGGCGATGTGATTCTCTTTGATAAGAAAGGCATCGAAAAGGCCGATGCGATGGTTGAGACAGCCGCCGCAGCGCACGGCGTACTTTTGTGCGATACGCAGCCCGGGAATGGTTTTCCGCGTGTCCAGCAGACGTGCCCGGGTGTCCGCGACGCTGTCGGCGTAGTGTCTGCAGCGGCTCGCGGTACCGGATAACAGCTGCAGGAAATTCAGCGCCGTGCGCTCGCCCGTGAGTAGTGCGCGCGCGGGCCCGCTGACACGCAACAGCACCTCGCCCGCTGCGATGACATCGGCATCCGCGTGCCGCCACTCAATGACGATGGCTGGATCCAGTTGTTTAAACACGGCGTCGACCCAGGGGCGACCACAGAGAACCCCATCTTCGCGCGTGATGACCTGGGCTTGCGCCTGCGCGGTGGCATCGATCAGCGCCGCGGTGATATCACCATCGCCCATATCCTCTGCCAGTGCCGCGCGCACGTTCTCGCTGACGCTGGCCGCGTCGGGCGCGGGCACTGCGGCCTCAATGGGTGCTTCGCTCATGCTCGATCAGGTCCGTGTGTGGCGGGGTCGGGAATTCTAACAGTTGCGCCCGGACAGGGTAAGACACGCCGCGCACCGGGCCTCGCCGCCGGCAGCGTCTGCAGCTAAGATGGTCGGGATGGAAGCTTACACAGCAGATCCCAGGCTGGAACTCGAAGGTGGCTGGCTCAGGCAGGCACGGCGCGTGCCGTCGCCCAATTACGGCGCGCGCCCCGAAGGTTGCGCGCCCGAGTTGCTGGTGATCCACAATATCAGTCTGCCGCCGGGATGTTACGAGGGTGATTGCGTGGAGCGCTTTTTCAGCAACCGCCTCGACTGGGAGGAGCACCCCTGGTTCGCTGAAATCCGTGGACAGCAGGTGTCGGCGCATCTGCTGGTGCGACGCGATGGCGAGTTGGTGCAGTTTGTCGATTTTGGCGAGCGCGCGTGGCATGCAGGGCTTTCGCACTATGCGGGTCGGGACAACTGCAACGATTTCAGCATTGGTATCGAGTTGGAAGGCACCGACGATGATCCCTATACCGACATGCAGTACACGGCGCTGGTAGCGGTTACGCGCATTCTGCTGGCCGGTTATCCAAAGCTGCACCGCGAAAATATTGTGGGTCACAGCGATATCGCGCCCGGGCGGAAAACGGATCCGGGGCCGGCTTTTGACTGGCATCGCTATCGACAGGCACTGTTTGCAAACGAGGAAAATGTATGAGCTTTCTAAGCCTGGTTCTGGGCCTGGTGTTACTGCAGGTATGGGGTAGTGGCGGGCCGGTGCAGCGCGACGGCGTATTTTTCCGCTGGCAATCCCGGGTCTCTTCCTGGGGCCTGAGCGGTGCGCTGGGTCTCGCGCTGGTGGTACTGGTGCCCTCGTTGCTCGCAAGCTGGCTGCTGGATGTGGTGGACAATGTATTGTTTGGATTGGTCTGGATAGCACTGGCCACAGGACTCCTGCTGTACAGCTTTGGCCGCCGCGATTTCGATGAGCTGGTTGCGCGCTATCGGCACGCTCTGTCGGTGGGCGATTTGGAGGGAGCCTGGCGGGCGCTGTCGCGTGAGCTGCAGTGTGGTTTTGACCCGGCGCCGGACTCGTCCACTGCTGTGCACAGCCGGCTCCTGCAGGGTTTCTTCTACGAGGCGTGTCAGCGCTGGTTCGCTGTGGTGTTGTACTTCCTCCTGCTGGGTCCCGCCGGTGCGCTGGCGTATCGCCTGCTGCAGCTTTGCCGCTACCAGTTCGAAAGCTCCCTGGTAGAGCGGTGCCTGTTTTTTGCCGACTGGTTGCCGAGCCGTCTGCTCGCTTCGACCTTCACCCTGACAGGCAATTTCGTCCGCTGTCGCGAGGTGTTGGTGGATGCGTTGCGCGATGTCTCCCTGCCCGCCGATGAGCTCCTGACGCGAGTTGGTGTGGCAGCGCTGGCGGATGACTCAGCGGTTCGCAGCGAAGCCGAGCCCGGGCCCGCGGCATCTGCACAGATTGCGAGCATGCGCAGCCTGCTCTCGCGCAGCGCAGCCAGCTGGGTGGCGTTGATCGCACTGCTGGTACTGATCGACTAGCACAAAGGGCAGGACATCCTTTTTCGCCAGCTTGAGGCAGTTTTTCCACTGGCTGCTAAGCTGGTACACAAATGGAGCAGAATAATAACCTGAGAGGCGACCACGCCAGGGCGCAATGCGTTACCACGATGCCGACGCAACACTGCCAGCTGTAGCAGCGGCGGTGAATGATCGCGATAGCGCCGGGGCGCTATGGCTCACTATAATTTTCCACCCCGATCCTTCTCGCATCGGCCAGCGGGCGCAGGTGCCGGTAACCGCGCGATCGGCGCCCTGGTTTCTGGGCCGCTGTAATCCGGTGTTCGGTGGCCTGGATGTGGCTGACGCGCCGCTGAACGACCAGTATGTAAGCCGACGCGCGCTGCAGTTCGTGTACAGCAGCCAGGGTCTGGAACTACAGCGTCTCGAGGGCACCAGCCGCTGCCGGGTGGCTGACGGGGAGCTTTTTTCCGCGGTGGTTCTTGAGCGCGAGCAGTTACAGCGCGGTGTGCCGGTGATGCTGAGTCACAGCGTGGTGTTGCTGCTACGCGAGGCGCCCCGCCCCGTTGCCGGGCATACCCGCACGCGCGCTGGTGAGCACATACTCGGCGCCAGTGTCCGCATGCAGATGCTGAGAGGCGAAATCCTGCGCGCCGCCCGTAGCGACCTGGATATCCTGATCCGCGGCGAAACGGGCAGTGGCAAGGAACTGGTAGCCGGCGCAATTCACGCCGCCAGTGCGCGGCGCGCGGGGCCCCTGGTAAGCGTCAATGTGGCGGCCATTCCTCCCGAGCTGGCTGCAGCCGCACTGTTCGGCAGTGCGCGCGGGGCGTTCACGGGCGCGGAGCGTGCAACCGCTGGTTATTTTCGCGAGGCGGCGGGCGGTAGCCTCTTTCTGGACGAGATCGGCGACGCAGCCGCCAGCGTGCAGCCGCAACTTCTGCGCGCGCTGCAGCAGCGGGAAATTCAATCCGTCGGCGGCGCTGTTGAGTCGGTCGACCTGCGAGTGATCTCGGCCACCGACGTCTCACTGGATGAGCCGGAAAGCGATTTTCGCGCGGCATTGCGCCACCGGCTCGCGGCCTGCGAAATCCGGGTGCCGCCGCTGCGTGAACATCCGGAAGACATCGGCGAGTTGTTCGTGCATTTCATTCGTGCGGCGGCCAGCGAGACGGATTCAGAGTTGCCACTGCCGGGCCCCGACCTGGACCCAACCGTGATTGCTGCCTGGGCAGACATCTTTTTTATTGCCCTGCGGTATTCCTGGCCTGGCAATGTGCGTGAGCTTGCCAACGTCGCCCGGCAGATCGTGCTCGCCGGCGATGACTTCCCGCGTCTCGACGCCCACCTGCTGGCGCTGCTGACGCGCGCGGAGGAGCAACCCCAGGTACGCTGTGCTGCTCCCGTCCGCCGCAGGATCCAGGATATTCCGGAGCAGGTCTTTGAACGCGCGATGCTGACCAACAATTTCGAGATCAAGGCGGTGGCGGCCTGTCTGGGCGTGTCGCGAGCGGCAGTCTACCGGCGTATTGAACAGACTGAGGGTTATCGGCTCGCGAGCCGAATACCGCTGCCGGAAATCAGCCAGATGCTCGATGACTGTGACGGTGACTGCGAGCGTGCCGCGGCCCGGCTGCAGGTGTCCTTCTCCAGCCTGCGTGTACGGCTGCGCAATCTGCACTCGGGAGCCGCGTGAGTCATGGATAGTTACGTTGGCCCGTACCAGGTGCTGCGCCTCGTCGACCGCGGAGGGCAGGGCAGCGTCTATCTGGGCTGGGATGAACGTTTGCAACGCAAGGTCGCGATCAAGATCCACGATCTACCCGGGCAGCGGGCGGAACGCAAGGCCTTGTTGCGCGAGGCGCGCTTGGTGGCACAGCTCGATAGTCCCAGGATCGTGCAGGTATACGACGTTATTGAGTCCGCCAGTCATCTGGCGATGGTGATGGAGTATGTGCCCGGCTGCAGCCTGCGGGAACTGCTCGACGCGGTGCGCCCCACCCTGGCAAGCAGCCTCACCGTGGCCGTAGACGTTGCCGGTGCATTGGCGATTGCCCGGCAGAACCGTGTACTGCACTGCGACCTCAAGCCCGCCAACGTGCTGATCGCGGAGAACGGCCACGCCAAACTCACCGACTTCGGCATTTCGCGGCCGACGGCTGACGGGCGTCTGGCGCGCCCCGGAAGCCCGTCGGCAATGTCGCCCGAGCAGTATACGGGCGAACCCATGGATGCGCGCTCGGACCTCTTCTCGCTGGGCGCGCTGATGTACCACATGCTGAGTGGTGTTCACCCCTACATGCACGATGGTTCTCTGGATGTCGCGCGCTTGCTGGGTGGCCGCGCGCGCCCGTTGCGCGAGGTGCTGGGCGAGGATTCAGACTTGCCCGAACCCCTGCTGGATCTGGTGGATCAACTGCTCAATCGCAATCCGGACCAGCGCCCGCGCAATACGCGCCAGGTGCGCCAGGTACTGCGCGCGGTGATGCGCGATATACCGCTGGCTGCGCACAGAACCTTGCGCCGCGAGTCGCGGCCCTGTTTCCGACCGGAACGGCCCGAGGATTTGCCGTTGCTGGTGCCCAAAGAGCTGGGCAGGGACGCGCGTTCGCGCCTGCCGCCCAGCGAGGGAGGGCGCCCGGCGCGTATGCTGCACTGGTTGCGCGGCACCCGGCGTCCCATGCGCGCTGCATTGACCCTGGGTGTACTGGGCATCCTGGTGATACCCGCGGGGGTCGGCATGCGCAACGCCACGGTGCCGGTGCGCTTCGACGAACCCGTGATGCGCTACGATGTGCCGACAACGTTGCCCGGAGCATTTTCCACCCGCTGGCTGGTCAACGAGCTGAAACAGGCGGTTGCGGGTCATGTGGGGCCACTGCAGGTGCTCGGCAATGTCGGCGCGGAACCGCGTAGGGTAGTGTATTCCTCAAACGTGCGCCTGCCGCCTGAGCCTCTGCCGGAGCATGAATTTTCGTTGACGGTGCATTGTCTGTCGCCGTTCTGCCTGGTGAGCCTGGGTCGTGCCGGGGACGGCATGCGCCATAGCGCGCAGGCGGTTGTGCCGCACGGTTCAACCCTCGAGGATTGGCGCAGCGCTGTGCGAAGCGCCGCGGCGGCGCTGTTTCTATAAGGCGGTACCGGTGGCGGGGGTGTCTATCAGCCGCTGGCTTGCGGCCAGCCATTCAGGTAGGGATGAGAGCCACTGGCAACACTGTGCGCTATGCGTTTTGCTTCGGTCTCACTGATGGCCGGATGCGGGATGCGCACCTCACGCAACCCATATTGCAGGTAGTGCAACAGGGGGTCGAGGCCGGCGGCGGCGATATCCGCGTTGAAGCGTAGATAAAACGTGGGGGAAAATTCCCGGCGCGCGATCATTGTTCTCAGCAGCCGCAGGTAGTCAGCACGCGGGATTAGCGCTTCGGAGCCGAACTGTCGGCGCATGGCCTGGAAGTAGAACAGACAGTCATTGAGCAGGTAGTACCCCCTGCGCATCAGCGTTTGCGACGTCGGCATACTGTGCTGCTTCATCCATGCCTGGTAATAAAGCGCGCTCAACAACTCGGTGTCGCTACGCTGCGCCTCGTTCGCGATGTTGTCCCGCGCAGATGTCAGCTCCGGTTCAGACCAGGTGCCCTCGATACCGTAGTGCGCAAACAGCAGGCGATTGGACTCAGCGTAATTGTCGAGAATTTTTGCTCTCACGGTGTCATTGATAAGGGGGTAATCCCTGAAGTCAAAATTGTCGCGTAAATCCTGTACGAACTTCTGGTGCTGCTCTTTCGCGACAACGCCCGCTTCGTTGAAGGTTCGCAGCACGCTGATCAGTTCGGCGGGCACCGCCTGATTGGCAACGCCTTCGCCGGGCCGGTCGAGATCGACGTTGCCGATGCCCGCCGCCTGGAGAAAATCCGTGAGCAGATCGCCGCCCGCAAAGCGGTTGGTGTCGAACAGCCTGACAACCACATTCCCGGTGCCGAAGTGCTGGTCCCAGTGGCGCAGCATACGGTAGTAATTCGCATGTACCTCATTCAGGCTTTTTGCAGACATGTGACGCGCGAGGAACTTGCGTACGCTGACTTTTGCCACGCCAACCTTCACCTGTTGCCGGTAGGCGGATTCCACATACAGGTCCTGGCGGCGAACGTAACACACGATGGATACACGGTGCGGCTGTAACAGCTCCGCGAGGCGCTGGATCTCTGCCTCTCCCAGGTGATGATATAGGTTCTCGCAGGAAAAAATGATGGTGTCCTGTGCGCACGCGGCGATGTAGTCGGTGATGGCTGCAAGTCCTTTGTCGTCAGCATGCCTCAGCCGTTCAATCAGCTGATAGTGGGCGGCGATGCGCTCACCGAAATGCTCGATAACCAGCAGATCCAGCTCCGCGTAGTCGACGTTGTGCCGTCGTCTGAGCAACCGTCTGTTGTGGTGCAGCGCGTTCTGAATGGTGCTGGTGCCGGTCTTGCCGGTGCCAATGTGCAGGACAATATGTTTCATGCGGGCATAGTAGGCAAAAACCCGGGCGCTAGTATACAGCCTTGTGCGCTCATGCAGCGCGCTTGAGCGAGCCGGGCCGCAATGTTCAGGCTGGCACCACCAGGGCGACCGTGGACGCCAGCAGTAACTGCGCGAAAAAGTACACAGGCGTGCCCCACAGGGCATTGCGAGGCGTTGGCGCAACAAACTGCTGCCGCGCCACTGCAACGTCCGACAGTGCGAACAGCCAGGCGCCGGCGATGGCCAACGGCGCAAGCGGCTGGCCTGCAGTGAGCCCGGCCGTGCACAGCATGGCGGTGATGACCAGCACATACAGGACGACTGGCAGGCGCATGGCGTGCGGTACGCATGGCATGAGCCAGCGCAACACGAAGGTGATCAGCAACACGGCCGGTACGGCGCTCAGCAGCATCCCGCCCGGGCTGCCTGTCAGCTGCAGGAAAGCGATGCAGTACAGCAGGTGCCCGACCAAAAATGCGCCGAGGCCTGCGAGAAAGGCGCGCTCGTCCTCCAGCATCAAGCACAGGTCACCCAGTACGCAGAAAATCAGCCCTGCCAGCAACCACGCGCCATAGGCGGAGTCGGTTGCACCGAGACGCAATGCGAGCCAGACGAAGGCGGCCGCTGCAAGCGGTTTGCAGATATAGCGGCCGGGGCGCCAGCCGCGGTAGTCGCTGCCCACCAGCGCGGCCACGGCAACCGCTGCCAATATCAGCGGCGGTGCCAGTGCCTGCAGTGTGATGTCAGTGGGCAAGCTGCTTCACCTTTTGCATAAGTTCCCGGTTGTGCCGCGCGGGCACGCCGTGCTGGCGGGCGGTTTCCAGCAGATAACCGCTGATGTAGTCAATTTCGGTGGGGCGTCCTGCCTCAACATCCTGCAACATGGATGAACGGTTCTCCGCGGTATTGGCAATAACCTGTGCGACGGACTGCCCGATGGTCCGGGCGGTGCGCGTGAAGCCCGCGGCGTAACTCACCTGCGATACCTCGCGACACAATCGTTCCACCTGGCGAGCGAGTTCGGGCCGCTCGGCGAGCGCGCCATTAGGGCACCCGTAGAGAGCGGTCAGCGGGTTGATCACGCAGTTGACCGCCAGTTTGCCCCACAGGGCGGCTTCGATGTCGGATTCCCAGTGGCATTCCGGAACGCTGCGGGCCCACTGGCCAAACCATGGTGGTGGCTGGGCAAGCCTCCGGCCCCCGATACGGGTTTCTCCTCTCCCGGCGTGCTGCACATGGTATCGGTCCCTGCGGTAGGCGCCTTCGGTTGTCGTGGCACAGAATACTGCCAGCTGCGGATACTCCTGCGCCAGCACTTCGGCGATGCCCATGCCATTCACCATAAGCAGGGCGACAGTGTCCCCGAGACAATGTGAGACGCCAGCCAGCGCGGGTACAACGTCATAGGCCTTGGTGCTTATCAGCAGATGGCTGATCGGCCCGCACGCACCGGCGGTGCTGAATGCCACCGGCAGTTGGCGGCGCTCTGGTCCGCCAGGCCCCACTCTCTCCACGCTAACCGGTGCATGGTCTGCGCCTTCGCGCGTGATCACGGTCAGCTCGCAGCCGCCGGCAGACAGGTAGTCGGCAAACAGGCAACCGATAGCGCCGCCGCCCAGCACGTGCCAGCGCGCCTCAGTCACGGCATGCGCCTGCAAGCGGGATTGCAAACTGGCGGCAGCACATTACCATGGGGCTCCTGAAAACTGCGGCGAGATTGAGCACTATGCCATCCTTTGACATCGTTTCGGAAGTTGACTTGCACCAGTTGACCAATGCAGTCGATCAGGCTGGCCGCATCGTCGACAATCGCTTCGACTTCAAGGGCGTCGACGCCTCTTTTGAACGCGAAGAGCGCCGCATCACCATGACTGCGGAGGCGGAATTCCAGCTCGCCCAGATGGAAGACATGCTGCGCAGCGCCCTGATCAAGTGTGACATTGACCCCGCAGCGATGGACAGCGGTGAGATTGAAAGCAGCGGCAAAGTGGTGCGTCAGCAGGTGACGCTCCGGCACGGACTCGATAGTGCGCAGTGCAAATCCATCGTGAAACACATCAAGGACGCGAAGCTGAAAGTGCAGGCACAGATTCAGGGCGATCAGGTACGTGTGACCGGCAAGAAACGCGACGATTTGCAGCAGGTTATTGCCCTGTTGCGCGAGGGCGATTTCGGCGCGCCACTGCAGTTCAGCAACTTCCGCGATTGACCCGCCGCGCCCGCCGCCCTCTCTGCCTGAGTCAGGGAAGTGCGTTTGCCAGCAGTGCCTCGAGGGCTGCCAGTCTGGTGTCGAGATGACGTGACTCTTCCGGCGGGGCAGTATCGCCTGCGCCACCGCTGTGGGCCCGTGAGGCGGGCTCTTGCATGGCCCGATACCAGAGCAATTCGAGATAGCGATAGAGGCAGCCATAACTCAGAAGCAGGGCAGCTTCGTCCGTCCCGGGCGCTCTGCCCAGGTAGCACCTGGCCAGGCGCTGGGCATCCGGCTCGTCGAATTCGTCTGCATGCATCACCACGGCCAGATCGTATAGCGGCGACGCCATCGCGGCGTATTCCCAGTCGATGGCGTAGAGCTTGCCGCCGCTGTACAAGCGGTTGGCGCGCAGCAGGTCGTTGTGGCAGAGCACCGGCGCGGAGGCATCGCCCGCGATCACCTCAAGCAGCCGGTGGATTGCGGGCGCCAGCCGGGCCAGCCTGGCGGATCGCTCCCCCCGGTCGTTGTCGAGACCGCGCTGATATCTCTGCAGGCGTTCGCCCAGGTGCAGGCGCTGGTGCATCCGCGGCAGTGTATGGATGCGGCGCAGCAGCATGGCGGTTGCCTCCGCGCTGTCGGGCGCGGGTTCATCCGGCGCCAGATACGCGCACACCAGGGCGCCGAGTTCGGGATTGAAGTAACAGGGCCTCGGAGCAATACCCCGCTGGTGCGCCAACCCGAGCACGCGCCATTCCGCCTGCCGGTTTATGCCATGCGCCCACGGCTGTATGCCATCAATGCGCACCACAAACTGCTGGCCGGCCGCAACCAGGAAACTGGCGTTGCTCCGGCCCCGCCCGATAGGGCCCACAATGTCCGGTGCCTTTTTCAGCGGAACCGGGCAATCCCATTGGCGCCACTGGGCGAGGGCCTGCTGCAGTCGCTCTGGAATCGCGCCCGCGATTGCTATGGCCACGGCGACCCAGGGGGCTTCTGTGCGTGTACCGCCCTCGCAACACACATTTCTGTAAATGATGACAATTGCATCGTCCAAATAGGCCGCTTAAAATCATTTTGCCAGCGGCATAATAACAGGCTCCCTCTACAGACGCCGGAGGGCCGAACCAGGGGAAGCGTGAATGGTGGATGACATGGGTCCTGGCGACTCGGAGCGGGAAGAGATCGAGGGCGCGCCACCTCTCGCTTCCCGCACTGAATTGCGTACGCGGCGCATGGCGGAGATGGTCACCGTCAATCGCTATCTCTATCAACAGGTACAGCAGCTCGAGCACATGCTGCTGCGCGCGCCAGACCTCGATGCGCTGCTGGAAATTCTCCTGGTGAGCATGCCCCGGCACTTTTCCTTTCGGGTTTCCGAGCTCTGGTTGTACGACCCCGAAGAAATTCTTGCCAAGCTGCTTGTGGGAGCGCAACGCTACGGCCCGAGCCTGCGCCTGCTTGAAGATGTGTTTCCCATGCAGGATCTCTACGAACTCGAGCCGGATGTGGTATGTATCGACGCAACGGATTCGCGCATGTTTGAGGTGTTGACATCTGAGCGTGGAATCGACGCTGCGCTGCTGATGCCGCTCACTGATGGCGGCCGCATGCTGGGCAGTCTGCATATGGGGCTGCAGGAGGATTTTATCAACCTGGACGGGGAGGAACAGGCCTTGCTTGCCCACCTCGCCGCAATCATCTCGGCGTGTTTCAAGGCGGGGGTGAGCCGACAGCAGATCTCGCGTATCACGTTACTCGACCCGCTCACCGAGATCAGTAACCTGCGCGGCTTTGAGCGGGACATTGCGCGGGAAATATCGCGTGCCCGCAGGGCGGAAAGTCCGCTCACCGTTCTGATGATGGAAATCGATGGCTTCGATGACCTTTTTGAGCACTACGGCGAGCGGCGGGGAAATTTCGTGGTTCGCAAGGTGGCCGAGCGCCTGGCTTCCGATTTGCGCCAGACGGATTTTCTCGCCCGGCTTGCGCGTCCAAAGTTCGCCATTTTGCTACCCAACAGCGGCGAAGTTGTGGCGCGGGAAGTGGCGCAGCGAATGCTGCGCGACATCGAGGACTTTCCGATCGACGATGGTCGTGGCGCGGTATTGCAAGTGTGCCTCAGCATCGGCATGGCGACCTGGGAACCAAAGCAGTACCCGGCGGTCGATATGCCTCGTCTGGCAAAGCAAATGGAATCCGTGGGCAATACGGGTCTGGAGTCTGCCAGGTCGCGCGGTGGTAACTGCGTCGCGCAGGCGCGCCTCAGCACAATGATGGTCTAGGGAGGCACATGAGCAGACTCGAGAAGCTGTTCGAGAAAAATCGCCTGTGGGCGCAGGAAGTGAAGGCCGAAGATCCTTCTTTCTTCGAAAAGCTCGCGGCCCAGCAGAGCCCAGAATATCTCTGGATAGGCTGTTCCGATAGCCGCGTACCGGCCAACCAGATTGTGGGGCTTGCGCCCGGGGAGATATTTGTCCACCGCAATGTGGCGAACATGGTCCTGCATACGGATTTTAACTGCCTGTCAGTCTTACAGTACGCCGTAGACCTGTTGCAGGTGAAGCATATTATCGTGGTTGGCCATTACGGCTGTGGCGGGGTCCAGGCGGCCTTCGACACCTCCAATAATGGCATGATCGACAACTGGTTGCGCAATATCAACGACGTGCAGCATCGCTGTCGGGATGAACTGGCCGCACTCGGAGACGATCACGCGCGAGTGGACCGGCTGGTGGAACTGAATGTACAGGAACAGGTATGGCACGTGTCACACACCACCATCGCGCAGCAAGCCTGGGCAAGGGGCCAGCCACTCGCCGTGCACGGCTGGGTGTACAGCCTGCGCGATGGCTTGTTGAATGATCTTGATTGCACGGTGGATTCCCTGGCTCAGGTTGCCGAGGCCTACCGCGTGTTCACGCTCTAGGCGGCTGAACACAAGCACGGCATGCATGACAGGCGCCAGCAGCCAGCCTGTTTTTCGCGGTTTTAACTTTCATGGCCGCACCCTATAATCGGTGCTGTTGTAAATCCGGCTGGGGTCCTCCCGCCGGGCAATCAGGGGAGTAAGTGTTGCCCGCTCAGTGGCTCAGTAACGCCGGCAATTGGTCTGCGCGCATCAGCGCAGCGCTGCAACCGATGCTCCATACCCTGTCTCAGCCGGCGCAAGTGCGTCAGCTCAGGCGGCTCGTATTTGTGTTGCTGGCCCTGTGGGGCGCCCTGACGCTGGCACGCCTGGTCTGGGCGCTGCTGCCCGCCGACGAGCAGGCTGGCAATGCGCCCCCCCGGGTTATCAACCCGGTCAGCAGCCGCGCGCCGGTCGCGGCATCGGGTGATGTGGATATCGAGCGCATGCGGAAGTGGCACCTGTTTGGTGAAGCGGGAGCCTCGGCGCCAGTGCCCTTGCCCGAGCAGGTGGTGGCCAACCCGCGGGAGGGTATTGAGCGCGACGCGAAGGAAACCCGCCTGGCGCTCAAGCTGCGCGGCGTTCTCGCCTCCACGAGCGAGGGGCTGGGGCACGCCATTATCGAGCACAGATCGAAGCAGGAGATCTACGCGGTAGAAGATAAACTGCCGGTGCCGGGCAGAGTCCACCTGGCCAAGGTGATGCCACGGCAGGTGATTCTGGATAACGGCGGAACCTATGAACGTCTGGATCTGTTTGACGCTTCCGACCTCGACATGCCCGCCGTGGAGCAGCGCCCGCAAGCCGCGGCCAGCGTGCCGACACGGGAAATCGACAAGCGTTCCGAGCAGCAAACCACTGCCCTGGCGGCGGATTACCGTTCCCGCCTGTATCAGAACCCGCAGTCTCTCGCGGAGGTGGTGAACGTCAGCGCGGTGCGACGCGACGGGGCGCTGGTTGGCTACCGTGTGGTGCCGGGCAGTGACAGGCAGCAATTTGAACAGCTCGGCTTCCAGCCGGGCGATCTGGTGACAGGCGTAAATGGCATCGCACTGGACAGCCCGGCCAATACCATGCGGCTGTACAATGCCATGCGATCCGCGGGCGAGGTGGTATTTGATCTGCAGCGCAATGAACAGCCGCTCACCCTGGCGGTAAGCCTTGAGGCTGACAGCAACCAGTGAACCCAATGGGGCCCGCAATGATAAGGAACAATAGTCAGTGAATGTCACCCTTCGATTACGCCTGCTCGCTGTGCTGCTAGCGCTCGCCGTTCTGTTACCGGCTATGACGCTACAGGCGCAGGAGGAGCAGTACACGGTCAACCTGAAGGAAACCGATATTCAGGAGTTGATCAAGTTTGTCGCCGAGACCACGGGCACCACCATCGTGGTAGACCCGTCGGTAAAGGGCAAGGTCAAGGTGATCTCATCCAAACCTGTTACCCGCAGTGAACTGTACGACCTGTTCCTCTCTATCCTCGAAGTACACGGCTACACCGCAGTTCGTTCGGGTGGCGTGGTGCGGGTGATTCAGAACAAGGATGCGCGGTCCTCGCCGGTGGCGGTGACCGGGAAGGACGAGCGCAAAGTGAGCGACGAATACGTGACCCAGGTGATCCGCCTGGAAAACATCTCGGCTGCAAAACTCATTCCGGTACTGCGTCCGCTGGTGCCCCAGCAGGCGCATATGGCGGCCTATGCGCCGAGCAATGCGATCATCATTTCGGACGTGTCTTCCAATATCGATCGTATCCGCAACATCATCGAGCGAATGGATCGCTCTGCGGTGCAGGAAACCGATATTATCAAGCTGCGCTATGCGGTGGCGGACGACGTGGTGAGCATGCTCAACAAGCTGAAGGACTCGGAGGCAAAAGCGGGCGGCACTGAAAAAGAAATACTCGTGGTGGCAGACGCGCGCACCAACAGCGTGCTGGTGAACGGCGATGAGCTCGAGCGTGCGCGCTTGCGCGGTTTAATCACGCATCTCGATACGCCGCTGCAGCAAAGTGGAAATGTGAAGGTCATCTACCTCGAATACGCTGACGCCCCGGCAACCGCCGAGGTGCTGACCAAGGTCATGCAGAACATGTCGGAGCTGAAATCCGCCGAGGGCGGCGGCAAGGCAGCTCGAAGCACATCCACCATCGAGGCGGACGAGGGCACCAACGCCCTGATCATTACCGCCGATACCGACGAGATGTCGACCCTCGAGGCGGTGATTCACCGGCTGGATATTCGCCGCGCGCAGGTTTTGGTGGAGGCGATTATCGTGGAACTGACGGTCACCGACAGCCAGGATCTCGGCCTGCAGTGGCTGTTCGCCGAGGAAAATGGTTTCTATGGCAGCAGTATCGCGGCTTCCGGGTCGCGTGCCGGCGATATAGCGGGCGCGGTCATTCCGCCGCGCGACAACGACACCGACACCGACGACGACTTCGACCTCGGCTCCCTGGCGGGCGCGCTTGCGGGAACCCCGGGGCTCTCCCTCGGCTGGGGCACCCTGGATGACGATTTCTCCATGACAGTCATTCTGAATGCCCTGAAACGCCAGACCAATGCAAACATTCTGTCCACGCCGAGCCTGCTGACACTCGACAACCAGGAGGCGTTTATTACCGTCGGTCAGGAAGTGCCTTTCGTGACGGGCTCGTTTACCAATACAGGTGGCGGTGGCAATGGCGCACAGAACCCGTTTCAGACCATCGAACGCGAGAACGTCGGTATCACCCTCACGGTGACGCCGCAGATCAACGAGGGGGATTCGGTGGTACTGGATATCCAGCAGGAAGTGTCCAACGTCATTCAGGGCGGCTCGGCGCTTACCGGCGCTGCCGATATCGTCACCAGCGAGCGCAAGATTCAAACCCGTGTGCTGGCGAGGGATGGACACGTGGTCGTGCTGGGCGGCCTGATAAAAGACGATGTCCAGGAGACCCAGCAGAAAGTACCGATACTCGGCGACATCCCGTTCCTCGGGCGCCTGTTTCGCAACGACGGCGTAAGCGTGGAAAAAACCAACCTGTTGATTTTCATACGCTCCACCGTGATCCGCAGTGACGAGCAACTGTCGGGCGCCTCGGCGGACAAATACCGCTATATCCGCGATCAGCAGATGCTGCGTCGCGAGCGCGGGCTGATGTTCCTCGATGACGACAGTGTACCGATACTGCCGAAGTGGGAAGAACAGATCAGGCAGCTGGATTCGATGCGTTCCGAAGAGACCGCCACCGGTGAGGCCACCGCGGGCAGCGTCGGTGAGGAGCTTGAAAACCCATGAGTGAAGTCCATCCACAGCAAGCAGCGGCGGAGCTGGGCTTCGCGCAGCCCCCTCCGGTGGAGGAAACTCCGGCGGGCGCATCGCTGGGCTTCAGTTTCGCCAAGCAGTACGCGGTGATCCTGGACGAGGCGGAAGACGGCTCGCCACTGGTGGTGCATCACGGCCGGCCGAAGTTGCAGGTATTGACAGAGCTGCGCCGGTTGCTCGGCGGCGCGTTTGCGCTGCAGGAGGTTCCGGAGAAGGAATTCAAGCGTCGTCTCACCCTCGCCTACCAGCGGGGCAATAACGAGGCGGTGCAGATGGCGGAGGATATCGGCGCGGACGTCGACCTCAGCCGCCTGGCGGATGAGATTCCGGACGGCGGTGATCTCATGGACACCGAAGACGATGCGCCGATCATTCGCCTGATCAATGCCATTCTGTCACAGGCGGTGCGCGAGCAGGCCTCGGACATTCATATTGAAACCTTCGAAGACCGCCTGAGCGTTCGCTACCGAATCGATGGCGTGCTGGCGGAGGTGCTCTCGCCGAAGCGCATGCTGGCGCCCCTGCTGGTGTCGCGCCTGAAAGTGATGGCGAAGCTGGATATCGCGGAAAAACGCGTACCGCAGGATGGCAGGATTTCCGTGAAGCTCGCCGGACACGCGGTGGACATCCGCATGTCGACCATTCCCTCGGCGCATGGCGAGCGCGTGGTGCTGCGCCTGCTGGATACCGCGGCGGGGCAACTGCAGTTACCGCAGTTGAAAATGAACCAGCAGGTGGGAGATGCCTATCGGCGCTTTTTGCACACGCCGCACGGCATCATACTGGTCACCGGGCCGACGGGTTCGGGTAAGACCACCACACTGTACGCCGGCCTCGCCGAGATCAACGAAACCTCGCGCAATATTCTCACCATTGAAGACCCGGTGGAGTACATGCTGCCCGGTATCGGGCAGACACAGGTGAACCCCAAGGTCGACATGACCTTCGCGCGCGGCCTGCGCGCTGTGCTGCGCCAGGACCCGGATGTGGTGATGGTGGGGGAGATTCGCGACCTGGAAACCGCCGAGATCGCGGTGCAGGCATCGCTCACCGGGCATCTGGTGCTTTCCACCCTGCACACCAACACCGCAATCGGCGCGGTAACGCGTCTGCAGGATATGGGTATTGAACCCTTTCTGTTGTCCTCCAGCCTGTTGGCGGTGATGTCCCAGCGACTGGTGCGCCTGCTCTGTGTGGAGTGCCGCGAAGCGCATACTCCCGATACAACCGAGGCCGCCATGCTCGGCATTGAAGTGGGCGCGGAAACCCCGGGCATCTACCGACCGAAGGGTTGTGAGCGCTGCAACTACACCGGTTATCGCGGGCGCACCGGCATTTATGAGCTGATCGAAATCGACGATGCGATGCGCGTGTTGATCCATGAGCGCGCCAGCGAGCAGGAGATGCTCAAGCTCGCCCGCCAGCGCTATCCCGGTATCGACAAGGATGGTCGGCGGCGGGTGCTCGCGGGCGAGACCAGTATCGAGGAAGTCCTGCGCGTGACTTCCATGGCTTAGCGGCCGGGGCCTGACGGATGACAGCCTACCGCTACCGGGCACTCAATACCCAGGGCAAGCTGCTCAAGGGTGTCGCCGAAGGCGATTCCGAACGCCAGGTGAGGGCGTCCCTGCGGGCGAAAAACCTGCAGCCCGTGGAGATCGCGCGGGCCAATAAACTGCAGGGCGAAAGCAGCGGGTCGCGACTGGCAACCCTGTTCACCCGGGTCAGCGCCGGCGACCTTGCATTGCTGACCCGCCAACTCGCGACCCTGATAGATTCCAACCTCCCGATCGACGAGGCGCTGCAGGCGGCCGCACAGCAAAGCCGTTCGGCGCGCATCAAGGGCATGCTGTTGCAGGTGCGCTCAAGGGTCGCCGAGGGACATACCCTGGCCTACGCGATGGGCGAGTTTCCGCAGGTGTTCAGCGAGATGTACTGTGCCATGGTGCGCGCCGGCGAACATGCCGGCTTCCTGGGCCCGGTACTGCAGCAGCTTGCGGACTACACGGAACAGCGGCAGTACACCAACCAGAAGCTGTCCAACGCCATGATCTACCCGATCATACTCACCGCCGTGGCAGTGGGCGTGGTGGGCCTGCTGATGGCCTTCGTGGTGCCCAAGCTCGTGGGGATTTTCGCCCACAGCCAGCGCGAACTTCCCCTGCTCACACGCGGTCTGATTGGCGTGAGTGAATTTATCCAGAACTACGGTGTCTGGGTAGTCGTGGGGCTCATCGTGGCGGTGATACTGTTCAGGCGCTGGTTGCGGGACCCGCGGCGGCGGCGCACATGGCACCGTCTGTTGTTGCGCGTGCCGGGCCTGTCGCGGCTGATCATTTCCATCGATACCGCGCGTTTCGCCTCTACCCTGAGCATTCTCATGGCGAGCGGTGTGCCGCTGCTGGAATCGCTGCGAATTGCGGGCGAGGTACTCACCAACCGGGTGCTGCGCGAAGACAGCCAGTTCGTGGCCGAGCAGGTGCAGGAGGGCGGCAGCCTGCATCGCGCACTGCAGCAAAGTGGCCGTTTTCCGCCCATGATGGTACATATGGTCGCCAGCGGAGAGGCCAGCGGCGAACTCGAGACAATGCTGGCGCGCTCCGCATCCAATCAGGAGCGCGAGCTTGAAATGGCGCTCACGCGCTCAATGGCGCTGTTCGAGCCATTGTTGGTGGTGATCATGGGCGGACTGGTCCTGGTGATTGTACTCGCGGTGCTGATGCCGATTTTTAACCTGAATACTCTGGTGAACTGAATAATGCGCAAACACTCAAATGGCGGTTTTTCCCTGGTCGAGATTCTCGTGGTGCTGGTCATCATGGGCCTGCTGATCAGCATCGTGGCCCCTACCGTGCTCAATCAGGCGGATGAAGCGCGGGTGTCGAAGGCGAAGGCGGATTTCAAGAACATTGAAACTGCCTTGAAGATGTACAAACTGGACAACTACGTCTATCCCACCACGGAACAGGGCCTGCAGGCGCTGGTGGAACCCAGCTCGCTCGATCCGGAACCGCGCAACTTCCGCGAAGGCGGCTATCTCGAGGAATTGCCCATCGACCCGTGGGGCCGGCCCTATCTCTACCTCAGTCCCGGCGAGAACAAGGCGGTGGATATCTATACGCTGGGAGCGGACGGCCTCTCCGGCGGCGAAGACCAGAACGCCGACATCGGCAACTGGAAGGCCGAGGACTGATTCCATGTGGCGCGGTCCGACATGGGCCTGAGGCGAAGTACATCACTGTTGGCGCAGCCGGTGGTGGCGCGCAACCATGGCTTCAGCCTGGTGGAACTTCTGGTCGTGCTCTTGTTGATCGTGATGGTGGCGGGCATGGTGTCGCTGAACGTCAGCTCTGGCGGGCAGGAGACGCGCCTCGCGGCCCAGGTGCGCAACCTCGCCGAGACAGCGGAGTACGCGCTGGATGAGGCGCAGTTCACCGGTCGCGATCACGGCTTGCTGCTGGAGCAGGTGGACGAGGGCGGCGAGTGGGTCTACGCCTACACCTGGCACCAACGGGCCATCGACGGCTGGGACCCCCCGGCGGGCGAACCGGAGGTGTTCGCCGAGCAGCGCCTGCCGCCGGAAATCGCGCTGGAACTGGAAATCGAGAACTCCCCCTTCTCCGAGGTCGGTCTGGACGAGGAAGAGGAAAGCCGCGGCCCGCAGGTGGTGTTTTATGCCAGCGGCGAAACCACGGTGGGCGCGATCAACGTGCGGCGCAGGGAGGACGGCGAGTTGCTGTGGCGCATTGAGTGGGATCTGCTGGGCCGGTTTGAACTGATGCCGGGCGGCGTACCCGGTGACGAGCGGGAAGACCGCTGATGCGCGCGCGCGGGTTCACGCTGGTGGAAGTGATGGTGGCGCTGGCCGTGGTTGCCGTGGCACTGCCGGCTTTGCTGGTTGCGCTGTATCAGCAGGCGGATGACACTGCCTACTTGCGCGACAAGGCGCTGGCGCACATGGTCGCCGCGAACAAGCTGGCGGAGATGCGCCTGATCGTGGCCGCCACCCGCAACCTGCAACCGGGGCGCAACAGTGGCCAGTCGCGGCTTGCAGACCGCGACTGGTTCTGGTGGATCGATACCCAGCCCGCCCCCGGCGGCTTTGATCAGTTCTTTCGCACCGATATTCGCGTGGCGCTGGATCAAACACGCAAGGAGCAGCCGCTGTACTCGCTGGTGGTGTTTATGTCCGGCGATCTGCAAACAGATACCGATACGCCCCCGACCGACCCGTAGCCAGATGCCCCCGATGACATTGAACAGCGCAGCAAATGCACCCGGCGGCCCCCGCACAGGGTTCGAGACAGGCCCGGCCCGCGGATTTACGCTGATCGAGGTATTGATCGCCATGGCGGTGACGGCTTTCGTCGCCACCATCGCCTACACGAGCCTGGCCAGTGCGCTCAGCAGTGCCGACCAACTGCGTGCCAGCGCCGATCGCGCAACCGAGATCAACCGCGCCTGGATGATCCTGTCGCGTGATCTCGACGGGTTTATAGCGCGCCCGGTGCGCGATGAATTCGGCGAGATGGAAGCCGCCCTGCTGGGCGGTGAAGCGGCGCGCTTTCTGCTCAGTTTTACCCGTGCCGGCTGGCACAATCCGAATGCGCATCCACGCAGCAATCTGCAACGTGTGAACTACCGGCTGGAAGACGGCGCGCTGTGGCGCGACAGCTACGTGGTGCTCGACCGCGCCGGTGATACCGAACCGCAGAGCGTGCGGCTGCTGGACGACGTGGAATACGTGGAGCTGGCATTTCTCGACTCGCTTGCGCAGGTTCAAGGCCAGCCGGGGGAATTCAACCTGGATACCCGCAATTGGGCGGAGAACTGGGTGGGCGATAGCAGCGCTCCCGGCAGCCTGCGGGACCCGCCCGCTGCGCTCGAGATACGCCTGCAGTTGTCGGACTGGGGTGAAATGAGGCGGTTGTATGCGCTGCTCCCGCTCTAGGTTTCCCGGTCGCCAGCGCGGCGCGGCGTTAATCGTGGCGCTGCTGGTGTTTGCGGTGTGCGCGGCGCTGGTGGTGGCCATGCGCGGCGAGTTTCAGCGCTACTTCCAGCGCAATGCCAATCTGTTGCTCGCCGAGCAGGTGAACGCCTATCTGCGCGGCGCCGAGCAACTGGCGACGGTGGCACTGCTGGTTGACCGCGACCGCGACAAGACCGCCGAGCGGCCGCGGGATGATTTGACCGAGATCTGGGCGCAGCCGGCGCAGCCCTATGCCCTGGACAACGGTGGCTGGATGCAGGGTTCGCTGGAGGATCTGCAAGGCCGATTCAACCTGAATGCGCTGGCGCAACAGGCGCAGGAGGGACCCGGCGAAATCCGCTTCAGCCCCGAGCAGAAGCAATTCATCCGCCTGCTGCAGGCGCTGGATGATCTCGAACTCAGTGAATACGAGGCGATTTTGATAACCCACGCGGTGGGCGACTGGATCGATGCCGATCGCAGAGTGTCGCCCAATGGCGCGGAAGACGACTACTATGCCGCGCTCTCGCCCGCTTACCGCACCGCGAACCGGCCGATGGCCAGTGTGAGCGAACTGCGGGCGGTGGCCAACGTCACGCCGGAGGTTTACCAGGCGCTGGCGCCCTGGGTGACGGTGTGGCCGGCAGACCCGGCGCCGCTGAATATTCATACCGCTCCGGCGACGGTCCTGCGCAGTATCAATGCCAAGGAAAATCTCAGCCCGCTGAGCGAAGACGAGGCCATCGCACTTGTGGAGTATCGCCGTGAGACGGGCTTCGTCGACAAACGCGATTTTCTGGAGAATCCTGTATTTCAGGGTAAAGGTGATATGGAGGAGGTGGCGGGGCTACTGGGAGAGCGCTCGGCGTATTTTCTGCTGCGCGCCGAGGCGGAGGTTGCCGACAGGAACATGCGCTTGTACAGTGTGCTGGAACGCAGGAACCGGGCAGTGACAGCTCTCGCCAGGGCCAGCGGTAGCTTGTGATGGCCATGCGTTGAATCGGGGAAAACAGCTTTTGCAAAACGTTTCGGTAGTTCGCCTGACAGGTGACCGGCTCGCCTGGTATCCGCCCGGAGCCAACAAAGAGCCGCGCTGGCTCGATGACGACATTGCACGCGCCGGCCTGATCAACGCGCTGGCACAGCGCCGTGCCAGCGTGGTTTTTGCCGCCCCGGGTGCGGACGTGCGCCTGCTCACCCTGCCGGTGAGTGCGGCGGAGCTCAAACATATCGATAAATCCCTGCCCTACACGCTGGAAGAACAGGTGGCGGTGGATATCGACAAACTGCATTTCGCCTACTCACGCCTGGACAAATCGCGCTGTGCCGTGGCCATTTGCGCGCGCAGCAGGATGGAAGAGTGGCAAGCCCTGCTCGCGGACTTCCCGGGCCTCAATCGCTGGGTGCCGGAGCCGCTGCTGTTGCCCTGGCGCAGCGGTGAATGGTGCCTGGTGGTGGAAGGCGACAGGGTCATTGTGCGCAGCGGCGAGTGCGAGGGTTTCGCGATCGAGCGCGCAATGATAGAAACCCTGCTCGACAGCCTGCTGGCCGACGGCCCGGCGCCAACGTCTGTTGTTGTCTATGGTGAAGACCAGGCTTCCGATACGGCAATGCTCCCGCAGGCGCTGCGCGAACTGGTGCAGTGGCGTGGCGGTAATCTGTACAGCGCCATGCTGCTCAGCGATGCCACAGATGCGAAGCTGAATCTGCTGCAGGGCGAGTACGCCATTCGCTTGCCCCTGGGACGCTGGTGGGCCCAGTGGCGCGCGGTGGCCGTGGGTTTCGCCGTGGTGTTTGTGCTGCAACTCGCCGCGCTGTACGCCGATTACCGCAATCTCTCGCAACAGAATCTCGCACTGCGTAGCGCGGTGCAGGAGAGTTACCGCAAGGCCTTCCCCCAGGGGCAGGTGGTGGATGCGGAAATGCAGCTGCGCAGGCAGCTCGACGCGCTGCGCGGCACAGCGCAGAGCAGCGGCTTCGTCAGCCTGGTGGCGCAGGTGGGAGAGGCGGTTGCGGGCATGCCAGAGACCAGCGTGGCCACGATCAACTACAACGATCGCGCCAATGAAATGCGCATGAACATACAGGCGGCTGATTTCGAGGGCGTGGAAAGACTGCGCAGCCGTATCAACGAGAACGGGCTGGAAGCCGTGATGGAAAGCAGCAGTGCCCAGGGCGACAGTGTGCGTGCCCGGCTCAGGGTAGGGAAGCGCTCGTGAAAGCGTGGTTTGCCGGCCTTACCCAGCGCGAGCAGCTCAGTGTGCTGGTGCTTGGCGTGGTGGTGGCTGTTTTCCTGCTGTATGCCCTGGTGTGGTCGCCATTGGACGCCAGGCGCGATGCGCTTGCGCAGCAGAACGTGGCAATCGCTGAATCACTCACCCGTGTGGATGCCATGGTGTCGGAGTTGCTGGCGCTGAGGGAAAGCGGCGTGAAGCCGAGTGCGCGGCGCAATCTCACGTCGGTCATCAACCAGTCCACTCGCCGTATGCAGATTCCCGTAAGCAGGCTGCAACCCAACAGCCGCGGGGAAATTCAGGTAAGGCTGGAAAACGCCGCTTTCGACGATGTCCTCGGCTGGCTCCATGAGATGGAATTTGCTGAAGGCCTGCTGGTGCGTGAAGTATCCATCACCGAGGCCGGCAGCGTCGGTCGCGTCAACGCCACAGTGCGCGTCGCGCAGCCAGGCTGATGCGGCTGGCTCGTCTGGCCGGGGGCGTAGCCCTGGTCCTGGTGTTTCTCGCGATACTTGTCGCGACAACGCCTGCGCGCCTTTTGAACCGGGTAATCCCGGGGGATCAGATTGTGCTGGCGGGCGTAACGGGCACGGTGTGGCAAGGCAGCGCCAGTCGCTGCATGTTGCAACTGCCGCCGGGCTATGTGCATCTGGGTGCGGTGAAGTGGTCGCTCGACCCGCTGTCGCTACTGCTGTTTTCACCGCGTATCACTTTTGCCAGCAGTTGGGGCGGCCAGGTGGTGGAGGGACAGCTGCGTCTGCGCGGCCAGCGCGATCTCGATGTGCGCGATCTCGAACTGCAGGTTGACGCAGAATTGGTGCAGAAGTTTGCGCCGCTGGCGGTAGACGGCGTGCTCTCCGCGCAATTTGCAACGCTGTCGTTGCGCGATGGCCTGCCTTACAGCGCCGAAGGTCGCCTGGTGTGGCAGGACGCCGGGTTTCAATCGCCGCGCGGACGCGTGCCGCTGGGCAGTTACGCGGTGGATGTGTCGCAGGCGCCGGGAGAAGCCCTGCTGGGCGATGTCATCACACTCGCCGGTGCGCTGCGCGCGGAGGGACGCGTGGAACTGCGCGGGCGGACCTACCGTATCGATGTAGCCCTGCACGGTGACGGTCCCCTCGACGACCAGCTCGACGATGCCCTGGGCCTGATGGCGGCACCACAGGGTGACGGTTACAGGATCACCCTGGAAAGCACGTTCTAGGGCCTGGCGGTTGCTCAGGCTGGTATGAATCGTTTGACCGCGCGGGAGTGAGCGGTTGTGGGAGCTGCGTATAATGCGCAGCGAAAATGCCGATACGAGAGATCGAAAACCATGAGTGACTCCGATTTTAGAAAGTATGAGTGTGTGATCTGCGGCTTCATCTACGATGAGGAAGAGGGCCTGCCCGACGACGGCATCCCGCCGGGTACCCGTTGGGAAGAGATCCCCGAGGACTGGGAGTGCCCCGACTGCGGCATTGGCAAAGCGGATTTCGATCTCCTCGAGGAGTGAACCCCCCAGACCCGATCGCAGACCGCCTGGCCGCCCTGCGGCGGCTGATGGCAGAGCGTGGCTACGATGCCCTGTTTGTGCCGCGGGCCGATGAATACCTCGGCGAGTATATTCTGCCACGCAACGAACGCCTGCGTTGGCTCACCGGCTTCAGCGGTTCCGCTGGCACGGCATTGGTGCTGGCGGAGCGCGCCGCAATATTTGTCGACGGCCGTTACCGGGTGCAGGTGCGCGATCAGGTTCCCGCTGATTTTTTCAGCTACCACCATTTGCTGGAGGAGCCGCCGGCGCAATGGCTGGCACACCAGTTGCCGCGCGGTGCGCGTGTGTGCTGCGACCCGCGACTGCACAGTTATCGCTGGTTCATCGATACCCGCGATACCCTGCTTCAGGCCGGGCTGGAATGGGTTACCGACAGCGACAACCTGATCGACGCCTGCTGGCTCGACAGGCCTCCCCCGACGGTCAGTGAAGCGCTGCTGCTGGACATTGCCTTCAGTGGCGAGGCCTCAGCCGCGAAACGCGCCCGAATCGGCGCCAGCGTGGCCGCGCAGGGCTGCGACGCCGCGCTGATATTCGCGCCGGATGCGGTGAGCTGGTTGCTCAACGTGCGCGGCACCGATTTGCCGCAGTTGCCTGTGTTACCCGCTTTTGCCCTGCTGGAAGCCTCCGGCGGCCTGACGCTATTCAGCGATAGCCGGCGTTTGCCAGCGGGTTTCGCCGCGCATGTCGGCGAGGGCGTGCAGGTGCAGCCCGAGTGCGAGGCGCCGCCGGTATTTGCGGGCTTGTGTGAACGGCGGGTGCTGACGGATGCCAGCACAGCCAGCGCGCACGTGCATCTGTTGTTGCAGCAGGCGGAAGTGAATCTGGTGCAGGGCGATGACCCGGTGTCGCTGCCAAAAGCCTGCAAAAACCCCGTGGAACTCGCCGGCGCCCGGGCGGCGCACCTGCGCGATGCCGTGGCGGTCTGCCGTTTTCTGGCCTGGCTGGATGCCGAAGTCTCCGCCGGGCGCCTGCACGATGAAGCGCTGTTGTCCGAACGGCTGTTGGCACTGCGCCGGGCTGGCGAACACTTTCACGCGGTATCATTCGACACCATTTCGGCCGCCGGCGCGAACGCCGCCCTGTGCCACTACAATCACCGCAACGGCCAGCCCGCAACGCTCTCGATGAACAGTGTGTACCTGTGTGACAGCGGGGGGCAGTACACTGACGGCACCACCGATATCACCCGCACCGTGCCCATCGGCGATCCGGGCGAGGAAGTTCGCCGCCTCTACAGCCTGGTATTGAAAGGCCATATCGCGCTCGCCAGCGCGCGTTTTCCGCCGGGCACCACCGGTATGCAACTGGATTCCCTGGCGCGGCAGTTTCTCTGGCGCGAGGGCTTCGATTTCGATCATGGCACCGGCCACGGCGTCGGCGCGTTTCTCAGCGTGCACGAAGGCCCACAGCGCATCTCGAAAACGGGAGCGGTGGCGTTGCGCCCCGGTATGATCGTGAGCAATGAGCCCGGCTACTATCGCGACGGCGAGTTTGGCATGCGCTGTGAAAACCTGCTGGCGGTGCGCGCGAGCAGCGCTACCGAACTTGAAACGCCCATGCTTGAATTCGAGGTGCTGACGCTGGTGCCCTTTGATTCCCGCCTGTTGGATAGAGCGCTGCTGGACGCGCGGGAGATCGCCTGGCTCGATGCCTATCACCGGCGGGTTGCGGCCGCGCTGGAGCCGCTGCTCGACGGAGAAGCCCGCGACTGGTTGCTGCATGCAACCCGCCCGCTGGCGGGTGCCTGCCCACCCGCCGCCTGACGGGCTGTGGTGATTTGTGTAGACTGGCGGGCATAACAAGAACGCTTCAGGAGTAACACATGGCGGCAGCCGGCGGGGCACACTGGTCTTCCCGATTTGCGTTTCTCATGGCCTCCGTGGGCTTTGCGGTTGGCCTCGGTAATATCTGGCGTTTTCCCTACGTGACCGGCGAGAACGGCGGTGGTGCATTCGTGCTGGTGTATCTCGCCTGCGCCTTCGGCATCGGGGCGCCCATCCTGATGGCGGAGGTGCTGATAGGGCGGCGCGGACAGGGCAGCCCGCCCAGCGCACTCGCCGAACTGGCCGGGCAGAACCGGAAGTCCAGGCATTGGCGTCTGGTTGGCGGCATGGGGCTGCTGGCAGCCTACACCATAGAGATAGTCTATGCGGTGGTTGTCGGCTGGGTGCTCTGGTATCTGTTCAAGGCCGTCACCACCGGTTTTGTCGGCGTCGATGCCGCCGTTGCCGAAGCGCAGTTTGCCGCCGTGCTCGACAGCAACTGGGGCATGCTGTTCTGGACACTGGCAGGTCTGCTGATCACCGGCCTGATCATCTACGCCGGTGTCAAGGAAGGCATCGAGCGCGCGGTGACAGTGATGATGCCGCTGCTGTTCATGCTGTTGGTCGGGCTTGCAAGCTACAACTATTTTGCCTTCAGCGGCGGCTTCGAGGCGGCGAGTGACTGGCTGTTCTCGCCGGATTTCAGCAAGATCGGCTTTTCCACCGTGCTGGTGGCTATCGGCCAGGCGTTCTTTTCCCTGAGCGTGGCGATGGCGGGCATGATGGTGTATGGCTCCTACCTGCCCAAAAACGTCTCCATCTCGCATTCGGTACTGCTGATTGTCGCGGTGGATGTCAGCGTGGCGCTACTGGCGGGGCTGGTAGTGTTTCCCGCGGTATTTCAGCACGGTATGGATCCGGCGGCGGGTGCCGGCCTGATATTCCAGACCCTGCCGGTGGCTTTCGCGCAGATGCCCGGTGGCTACTTATTCGCTGTGCTGTTCTTCCTGATGTTGGCGGTGGCGGGTATCACCTCCATGGTGGGCCTCGTTGAA
The DNA here is from genome assembly GCA_963976655.1 of uncultured Halieaceae bacterium. Lineage (GTDB taxonomy): Bacteria > Pseudomonadota > Gammaproteobacteria > Pseudomonadales > Halieaceae > Marimicrobium. The sequence continues at coordinate 129,760 of CAXBLB010000008.1, forward strand.
TCCGTGACTGCCTGGCTGGAAGACCGCTTCCAGATGCCGCGTCACCAGAGCGCGCTGCTGGTCGTGGGTTCAGTCGCGGTGTTCAGTGTAATTTCAATCCTGTCGTACAACCTCTGGGGAGAGTTCCGCATTGGAGGGCTGAACTTCAACGACACAATGGATTTCTTCTCCAACCAGATATTATTACCGCTGGGGGGACTGTGCATCGCCCTGTTTGCAGGCTGGGTGATGAGTCGGGAATCCAGCCGCGATGAGCTGGCGCCGCTGGGCGATCGCGGCTTTTCGCTCTGGCATTTCCTCATTCGCTTTGTCGTACCGCCGGCGGTGGCGGTGATCTTCGTGATGGGCATCGGTATTATCTGAAGCGCCGCCCGCCGGCGCTCACAGCAGGGGTGCGACCAGGCGGGCCGAGGCCATCGCCAGTGTGAACCAGGCTGGCTTGTTCTCTATTTCCTCCAGGTTCACTTCCCGGCAACGCTGCATGTCCGCCTCCAGCATGCGTTCAACTTCGGCGGCAAATTCACTGTCCTGCACCAGTACCGTAACCTCGAAATTCAGGCGGAAGGAGCGATTGTCGAAGTTGGCGGTGCCGATGCCGCAGGCCTCGGAATCGATCAGCATCACTTTCTGGTGCATGAAGCCGCCCTGGTAACGATAGACCCTCACGCCCAGCGGGAGTAGCTGGCGGGTGAACGACCAGTTCGCCATGCCCACCACCGGGCCGTCCGGTTCGTCGGGAATGATGATGCGCACGTCCACGCCGCGCAGCGCCGCCAGTTGCAGCGCCGAGACGATGGCATTGTCGGGCACGAAATAGGGGCTGGCGATCCAGATTCGCTGTTGCGCGGCAACAATGCTCTGGTGGTACATCAGGCCCGCTTCCTCATACTGGCTCGCGGGGTCCGAGGGAAACACCAGAACCTCGCTGTTTCCCTGGGCGTCGGGGCTGGTATCCCAGTCGATATCCATCAGTGAGCGCGTCGCCCACTGCCAGTCGGTCGCAAACGCTATTTCAGCGCCCAGCACCGCAGGGCCGGCGAAGCGTATATGCGTATCGCGCCAGTGGCCAAAGCGCTTGCTCTGGCCGAGGTACTCCACACCCACGTTGTGCCCGCCGATCCATGCCGCTTCGCCATCCACCACGACCACCTTGCGATGATTGCGAAAATTGATCTGAAAGCGGTTGCGCCGACCCTGCGTGGTATTGAAAGGCGCCACCCGCACTCCTACCGTTTTGAGCTGGCGGTAAAGCTTGCTGCGCCCGAAGCGCGGGCTGCCGATTTCGTCATAGAGCAGGAATACCTTCACCCCGGCGCGTGCCTTGTCGGCCAGGATGCGGCCCAGCCGCTGCCCCAGCGCATCGTCGCGCAGAATGTAGAACTGGAACAGAATATAGTTCTGCGCCTTCTGCAGGCCCGCTTCGATACTCTCAAAGGTCGCCTCGCCGTTGATCAGCAGCTCCACCCGGTTGCCGGTGGTTGCCGGCATGCGGGTCAGCCTGAACAGGCTGGTATAGATAGAGGTGCGACTTTCGCGCGGAACGATATGTTGCGCAATATTGCTACTGGTATGGCGAATCAGCCGCTGCGATTCCGTCTCTACCGTGTCGCGCTCTTCGAGATAGCCGGCAAACCGGTTGCGACCGAACACCAGGTAGAGGGGAACGGCGAGGTAGGGGAAGGCAATCAGGCCGGTGACCCAGGCGATCGCGCCCTGGGAGGTCCGCCCGCGCAGAATCGCCTCGATGGCAGAGGCGATCGCCAGCACATAGAACAGCACCAGTGCCACGGCGGCAATGGGGGCGATATCGCCAAGCACGTCCAGTTCCATGTGCCAGAGTGTACCGCAGCTCGCGCAGGTTTATAGTGGCGCTCGCGCGGGGTCAGCCCGGGGGCTCAGCCGCCCCCGCTGCCCGTGGGAATATCCCGGAACGCCATGCCCTTGTCGGCGCGCGGTTCCTGCGGCAGCCCCAGTACCTGCTCGGCCAGAATATTGCGCATCACCTCATCGGTGCCGCCGGCGAGGCGTATGCCGGGACCAAACAGCACCGCTTGCTGAAAGTGCGCACGCTCCGGGCTGAGTTCATCTTCCTGCACAATACCCGCCTGGCCTAAATGCTGGCACACGAAATTGGCAATTTCCTGGTTCATCACGGCGCCCACCAGTTTGCCCAGTGAAGCCTCCGCGCCGGCGATACCGCCCTGGGCCACTGCGGTCACCATGCGTTTGTTGGCCGCCTGCAAGCCTGCATACTGGCTGTACCAGGTGGCGAGCCGGTCGCGTACCACCGGGTCCTGCGCGATCGGCTCGCCGTTCAGCTCCAGCTTCTTCACAAGGTCCAGAAACTGCGGGAAGCCCGTGGGCTGTATGCCGCTGATGGCGAGTCGCTCGCTCATCAATACCGTGAGCGCGCCGGTCCAGCCGCCGCCGACCTCGCCCAGGCGGTAGCTGTCCGGGACAATGGCGTCGCGGAAAAACACCTCGTTGAAATGCTGTCCGCCATCCATCTGTTTGATCGGGCGCACTTCCACGCCCGGCTGACGCATATCGATCATGAACATCGTGAGGCCCTTGTACTTTGATACGCCCGGGTCCGTGCGTGTCAGCACAACGCCGTAATCCGAGTAGAGCGCGCCGGAGGTCCAGATTTTCTGCCCGTTGATCTTCCAGTTGTCACCGTCGGGTACTGCGCTGGTGCGCAGGCCCGCCACATCGGACCCCGCGCACGGCTCACTGAACAGCTGGCACCAGACGTCTTCTGCACTGGCCATGCGCGGCAGCAGCTCGCGTTTGGCATCCTCGTTGGCGAAGTGCATGATCGCCGGGCCGCAGTTGCCGATACCGATTACAAACTGCGCATCCCGGGTGCGGTAGTTGACGACTTCCTGGGTCCATACCACGTCGTGCAGCGATGTCAGGCCCGCGCCGCCGTATTCCTTCGGCCAGGTGAGGCAGGCGAAACCCGCTTCCGCCTTCTTGCGATACCACGCCTTGCCGGCGAGGTGCGCCTCCTCGCCCTCCATGCCCACATTCAGATTGTCGGTACGCCGCTCCGCGTTGGCGTCCAGCCAGGTGCGAACGTCCTGCCTGAAGGCGGCGAGCTCCGGTGTGTCTTTGAAATCCATACTCGGTACTCCTCAGGCTGCTTGCAGAAGATGGGTGACCAGGCGCTCTTTCCACAGCGGCATGGCGCCGACCTGGGAGGATAACAACTGCGCGCGCCGGTAATACAGGTGGCAATCGAACTCCCAGGTGAAGCCCATGCCGCCGTGCGCCTGGATGTTTTCCTTGCTGATCAGGTAGTAGGCATCGGTTGCACTCAGGCGCGCCGTGGCGGCGGCCAGGGGTAGATCGGGGGCCGCTGAAGACAGCGCCCAGGCGCCGTAGTAGGCGTTGGAACGCGCCAGCTCCAGCGCCACGAACATGTCCGCGAACTTGTGCTTTATCGCCTGAAAGGAGGCGACCGGGCGGCCGAATGCGTAGCGCTCCTTGGTGTAGGCGATACCCGAATCCATCGCCGCCTGGCAGCCGCCGATCTGCTCGAAGGCGAGCAATACGGCGGCCCCGTCCAGTAGCGTGGCGATGGCGTCTTCGTCTGGCGCCACCGAGCCGAGTGGTTCTGCGCTCGCCCGTTGCAGGTTCAGGCGCGCCTGGGAGCGGGAGGGGTCCATGCTGGCCAGCACGTCGCGTGTGACGCCCGGCTGGTTCAGGTCCACCAGGTAAAGCTGTACTGCCTGGTTGTCGGCGCGCGCGCTGAGAATGGCGAAATCGGCGCTATCGCCGTCTGCCACCGGCATCTTGCTGCCAGTTATTTCGCCGTCGCCGTAAGTTGCGTTGACCACTGGCAGGCCCAGGCCCTCGGCGTGGGCAAAGCAGCCGATCAGTTCGCCCGCCGCGAGCCGCGGCAGGTAGCGGGCCTTTTGCTGCTCCGAACCCCAGCGCTTGATGGCCTCGGTGGCGAGATACACGCTGGAGGAAAAGGGCACGGGCGCGAGTGCGCGACCGAGCTCCTCGGCGATCACGCACAACTCCAGGTAACCCAGGCCCAGGCCACCGTGCTCCTCGGGGATGGCCATCGCCGTCCAGCCCAAATCGACGATTTTCTGCCACAGCGCGCTGTGGTAGGCCTGCTCGCCGTCCAGCACTTCGCGGACTACCGCCTTGGTGCATTCCTGCGCGAGGAAATTTCGCGCCTGGTCGCGGATGAACCGCTGCTCTTCAGAAAATTCAAAGTTCATGTTGGCTGATCCCCGGTGACATTTTGCTCGAGTGCCGATACAGGTCTTTGCGACATGTATCGGCGGCGCGTGGCGTTATTATAGGGACATTGTGGCGCCGCTGCGGCTCAACAAATTGCACCGTCTGAATCAATGCCCAGACAGGTCGCCTGTCAGATCAGCAGGTTGCCGCGCAGGCGGGCCACATCGGCAGCGCTGAGTTCGAGGCCATCGCGCACATAGGCATCGAAACTTCCCCAGCGTTCGTCGATAGCGCCGAACGCCGCCTGCAGCCACTCGGCCTCCACGCCCATCAGTACGGCGAGGTTGTCCGACGCTTCCTCACCCTTGAACAGGCGCAGCAGCATCAACTGGGATTTGCGCGACTCACGCGAGGGCTGGTCGCTGGCCAGATAGTCTCGCATAACCGTTTCCGCGGGCACGCCCAGCACCCGCAGCAATATCGCCGCGGCGAAACCCGTGCGATCTTTGCCCGCGCTGCAATGCCATGCCACGGGCGCTCCATCCGCGTCCAGCACGGTGTGCATGAAGCGGCGGAACTGTGGTGTGAACTCGGTGGCAAACTGCTGATTGCCCAGGATCATGGTGGCGTGCGGGTCAAAGCCCTCGAAGTTGCCGCTTTCGATGCGCTGCATGATCTCGCCGACCATTGCCTCGTTGCCCTCGTCGAGGGTCGGAATCTCCACCAGCTCGAAAGGCCGGGGGTCGGGCAACCGGCTGGGTTCCTCGGCTTTTTCCATGGAGGAACGAAAGTCTATCAGCGTGTGTAGATCGAGCCGTTCGAGCACTTCCAGGTCGGCCCTGCTGGCATGTGCGAGAGTGCCTGTACGGTACAGGGCGCCCCATTTTACGCGTTGCCCGTCGGCCGTCTGGTAGCCCCCCAGATCGCGAAAATTGTGAATGCCCTCGAAATTCAGCAAGCGGTGCGCATCGCGCTCCGCAACGGGCAGCGTGACCGGGACGAGCACTGGCGGCGCCGGGACAAACTGGATGGCGCCTACCGCCACCAGCGTTACGGCAAATGCAGCCCAGAGAATTTTTCTCATAATGGGTATCCGGTACGCGTGATCAATTCCGCGGCTGTCTAGCGATTTTCATAGCGGTTCAGGTCAAACAGCCCCGCTTCGCGGGGGAAAGTCTTGCGGTAGTGCGCACTCATGTCGTCGCTCACCCGCCAGATCCAGGGCGCGGTGCGCCGCACACCGTAGCGCGACACCAGACTTGTGTAGTCGTCGGCATCCCGCATTGCGGCAACCGCCTTCACGAATCCGCTGATGTCCGATTCAGGTAGCTGGAAAAACACGTTCGGATAGGCGCCGATGAAGCCGTTCACCAGCGTGAGGTAGTCTTCCTCTTCAATGCGGCGTTCCTCCTCGTGAAACAGCTGCGCGTTGTTGCTGTAGCCGTTGTTGTGCACCAGCGTGTAGTAGTCTTTGCTGCCGTCGCGTGCCAGCACCTGCAGAAAGGCCACCTCCGGCAGTTGTGCGACGGCCAGGCCGGTAAGCTTCAGCAGCGGATCAAAGCGCGCGTCCACTGGCTGGTAGCGCGGTGCCTTCGCGCCGAACACATGCTCTTTCAGCATATCGAACAACTCCGCCTTGGGCTCGTCCGTGCGATAGCGGATATCGCTGTCACGGTCGAAGGCCAGCGAATCATTCACGACGTATTTCTTAACATGCTCCTCGGCGCCGCGATACCAGTGGTCCCGCAGCGCGATGCGTTCCTGTTGCGGCAGGAAAAACAGGAAGTTCTGCTCGCCCTCCATGCGCAGGAAATCCATGTACAGGCGCGTCTCGAGCTGGTGCACCGCGGTACCGTACACGTCAAAGCCAGCCACCAGCAGGTAGTGAATGCGTTCCAGCAGTGAGTAGTCGATGACCCAGGCGGTTTTCGGCTGCCGGCCCACCAGGCCTTTGACTACAGAGGCGCTGTCGTTGTGACGGAATATGGTCAGCGCGGCATTGTCATTGTCACCGTCGCCGTCCCAGATACGTTGCAGATTCACACTGGTATCTGGATCTGCTGTCTGACGCTCTATGAATTTCAGCTTGGCTTCGAGGAATTGCAGCTGGTTCTTCGCGTAGTGGTTCCACTCTACAAGCGAAATCAGCGAGCCGCCCACGGCGCTGGGCAGGCGCAGGTTACCGCTTTCGCTGGCGAGAAATTCGGCGGTGTGCTGGCCACGCGAAGTATCTGGATCGAGAAACACCACCCAGAAATGGTCGTCGATGACATTCAGCGCCACCTGCCCGCGGCAGACCGGCCCCTTGATATAGGCCATGATCGTAAATTGCGCCTCGTCCAGCATGAACTTGTAGCGGGCGTTCAGGGGCAACTCGCGGAACGCCACAAAGGGGTTGGAAGCAACCTTGTCGGCATAGGAAGGCAGTTCGCTGACCTCGTATTCCGGTTCGAGAAACAGCGCCTGCCAACGCTGCATGCGCTTTGCGTGCAGCGCGTAGGGCATATGGCGCTTGGCCAGCACGGCGGTGCGCTGGGGCATGAGACGGTAATACACACGTTTCACATCGGGCGCGTCGTAGGGCCGCCGGGTGGCAATAATGTCGAGCGGCTCGCCGGGGGGCGTGCGTGAGCGCACCAGTTGATAGTATCCCCCGGCCTCTGGAAGATCTTCGAGATACAGGCTGGCAATAAACAGATGCTCAAAGATGTAGCGCGACATGAGCTGCTGCTTGTGGCTGTCGCCGTTGAGAAACGCCTCCCAGCGCGCGAGCGTATCCTGTACCACCGGTGCCGGCGCGGGCTGCGCAATGCCCGGTGCGCCGCGTTGCAGCCACTCATCCAGCACCGCGTGTTGCTCGCTGGTGAGGCCCGGCAGGGCGTAGGGCATGCCCCACAACGGATAGTCCTCGGCGTAATCGTCGAATTCCGCCTCTTTCGGGCATTGCTGGTCGCGATTGAGGCGCAGATCAAAGCTATCCGGCAACAGCTCTCCCTCTGGCAACGGGTGCTGCTGTTTCAGTGCGAGCATGCGGGCCATTACGCCGGCATCCGGCTCTTCGGGATTGAGCACCGGGTAGAAATCTTTCTTGCGCCATTCCTCGATGGAGTGTGCATCTTCAAACAGGCGCGTGAGTTTGCCGGTTCTCAGGCGCGTGCCGTCGTAAACCTGATCCTTGTTGGCGCCGCGCTCCAGGCCCCGCCATGCATCCAGCTTGAGCTGACAGGGCGCGTCGTAGCAGCCGTGGCATACCATGCAACGCTGTTCAATCAGCTCTTTGACGGGGGGAGGGTAGTCGACGCTGGCCAGCGCGCTGCCCGGCAGGAGCAAAGCCAGTGTGAGTGCTGCCAGTAAAACCCGGGCGGAATGATGCATGCGGGGATTCTCCGGGGTGGGCCGTCGCTTTGCAAGACTGAGTTGCCGGTAGAATTGACGCTAATGCTACATTGGCGCCGGTAACCGGGGAGAGCGAGAAAAGCGGGGTGGGCTATTGCGGCCGGCAGGTTCTATACTGGGCCCTGTTGCCGCGAACAGGAATCAGGTTCGACGCGGGGACGCTCAGGCAGACGCTGCGCGGCCCCATGCTGCGGGCGACGAAATAATATTGCAGAATACGATCCGCACGTGCGCATTTTGGGAGAACCGGTGTCATGCAAAGTATAAAAAGCCTGTTAGTGCTCTGTTTTCTGCTGTTGTTGGGAAGCTTTACCGCGACGGCGACCAGTGCGGCGGAAAAGCCCAATATCCTGGTGATCTGGGGCGACGACATCGGCTACTGGAATATCAGCCGCTACAGCATGGGCATGATGGGCTACCCCACTCCCAGTATCGACCGTATCGCCAGCGAGGGTATGATTTTCACGGATTACTACGGTGAGCAGAGCTGCACGGCGGGCCGTTCGGCCTTCATCACCGGGCAGCATCCGGTGCGCACCGGCCTCACCAAGGTCGGAATTCCCGGGTCGGATATCGGTATCCAGGCCGAGGATCCCACGCTGGCCGAACTGCTGAAACCGCACGGCTACACCAGTGGCCAGTTCGGCAAGAACCACCTCGGTGACCGCGATGAATTCCTGCCCACCAATCACGGCTTCGACGAGTTTTTCGGCAATTTGTATCACCTGAACGCGGAGGAGGCCCCGGAAGACCCCGATTACCCGGAATCGCCAGCCTTTCGCAAGGCCTTTGGCCCGCGCGGCGTGATCCGCAGTTTCGCCGATGGGCGGATCGAAGACAGCGGGCCGCTCACACGCAAGCGCATGGAAACAGTCGACGAAGAGTTTCTCGCCGCCGCGCTGAAGTTCATGGATCGCGCGCATGAAAAACAGCAGCCTTTCTTTTTGTGGTTCAACTCCACGCGCATGCATTACTACACGCATGTGAAGGATGAAAGCCTCGGGCTTTCAGGCCAGGGTTTTTACAACGACGGCATGCTGGAGCACGATGGGCACGTGGGGCAACTGCTGGCCAAACTCGACGCTCTGGGCATTGCCGACGACACCATCGTGATCTATTCCACCGACAACGGGCCGCACTTCAATCAGTGGCCCGACGGCGCCATCACGCCCTTCAGGGGCGAAAAGAATACCAACTGGGAGGGCGGCTACCGCGTGCCGGCGATCGTGCGCTGGCCCGGCAAGGTCGCGCCGGGCTCCATTAGCAATGCGGTGATGTCGCACCTGGACTGGGTGCCGACGTTGCTGGCGGTGGTGGGTGATGACAACATCGCGGCGGAGCTCAAACAGGGCAAGCGCGTTGGCAACAAGAACTTCAAGGTTCATCTCGATGGCTACAACTTCCTGCCCTACCTCACGGGCCAGTCGGAGAATGCGCCGCGCCGGGAGTTTTTCTATTTCAGCGACGACGGACAACTCACGGCAGCCCGCGTGGGCGACTGGAAACTGGTGTTCGCCGAGCAGCGTGCCCGGCGCTTTGATGTGTGGCGCGATCCCTTTGTTACCCTGCGCATTCCCAAGGTGTTTCATCTGCGCCGCGACCCGTTTGAGCGCGCAGACACTGATGCAAACAGCTATAACGTTTGGTGGGACAAGAAGATTTCCGCCGCGGGCTCGCAGGGGATGCTGGCGGTGGCGCAGTTCGTGGCCAGCCTGCGCGCCTTCCCGCCACGCCAGCGTCCGGGCACCTTCACCGTGGACCAGGTGATGGAGTCGGTGTACCAGCCGCGGGCCGCGCAGCAAGACGCCCAGCAGGAGTAGGCGCGCCGCGGCGCGCGGTGAGGGTTGCCAGTGTGTGCGGCCCTCGTGTGAGGGCCACGGTACCGGGGGCAGAGACCGACGCTATTCCCCGCCGCCGCTTGCCGCTTCCGGGTTTTTGCCTTCGGCGGCTTCCTGCATGGCGCGCATAAAATCACCCATCGCGCGGCCGGCCTTTTCGGGGTCGATATTGCCGTCTTCATCCACACCGAGCTGCTGCAGGGATTTCATGCTCTGCTCAATCTGCTCGGCATTCGCGCCCAGCCTCTCTTCCACGGAAGCCTGCAGGTTGCGCTGCGCGTACTCGCCTGAGAGCTGTGTGAACAACAGCAGTGCGCCGAGAATGCCGAACACGATCATTGCGGTATTTTTGGCCCGGCCGTGCACTTCCACGCTGGCGATAATCATCAGCCAGGTGCTCCAGACCACGCGTAACAGCGTGCCGAGATAGGGAATGACGCTGAATATTGCCAGTACCGGTACGATGGCGTAGGAATAGGCCACGCTGCGGTAGGCGACTTCGAAACCCTGTGGCGAACCCATCAGTTTCCAGATCACGAAGAGTATCGCCGCGGCGATGAAACTGCCCAGCAGCATGAATATCGGCGCCACGATGATGGCGCTCAGCCCGCCCAGGCCCATGCCGGTGAGCCCCAGAATCGACAGCAGCGCATAGACCACCCCGGCCAGCGCGCCCATCACGAGGGCGAAAATGAGCGGCTCGCTGTAACCGCCGGTGCGAGGCATCGTCCGGTAAAACCCGGAAGGGTCGGTAATCACCTGCTTTGCCTGGGCGATCACGGTACCGAGGTCGAAGCCGCCGCTTGCGGGTGGCGCGGATTCGGGTTGTGTCGGTTCTGACGGCGTGGGTTCGTTGGGTTTGGTGTTGTTATCGTCGGGTTGGTCCATGCGCTGTTTCCCCCTGGTTTATTAGGCCGGTTTGCACACCCCGCCGCGAGCAGCGCTCGGGTGCGACCCTGCATAGGTTAGGCCACTCGCGAAGCAATGCAAGGGGAATTGATCGGTGCAGTTTACCGGCATGGGCGGGTCGGGCGCGATGGAGCCATGCGCAGGCGCAGCGCGTGGCGGCAGTGCATCAGTCTTGCCGCGACGACAGGGCGGTGAGGGAAAGCAGCAGGCGAGCCAGCTCATTCTGACGATTGGTGCCCGTCTTCGCATATACCCGCTTGAGCAGAGTGCGCGAGGTGGCAACGCTGTGCGCCATGGTTGCAGCAATCTGTTCCAGAGATTCCCCGCGGGAGATAGCGAGCGCAACGCTGGCCTCGGCGGGCGTCAGCTTGAACAATGCAATCAGGTTATCCAGGCTGTCGGAGATCTCGCTCTCCGGTTCACGCAGGTAAAGAACGCAGGCGGGCTGTGGCTGCGCGTCAGCGGAGCGGGTAAGTCGCAGCGGATAGGCGCAGATAATGGTGGAACGTCCGCCATTCCCGGGCAGATCCAGCTCCACCGGTGTCCAGTGGACATCGAGCCCGTGCTGCGCACTGTCGATTGCCATCGCGATGTGCTGCTGGAGCAGTTTTTGCGAGCGCGCCAGCCCGCAATGCATCTCTGCATTCCTGAGGCTCAATGCACTACTGTTTTCGAGAGCGGAGTGTGCCGCCTGGTTACAGAAAACAACCTTTGAGGTCTCATCAATAATAATCATCCCGAAAGTCAATGAGTCCAGCGATTGCAGGGCGGCATCGCGCATCAGGCGGCGGTTTTCCAGCGTCTGGCGCAGCTTATGGGCGCGGGGAAGGTGGCCCGCCAGTATCTGCAGTACGGCTTTTAAATCTTCGGTGATGGGTGAGGAGTCTTCTGACAGGGCAAAGCTGACAGTGAGCGCGCGTCTGTCATCGGCCATCGTTACGATGCCGGCATGATCATCCCAACCTTGCGGCTGGAACAGGTTGCTGTGCATCGCGGTCTTCTCCAGCAGTGGGTGAGGCACCAGATCTTCAACGTAGACCGTGCCGCCTGCCACCAGCAGGCCCTTGTCGATAGCGATTTCAGTCAGCGGGTTGTAACTGCTGAAGTGCCGGTTGTACTCGCGCATCAGTGCCCGTTGCGCAGCTACGCTCATCGACGGCGTTCTGACGTACAGAGCTGTCATCCGGCTAGTGCGCTGAGTGATGTCGATAGCTACCACGCAGGCCGAGGCCAGCTTCAGCTCGCTGCACGCGACTTCGAGAAAGCGTGATTCGGCATCCAGATCGATGGCGCTCTGGTACACAAGGCTGACGAGCTGATCAATGGCGGCGGCATTGTGATGCATCGTTCTACGTGAAGCTCCGTAGCTCGCGATTCGTTGCTGCCTGCAGCGCAGCATGCACTCCTCTCAATGGTGTTCGAAACGATGCAATACCGCGTACACCATATGGTGCATGAGTTATGGCTTCGCCGCTGCTCTACTGGTTTCAGTACAACAGACTCTGGCTGGAGTTAAAATGACCCAGCGCAAAGGATTGCGAGAACAGCACCAACGGCATGCTTGGGGTGCGACGTCCGGGCCCGTCGTCGGGCACTGGCGGTACCCGCGGGGGCTCCTGCTGGCGACTCTTGCAGCCGGCCTGTTGTCGGCGGGCTGTGAACGTAACCCCGCAGACAATCTGCTGCGGTCGCCCCCTGCCGACGAACCCTCGGCCACAGCTGGCGCGCCAGCAGGAGAGCCCCCAGCTTCGCCGCTGCCAAACAGGGGGGTAGTGATGGAGATTGGCAGTGCCACGCCAGTGGCGGGCGCGTTTCAGGGAGCGCTGTTCGGTGTCACCGCGGACCAGATGATGTCCTACCATGGCCCGGGCTTTATCCCCGGCTACGGAGGTATCGCGTATCCTCCGCGCCCTGGTCAACAGACAGTCGATCCCCTCCAGTGAACTCACGAAAGCCAGGGCTCTGGTGCCGATGCCGGCCGGATTGGTTGCCGCCGCACGGCGGCCGGCAGTACCGGGTGACGGGTCGTGGAGCGGAAATGAGGAGCAGCGCTCCGCGCAAGGAGAGGGTTTATGGCAGTTCCAGGCACGGTAACAACCAGGCATAAGCTAGCAGATCTGGCACAGCGATTCCTGGCAGTTCTGTTTTCTCTCCTCGTGCTGTTGCCCGCGGTGCTGGCGATCTACTTTCTGCTGTTTCTGGCAATTGTGCTCTGTGGCAGGTTCATGCGTATTGCCAACAGTGCACCAGAGTATAGGCCCGGCGCATTGCGCGGGTCAGCCACCCACCACGCCGGCCGCTAGCATACGGTCGATGTCTGTGTCGGCGTAACCCGCTTCGCGCAGCACGGCAACGCTGTGTTCGCCCAGCCGCGGGGGGTGTTTGTGCAGCGAGGCGGGTGTCTCCGAGAGGTGGCCCGGATAGCGAATGTAGCGCATCGTACCGGCCTCCGGGTGTTCGACGTCGAACAGCGTGCGGTTGTGCTGTGCCTGCGGGTCTTCGGCGAACTCGCGGATGGTCTTGACCTTGCCGAAAGGCACGCCCGCGGCGTCCAGCCGCTTGAGCAGTTCCTCGGTGGAGAACCTGGCCATAACCTTTTCAATGGCATCCAGCCAGGGTTTGAAATCACTCACCCGTTCGCCGAGTGTTGTCATGCCGGGTGTGGTCAGCAGTTCCGTACACTCCAGCGCCTCGCAGAGCCCGCGGAAGTGGTTGTCCTGCAGCGCCATGCCCACCACGTAGCCATCAGTGGTGGCGAAGGTGCGCAGCACCGCCAGTGGCGCCGGGTCCGGTAGAGTGTTCGGTACAAAGCTGTCTACCGCCGCCACGTCGGGGAGTGAGTTGGCCGCCCAGGCATCGATCATGGGTATATCCACGCGCTGCCCGCGGCCTGTGCCGCCCGGACGATCGCGTGCATACAGCGCCGCCATCGCCACGCCGGCGGCGGTGATGGCGGTGGTTTTGTCCACCATCGCCGACTGGATAAGCTGCGGTTTGCCCCCGAAGGGGATGCCCTGGATAAAACAGCCGCCCACCAGCCCCTGGGCGATAGGGTCGTAGGCCGGGCGCGTGGCGTAGGGCCCGGTGGGGCCGAAGCCGGTGATCGAAACATAAATGAGGCGCTCGTTGAGTGGGCGCAAGGCCTCGTAACCGATGCCGAGCCTGTCAGGCACACCGCCGCGAAAATTCTCCACCAGAATGTCGGCGTCGGCGGCGAGCCGGCGAATGACCTCGATGCCTTCGGGATTCTTCAGATCCACCGCCAGGCTGCGTTTGTTGCGATTGAGCTGCGCGTAGAAGCCGCTCAGCCCCGCTTCCTGCGGCGGCGCCATCCAGCGCGCGATCTCGCCATGCAGCGGTTCGATCTTCACAACATCGGCTCCCAGGTCGCCGAGTTGCTGCGCGCACAGCGGGCCGGTGATCATCGAGGTGATGTCGAGCACGCGAATGCCGGTGAGTGGCCCCTGTGGGCCTGTGTCGAGGTTGATATCCATGCTTTGCGCTCCGCTGATCCTGAATGCTCAAGTGTGTGCAATTGTGGCAGAGACGGGAATGACCGCGACGGCCACCGGGGCTGCATTCCGGCGCCGCCGGCCCGGCCCGGCATCGCGCCAGGCGGTCTTCCGGTCAGGGACTGTGCGCATCCGCCTCCAATTGTCCTGCCAGATCGATAAAATCGGTGGCGATGTAGGTCCAGTCGCCTTCCGCATACACTTCTGCGGCATCCAGCGAGGGCTGATCCCTGCTGGCGTCGCGCGCCCGGGTAGCGCCGCCGAACTCCATGGGGCGCGGTACGAAGGCGGTTTGCATGCCGTGGCCCGCGGCAAATGCAAGGTCCACCTGGTGCGCTGCTACCATGCAGACCGATTCGGGTGGCAGACGCAGCACCTCGCAGGACATGCGATAGGTGCTCGCGTGCGGCTTGTAGAATCCGCTGATCGACGCCCCGAGGATGATATCCCAGGGCAGGTGGGCGTAGCGCGCTAGGTAGAGCATGTCGCTGAAGTTGCCGTTCGACAGCGGCGCGATAATGTGGCTCGCACGGATGCGCTCGAGGCCTGTCACGGTATCTGGCCAGGGGTCGAGCTGCTCCCAGAGGTGCGCCATGGCGGCCACCTCGTCCGCGCTCACGGGTGCGGGGAATTTGCTGTCCAGCAGTTGTGCCAGATTATCGCGGTTGATGTCGTAGAGCGGCACGAAGGGTGTCTCCTCGAGAGCCTGACTCAGTGTGCTGATGAGGTAGGCTGTGCGCCAGTCGATCGCCAGTTGCGCAGCGTCGCAGGTGACACCTTTGGCCAGCGCGAGTGCCTCGAATGCGCGCTTGAAAGGGTGAAAGAAATCGCACACGGTGCCGAAGGTATCGAACACCACCGCCGCGATGGCGACTTCGCCACGGGGCGGTGAACAGGGGGGCAGGGCTTGCAACTGCATGCGACGCTATCCTTGAGGGTGGCTGTGGCTGCGACACCTGCTCGACGGCGGGCATTGCGCATTCGAGGTGCCAGCTTGCGCGTGTCGCGGTGCCTGCAGTGTAGCGAGCCGCTCCCCGGGGCGAAAGTGACGCCCTTTGGCTTCGCCGGGCTTTGGGCTAGGATGCAGTGGGGACCGGCACCGGGCTGAAGGGGGCGTGTGCGCGTGGCAATGAAGCGGATAAACGCGGCGCTACTGGTGCCTCTGGTGTGTGCCGTGTCGGCCTGTGTCACGCCGGCGAAGTTTGAGGTACCGCAAGAGACCGTTGCGGCCCACTGGCCGGCCTACGGCGCAACGCCCGGTGGGACGCATTTTT
Organism: uncultured Halieaceae bacterium; assembly: GCA_963976655.1. Lineage (GTDB taxonomy): Bacteria > Pseudomonadota > Gammaproteobacteria > Pseudomonadales > Halieaceae > Marimicrobium. Next base: position 144,889 of record CAXBLB010000008.1, read on the forward strand.
CCCGCGCCCGCCAGATCACGCCGGACAATGTGCACGCCCTGGAAGTGGCCTGGAAACATCGCTCCGGCGACGCGCGCGAGGCAGGCACGGACGCACAGGGCCGCCGGGTGTCACAGAGCTCCCTGCAGGTAACGCCGATCGTAGTCGGCGAGCGCCTGTATTACTGCACGCCCTTTAATCGCGTTTTCGCGCTGAACGCCGAGACCGGTGAAGAGCTGTGGTCGTATGATCCCGGCGTGGACAGATTCGACAGCCCGGTGTTGCCCAATTGCCGGGGTGTGAGTAGCTGGCAGTCTGGCGCCAGCGGGTTTTGCGAACAGCGCATATTTGTCGGTACGCAGGATGCGCGCTTGATCGCGCTGGATGCCGCCACCGGCGAACCCTGCGCGGATTTTGGCGACAACGGGCAGATCGACACCAGCGATGGCCTGGCTGCACACGACCCGGCCGAGTACGGTATTACCTCGCCACCGGCAATTCTCGGAGATCGCCTGATCACCGGCTCGATGGTGCTCGACAACCAGCGCGTCGATGCGCCCGGCGGCGTGGTGCGCGCCTACGATGTGCGCAGCGGCGCCCTGCTGTGGGCGTTCAACCCGGTACCGCCGGGCAAGCCGTTGCGCAACGCAGACGGTACCTGGCTGAGCGGCACGACCAACGTGTGGTCGATCATTGCCGTGGATGAGTCGCTCGACCGGGTCTACCTGCCCACCGGCAACACCACGCCCGACTATTTTGGCGGCCACCGGGATGGCCTGGATCACTACTCCAGCTCGGTGGTGGCGCTGGATGGCGCGACGGGCGAGGTAGCGTGGCATTATCAGATGGTGCACCACGACCTGTGGGATTACGACACGCCGGCGCAGCCCACGCTGGTCGATCTCAGCGTGGCCGGCGAGCGCGTGCCGGCACTGGTACAGGTCACCAAGATGGGCCTGACGTTCGTACTCAATCGTGAGACGGGCGAGCCGCTGTGGCCGGTGGAGGAGCGCGCCGTGCCCCAGTCGGGCGCCGTGCCGGGCGAGTACCTTTCGCCCACGCAGCCGTTTCCCGGCCATATCCCCCCGTTGCTGAAACCCGCGCTCAGCCCCGACGACGCCTGGGGCCTGAGCTTCTGGGACCGCGGCCACTGCGCCCGGGCAATTGCCGGCCTGCGGCACGCGGGCCTGTATACGCCGCCCTCGGAGCAGGGCACGCTGAATTATCCGGGTAACGCGGGCGGCAATAACTGGGGGTCTCCGGCGGTGCATCCCGAGCGTGGGGTGATGGTGGTATTCACCACGCGGGTGCCCACCTACACCCGGCTCGTGCCGCGCGCAGAGTGCGCCGGCTCACAGCAGCCGCAGGCCGGCACGCCCTACTGCGTGGAGACCGGGTTTCTGAACTCACCGTTGGGCATGCCATGTACCGCACCGCCGTGGGGCACCCTGGATGCGATCGATCTGGTCGCGGGCCGCCTGCTGTGGAGCGTGCCGCTGGGTACCACCCGCGATCTGGCGCCCTTTCCCCTGTGGTGGATCAAGGGTCTGCCCGGTATCGGCGCGCCGATGATGACGGCGAGCGGGCTGGTGTTCTCGGGCATTTCCAACGAACACGTTCTGCGCGCTTTCGCTCTCGACAGCGGCGAGGAGCTGTGGCGCGGCGAACTGCCCACGGCGGGCAACGCGTTGCCGATGACCTACCAGTTAAGCCCGCAGAGCCGCCAGTTTGTGGTGATCGCCGCGGGCGGGCACTGGGCGGGGGGCAGCCCGCCCGGGGATTACCTGGTGGCCTTTGCCTTGCCTCGCGCGGGCGAAACAGCGCCCTGAGGCGCTGACTCCAGCAGATGCTGCACCACCAGCGCCAGCGCGCGGCCGCGATTCGAGGCTTTCCAGGCCAGCCGGCAGGGGCCGTGGCTGAGCGGCGGATCGACCGTCAGTTGCACCAGCTCGCCGCTATCGAGGTAGGGTTGTACGAGGTACAAAGGCAGGGTGCCGATACCCAGCCCCGCGAGCTGCGCCTGCAGTTTCTGTCGCATGCCCGCCACCTGCAGCGTGCTGCCCATGCCGACAATGCCGCGACTGATCGCGGGCTGGTTGCGTGAGCTGTCGCGCACCACCACCACGCGATGCCGGCGCAGCGCCTCGGGCGTGAGAGGCAGGGGTTCGGCGCAAATCGGGTGCTCCCGGTGGGCCACGAACACGAAGTTCAAATCCAGCCAGGGCAGTTGCCGAATGCCTTTCTCTCCCGGCGGGGCGTCTACCGCGCCCACCAGCAGATCCGCGCGATCTTCCAGCAGCGCCTCCCAGACGCCGCCGAGCACTTCTTCGCTGATGCGCACTTCAATGCCGGGTACTGCGCGATACAGCGCCTGTAGCGCCCCCAGCAGGAGCTCATCGGCAACGCTGTGGTCTTTCGCGATGCGCAGCCGGGGTTCCCAGCCGGTGGCCGTCTGTTGCGCATCTCGCGAGAGCTGCTCCGCGGCCAGCAACAGGTCGCGCCCCCGCTCCACCAGCAGACGCCCCGCGTTGGTGAGCACGGCCCGGCGGCCCTGCTTCTGGAACAGGGTGACGCCGAGATCCTGTTCCAGTTTGCCCACGGTGTAGGATACAGAAGAGGGCACACGGTGCAGGCTTGCCGCGGCGGCGGCGAAGCTGCCTTTGTGATCGATGGCGTCCAGCACCTGCAGGGCGTCGAGAGACAGCTTCATTGTTCAGAATATTTGAACATATTGGACTGATAATCCCGATTTTCTCCAGATAATACAAGTTCTATAGTGCTCAAGTGTTCACAAATACTGTTTAAGGAGAGCAGATATGGGCTTGTTAGTGGATGGAAAATGGGTAGATAAGTGGTACGACACAGACGCCAACAAAGGGCGCTTTGAGCGCCAGGCCAGCCTGTACCGCAACTGGATCACGCCGGACGGCAGCCCGGGTCCGGACGGCGGGGAGGCTTTCCCGGCGGAAGCCGGCCGCTATCACCTGATTGTATCGCTGGCCTGCCCCTGGGCCCATCGCACGCTGATCTTCCGCGCCATCAAGGGCCTTGAAGACCTGATCAGCGTGTCGGTTGTGCAGCCGCTCATGCTGGAAAACGGCTGGGAATTTTCCGAGGATGGCGATCCGCTCTACGGAGCGCGTTTTCTGCATGAGTTCTACACGCGGGTGGACCCGCAAGCCACCACGCGGGTTACGGTGCCGGTGTTGTGGGACAAGCAACGCGAAACCATCGTCAACAATGAATCGGCGGAGATCATCCGCATGCTGAACAGCGCCTTCGATCACCTCACCGGCAACCGCGACGATTACTATCCCGAGAGCCTGCGTAGCGGCATCGACGCCATCAACAAGCAGGTGTATGACACAGTGAACAATGGCGTTTACCGCGCCGGATTCGCCACCACGCAGGAGGCTTACGAGGAGGCGTACGAGGCGCTGTTTGCAACCCTGGATGAACTCGATCAACGGCTGGCGGAGAATCGCTACCTGCTGGGCGAGCGCATCACGGAGGCGGACTGGCGCCTGTTCACGACGCTGGTGCGCTTTGACGCGGTGTACTTCGGACACTTCAAAACCAACCGCCAGCGCATTGAAGACTTCGCGCATCTCTCGGGATATCTGCGCGATCTCTACCAGCAGCCGGGGGTGGCCGACACGCTGAACATGACGCACATCAAACAGCATTACTACGGCAGCCATCGCAATATCAATCCCACGGGTATCGTTCCGCTGGGCCCACACATCGACTTTTCGCGGCCGCACGCACGGGCGTCACTCGCCGCCGCTTCGAGGACATCGGTATGAACACAGTGAGAGCGATTAGCCGGCGCGTGCGCGCGCGGCCTTCGAGCGACGGCGACGGGGTGAAAATACAGCGCATTGCGGGGCAGGAACTCACCGCGCTGCTCGACCCGTTCATTCTGCTCGACGAGATCCACAGCGAGGAGGGCGCGGATTACGTCGGCGGTTTTCCCGCGCACCCGCATCGCGGCTTTGAAACCGTGACGTATCTGTTGCACGGCGCGCTGCGCCACGAAGACCACCTGGGCAACGTGGGCAGGCTGGGCGACGGCGGCGTGCAATGGATGACCGCGGGCAGCGGCATCGTGCACGCGGAAATGCCCGAGCAGAGCGACGGCCTGTTTCACGGCTTCCAGCTGTGGCTGAACCTGCCGGCGGCGGAAAAAATGCGGGCGCCTGCCTACACCGATTACAGCGCCGCCGACATTCCCACCGTGCAGGCGGCGGGAGCCGCGGTGAAGGTGATTGCCGGAGAGTATGCCGGCGTTGCGGGGCCGGTTGCCGAACGCACCACCCAGCCATTGTTGCTCGATGTGGCGGTGCAGCCCGGGCAGCACATCGAGATTCCCGTGGCTTCCCATCTTGCGGCGGCGTTTTATCTGTATGCCGGCTCCAACGGCGAGCAGCAGGCGCGCGAGCTCGCGCTGTTCGGGCCGGGCGAGCTGCTGCGCATTGAGGCGGGCGCGGACGGCGCCCGCGGCCTGGTGCTCGCAGGCGTTGCGCTGCGCGAACCGGTGGCGCAGTACGGCCCCTTCGTGATGAACACGCGCGAGCAGGTAGAAGAGGCGATACAGGACTACAACAACGGCCGCCTGACGGCGCATGAATGAGGAACATCCTATGAAAAACGATTACCAGAACGCGGAGCAGCGCGCGCAGATGTCTGGCGTGCAGCCTCTGATCGCACAGCGCTGGTCGCCCAGGGCCTATCTCAGTGACCCGGTTGATCCGGCGGATCTCGCCCTGGTGTTCGAGGCCGCGCGCCTGTCGCCGAGCTGTTACAACGAACAGCCCTGGCATTTTTATACGTCTACGCCGGCCAGCTACCAGACCTTTCTCGGCCTGCTGGTGGAGGCGAATCAGGCCTGGGCGCAAACTGCCCCGGTGATAGGCTTCGTGGTTGCCAGCCGCCGCTTCGCGCGCAATCAGCAGGACAACTACCACGCCGACTTCGACAGCGGTTCGGCCTGGATGGCGATGAGCCTGCAGGCGCGCGCGCTGGGCCTGTATACGCATGGCATGGGCGGCATCGAGTACGACCGGGTACACGCCGCCCTGCGGTTGGACAGCGCCGCGTACAAGGTGATCTGTGGCTTCACCATCGGCAAGGTGGACCCCGCAGGTGACGAAGCCCTCTCGGAGCGCAAGCCGCTGGCGGACGTATGGACTGCGGTAGGCTGAGCTTTTTTCGCGGTTGTGTAGCAAGGTCGAGCACCTGTTCATATCGCGCGGTCACGCGTTGCGCTTTTGGTAGCGCGACAGTTCTGGCAGAGTAGGGGCTGAACAGTTGGCCAACTGCCGTACACGGCACCGGGAGCGCTGAACAGCGATGGAAGCGGACGAGGTAGAAGCACCAGGGCAGACGGCGAAATGGCGCGTTGCCCTGGCGGGTGCACGTTATGCCGGGGGTGTTGCCCTGAACGCGGCCAAAGGGCTGTTCAAGGACAACTGCATGCGCAACGCCGCAGCGCTTTCGTTCTACGCCCTGTTTTCCATCGCCCCGATCATCTACCTCGCCGTGTATGTGGCGGGCATTCTCGCCTCAGACGTGGACTTTCAGCAGCAGATTACGCAGCAGTTCTCGGAGTTACTGGGCGAGCAGGCGGCCGAGGGCATCACCATGCTGCTCAGCACCCTGGAGATGCAACAGCAGAACCGCTTTCAACTTGCACTGGGTATCGCGGTGCTGGTGTTCTCCGCCACCAATATCTTCGTTCAGATCCAGACGACCTTTAACGAGGTGTACCGTGTGCAGGCGAGTACCAGCGCCGGTTTGATCAAACAGGTGCTCGACCGCGTGGTCTCCCTCGGCATTATTCTCAGCCTTGGCTTCCTGATGATCGTGTCGCTGGTGCTGGATTCCGTGGTGCTGGCGTTCCACGAGTACCTGTTTGAGCTGTTGAATGCGGCAGCGGTTGTCATCGTACAGATTGTGCAGATGCTCATTCTGGTGTTTTTGATCACGGGCGTGATCTACGCCATGTTCCATTTCCTGCCCGATGTGTACCTGCCGCGCCACCTGAAGTTGCGTGGCAGCCTGTTGGTGGCGGGGATGCTGCTGCTGGGTAAATACGGCATCGGCCTGTACATCGCCAACAGCAAACTGAGTGAACTGGGCGGCGCCTCGGCATCCATCTTTGTGCTCATGCTGTGGATCTATTACACATCGATCATCCTGTTCTTTGGCGCCGAGGTGATCCGCGCCATGGCCGAGCGCGACAGCATTTTCCTGCAACCGCGCCGCTACGCCATCCGGGTGCGCACCGTGGTGATGGGTGAGAGCACCGAGCAGTCGGAGTCGCAGCAGAAGCCAGTGCAGGACGCGGTGGAGGTAGAAAACCCCGGGGATGAACTGGCGGTGGCGGAGATTTCCCGCCAGCTTAAGAAATAATCGCGTGGGGACGCCGCCCGAGTGGGTTGCGGCGGTCGCGGCCGATGTGTTGTGCGTTCAGACCCTGCGAATGATGTTCTCCGCAAACCCCTCCAGAAAGCGTTTCTTCTCGTCCAGGCTGGAGTGCTTTTTACCCAGCGCGAATTGAAAGGGTGGCGACACCGTGCTCTCCAGCCCGTCATCCGCAAGGCGCCCATACAGCTTTGCAGAGGGCTCCGCCGCGATACCCAGCATGGCCTCGAAAGGCTGGTTCTGGCGGCCGTATTCCGCGCGCAACGCCCGCAGCCGCCCGAGCAGTGGTGCAACCTCTTGCGGCGCCGTGCCGGCGCCGATGTAGCCGTCGCCCAGTCGCGCAGCGCGGCGCAGCGCCGCCTCGGAGGCGCCGCCGATATACACCGGTGGTGCTTTGCGCGGCGCGGGGCTGAGTTGCACGCGCGGAAAATCAAAAAACTCGCCGTGGTGTTCCACCATCTCCCCGCGCCAGAGTTTCGGCAGTATCTCCAGCATCTCATCGGTGATCCGCCCGCGCCGGTGAAAATCCACGCCGTAGATGTCGAACTCCTCTTTCATCCAGCCAACACCGGCGCCGAGAATGAAACGATCGTTGCTGAGCAGGGCGAGAGTCGCGCAGGCGCGCGCCACTTCATGCGGATTGCGCAGCGGCAGTACATACACGCCGCAGGTGAAACGCAGTGTTTGAGTGACCGCGGCCATCGCCGCGAAGATGGCCGTCTGATCCGGATACTCGTCCTCCGGCTGCATCGGCGGCAGGCCGCTATCGGAATAGGGATAACCGGCGGCGATGGCCTCGGGATACACCGCGTGATCGCCGCTCATCAGGCCGTGAAAGCCCACCTCCTCGGCGAAGCGGGCAATATCCAGCAATTGATCGGTTTCCGCCCAGGTGATTGCCTGCCAGAACTTCATGCCGTTGTGCGCTCGTGCATCATAATTCCCGGGGTATGTCGAAAAACTGCTCGTAGTTGCTGAAAATGCCGCGCAGGTAATCCAGTTCCAGGCCTGTGTCGGCGAGCTTGTACTCATGCTTGCCGTGCTTGTCTGCCGGGTTCTCGGCGAGGAAGGCCTGCATGCGCTGCGCGGCATCCGCGCTCAGGTGCATGCCGAAGTGCTCGTACGCCCGCTGCACGGTGCCGACCTGGTCGCGCACGAAGTCGCCGAAGTAGAGATCGACCACCTGTTCGGCGGGGATGCTGCCGCTGCGCCGGTAGGCGACGGTGTTGTCGTAGCCCTGTGCCAGGCCACGCGCATAGTGTTCGGCGATGCGGCGCATATCCACATGATCGCTGCAAAGCACCTGCAGTATGGCCGCGAGATTGCTCATGGACACCAGCGTTTTCACCGGGTCGCGGTGAGTCTGCACGAACAGCGCATCGGGATATTCGCGGTGCAGCTGTTGCAGGTGCCACAGGTGCTGGGGCGATTTCAGCGCCCAGCGCTGTCCCGGGCACTTCCACTGCAGCACCTGCAGTACACGCCGGTGCCATTTGAACGCGGATGACATATCGCACTGCATCACCCAGGTGTCGTAGGTGGGCACCTGGTACTGCACGTAGTAAATCATCGAGGTGAAATCCAGCGCGGTGAACGCCACGCACTCCTGTGCCCGCTGCGCGCCCATGGGGTGCGTGCGCTTGAACTCGGGCACCAGCCGATCCACCTGGTCCAGGTCGCGCTGACAGCGCGCGATGCGCGGATCACTCAGGTAAGTCGCCGTTTCGGGGGGCGGTAGCGGATAGGCGGCCTCCCAGGACTGGGGCACGCGATTGTTGCTGTCCATCGCCAGCAGGTCGTGAAAGATCGTTGTGCCGGAGCGCGGCGGCCCCACCACGAACAGCGGGCGCTCAATGGGCTGTTCCTCAATCTCCGGGTGTCGTTTCAACAGCTCGACGATACCCAGACGATTCTCCAGCGTACGCAGCAGGTCGCCGCGCGTGATGATTCGGCCCAGCAGGCTGAGCCGGGCTTCGTTCTCGATGTCTTCCAGCAACAGCCTCAGCGGCTGCTCAAAATCATTCTCGCCGAAATCCTCAAGGCCGGTGTTCGCGCGCGCCTTGCTCAGCAGGCCATCGAAGCTGATGCGCACCGGCTGCATGCCGAGTGCGGCGGCGCCGCGCCCGGCGAGGTTCAGGCCGCGTACAGTCAGCGGTAGTTGTGTCATGTCAGATCCGCCAGTTTCACCACGCGCGCCAGCGGCGTTTCCACCTCGCCGGTGGCAATGAAGAAGCGCCAGAACACCAGCCCGAACAGCTTGCCCTCGGTGTCTATCCAGTTGGGCAGGCCCGGGTTTTCATGCGCCAGGATGATTCTGAAGCTGCCATCCTCTTCCAGTTTTGTCTGGCTGCGATTCAGCGAGACTGGCCGATTGCGGTAATCCAGCGTCTGCTGAAAGCGGTTCCACAGGCACACGTTGCCAAAGCAGCATGTGGGCCAGCGGCCGGTAATCACCAGCGCCTCGTCCTTGTCGATGAAGTAGGGCGCCATGCTGTAGTGCGCGTCGAACGCGGCGAGGCCGAAATCGCCCGGGGGAACCGGCGGCGGAAATTCGTTCGGCGTGAGATTCACGAACACCGGTTGCTCGCGATTCGCCATGGGCGGCATTTCCAGGGTGCGGCTGCGAATCACGTTGGTAACGCGCTGGATGCCCGCCGCTACAGAGGCATCGTCGGGCGGCGCCGGCACGGGCGTTGGTGTGAGACATTCAATGCGCATGCGCGGCTCGCACTCAGGGTCCAGCGCCGCCGGCGTGGCGTGCTCGAAATAGTGACGTGTGGTGAGGCGCGAGGTGTTGGGGGTAAGCGGCAACCAGTTGCTGGCCCGTTTCTCGCCCCCCAGGTAGAGCGTGAAATTGCCGTTGCTGTCGATGTCCATATCTGTGTTGTTCAGCACGCCCGCGGTGTTGCTCGCCATGCCCCCTTCCTGCGTGCCTTCTTCCAGCGTGAGTGAGAAATAGGAGGCGCCGTGCAGATTGCCATGCACCACGTATTCCAGGCCGTCCGCCAGCGGCGCATCAAAATAGATGGCGTCCGGGTTGTCGCCGGTGAGTTTGCGGCTCGAAGTGGTAATGCGCCGCAGATCGGGGCGCGTCGCATTCTGTTCAAAAAAACCGATCAGGGCGGCTTCCAGGATGTGCATGAGTGCGCGGTGGGAATCCACCACGTCCTGCGCCGATTGCAGGTTCCATTCGGGGCCACACCAGCGTTCGTCCACTTCCGTGAGTGTGTCAATCAGGCCTCTGAGTGCCGTGCGGCTTGCGGTTGTCGTGCTCATACAGGCTTTCCTTGTGCGCGGCGCTTCAGGTGGCCGCGTGATGGGGGTTGCGGGTTTCGTAGGGAATATTGAAGCGCTCGCGATAGAACATGAGGCGCTGGTCTACCTCCTCTGCGCTCAGGCCAAACTGCGCGAGATCGTACTTGTGCGCGCCGTGTTTGTGCTGGCTATTGCTCGCGAGCCACTGCTGCATGGCGCTGCGGGCCTGCTCGCTGAATGGCATCTCGAGAAAATCGTACACGCCCTGCATGGCGGCCTGCCAGTTGGCGGTGATGTCGGCGTAGAGAATATCGTATTGCTTCTGTGGTGCGCTCTGCCGCTCGCGATCCCGCAGGTTCTTGCGCAGCATGCGCTCGGTTTTGTCGAGCCACTCACGGCCCACTCCCTGCGGCGTGATGCTGTCGTTGTCGCGCACCAGGGAATTCCAGGCCATGGAGCAGCTCGAGCCCACCACTTTCACCGGGTCTCTGTGCGGGCAGATTAGCCGCGCGCGGGGGAACACGTTGAGCAGCGCATCGAGATCCTGCATGTGCTGCGGCGATTTCAGCACCCAGGGCGCCTCGGGTGGATCGCCGCGAAACCAGCCCACCAGCTTCAGCATGTCTGCCAGGTATTCGTAGGCGAAGGTCTGGTCGTGGGTCATCAGCCATTCCGCGAAGCTCGGCAGCTCGTTGATGATCTCGAACAACTGCGTGGCGAAGGCATGCTGCAACAGGCCGATTTCCTCTTCCACTTCCATGGTGCCCAGTGGATGCACGGCGGCCACCTGGGGGCTCATGTACAACACCGCCTTGAGGGCCTGGTCGAGATTCTTGATGCGCGGGTCTGGCTCGCCCGCGGCGCGGGCGTCGAAGCTCTCCGGGCCGGGCACCGGGTACACGCTCTCCCAGGATTTGAGATGTACGAAGCGCTCATCGCAGGCCAGCAGGCGATGCAGGCGGGTGGTGCCGGAACGGGCGAGCCCGACGATCACGACCGGCGGCACCAGCTCCCGGGTGAGAATTTCGGGGTGCTGCTGCCACAATGCCTGTGCCTGCAGGCGCCCCTTGAGCAAACGCAGTATGTTGGATTTCGCCAGCAGGCGGCCAATGGGGTTGATGTTCGATTCGCTGTTCAACGAATCGATCATTAGCCGCATCGGTTCGAGAAAGCGCTCGTCACCGTAGTCGTCGAGGCCGGTGGACTTGCGCGCCTGCAACAGCAATTCGTCGGCGTCGAAGCGCACTCGTGCCAGCCCCAGGGCGTTGGCGCCGCGCAGCAGGCTGTTGATGGCGCGCATCGGCCGGCGTTGGTAATCCTGCACGCGCAACTCGCGGGGTGCTGTATCGCCTGGCGTGCGTGCGCTCATGGATGCCCCTTGCCGGAGGAGTGTTGTACATGAATATTATGTAGGGACTGCCGCGCAGCCCAACATCATGCTAAGTGATAGAGCATGGCGCGGCAACGCCGGGCGCGGCACAGGGCGCAGTTAGGCGCTCGCGGTCTAGCATATATCACTGAGCGGGCTGCGAACGCCGTGGGCGCCCCGCCGCAGTACATGCGTATAGATTTCCGTGGTCTTCACATCGCTGTGGCCAAGCTGCTCCTGCACCGTGCGGATATCCGCACCCGACTGGAGCAAATGGGTGGCAAACGAATGCCGCAGGGTATGGCTGGTGACGGCCTTCTCGATGCGCGCGCCGCGCGCCGCCCTGCGCACCAGCTTGTTCAGGCTGGACTCATCGAAGTGGTGCCGGCGCAGGCACCGCGTGCCCGGCTGCAGACTGAGCTTTGAGGCCGGGAAGAGGTACTGCCAGCCCAGTGACATTGGAGCGCTGGGGTACTTCCTCGCCAGGGCGTCCGGCATCCAGATCCCGGCGTAACCCGTAAGCAGCTTGTCGTTCTCGAGCAGCGCGTGAACGTGTTCTTTCTGCGCCTGCAGGCGGGGAACAAGCTCGACGGCCAGCGTGGTCAGGCGGTGTTTACCGCCTTTGCCGTTCCAGACCTGCAGTTGAAGATGATCGAAATCTACGTCTTTTACGCGCAACCTCAATAGCTCGATACGCCGCAGCCCTGAACCATAGAGAAGAGACGCCATGAGCAGGTGAGCACCCGCGAGCTGGCCCAGAACCGCCCGGACCTCCGCCTGTGTGAGCACCACCGGCAACTTGCGCTGGCGGTTGGCCCGTTTGAATTGTGTAAGCTCGCCCAGCGGCTGGCCCAGGAATTTGTTGTAAAGAAAAGCGATAGCATTCAGCGCCGTGGCTTGCGTAGCAGCCGCAACCTGGCGCTGGGCCGCGAGAAAGGTGAGAAACTGGACTACTTCCTCGCCGCCCAGCTCGCGAGGGTGCCGCTTTTTGTGGTAGAGAATAAAATACTTGATCCAGTACAGGTATGCGCTTATGGTCCGGATACTGTAGCGCCGTACCAGCATATAATCGTGCACTGACTGAAGGAATGGCGATGAAGGCATACGCAAGCCGCTTTCTTGACTGCTGGTTATATGTACAGTATGACTGGCAATCGCTGGTCATCAACGTCAGATTCAGTCAGCGACCATTGCTTGCAATGAATTTGCTTCCCTCGATCCGCTTTTCATCAGGAAAACAGAGAGTTGCGTGTGACAGGTTTGACCTGGGCGGGACATACAATGGGCACCCGATAATAATTAATAAGAGGTCGCAGACCTCATTAACATACTGTTACATGGCAGAGTTATGGTCATAGACAAAGATACAAAGAAAGCGCTGCGCTGGGATGCGGGCCTTAGATCGAGTAAACCACGGCAGAAACCATCGCATGGGGGCAAGTACTTGAATTCCTATGCTTGTGTCGCTTGCAAGACTGACCATAAGCGCGCCGCCCATGGTTGCAGCTCGGGATTTCCTCTGGATATGGAGTGTCCAAATTGCCAAGGTGCAATGTACAACTTAGGCAGGCATTTTAAAGCACCCAAGAAATCGGACACTGAGCAATGGAAAAAGGTTGCCTTCCTCATAGATCATGGATTCTTTTTTCAGAAGATACGACCCGACTCAAATGGCAACGAGTCGGTACCTTACCCAAAGACTTTGGATGAAGCTAAGGAGTTCGTAGTGAAATACCATAAATGGTCAGCTAAGAATGCCATGTAACAAGTGAAGCCACATGGACGTCAAAACCGCTGCGCGGTTTCGCCGCCAGTGCTTGAAGCGTTATACGCCATGAGCGACGTACGTACGTTCAAAAGACTCACACTGAAAGAAAGAGGGCACTTCTCGAATTACTTTACTATTTACCCGGTCTTGGAGATGGCGTTCGCCGCGAGTAACTTAACTATTCGCACACTCTGGAGAACGAGTACCTTTCGCTATGGAGAACTCCATTTTGCAGTCGAGCTGTCGCGCCATTTCAAGGCCTATGGTGCAGGGACGGGCGGTTACCTTACGCGTACATTGGTCCGCATAATAGGTCCTTCATCAGCTTACACCTTCGATCTTTCCTCTCAGTTCCCAGACTTCAAACCCCAAGATGAGGTAATGTCAATGTTGGAGCACCATCTAGGTCAGGGGGCTCAGTAAGTGCGATCCAGGTGTTCTTCACAGTCTGTAAGTTGTTTGGCGTATAACAAGGCGCACCAGTTTGCACCTTCGGTGCCGGACGGCAAAACCGCTGCGCGGTTTCGCCGCCGCTGTGCTGTGCGTTATGGTGCAATGCGTGAGCTCGCGAGCACACCAAGTACGATAAAACACTCCCAAAAGGGATGCTCCGGTATGAAAATGGTTCAATTCCTCTGTTCGATTCTTCTCTTTCTGATTGTGTCAGGCTGCACAATAACTGATGGAAGTTCAATCGTAACTGGGACGCCAAGAAACCCAATATCAACTGACCAGGTTCGTATATATCGAGTTGCCCCCGAAAGCTACGAAGAAATTGCAATGGTTTCGTCCAGCGCGGGACATGACTTCAAAAGTAATAGCGCTTTGATCGATTCGGCAATTCAGACGCTCAAGGAAGAAGCTGCCAAGCTGGGTGCAAATGGTGTTCTTTTATCAAATATTGACGAACGCGATTCTCCTAGCACTTCGACAACCTACGGTAATGCCAATGCACACGGGAGCGATGGATCAAGTGTATACGCGTCCGGTAATAGCGTTAGCGTAACCCGTGGGGATACCTATACTCGCACGCGTGGGCTAGCTATATATGTGCCAACTAAGAATTAGCGCTTTTCCAAGTATTACAATCAACATGGTCGGGGTCGGTCGTGGTGCACCATAACAAGTCAATCAACTTCGCGCCTGCGGCGCCGGACGCGTTTACAGCGCGCCGGTTATTGAGGCGTTACATGGGCGATCCAAGAGACCGAGCAATCGATGAAAATTAGCCCAGTTCTGACGGTTTCGCTGATCTTGATAGGTTGTAGCAATGAGCAGCTGTATACCGCCGTTCAAGAGAATCGCCGCGTAGAGTGTGGCAAGCTTCCTCAGGTCCAATTTGAGGAGTGCATGAGCGCATATGACACTTCTTACGAAGAGTATGATCGCGAGCGTCAAGCGGCGGCTAATAGCGAGGCAACAAAGTGAGTGTGCGGCCATGTAACAAGACGCGCCAGAGCGGACGGCTTTACCGCCGCTGCGCTAAGCGTTATAGAGCCTAGATCGGTGCAAGCTGCAAAAATTACGATGCTCTCGGTGCTGCTTTTTGTGGCGCTTTGTTCTGTGTTTTCGCTGGTATTCTATTTCGGAGACTGGACTCGGCTTATCTGGGTCGCTTCATTTGGCCTATTCGTTGGCATTGTTGCTGCGCCGGAACTTGATCGAAAAGCTTTCAAGTACCCCACGCTGCTTCAGGCGGTGTCTGGTGGTGTGGCTGGATGTCTTCTCGCAGTTGCTCTGGGCTTATCTTCTGAGTCAACGTTTGCGCTTATCGGCCTGGGGCTAATAATAGGTGCAAGTGCAAATATCTGGGTAAAGTATGTCAATGTTCCATAGGCCCAATAACAAACAGCGGCAATTCGCAGCATCCGGCTGCCGGACTCAGCACTGCGTGCTTCGCCGTTGCGCTGGGCGTTATGTGGCCTAGAGACTATGAGCGAAACTCAGAAATTTGAAAGCATGAACGCAGAAGACCGTTCTCGGATCGAAGCAATGCGAAAATGGGTTTCTGACCACTATGAAGATTCGACAGCATACGCCACAGTTTCTGGAAAGTTGAAGCTTATTCAGACCATTCTTGACAATGGGTGGGTTAGTCCCGAAGAGACATTAAAATTGCAGTCTCTCGGCGTGGCCTTCGGGGACGCTCTTGAACAGGAAGTGGCTGAGCTTAATTGGGTAGTTGTAAATGACGAGTATGGCCGCGACCCTGCACTTAGATGGGGGTCTACCTCGGTTATCGCTTTTCCACAAACAGCAATATCCAAGAGAATTGAAGACGGAGAATATATAGACGTGTTCGAGATGTTCGGTGGCTTTCAAAAAGCCCTAATCGAGTCCGTTCATGAAGCCACATAACCAGTGCGGGCAGGTGGGACAGCCGACAAGCGGCTGCCCCTGCCGCAGGCGTTAAGTGTCGGGCAAGGGCGTGAACCGATACTATCTATTGCAGTTGTCGATTCTTCTAGTCCCGGCGGCAGCGTTTACCTCCATATTTCAGGTTAACGACTGGATTATCTCAGTTTCAGAAGAGTACTTCTTCTACATTGCTGGCGTGTTGCCCCTATTTTCGCTCGGCTTATTCGCCGAGTCTATACTTAAGCCTGCGGTTGGTGAGTCTATGGCGTTTACCATCGCCATAGGCGTATATATCACCTGTGCATTGTTTATATTTCGCGCTCTGTATAGGCCCAGATTTTCCCGGCAGATAGGCGTGAGCGCTGCTAATCTGTTTCTGTCACTATGGTCTTTAATGGTAGGCCACTTTTTTATGTTTTTGGCAATGCAATGACACTTAACAAGTGCCGCCAGTATGCCCCTGCGGGGCCGGACGCCCAACCAGCCGCTTCGCGTCTGGCCGGTCGCCGCTGCGGCAAGCGTTATGGTGCCAGCTCGTTTCAGTTGCACACTTTCAAATTCAAGAAGCGAGGGTAAATTTTGCGAATAAAGTTCGTCAGTCTAATAATTGGCCTGCTATTGGGGATTACTTCCACTGCAGTGGCAGGTGGGTATTATTTTATCGGATTGATGCAAGAACGGGATGAATCTGCATTAGTGTTGAACTTATCTCTACGACTATCAGATAAGCTCTCCGATCTTCACTACCTGCTCGCGGGCCAGGCAGAAGAACTTCAGGGCAATACCGAACTAAATGCTCGTCGAGTTTTGAAGTCGATCAGAGAAATAATGGATGATGAATCACTTCCCTTAGAGTCACGAGATTTGTTGAAGCTACTTGTCGTACAGGCGTCCGTTATGAACGAAAAGTTTCCAATAGCGAGCTGGAACAATGATGCGGAAATAGCACTCATATTGGACTCAATTCAGTCAGAGAGACAGGATTTGGCAGAGCAGTTCAGGTGCCTCGATTGGACAACAGTTCAATCCTATATGGATCGGGTCACGATTGACTGCAAGGGGCAGGTCCTTGAGAGAGCACCATAACAAGGCAAAGCAGTTCGCGGCTGGCGCCGCCGGACTCGCTAACGCTCGCCGCTGTTTGCGGCGTTACGTGACCACACCGTGAAACATTCAGCGCTTAAAATTCTCGAGTCGGTCGAGGCAAGCGGTGATCTGAGCCTAGAATCGATATCACGTTTGATACCTAAGACTTATGGTGACCACAGGGACTGGTATATTTTTGCAAGCTTAGTCTCTATTGGTTATCTCGATACACATGAGATGCCAGATAAGGACGATCCAGATCCGAATAGACATAAAGAGCAACTTCTTGCAAGAAAGTACTATGCGTGCAGCACCGCGGAAAAATCTGCAAAGTACGAGAATTGGACCTGGTCGCAGTTGGGCGATGGTAGCCTCAAGGATCAGAAGTTTGCCCTAACCGGAAAGGCGAGCCTATATCTCGCTGAGCTCCGTCAGAGGCGTAGGGACCGAATCTTCACATTGGCTTCGGGTATATTCGTGGGTGTTTTGGTGGCGGTAGTAGGTGCTTGGGTCCGTGCGATGTATTTCACGTAACAAGTCAAGGCAGCAAGGGCGCTTCGCGCCGGGACGCCGTAACCGGCGCCCCTGCTTGAGGCGTTAGGCTCCCAAGCTACCCATGAAAAGTAGACATCTCATTACCAGCTAACGAGGTGTTTAACG
>CAXBLB010000009.1:0-147021 GCA_963976655.1 uncultured Halieaceae bacterium
TGAACTTCCCCCGTTAGAACGGACACCTCAATCTAACGAGGAGTCCCAAGATGCCGAGATACACTCAACCCAGAAAGACCTGGCAATACAGCAATGAATTCAAAGTGAAGGCCGTTGAGCTCTCGAAGCTTGATGATATAAAAGTGAAGGATGTTGCGGCTGCGCTGGATATTCATCCGTTCATGCTATCCCGATGGCGCAAGGAGTATAGAGAAGGCAACATCGTGGCGAAGAAAGGCAAAAAGCTGACTGACCTTGCAAAGGAGAAGAAGGAGATGGACCGCCTTCAGACGCTTGAGCGGGAGAATACCCGGCTTAAAAAGGAGAATGATCTCCTAAAAAAGTGGCAACGGTATCTGGCGGAACAACATCAGAGCGATTTGGATTCATCCAAAGGTTCGGATCAGAGCTAGGCGTCAGATACCTGTGCGACTGGCTTGGTGTATCTCGTAGTGGTTATTACGATTGGCTCAAACGAAAGCCTGGCAACCGAAAGCAAGAAGACGTTACGTTGCTGAGCAAGATCATCGCGATACACAGAAAGAGCAGGCAGACCTACGGTAGCCCCAGGGTGCATCGAAGCTTGCAAGGTGAAGGTGTGCGAGTGGGCGAAAAGCGCGTCGCACGGTTGATGCGCGAAAATGGGGTCAAGGGGCGCGTTGTCACTGTGACTCGTCGAAGTCCGGCGTTGAGGCGATTTCAGCAGGATGGCGAGAATCTGAGGCTGGCGCTCCCGTTTCCCTCCGAGCGTGATCAACAGTGGGTTGCCGATCTGACTTATATCAAGGTGGGAAGTAACTACCAGTATCTGATTACGATAATGGATCTCTATTCCCGCCGTATACTGGGTTGGTCCTTAAGCAAGCGGCGCACAGCGGACGATGTGTTGCCTGTCATGCAGAGGGTGGTAGCCCGGCGCCAACCCAAGCCGGGGCTGATCTTCCACACAGACCGTGGCATTGAGTTCATGGCCTATGCCATCCAGGAAGAACTGGCACGTCACGGTCTGGAGCGAAGCTACAATCGCCTCGGGTTCTGCACCGACAATGCGCACATGGAGTCTTTCTACCATAGTCTGAAGGGCGAGCTGATACGCGGGAGGACATTTGGTAGTGAAGATGCACTGCGCAAACCACTGGCCTCCTACATCAACCGGTTCTACAATCAAGAACGACTGCATTCGGGAATTGCGTACATGAGCCCGGTAAACTATGAACAACAAGCAGCGTAAACGTGTGTCCGTTTTATCGGGTGAAGATCACCGCTTCACAGCGGCCCAAGCCTGCAGCGTTAGGCATCACAACCAACGAACAGGAACCTACAATGGAAATATCGCAAATCAACATGCTCAAAGAGTTGGGGGCGAGCAGCATTGAATCAGAATCGTCCGCAAGGCTCCCAGCCCTAAAAAGTCTGCTAAGTACTGTAGATTCTCCTGGAGAAATTCGGTCCGTACTTGTCGCACATGTGCTGCACACAGCTATTGAGTTTGTGGAGGCCGTAAACAGTGTCTTTCCGGTCGAAAGCGTGATCGCAGTGCCTTATTCTGCCGACGCCGATGCTGTTGAGGAGCTACGAACAAGAGGTTTCAATGTAATAGTTCCTGATTCGGTGTCGTCTACTTTCACAGATGCGTTCGATGCAACAAAGGCGGCATTGGAAAAAAGTGAAAAACCATTGTTAGTGCAGGAAGTAGGTGGCTATTTGGCCAAATACATCAAACAACTATCAAATTACGAACATTTTATTGGGGTTGTAGAAGACACCAATAATGGCCATTGGCGGTACGAGCAACATGAACCACACGATCGCCCAATCGTCTCAATGGCTCAAAGCCCACTTAAAGACGTTGAAGATACAATCATTGGTGATGCTGTTGTCTACAGTATCGAACGTATTTTTCGTGAAGAAAGAGCAGCAATACTGCAAGGCGCTCGCTGTGGCGTGGTCGGCTTCGGAAAAATCGGAACTTCAACAGCAATCGGTTTAAAGGGCCGTGAGGCCGTCGTCTCTGTGTACGATATTAACCCTGCGAAAGATATGAGGGCAAAAGTAGAAGGCTTTTTTCCGTTGCCTCTCCATGAGTTGCTCCCGACTTGTGATTTGGTCGTTGGTGCAACGGGCCAAACCTCTATCCGTCTAGTAGACATGGAACATATTAAACACGGGGCTTCTCTCGTCAGCGCAAGCTCAAAAGACATTGAGTTCGCACTTGATGATTTCAAGAAACACTGTGCTTCGGTCGAGCGTGTGAATTCCGTGACAGAAAAATATACTCAGGAAAACGGGAAAGTATTCTATGTGCTCAACAATGGCACCCCTATAAACTTCAGAGACAAGAGCATTTTGGGTACGATTCTCGACATGATTTATTGTGAGCTATTCGTGTGCATGAGAGAACTCGTTAAATCTAAATTTAGCAAAGGGTTGCATCATTCTCCTCCGTACATCCAAGACGAAGTTGCAAAAGCTTGGGTAAATAATCATTCCCCACTCTTTTCAAAGTACCCAGACGAGAAAATCTGGAATTATCCTGACAGCCTTGACCTGGGAAGGCCACAAAAGTGATGCCTAACAATGCCTTGCAGCCGACCCCGTAGTTCTTGCGGTCTAGTGGACACCCTGATCTAACCAATCAGGAGATGCACCACGCCCACATCAGGCTCCGCAACGACATAAAAAGATTGTGAGCATTTCAAAGCCATAGCGGTTCGGCTGAGTGAGCCAGGCTTGCAGCATAGGTTCGCATTCGTCTGCCCGCGGCCTCGCCCCGCACCAGGCGGGGCTCACTCACAGGTGCGTGATCAGGGAACGTTGACGCAGGTCCACTGTACAGTGTTGTTGAGTGTTGCCGGATCGCCGCCGCCGCCATCGAAGATACGTTGGCCGGGCGATTCGCAACTGGTTTCGGTATCTTCACAGCGGCCACAGACATCGCCGCAGGTACCGCCTTGCTGGCCTACCGCATCGAAGCCGAGTGCCTGACAGATCGCCGGGGCGTTATACTCGCCACCGGTATCAGCCGAAATCCACGCCTCGTTCTCGTCGATGTCGCAGATCACCCAAGGGTCAGCCGTGGCAAATTCGTTACTCGAGAAGCATACCTCACCGCTGATGGGCTCGTCTTCCGCGCAGACCGATTCAATACTGCAACTGCCGCTTCCGGGGGCCAGGGACAGCTGCGGCGCGCACGAGCCACTTAACAATGAATCACCCGGGCAACCTGAAATATTGATTGCTCCCAACGTCACTGGCACGCTCAGATTGTTGTTGATCTCTGCCGGAAACTCATCAATTTGCACGGGGCTGGCATTCTCGGTCAGCAGGTAGGTTGTGAATGCGGGCAGCGCACCGGCATTGGCAGCCAGCCACCCGGAGGAGGCCAGGATCATCGCCGTTCCGAGAACGGCGAAGGAAAGCGACAAGGTGCGGCCCACTTCCGGTCGCCGCGACAACCAGAATGCGCCCAGAAGCGCCACCATGATTCCAAGCAGCAGCAACAAACCGCCACCGAGGACGGGTACGGCCTCAGCCGGCGAATAGTTGACGGTTGCGGTTTGGCTCCATGCGGCGGAGGCGCCAATGAGAGTTATCGTTGCCAAAATCAGTGTCAGAGGTTTGTTATTCATACAGTTCTCACTCTTGAATACATTTTGGGGCATAATCGTAACATTGAGCACTCGATACCTCAATGCGGCTTCAAGTTTCATCCATCGTACACTCGGCCTCTCCCCCGACGATCGAACACAGGATGAAATTTCTGTGCTGCGCAAGATTGTTGTACCCGTCAGCACCCGCTATGTCAGAACTGAGCAACTCGAAGAGGAAACCCATGCCCCTGACAACGCTGCTTGTTCCAACCTTTGTGCAAATGCTCGGTTCGCTCTCTGGCTGGTTGAAAATCGCACAGCAGAAGTTAGCCGAGGCGGACGCCGAAGCCGTCCTGTCTGCACGCCTCGCGCCGGATATGTTCCCCTTGTCCACCCAGGTTCGGTTTGCCTGCGTGCAGGCGCATGAGGCAGTCTACCGACTCAGGGGGGAGGCATTCCCCGGCTCCGTTACCGAGCTTCTCGAAGAGGGCCGGAATGCTGGTGAGTCTCCCGGTTCAATGGCACAGGCCCAGGCGCGAATTGATCAAACTATCGCGTTGTTGGAAAGTCTGCCTCCCGATGCGCTCGATGTGAGCGCGGATACACCCATCGCGCACGCGCTGCCGAACGGCATGGTTTTCGATTTCACCGCCGAGCAGTATGCACGAGACTGGACGCTGCCCCATTTCTACTTCCACATCACCACGGCCTACTCGATACTGCGCAGTCGGAACGTGGAACTCGGCAAGGCAGATTACGTGGCGCACACGTTTGCCTGTCTGCGGCCGGGAACAATGCCCGAGGGCTGACGCTTCGGTATCATCAACAACTCTTAAAGTGAAGGTTCAGACGTCGAATGGTGCATAACACCCAAACACTCGAGTCACGGCTGCACACTGTATGAAAGCCGTGCGCTGTTGCGATGGGCAGGTACACGTGGCGAACGTGGCCGAGCCCGCCGGTGAGGGCGTGCTGGTGAACGTGCGCTCCGCGGGTATCTGTGGTTCTGATCTGCACATGCTTGAGAAAGGCTTTCGCATACCCGGTACGCTGGGGCATGAAGTTGCCGGCACCCTGGCGGACGGGCGCGCGGTAGCGCTGGAGCCGCTGGCGCCCTGCGGGCACTGCGACATGTGCATGCGCGGCGAATACTTCTCCTGCCGTCTCGGGGCGGGCATGCTCTACGGCGTGGGGCGCGACGGCGGTATGGCGGAGAAAATACGCGTGCCCGAACGCTGCATTGTGCCGCTGCCCGCAAATGTCTCTGCGGCGGATGCCTGTCTCGTGGAGCCGCTCGCCGTGGCGGTGCACGGCATTAATCGCGTGCACCTTGAGCCGGGCAGCCGGGTCGCCATTGTCGGGGCCGGCGCCGTGGGGCTCGCCGCCGCCGCGGTACTCACCTCGCGCGTGCGCCAGGTATGCATTGCCGCCCGCCACGACGCGCAGAAGGAAGCGGCCCTGCGCCTCGGCGCCGCGCTGGAGCCGGAAGGTGAATTCGATGTGGTGGTGGAGTGCGCCGGTAACTCGGGCGCGCTGGCGAAGGCGGCGCGTCTGTGTCGGCCGGGGGGCGTTATCCTGCTGTTGGCAACCTACTGGGAAGACGTGAAGCTGCCGGCGGCGGATATCTGCATGAAGAGTCTCAGCATACACGCGTCCTTTCTCTATGGACGCCAGGGTCTGGTACGCGATGTGGAAGCGGCGGCCTGTCTGATGGCCAATCGTCCCGAACTGGCAGAGATACTGATTACCCACCGGCTGCCGCTGGATGCGGCGCAGGAAGCCTTCGCACTCGCCGCGAATCGACAGGGCGGCGCGATAAAAGTCGTGCTCGAGCCCTGAGATGGCAGCCTTGTTCGCGCGAGCGAAGCGGTATCAGCGTATTGTGTTGCATGCCGGCCTCAGCAAGACAGGCACTACCAGCATCCAGCACAACTGCGCCCGCCATCGCAACTTTCTTGAGCAGCACGGCATTGTCTATCCGGTCATCACCTGTCGGGGTGAGCCCTTCGCCAACCACGCCGTGCCGTTGATCGCCAGTACCGCCGAAGATCCCCAGCGCTATGTTCTGGGTTTTCGCCAGCGCTTTGGCGAGGTGGGCCCCGTTGTGCGTGAATGCAGGCAGCAACTGGACGCGCTGCTGGCAAAGCCCCAGGGCGAGGTGTTGCTGCTCTCGGGCGAACTGGTGGAGGGGCTGGTGCAGCAGGATATGCAGGCGCTGCGTGATTACCTGCTGCCTCACGCGCACGCGTTGCAGGTGGTGGCTTATTTCCGCAGCCCGCAGAGCGGTCTCGAGAGCCTGCTGGCGGAGCGCCTCAAAGTGGGCGCGGTACTGGAGCCCGCCGCGTTGGTGGGCAGAATCCAGCAAAAGTATGCGAACCTGCACGGCACTTTCGCGGATGTGTTCACGCCGCAGAGCTACCACACGGCGATGGCAGCGCCGGCGGGGGTAGTGGGCCACTTTTTCAGACTGCTGGGTTTGCCGCCCGAGGAATTCGCAGACCTCGATCTCACGCGCAGCAACGAGCGCATGAGTCTGGAGAGTTTTCGCCTGATGCGCGCCATCAATGTGCGTTATCCGCGCAATGCGCAGGCTGAGCACGGCATCCAGCGCTCGCCGCGGGATCTGAACGCGCTGCTGCGCCTGCGGGGCGAGCCCTTCCGCCTGGAGGGTTTTGCCGGCTCCGCGGTGTACGCAGCCTGCCTCGAGGAGGCCGCCTGGCTGGAGCAGCGGCTGGGTTTTCGCTTCCCGGCGGAGTTCGGCCGCGATCCGGGCCCCCAGTGGCAGCCTGCGACGCTGGCGGCGTTGCCGTCCGCTTTGCAGACGCTGCCGTTCGCAGAGTTGCGTTCGGCCGCGGCCGAGTTTCTGCTGGAGGAGGCCGACGCCATCCAGGCGGAACGCCCGCCCATCGCACACGCGCTGCGCACGGTGGCTGCGGCTGTCTCGCCGCCTGCACTGGCCAACTGAATACTTTCAAGCCTCGCCCCGTTGCCGCGCGGTCTTTCGCGGTACAATCAGCGGCGATTGTCACTGCACCGGAGTTGATCGGATTTATTATGGAACGCACCTACCGTCTTGTCGTCGCCTGTCCCGACCGAACAGGCATTGTCGCCAGGGTCAGCAGTTTTCTCTCGGCCTATAACGGCTGGATTACCGAGGCGAGCTACCACGCCGACCAGAAGAACGGCTGGTTTTTCATGCGCAATGAGGTGAAAGCCAGCTCGATACCCTTTTCGCTGGAGGAGTTTCGCAGCGCATTCCAGCCGATTGCCGACGAGTTTTCCATGCACTGGTCACTCAGCGATTCCGGGCAGAGAAAAAAGCTCGTGCTGATGGTCTCGCGCGAATCCCATTGCCTGGCGGATCTGTTGCATCGCTGGCACAGCAAGGAACTCGACGCGGACATCGCGGCGGTTATCTCCAATCACGATGATCTGCGATCGATGGTTGACTGGCATGGCATTCCCTACCATCAGGTACCGGT
The DNA here is from genome assembly GCA_963976655.1 of uncultured Halieaceae bacterium. Classification (GTDB taxonomy): domain Bacteria; phylum Pseudomonadota; class Gammaproteobacteria; order Pseudomonadales; family Halieaceae; genus Marimicrobium. The sequence goes on from CAXBLB010000009.1 coordinate 7,073, forward strand.
GGACCCGCAAGACAAGGCGCCCGCTTTCCAGGCGGTTGAAGAACTGGTGGAGCGCTACGAGGCCGACCTCATCGTGCTGGCGCGCTACATGCAGATCCTGCCAGCGGGCCTGTGTGCGAAGTTTGCGGGGCGGGTGATCAACATTCACCACAGCTTCCTGCCGTCTTTCGCCGGCGCCAGGCCGTACCACCAGGCCTACGACCGGGGCGTGAAGCTGATAGGCGCCACCTGCCACTATGTGACCGAGGATCTGGACGAGGGGCCGATCATCGACCAGGACGTGATCCGCGTGAGCCACAGCGATGCAATCGAGGATATGGTGCGTCTCGGCAAGGATGCGGAGAAGAACGTGCTCGCGCGCGGCGTGCGGCTGCACCTGGAGGACCGGGTGATCATTCACCAGAACAAGACGGTGGTGTTTTCCTGAGTGGGGCGGCCGTGTCTGCCACGTTGTGGCCGGCGCAACCGCAACCAGCGATTCAGCCCAGGGTTGCGTTGATCGCCCGGGCGAGTTTGAAATCCTTCTGCGTGATGCCGTTGGCGTCGTGCGTGCTCAGCGCAATACTCACCTGGTTGTACACGTTGGACCACTCGGGGTGGTGATTCATCGACTCGGCATGCAGCGCCACGCGGGTCATGAAGCCGAAAGCGGCCACGAAATCGTCGAATTTGCAGGCGCGATGCAGTTTCCCGTCTTCCAGTTTCCAGCCTTCCAGCTGCGTCAGCTCCTGCTCTATCTGCTCTGTGGACAATGCGGTGTCACTCATGCCGTGTACTCCTTGCGCACAATCAGTATATTGACGGGCAACCAGTATATTGCAGTGTGCTTTATGCGTGAACCGGCGACGGGTGCACCCCGCCCGGCCGCATGCGTGCACTGCCAGGGGGAGCGCTATGCGAGTAACTAATTCATCCAGGGCGCCGGCACGCGGCCGTTTTTTCTGGCTGGCGCTGCTGGCCTGTCTCGGTCTCGGGGGCTGTCTCGGTATGCCGGAAGGCGTGCAGCCGGTGGAGAATTTTCAGCAGGCGCGTTATCTCGGCCAGTGGTACGAGATCGCCCGTCTCGATCACCCTTTCGAGCGCGGGCTCAGCGATGTGACCGCGACCTACAGCGCGCGGGCCGACGGCGGTATTGATGTCCTCAACCGTGGCTACAATGAGCAGGCGGGCGAATGGCAGCAGGCCGAGGGCCGTGCCTACTTTGTAAAGGACCCGGAAACAGCCTACCTGAAAGTCTCGTTCTTCGGCCCCTTCTACGGTTCCTACGTGGTATTCGAGCTGGATCAGGATGCCTACCAGCATGCGTTCGTATCCGGGCCGGACCGCGATTACCTCTGGCTGCTGGCGCGCACGCCAGAGGTGGACGACGCCCTCGTAACGCGCTTCAAACAGCGAGCCGGCGAACTGGGCTTCGATACCGGCGCGCTGATTTTCCCCACGCATGCGCGGGCCGGCGGATAAAACCAGGGGTACGCGTCAAGCGCCCACCGACTGAGGAGAACACTGTATGTCACGCCTGAGCACACTGAGCCGTTCCATCGCCGGCAGCGTTGCCATTATTACCGGGGCCGCCAGCGGTATGGGGCGCGCTACCGCGCACCTGTTTGCCGACGAGGGCGCGCGTCTCGGCCTGCTGGACGTCAATGCGCAGGGCCTCGAAGCGGTGGCCGAAGAGATTCGCGCAGCGGGTGGCGAAGTGTTGCCGCTGGTCAGTGATCTCTCGCAACGGCAAGCGGTCAGCGCCGGCATTGAGGCGGTTGCGGCGCATTTTGGCGGCATCGATATTCTCGTGAACAATGCCGGCCTGGTGATCCCCACCACGCTGGACGCGGAGAATTTCGAAGAATCCTGGGATACGTCCCTGGCGGTGATGACCAGCGCGCAGGCCTGGGCGGTGCGCGCAGCGTTGCCGAGCCTGCGCCGGTCAGCCCACCCGCGAATTGTCAATGTGGCTTCCACCGAGGCGCTCGGCGCCACGCGCTACAACGGCCCCTACAGCGTTGCCAAGCATGCCAGTGTGGGCCTCACGCGGGCATTGGCGGTGGATCTCGGGAAAGAGGGTATTACCGTTAACTGTGTCTGCCCCGGCCCGGTGCACACGGGCATCACAGCGGGTATCACGGATGCAGACAAAGCGACCTTTGCCGGGCGTCGCACCGCGCTGCGCCGTTATGGCGAGCCCGAGGAAGTGGCGCACATCACGCTCAGCCTGGTACTGCCGGCCGCCAGTTTCATCACCGGCGCAGTGCTGGTGGTTGATGGCGGCCTGACCATCCGCAATGCGTGAGGGCTGATCAGGCGCCCGCGGCGGTACGCAACTTCAGGAATGGGTTCATCCAGCGGAACTTCCAGTCCGTGAACTTCAGGGGCGCGTCCAGTACCGCCAGGCAGATGCAGTCTTCCGATTGCAGCGCGGTGGGTGCGTGCACGTCACCGGGCTTGCGGAAGATAAAGTCGCCCGCGTGATAACTGCCCTGGGCATCCGAGAAGCCGCCCTCCAGTACCAGTGTCATCTCGCTGCCACGGTGCGTGTGTTCGGGAATGCGCCCGCCCGCGCGGATGTGATACAGCGCCACCTCGTGGCGGGGGTCGCCGGTGTCCAGATAGCTGATACGCAGCGCCGAGCCGAGGCTTTTCCAGTTCAGGTCGCTGAAGTCACCGCGCATCAGGCGCTGCAAAATGGCGGGTGTGCCCGAACCGTTGTGCGCCTTGCGGTCGTATTCCAGCGGTTGTTCCTCGTCCAGCCTCGCGAGAACCGCATTCAGCTGTGCATCGCCAACCGGCAGCGGTTCCAGCGATTCCAGCAACGCGGCGCCCAGTGCATTGAACTGGCCGGTGATACGCTTGCAGTGATCACACTGTTTCACGTGGATGGAGAGACACGCCGACTGTGCCAGCGGCAGTGAGCCCGCGGCGTATTCAGTCAGCAGATCGAAATCGGGGTGCAGGGTAGCCATTGTTCTAACGCTCAAGTTGAATCTGTAGTTTCTGCAGTGCCAGGCGCACACGTGATTTCACGGTGCCCAGGGGAATGTCGAATTCCCCGGCAACTTCAGAGTGGGATTTGCCTTCCATATAAACCTTGGCAAGGATTTGCGCCTGATCGTTGGGCAGTTCGCCGATCAACTGGCGGATGCGCTCGGCGCTGCGTCGCTGGTGCAGCGTCATAAATGCCTCTTCGCTGTCGTAATCGCCCGTGACGTCTTCTGCCGACAGGGGTGTATCGAATTTCTGCAGGCGGCGGAACAGGTCGGTACGGCAATTGCGCGCGATGGTGTAGATCCAGGTGCTCGCCGCGGCCTTGTCGGGGTTGAAAGCCCCGGCCTTCTGCCAGACCTTCAGCATCACTTCCTGCACCAGCTCGTCGGCGTGATTCGCCGACAGCGTGGAACCAGACAACGCGAAGGCTTTCATGAGCGGTGCAAAGTGCCTGAACAGGCGCGTGAAGGCGGCCCTGTCCTGGTTCTTCGCGATCAGGGCGAGGCATTCGCTCCACTCGTCTTTTCTGGTGCCGGCATCGCTCTGGGCTGAATCGCCCTGATCGTCGCCTCCGTAGGTGTTTTTCACTAGCAGCATGCTCGTGTCCGCTGTCGGTTTCGAGAGTATACGCGCCGAAGCCACAACGGATCAGTCAAAATGCAAATAAAGCGGAAGCCGCCCGCGCGGCTGAAAAGTGAGGGAGTACTACTTTATTGCGTGGGGTTGATCCATCTGGCGGGGCAGGCCGTATTCCGGGCATTGCTGGAGTTTCGTCAATGCATTGACCAGCTTTCTCACCAGAGGGTTTTGGCTACCATGAAAATTGCTGTAATCGGGTCGGGCATTTCGGGCCTCGCCAGCGCGCATTATCTGAGCGAACGCCACGAGGTGTGGATGTTTGAGGCCGGTAGCCGGGTGGGTGGGCACACCGCTACAGTGGATGTGCAGCTCGGCACCCGCCGCTATGCCATCGACACCGGGTTTATCGTGTTCAATGACTGGACCTATCCCAACTTCATTCGCCTGCTCGATGAGCTGGGCGTGCCCAGCCAGCCCACCGAGATGGGCTTCAGCGTGAGCGATCCGGCCTCGGGGCTGGAGTACGCGGGCGCCAGCCTCGATACCCTCTTTGCGCAGCGCCGCAACCTGCTGTCACCCCCGTTTATCGCCATGGTGCGCGATATTCTGCGCTTCAACCGCGAAGCCGTCGCCGACCTCGATGCGGGCCGCCTCAGCGCCGATGAAACCCTGGGCGCGTATCTGGCGCGCAATGGCTACGGCGAACGTTTCCGCGACCAGTACCTTGTTGCGATGGGCGCGGCGATCTGGTCTGCCGACTGTGCTTCCGTGCTGGATTTCCCGGCGAGCTTTTTCCTGCGTTTTTTCCGCAACCACGGCCTGCTCTCGGTGAAGAACCGCCCCCAGTGGCGCGTGATCGAAGGCGGCTCGCGCGAATACCTGCGGCCCCTGTGCGCCCGCTTCGAGAAACGCATTCGCACCGCCACTGCGGTGAAAAACGTGATTCGCCTGCCCCAGGGCGGCATCGAACTGGTGCTCAACGGGGGCGAGCGCCAGCGCTTTGACCAGGTGGTTATCGCCACGCACTCCGATCAGGCGCTGCAGATGCTGGCGGAGCCCACCGCCGGGGAGCGTGCGATTCTCGGCGCCATTCCCTACCAGCGCAACGACGTGGTGCTGCACACCGACACGCGCCTGCTGCCGCGCAACCGCAAAACCTGGTCGAGCTGGAACTACACGCTGGACGCGCGTGACAAGCCCGCGGTGGTGACCTACAACATGAATATCCTGCAGGGCATTGAAGCCCCTGAGACATTTTGCGTAACGCTGAATAACAGCGCGGCGATCAACCCGGTGAAGGTGCTGGGCCGCTTCCAGTACGATCACCCGGTGTTTTCCCTCGCCGGGCAGGCGGCGCAGGGGCGCTGGGACGAAATCAATGGCGTGGCCGATACGTGGTACTGCGGCGCGTACTGGCACAACGGCTTTCACGAAGACGGCGTGGTCAGTGCGTTGCGCGTGGTCGAGGCGCTGGACCGCAGGGCGAGCGCCGCCGCATGACATCGCGTATATACGAGGGCATTGTGCGGCACCGGCGACATGCGCCACGCGAGCACGCATTCAGCTACCGCGTGGCAATGCCCTTTTTGCGTGTGGATGAGATCCCGGCGCTACTGGCGGGTTCCCGCCTGTGGTCGGCGCGGGGGCGCGCGTTGGGCGAATTCCGGCGCAGTGATTTTCTCGGCGACCCGCGCGTGGCACTGGACACAGCCGTGCGTGACCGTGTGCAACGTGAGACCGGCGAGCGCCCCAGCGGCCCCGTTTACCTGCTCGCCAACCTGCGTTACTTCGGCTTCAGTATGAATCCCATCAGCTGCTATTACTGCTACAACGCGGACGAATCGCGCCTGGAGTATGTTGTGGCCGAAGTGACCAACACACCCTGGAACGAGCGCCACAGTTATGTGTTGCGTGGCCCCGCGCAGGGGCGCTGGCTGCGCACCGAGTTCGACAAGGCCATGCACGTATCACCGTTCAACCCGATGGACATGCGCTACCACTGGCGCAGTAACACCCCGGATCAGCGCTTGCTGGTGCATCTGGAGAACCATCGCGAGGGCGCGCGCGTATTCGATGCAACGCTGTCGCTTTCGGCGCGCGAGTTAAGCCCGGCCGCGTTGAACCGGTTGCTGCTCAACTACCCGTTCATGACAGCAAAAGTCGGGCTTGCCATCTACTGGCAGGCGCTGAAACTGTTTTTCAAGGGAGTGCCGCTGCATGCGCATCCCGGTCCCGCAAAACCTGCTTTAGGAGCAAGTGATGAGTGAAGTTGGTATTGGCAGCGTTCGCCTGCCCGGAATCCGCAACGCCCGAGTGGGCGAGAAAATCGCCCGTGAAGCGGTGCACAGGGCGCTCGGCAAACTGGCGGCGGGCTCGCTCACAGTGCACGAGGGAGCCCGCAGTGCGCGCTTCGGGCTGCAGGGAGAAGGTGCGCAGCCGCACGCCGAGATTCATGTGCACGACCCGGCGGTGTATTCGCAGATGCTGTCGGGCGGTTCCATCGCCGCCGGCGAAGCCTACATGCGCGGACACTGGTCATCGCCTGACCCGCTACAGGTAACGCGCCTGTTCTGCGCCAATATGGCGGTACTGCAGGGCTTTGACGCCTCCCAGTCGAGAGTGGTGAAGCTGGCGCTGAAGGCGGCGCATTTTCTCAACCGCAACACCCGCACGGGCTCGCGCGACAATATTTCCGCGCACTACGATCTGGGCAACGACTTCTTCCGCCTGTTTCTCGACTCCTCGATGATGTATTCATCGGCGGTGTTCGACGATGCGCAGGTCTCGCTGGAGCAGGCATCCCGGGCAAAGCTCGACGAACTCTGCCAACAACTGGAGCTCAAGCCCGAAGATCACCTGCTGGAGATCGGTACCGGCTGGGGCGGCATGGCCATTCATGCGGCGCGCCATTATGGCTGCCGTGTGACCACCACGACCATCTCCCGTGAACAGTACGAGTTCGCCCGCCAGCGCGTGGCCGAAGAGGGGCTCGCAGATAAAGTCACGCTGCTGTGCGAAGACTACCGCAACCTGAGCGGCAGCTACGACAAGCTGGTGTCCGTGGAGATGATCGAGGCGGTGGGGCACGAGTTCTACAGCGAGTATTTCCGCACCTGTTCCTCACTGCTCAAGCCGCATGGCAAGATGGTCATCCAGGCGATCACCATGGCCGATCAGCGCTACGAGGCCGCGCGCGACGACGTGGATTTCATCAAGCGCTATATTTTCCCCGGTGGCTGCCTGCCGTCCATCGCGGTGATTGCCGGGCATCTCGCCAAAGATACCGACATGCAGATGATTCACCTGCGCGACATCACCGAAGACTACGCGATCACTCTGGCGCACTGGCGGGAGCGCTTTCTCGCGCGCCTCGACGCCGTGCGTGCGCTGGGCTTCGGCGAGGAGTTTATTCGCATGTGGGAGTACTACCTGTGCTACTGCGAAGGTGGCTTCCGCGAAAGAGTGATCGGCACGGTACAGCTCGCCTTCGCCAAGCCCGGTTTTCGCTTCGCCACTTCAGGCGCGTGACAGCGCGCCCTTTTCGGTTTTCTGCAATCTGAATAGGGCGCAAGCGCGTATTGATCTCTACTGCAACCCGATAAGAGATATCCAGTATGGAACACGCAAAGGTCGAGCCCGTTGTGGCTGCGCGTCGCGCTATCCCGGAGGAGGCCAGACGCGTACGCGATGTGCTCGTGGCACGCGGGCTGGAAACTCCCCTGCTGGAAAACGGCCTGAGCCGCGACCAGAAATTCGAACGCATTCGCGAATCCTTCGCGGAGATTGCCAGCACCCTGGGTCTGGATCTGACGGACGACAGCCTGTGCGATACGCCGCAGCGCATCGCGCGCATGTACGTGGACGAAATATTTTCCGGGCTGGATTACGGGCGGTTTCCCAAGGCCACCGCGATAGAGAACAAGATGGGCGTGGAAGAGATGGTACGCATCGACAATATTTCGATGGTGAGTACCTGCGAGCACCACTTCGTGACGATCGACGGCGTGGCGAGCGTGGCGTACATCCCTGCCGGCAAGATTATCGGGCTTTCCAAGGTGAACCGCATTGTGCGTTTCTTTGCCCAGCGCCCGCAGGTGCAGGAGCGGCTGACACAGCAGGTGTTGGTAGCGCTGCAAACCCTGCTGGAGACAGACGACGTTGCGGTGACCATCGACGCGGTGCACTACTGCGTGAAGGCACGCGGCGTGATGGATGCCAACTCGCGCACCAAAACCACCGCGCTCGGCGGGCAGTTCAAGGTGGACCCCCGCACGCGCTCCGAATTTCTCGCCTGAGGCATGCGGGCTGATGGACGCGATACAGCGATGACGCTATTGGAAAACACCGTGCTGCGCCGGTCACGAACTATGGACGTGGTGACCAACGCCATATTCTTCAACATTAGCTGGTTCGTGATTGTGGTCACCCAGTCTGCGCTGATCGGGCCGGCCCAGGCAGTACTTCATCTCCTGCTGCACTTCTGGCTGATTGGGCGCGGCGTTGCAGAGCTACGCTTGATAGCGGTGGTTCTGGTGCTCGGCATTGGCGTGGATCAGCTCATGTTCGCCAGCGGCGTACTGAGCGCCCCGGGTGTAAGCCTGGCGCCCGTCTGGCTGAGCTGCCTGTGGCCGGTGTTTGCCACCACCCTGTGCCATGCTTTTCGCGGTTTTCACGACCGCACCGTACTCGCTGTGCTGCTGGGCGCCTTCGGTGGGGCCGGCTCCTACGTGGCGGGTGCGCGGCTCAGCGAGGTGGACATTGCCTCGCCCGTGATCGGTACGCTGGTACTGGCGCTGGTATGGGGCGTTCTATTCCCTCTGCTGTTGAAGCTCGCGGCACACTGGGTACCTGAGCATGAGGCCTGAAACGAAGATGATACGCAGCGCGCTGGTCATTGGCGGTGTGCTACTGGGCATGGCCATCGCCGTGTCCGCAGCGGCGGTAGAAGGCCGTCCCGATGTGGTGGGCAGCGCCTACGACGAGAGCGGCGATGAACTTCTCTACCGCGAACTGCATTTCTGCCGCGATGACAGCGCCAGCTGTACGGTGGATTACCGCGATCCCGCCGGTACCACCATCGCCCGCAAGAAGCTCGACTACTCATCCGGTTCGCACCGGCCCTCCCTGGTGATGCGTGATCTGCGTACCGATAAGGAGTACGCGGTGGAACCGGAGGTGGATGCGCCCAGCGCCACGGTGGTGGACGCGGGTTTTGACAACTATGTGCGCAGCCAGTGGAGCACGTTGACTGCGGGCGAACCCGTGCACTTCCGTTTCAAGGTCGTCGGCTTTGATGATCCCATTCCCATGAAAGCACAGCAGGAAGCGGGCTGCGCAGAGGGAAAAGTCTGCTTGAAAGTAACGGTGGATTCCTGGCTGATCGGTTGGCTGGCAGACCCCATCGAACTCACCTACGCGCGGGATTCGCAGCGCCTGTTGCGCTTTCGTGGCGTGAGCAACCTGCGCGGACCCGACGGTGAATCGCAGAAAGTGGATATTCGCTACACCTATGAGGCCGCCGACGCTTCCAGCGTGCGCGGCGAATAGGCCGTGCGCCCGGGCGCGAACCCGAACCTGCTGCATTGCGTGCGGTGAATCGGTAGGATACGCACAACTGTATCGCCCCACGGGAGCGCGGCCCCATTTCTTACTTGCCTTTGTCCTTGCTGCGTCCCGCACTGCGCGGCGCGATCATCGCCGCTTTGCTGCTTTCGCTACTGTTCGTGCTGGCCGCTTGTTCGGAATCTTCTGAGGCTCCCGCGGGAATTGCGGAGCAGGCCGCGCCTCAGCCGGCCGCGCCCATAGATGTCGTTGTACACACGTTGCGCGCGCGCGACTGGCAGAGCGTCATCAACACCTTTGGTGTGATCGAGGCCCTGGAGGAAGTGAGTGTTGCCGCCGAACTGTCTGGTACGGTGAGTGCCGTGCATGTGCATGAGGGCGACCGGGTCACGGCGGGACAATTGCTGCTGGAACTGGATCCGGAGAAGCGTCGGCTCGCTGCGCGTGAGGCGGAACAGGCGATGCAGCGGGCCCGCACAGCACTGCAGGATGCGCGCCTGAAACTCTCGCGTCGCAGCGATCTCGCAGAGCGCGAATCGGTCTCCCGTGAGGTGCTGGACAGCGCGCAGCTCGCGGTGGATTCCGCCGCTGCCGCCTACCAGCAGGCGCTGGCCACGCACCGCCTGGCTGAACGGGAACTGGCCGATACGCGCATCCACAGCCCCACCGATGGCCTGGTGGATGTGCGCACGGTGGAGGCGGGCGAGTCTGTGCAGGCCGGTGCCAGCCTGATTATTCTGCAGGCGGTGCATGGCCTGCGTGTGCATACCTGGGTGAGCGAGGCGGATATCCTGCAAATGCGCCCCGGCAACAAGGCTGCGGTGAGCGTGGCGGGGCTGGCTGGCCGAACGTTTCCCGCGCGGGTGCAGTGGGTGGGTGTAAACGCCGATCCGCAAACCGGCAATTTCCCGGTAAAACTGATACTGGATAATACCGCTGCGACCCTGCGTCCGGGCATGACCGCCAGCATTGAACTTACCAGCGTCAGCGTACCCGATGTACTCCTGCTGCCGGAGGAAGCACTGGTGGACCGCCAGCGACGGCGGGTGGTGTTCGTGGTGGCCGATGGCGTGGCCCAAAAGCGCGAGCCACTGCTGGCCGCCGGATTCAGTAACAGGCTGCAGGTGCTCGAGGGCCTGCGCGCCGGTGACAGCGTGGTGGTGGAGGGCCAGTCACGGCTGCTGGATGGCATGCCGGTACGCATTCAGGCGGAGCGCTGAGCCCGGTGGAGGCGCTGGTACGCTGGTTCGTCGACCGTCCGCTCATTGTCAGCATGATCGTGTTGATGGTGTTCAGCCTCGGCTTCCTGACCATTGGTGACATGCGCTACGAGTACAACCCGCGCGTGGACATGGGCGTGGTCAATATCACCACCGTCAAGGCGGGTGCCGGGCCGGAAGAGGTGGAACTCGCCATAACGCTGCCGCTCGAGGAAGAACTGCTGGAGGTGGAGGGCATCAAGAAGCTGTACTCCAACAGCATGGAAAACCTGTCGGTGATCACCCTCAACCTCGATCTGGAAACCGCAGACAAGCAGGTGATCATGCGCGATCTGCAGCAGGCGGTGGACCGCGCCGCCACCCGGCTGCCCGACGACCTGCTGGAGAAGCCGCTGCTGGAGGAACTCTCCACCTTGAGCACGCCGGTGATCGAGGTGCATGTGACCGGCGAAGTGCCGGAGGCGCTGCTGCGCGACGTCACGCGCAATCTGGCCGACGGGCTACGGGAAGTGGAAGGCATCGCCAGTGTGGAGAAGATCGGCTATCGCGAGCCGGAAGTGCGCATTCTCCTGCAGCCCGAGAAACTCGCGCGCCTGGGTATCAGCCACGAGGAAATTATTGACGCCATCCGCGCGCGCAATCTGCGTGACTCGGGCGGCGCGGTGGATTCCTTCCTGGTTGAGAAAAAAATTATCGCCGTGGGCCAGTTTCGCGACCCGCGTGAAGTAGAGAATGTGGTCATTCGTTCCGGGGCCCCGGGGAACGCCGTGCGGCTGCGCGACATCGCGACCGTGGTGGAAGACTACGCAGACTGGGAGCTGCAATCGCGTGTGAATGGTCGTCCGGCCATTACCCTGCAACTGCGCAAGAAGGCGCTGGCGGACGAAGTGCACACGGCTGCCAATGTGCGCGCTTTCGTCGCTGCGGCGCAGGTACCCCCGGGCATTGAGCTGGTCACCACCGCAGACATCTCGCGCCTCACCGTGAACATGCTCGAGGTGCTCGGCGGTAACGCGCTGCTCGGGCTGGTGTCGGTACTGCTGTTGCTGTGTTACTTCATGGAACTGCGTTTCGCGCTGTGGGTTGCCGTGGGCATTCCCTTTGCCGTGTGTCTCGCCTTCCTGCTGTTGGCGGCCATCGATGTCACCATCAATGCGATGAGCCTTACCGCGATCGTGCTGCTCATGGGAATCCTGGTGGACGATGCCGTGGTGGTGAGTGAAAACGTTCAGCGTCTGCGGGTTGCGGGCATGGCGGCGCAGGAAGCCAGCGTGCAGGGTGCGGTGCAGGTATCACAGCCGGTGATATTCAGCGCGCTCACCACCATACTGGCGTTCGCGCCGCTGCTGTTTCTGGGCGGCCCCAGTGGCGATTTTATGCTGCCCTTTCCACTGGCGGTTATCGTGTTGCTGTCGGCCTCGTTGTTTGAATGCCTGTGCCTGTTGCCCTCGCATCTTTCGCATGTCGCACAGGTGGGTCAGCGGGAACGCGCACGCGCCTTCGAGCGTCTGCGCGGCCTGTACACGCGCTACATCAGCCGCTGGCTGGTGGCGCGCTATATCACTTTGAGTGTATTCCTGCTGCTGTTTGCAGTGGTAATGAGCGTCGGCTACCAGGTGATTAATTTCAGCCTGTACCCTGACATTGATATTGATACCGTGCAGGTGAAAGTGGAACTGCCGGCCGGCAGCCGGTTTGAGCAGACGGCGGCCGCGGTGGCGCGGCTTGAACAGGCGCTTGCCGAGCGCGTGCCCGCCGATGACCTGCTGGCGATCACCAGCCAGATAGGCCACCACGACACGGATTTTTACGGCACCACCGAGGGCCGCAACCATGCCTGGGCGTTGATCTCCATCCAGTTGAAACCACTGGGACGGCGCGATGCCGATACCGATACGCCGGTGCTGGTGCGCGAGTTGCAGCGCTGGGCCGCAACGCAAACCGGCTTCGCATCGCTGGTGGTGCAGGCGCAGACCGATGTGCCGGTGGTGGGCAAGGCGGTTCAGGTTGAAGTGATCGCAAACGGCGATGAGCGCTTCGCGGTGGCCGAGGAAATGCTTGGCTGGCTGCGCGCGCACCCGGGAGTGAGCAATAGCTGGAGTAGCGTCAATCTTGGCAAGGACGTGATTGAGCTGGATGTGAATCATGCCCTGCTGGCGGCACGCGGGCTGACCATGGAGCAGTTGCTGCGCGCCATGCGCGTGGCCGTGGATGGCCTGCTGGTAGACGAAGTGCAGACGCTGGATGAGCGGGTGCGTTTCCGCTTGCAGTTCCCACCCACGCGGGCGGCTTCTCTCGCAGTGCTGGAGAACCTGGCGGTGGTCAATACACGCGGGGAACCGGTGTACCTGAAGTCACTCGCCACGTTTGCAGTGCGCCCCGGCGAAGCGGATATCAAACACTATTTCGGCAAGCGAACGGTCACGGTCTACGCTGAAATCGACTCCCAGCGCACCAGCGTTGCGGCGATCAACGCGGAGCTGGCCGCGTGGGTAGCGAGGCAGGACTGGCTCGAACGCTATCCGCTGCTGCGGGTGGTGCAAGGCGGCGAGATGGAGGAACAGAGTGAGGCACTCGGGCAACTCGCCGTGGCCGCTGTTATCTGTGTGCTGGGCATTTTTGCCGCACTGGTGATTCTTTTCAACTCACTGTCGCAGCCATTGCTTATTATGCTTGCGATCCCGTTCGGCCTGTTGGGTGTGGTGGTGTGCTACGCGGTGCAGGGTTTGTCGATGGGGATGATGGCGATCACCGGCATTATCGGGCTGGTAGGCGTGCTGGTGAACGATTCACTGGTGCTGTTGCATACCTTGAACAAGGAGCGTGCAGCGCGGGGGCGTCGGCTGAGCGTGGCGGAGGTGACCGAGGTGGCGCACCGCCGGTTCCGTCCGATCTTTATCACCTCGGTCACCACAGCAGTCGGCCTCATGCCCACCGCCTACGGTATTCTCGGTGAGAACAGTTACATCAGCCCGATGGTGATGAGCATGGCCTGGGGAGTGGTGTTCGGCGGCCTGGTATCGCTGGTGCTGCTGCCTGTGCTGTATATGATTGAACAGGATCTGCGCGCGACACTGGGGCGTGCCTAGGAGCCCACGCGTGCGCCAGCGCATGCTCCTGCGCCGGGCGTGTCGTGCGTCAACTCGCCGCCTGGCTTAAGCGCTTGCGCGCCTTCAGCCAGCGCCGTTGTTGTTGCATGACCTGCCGCGTACCGGCGAACACACTGAGGTCCGCATCGGTGGCGCCGGTGCGCCCGAGCAAATCGAGCTGCGCGTAGTACCAGTACTGAATGCCGAAGGCGCCGATGGTGCGCAGGGTGGGCGAGCGATTCAAAAATGTCAGCCAGGGCGGAAACATCGACAGCGATTCCTCATAGCGCGGCAGCGCCGTTAGCCCCTCCAGCAGGCGCGCGGGCGCATCCGTCATTACGCACAATGGGCGGCCAAGGCCTATTAGATCGGCGCCGCCACTGGCGAGGGCCTGCTGCATCGCACCGCGTGAACGGAAACCGCCGGTAACCATCAACGGGATGGACACCTTCTTCTGCATGGCGAGCGCGAAATCCACAAAGTAGGCTTCGCGCTGCAGCGTGGAGTGCGCCACGCCCTGCGGTTCTTCGTCTTCGAGACCGGCCACGCCCAAGAGCTTGGGCTGCTCGTAGGTGCCGCCGGAAATTTCCAGCAAATCGACGCCGGCGTCTTCCAGCCAGGCGGCCACCTGCAGGCTCTCCTCGAAGGCAAAGCCGCCTTTCTGGAAATCGGCGCTGTTGAGCTTCACCGCTACGGGAAACGCAGGCCCCACCGCGGCGCGCACCGCGGCCACGGCCTCCAGCAGTATGCGTGCCCGGTTTTCCAGTGCGCCACCGTAGGCATCGCCGCGCTGGTTGCTGCGCGGGCTGAGAAACTGCGACAGCAGGTAACCGTGGGCGGCGTGCACCTGCACACCGGTGAACCCCGCCTCCTTGACCGCCGCGGCGCACACGCCGAAACGCCGCACCACCTCGGCAATCTGCTCGATCTCAATCTCCCGTGGCTCGCCGAACTGCCCGCCGGGCAACCCGAGTTTGACCGGGGAAGGCGCCAGCGGATGCGGATTCACATTCTTCTGCGTCTGCCGTCCCGCATGGCTGATTTGCGCCCAGAAATGGTTGCCGCCGCGCGTGGCGGCGCGCGCCCAACTGGCGAGCGCTTCGCGCATCGGCGCATCCGGTTCGCGATCGATAACCACATTGCCCGGACGCTCCAGGTGATCTGCATCGACAATGATATTGCCGGAGAGCAGCAGGCCCGCGCCGCCGTCGCTCCACAGGCCGTAGAGGCGTTCCAGTTCCGGGGTGGGCCGCCCGTGTGTATCTGCCAGCCCCTCGGTCATGGCTGCTTTTGCCAGACGGTTGGGCAGGCTTGCCCCACAGGGCAGAGTGAGGGGTTGTGCCAGGTTGTCTTTACTCAAGGTTGCTCGCCTGTGCAGGCCAGGGGCCTGCGTGTGAGTGACGCACGCAGGCTGTATAGAGTGCGCGCCGTCAAGATCCTAGTATGCCAGAGTCGCGATGTCAGGCACAGCAATGGACACATGCGCATATAGCAGTAGATAAACTACCGGTTCATCCTTGTATAGTCACAACCACAGCTTCAGCTTTAACCACAGTGACCTGAAATACCCCCGCTGGCATTGCACTTCCACGCCGCTCTGGTGATGATGGCTATAGCGAATGACAATTGCGCATTCGCCCGGCGCGCGGATAAAAAAAGCATGCAGCCTGAAGAACACCCGAGGTATCCGGATTCCACGCAGAAGCGCCATTTGCCCCCCGCGCTGGCGGTGCTTTTCATTGCGTTTTTTATCGCCCTGGGTGTCGCGCCTGCAGAGCGCAGCACGTGGTTGCTGGAGAATATCCCCACGCTACTGTGTTTTGCTGCGCTGGCGCTCACGGCACGGGCTCTGCCGTTGTCCAATGCCAGCTATGTGCTGGTGTTTCTGTTTCTGTGCCTGCATGTGATCGGCAGCCACTACACCTATTCGCTGGTGCCCTACGATAGCTGGTGGCGGGCGGCGTTCGACGTCTCGTTGAATGAAACCCTGGGCTGGGAGCGCAATCACTATGATCGCCTGCTGCACTTCCTGTTTGGCCTGCTGCTGGCATATCCGATGCGCGAGGTGTTTTTCCTCATCGCGCATGCGCGGGGTTTCTGGTCTTACTACCTGCCCCTTAACCTCATCATGGCGGCTTCGTTGTTGTATGAGCTGATTGAATGGGGAGCAGCGGTTGTCTTCGGCGGCGATCTCGCCAATGCCTATCTCGGCGCCCAGGGCGATAGCTGGGACGCGCAGTGGGACATGCTGCTGGCGAGCCTGGGCGGGTTGATCGCCATTATTTTTGTTGCGCTGCTGAATCGATGGCGGCGATTTCGGAGTGGGCTAGAGTAGCCTCAGGGAAGTGCCGCAACAAGCCTGTAACAAGCGGTACATGTTTGATTATTAGAGCTAAAAGTGGAGGCATGCATGCTTAAATATCTGGGCGGTTGTCATTGCGGCGCGATTCGCTACGAGATTGAAGGAGAGCCACTGACTCACGCGCTGTGTCATTGCTCCGACTGCAGGCGCAGCTCTGGTGCGCCCATGGTTGGGTGGACCATGTATCCCGAAGCTTCAGTCAAAGTCACGAAAGGTAATCCGGTGGTCTACGAATCGTCGGAAAACGGTCGTCGCCAGTTTTGTCGGGATTGCGGTACAGGCCTGTTTTACTCAAATGCAGAAATGCTGCCTGGACTGATTGATATCCAGAGTGCAACCTACGATGAGCCGGAATCGGTGCCTGCGCGGATTCATATCCAGACTGCGGAGAGGCTCTCGTGGATGGAGGCTGCTCACGAGTTGCCTGCATTCGATCGGTATCCACCGAACGTGTAGGCGAATTGACGGCCAACTAGTCGCTGCAGGCATTAACGGGCAGTAATGCGCATGGATAAACTCCACCAAAGAATTGGCGCGGTTTCGAATGCTCAAGTAGGTAGAGATTTTGAGCAGGCTGCTAAACAGTTTTTCCAGCAGGAAGGCTTGCTTCTGCGCCCCAATTTGGTTGTTCCGGTAGGTGTAGAAAGGGATTTGAAGGATCACGCATTTGATCTGGGTTGTCATTCCCAGAAAGTATTGGTTGAGTGCAAGTCGCATAGATGGACCGCGCCAAATGATAATGTGCCAAGTGCCAAGCTAACTGTCTGGAATGAGGCAATGTTTTATTTTCTATTATCGCCTCCGGACTATAGAAAAATTATGTTCGTTCTTCGGCATCTGAGTACAAAGCGTGGCGAAACGCTGGCAGAGTACTACATTCGAACATACCGTCATCTGATACCAAGTGACGTCGAGGTTTGGGAATATGATGAATTGACGAAGAGTGCAACCCAGTTGCAGATTAATAAGTCGGAGCTTCAGCCACGCGAATACATGCTACCGCCTGAAGCGTTCTAGCGATCTATAAGGTCATAAGGGACTAAAATGAAACGTCTATCGAGTGTCGCAATAGTTCTGAGTCTAATGATTTCCGGGGAGGCATTAGCAGGTCCCATGTCCTTGGAAGCATGTAAGCGGCTTCAGTCGGAAATCGAGCGTTACGATGATCTCCGTCGCAAGGGCGGCTCCGCCTCTCAAATGGAATCGTGGAAAAAATCACGTGCGAAGCTTGAGGACAAATTTCGTGCGGGAGATTGCAGACGGCATGGTCGTGCGGTGTGGTAAGCCTAAGCACCAGGGCTGTCTCATGAGGTAGCAAAAAAAACCGCCCAACGATGCAGCTTTCTTTGTCGCGCTCATGCGACTTCCCGACTCACCCGGCCCCCGCATCCTCCCGATAACTGTCAATCGCCGGGCACGCACACAACAAATTCCGATCCCCATACACGTTGTCCACGCGATTCACCGGCGCCCAGTATTTATTGCGCCGCAGCGAATCCACCGGGTAGGCCGCCTGTGTGCGGCTGTAGCTGTGCGCCCACTCGTCGGCGGTGATGTCGGCCAGGGTGTGCGGCGCGTGTGTAAGTGGGTTGTCCACGGCGTCGAGGTCGCCGCGTTCCACCGCCCGAATCTCCTCGCGAATGGCGATCATCGCATCGCAGAAACGGTCCAGCTCCGCCAGTGATTCCGATTCCGTGGGCTCCACCATGAGTGTGCCCGCCACGGGGAACGACATGGTCGGCGCGTGGAAGCCGTAGTCGATCAGCCGCTTGGCAATATCCTCTTCGCTGATGCCGCTCGCTTCATTCAACGGGCGTATATCCAGAATGCATTCGTGGGCCACGTTACCGGTGCTGCCGGTGTACAGAATGGGGTAGTGATCCCGCAGGCGGCTGGCGATGTAGTTCGCGCTCAGGATGGCGACCCTGGTTGCCTCGGTGAGTCCTTCGCCGCCCATCAGCGCGATGTACGCCCAGGATATGGGCAGGATGGATGCGCTGCCGTAGGGCGTGGCCGACACGGTATCGTTGCCGCTGTCGAGGCCGGGTACCGGTACCACCGGGTTGCTCGGCAGGAAGGGCTGCAGATGCGCGCCCACGCCGATGGGCCCCATGCCGGGCCCGCCGCCACCGTGGGGTATGCAGAAGGTTTTGTGCAGGTTCAGGTGCGAGACATCGGCGCCGAATTTACCCGGCTCGGCGATGCCCACCAGTGCATTCAGATTGGCGCCGTCCACGTACACCTGGCCGCCGTAGTGGTGCACGATCTCGCACAGCTCGATGATGGATTCCTCAAACACGCCGTGGGTGGAGGGGTAGGTGACCATGATGCACGAGAGCGTTTCGGCGTGCTGCTGGGCTTTCTCGCGCAGATCGGCCAGGTCCACATTGCCCTGGCGATCGCACTCCACAATCACCACGCGCATGCCTGCGAGAGCAGCGCTCGCGGGGTTGGTGCCGTGCGCGGAGGAGGGGATCAAACACACGTCGCGCTGTGTGTCGCCGCGACTCTCGTGGTAGCGGCGAATGGCCAGCAACCCCGCGTACTCGCCCTGCGAGCCGGCGTTGGGTTGCAGTGAGATGGCGTCATAACCGGTGCACTCGCGCAGCATGTGTTCGAGTTCGTCGAGCATGGCACGATAGCCGCTGGTCTGCTCCGCAGGCGCGAAGGGATGCATGCGCGCGAACTCGGGCCAGGTGATCGGCAGCATTTCGGTGGTGGCGTTCAGCTTCATGGTGCAACTGCCGAGGGGGATCATGGCGCGATTCAGCGCGATGTCGCGGTCTTCGAGACGGCGCAGGTAGCGCAGCATCTCCGTTTCCGAGTGGTAATCGTTGAACAGCGGGTGTTGCAGATAGTCGAGCGGGCGCAACAGGGCATCGGGGATGCCGCCGTTTTCCAGTACTTCTGCATCCAGCGACACAGCCCCGGGGCCGGTGGCATTGCCCGTGAACACTTCCCACAGTGTCTCGATGTCGCTGCGCGTGGTGGTTTCATCCAGTGCAATGCCAACGCGATCATGGCCGACGATGCGCAGGTTCATGCCGGCTGCCAGCGCGCGCGCCACGATGGCATCGCGCTCGTCGCCCACGCTGTAGGTGAGCGTATCGAAAAACGTTGTGTTGTCGGCCTGCCAGCCGGCATCGGCGAGCCCTTTCGCGAGAATGCCCGTGAGGCGCTGGATGCGCGTGGCGATGCGCCGCAGCCCGCCGGGCCCGTGATACATGGCGTAGAACGCGGCCATGATGGCCAGCAACGCCTGCGCCGTGCAGATATTGCTGGTGGCCTTCTCGCGGCGGATGTGCTGTTCGCGGGTTTGCATGGCCATGCGCAGCGCCTGGTTGCCGCGCCGGTCGATAGACACCCCGATAATGCGTCCGGGCGTGGAGCGTTTGTAGGCATCGCGGGTGGCGAAGAAGGCGGCGTGGGGTCCGCCGAAGCCCATGGGAATGCCGAAGCGCTGCGTGTTGCCCACCACCACATCGGCGCCGAGCGAGCCCGGGGGCACGACCATCAACAGGGCCATGATATCGGCCGCCACCGCCACCAGTGTGTCGGCCGCATGCGCGCGTTCGATCAATGCTGAGGGGTCCGCGAGGTGGCCGTAGGTGCCCGGGTACTGCAGCAACAGGCCGAAGGCGTCTGTTTCTTCCAGCAACGCGTAGGGCTCGCCCACGCGCACCGTGATGCCGAGCGCTTCGGCGCGGGTGGTAACCACCGCGATGGTCTGCGGATGGCAGTCTTCCGCGATGAGAAAGGTCTTGCTACGGCTTTTCTTGTTTACCCGTTGCAGCAGCGTCATGGCCTCCGCCGCGGCGGTGCTTTCGTCCAGCATGGAGGCGTTGGCCAGCTCCATTCCCGTGAGATCCAGGATCATCTGCTGAAAGGTGAGCAGGGCTTCGAGTCGTCCCTGCGAAATTTCCGGCTGGTAGGGCGTGTAGGCGGTGTACCAGCCCGGGTTTTCCAGCACGTTGCGCTGGATCACCGGCGGGGTCACGGTGTCGTGGAATCCACAGCCGATGAACGAGCGGTTGACCACATTGCGCTCCGCCAGCGAGCGCAAATAGGCGATCACCTCGACCTCGCTGCGCGCGCCGGGCAGTTGCAGTGGCTGTGCGCGGCGAATGGCGCGCGGCACGGTGTCTTCAATCAGTGCATCGAGGTCATCGTACCCGGTGGCCCGTGCCATCTCGGCCTGCTGCCTGCGCGTGGGGCCGATATGACGCCCGACAAACTCATCGTGGTTCTCCAGTTCAAACAGGGAGGGGCGGCTCATGGATTCTCCATCGGTAGCAGATGAGTAGGCTATGCAGGGGCCGCGAACGGCCCGGCGATGGTAGCAAGAGACTCCGCCGGCGGGCAATAATCTGTCTATATAGTGAACATTCGGGATTGGCGGCTATGGCGGGGCGGACCACGGCTGCGCGGCCCGACCTACGCGGCCCGACCTGCGCGGCGCGACCCGCCCTTGCCTTTGTAGGGGCGCCGCGGTCAAACTGTGCGCTTTTGCGCGCAGGGAGATGGCGCATGCTCGAACTGGTCATACCGGAATCACTGGAGATGGACAGCGCACAACTTGCGCGCGTGGGTGAACACCTCGGCACGCGCTATGTGCAGCCCGGCAAGATTCCCGGTTGCCTCACGCTGGTGTCGCGTGCCGGCAAGCCCTGTTACCTGGATGTGCAGGGCCTTGCCGATGTGGAGCGCGCAACGCCCATGCGCGAAGACACCATCCTGCGCATTTACTCCATGAGCAAGCCGGTCACTTCGGTGGCCATGATGACTCTGTTTGAGCGCGGGCTATTCGCGCTCGACGACCCGGTACACAAGTTCATTCCCGCATGGCGCGACCTGCGCGTGTGGAAGGCGGGTAGCTACCCCCTGTTTGCCTCCGAGCCAACCCGCAGACCGATGAGCATCCGCGATCTGCTCACGCATACCTCGGGCCTCACCTACGATTTCATGCGCGCCACCAATATCGACTACGCCTACCGCAAGATGCAGGTGGGGTTTCCGCGCCCCGGCTATACGCTTGAGGCCATGATCGACGAGCTGGGCCAGTTGCCGCTGGAATTCTCGCCCGGCGAGCGCTGGAACTACTCGCTGGCCACCGATGTGCTCGGTTACCTGATCGAAGTGATCAGCGGGCAGCCGCTGCAGGAGTACCTCAACAGCACGCTGTTCGAACCGCTGGGCATGCACGACACCGCGTTTGCCATCGGCGCCGACAAGGTCGGGCGCTTCGCCTCCTGCTACGAGCGCAACCTTAAAAAGGAGATGGTGCTGCAGGACGACGGCCAGAACAGTCGCTTCGCGGATGTGAGTTTCATCTCGGGCGGCGGCGGCCTGATCTCCACGCTGGGCGATTACCACCGCTTCTGCCTGATGCTGCTCGGCGGCGGCACGCTCGACGGGCAGCGCGTTATCGGCTCGCGCACGCTGGCCTACATGACACGCAATCACCTGCCCGGTGGCGGCGACATGACGCAACTGGCCAGTGGCAGTTTCAGCGAGGCGGACTACGAGGGCACCGGTTTCGGCCTCGGCTTTGCCACGCGGCTCGACCCGGTGAGCAATGGTCATCCGGCCACCGCCGGCAGTTTCTATTGGGGCGGCCTCGCCAGTACCCTGTTCTGGGTGGACCCGGCGGAAGAGCTGGTGGTGTTATTCATGACCCAGTTGATGCCCTCGAGCACCTTCGATTTCCGTGGCCAGCTCGAAAACATGATCTACGCGGCGCTGCGGTGAAAGCTGCACCCCTGCCCGCACGGTCGTGCGGCAGGCGCGCGCCTGGGGGGGGTATCGCTTTGCACGGCCGTGTCTATAATGACAGTAGTGTGACATCTGCGGTAAACGGTATCGCTGTGGGGATGCGTATAAAAAGACCAGCGCCCCAGCCCGGCGATTGCCAGACAATATAACAAGGAGATTCATCGTGACGCATTCCCGTTTTTCACGCATCGGCCTGCCCTGCGGCCTGGCGCTGCTGCTGACCCTTGGCGGTTGCTCGGATGGCAGCAACAACAACCCGTCGGGCCCGGAGCCCGGGCCGGACCCGATCAGCATCGAAACACCGAACGCCGAGCGCTGCGAAATCCTCGATCAGGTCAACTGCATGTTCCCCTGGCCGAGCAGCGCCTTTGTGGTGGAAGACGACAGCACCGATACCGGCTGGCGAGTCAATATGTCGATCGATTCCATGCCGGTGAACAAGCAGGGCGTGCCGATAGACCCGGCGGAGTGGAATCGCAACGATGGCTTTTCGCCGTCGCAAAAAATTCTGGCGCAGGTGCCGGGCGTCGACTTGGAACAAACCGGCGCACCGCCGCTGGGCGATCTCTCACGCTCGCTGGCAGCGGATTCCCCGGTGGTGGTGATACGCGCCAGCACCGGGGAGCGCCACCTGATTTTCGCCGAGCTGGATGCCAACACCGACGACCCGGCGGAACAGGCCTTTATCATTCGCCCGATGGTGCAGTTTGAACGTGGCGAGCGCTACATCGTAGCGCTGAGCAATATGCGTGGCGCCGACGGCGAACTGCTGGAAGCGCCGGAAGTGTTCCGCGCGTTCCGCGACGACACACTGACGGACAACCCCGCGATAGAAGCGCGGCGCCCAGCCATGGAAAAGCTCTTCGCCACACTGGAAGGCGCGGGCGTGGCCCGTGACGAGCTGTATCTCGCCTGGGATTTCAACATCGCCAGCGTGCGCAACATCACCGGGCGCCTGCTGCACATTCGCGATGAGGCCTTTGCCGCATTGGGTAACGCCGCACCGATGTTCAGCGTGGACGAGGTGATCGATTTCGATACCTGTGGCGTCGATGGTTGCGAGGAGGGGCAGGATGAGCGGATGTCGCGGGAAATCTCCGGCACGTTCATGGTGCCGAACTTTCTCGATTCCGACGATGGCGCGCCGGGCTCCGGTTTTTATTATGCCGAGCCCGACGACGGCCTGCCGGATCGGCTCGGCGGCGACAACTTCTTCAGCGCGCGCTTCATCTGCAAGGTGCCGCGTTCGGTGGCGGAAGATTTCGACGCCCCGCCCAAGGTGCAGGCGCGGCCTTCACTCTACGGTCATGGCCTTCTGGGCAGTGCGAATGAAGTCAAGCGCGGTACGGGCGGGAATATCAACATCATGTCGAACGACCACCAGATGATGTTCTGCGCCACCGACTGGACCGGCTTTGCCTCGGAGGACGCGGGTGTAGCGGTGACCGCACTGCAGGAAATGACCCTGATTCGCCAGTTTCTCGACCGGCAGCAGCAGGGCATGCTGAATTTCATGTATCTCGCGCGCCTGCTGAAACATCCGCAGGGTTTTGCCGCGCACGCTTCGTTCCAGGCCGGCGACGAACCGGTGTTCGACAACTCCACGGTGTATTACGACGGCAACAGCCAGGGCGGCATCCTCGGTGGCGCGCTGATGGGCGTGATCCAGGATGTGACCCGCGGCGTACTCGGCGTGCCCGGTATGTCCTACAGTTTTCTGCTGCGCCGCAGCATCGATTTCGAAACCTATGCGGCGTTCCTCAGCGGTTCTGCAACCGGCCCGAATGGCGGTGGCTATCCCAGCGTGAAGGATCAGAGCTTCATCCTGTCCATGGTGCAGATGCTCTGGGACAGGGCGGAATCCAGCGGCTACGTGTACCACATTGAGCGCAACACGCTGCCCAATACGCCGTCGCATGCGGTGCTGCTGCAGGTTGCCTACGGCGATCACCAGGTGAGCATGTGGGCCGCGGAATTCATGGCGCGCTCCATCGGTGCGAAGCTGCGCGTGCCGGCACTGGAGCCGGGCAGGCATCCGGACGAGAACCCGTTTGTTGCGCTGGAACCGGTGCCCGCGGGTGATTTTACCGGCTCGGTGCTCACTTACTGGGATGACGGCCCGCTCGGCGGCAGCGCGAACGATGGTGGCACCGTGCCCCCGCCGACAGTCAACCTGCCGCCCTTCGAGCCGGATTTCGGCGATGACCCGCACAGCCTGCCGCGCAAGGACCCGGTGGCACAGGCACAGAAATCGGCATTTCTCAGGCCGGAAGGCGAGGGCAGGTTTGTCGACCTCTGCGACCCGAGCCTGCCCTGCACCACGGATGGTTACATTCCGGGTTCCGCGCCCTGAGCCGCGGGGCGCACCGCACCGGGTTCACCCTCACTGCTGAATAATCTTCGCTCCCCCGCGTTCGCGGGGGCTGCACCCTCCCTTCTATTTTCAGCCCGTTCAAGCCTGTAGCGGCGGATGCCCACGCCTGGCAGACGGCCCAATGTGAATACTTCTCATGCGGTATTGCAAATGATAATGGTTCCTAATAGTATTCTCGTCAATAATGGCGCGGGGGCGTCCTGCTCCCTCTGAAAATGACTGAGGAGAACCATGCAACGCAATATTCTGGTGGTAGCGCTGGCTGCGCTGACGGGGTCGGGTGCCCTGGCTGACAATCACAATATCGAAGAGATGACCATAGTGGGCAGCCGCGAAGATGCGCGTGCACTTCCCGGTACCGGGTCGGTGATCGACAACGAGCAGATTCGTATTGAAGCCGCGACCGATATCAATCAACTGCTGAAAACCGTGCCCGGCATGTATGTGCGCGAAGAAGACGGTTACGGCCTGCGCCCGAATATCGGCATTCGCGGTGCAACCTCCGAGCGTTCCGGCAAGATCACGCTGCTCGAAGATGGCGTTATGATCGCCCCCGCCCCATACTCCAATCCCGCCGCCTATTATTTTCCCACGGCCTCACGTTTGCACCAGGTGGAAGTGTTGAAAGGCGCCCCGCTGTTGCGTTACGGGCCCCAGACCACCGGCGGCGTGGTGAACCTCGTCTCAACACCGATTCCGGATGAGAACAGCGGCAACCTGAACCTCGCTTACGGCGAGAACGCCGAGCTGGATGTGCTCGCGAACTACGGTGGTCGCAGCGGCAATTTCGGTTATCTGGTGGAGACGGCCCAGCGGCGCAGCGATGGATTCAAGGATATTGACCGCAGCAATCAGGACACCGGCTACGAGATCGAGGATTACCTCGTGAAGCTCGGCTGGGAGGGCGAGCGCCAGAGTCTGCTGTTCAAGGCGCAGTATTCGGAGGAAGTATCCGACGAAACCTACCTCGGCCTCACCGACCGCGATTTTGACCGTGATTCCGAGCGACGTTACGGCCTCTCGGAGCCGGACCAGATGGAAAACGACCACGAAGGCTATAACCTCACCTACCGTTTCTCCGTGAATGAGTCGGTGTTGTTGAGCGCCACGGCCTACTACAACGAGTTTTCACGCAACTGGTTCAAACTCTCTGGCGGCGGTTCTCTGGTGAGTGACGCCAACGCTGGCGATGCCTCTGCCCAGGCGGTGCTGGATGGCACGCAAGACGCCCAGGGTCTCAACTATAAAAACAACAACCGCAAGTATGAATCACAAGGGATTGAACTGAATGCGGATGTGGATCTCGGCGAGCATGTGATTGCCTTCGGCGGTCGCGTACACGAAGACGAGATGGATCGTTTTCAGCCGGTGGATATTTTTGATCAGGTGAATGGCGATCTGGTTTTCGTGGAAACCGTGCGTCCCACCGGCGGTGACAATCGCCTGGAAACGGCCGATGCCTGGTCGCTGTGGATGGTGGATAGCTGGCAGGCGACGGATGCGCTCAACCTGAACCTCGCCCTGCGCTATGAGAATGTGGATTCCGAGCGCAAGCAGTATGACGACCCGGAGCGCAACGAACTCGGCAGCCAGCGCGAAAACAGTTCCAGCGAATGGCTGCCCGGTGTGTCTTTCACCTACGATCTCACTGATCACTGGCAACTGCTTGGCGGCGTGCACGCGGGCTTCTCACCCATCGGTGGCGGGGCCGTGGAAAATGAGGAGCCGGAAACCAGCACCAACTGGGAGGCCGGCCTGCGCTACGGCGGTACGGTGTTTGTCGAGGCGGTGGGTTTCTACAGTGATTTCGACAACAAGACGGAAAACTGTTCCAACGCCAGCCCCTGCAGCAACGGTGAAACTTCCGGCTCTTTCAACACCGGCGAGGCCGAGATCTACGGCCTGGAGTTTCAGCTCGGTACCAGTGTGACGCTGGGCGATTACCAGTTGCCGATCGATGTAATGTACACCTACACCCAGGCTGAAGTGAGCAAGGACAACCCCGAGCTGGGGTTTGAGGATGGCGACCGCCTGGCCTCGGTGCCGGAGAACACCGCCAGCCTGCGTATAGGGCTGGAATCTCCCATCGGCTGGGATAACTACGCGGTGGCCAAGTACACCGATGAGATGTGCGTGGATTTGGGCTGCAACAACGGCGGCAGTCGCTTTGATGTGACGGAAGACGTGTTCGTGGTGGATTACATCAGCCGCTATGCCTACAACGACAGCGCCACCGTGTATCTGAAGGTTGAAAACGTGTTCGACGAACAGGCCATTATTTCGCGTCAGCCCGATGGCGCGCGCCCGAACAAGCCGCGCACCGCGCTGGTGGGCGTTGAGTGGGCATTCTGAATGTGCTGACAGTGGGTCTGTAGGTTTTTGTGGGTGTTTGGGGCGCATTGAGCGCCCTTTTTTTTGCTGTAAACACCGGTGGCCCCGGTTCGGCCGCTCCCGGCCGTTCTCGCACCAAGGCCGGCCCGCTTGAAAAACAGCCACTCCGCCCCCAGTTCAGAGGGAGATGACACGTCCGCCCGCGGGCCGGTCTTTTCCTCTTTCATATAATCACTTCCAGGACGGAGCACTATGGGAAACTTTCACAAACCGATGCAACAGCGGGCTTTCTGGCAACTCACATCGCTGATGACACTGCTGTTGCTACTCAGTGGCTGTGGGATCAATAACATCCCGACTTACGATGAGAAGGTCACCGCCGCCTGGTCGCAGGTGGAAAACCAGTACCAGCGCCGCGCCGACCTGATTCCCAACCTGGTGGAGACTGTCAAGGGTTTCGCGGCCCAGGAGCAGGAAACCCTCACCGCGGTGATCGAGGCCCGCTCGAAAGCCACCTCGATTCAGGTGGATGAGAGCATTCTCAATAACCCCGATAAACTGCAGCAGTACCAGCAGGCCCAGGGTGAGTTGAGCAGCGCCCTGAGCCGCCTGATGGCGGTGTCTGAACGCTACCCGGATCTCAAGTCGAACCAGAACTTTCTGGCCCTGCAGTCGCAGTTGGAAGGCACGGAAAATCGGATTGCCGTGGCGCGCCGGGATTTCATCCAGGCGGTGGAGCGCTACAACACCGAACTGCGCACCTTCCCGGGAAGAATCTGGCACAGCATTTTGTATAGCGATCTGGAGCCGCATGCCAACTTCGAAGCCACCGCGGCAAATGCGCAGGACGCACCCGCAGTGGAGTTCTGATGGCTTTTCTGTTCCGCAAAAGCCTGCTGTGGGTATTGTTGTTGCTGCCGGGCGCCGTCTGGGCGCAGTCCGCACCGGAATTTCCCGAACTGACCGGCCGCGTGGTAGACCGGGCGGAGATGCTCGGCCCCGACGTGGAGGCGCGTCTGAACCAGATGCTGCAGGCCCACGAGCAGGCCACCACCGAGCAGGTTGTGGTGGTCACCCTGGCGGACCTGCAGGGCTTTCCCATTGAGGATTTCGGCTATCAGCTCGGCCGGCACTGGGGTATCGGCCAGCAAGGCGAGGATAACGGCGCCCTGCTGATCGTGGCGCAAGATGAACGCAAGGTGCGCATTGAAGTGGGCTATGGCCTCGAAGGCCGGCTCACCGACGCCCAATCCTCTGTCATCATCGATAGCGTTATTACCCCGGCTTTCCGCAAGGGGAATTTTGAGAGCGGTATTGAGGCCGGGGCCGCCGCCATGATCCAGGTGCTCGGCGGCGAGCCGATGGCGATACCCCGCACCCAGCAGATGCGCGCTGGCCAGGAACAACCGAATGCCGGACTGGTGGCGTTGTTCTTCCTGCTCATGATGGCGGTGATATTTATGTTCGGCAGTCGCGGTGGCCGTGGCGGACGCGGGGGCGCCGCTTTGCTGGGCGCGGCGCTGCTGAGCGGCGCCATGGGCGGTCGTGGCGGTGGCGGCTTCGGTGGCGGCGGTTTTGGCGGCGGCGGTGGCGGTTTCGGCGGCGGAGGTGCCTCCGGTGGCTGGTAACGCCGAACAGGAATCGGCGCGCGCACGATTCCCTCACCCGACGATGAGACGCACAGGACCATGACATTACTTAGCAAAGACGATCAGGAAGCCGTTGCCGCCGCCATCAACGCGGTGGAACGGGAAACCGACGCCGAACTGGTGACCGTGCTGGCGGCCCAGTCCGACAACTACAGCTACATACCGTTGGTCTGGGCCGGCATCCTCGCATTGCTGGTGCCGGGTACAGCCAATTACTTCGGCGGCTGGTTCGGCGCGGACCTGTTGTTGCTGGTGCAGTGGGGCACTTTTATCCTGCTCAGTCTGCTGTTCCGGGTGCCCGGCATCAATACCCGCCTGATTCCGCGGGAGGTGCGTTTCTGGCGGGCCTCCAACCTGGCGCGGCGGCAGTTCCTGGAGCAGAACCTGCACCATACCCAGGGCGCCACCGGCATGCTGATCTTCGTTTCGGAGGCGGAACGCTATGTGGAGATTCTGGTGGATCAGGGCATTGCAGACGTTCTGGACAACGCGGTTTGGGAAGATATCGTGGCGGACTTCACTACCAGGGTGCGCCAGGGCGAGACCCGGCAGGGGTTTCTCGATTGCATCGCGACTTGCGGCAAGCTCCTGAGAGAGCACGTACCCGCCACCCATGAGCGCAACGAGCTACCCAATCACCTGGTGATCCTGCCGTAGGCCTGGCGGCCGCCAAAAACGCTATTGGTAGCGGATGTCCACAATGTGGAAACGCTGCTCGCCCGAGGGGCTGCTGAAGCGCACCTCGTCATCCAGGGATTTCCCGAGCATGGCGCGCGCCATGGGTGAATCCATGCTCAGCCGGCCCGCGCCGAGGTCGAACTCGTCCGGCCCGACAATGCGCCAGCAGCGCTCCTCGCCCGCGGCGTTTTCCAGCGTCACGCAGGCACCGAAAAACACCCGGTCGGTGTTGTCCGGCGGGCGCGTGACCACTTCCAGTTCGTCCAGCCGCTTGTTGAGAAAGCGCACGCGGGAGTCGATCTCCCGCAAACGCCGTTTGCCGTAGATGTAGTCGCCGTTCTCCGAGCGATCGCCATTCTTGGCGGCCTCGTGCACGGTCTGCGTGACCTGCGGGCGTTCCACTTTCCACAGTTGATGCAATTCCGCGCGCAACTGGCTCTCGCCCTCCGGCGTGATATAGCGTGAGCCGCGCTGGCGCGGTGGTCTGTAGCGTCCCATGGCGCGGATTCTACCGCCGGGAGAGGCCGGGATGCCAGAGCGCTTTACTCGTTCAGGTTGCGCTGATAGAAAGGGCGTCACGCTGATCGTCGCCAACTGTTACTGCAACCGGGAGCCAGCCACGTGAGCCCATCGAGACTGTATTCTGAGAACGCGCGGGTTCCGCTGCCAGGGCATGTCGCAGGGCCCGGCGCGGGCCGCGCGTGTGCCAGGCTGCCGCTACTGGTGGTCGGCCTGGCGGCGCTGCTGAGCAGCCCTTTGGGCAGGGCGGAGTGCCTGGCCCTGAGCGGCCATCTCACCCAGGGTGGGCTGGCCTGGGGCGTGCTGCCGCCGGACAGCCGGGCGACCCTCAACGGCGAGCCCCTCGATGTACTCCCCGACGGCACAACGCTGCTCGGCTTCGGTCGTGACGCGGCGCCCTCGGCCGAACTGGTGGTGGAAGGCCCGGCGCCTTGCCGGCAAACACTCGCGGTTGCACCGCGCGAGTACCGCATCCAGCGTGTGGAGGGTGTGCCGCAGCAAACCGTTACCCCCTCGCCGGAGCATCAGGCGCGCATCGCCCGCGAACGCCAACTGGTGGCCGAGGCGAAGGCGCAGCGGTATGCCCGCCCGCAGTGGCTCGCCGATGCGCTGTCTGGCTTCAGCTGGCCCACGCAGGGCCCCATCTCCGGCGTGTACGGCAGCCAGCGGGTTTATAACGGCAAGCCCGGCAGCCCGCACTACGGTGTGGATGTGGCGGTACCCACCGGCACCCCGGTGCGCGCGCCCGCCGCCGGCGTGGTCACGCTGGCCGAGCGCGATCTGTTCTTCTCCGGCGGCACGATAATTCTCGATCATGGTTACGGCTTGTCTTCCTCCTTTCTGCACCTGAGTGCGGTGGAGGTAGCGCCCGGCGACGAAGTGGCGCGCGGCGACCTGATCGGCGCGGTGGGCGCCAGTGGGCGCGCCACCGGCCCGCATCTGGATTGGCGCATGAGCTGGCGCAGCGAGCGCATAGACCCGCAGTTGCTGGTGCCGCCGATGCCCGCGCAGTAGATTGCTCTGCAGGTGCAAGTGCGCGCCCGGGCCGTGCCAATGCCCGGAAAAAAGCCGTATAATGGCGTCCCTTTGCAGCAGCCCGGAATCCCGATGATCGACAAAAAACTGCTTAGTGTTCTCGTCTGCCCGGTGAGCAAAGCGCCGCTGGAATACGATCAGGAGAAAGAGGAACTGGTTTGCAGGGCGAGTGGGCTGGCGTACCCCGTGCGTGACGGTATTCCCGTGATGCTGGAGAGCGAAGCGCGCCTGCTCACCGCAGACGAAAAACTCCGCTAGCACAGGAGCAGCAGCCCATGTCAGACACGGTTTTTGGCAAAATCATCAACGGCGATATTCCCTGCGATCTTCTCCACGACGATGAGCACTGCATTGCCATCAATGACATCAGCCCCAAGGCGCCGGTGCATGTGCTGGTGATTCCCAAAAAGGGTATTCCCCGGCTGGTGGATTCCACACTCGACGACCAGGCCCTGCTCGGCCACCTGATGTTGGTGGCGGGCAAGGTGGCGCGGGAGCAGGGCGTGGGCGATGCTTTCCGGCTGGTGGTGAACAACGGCGAAGGCGCGGGCCAGACCGTGTTCCACCTGCACGTGCACATTCTGGGGGGGCTGAACTTCCCAGAGGGCCAATTGGCCGGTTAGTTCAAGCAGTTTCAAAGAGATCACATATGAGAACGGGTGAGATTCGCGAGGCCTTTCTGGCCTATTTCGAGCAGCAGGGGCACACCCGCGTGGCGAGTAGCTCGCTGGTGCCCGCCGACGACCCGACGCTGTTGTTCACCAACGCGGGCATGAACCAGTTCAAGGACACCTTCCTCGGCACTGATCCGCGGCCCTATGTGCGCGCGGCCAGCAGCCAGCGCTGCGTGCGCGCCGGCGGCAAGCACAACGACCTGGAAAATGTGGGCTACACCGCGCGCCACCACACCTTTTTTGAAATGCTCGGCAATTTCAGCTTCGGGGATTATTTCAAGCGCGAGGCGATACGCTTCGCCTGGGAGTTTCTTACCGGCAACCTGGGCCTGCCGCCGGAAAAGCTCTGGGTTACCGTGCATATCAGCGACGACGAGGCGGAACAGATCTGGGTGGAGGACATCGGTTTTCCCAAGGCACGTATTTCACGCCTGGACGCCGACAACTTCTGGCAGATGGGTGACACCGGCCCCTGCGGGCCGTGCAGCGAAATATTCTACGACCACGGCGACGACGTACCGGGCGGCCCGCCGGGTAGCGAGGACGACGATCTCGATCGCTACATCGAGATCTGGAACCTGGTGTTCATGCAGTACAACCGCGACGGTTCCGGCACGCTCAACCCGCTGCCCAAGCCCTCGGTGGATACCGGCATGGGCTTGGAGCGCATTGCCGCCGTGATGCAGGGCGTGCACAGCAATTACGAGATCGACCTGTTCCAGGCGCTGATCGGCGAGGCCGGCCGCGTGCTTGGCGTTGCCGATCTCGAGGAAAAATCACTGCGCGTGATTGCCGATCACATCCGCTCCTGTGCATTTCTTATCGCCGATGGCGTGTTGCCCGGAAATGAAGGCCGCGGCTACGTGCTGCGCAGGATTATCCGCCGCGCGGTGCGCCACGGAAACAAACTCGGCGCGAGTGGCCCGTTCTTTTATAAACTGGTGCCCACGCTGGTACAGGAAATGGGCGCCGCCTACCCGGAACTGAGCGCGGCCCAGCCGCAGGTGGAGAAGGCGCTGCTGGTGGAAGAGGAGCAGTTTGCGCGCACCCTGGACAACGGCATGCAGATTCTCGATGAGGCCCTCGCCAGCCTGCAGGGCAGCGAAATACCCGGCGAGCTGGTGTTCAAGCTCTACGACACCTACGGCTTTCCGGTGGACCTCACCAACGATATCGCCCGCGAACGCGGGCTCACGTTGGATGTCGCCGGCTACGAGGCGGCGATGGCGGAACAGCGTTCGCGCTCGCAGGAAAGCGGCGCCTTCAAGGTGGATTACAGCGGCGTGCTGGCGCTCGAGGGCAGTACCGAGTTCACCGGTTACGACGGCCTGCAGGACAGCGGCCGCGTCACGGCAATTCTGTGCGACGGCGCAACCACAGACTCGCTGGGCAAGGACGACAGCGGCGTGGTGGTGCTGGAACGGACACCGTTCTACGCGGAATCCGGCGGCCAGGTGGGCGACACCGGCTATCTCACGGGTGAGGGCGATGACCCCCAGGTGCGCCTGGAGGTCACGAATACCACCAAGGCGGGCGACCAGCACCTGCATCACGTGAAGGTACTGGCTGGCAGCGTGCGCAGTGGCGATACGCTGGTGGCCACGGTGGATGCCACGGTGCGTCAGCGCACACGCCTCAATCACAGTGCCACCCACCTGCTGCACGCGGCGCTGCGCCGGTTGCTCGGAGACCATGTGCAGCAAAAGGGCTCGCTGGTGGATTCCCAGCGGCTGCGGTTTGATTTCTCGCATCCGGCGGCGGTGAGTGGTGATGAACTGCAGGCCATCGAGCAACTGGTGAACGAACAGATTCGCGCCAACAGCGAGGTGACCACCCGGGTGATGGGCATGGAGGAGGCCATCGCGGCGGGCGCCATGGCGCTGTTTGGCGAGAAGTATGGCGATGCCGTGCGTGTGCTGGCCATGGGTGAGGACGATTTTTCGGTTGAACTGTGCGGTGGCACCCACGTGGCGCGCACCGGCGATATCGGCCTGCTGCGCATTGTCGCGGAATCGGGCGTGGCCGCTGGCGTGCGCCGCATCGAGGCGGTGACGGGTGCGGCGGCGCTCGCATTTATCGACCAGCGGGAACAGCGTCTGGCAGAAGTGTGCGACGCGGTGAAGGGCAACGCGGACAACGTGACGGCGAAGGTGGCCGCGCTGCGCCGTGAAAACCGTGATCTGGAAAAAGAAATCGCCCGCCTGAAACAGAAACTGGCAAGCTCTGCGGGCGGTGATCTCACCGCGGACGCGGTGGAAGTGCAGGGCATCAAGGTGCTGGCGGCGAATGTGGACGGCGCCGATGCGAAATCCCTGCGCGACACGCTCGACCAGTGCAAGAACAAGCTCGGCAGCGCGGTGATTCTGCTCTCGGCGGTGAATGACGACAAAATCGCCCTGGCCGCGGGCGTGACCAAGGATCTCACGGGCCGCGTGAAAGCGGGCGACCTGATGCAGGAGTTTGCCCAGCGTCTCGGCGGCAAGGGTGGCGGGCGGCCCGATATGGCCCAGGGCGGCGGCAGCGATGTTGCCAATCTGCCGGCGGTGTTGAAAACGGTACCGGAGTGGGTCTCCTCGCAGC
Source organism: uncultured Halieaceae bacterium (assembly GCA_963976655.1). Taxonomy (GTDB): domain Bacteria; phylum Pseudomonadota; class Gammaproteobacteria; order Pseudomonadales; family Halieaceae; genus Marimicrobium. Next base: position 40,476 of record CAXBLB010000009.1, read on the forward strand.
TCGATTGAAGCTAGAGGAGCCTGATGTGAAGGGAAGCAAACGGTAGACAATGAGCCTGATCGTACAGAAATTCGGCGGCACCTCGGTGGGGGATATCGAGCGCATCGAACGCGTGGCGGAGAAGGTCGCGGGTTTCAGCGCGGCCGGCCACGCCATGGTGGTTGTGGTATCGGCCATGTCGGGTGAAACCAACCGGCTGATCGAGCTGGCGCACGCGGTGCAGGAACGCCCCCTGCCGCGAGAACTCGATGTGCTGGTGTCTACCGGCGAGCAGGTGACAACGGCGCTGCTGAGCATGGCGCTTGCCGAGCGCGGCTTGAAGGCCAAATCCTATACGGGCGGGCAGGTGCGCATTCTCACTGACAACGCGCATACCAAGGCGCGTATTCGCGCGATAGACGACGAACGCCTGCGGCGTGATCTGGACGCCGGTTATGTGCTGGTGGTGGCCGGCTTTCAGGGCGTGGATGAGCAGGGCAACATCACCACGCTCGGGCGCGGCGGTTCCGACACCACGGCGGTGGCGCTGGCGGCGGCGCTGAAAGCCGATGAATGCCAGATTTATACGGATGTGGACGGGGTGTATACCACGGACCCGCGGGTAGTGCCCGAGGCGCGCAGGCTGGAGCGCATTACCTTCGAGGAGATGCTGGAAATGGCCAGCATGGGCTCCAAGGTGCTGCAGATCCGGTCCGTGGAATTTGCCGGCAAATACAGCGTGCCGCTGCGTGTGCTGCACAGTTTTCAGGATGGCCCCGGCACGTTGATTACGATGGAGGACGAGAGCGATATGGAAACGCCGACAATTGCCGGTATTGCGTTCAACCGCGACGAGGCCAAGCTCACGATAGAAGACGTGCCGGATACCCCCGGTGTGGCCTACAGTATTCTCGGCCCCATCGGCGATGCCAATATCGAGGTGGATGTGATCGTGCAGAACGTATCGCACGAACAGACGGCGGATTTCACCTTCACGGTAAGCCGCTCGGACCTCCCGCGAGCGGAAGAGATACTGCGTGGCGTGGCCCAGGAAATGGGCGCGGGACGGGTAACCAGCAACAACAAGATTGCCAAGGTCTCCGTGGTGGGCGTGGGGATGCGCTCGCACGCCGGCGTTGCCAGCCGGATGTTCGCCTCCCTCGCCGACGTGGGCATCAATATTCTCATGATCACGACCTCAGAGATCAAAATTTCGGTGATCATTGAAGAGAAATTCGTGGAACTGGCGGTGCGCTCTCTGCACTCAACATTTGGCCTCGATCTGGAACCTTCAGGCTCGGGCGCTGCCCAAGGAACACTGCCGTAGCTGCTGCGGTCGCAACAGAAATTGGAGAAGGAAACCATGCTTATTTTAACCCGCAGGACGGGGGAAACCCTTATGGTGGGTGACGACATTACGGTTACGGTACTGGGTGTGAAAGGTAACCAGGTGCGCATTGGCGTGAATGCGCCGAAAGACGTAGCCGTGCACCGCGAGGAGATCTACAGTCGCATCCAGGAAGATAACCAGCCTGCAGCCAACGGCTCGGAAAACAGCTAGCCTGGCTCTCGCGCGGCACCCGCAATTTTGATTCTGTAATCACTGTGTTATCATGCCGCGCCGTGGTTGCGGGATTTTTCCTGCCTGCACATTCTTCCGGAGAGCTGGCCGAGTGGCTGAAGGCGCACCCCTGCTAAGGGTGTATAGGTTAATACCCTATCGAGGGTTCGAATCCCTCGCTCTCCGCCATCTAACAAAAACAAATACAAAGGGGTCAGAGCAACAGCTCTGACCCCTTTGTATTTGTGGTGAAGTTCACGGTGTGGACGAACCCCCCGGTTCGACAAATTCGCCGCTACCGGCGAATTTGAAACGAGCGGCGCAGCCGCGAAGCCCGCAGGGTCAGAACAGGCCTTAGCCTGTTCTGATTCATCCCTCGCTTTCCGCCATTATTTTTCCGCTGTCGTGGGACCATTTTGGGACCAAACGCTCAGAAACTCCCAATCGCTCCGACACAAACCGCGCCATCCCGGTCGCATCTGCGGAGATCCGCTTGCCTTAGTGCTCATCGATCAAGCGCGTACTGGTATGACCCACCTGACAAATGATCCATTTTTTCGCGATGCCGGCGGTCAGCCATCGGCTGATGAAGGTGTGCCGTGCAGTGTTAGGCCCGCGATAGCGTACCCAGGCCTTTTTTAGATGCGCACGCCAAAAGTTATTTCATACCGTCCCGTCGGATGCGCGTGGCCTCTTTGTTGCTGTTCAAGAAAACGAGGCGAACGTCCTCGGAGAATTGTTTCTTATTGTCTCGCGACATGATTTTGAGGCGACGAGCCTATAATCGTTCGGTGAAAAGACGCTGCACCTGCAGCCATTGAATCGCTGGATCAATCAGTTCCACTTCGCATGTGGAGCGTTTGGTTTTGTTTGTTTATAGTACCCGTTCACCCTGGCCCGACATACTTTGACGGTACCGGTTTTTAAGTCAATAGCTTTCCATGCCAGGGCGATGAGCTCGGAGAGTCTCAGTCCTGACCAGAACGCAAACCCCATCATATTGATTTCCTGGGTCCGCCGGGTCGGGGGGGGCAGGGAGGAACATGTAATGCTGATAGGCGTACCCAAAGAAGTAAAAACCCATGAATACCGGGTGGGCCTGACAACCGGAAGTGTGTACGAACTCGCACATCACGGTCATCAGGTCATGGTTCAAAGTACCGCGGGGGAAAACATCGGCCTGGGTGATGATCTGTACCGCCAGGCGGGCGCTGAAATTGTCGCCACGGCGGAGGAGATATTTGCGCGCGCCGAGATGGTGGTGAAAGTCAAGGAGCCACAGCCGCATGAGTGCGCCATGCTGCGCGAAGGGCAGGTGTTGTTCACCTACCTTCACCTCGCGCCTGACCCACAGCAGACCGCCTGCCTGCTTGAATCCGGCTGTATCGCCATCGCCTACGAGACTGTCACCGGCCCGAACAACAGTTTGCCCCTGCTATCGCCGATGAGCGAGGTTGCGGGACGCATGTCCATCCAGGCAGGTGCGCACTGCCTGGAAAAGGAACAGGGCGGATCGGGGATATTGCTCGGTGGGGTGCCGGGAGTTGAAGCCGCCGCGGTGGTGGTGATTGGCGGCGGCGTGGTAGGCACCAATGCCATCCGCATGGCGATGGGCATGGAAGCGCATGTGACCGTGCTGGACAAATCCCTGCAGCGTTTGAAAGAGCTGGATTTTCAGTTCGGGTGCAGGCTTAACACGGTGTTTTCAACCCGCGAGGCCCTGTCGCGCTACGTGACCAGTGCCGACCTGTTGGTGGGAGCGGTGCTCGTACCCGGGGCCGCGGCGCCCAAACTGGTGGACCGGGCGATGCTGCGCACCATGCAACCGGGTTCCGTGCTGGTTGACGTGGCGATCGACCAGGGCGGGTGCTTTGAAACCAGCCGCGCCACCACGCATGCGGAGCCAACCTATGTGGAGGAAGGGGTGGTGCATTACTGCGTGACCAATATGCCGGGCGCGGTGGCGCGCACTTCGACCTTTGCCCTGAACAATGCCACTCTGCCCTTCACCATCAACCTGGCCAACAAGGGTTACCGCCAGGCACTGCTGGATGATCCACACCTGTTGAACGGTTTAAACGTACACCGCGGCAACCTTAGCTGCCTGGCCGTCGCCGAGGCGCTGGCGCTCGACTACGTGCCAGCAACCGCGGCGCTGGGGAATTGACGCATGGCCAGATCACATGGACGGCAGTACCGGGTGCAATCGGGGGACCACCAGTGCTGCACTTTAGGGGGCACTGAAGCGAATATTCCTGAACCAGGCGGTGGTCTCGCCACCGGTGTTGTCACAATCGCTCATCACGGCGATACCGTCGATAGCGTCGATATCCATGTCGAAATAGCGCTTGAAATCGGTCACGAGATTACGCGATGCGGACCGCCATTGACCTTTCCCGGACGGACCGCTGGCCACGACGATCATGTGCGCCTGACTGCGAAAGGGGTTGGGCCAGTCGCTGCCCACGGCCTCTTCGCTGGACCAGACATAGTTGAGGGCTCGGGTGCGCCAAATGAACAGGCCGCCGTCGATCACGGCGTAGACGCGCGCCGGAAAGTCATCGCCTGACTTGTTGCGTTCCTCGATGTTTTCGTAAACACGCGCGACACGCCATTCCCAGCTCAGCACCGGCTGTTCTTGCAGATCAATTCGCCGTTGTACACCGTACAACGATGCGCTGGCGTCGCAGCGGGCCTGCAACACCCGCTCGCCATCCCGGGTCAGCCACTGGTAATCGCTCGGTTCGATATCATCGAATTCGCTATGGGTCCAGCCCTGGCCACCCGGTACGGGGAGCTGCGCCATGGCCGCAAAGCTGGCCAGCAGCGCCGGGACGAGCAGTCCCTTTTCGATAATTTTCATCTGGATTTCCAGGCTCCTGGAAGATCGAGTGGCGCGGAGTACGCAGTGCAAACCAAACAAAATTGCGTTGGCCTACCGACTGGATTAGTTGAAACAGGGAAAACCCATAAACTACCAGGTAGGCTAGGATAGGCGCCAGACCTGTGCAAGCCGGAGCAGCCCATGTCCAATCCCGTCGGCCCGTTGATCCCCGCGGATAAAGCTTCGTCCGACGGCCGCACTGACTCGCTCAGGTGCGTGGTCCGGGCGCTGCACTATCGTGATCTGCGGGTAACTGCGTATGATGAGTGGAACAGGGCGGTGGATTGAAAATCAAGGTCGGATTACGGCAGCTTTAAAAGGTTCACTTGCCGATACCGTTGCGGACTATGCCTGTAGCCAGTTCTCCGCTTTCAGCCCCGGCACCCGGGAGAATTCCCCGACATTGGCGGTTATAACTGTAAGGTCACTTGCGAGTGCATGTGCAGCTATCAGTAGATCATTTGGCCCCATGGGTGTTCCCCGACGCGTGAGGTGATGGCGTAATGATGCGTACTGGTGGTCGGCGGGTGTTTCGAGTGGCAGGATTTCAAGTGCCGAGAGGATCAAGTCAATGCGTTCTGCAAGTTTCACAGAGTTTGACTTGATTGCGCCATAGCGGAGTTCTGCGGCTGCAATGATGCTGGTGCAAACAGTATTCTCGCCTGCCTTTGTGATATGTGCTGCCACCACGCCTTGCGGATTGCGGACAAGATCGGACAGGATGTTGGTATCCAGTAAATACGCCAGGGATCCACTCATAGCTGCACGTCATCCAGTGGAGGCAGGTCATCATCGATATCGGGAAATGATTCGGTCAACGGATCCAGAGAGGCCAGCAGTGCCAGCAGCCTGCCTTTGCGGATCGGTTCCACAATCAGCCGGTCTCCTTCCTTGTGGATGAGTGCTTCTTCACCCTCCAACTCGAACTCGCGAGGAATGCGTAGGGCCTGGTTGCGTCCATTGCGAAAGAGGCGTACATGGCGTTCAGAAGTTGACATTCGAATATCCTCCGGCTTATATAGCATAGGCCAAAGCCTATGCCAGCAGGTCCGGTAAGTCAACCGAAACCGGATAGACCATGCGCGCATGGGACACCATGGGGCTCTTCTCACTTAACGCACTTTTGAAGTTGTGACGCGCTGGCACGATGTATGCCAGCATCCTCGTTGTATTCATCGCGAGTTTTCAGTCATGTATAACTATCGTTTTCTGTTGCCGATCCTTGTATTCGCCCTCGTTAGCGGTTGTGGCAGTCCGCGAAAGCCCATAGAGCCCACCTTTGGCGCCTCCCCCCAGCTTGTCGAGCCCGAGTCTTCACTTATTCCGACGGTCAATATCGCACCTGCCGCTGCCTGGCCAGAGGGCGAGAGGCCGGTTGCGGCAGTCGGGTTGCAGGTGAATGCGTTCGCCAGCGGCCTGGATCATCCGCGCTGGTTGTACGTGCTGCCCAACGGCGATGTTCTGGTCGCTGAAAGCAACGCCCCGGCGGATTCCGGGTTGGGCGGCATTCGCGGCTGGATTATGTCGAAAGTGATGCAGCGCGCGGGCGCCGGGGTGCCCAGTGCCAACCGCATATCGCTGCTGCGCGATACCGACGCCGACGGCGTCGTCGACCAGCGCAGCGTGTTTCTGGAAAACCTCAACTCGCCTTTCGGGATGTACCTGGACGGGAGCGAGCTCTACGTGGCCAATACCGATGCCCTGGTGCGGTTCGACTACCAGCCCGGAGCGACCCGGTTGACCGGGCCGGGCGAAGTTGTTGCGCAGCTACCCGCCGGCCCCATCAATCATCACTGGACGAAAAACGTCATTGGTACGCCGGCCGGTCGCACGCTCCTGGTGACAGTGGGCTCGAACAGCAACGTCGGCGAGAACGGCATGGACAAGGAGGTGAACCGGGCTGCGATTCTGGCGATCAACCCGGCAACCGGTGAAACACGGATATACGCCAGCGGCCTGCGTAACCCCAACGGACTCGCATGGCATCCGCAATCCGGCGAACTGTGGACCACCGTTAATGAGCGCGACGAACTGGGCGACAACCTTGTGCCGGATTACATGACAGCGGTGCAAGAGGGCGCCTTTTACGGCTGGCCCTACAGTTATTACGGTCAGCACGTTGACCCGCGCGTAGAGCCCCGGCGGCCGGAGCTGGTGGCCGCGGCAGTGGTGCCGGATTACGCGCTCGGCGCCCACACCGCCGCTCTTGGTCTGGCATTTTACGAGGGCGAGTTGCTGTCGCAGAGATACCGGAATGGGGCGTTCGTCGGTCTGCACGGTTCCTGGAATCGCGACCCGAAGAGCGGTTACGAGGTGATTTTTGTGCCCTTCGATAACGGCGAGCCTGCCGGACCGCCGGAGACGATTCTGGCGGGCTTCCTGTCGGAGGATGGTAAGGCCAGGGGCCGGCCTGTCGGCGTTGCAGTCGCCGCCGACGGGGCGGTGCTGGTGGCGGACGACGTGGGCAATACCATCTGGCGTATTTCGCCGGCGGCCGATCGCGGGTCCAGGCCTGCGGGGAGTTCTGGATAATTGGCCACTGAGCACGGCAATAGCAACTGGTTAAGCAGCGGCAATTCGGCCACACACTACCGTGTGGTCTCGCCGGGCCATTTATGCCCCTGCGGCTGTGGGTGATATGATTCGCGGTCACTCCAGTCAATTGCGACACTACCCGCTCGAGTTCCAGCCACTCGAGCCTCACCCGGCAGGTTGCCGCGTTCCCGGGCGTTCACCTGTCGCGGGACTTTCGGGAGGATAAGGTCGAGCATGGCAAAATCTTCTATTGATGAGCGGGTCAAAAGGCTCGAAGCCCATCTGCAGCAGGAAAATCCGGTCCTTGCCGGGGCGGTGAAGAGCTTTCGCAGGCTCGACCGGGTCGCCCGCCGCCTTGGAGTGATGGGTGTGGACGATTCGTATGCCGTACAGGTTTCCTGGTGGCCCGTCATTTCCCTGCTGGGGACATTCTCGTCCGGCAAGTCCACCTTTATCAACCAGTTGATCGGCGATTCGCTGCAACGCACGGGTAACCAGGCCGTGGACGATAAATTCACCGTGATCTGCTACGGGACAACACAAGAAGGGAGCACGGTCCTGCCCGGGCTGTCACTGGACAGCGACCCCCGATTCCCCTTCTACCGCATCAGTCGCAACATTGAAGAGGCTGCCCGGGGGGAGGGGCGCCGGGTGGATTCCTACCTGCAACTGAAAACATTCCGGGCCGAGTCCATTCGCGGCAAGATATTCATCGATTCGCCAGGCTTTGACGCTGATCAACAGCGTTCCTCCACGCTACTGATTACCGACCACATCATGGATCTGTCGGATCTGGTGCTGGTTTTCTTCGATGCCCGTCACCCGGAGCCGGGTGCCATGCGCGATACCCTTGAACACCTGGTGGCCAACACGATCAACCGACCGGATTCCACCAAGTTTCTTTATATACTCAACCAGATCGACAACACCGCGCGTGAGGACAACCCGGAGGAAGTGGTCGCCGCCTGGCAGCGGGCTCTGGCCCAGAACGGGCTCACCGCCGGTCGTTTCTACCGGCTGTTTGCCAGGGAGGCCGCCGTGGCGATCGAGGATGAACAGGTGCGGGAGCGCCTGGAGCGAAAGCGCGACGAAGACCTCGCCGACATCGAGACGCGTATTCGCCAGGTGGAGGTGGAGCGGGCCTACCGTGTGGTGGGTGTGCTTGAGAAGACCGCCAAGTACCTGCGGGATGACATCGTTCCCCAGGTGGCCGAGGCTCGCAAACTCTGGCGCAGGCGCACATTCTGGCTCAATAGCGTGGTGTTTGGTGCGCTGGTGGCGCTCTTTCTGGGAGCGTCCAGCGCCATGGGACTCTGGCAGGGTCTTGAGTTCACGCCGCTGGTCGGTGCGGACTGGCCGGTTTTCCTCAGTGTATTGGCGGTACTGCTGGCGCTGGTGTTACTGATTTCGCGACGCTTGCGTTGGTACTGTGGACGCTCAGTGCTGCGCACCCTGGCCAAACGTGACATGCAGGAGCGTGACCGGGAACTTGTGACGGATGCGTTTGCGCATAATCTTAAAGCGTGGTGGCGCGCCTCCATCTCCGCGCGCCCCCGGGGGTGGACCGGGCGCAGCCGGCGGCAGTTGGAGTCTGTGCTGGCAGATGCAGACAAATTCGTACAGTCGCTGAATGACCGCTATGCCAGCCCCTCCGGGGATGGGAAATCACGATAGCAGGAGTTATTGCAACCACTGCCATCGCCAACGCCGATGCCTGGCAAACGCTCTCACCCGGTAACCCCAAGGAATGTGTATGGCACGGTTTCAGATCAGTCGGCGCTACACCATGCCCAAGACGGAAGTGCGTGCGGCTGCGCGGGAACTGGCTTCGAAGATCGAACGCGAGTACGGACTCCGTGCACAGTGGCAAGAAGACTCCGTGAGCATCAGCGGCCGCGGGGTTGATGGCGCGCTGTCATTCGGCGATGAAAAGATTGAGGTATCGGTCAAACTCGGGATGCTGGCGTCGCTGTTCGAATCGAGGCTGAAACACGAGATCGAGAAGTATCTCGACGAAAATGTGGCCTGAAGAGAGGTTTGCGTTATCAAGCGGGCTGACCAAGGAAAGTGGGCGTCAGCATGCCCAGCCCAAGCCTGTGGGGGAAAGCCGTGGAACATTTTAGTCCCGTCAAAACAACCATGTTGATCAGGCACACTGCCATACTGGCGTGCAGCCTGCTCGCGGCGGTCACGCTGGGCGGGTGCGAGCGAGGGGAGCCCGAGCAAGAAACACCTCCTCGCGTTATCGCATGGACCGAGGTCAAACCGTATACCGGCGGTGACGCGCTGCGCAGCTTGCCCGGGGTAGTGCGTGCGGTAAAGCGCGCCAGCATCGGCTTTGAGGTTGGGGGCACACTGGAATCTGTGGGCGTCGACGTGGGCGACCGATTCGAACAGCACCAGTTGCTGGCACAACTCAATCAACGCGATTTTAAGCTGGGAGTGGAGCGCGCAAGGGCAGCAGTCGCCGAGGCAAGAGCCAGGGCACGCGAAGCGGAGAACGATTTCGATCGCCTGCAGGCACTGGCGGCGGAAAACTTTGCCTCCCAATCAGCACTGGATAGCGCCCGCGCCGCGCTGGACACGGCGCGCAGCAGGGTCGCTACCACAGAGGCCTCGCTGGCCCTCGCCGAAGACGATCTCTCAGACGCCGAGCTGCGCGCGCCTTACGCGGGTGAGGTGAGCGCGCGTCTGGCGGAGCCCTCCCAGCAAATCAGCCCGGGACAGCCAATACTGCGTATTCAGGGGTCTCCAGACAATGTCGAGGTCGTGGTTTCGGTGCCGGAGACCTTTGTGCACCGCGTGCAGCCGGGCTCCGAACATGTCGTCACCTTTCCTGCCAGGCCAGGGTTGAGCACACCGGGCAAGGTGACGGAAATCGGCAGCGATGCGACTGAACTCAATGCGTACCCGGTGACCCTCCTGCTCGGCGACACGGATAATCCGCCGCGTCCGGGCATGACGGCCGAGGTGGCCTTCCCGCTCGACCCCGCCGGGGTTGTCACCCACGACAAGCACCTCGTTGTTATCCCGGTGGCGGCTTTTCTGCCGGTTGAGGGCCAGGGCAAGGTGGCGTTTGTTTACGATGAAGACACGGGCACGGTGCGGCGACGCCCGGTGTCTATCACGCAGCTGACTGGCAATAGTGCCCTGGTGAGCGAAGGCCTGCAGGCCGGCGAAGTTATCGCCAGCAAAGGGCTGGAGTTTCTGCGCGACAGCGAACCGGTACTGTTGATGGGCAAAGGCACCGCACGCTCGGAACAGCCCGCAACGGTCTCCGAGTCACCCTGATGAACCTGACGGAACTCGCGCTCCGTTTCCGACCGCTAGTACTGTGCGCGGTTTTCCTCGCCATGGCCTACGGCTTTTTCAGTTACTTCGCGCTACCTGCGCGCGAGGACCCCGAAATCACTATCCGCGAAGCGGTCATCACCACGGAGTTCCCGGGCCTGCCCACAGAGCGGGTCGAGGCGCTGATTACCAAAACCATTGAGGAGGCCGTCAGGCAGGTGCCTGAGGTGAAGGAAATCCGCTCTACCTCGCAAACCGGCCGATCCATCGTTCACGTGGTCATCTGGGACACCTATTTCGATCTCGACCAGATCTGGGACGAGGTGCGCGAACAGGTAGAGGAGGCGCGGCGCCGCCTGCCCGAAGGGACGCGGCCTCCCTTCCTCAATGATGACTTTGGCGACGTCGCGGTGGTGACCGCGGCGTTGACGGCCAGTGATTTCGACATGGGGGAGATGTTCGACCGGGCACAGCAGATTCGCGATCGACTCTATCGTGTTCCCGGTACCAAGCGGGTGCAGATTCTCGGCGCCCAGGCAGAGCGAATCTACATCGAGATCGATGGCGGTCGGCTGGCGGAACTCGGCGTTGACCCGGCGGTACTCATACGTACTTTGCAAAGCCAGAACATTATCAGGCCCGGCGGTGAGCTGGACACACTCAGTCGCGCATTTGTGATTGAGCCCACGGGCAACTTCGACACGCTGGAGGCGGTGGCGGAGACCCTGGTGCCGATAGCAGACGGTACGGTGGTGCCCCTGCGCGACGTGGCCAGCGTCGAGCGCGGATTCGTCGACCCTCCCCGGCGCACTGCGTACTACAATGGTCAGCCTGCCATAATAATAGCCGTTGTCATGACACCGGATTCCAGCGTGCTCGACTACGCTGCCCGTGTGCGCGAGCAGCTCGATACGCTCGAGCAGGAGCTGCCGGTGGGTTACCAGCTGGACATCGTGACCTACCAGGCCGAGCAGGTCGCCAACGCGGTTTATGGCGTGACCACCAGCCTCCTACAAACACTGGTCATCGTTGTCGCCGTTGCCATGCTGTTCCTTGGCCTGCGCACCGGGCTTATCGTGGGCGCAATTGTCCCCGCGGTGATGCTGGCAACACTGGCGGTGATGGGTTTGGCCGGTATGCCGCTGGAGCGTATGAGCCTGGCAACCATGATCATCTCGCTGGGCTTGCTGGTAGACAACGGCATTGTCGTCGCCGAGGATTGCAAGCGCCGGCTGGAGGACGGCGAGGAGCGGCGGCAGGCGATTTGCCGCACGGGTGGCGAGCTGGCGCTGCCGTTACTCGCATCGACACTGACGACCATCCTGGTGTTTTTGCCACTGATGATGGCAGAGCACGCCGCGGGCGAATACACCCGCAGTATTTCACTCGTGATCCTGATTACCCTGTCGGCATCCTGGCTCTTTTCCCTGGCCGTCACACCACTGCTGTGCCAGAGTTTTACGCGTGCAGGCAGTGACACAGATAGCGAACAAAACCGCCTTGCCAATCGCTTGTTCGAGTTCCTGACCAGTGCCTATCGCAATGTGCTGTGGCGGATTCTGCGAATGCGGGTACTGTTCCTGTTGATCATGGCGGCGCTACTGGGTGCGGCCTTCTGGGGCCTGCAGCAGGTACCCGCCAAATTTTTCCCCGCCTCGGACAGGAACCAGGTGCTGGTTTATATCGACCTGCCTGCAGGGGTCACCACGCGCGCGACGGACGCCGCGGTGCGCGAGGCGTCGATGATTGTCAGCGACAGGCAAAGCTTTCCCCACCTGGGCAGCCATGCCGCTTACGTGGGCTTTGGCGGTCCGCGCTTCGTGTTGTCATTGTCGCCCGTGGATCCAGCCGATAACGCGGCTTTCATGGTGATCAATGTCGATCATCACGAGAATCTCGCAACGTCGATTCGCGCCCTGCGCGAGGCGTTCCGCGAGCGGTTGCCCGGTGTGAATACGCGGGTGACTGATATGTTTCTCGGCCCCACCGACTCCAGCGTGATTGAGATTCAGGTCAAGGGCCCGGACCCCGATTACCTGTATCGCAGCGCGGAGGAAATCGAAGGCCTGCTCGGCGAAATTCCCGGCATGATCGATATCCGCAACGACTGGCAGGGCCGGGTCAGCAAAGTGATCGTGCAGGTCGACCAGGCACGCGCGCGCCGCGCAGGCGTTACCTCGCGGGATATCGCCGACACGCTGGAAACATTTTTTTCCGGCCGGGCGGTCACCGAGTTTCGCGAGGGTGACGATATTTTTCCCGTAATGGTGCGTGGCGACAGGGCAGAGCGGCAGAACCTTGATCGTCTCAAGAGCCTGTCGGTGCGGTCTTCTCGCGATGCACAGGCAGTTCCTCTTTTCCAGGTCGCGGATTTTGAATTGCAGAATACCTGGTCCACCCTGGCGAGAGAGGACATGGTGCGCACAGTGAGTATTACCGCTCGCAACACGCGCATGACGGCTGAGGATATGGTGCCGCTCCTGCAGCCGGAGTTGAACAAACTGCGCGAGGCCCTGCCATTCAACCACAGCATAGAACTGGACGGTGTGGTCAAGGAGTCCGCTGAAGCGCGCTCGGCACTGCTCGCCAATGTGCCCCTGGTGCTGTGCATCATTGCCCTGTTGCTGGTCGCCCAGTTCAACGACCTCCGGCGCCCGGCGATTATTCTGTCCATCGTACCGCTGATGATGATCGGCGCGGCCCTGGGCCTGGTGGTTTTGCAGGCCAACCTGGGGTTTATGGTGATCCTCGGTTTCTTCGCGCTCGCGGGGATTATTATTAACAATGCGATTGTGCTGATCGATCGTATTGACATCGAGCGTAGGGAATCGGGCAGAAACGATTATGGGGCTGTCGTGAAGGCATGCGTGCGGCGCCTGCGCCCCATTTTGATGAGCGCCATCACCACCATCCTCGGCCTGTTGCCACTCATCGTCGGTCGGGACCCGCTATTTTACGGTATGGCCGGCGTGATCGCGTTCGGGCTGGGCGCCGGTACGCTCCTCACCCTGGGCGTTGTGCCCGTGCTTTACACGCTGTTTTTTCCGCTGAACGAGACGCCAGCCTCACCTGGCCCTGACGCTCAGGGCTGAAACTTTCTCATGAGGCCGACGAACTGTGTGATCTGCCCGCTCGCGCAAGGTTTTGAGGTCAGTTAGAAATGGTTGCGTTGACATTGTTGATATATCTCGCTGACATGTTTATGAAATTTAAAGCCGGGTCTTCCGGGACATCGTGATTGCTGCTTACCGGCCGCGGGACGCAGACGACGCTGCACCGACATATAGATGGCGAACGCAGAACGAGCCCTTGTATTAATCGACCAGAGTAAAGCCGACTTTGGTCGTCACCTGCCAGTGTGCGATCTCGCCTTTTTCGATGTGGCCGCGGATATCGCTCACCTGGAACCAGCCAAGGCTGTCGACGCTCTCGCCGGTGCGACTAATGGCTTGTTTTACGGCATCCTCGATTGATATTTTCGACGAACCGGTAATTTCGATAGTTTTGTACACATGATCTGACATAATTTCTCCTTTGCGATTTTTGTGAATGACCGCCGACGCTCTCCACAATATTGAGTATAGGAAATTCAGAGTATTACTGCACATCCCATACTTGAGCGTAGCGGCGACCTGGCGAAAAATTCCAATCGCCACGTTATGATCTGAGGGGAGTAATCACTGTCCCCCCCCCCCGCCCGGTCTGCGCCCTGTTGTTCCAGCGCTGCGGCGGCTTCGTCAATCTCACTTTGCATCATCGGACCCGACAGGAGCTATACCAGAGCCAGAACAGCGCATAAAGTGCAATGGGTACTGACCATATCCAGAATCGAATTGATCGCATCAGCTTTTCCTCTTCTTTTTAGTCGCTTGCGGATCTCCAGCTGTCATTACGGTCCAACATATCCGTGACCCACTGCCGCACAGTCGTGTCCCCGATGACGAAGTCGAACTGCTTGATAATGTACGTGTGCTCGTCGGTGAAGGAGATCAGGCTGCGGAAACGCTCGGGGTGCGATTCTTCCAGTTCAGCGACGGCCTCGATCAGTTCCGCGCCGAAGACCGCGGGGTCGATGCTCGACCCCGTGATGACTTCATCCGCCGTGGAACTGATGAAGCCCAGGCGGACGTTTTCATCCTCGTCGAGTTGGTACTGATGGTACCCGGTGAGATTGCCATCCTCGCCGATACAGGCATTGCAGCTTGCGGGTATAAAGGCCGCGCAATTCCAATAGTCGACCAGTCTCTCCTGCGTGCCGGGATTCCAGATGCCGACACCGGAATCATTGACGAGGTCAATTGGCACCTCCGGGTACAGTTTCCGGACCAGCGGCAGGGCGTAGTGGACGCCAAAGCCGCCGGCGCTGTTGCCGGCAAGGAGTATGCGCGAAGGCGCGGGATAGGTGCTGACAATAACGTCCAGAGAGGCGGATAGATTCTGGATGCCCCGGAAGAACCGGTCGTTGTTGCCGTCGCCGTCGCTGTCGACGTCCCGGTCGCCGGTGAAAAGTGTGCCATCGCAATAGGGTACATAGCCCAGGTCGAAATCTGCCGCGGGATTGGTGGCGCTGTCTGTGCTGAGAATCCCTGCGTTGAACAGGGGCAGTCCAACCGGAACAGCAGCGCAGCTTGTGGGTCCGCAGGTGCCGCCGCCCTGCAGGAATATCAGCAGTTCCTCGCTCGCACCCGCTCGTGTGGACATATTGAATTCGTTACCGGTGTAGCATAGTGGCCCCTCGCCGGCGCCGAAGCTGTGCCGGGTAACGCCTCCCTCAAGGATTTCCGAGGTCATGGGTGTAAATATCCCCAAGTAGCGGTCAACACCCTGGTCGTACAACTCCTGGAACGGGGCGGTGGCACTGCCATTGCCGCCACCCCTGCCATCAGAGCACCCAATGATAAGCATTGAGCAAAGGACGCAAACTGTAATCAACTCTTGTCGTGCAGACATCGGGCTCTCCTGGTCAATGAATGCTGCCGGGCAGGTATCTTTGTGCTGGGATCAGGCCCGGGAAAGTTCTTCCTCCACAATCCGAGGTAGTTGACGATGGTGAGACTAGTATTTGCGGCCGCACTCTATTATGCACCTATTGCGGTCGCCGACCAGATCACTCCAGCAAAGGTAGAAGGGGTTTTTGTTTACGAACTCCGGAGCGACATTTTTTATCAGTCTTGTATGACATTGAATCCGCGGAATATGCATTAGCTCAATATGATGTAGTCAGCTACGAGATGCGTACAGATGACATCGCTGACACAAACACTGAAAGCGTAATCTTTCCCTTTACTCTGCTTCTAATTGTCCCGAAGTCACTTTCAGTCGGGAATAGCGGAACAACGTCCTATGGTGCGCTTTGGACTGTATTGGAAGAAAAGCAGGTAAGCTTTCCCGTGTGGAAGGGCGAGTGCAAGATAGATGCTTTCGCGATTGAAACGGGATGGTCAATGTCATCCGAAGCAACGCTAAAAGGTAGAGTCATGAACATCCTGCTGTGGAATGATCAGCAAGGTCTCGTGGCGTTTAGTGGCCCGGGGGATCTGGATATCTATATGGTGCGCTCAGACATATGTGAGTGATATTGGGCGCTACTCCGTCGCGGAATGCATGCGGGCTTTTTACAGCAAGGGCTCAGGGGGTCACGGCGCCCATGGTGGACCAGGACTCCCGGAGATGCGCGCGATCTTGCCGGATTATCTGGAGGATATGCGACGCCGCTCGGGCTGAACACGCGCCAGGTTCCGATTGCGACTATGCTGGTGATAACGAGCCAGCAATGTCTGGCATCACGCCACCTGAGTACGGAGATTCGAGCATGAAGTTTTCGCGATTCCTGCGTCCCGCCGCCCTCGGCTTCATCCTGAAAACCGCCTGGCAGGCTATGCTGGATAAATTGCGCGGTGCGCCTCCCCGAACCGTGCAGGCGGCGGACTACGTCGAGCGCCACGCGGCGCGCGGCGATGCGGCGGACGTGCTGCGTACCATCGACCGCTTTGCCCGGGAGGAGCGCTGGTTGATGAACATCGGGCCGGACAAGGGGCCCCTCGTCAGGGAACTCGCGGAGCGGCTGCCGGACGATGCACGCATTCTCGAACTCGGTGCCTACTGCGGCTATTCCTCGATCATGCTTGCCGACGCCTTCGGCCCGGGCGCTCGGGTAACCTCAATCGAGGTCGACTCCGCCGCGGTAGAGAGTTCACGCCGCAACGTGGAAATGGCGGGGCTGTCCGGACAAATCAGCTTTATACACGGCTCCTCGACTCGCGAGATCGAGTCACTGCAGGGCCGCTTCGACGTGGTGTTCCTCGACCATTGGAAGGATCTCTACAAGCGTGACCTGCAACTGATCGAAGCTCGCGGGCTGATCGGCCCGGGCAGCATCGTGGTGGCGGACAATGTCGGCGAGATATTCGACCCGGGAGAATTCCTCGATTACCTGCGCAACTGCGGTCGCTATGACTGCGAGCACAGGCAGGCGACCATTGAGTACACGGATGTACCCGACGCCGTGGAAATTGCCGTCTTCAGGGGTGCCTGATGCGGCCAGGCAGCTATCGCTGCCCACCCGTCCTGGTGGCGACCTTCGTCTGCACGGTCGTGGCGACGCGCATTATCCTCGGTCTGTTGTGGCGCCGGTGTGGCGCACTGGGCTTGCAAATAATTTTGTAGGTGAATCACTGCCGGTTGCCGGCCGGGACCCGGCGCCGGGAACAGTCACCAGTGGCCGGTGCCCGGCGGACCCTTGAAGGGCCCGGCAAGGTTGCAGGTGATCCAGCCGCCGTAGAAGCCCCCAGGTTGCGGCTGCACCCGCTCACCGTCGACAAAACACGGGATGCGGCCCGGATAGAAAGCCACGTAGCCGCGGATCGCGTCGAATGCGCCGGTGGGACGCTCGTAACTCCAGCCGATGACAACTTCGTCGCCGCTCCCAGCCAGTGACCAGTAGCTGGCGGCGCCTTTCCACTCGCAAAAGGACGAGCCGGGGGCCTGTGCAAGCTGCGTCCAGTCAATGCTGTCCGGCGGCAGGTAGAAGGTAGGAGGGCTGGCCGTTTCCAGCACGCGAAAGGCACGGCGGCTGGATGCAACAGGACGGTGCGGCTCCCCGACCTCGACCAGGGCCTGACATTCGACCAAGGCGGGCGGGCGCGGGTAGTCCCATACCGACTCCTGGCCGGGCCCGGGTTGTTCGGCGAAGGGAGGGCGGTGTTTGCCTGTGTACTGCCACATGCGCTCTGCTCAGGAATTCTCGTTACAGCCTTGGTTCAACGGTCTGTTGTCATCGGCGTGAGATGAAAGCTTAGCAGGAATCATCGAGATGAGGTTACCTGACGGGAGCGTTCTGTATCCTCTCGCCTACGCCGAACGGCAACGTCCTGTACCAACTGAAGACCCCGTGCCTTCACGACACGACGCACTTCATCTTCGAGCGGGACGGCCTTCCGCCGCTCGACTTCATTATCAGGTGGCCTCTTGGGTCTCCTCGGGCTGCGTAGCCTCAATCAAAGGACCGCCAGTAAAGCGGCGGCGCGGCAAAGATAATCATCCCTGGCGCAAGTAGTCGCAGTCGCATTTCTCGCTGGTTTTCGACGAAGGCGATTTCTTCATCTACAACGCCTTTCTCCAACGCGTCTTCGCAGCTCTAATCTGCTGTTTTCGGAAAGCAGAGCCAACGCAACACAATCAATATTGTTGTCAGTGAGAGGGGGCGTGTATGATTTAGTAGAACGATATTTGAGCGCTTCCCTGGAATTTGTATTGGATATTCTTGGGACCACCATGGAACCATCTCCACACCTTTTGATGCCCTCCAATGCCGCGCTTATTTTTTTGTCTCCATAATTTATGCGGGCATTAGGGGGCATGGCGAGGCGGGGGAATCTGCATGCGTATTTTTTTCGGGCTGGATATCGACAACGACACCTGCCGGGCGCTGGCTGACTGGCGCGATCGCCACTGTTTTGCCTCCGGTCGTGCGGTACCGGCGACAAATTTCCACATCACGCTCGCATTCGTAGGCGAGGTGGGTGAGCGACAGCTGGACACACTGTGCCGGGCCGTGGATGCCTGGGAGCCGAACACCGGCGCTGGCGAATTAATATTGGATCAGACGGGATACTGGCCCAAAGCCGGAATCTACTGGACGGGGCCGTCGCATGCGACGCCGGAGCTCGCGGCGTTGGCCCGCAAGCTGCAACATCTGGGGGGCCAGTTTGGAGCCAGGCTGGAAAAAAAACCCTTCGCCCCGCATGTGACACTGTACCGAGGTTGCACGGAACCGCCGCCCGCGCCAGCGCTCCTGCCCGACATCCCGCTTGTCTACGACCACTTCACCTTGTTTGAATCCAAGTCGCAAAGCCAGGGTGTCAGCTACCATGCGCTTGAGCATTGGGATCTTCAGCCGCGCTGATACCAGGTCGCGGCGGCGGCACGCTCCGAGATGAATGGGGCAGGCTGTCGGAATGGAATCTCGGATCTTTAGCTGTTCGGCTCTCTGTCTGAGGTGCGAGGCCTGACTGAGCCGAGCAAAGGGGCCCTACAGGTGCAGAACACCCCCTCACGGTATTCTGGTCAATTCTCGCTGTCAGGCCCGATCCCGTTTAACCATCGCACAGCGACGCACTGAAATCCGACAGGGTCCAGGCTGAGGTGTCGCTCAGCGCACTGTTGAGTATCACGGGCGGGTACAGGGTATCTCCGGATGCAAAGGGCTCACCTATGTCGGTAACTACTGCCGCGTCAGTCACCAGCAACGCGCCCGGTGCCTGCTGTGATTGCGCCAGTACACCATCGATATACAGCGATAGGGCGATATAGCTCGCGCCCGATGACTGCAAAGTTTGTCGATGCAGAATCCCCGTCACCACAACACTGTGGCAGGCATTGACGCCGGAGACTTCACCTGTGAGCAACACTGGCCCGAATTGTGCGGTCACTGTAGTGCCCTGCTTGCGCAGATCCCAGAGGTCCGCCTGTCCGGCAATCAAACCCTCGACACCCGGCGCTATGCCGATGCCGAAGGTATAGGTTCCGTGGCCGGGGGTGCGGCCGAAATCCATCCCGGTGAGTACGCCGCGTCCGCCCGAGCCCATGGGTGAGAACTGCGTCGCAACGGTGTGCACCTGCCGGTACCACAACCGATAGCTATCCACGAGGCTCGCCAGCACGTCCGGCGGCGTGGGGTTCACCGGTTGCGCGACATACGGGTCGAGCAGGAAATCGTACACTTCCGGCGGGGGCAATACGTTGAAGAAGGAATACCACTGTACCAGCCGCCAGCGGGCATCCGCCGAGAGCACAGTGTAACTGGTGCGGCCGAACTCGCGGAACCTGTCAGCCATTCGGGGCGGCTCCAACTGCTGTATCTGGCGGTAAAAACTCTGTCCGTCGAGATCCGCAGGCACCGCGAGGCCGGCGGCCTCGAGCAAGGTGGGAGGGATATCCTCCACTGCCACGACATCTTCGACAATCTGCCCGCCGAGCGCGCCCTGCGGCCAGCGGATGAACAGCGGGGTGCGCAAGCCACCTTCCAGCAACGTTTGTTTGCTGCCGGAGAAGGGTGCGTTGTTGTTAGCCCAATGGTTGGTGCCGCCGTTGTCGCTGACGACAACGACAATCGTATCCTGCCCCATTCCCAGCGTATCGAGATGGGTGACGACCTGACCGATATCGGAATCCAGTTGGTTGACCAGGGCACGGAATCTGCCTGCGTCCGTATCGGGGTACAGCGCGGCGAACTCTGCGGCTGGCTGGATCGGTCCGTGCGGCGCATAGTAGGAGAGCTGAATCAGCCAGGGCTCGCCCGTCGCCTTGAGGTCCGTCAGCACGTCTTTGGCCTTGTCGGTGAGGATTGTCTGCAGATGTCCGGGATAATACGCCCCGGGCTCGGTATCCCCCATCAGCCAGGGATCCTGGTACCGCGGCTGCCTGGGGACGAGTTTGCCGCCAACATGGATTCCGGCGAGGTAGTCCTGGCTCAGAAAGCCGAACCAGTGATCGAAGCCCTGATAGTCAGGCCAGGCATTGCGCAGGAGATCGCCAATGTGCCATTTGCCGATATGCCAGGTGCTGTAGCCTTCCTCCCGCAGACGCTCCGGCAGGGTGATGACCTGGGGCGAAATGCCGCGCCCGTCGGGAAGGAAGCCCAGCCGCTCGGGATATAAACCGGTCAACAGCGCCGCGCGCGCCGGCGAACACACGGCTGTCGCGTAGTGCCGGGTGAAACGCATCCCCTGCTGCGCGAGCGCATCCATGTTGGGGGTATCGATTTCAGTATTGTTGTTGTTGATGGCGAGGTCGTTATAGCCGAGGTCGTCCGCAACAATCAGCAGGATGTTGGTTCTCCCCTCGGGATTCGAATCCAGACGATCGACAATGCCGTCGCCGTCGGTATCGATATCCACCTCCGCCGGGGCGTCGTAGGCCCGATCGTGGCCGGCGAGGATCGTCCCGGCGAGCGCCTTGATGTCCGTGGTGTATCCGGGGTTGTAGGGATAGTCGTTCAAATCCACGTCGTAGATGGCGCTTAACCACAGCAGCTCGCCCAGCTCCAACAGCAGTTCGCCGGCGCTGCCCGCGGTGTCTGCGAATACCGAATCACTGGCGTCACCTACAAGTGCGGTCACGTCTGGCAGGTTTCCCGCCGTCTGCAGGGAATGCAACTCTGCGGCAGCCTGTCCCGAGGGGAGGCAGTAGAAGTCGACTCCCGGAAACCGTTTGCGCAGCGCATCGATCAGGTCGTGTACTTTCCCGTGCAGGCTCGCATGGGAAGCCAGGTAGGCGGCGCTACTGGCGCCTTCGGGGTCGGGACTCCACGGTGTGGCAATAAAGATGCGGGTATCGGGATGGCGTTGCAGCGCATACTTCACCCACTTTACATAGGCCGCGCCCTCCGGGTGAGCCGGATCATAGGCCATTCCCAGCAGTTCAATAGCACCGGAATCGAGCACCGTCTGGATAGCCGCTCGCGAGACGGCATTGTCCCACAATGCCTTCGGCGCTCCCTGTGCTCCCGGCGCGCTGAACACACTGGTTGTGTGCGCGCTGTAACCTGCGCTGGCGGCGTGCGCGCCGAACCCGCCTGAAAACGGCACAAGTGTGTGGTTGCCGATGAAAAGCGCATTGAAGCCGTCGTTGGTGGTGGAGCGAAATATCGCTTTCAGCGGCGGCACCGTGGAGCCGGAAAATTGCTGGACAACATCGGCTCCTATGTTGAAGGAACAGGTGTTATCGAGTGCAGTGGTGCAGTAGATATCCCAGCGGCGGAACTGCCAGCCGGGGCGCGGCACCGCCGTGTAGGTTTCCGCGTAGTCGCCGGTTACCAGATTGGAAGCGCAGGCCTCCGCACCTGCGAGGTAGTCTTCCAGGGCGCAATCTCTCGCTCCGGAGGCGGAGAAAACATCCCCCTCGCCGTGCAGTTCAATCGGATGTTTGCATGCAGCCAGCAGTATGACAGGTACGCACAGCCAGGCGCACCGGCGGAAAAGCCCGTTCTTGTCCATTCGCGCAACACTTCCTTGCGTCCCACGTATTTGCCGAACCCGGGCAGTCGTCTGGTCGCTGTGAACCCCTGAAAGAATCCCCTGCGTCACGTGTCCCCTTACCCAGCGAGATTCACGCGACTTTTTATATTATGAAAATACTTTCAAACAACCTGGTGTATATGCCCGGCAAGCTGTAAACGGGCTGGTAGTCTTCCTTGACATGGCTGACACTAGCATGCGCAAGAATGGCGCACAATGAAGGTTTCGTGCAAGATTGCAAAGCAGGTCACAGTGCCTGGAGTATTCCCGGGCCACCGCTGCGGCGAAAAACATTTCCCGAACCGGGGGAAGGGTGGCTTCCCCTAAGGGGCGACGGACTCACGCCCTCCAGTCTGGACCCGCGTAAGCAAACTGCCGTTCAACATCACTTCCCGGATTTCCGCCAGTGCCGCGATGTCCCGCGTAGGATCATCCTCTACCAACAGCAGGTCGGCGCGCTTGCCCGCGGCAATAACCCCCGCATCCGGCTCCCTCCCGCTGGCGAGAAATCTCGCGGGCGCGAGGGTCGCGGCGCGGATGGCCTCTGCCGGCGTGAGCCCGGCTTCCACCAGCGTGGCCAGTTCCCGGTGCAGGCCGGCGCCGGGAAACACGCCCGACTGGGTATCGCTGCCCGCCAGGATCGTCACCCCCGCCGCATGCAGCCGCCGCACGTTATCCAGGCGCGCTTCACGGGTCTGCTGCATCAATGTGACCCAGTTCTGCAGCGGCCCGGCATCGAAATCCGCGGGCGGCGGATAGAAGGTGGCCATTCGTTGCGCGCTCACCGTTTCCCTCTCCAGTGGCGTCGGGTCGATCGGTCCCGCCGCGGCTCGCCCGTAGCGGTCGAACACCTCGCTGGTGGTAACCATCGGGATGCCGTAGGCGGCCAGCGTCGCAATCTGTTCGTCGGGAATGCGCTCCTTGTAGATGCCATGCACCCAGAGGTCCACGCCGTTTTCCGCCGCCGCAATCGCGTCGCGCGTGGTGCCGATATGCGCCACCACGCGCAGGCCGCGCCGGTGCGACTCGTCCACAATCGTGCGCAGCAACGGCTGCGGCAGTATGTCGGCCTCCAGCGGGATGCTGTCCACCACGACCTTGATTGCGTCGACACCCGCTGCCTGCCGCTCCTCCACGGCGGCCACGGCTTCTTCAGGCGTGGCGACGCCGGTCGCCACCCGCGGCTTCAGATACCACTTGATCCACCAGGGTGCGAGCTGCTCCACCATCGCCCGGGGGTGGCCGTGTGGGTCGGTGATGATCCTGCCCGCCGTAAAAATGCGCGGACCGAGCAGTTCCCCCTCGGCCACCTGCTCGCGGCGAATCGCCGCCTCGCCCGAACTGTCGCCGGGGTCGAACACGGTGGTAACGCCAGCGTAAGCGTAGGCGCGCAGGTTATTCTCGGGATTGGGGGTGGCGATTTCCCAGCTCGGACCCGTTGTGATCGAGATATGCCCGTGCATGTCGATCAGGCCGGGAACGAGTGTCGTGCCTTCGCCGTCGACCACATGCGCCGCTTCAGGCAGCGGCTGGCCACCGCTGGGCACGACCGCCTCGATGCTGTTGCCGCGAACAATCACGTCGCGGTTGGGAACGAGCTGCAGTGACTCGCTATCGAAGACGCTGACGTTCTGGAACACGACGGGGCCACCGCTGGTCTGGGCGCGGGAGACGGTGATGGGCGAGTCGGGCTCTTTTGCAATGCAGGCGACGAGGAAGACCGCGCAGAAGGAGAAGAGCAACGCGCGGACAGGGGAAACCGCCGGCGAGGTGCCGGCGTGTGTAATTCTCATGTTCTTCTCCCGTTGTTTTTATAGGAATGCACGGGGGGTGGTCAATGCCACTCCCTTTTTCCCAGTATAAAACGGATAAAAGGGGTTTGGGGAGAAATGTCTCGAACTCAGCGCAATCGGCGCGCGCGATCCTCGCGACCCTTGACCTTGCCGCGTGGCAGAAGCCGCGGGCAGCGGGCAAGAGTTACAAGCCTGATGCAATATTTACCGGCGCCTGGCTCGCCGTTGCGTCCGTACGGTTGGTGAACTGGTAGCAAGATGCCATGGTGGTCTCGCATTCGCTGTATAGCAGAGTGTGAAAAGCACTTTCTGTATGCCTTGGGGGCTCGAGTTTCGTGCAAGTTCGGTGCCGCTTGCGATCATGCTTGGCACGCTGCTTGCACCGCGTTCTGGAGAATCACCCGAAGAGGAGGACAAGCTATGAAAATCTCAAAAGTGGCCGTGACCGCTTCCGTACTCACTGCAGCGCTGTTGGCCGGCGGCTGCGATATTGAGCAAACTGAAGAAGCAGAAATGCCAGACGTGGATGTCAGCGGTGATGCCGGCAAGCTGCCAGATTACGAAGTGATCAAAACTGAAGAAGGCAGGGCGCCCGATGTCGATGTGGACGTGTCTGGCGGAAACATGCCCGAGTACGACGTGGAGACGCCTGAGGTGGATGTGGATACGAAAACTGTTGAAATGGAAGTGCCCACTGTTGACGTCGATCTTCCTGAAGACGACGAACAGTCCGATAAATAGCGTGCGAGATGCTTTGCTGCGGTGGGAGTTTCCTCGCACTGAAGGCTGGACATTGGCCGCACAAGCAATCGCGTCGCCCCTCTGGTTTAAAAAGACATCGGTGGACTAACCGTGCCGTTAGAAGCGAAAGAGCCTGTTCAGACTGAGAGTGTACGCAGCCAATTGGAGGCTTTGTTTGATTGCGCTGTGTCATCCGGGAACAGCATTCAGGCGTTGATTAATGGCGAAGAAATCTTTCCACCAATGTTGCGGGGAATAAATAATGCCGACAGGGAGATCTGTTTCGAAACCTTTATTTACTGGTCTGGCGACATAGCGCATGAGTTTGCCACGGCTCTGAGCCAGGCGGCGCGGCGCGGGGTGAAAGTGCAGGTTCTGCTCGACTGGTGGGGTGCGCTAAACATGGACGCTGAGCTTGTCGAGCAGATGCGTGACGCCGGCGCCAGGGTCAGGTACTTCAATCCCCTGCGCTGGTGGCAGTTGCAGCGAATGAACTATCGCACGCATCGCAAGATTCTGGTTGTCGACAGGTCTCTGGCATTCACCGGCGGTGTGGGAATAGCGGAGGAGTGGCGGGGTGATGCGCGATCACCCGACGAATGGCACGATATCCACTACGCTATCAAAGGGCCTGTGGTAGAGAAGCTTCACGAGGCATTCAGCGCGCTCTGGTGCGAGGTTCTCAAAGAACCACGGATGTTGCTGCAGGGTGAATCGTCGACCCAGTTACCAGAGCCCGCAGCCAACGTGGACACGGTGGACGCACAGGTGCTAAGCAGCTCACCGAGAAGTGGGAGCGAGCGTATCTATCGACTCTTCCGTTACGCGATTGAGACAGCCACCGATTCGATACAGCTCACAACGGCCTACTTTGTGCCGGATAGCGATACCATCTCGGCGATGGCAGCCGCAGTGAAGCGGGGTGTGAGGCTCGACGTGATGGTCCCTGGCCGACATAACGATTCCCGGGTTGTGCGCTACAGTTCGCGCGCTGCCTGGGGCGAACTCCTGCTCGCCGGTGTGCGCATTCACGTGTATGAGCCCACCATGCTGCATGCCAAGGTCACGATTATCGATGGTGAGTGGGTGATCGTCGGGTCTGCCAACTTTGACAACCGATCGTTCGCCCTGAATGACGAGATTGTTCTGAACGTGTGCAGCGAAGAGTTTGCGCGGTATCACCAACGTGTCTTCGAGCAGGACCTCGGCCGCTGTAAGACCCTGAGCTATGAAGATTGGCGTTCTCGCGGCATATTTACTCGCTGCAAGGAAGCATTGGCTGATCTGGCGCGGCCGCAATTGTAGCTCCGCACCGCTGTCTTGCTGCTTCATTGTGGGTTGGGCGTGCAGGTGGCCCGGGCCGCAAGCGTGCGGCCCGAACCGGTGTGTCAGGCGTTCTGCGCAGTGAAATCGTCAAATTCCTTCTCGGCCTGCTGCTTGCCTACGCCGTATTTTTCCTGCATAACGCCGATAAATTTCTGCCGATTGCCGTTGATGCGGTCAATATCGTCGTCAGTCAGTTGACCCCATTTTTGCTGTATGTTGCCTTTCAACTGCTTCCATTTTCCTTCCGCAATATCACTGTTCATTGTAGGTTTCTCCTGTAACGAAAAATATTTGGGTGCCGCATAGCGGACATCAGGCAACGAGCAATATGCGTGCCATGCACCTCATGCCCGGCTCGTCCGAGCGCTGCACGGTGTCCGCCGGCGGTCGCGTGGCCGTGTTATCTGTACTGGCTTATACGGCGTGTAAAATCTGCATGTACCCGCTGACATATTTACCCGGGTTTTCCGACAAATTCCTCGCAAATTTTCGCACATCAGATTCATCCGCGGTCTTTGCGCAAGTTGGGGTACACTAAGGCCTGAATTCGATTTTGTGGAACACAGTGCTTGACGATCGCTAGTCGCCGATTCGCAGCAGATACCCATCCGGGGCTGGCCCGCAGTCATAATGAAGACTGCTTTGGAGCGGCACCGCAGAATGGGCTTTGGCTCGTTGCCGATGGTGTGGGGGGGCATTCCTGCGGCGAAGTTGCCAGTGCCATTGTCAAGGAATCCATACTGACACAACTCGCCAGCGGCGCGTCGCTGGTTGCTGCCATCCGCAGCAGTCATGCCGCTGTGTTGGCGGCCATGCTGGAGCGCGACGGAGCGCAGGGCATGGGTTCCACCGTAGTTGCGGCACAGCTGGACGACCACGAGTTCGAGATCTGCTGGGTGGGCGACAGTCGCGCCTATCTCTGGCGCGGGGGAGAACTGCGCCAGTTGACCACGGATCATAATCGCGCCGCCGAGCTACTCGCCAGTGGTGCGATCACTGCCGAGCAGGCAAGCCGGCATCGGCAGCGACACGTGCTCACCCAGTCGCTGGGCGTTTCAGACGCGATGGTTGTTGCGCCGGGCACGGTCAGTGGGTCGCTGGTGGCCGGTGACAGGTTGCTGCTATGCAGCGACGGCCTGACGGATGAGCTGTCAAACAGCAGCATCGCCCTGTTGCTGTCGCAACACGACAGCCCGCGGGCACAGGTGGATGCGCTAATGCGTGCGGCACTGGACAGCGGTGGGCACGACAATATTACCGCCGTCATCATCGGCGACCCGCCGGCCGTGCGCGATACCGGGGATTCCACTCTGGAAACAACCCACGATATCCGCGCCGACGCGAGCGGTACTGGGTCTGACGCAGGTACGTTCCCAATCATGGCCGTGTTGCTGCTCAGCGCATTGACACTCGCCGCCGTATGGTTACTGTTATGACACAGGGAGGTGACGTGGACGGTATTCAAAGGACGATCGGTCGCTACGAGATTCAGGCGCATATCGGCGAGGGCGGTATGGCGCAGGTGTATCGTGCGTTTGATCCGCAAATCAATCGTACCGCCGCCATGAAGATTCTCAAGGTAGAGCATTGCGATGACCCTGAGCGCAGGCAGCGGTTTGTTCGCGAGGGCAAGGCGGCCGGAGCGCTAGCACACCCACATATCGTGACAGTGTTCGATGCCGGCGAGATAGACGGCTCACCCTTTATCCTGATGGAGTTGATCGAGGGCAAGACGCTCGGCGAGCGGCTGCAGGAAGGCGCGCGAATGAGCGTCGACCAGATTCTTCATCTCGCAATGCAGATCGCCAGTGCGCTCGACTACGCCCACGCCAAGGGAGTTGTGCACCGTGATTTGAAACCCGACAACATCGTCCTATCGGGAGATGGTCAGTCGGCAAAGATCGCCGATTTCGGCATCGCGCGGGTGGAGACCCTCAGCGAGCAGGACAGTACCCAGGTGGGCATGATGCTGGGTACTCCGCGCTACATGTCGCCCGAGCAGGCCAACGGCGACCGCGTGGATGGCCGTTCCGACCTGTTCACCCTTGGCGTCATACTGTACGAGATGATCACCGGCCAGAAGGCTTTCGATGCCGAATCCATGCCGACACTGATCATGCAGATCACCCAGCGTGACCCACTGCCCATTCGTCAGCTCACCAGGGATGCGCCCGTCGGGCTGCAGAAGATCGTGCACAAACTCCTGCAGAAAAAGCCTTCGCGGCGCTTTCAGTCCGGGCAGGAACTGTTCGAGGCGCTGGAGCGAGAGCGCGGCACGCTGCGTGAACAGCGCGAGGAGAGCGGTGGTTATGTGCCACTGCAGGTCAAGTGGACGGCGATTCTATCGACTCTGGTGGCGATTACGATGGGCCTCAGCGCTTTTTTCGTGTTCCGCGCACAGAGTAATGTACTCACGCAGCAGGCGATGGACGCGGGTGTTTCATTGAGCAAGTTCGTGGCGGTGCAGGCGGCGATACCGGTGCTGGGGGAAGACTGGATAACGCTCGATTCGCTGGTGCAGGACGCCGCGGCCCGGGACAGCTTCAGTTACCTGATGGTGGCGGACCACACCGGCGTGGTCCGCGTCGCCAGTGATCCAACGCTCGTAGGGCAGCCCTGGGCGCCCGAGGAGTCTGCGGAGCAGGTGTATTTACAGGACAAGGTGCGGGTGACGGATCGTGGCAACGTGTTTAACTTCAACCTGCCCGTGCTGTTTAACGATACGGTAGTGGGTGAGGTCAATATGGGCCTGGACACGCGGCCCCTGGATGCCGCGCTGAGCGTCACCAAGCGGTTGATGCTGATTCTCGGGTTTGCGGTGGTGCTGGCGGTGGCGGTGGCTATCTATATCTTCAACAAGATTATCGCCAAGAATCTGCTGCTAGCCACCCGCGCGCTGAAACTTGTGGGTAACGGCCAGCTGGAAACGCGGATATCCAAGCAGCGTGCGAACGAATTCGGCGATATGTTCAGCGCCTTCAATAGCATGGCCGACTCCGTAGAGCAGCTTTTAGATAGTGCCGCCGCCGCGGAGCCCGGCAAGGTGCCGTTGACTCCCGCGGCCCCGGCGGCCAGGGATCCCGACATCAGCGGTATTACGCGTGCCGCCGTCGACGATGTCACTGTGGTGCGCTCCCCTGATGAGCAGTAAATTCGCCTCTGCATTGTTCGCGCTGTTGTTTTTTCTCGCCGGCTGCGCGGCTCCCGCGTCGCGCCCCCAGAGCATGGCGGATATGCATGTGGTGGCGCGAGATGACGCCTTTGCGCTGGTGCGGCTGAAACATGGCCAGACGCTCGACGACGTGGCGCGGATTTTTCTCGGGCACGCCAGGGAGGCCTGGCAGATCAGCGAAGTCAACGCGGCGACGGGCGCCGCCGCCGGAGACGTACTCGCCGTACCGTTGAGGCCGGCCAATATCTCCTCCGTGTATATAGACGGCTTCAGGAATGTTCCCATTCTCTGCTACCACCAGTTCACCGATGCATCGCGTGCGTCACATCAGCTGGAGTTATCTGCGGCGGTGTTTGAACAGCAGCTTCGTTATCTGCTGGATAACGGCTATGCGCTGCTGACCTTCGCTGAACTGGAATCCATTCTGAACAGCGGGCGTCCCGTGCCGGAAAAATCGGCGATAGTCAGTATCGACGACGGGTACCGCTCGGTGTATGACGTGGCCTGGCCGATTCTGCGCCGCTATGGCGTGCCGGCCACGCTGTTTATCTACACGGATTTCATCGGTGCCCCGGCGGCCATGACCTGGGATCAACTGCGGGAGATGGCGGACTCCGGGTTGATCGAGGTGCAGTCGCACGGTAAGAGCCATACCAGCCTGGCGCGGTTGTCGCACGACGCAAGTGACGCGGACTATTCGCGTCGTGTGCGCGAGGAGATACGCGGCTCGAATGCCGTATTCAGGAAGCGCCTGGGATCCGCCCCTGTCTATCTCTCCTACCCCTACGGCGACAGCAGCGATACGGCCGCGCGTATCGCCCGCGAGGAAGGTATGCGGCTTGCCGCCACGGTGACGCGCGGCGACAACCCGGTGTACGCGCCGCCCCATTTTTTGCATCGCAGCATGATCTACAGCCAGCATGACATGGCGGATTTCAAGCGCCTTCTGCGTACCTTCACGCCGATATCCTTGCCATGAATTGGCGATGCGGAATTATGCTGGCGGTGCTGAGCCTGGTACTGGGCGCCTGCACGACGCTGCCCGACGAGCAGGCGTCCCTTGCCGAGTTTGCCGCCGCGCAGAAGAGCGGCGCCGTTGAGGCGCAGGCCTCCGGCGACCTGTTGCGTGCCGCGTTGCTGTGGCGCAGTGTGTTGGCACTGGAGCCAGGCAGTGAGGAGGCGGCGGGGGCACTACAGGGACTTGAAAGGCAGATCGACGAAGAGGCTGCCGCGCAGCTGCGCGCGGCTGAACGGGCCTACCAGCGGGGGAACAGACGCGCCGGCGACGGGCATATGCTGAAGGTGCTGACGCTGAAGCCCGGACAGCCACAGGCGCTGGAGCGCCTGGGCCGCAGTGCGCTCGCCACTGCGCGGGCGCAGGTAAAAATGCGCACGCCGGAGGCTTATGGCGAACAGGCCGGGCCGCTTGAACCGAGCGAGGTCAGCCTGTTCGACGAACTCTCCTCACTGGCGATGCGGGGCGACCATGCCGGGTTGGTGTCGAGAGCTGCCGGCAGCGGGTCTGTGCTGAGCCCGCCAGAGCAGGAACTGGTGCGCAATGCCCACACCGCGTTGGCCGATGCGGCGGAGACTTCTGGCAGGCTGGATGTCGCGCTGGAGGAAATTCAGGCCGCGATGATCGCCCGGCCAATGGAGGCCGACCCGCTGATAGACCGCGCACTCAAGCTGCGCAACGAGCTTGGCCAGCGCGCCTATCGCGAAGGTTCGCGCCTGATGCAGCGCGATCTTGACGGCGCCATCGAGGCCCTGGAGTCTGCACTGCGTTACAACCCTTACAATGGCGATGCGCAGCGCAAGCTGGAGCAGGCCAGGACTCTGCGTCGCAACCTGCGCAAAATCGAGGCATCGCGCTAGTCTGCGGGTTTGGTGGCTGGCGTACCTGAGTTCGCCTGCTGCTCAGACAGTCGGCTCTGCGCATCTTCCGGGGTTTCAATAAACGTGGTCTGGCTGAGTGAGCTTTCGCCGGGTATGCCGGAGTAACTCTCGGTAACGCGGAATATAATGTCGTGCAGCCGGAGTTCGTCCTCGTGGTGCAGAGCATGGCGACCTTCAATCGGCTTGCCATTGACGACCGTGCCGTTGGCTGAATCCAGGTCCTCCACGTACAGCTGGTGCCCGTCCACTTCGAGACGCGCATGGTGGCGTGACACATGCGGGCTGACAATCGCCAGGCCGCAGTCCAGCGAGCGCCCCAGTTCGACCGGCTCCGAGATGCCGAAGCTGAGCCCGGTGAGCGGGCCGGTTTCAGCGGAAAGTGTCCAGTGATGGTCAGTCTGTTGGCGCCCGCCGCTGAAATAATTGCCCATGCCAGCCTGGCGCTGATCATTGATCGGCGTAATGTTCTTCAGCACCCGACGCTCGACAAAATTGGTGGTGCGCACGATGCCGCGCGGGCTGATCTGGAAGTACCAGGCGAAAATGAACACCAGGGGAAACAGCAGAATCTCGATCATCAGCAATACGCGCAGGGATATTTCCACCTCGTAGCCGATGGTGGGCAGGAGAATCTCACCCACCTGTATCAGCAACCAGCAAAGCAGGATGTAGTAAAAGCAGGTGTTGAGAATCTTGCGACGTTTCAGCTCCCGCAAAAAAGACGTGAGGCGCGCTTCCATGGCATTCGTTCCTAGTTGGCGAGGTCGCTCAGCTTCCTTTTCAAATCGATAGCCTGGCTTCGATAGAGCATGGCATTCGGATGCTCGGGATCCAGAGCGAGCGCTTCATCCCACAACGCAATAGCGGAGTCCAGATCTTGTGCCCGGTACGCGTTGAGCGCTTCGCGATGCAGTCCTTCAGCCCGCTGGGCGTTCACGGCTGTTGCGTCGGCAATGGCATCCGCCGACGCGGCTTCGTCGGGCAAGGATGGCTCGGCAGCGGCCACGGGCAACTCGGGGAGCGGTTGTTCAATGCCCGGTTCCGCCGCCAGTTCGTCCGGCAGATCCCCTGTCGGTAGCGGGAGATCCTGCCCGGCGTCCGTTTCATTAAAGGCGGCAAGGGCCTGCGCTGTCAGAGGGATGCGGAGGCTCTTGCCCGCGTGCAGCTTGCGCGGTTCGGATATGCCGTTGTACTTGGCCAGTGCGTGGAACCGGTAGACGCTGCCCAGGTAGCGCTGCGCCACAGTGGACAGGGACCAGCCGGGCTCCAGTGGTATCTCGCGGTATTCCGGCGGGAAGTATTCGTCGGCGGGAAGATCAATCTGTTGCAGTAAATCCTGCCCCACTTCACTGCCGGGCTGGGAATCGAGGTATAAAACCAGCTCGGCTCTCGCGGCCACCGGGTCGCCGGCCTCAAGGTTCAGCAAAGCCTGGCGAAAGCGTGCTTTGTCGCTCAACCCGGGCTCTGGCGTGTAGACGGATGGTGCTTCGGCCGCAGCTTCCGGCCGGGATGGAACGTCCTGAGTGGCGCAGGCCTGTAGCAGTAGCGCTGCGAGGATGATGCCACCCGCGAAGGTTTTCATCGGTCCCTCTCCCTGTCGGTTTTCCCATGCAATTTGGCAATATAGCGCAAGACACGGTGAGCACCAACTGTTGCGGGCCCTGTCGGAAGAAAATCCCGACCCTGTGGTTCAGGGTGGCATGTGAATATCCCGGGCAATTGGATTACCATGCAATGCATTTAAATCGGCAGGGGTTGGATTTGCTCACATGGCAGACCTAAACGCATGACAGACCACGCAAGCTCGCTCGACAATCTCGATCACGAGGCCCACGAGGCGCAGCAGCTCGCGGGCATTCGCGAGTGGGTGGCGGCCCATCTCGGCGGCGAGGTACAGGAGATCACCCGGCTCGAACGCTGGCGGCCGCAGTGGAAAGTCAGCTACGCCACGGGCGATGGACACCGTGTCGTCCTGTTCCGCGGCAATCGTCCGGTCGCGGGCGAGAACGACCTGCGCTTCGAGATGGAAGTGATGCAGGTACTCGAAGCCAACGGCATTCAGGTGCCGCATATTCATGGCTGGGTGGATTTCCCCAAGGCCTTCGTAATGGACTGGGTGGACACCGATGATCGCGCGCCAGGCATGGTGCACACTGCCATTGAGAACCCCGATACACTGAGCGAGGAGCGCTGGCAGGCGCTGCTCGGCTACATGCAGCATCTGGCGCAGATGCACGCGGTTCCCGTTGACGAGTTCCGCCACATCCGCCAGCTCAGCCACCCGCCGCAGACGCCGCGAGAGATCGCGTTGCACCAGTCCGAGCGCATGTACCGGATCGGTAAGAAAACGGACAGTATCGATACCATCGCCGAGTTCCTGCAGACCTGGTTGAGACGCAACGTGCCCGAGCACCGCAACGAGGCCCGCTTCATCGCGGGTGACGCGGGGCAGTTCATGTCGGCCGGGACCCAAGTGCTGGCCGTGATGGATCTGGAGATTGCCAACATCGGCGACACGCACTGGGATCTGGCCTGCTTTCGCGGCCGGCACCCGCTTGAGAACATGGGCGATATCCCGGCGCTGTATCGCCGTTATGAAGAAGTCAGCGGCGACCGTGTCGATCTTCGCGTGGTCGGTTACTACACCGTGGCGTTCCTGCAGCTTTCGGGCATCGCCGCCAGAATGTTCATGCTGCCCGAAGTGCGCGGTGGCAACTGGATCGAGGGCGCCCTCGAATACTCCAGCATTATGCGCCGCGCCTTCGAAGCGATCGCCGAGTTGCAGGGCCTCGAGCTGGATTTCGATCTGCATCTGCCCGCACCGGTAAAGAAAGAGTGGGAGGATTCAGGCCTGCGCAAGCTGCTGGTGGATATAGAACGCCTGCCCACGTCCAGCGCGTTCGCGCCCTGGGAGAAGCGGCTGCTGAGTGACATACCGCGCTTCCTGCTCAACTACGCCCGCTATCGAGACTGGTTCGAGCGAGAGGCCATGCGCGAGATCAGTGAACTCACCGGCCACTCCCATGCAACACTGGCGGAGGCCGACAAGGCCATGTTCGAGATAATCGCCGAGGACGATGCAGCGCGTGACGCACTGATCGTGCCGATCATGCACCGGCGTCTGCTGCGCCTCGGCATGATCCTGGCGGGCACCGATCCGGACTTCGCCAACCCGCTGTTCCATAAGCTCGATCCGATTCTCGACTGATACGGCTCGACTCCCCGGCCATTGGCGTTATCCGCCCCGCGGAGCCAGAGGCCAAGCACGCTGGCTGACCCTGTGCCCCAGCGAAAGTGGGCAGTGCAAGCCGTTGCATGCGCCGCTAGCGCTGTGCCCGATGGAAAGGTAGGCTGGTATCGTTAACCCTCGTTAATTCATTCCAGTCATACCGGGGTTGGGAGCCATGCCAGCGTGAACGATTCAGCCAGCGAACCCGATTACAGCAGCCTGCGCAGTAATGTCAGTGCCCTGGGTGCGCTGCTGGGCGATATTATCTCTGACGCCGAAGGCGAGGAATTCCTCGATCTCATCGAGCGCATCAGAACGCTCTCACGTTCGGCGCGCGACGGTGAAGAGTCGGCGCGCGCGAACTTGCTGCAGATACTGCGGGAACTGCCCAACGAGCAGTTGGTGCCGGTGGCGCGCGCCTTCAGCCAGTTCCTGAACCTGGCGAATATCGCCGATCAGCATCACACCGTGTCGCGGGAGATGGTGCCGCTTTTTTCCGCCTCGCGAGCGCTCGCCAGTGAATTCTCCGCGCTGATGGATGAGGGGGTTGCGCCGGCAACGCTCCAGCAGACCATACTCGATCTCAAGATCGAGCTGGTGCTCACGGCCCACCCCACCGAGATCATGCGCCGTACCCTGATTCACAAGCACAGCGAGATTCGTGGCTGCCTCAGCCAGTTGGAACTGGACGGGATCACGCCACGCGAGCGTGAGCAACTGCAGTTGCGATTGCGCGACCTGGTCACCCAGATCTGGTTTGGCGACGATTTCCGCGCGCAGCGCCCAACGCCGGTGGACGAAGCCAAGTGGGGCTATGCGGTAGTGGAAGATTCACTCTGGGAAGCTGTTCCCGAATTTCTGCGGCGTCTCGATGCCGCCCTGTTCGATGCCTGCGGAGCACGCCTGCCGCTGGATGCCAAGCCCGTGAGCTTTGTTTCCTGGATGGGCGGCGATCGCGATGGCAACCCCAATGTCACCGCAGCGGTCACCGAAGAGGTTCTGCGGCTGGCCCGGTGGCAGGCGGCGGATCTCTACCTGAACGATCTGAATGAGCTGGTGGAAGAGCTCTCCATGACACCCTGCGATGCCGCGTTGAGGCATCTGGCGGGTGAAGCGCGCGAGCCCTATCGTCACGTACTGAAAGGCCTGCGCGAAAGAATGCGTGGCACACGCGTCGCCATTGAAATGGAGCTGGCGGGCGAGCCCGTCGAAGACGAAGAAATATTTACCGATGTCGAGCAACTCTGGCAGCCGTTGCACACCTGTTATACCTCCCTGCAGGCCTGTGGCATGGCGAGCGTCGCGCAGGGCGCCCTGCTCGATCTGTTGCGCAAGGTACAGTGCTTTGGCTTGCATTTACTCAAGGTGGATGTGCGCCAGGACAGCGCGCGGCACACCCAGGTGTTCTCCGAGCTCACGCAGTATCTCGAAATGGGTGATTATGCGCAGTGGGATGAAGCCCAGAAGCAGGCCTTTCTGCTGGCCGAGTTGTGCAACAAGCGGCCGTTGATACCGCGGCGATGGCAGCCCTCGCCGGATGTCGCCGAAGTGTTGGCAACTTGCGCCGTGGTGGCTGCACAACCGCCGCAGGCGCTGGGTGCCTACGTGATCTCGATGGCGAGACAGGCCTCCGACGTGCTGGCCGTGCATTTGTTGCTGCGCGAGGCCGGTTGTGACACCAGCTTGCCTGTGTCGCCGCTGTTTGAAACGCTCGATGATCTCGCGCGCGCAGAAGCGGTGGTGGCCGAGCTGCTGGCCCAGAGCTGGTATCGCGACGCCGTCGACGGCCGCGTGATGATCATGATCGGCTATTCAGATTCCGCCAAGGACGCGGGAGCGCTCGCGGCTTCCTGGGCGCAGTACACGGCCCAGGAATCGCTGCTGAAAGTGTGCGCGGCGCACGGCGTTGAGCTGCTGTTGTTCCATGGTCGCGGCGGTAGCATTGGTCGTGGCGGCGCACCCGCCCAGGCTGCCCTGTTGTCCCAGCCTCCGGGCTCATTGCGCAGCGGCCTGCGTGTTACGGAGCAGGGTGAAATGATTCGTGCCAAGCTGGGTTGGACCTCGCTGGCGGTGAAGACCCTGGCGCTTTACACCACGGCAATCTGCCGCGCCAATCTGATGACCCCGCCGGAGCCCCGCGCCGAGTGGCGCGCCCTGATGGAGCAGATGTCCGCGGATTCCTGCGCCGCCTATCGTGCCGTAGTGCGTGAAGAAGCGGACTTTGTTGCCTACTTCCGCCACGCTACCCCGGAACAGGAACTGGCGAAGTTGCCGCTGGGTTCGCGGCCCGCGCGCCGAGTTGGCGGCGGTGGCATCGAAAGCCTGCGCGCCATTCCCTGGATATTTGCCTGGTCGCAGAATCGGCTGATGCTGCCGGCCTGGCTGGGAGCGGGGGCCGCGATACGCCTGGCGATGGAAAGTGGTGAGGGCGAAACCTTGCGCGCCATGTTCAGGCAGTGGCCCTTTTTTGCAGTGCGCATCACCATGCTGGAAATGGTGTACGCGAAGTCGGACAGCGGCATTTCCCAGTTCTACGACAATTGCCTGGTGCCGCCGCAGTGGCTCCCGCTCGGGGAGGCGCTGCGCGCCCAGCTTAAGGCGGATTGCAGCACAGTGCTGGACATAGCCGGACGAGAGCAGTTGCTGGACGATCAGCCCTGGATCAAGCAGTCGATGCAGCTGCGCGATATCTACACCGACCCGCTGAATTATCTGCAGGCGGAACTGTTGCAGCGCCAGCGCACACAGCCGGAGTCCTTCCTGGAACACGCCATCATGGTAACGATCGCCGGTATCGCCGCCGGCATGCGCAATACGGGTTAAGAGCTGGGCAAAAAGCTGCTCTTGAGGCGCATCCAATGAAAAGCAATACTCCCGGTCCGACTCACAAGGAGACCGGCCAGGCATGATAACCATTCATCACTCCCCCATGTCACGCTCCACGCGTGTGATCTGGTTCTGTGAGGAAATCGGCCTCGAGTATCAGCTCGAGCCCGTGGAGATGTTCAGCGATGCCATGCGGCGCCCTGAATACCTAGCGGTCAATCCGCTGGGGAAAGTGCCCGCGATTGAGGACGATGGTTTTGTCCTCTGGGAGACGAGTGCGATCCTGCAGTATCTCGATGCAAGGTACGGCGACAACCAGCTCTTGCCGCCGCGCGATACCCACGTGGGAGCACTCGCCATTCAATGGCTGGATTATGGCGAGAACCCGTTGACCGTGATCATGGGCGAGATCGCCGCGCACAGTGGGCCGATGCCGGAAGACCGGCGTATTCCAGCGCTGGTTGAGCGTGGTCGGGAAGTTGCCCAGAGTCTGGTAGACGTTATTGAGCGGGCATTGGGCAGCCAGCAATGGATACTCGGTGAAAGCTTCAGCGCAGCGGATATCATGCTGCTGTTCGGGCTGATGATCGCCGACCACCTCGGCTACGTGACAGATGCTACACCGCGCGTTCGTGCTTATCTGGAGCGCGGGATGGCGCGACCTGCCTTCCAGCGGTCGGTGGCGCAGTAAGCTCCTGAGTGGGAGCGCGCAGCCACCAAATTTCCAGCGTCGTTGCACCTCGTTTCACAGGGCGCGCAATTAGGGAAGGCGATCGCCCTGCATAATCGCAGACAAAAAAAAGGGGCCACTCAGTGGCCCCCAAACTTGACCCTTAAACTGATGGGTCATGATTACATGCTCGGCTTCAGGCAGCGAATTTCGCGCTGGCTGAGTCCTTCAGCTCGGTAAAACGTTCGCGAGCGTCCTTCAGGCGGGCTTCCAGCACCTTGCGATCTGTGAGCTTGGACAGGTCAATGTCGTCGACGGCGCTTTTCGCCCTGGATTCCATTTTTTCACCGCGTTTGACGAGTTCGGCGTAGGTTTTGGCGGCCTTCTTGCGGCGTCCCTGCAGTCGATCCTGAAGCGAGTCGAACTGCTCCTGTGCCTGCTCGTATGCCTTCGCATAAAAGCCCACCGTAGCCAGCACCGCGTTGTGCGCAGTAGTCTGCGCGCGTTTGGTGAACTTCTCGGTGGCTTTCTCTGCCGCGTCGAACTGCTTTTCTGCCTCGCTGGCGCCTTTACGCACCCTGCGCTCTACGGCAGCCGCCCTGTTCTCTACTGAGCGCATGTTGGAGCGCACGACAGACTTCGGCTTCTTCGCCGCCGCTTTACGCTTGGCGGGTGCCTTGCGCGTTGTGGATTTCGCTTTGGGAGCAGCTTTCTTTTTTGCTGCTGTAGTATTCTCGGCCATGATTCAACTCCTGTTTGAAGGTTGGTGGGTCGGTGTGCCCATCCATTGGTGGCCAAGTTACGCCAAAAAGTTAGACTAAACATACTAAAGGCAGACCACCCAGCTCAGTCTCTGGCCGCAATTTTCACAATTTGCGGTCAATAGCTGTCTGAAACAACGTGATGCTGCTAATAATTGCTGCGAGTTCGCACGGTAGCCAGGCTTCACCGCCAACCGCGGCGCTGGCAGGCTGCGCAAAGTGAAGGTCATGGTGGTCAGTAGTTTGAATACAGTTAAATGGCTATGGCAACATTCAGCGCCATGAATGAAACAGTCGCACGCTACGAATTTCGTGTTTTTGCTCCGCGTATGGGCATCACCGAGCACTTGTTGCGTACCCTGGCTCCATGTGAATCCATCACGGAAGACAGTGAGATCTACCTGCTCGATTGTACGCAGGCCGGCGACCTGAATGTCAAAATCCGCCACGACAGAATCGATGTCAAGCGACTGGTGCAGCGAGACCGCGGGCTCGAACAATGGAAGCCTGACGGGCAACTGGATTTCCCCCTGCCGGTTGACACGTTCTACAGACTTTGGGGCAGCCAATCGGTGGATGCGGCTCGGGCCCTGTCGTCAGACGCGTTTTCTCTCGAAGAGCTGCTGCGAGTCGCCGTGCAGCCGGCCTCACATCTGCAAAGGGCCAAGGTATTCAAGCGCCGCTTCCGGTTTTCGCTGGCGCATTGCAGTGCCGAACACGATTACCTGCTGGTGAATGGCGCGTCACTCGAATCCATAGCGATTGAATCAGAACATCCGGATGCGATTATCGAAATCCGGTCTGCACTCAGGCTGGAAGGCTTTGAAAATCAAGCTTATCCGCTGATGCTATGCCGTCTGCTTGGTCGCTTGCCAATGCCCGGGGAGGACGCTCGTGGCTACTGAAATCGAACGCAAGTTTCTGGTTACCGGCGACGCCTGGCTTTCGGGTGCTTGCGTTGACTACCGACAAGGGTACCTGAGTACTGACAAGGAACGTACCCTGCGTGTGCGCGTCGCCGGCAAAGACGCGTTCATCACCGTCAAAGGCGTCACCCGCAATACCTCCCGGCTAGAATACGAATACGCGATTCCCGTCACCGACGCCGATGAGATGCTCGATCGTCTCTGCCTGCGGCCGCTCATTACCAAGCGACGTTACCGTATTGAGCATCAGGGCATGACCTGGGAGGTGGACGAGTTCACCGGTGACAACGAGGGCCTTGTGTTGGCAGAGATTGAACTGGAATATGAAGGCCAGTCCTTCGATGTACCGGAATGGATCGGTGAGGAAGTTACTGGCGATCCGCGTTACTACAATGCCAGCCTGGTGGAGGCCCCTTTTAACACCTGGAGAGAGTCGCGCTGACGAATGCCGTTTTGTATGGTGCGGCATAGGCTGCTGTACTCGACCTGCCACAAACTGCCGGCTTGAAGGTTGCTTACCAACCCTCGAAAAAGCCTCCGTCCGCGAAATCCCAGATAAGGTAGACATAGCCGCGCCAGTCGTATCGGTCGCGGTCATTCACCGGTACTTCCACACCGATATTCAGCGCTATATTGCCGCGTTTGTTCAGCCCGATGCGCGCTTGTGGTAACAGGGAAAACTGCACCGCATCCTGACGGTTTGGTTCTGATCCACGCTCGAAGGGTACCTCGGCGACCACTTCCAGTGCCGGGAAAACATTCCGAGGCCAGGGCGTGTGCACCCAGTGCACGACGGCGGCAAGTTCCGCATTACTGTTGTCCGAGTCTTCCAGGTCGAGTTTCAGGCGACCACTGCCCTGCAATATCCACGCGTCGGACAACGTTTTGCCAAAGGCGAGATAGGGCAGAAACTCCCAGTTGGCTCCACTGTTGAGGGGTACCCCCATCTGGGCCGCGCCGGTGAGAATGTATCCAGAGCGCGCATCGTGTTGCAGCACGTATTTGAATCCCGGCTCGAAGTGGCCAAACTCAGACTCGTCACCCTGTACTTCGTGCGTGACTTCCACAATGCCCTGGCCGCGCTGGCCGACACGAAATTCGTACTCGAGCGTATTCTTCCACGCGTCGTTGCCATCCTGGCCCGTATAACGCTGCTTCCATACCCACTCGTCTTCAGGAAAGGCCTTTTTGGTGCGAACCGGCAGGAACATATTCAGTTCGCCATCGGGATAGTCGTGCTGGCCACCCAGCGTTTTGATGTAGGCGAGCACCGAATCGATGTCGGCTTTGCTGAGTGATTCCCCAAACGCTGGCATCTGGTCAGAGAAGCCCAGGGCCGGACCGCCGTGAGCAACCACGATTTTCCAGTCTGAATTAGGTTCTCGACTGTTGAACAGGGGGTCGGAGAAGTTGGCGGGGACGATACCCATGCTTTCTACCAGTGCGGAATCAGTGTCTGGCTGCCCGCCGGGACCGTGGCACATGGCGCAGTTGGTTTGGTAGATCTGCTTGCCCCGCTGCAGATCGTTGCCGGTTTCCTGAGAAAAAGCGGGGTAGCTAAAGGTGGTGGCCAGTATTAATGCGAACCAAAGCAGAGCGATGGCAATGCGCGTGGTAGTTTTAAACATATATCCTCCAGATCCCCTGGGTGTTTTGGAAGCCTTGTGCAAATGCAGCGCCGCAGGCTGGTTCTGGACTCACCGAACTGCTGGTGTGCGCCCCGTATTCCGCATGACAACCCAGGCGGAGCAAAAAGTAGATGATCGCTTTTGTCACAGCGAAGCTGACGTACCATACTGTCTCATTGCGAACCGCCAAATGTATTGACCCAAAGCAAGCTGGCTTCAATATGTACATGGCCACTCATAGCAGGGAGCACTGCACATGTTTATCGAGAAAGTAAAGAGTGAAGGCCTGGCGCACCTGTCCTACGTGGTTGGCAGTGCCGGGCATGCGGCGGTGGTGGATCCGCGTCGCGACTGTGAAATATACATCGACATAGCGGCGTCAAAGGGCTGCGAGATCACACACATATTCGAGACTCACCGAAACGAGGACCTGGTTTCGGGCGCCAGTGCGCTGGCAGAGATCACGGGTGCAAAGGTCTACCACGGCCCCGATGCCGCAGGAGAGATCGTGTATGCCTCCACAGTGCGGGAAGACGAGGTGTTTACGCTCGGCAAGGCGCAATTCCGTGTGCTGCAAACGCCGGGTCACACCGATGACAGCATCTCGCTGGCGCTGTATGACACCGATTTCTGCGATGGAGCCATCGCCGTATTCACGGGCGACGCGCTGTTTGTCGGTGATGTAGGCCGTACGGATTTTTACCCGCATAGGGCGCATGAGGTTGCCGGCTTACTCTATGACAGCCTGCGGAAAATCCTGAGCCTGGGAGACCAGGCCATTGTTTATCCTGCGCACGGTGCGGGCTCGGTATGCGGCTCTGGCATGGCAGACCGGGATATATCGACATTGGGACATGAGCGGCGCAATAATCCACGGCTGCGCATAGAGAACAGGGAATCCTTCATCGAACAGAAAATAGCGGAAGTGCAT
Source organism: uncultured Halieaceae bacterium (assembly GCA_963976655.1). Classification (GTDB taxonomy): domain Bacteria; phylum Pseudomonadota; class Gammaproteobacteria; order Pseudomonadales; family Halieaceae; genus Marimicrobium. Next base: position 82,141 of record CAXBLB010000009.1, read on the forward strand.
CATACGCCTCCGTACTTCAAGCATATGGAAGCGCTTAATCTTCGCGGTGCGCCCGCTTTTCAGAGCCCGCCGGCGCAAGCCCCGCTGACACTCGAGAAGTTCAAGGTATTGCAACAGGAATCAGTAGTGATTGACGTGCGAAGTGCGTCGGCCTTTCTGGGAGCCCATATACACAATAGTCTCGCCCTGCCGGTCGAGATGATCAGTTCTTTTGCAGGATGGTTTGTAGAGCCACACCAGGAAATCGTTCTCATTGCCGAAGACGCAGACCACGCTGCGCTTGCCACGCGCTACCTCGCGCGCATCGGTTGTGACAAGGTACAGGGCTTCCTGGCGCCGTCTTTAGTTGCCTGGGCGGCGGGTGGCGAGGCATTCGGTACTCTGCCTGTCGTAGACGCAGCCACCGTAAAGAGCCGTCTCGCAAGCCGGCCTGAGAAGTGGGAGTTACTCGATGTACGTGACGAACACGAGTTCGGTCAAGCCAGTATCGCCGGTGCCCGCCAGCTCTACGTGGGCGAAATCCAGGCTGGAAGCAATGCATTACAGAAAGAAGCTTTCTATACCGTCATGTGTGGCAGTGGCGCCAGGGCGACGGTGGCAGCGAGCGTTCTGCTCAGGGCCGGAATACCTACGATCGACATCTTCCTGGGTTCTATGGGGGCCTGGAAAAGCAGCGGCTATCCAACCCGTTAAAGCCTCGCTTGGTGAAGTAGTCCGCCGGTTGCCAGACGCCGCCCGGCACCGCCCCTCAGAAATTGGGGTATGCTGTGCATGCTCCTTCACTTCCACACAGGATGCCTTCAATGCAGACCGTACTCATCAGTGGCGCGTCGTCCGGAATAGGCAAGGCACTGGCCGGAATATTCGCCCGCGAGGGCTACGATCTCGTGCTGGTCGCCCGTACTCGCAATGCACTCGAACAGTTGGCGGAAAAGCTGATGGCGCAGTATGCGATACAGGTACAGGTTGAACCACTGGATTTGTCAAAGCGGGGTGCAGCAAAGAAACTGGCGGCCAGCCTCACCGCGCAGGCTATAGAAATAGACATTCTCGTGAACAACGCGGGCGTGCTGGAGCACGGCAGTTTTGTCGAGATCGGTGCTGTATCCCATCAGCGGCTTATAGACCTGAACATATCGGGTCTCACCGGTATGCTGGATCATTTTCTGCCAGCCATGGTAGAACGCGGCAGTGGGCGTGTACTCAATGTGGCTTCTATTGCAGCGTTTCAGCCGGTGCCCACGCTGGCAACCTATGCCGCCACGAAAGCCTATGTACTGTCGCTCACTGAATCGTTGTCCGAGGAACTGAAAGGCAGCGGTGTCAGCGTTACGGCCTTGTGCCCGGGTATTACTGCCACCAATATGGTGAGCAGCGTACAGCAGTCGAGCCCGGGGCTAAAGCAAATACCCGACTTCGTCATTGGCGATGTGGATGATGTCGCCCGACAGGGATTCAGGGCGTGCCTCAAAGGCGAGGTTATCTGTGTTCCGGGCGCAATAAACCTGGCGACGACGGTAGCCGGCAGGGCCGTGCCCAAATGGCTCCTCAGACGTGTTTCCGGCATTGTTGGGCGCTATGGCAACACATAGCAACTGTTGGCAGCAGTTGCTGGCGGTTGCTTGACGCCACGATGTAGGAAAAACTTGTTCTGGGTCATCGTTGCTCGCTGCGGTGAATGGTACATACACCTGTGCGTACAACACGCACGAGAACGCGTGAACTGATGATAAGTGGAGGGTGCGATGAAAGGCATCGGGTTGATTTTGGCGTATATATTTCTGGGCATGACGCTGCTTGCCTGCAGCGACGGTGGTGATGATCCCGGCCGGCTCGATAGTAACGTGCTGGTGTTTACGGACAAGAATGTGTCGCCTTTTGTGATTCAGGAACTGATCGACCAGGGCGATGCTGGCGCAGAACAGCGTTTGGCCGGCACTATCGCCGGCCGGGCCGTTACGGTGGTGAAGCTGCGCGGAAAAACCAACCATTTTGGCCGCGATCTGCAGGGCAATTATCTCGATTACGCGGCGACAGTGCCCGACACGCCCGTCTGGATTGCAGAGCACCCGTGGACAAAAGATCTTGGTATTGCTACGGATCAGTCAGGCTGGTGGACAATGTACATTGTGAAGGATGCCGGCGAGCCCCTCGAGCTGTCCTTCGTCTACGACAAGGAAGACTGGATCACCACCAAGAGCAATATCATCACAGTTGAGGACGAGGACAACACCGATCTCGCCATACAGTACATCGATCCTGATTTTTACAATGTACTGATGTTGCCCTATGTGGAGAGTATGTTGCGCGGAAATGGCTATCCGAATTTTTTCTTCGAGAACGCGATGGTAGTCACCGTCGGGAAATCCTGGGGCAGCATGCACGATGACCGGCTGCCCCACGGCGACCCGGGCGCTACCATGACGATTACACCGAATAGCACCGATGCGGTTGGCCCGGTGTACTTTAATGAGCAGGTGATACCGGATGTCACGTGGAACAGTACCTCCCTGGATGGTGGCGTTGTGTGGCTGAATATGCCGCTCAACCAGACCTACGCGGTGAGTGCGGAGAAGGAGGGCGTGACGTACCCCACGGTGCGCTTCCGCATTACCGAGGCGGACATCGCTGCGGGAGTACAGCTTTTTATCGCATCGCCGCCGGATTCACTCGAAGGGAGCAATAGCTCCCCGCCCGGCGAGGACTGAATCAGCGGCTCTGGCCTTTTTGCTATTCAAGGGCTCAGGCTGTTATTCGTGCACTGCGGGCTGCCATCATGCAGGCACCTGAATGCGCTCGAATTGCAGGGGTAAACCATCTGTCGGAAAGGTCAGGGGCACATTGTTGTAGCGGTATCGGGTCATGCGCGGATCCTTGCTTACGCGAAAATTCTTCAATAAATGAAATAGAAAAATCTTTGATTGTACTTCCGAGAAATGCATCCCGAGGCACTTGTGAGCACCACCGCCGAAGGGTACATACTGAAAGAAATCCTGTTTCTCCTCTGCGCGTTCCGGCGAGAAGCGGTAGGGATCAAAGGTATGCGGATCGTTCCAGTATTCGGGCATGTAATGTGTGAACAGTGTTGATACGGTTACTATGGAATCGGCGGGAATGCGATGGCCCTGGAACTCGAACTCCTCCAGGGTGTAGCGTGGCATCACGCTGAGCGCCGGGTACATGCGCAGCGCCTCCTTGAGCGTGAGTCCGGTTTTCTGCAGCAGCGGCACATCGTCGAACTCCACCGCCTCCTTGTTCAGGCTGAACATCTCCTCGCGCAGCTCTTCCTGCCAGTCCGGATTTGTCGCCAGCGCATAAAGCACAGCGCAGAGCGCGCTGGTTGTTGTGTCGTGGGCAGCGAAGAGAACAAAGATAATATGGTCGCAGATCTCTTCGTCGCTGAAGAACGCACCGTCGTCGTCGCGCAACTGGCACACCTGTGAAAAAAGGTCGCGCCCGGGTTGGCTGCGCCGCTGCGGGATACTCGCCATCATGTAATCGTTGAGAACCTGTCGGCCTTTCAGGCCCCGCGCATAGGGGGAGAACCATATTTCCTTCCGCTTGAACGGATCTGCCGTTGCGGCCACAACGGCCGTGAACGCCTGGTTCAGCTTCTGCGATTCCGCGGCCGCTTCGGTGCCGAGAAAAACACGGGCTCCCGTATTCAGAAGCAGTGTCTTGACATGCCCCATCGCGCTGATCGTGCTCCCCGTCTGCCAGCTCAGAATGCCATCGCGCAACATGGGATTCATCAGTTCCATATGACCCTCAATGGCGGGACGCTTGAATGCCGATTGCAGGATGCGGCGGTTGGCCTTGTGATCGGTGAAGTCCCTCTCCAGCAGGTTGTTGTCGAACAGTGTGGCGAACACCTGGTCCCAGGCAAGAAAGTTGGAAAAGATTTTGTTTTCGTTCTGGAACACGAGAGAGTTGGCCCCCGGGCCCAGCATGAACACCGAATCCAGCCGCGGCGTGCGCGCCCGGAACACAGGTCCGTACTGCGCGTACTGTTGGTCCAGCCAGGCGTGAAGGTCAGTCAGCATCCAGTACAGGTGACCGAAGAAGGGCACTCCCCAGGTGCCCGGCAGGTGGGAGAGATCGGCCAGCCGCGTGCGCTTCTGGTAGCGGCGTATCGCCGGTTTGTCGAAGGTGGACAGCGCCCTATGGATATCGGCCTTGTCGGTCCGCGCGTGTGCGTTTACGCCCATGGATCGATCTCCTTCTCCTTTCCAGCAAAGTATGCGCTATTTCCGGGCTCACTGGTACTCGGCGATTGCAGTGACGGGAGTGACAGCGGCCGTGAGAACAGGTCGGCAGCAGTGGCGCTGTGCTTTTAACACCGTGGCCAGCATCCCGCTGAAAGGGGAAGCCTGACAGACCTGCGAAGCAGCGGGCCCAGCCCCAGCGGCAACGCTCTGGATTCGGGCGTGGCCGTGCAACGACCGCGTACAGCCACAATTGTGATTGCGCACGATGACGGTGGAGAGATCGGGGTCTGGCCGAACCAATGCAATCAATGGGGTCAGAGTCGATGATTCGCTATAAATATCAACGACTCTGACCCCTTTGATCGCTTTGATCGGTCCGCCGCAGTTTCTTAACCACCTTCACCAGCGACTGTCCCTCGCCGCTTTCCGGAAGTTCGTCAAAGCCCAGCTTGCGGGCGAGTCGAAGCATGCCGCGATTTTCCCGCAGCACCAGCCCCTCGAGGGTATCCAGCCCCGCTACGGTGGCCGCGGCGATGATGTAGCGCAGTAGCTGGCTGGCAATACCGCGTCCCTGCCACTCATCGGCTACCACCACGGCAAACTCCGCGACGCCTTCGTCCTCGGTGGGCGCGTAGCGCGCCACGCCGATCTGGCGTTCACTGTCGCCGTCGGCGACGGTTGCGATAAGCGCATAACTCGCGGGGAACTGGGTACTGACGAGACGCCGCAGCATGAACGGTGGCAGTGTGCGCAGGCCGGAGAAGAAGCGCAGGTAGCGCGATCGTTCACTCAGGGCGGTCACGAATTGCTGCTCGATTCCGGCATCCTCGGGCGTGATCATGCGCAATGTCACCGTGCTGCCATCGGACAACTGCATTGTCGATGTGGCCGTTTCCGGCAGCTTGGTATCACCGGGCAGAATCTTCGACAGGCGCGTAAAAATATACGCATCCACCATGCATTTGTTCACCAGGTCGATGGCACCGGCGGCCACGAAACGCGCGCGCAGTTCCGCGTCCGCGTCGTCGCCAAGCACGATGATCGGAAATTCAGGGATATCCGCGCTCAGCGTTCTAACCAGTTTAACGCCATCATCGTCGGTAGTTTGCAGCGCAATGAGCACGCAGGCATCGGCGTCTGAGCCTGCCCGGATTGCAGCGAGCAGCGCGCCGGCATCCCGGTACGGCTCCACCCGAATGCCGTAGATGTGCAGTAAGGCGCGCAGTCCCTCGCCCGCGGCACCCTGATCCAGGTTGTCGCCCAGTTCAAGAACATACACTGTGGCATCGGAAGACATGCGTTGATTATGGACGCAATTTCCATCGCCGCACAGTGACGGGTTCAGTTAATAAAGCGGTCGATGTAGGCCTGAAACCTGCTGCGGATGCCGTCCTCCGTGTAGCCGTACTCATCCAGCGTATAGGCATGCGCCGGACGATCAGCGCGCTGGTTGTCGAGGCGATGCTGCTCCATTGCTGCCGACGCCTCGGGCGTGAGCGGCATGTCGATGAAGGTATAGATGCTGTCGATCACCGCCTGCGGCCGCGCAACCGTATCCTCAAACCAGATGTCGCAGAACTGTTCCTCGCTGTCGGCCCGCGCCTGTAATGTGTGTTGCGTGCCGCGCGCGAATACATCCAGCACCTCCTGCGCCACCACGTGTTTGTCTGCGTGTTCGTTGCCTGTGAGCCACAGGTTGTAATAGAAACTTGCGGTGGAGGGGATGCTGACCACCGGATCCCGGTGCGTGGCTATCACCTGGATGCCGGGGAATACCTTAAGCAGTGTCGACATGAAGTGCAGATGGTGGGGCGCCTTCAGCAACCAGCGTTCGGCGCGCTCCCCGCGCTGCTTCTTCTGCCACTGCAGGAATTTAAGCTGGCGCTGTAAATACTCGTAGGCCGGTGTGTTGTCGGCCGACGCGACAAAATCCCCGTAGCTGGGCACATGCGCAAAGGAGTTCGGCACGTAGCTGTAGAAGCTGTGCTCCAGCAGCAGGATTTCCTCGTCTGCCCCGGTTGGGTCCATCGGGTGAATGGCGGCGAGCTCTGGGTTGCTTGCAAGCAGGGCAGCCACTTCAGCTTCAGCCTCGCGGATGCGCTGGTCGTCGGCTGCGCCCGGCTGCCACTGCATGTAGGGCGCGGGGTTGCGCACCTCGTACCACAGCGGGGCATGAAAGCGCGAATCGCTGGCGAGTATACGGTGCAGCATCGTGGTGCCGGTGCGCGTCAACCCCACGATAACCACCGGCGGCAGCAGTTCTTCTTCCAGTATCTCCGGATGCTGGTCTATCCAGGCCTCCATGCGCAGGCGGTTTTTCAGGCTGTTGAGTATGCGCTGGTGCTGCAGCAGGCGCCCGACCGGGTTGAGCTCCGCCTCAGTATTCAGTGCCCACAGCAGCTTTTCAAACGCGGGGCGGAAGCTCTCACAGCCAAAGTCGCTGAAGCCGGTGTCTTTGCGGGCGGTGGCTAGCAGCTCCGCTGCATCGAGGCTCACCTCGGGTATCTGTTGACTGTCTGTCACGGCGTGTGTGCTCCGGTTGTCTGACGTAGGGGCCTGTACATGCGCTGCTTTATAAATCCCGGAACTTCACCACGCGACAATGCACCGGCGGGTGTGCCTCGGCATCCACCCAGCGCCACAGCATGCCGCCCTGGTCGTGATCCGCGGTGGTCAGCCAGTTCGGGTAGCGGGCCCCCGGGTCTGCATGCGCCACCACCACGGTGACGGAACCGTCCGCGTTGTAAGTGGCGGTGTGTTTGTTCAAGGATATCCTGAAATGGCGGTAGTCCAGCGATTCCATCCAGTAATTGGAGAGCTGGAAATTCCAGGTCTGACAGGCGGGAATGTCGGGGGCGTGAATGACCAGCGCCTCATCGGGTGCGAGCTGCCAGTAGCTCTGCAGGTAGTGAATGGCGGCGTCGCCACCGGCTGCCTGACAGCGCTGCTGGTCGTCCGCCGGGAGCTGGTTGATATGGCTGCTGTAGCGCTGCATCCAGTCGACAAACAGGCTGGAGGTGCCCTTCACGAAGCCGACGCTGCGCAACAACTGTTCGGCAAAGGTTTCCGGCTCCAGCGCGCGGCCCGGCTGCGGCGTAATACATTCTATACGGTAGCTGGCGGGGGTTTCCCGGCTGCGGTCAGCAAAGGTCTGGCGCACCAGCAGGCTCTGCGTGTCTTCGCGCATGGGTAGCCAGTTGCCCGGCTGTGGTTTCCTGCTCAGTACAATCTCAAAGTCGCCGTTGTCCGCGAGCGCAAGCTCGCTGGCATCCAGTTGCCCGGTGGGCTGCATGCTGCCTGTAGTCGCGTAGCTACCGGCCTTGGTGCCGAAGCTCAGGTAGTCGACGCTGCCGCGATTGCCCGTGAGGCGGTAGTCCAGAGTGCCGTCCACATTGGCGTTGTGATAGATGTTGTCCGGGTTGTCATTGCCGATCTTAATGGTCTCGTTGGCGAGCTGGTAGAAGCGCGGGAAACGCGGATCACTGGATTCCACATTGCTTTCAAGCCCGGCGCGCAGCAAGCGGGTGAGGTAGCGGTAACCCTCCGCCCGGTTGAGCGGGTCGGCAGGTGTTGTCTCGCGCAGCACGATCTCGCCGGCCGCCTTGAGCTGGTCACAGAACTCATTCCACAGGCTGCCGTCCAGCAGGCGCTGCTCCAGGTTGGCGGGCTTGTTCTGTGTCATGTGCGGTCCATTATGTTATTGCGATTGCGCCATCATAGCCAACCGTCGGGAGCCGTGCATCCGCCCGGGCACGCTTACCTGCGTTTGCGAGGCGCCTGCAGTCCATTCTGCTAGACTGACGGCGTTGCCGCACGCCCGCGCCACCGCCGCGCTTGAAGGTTTCCGGTCGCTGTCGCATGCTGGGGAAGTCACGCAGGGAGACAATAATGAAAGATCACGCCGCCGAAATGGACGCTGCATCGGCAGACGAACTCGCCTCTGCCATGGAAGAAGAGGCCGCGCGCTGGCAGCGGGAGACTCGCGGGCCGTTCGTTGCCGAACATCCGGAACGGCGCGAGGAATTCCTGACCCAGGCGCTGAAATGGCCTGTGAATCCGCTCTATACGCCGGCCGATCTTGAGGCCGTGGGTTTCGATTGCCAACAGGACCTGGGCTTTCCCGGCGAGTATCCCTACACCCGGGGCACCGCGCCGAATGGCCACCGCTCGGATTTCTGGACGATGACCCAGGTAACGGGTTTCGGCAAGGGGGAGGCGTGGGCGAAACGGGCGCGTTACATGCTGGACCAGGGTCTCTCCGGCCTGATTCTCGAGTACGATCTCGCCACCACCAACGGCTACGACAGCGATGACCCGCTGGTGGCCGGTGAAGTCGGGCGCGCGGGCATGGCGCTCGACAGCCTGGAAGATCTCGAGCAGGCCTTCGACCTGCCCTTCGACAAGCTCAAGTACCTGATGAGCGTGTGCAATGCGCCACAGCCCGTGAACCTCGCCATGCTGATTGCCGTGCTGGAAAAAAAGGGCGTGGACCCGAAAGACTTCGTGCTGCATATCGTCAATGGCATTCTTATCGAGTACACCTGCGTCGGGCGCTACATCTACCCACCGGAACACGGCCTGCGTCTCGCCACCGACTGCATCGAGTACATCATCCGCCATCACCCCAACTGGGCGCCGATTTCCATCATCGCCGCGCAACTGCAGCCGGCGAAAGCCAACCCGGTGCAGGAGATCGCTTTCAGCCTGACCATCGCCTGCGCCTACATCGAGGCGACTCTCGAGCGCGGCCTGGATATCGACACCGTGGCGCCGTACTTCCACTTTGTGGTGAACGTGGATATGGATTTCTTCGAGGGGATCTGCAAACTGCGGGCGTTTCGCAAATGCTGGGCGCGCCTGATGCGAGAGCGCTACGGCGCAACGCGACCCGAGGCGATGAAGATTCGCATGATGACCTCGCCCACCACGGTGGCGCTCACCCTGCAGCAGCCGCTCAACAACATCGGCCGCCTGGCGATCATGGCCACCGCCTGCGCCCTGGGCGGCGCGGGTGAGAGCATGACCACGCCGCTGCACGACGAGGCCCATTCGCTGCCCGCCGAGGAGGCAATACGCGTGGGCGCCGCGCTGCAACATATCGTCGCGCATGAAACCGGCGTGGCCGAGACGATCGATCCGTTGGCCGGCTCCTACTATGTGGAAACGCTGACCAAGCAGATCGAAACAGCAGCCTTTGCCGAGATGGAGCGGATATTCGACATGGGTGGTGCACTGAAGGCGATCGAGACGGGTTATTTCCAGCGCGCCCTCGGTCGCGAGCAGTACGAGCGCAACCGCGATATCGAGGAGGGCCGACGCAAATGGGTAGGCGTGAATCATCTCAAGCTTGCCGAGGAGCGCCGCGAGATCAACATCTTCCGCCTCGATGACAGCATGGAAGACGAGCAGGTACAGAAGCTGCGCGACCTGCGCGCGCGGCGCGACCAGCAGGCGGTGGATGCGGCACTGGAGAAGGTGCGCCAGGCTGCGCGCAGTGAGGCGAACATGGTGCCGGTGTGTCTCGAGGCGGTGAAGGTGTACGCCACCCACGGCGAAATCTGCCACGCCATGCGCGACGTGTTCGGCGAGTATGGCGCCGACAGCCAGTTGGGGGGTATTTAGTGGCGCACTCACATAATCGACCGCCGCGTGTGCTGCTGGCAAAACTCGGTATGGATACGCATACGGTAGGGGTCACGGTAATCGCGCACGCCCTGCGCGAGGCGGGTATGGAGGTGATCTTCACCGGCCTCAAGCAGACTCCGGCGATGGTAGCGGCCGCGGCGATTCAGGAGGATGTAGACGTGGTGGGTATTTCCACCCTCTCTGCGGGCCACACCCGCAGCCTGCCCGAACTGGCGCGTTTGCTGCGCGAGGCCGGCGCCGGTGACAAACTGCTGCTCGCCGGTGGCGTGATTCCAGAGGAAGACAAACCGCTGCTCACGGAGGCGGGCGTAGACCGCATATTCACCATGGGCGCTGATACACGCGATATTGTGGCTTACCTGAATGAATGGTGGGCCGGGCAGGAGGCGCACAGCGCCTGATGGATGTCGCCGCCGGCATTCTCACGGGCAGCGTGCTGGCGGGCGCGCGCGCAATTCGCTGGCTGGATGATCGCGATCCGCGCGGGGCCGAAGTGCTCGCGGCGGTGTACGCGCAGACCGGGAAGGCGCAGATTATCGGCATCACCGGGCCACCGGGGGCGGGCAAGTCAACGCTGGTGAATGCGCTGGTGACCGAACAACGCCGCCGCGGCAGGCGGGTTGGTGTGATCGCGATAGACCCGTCCAGTCCCTTTACCGGTGGCGCCATTCTCGGTGATCGCGTGCGCATGGCGCGCCACAGCGTTGATCCGGATGTGTTTATCCGCTCCATCGGTACCCGCGGTCACACGGGTGGCCTGGCGCGCTCGGCGCACGATGCCTGTCTGATACTGGACGCCATGGGCTACGAGATAATCTTTGTGGAGACGGTGGGTGTCGGACAGGATGAAATCGACATCGTCTCCCTGGCGCACACCACACTGATCATCGGCGTGCCGGGCCTGGGCGACGAAGTGCAGGCAGTGAAGGCGGGGCTGATGGAAACCGGGGATCTGTTCGTGATCAACAAGGCAGATCGCGAGGGTTATGAAGCTACCCTGCGTCAGTTTGAATTGATGCTGCACCTGCGCGCACAGGGCGCCGGGGAAGAGGCCGCAGGTTGGCAAGCGCCGGTGTTGCGCGCGGTGGCAACCACGGAAGAGGGGATCACAGAGATAGTGGACGTTACCGATGCACACGCACATGCGCTCAAGGCGAGTGGCGAATTCGCGCGGCGCTCGGCGCGGCGCGAGCGCGCACAGGCGCTGACGCTGGCGGTGGATGAGGTGCAGCGCGAGTTGCGCGAGCAGGCCGACCCGGCGATTCTGGCGGCCCTGGAGACGCGGCAACTCGATCCGTATACAGCGGCCAGGCTGCTGCTTGCCAACTGGCGGCAGGCATGAAGCGGCGTAAACCGGCGGTGGGCCTTTTGCGCTGGTGCGCGCTGCCCGGTGCGCTGGCACTGCTGCTGACAGCCTGCAACGACAGCTCATCGACCGCTGCGCGCAGCGTGCAGACCACGCGCTGCATCACCGATGTTTCGGCTGCGGATCGACACAGCTTCGAATGCGACGGTGTCGTCTTCGATGTGTTGCTCACCGAGGCGTGCATTGCTGAGCCCTGCGGCCTGATTGTCGATGTGCACGGCTGGCTGAGCAACCCGCAGCAGCAGGAGCTGCGTTCGAATCTTGCGCGCGCCGCGAAGGACAAGGGCGGTTACATTGTGGTGCAGCCGGGTGAGCAGGGTGAGCCGCCCAGTTGGCAACCCGAGGTGCACAACCCGGTGGTGTTCGAGTTCATGCAGCAGGCGATCGAGGCCTACGCGGTAGACGAGAAGCGGGTGCATTTTACCGGCTTCTCACAGGGCGGGCGCATGACCTGGCAGTTCGTCTGCGAGCACGCGGATGTGATCGCCAGCGCCGCGCCGCTGTCGGCTATCGAGACGGGGTGTTTTCGCAGTGGCGACGGGCCGGGGGTAGATGTCCCGGTACTCTTCATCAGCGGCGTTGAAGACATACTCGTGCGCTATTTTAGTCCGACAGCCGCACTCTCCGTACCCTACACATTGCTGCAGGTGATGTACGACTACGACATGACGACCGTGGACGCCGATGCCTACAACTTTTCACCGTGCGGCGACCTCGTCACGAACGCCGCCGGCAGGGTAGACGTGGCGCGCGAGGATGTGAGCTTCGAAGTGCTCGATGGCAGCGAAGAGGCGAGCTACCTGTGGACCCGCTACACCGCAGCCGACGGCACGGTCTTTGAGCATCTGCGTCACAACAATGGTCACGTGTACCCGGACAATCCCGACAGCGAGCTGTTCCCGGAGGAGCCCGCGGTGTGGTTTTCGATTGGCGAAGCGATTCTGCAGTTTTTTATCGACAACCCCAAAGGCTGAAGCCGCTGCTGCGGTCGCAGTGCCGGGCGGGCTGCCAGCCGCCGCGGCGCTCAGACCGCCGTGCAGTTTCGCAGCGCGTGGACAGGCCCGAAACAAATATGCAGTTACAGCAGTAAAACAGGTAAAAACATGATGCGAGTTCTAACCGGCCTATTGTTCCTCACTGTCGCCGCCGGCAGCGCGCACGCGCACGAGGCGAGCGGCATTGCGGGCGGCTTCGCCAGCGGCTTCATGCACCCGATTCTCGGCTGGGACCACGTCGCCGCCATGGTCGCGGTCGGACTCTGGGGCGCCTTTCTTGGCAGGCCGGCGATCTGGCTGTTGCCCGTGGTGTTCCCGTTGGTGATGGCGGCAGGTGGTGTAATGGGGGTGGCGGGTTTGAGCCTGCCCGGGGTGGAGATCGGCATCGCTGTTTCCGCCATCGCGCTGGGTGCCATGGTGTTGTTTGCACTGCGGCCACCCCTGTGGATTGCCGCGGTGATCGTCGGCGCCTTCGCGATTTTCCACGGCCATGCGCATGGCACCGAACTGCCGGATGCTGTGAGTCCGCTCGCCTACAGCGTCGGCTTCGTGCTCAGTACGGGCCTGTTGCATGTTGCGGGTATTGCGTTCGGCCTCCTGGTGCACTGGCCCAGTGGACGGCTTGCCGTGCGCGCGATGGGCGCGCTGATCGCCGCTGCCGGCGTCGGGTTTCTCAGCGGCACCCTGTAATGATCGTGTATCGGCGCTGCACGGTCGCGCTGTCGATGTGCCTGGCGCCTGCGGCTGCCGCCCACAGCCCGATGGCGGGCATCGGCGATTTCTATGGCGGTATCCTGCACCCCGCGGTGGTGCCCGCACACCTGCTGGTGCTGCTCACACTCGGCTTCCTGCTGGGCCAGCGGGGGCTGGATGCCATGCGTGTGGGCTACTGCGCCTTTCTGCCCGCCATTGTGGTGGGGCTGGTTGCTGTCGGCTCCGGGGTGTCTTTTCCCGGCCTGGAGTTATGGTTGCTGGCGGGCAGCATCGTCTGCGGCCTGCTGGTGGCGCTGCGCCTGCGCCTGCCTGTGGGTGTGGCCGCTGGGCTGGCGGCCACGGTCGGCCTCGCGCTGGGCCTGGATTCGTCACCGGAAATCACCAGCGCCACGCGCGCTGCCGCCGCGCTTGCCGGCAGCGGCGTGGGCGCCTGCGTGTGTCTGATTCTATTCGCTGCGCTGGCGGAGTTGCCACGGCGCGATTGGCAACGGCTCGCCGTGCGGGTAGTCGCCTCCTGGAGCGCCGCCAGTGCGCTGCTGGTGTTGTCGCTGCATTGGGTGGCGCTGAGCTGAACATCGTGGCGCATGCAGGCCCGGCTACTTAAAGAGTCGTGTGGGTGCCCTGCCCAGACTTAGGCAGTAGCACAGTGATGCGCAATCCCGTGCCGGTGTTTTGTGCTGTCACTTCGCCACCGTGCTGCAGAATAGCGCGCCGGGCAATAGCCAGGCCCAGACCATAGCCTCCGGAAGATCGCGAACGGGCAGAGTCGACGCGAAAAAACTCGTCGAAGATATGCCCGAGATCTTCCTCGGGTACACCTGGCCCCTGATCCTCAATAGTCACCTGGTATTCGTCACCGGACAATTGCAGTGACACCTTTACCCGCGAGTCATGAGGGGTGTGATGTAGCGCATTGCGCAGTATGTTGTCGAAGCATCTGCGCAACAGTTCTGTGCTGCTATCGACAATCGCCTCCTGTGTTGTGGCGATGAAGTCGACCGCTTTAGCGTCAACCTGTCCCTCAAAACTGGCGTCCGCGCACAGTTGGGTCAGCAGGGGCACAAGATCGATATGCGCATCGAGCTCCATATCATCCGCCTGCGTGCTGAGCAGTTGCCCGATCAACTCTTCCAGACGCTCGGCTTCCTGCTCAATACGCCCCAGGTAGACCGGGCCGCCGTCGGGTTTTTCCTGGGCCAGCGCCAGGGCAACCCGCAGACGCGCCAGCGGCGAGCGCAGTTCATGCGAGACATCACCCAATAGTCGTTTCTGGGCCTGAATTCGCTGCTGTAGCTGGTCGGCCATGCTGTTGAAGTCGCGTGCCAACTCGTCTGTTTCATCACCGCCGCTACTGCGTACCTGAAGTCGCGCATCCAGTTCGCCATCAGCCAGCCGGCGTGATGCCTGTTGCAGGTCTTTGAGGCGATTGGTCATCAGTCTGGACAGACCGAAACATACGGCACCGCTAATCAGAATTGCCAGTGCGATGCGCAGCCACACATTGCCGCGCAACGCATCCATTATCGGTCCGGGTCGTGCCGGGAACACGAACACCGCACGCAGCATTCCCCCTTGCGGGCGATAGATAGCGTGTGCCACCAGACGTTCCCTGGGTGTGTTGAGAATGGCGCGGCGGCGAGCCCCATGTATTCGTTTCGCCAGGCGCTGTACCTCGGGAGGTAACTTGCGTCCCAGCAGATCGCTATTGGCCCGGTCGACCAGGTAAATCTCGATGTCGTGCTCCTGCCGTACTTTGGCTACAGCCATTGCCAGTGCATCATCTTCCAGATTCTGGAGGTTGTAGATGATGGGCAGCAGAAATCGATGTGGAGGGCCGCCCGACTGGTGTCCGGAATACTCCCCGGGTGGCGGCCTGGATTCAAAATAATGCGATGACAGCATCCAGCTAACGAGAATCGATATAGTCACCAGCCAGAAAGCGATGAACATCTTTATAAAAAGGTTGCCGCGCAACCTCATCATGGGGTGTCCCCGGCCGTGATCCTGAACTGGTAACCGACACCGCGCACGCTGATGATCAAATCGTCACCTCCGAGCTCTGCCAGTTTCCTGCGGATTTTGCTGACGTGGACATCGATACTGCGGTCATAGGCTGTCAGGGCGCGCCCCAGCGCCTGCTGGCTGAGTGTCTCCTTATCGACAACACTACCGGCATTGCTCACAAGCAGTTGCAGTACGCTGAACTCGGCGCTGGTGAGATTGAGATCGACACCATCGAAAGTGGCACTGCGATCGGCCGGGCTGATACAGGTTGCACCGCAACTAATGCTCTGCACGCCGCTGGCTGTGCGGGGCAGCCTGCCGCGCCGCAGGATGGCCCGGAGGCGGGCCGATAGCTCGCGTGGGTTGCAGGGCTTTGGCAGATAGTCATCGGCTCCCAGCTCCAGACCCAGTATGCGATCGGTATCTTCGCCGCGCGCCGTGAGCATAAGTATGGGTGTGTTGGTGAACAGGCGCAGCTGTCGCAGGACATCCAGGCCCTGTAGCCCCGGTAACATGATGTCGAGGACAATCGCGTCGTATTGTTGCTCGTGGCAGTGTGTGACCGCCTCGGCGCCGTCGTGCACGGCGCTGGTCTGGAAGCCCTCCAGCGACAAGAAATCAGATAACAGCGCACAGAGCTCCGTATCGTCATCAATAATCAATATCGCGGCACTCATGCGCGCCCTTGCGTACCCGATAACCTGACGCCAGTGTGACCAACAGGGCAGCGCTTGTCACCCGGACTTAACAGGGCAAGACGCTTCTTAACATTTCTTTACTCGGCGGGGGCAGAGCTTAACGGGCGAGTATCGCTAGGATGTTTTACATGCACAGTCATCAAGGCGGTGCATCCAACGTCCGCGGGGCGGCAGCGAATACAATCAACATGAGGAAGTCTTATGAAGAAGTCTCTATCCAAAATCCTTATCAGCACCGTTGCGGTGGGCGTCTTTATGCTGTCCGTCGCGTTCTCCAGCTGGTCGATGCCAGGCGGCGAGCACCAGCGTAACCCGGCAAAAATGGTCAGCGTCCTGGCAGATAAACTGGATTTGACGGAAAGCCAGGAGAAAGACATTAACGCACTGTTGAAAGCCTCGCACGCAGAAAATGAGGCAGATCGACAACGCCTGGCCACTTTGAAGAAAATCCTGCATCAGCAAGAGCAGAGCTTCAATGAGGAAGTTGCCCGTGAGACCGCCGACGAGGCCGGTGAAATTACCGCTCGCATGCTGTACGTGAAGACCAGTACCGCCGCACAAATTTCCGGCCTGCTGAACGCTGAGCAGCGCGAGGAGCTGGCAGAACTGGAGAAAAAACGGGAACTTCGACGTGGAAAGCGGCGTGATCAGGATAACCGGGGTTATGAATGAGCCTGAATCACTTTGTCTCCAGGTCCTTTTGGGCAGCTCTCGCTGCCCCTTTCTTTGTTCGCACCAAATGGGGTATTCGACGAAGTGGCCAGACTCCAGCGCTCGGGTTGCACTCAGGGAGCTACAATTCAACCACAGCTGCCCTCAATTACACTGGGCCACCAGCACTACCGGGGAGACTTGATCTCAGGCGGTGGGCGTGCCCATATCCACCTTCACCGCAGCGGCGACTTTAAGAGCTTTGGCCACGGCCGCTGCAATGCTGTCATCGCGCGCCAGCGCCACTCCCATGCGGCGGCGGCCGGTAACCTCGGGTTTACCGAACAGGCGCAGGTCTGTATCCGGCTCGGCGAGCGCCTTATCGAGATTGGCGAAGCTGGTCTGGCTGGACTCGCCCTGCACCAGAATAACCGCCGAGGCGGAAGGTCCAAGTTGGCGGATCGCGGGAATCGGCAGGCCGAGAATGGCGCGCGCATGCAGCGCGAATTCGGACAGATCCTGTGAGATCAGCGTGACCATGCCGGTATCGTGGGGCCGCGGCGATACTTCACTGAAGATCACTTCGTCGCCCTTTACAAACAGCTCCACGCCGAACAGGCCGCGACCGCCCAGCGCCGCGGTCACTTTTTCGGCGACGGCTTTCGCGCCGGCCAGGGCAGCGGCCGACATCGGCTGTGGCTGCCAGGATTCGCGGTAGTCGCCATCCTCCTGGCGATGGCCGATGGGCTCACAGAAGCTGGTGCCGTCGCGGTGGCGCACGGTGAGCAGGGTGATTTCATAGTCGAAGTCGACGAAGCCCTCAATGATCACGCGGCCGGCACCGGCGCGCCCGCCCTGTTGGGCGTAGTCCCAGGCCTTGCCGGCGTCGGCCGCATCGCGCAGCGTGCTCTGGCCCTTGCCGGAAGAACTCATTACCGGCTTGATCACGCAGGGGGTGCCAATTTCCGCAATTGCGGCGTCGAACGCTTCGCGCGTGTCGGCGAAGCGGTAGGGCGAGGTGGGGAGCTCGAGTTCCTCCGCGGCGAGCCGGCGGATGCCCTCGCGGTTCATGGTCAGGCGCGCCGCCTGTGCGGTAGGCACGACAGTGAAGCCCTCGTTTTCCAGCTCTACCAGCGTGTCGGTGGCGATCGCCTCGATCTCAGGCACAATAAAATGCGGTTGCTCCAGTTCGATCACGCGCCGCAGTTCCGCGCCGTCGAGCATGGAGAAAGTGTAGCTGCGGTCGGCAACCTGCATGGCGGGTGCATTCGCGTAGCGATCACAGGCGATCACTTCCACACCGAGGCGCTGCAACTCGATCACGACTTCCTTGCCGAGTTCGCCCGCGCCGCAGAGCAGCACCCGCGTGGCGGTGGGACTGAACGGTGTTCCCAGTTGGGACATGCTGTGCTCCTTGAAAAAAATTGGCGGGACTGTGCTCAACCGTACCCGTACAGGGGATACGGCCCCTGGCTCGCGGGCCAGCCCTTGCTCTCAGGCAATCGCGTTGCGCTCACGCAGCGCCTCGATATCATCTTCGCTGAACCCCAGCTCCGCGAGAATCTCCGCGCTGTGCGCGCCGAGCGCGGCGCTGGGAAAGCCACAGCCCGCCGGTGTGTTGCTGAAGTTGGCCGGGGTTTTGGGCTCCACCAGCGTGCCGGCCTGCGGATGCGCGGTGGTGACGAACAATCCATTCGCCTGCATCTGCGCGTGTTGCGGCAGTTCGTCCAGTGAATAAGCCTTCGCGCAGGGCACGTCCGCCGCTTCCAGTTTGGCGATGGTCTCGTCCACATCGAGTTCCAGCGCGCGCGCGAACACCTGTTGCGATACCTCGGCCACGGCGTCGCGGTTGATATTGCGCTGCATGATGCTGGCCAGGCGCGGATCACTGGAATCCACGTCAAAGGCGGCGCACCAGCCGTGGAAATTGTCATCGGAAACGGGCGCCGCCTGGGCGTAGCCGTTTTTGAATTTGAGCAGCGGCACGCCCTTGGACACCTGCATGCCCGGGTCCGCGCCCTCATCCTTGAACCCCGCGGTACCGGCAACGTCCGCCCACAGGAAGCTGGCGACCGCGTCGACCATTGCGAGCTGGATGTGCTGGCCGCCGGCGCCGCGTTCGCGCGCGAACAGGGCCGCCGTGATGGCCTGGCTGGCGTACAGCGCGGTGAGCTTGTCGGCGAACAGTTGCTGGTACTGTGCGGGCTCACCGGTGGATAGCTCCGGCTGGCTGTGCGCCACGCCGGCGAAGGCCTGCACCACGTTGTCGTAGGCGGCCTTGCCCGCCATGGGACCGGAGTGGCCAAAACCGGTGACGGACAGGTAGATCAACTCCGGGTTCAAGGCCGACAGCGTGGCGTAGTCCACCCCGAGCCGCTCCGCCACGCCCGGGCGAAAGTTGTGCAGGATCACATCCACATCGCCAATCAGGCGTTGCAGTATGTCCAGCCCTTCGGGGCTTTTCAGGTCCAGGGCGATGCTGCGTTTGCCGCGATTCACATTCTGGAACAGCGCACTCACGCCATTGCGCGAGGCGCCCACGTAGCGCATGAGATCGCCGAAACCCGGCGGCTCCACCTTGATCACATCCGCGCCCTGGTCGGCCAGCACGCCGGCGGCCAGCGGTGCGGCGACCATGGTGCCGATGTCCAGAATCCGGACGCCCGTGAGGGGGCCGGTACGGGGCGTCTCCGCGCCGCTGTCGCCCGTGTTTGCGGTATCGGCCGTCATGCGCTATCTCCCTGTTTCAGTGGCAGGCGAACGGTTGCCTTGCCGGGGGTGGTAACGCCCGCCTGATCGTTGCCGAGCGAAATATCCAGCTCTACCAGTCCCTGGCCATCCTCAATGTGCTTGCCGGTCACGCGGGCCTGCGCCATCACGGTCACGCCGTTGCCGTTCATGCCGCGCATCTGGAAGGAAAGTTTCTGCACCCAGCCCTCCCGACCGGCCCAGTCGCTGAGCAGCCGTCCCAGCATGCCGGACGTCCAGCCTGTGTTGTAGAAGATGCTGTGCATGCCGCTCTCTCGCGCGAAATCGAAATCGTGGTGGATGGGCGTCCAGTCCTGCGAACCGCTCACCTGCAGCGCCATTGTGGTCCAGTCGAGCGGCATGCTCAGCCCCGGCAACTCTTCGCCGACTGCCACGTCTTCAAAGTAACGCACCGACTCGTAATTTGTCGCATTCATTGTTCCGTCTCCGCTGTCCCGGCACCCTCAGCGCGCGCTGCATCGTCGCGCACCTGCTCGGGCGAGCGATGCACCAGGACGGTGTTGCGCCATTTCGCCACCACGCTGTCGTGCTGATTGAAAATGGCGGTTTCCGAAACAATCCATACCGCGTGCGCGTCCAGCTTGATGGCTTTCTGGTAAATGTCAGCGATGCGCAACTGCAGATGGAGCTGGTCGCCCACGCGGATCGGTTCGAGAAACTCGTACTCCACCTCCATGTTGATGCCGCGATCCCCCGGCGTGGGAACGCCGAGGGTAAACATCGGCCTGTCAGGATCTGCCGCTTCCAGAGGCTTGGGTGGCCACGGGCCCTCGGAGGCAAAGTAGATCGGCAACATCGACGGCGGCACAATCACCTCGCCGTAGGGGCCTTCTTTCGCGATGGCAGGGTCCAGAAACAGGGGGTTGAGATCGCCCGTCATGTGGCAGTGGCGGCGGATGGGGTCGTACTCCACCGGGTAGCGGCCCCGGGCCTCGGCGAGCAGCTTGCCGCACCATTCGCGGCGCACGGCCTCGAGGTCGTAGTCGTCTGGATGAATCAGTGTCATCGGGTGGTTCCTGCTGATGCGTGGCCCGGGTCGCAGTGGTGGCAACATTGCCGGCGGAAGTGCCGATCGGGTTCGAAGGCGGATTATAGGTTTGGAGCTGTGTGTGATGCAAAAGCCCGCTGCAACAACCCCCCCTTGGATGAACTTTATAGACTGGTACCCGATAATGGATCGAACTTCTGCCATACCCGGCACTTGCACATTTTACTGGACAAGTTAAACTTGCACAGTTGATCGTACAAGTGAGTGTAGCTCGAATGAAAGTTGTTAATTTTTCCGAAGCCCGAAATCGACTGAAAAGTGTTCTGGATGGAGTGGTCAGCGATGCCGACTATACGATAATCGCCCGTCGGGATGCCGATGATGCCGTGGTGATGTCGCTCGACCAGTTCAACAGCCTGATGGAAACGGTGCATTTGTTAAAAAGCCCGGCCAATGCGGCGCATCTGGACAAATCCATTAAGCAATACCGGGCTGGCAAAGTTCAGAAACGAAAACTGACCGATGATTGAGCTGCTAACCTGGACCAGGGAGGCCTGGACGGACTACGTGTACTGGCAAAGCCAGGATAAAAAAACGCTCAAACGCATCAACAAGCTGATACTTGATGCGCAACGCAGTCCCTTTGAGGGCATCGGCAAACCTGAACCGCTGAAAGAGAACCTGGCAGGTTTCTGGTCGCGGCGAATTGACGATACAAACCGCCTGGTTTATGCGGTTGAGAAGAATCAAATCACTATCATTTCCTGCCGGTATCACTATGAGAAATGATGTAATGGGATCAATGACGGCGACGGTTGTTCCGCTTCGCCTCTGCATCCACCTAGAAACCGCGCGCGTTGTGGGTTTTTGCCAAAGATACCGAGTTTTCAAGTCCCAGCGCTGCTGCCGCTGTCATACACGGTGGCAGTGCTAATGGTTTGACCGCATGGAAGGACAAACGCGGCAGGTCCCTGAAAGATATCGAAACCGGATAGTCGCATATCATAGACAATGAAGCAGGTTTATAAGATTACCTACCCCACAGGCAAGATCTATATCGGGAAGGACAGCATCGAAAGTCACCGGTACTACGGTAGTCCGGATATGCGGGTAGTCAACGCGGACTTTGCTAAGTTGCCGGATTCGGTGCGCAAAGACTATACCATTCGAAAGGAGATTCTGTGGGAGTGCGAGGACTGTACCGAGGCTGATTTAGCGGCTAAGGAAGTTGAGTTCATTCGCAAGTTGCGATCCAACGATCCACAAATCGGGTATAACCGTTGGCCAACTTTCAAAGGCGAATCAGTTACATAGCCGGTTCAGATACGGCTACGCCCGTTAGTTAGCGTATTTCGAAACTAGTCTAGGGCGCCATTTTGAATACCAGTACTGCAACGTCGTCGCCCCCCCAGGTGCCTGAGTCAACAAGGTAAGAGACATCGGCGCCGGAGGCGAGATGGGTGTTGTGTTCATAAACTGGCAATAAGCCGCGACCATGTCTGTTATGCCGGTGTACTGCGCGCGGTTTCCGAGCGTGCGATAAACTGCGCCACGCGCTGCCATACATGGATGAACTGTTCGCTACGAAACTCACTGTGCGTGGAGAGCCAGTCGAAGTGCTGCGCGACATCCGTTTCGCTGCCTCCGTGGTGGCCAATGATATCCAGGTGGTCGGCCCTCGCCACGGCAATGCAGTCGCCCCAGGGTTGTGAATTCGTGGGCACGATTCCATCGTTGGCATCCGAGTCGGGAAGCGCGCCCAGGGATTTTATGAGTTGGCTTTGGTACTGCGCGTTGGGTGACGGAAAGCGGTAACCTCTCGCGAGCTGGCTGAGGCTGTAATAGAGCGCCTGCTGTGCCTGCTCAACGAAATCGAAGCCTATCTCCAGCGAGGTGTTCAGGGAGGGCGGGCGTGCCTGCGTAATGACCGCGCCGTAGGCTACATGCGCCCGGTCAATCGCCAGTGAGTTGAAGATATCCATGGATTCCACAGTGAGCTGCGTCAGCAGTGACTGATCGTTCTGCACGTGGCCAAGAAGTTGACTGACCTGCTCACGGCGTTCCGGGTTGAAGTCCGATAACAGTTGTTGGTAGAGCTGGCTGGCAAGCGAGCCGGTGGCCTCGCCGAGTGCTGGCGGCACGGCGAACAAGCCTGCGATTTCCACCCAGACATGCAGTGGCAGGTGCGCCCCGCGCAGTGCCGTCATGGTGACGATAGACAGTAGATGCAGCAGTTTCCGGCCCAGCAGGCCGGTAAAGAAGGACGCGATCGGAGCGCCACGATGGGGTGTCGCGATACTGATGCTCGAGCAGACACGCCGTGCAATAGCCTCAACGTCCATGCGGGTCTCAAGATTCACACCGGGAGAAAGCAGCAAGCGTGCGTCCAGGCCACCGGTGGAATGCCCTATCAGATGGATCGCCGCGTCGGTATGCGGGCGAACCCGGGCAATGGACTCAAGCAGGCTGCGGGTGCGTGCCCGCAGGCTGGCAGTGGGCAGCGATGGTACGCAGTGGATGTGCGCCGGGAGGCCGGCACCATCCAACTGCTGGTTGAGTTGGCGGAAAACTGGTCCCCAGTACGCGAAATCGCCGAGGTTGGCGAAGCCGAAAAAACCCGGGATCAGGAAAATGTGGCGCTGCATCGCCCGCCCTCGACGGTGTTGTGCAGGCATGATGACACACTAGCTGCAACGCATTCCACGCTGCGTTGCAGGAGTTGACGCCCGCTAGAAGTCGTAGCGCACCGTCGCCCCCCAGGTGCGCGGGTCCGCGAGAAAAAACGCATCGGTGCCGGAGACGAGTTGTGTCACCGCTGTCTGGCTCGCGTAGTCGTCATCGGTGAGGTTTCTGCCCCACACCGATACATTCCAGTGGTCGTTGCGCCAGCCGAGTTTCATGTTGAGCAGGTTGCGATCGTCGAAGTCGGACGGCATCAGGTCCGCCGTGTCGGCAACGTTGGTGGTGTGCTCATCCATGTAGCTGTAGTCCGTGCGCCAGTACACGCCGCCATCGGCGAGCGGAAATACCACGGTCGCGGCCAGGTTGCCGCTGAGCTCGGCGGTGAAGGGCAATTGCTGGCCCTCGTCCGGCCCGGCGGTGATTTCATAGCGGTCGAGATATTGCAGGCCCGCCGAGAGCGTCAGGTTGGGCAACGGCAGGGCTTCCACGTACAGATCCAGCCCGGCCGATTCCACCTCCGCTTCATTGCTCACGAAAGTGCCGATGCCCGTCTCCTGTTGCTGCTGCGACTGAAAGTTGTCGATCTGGGTAAAGAACACGGTGGCGTTGATGCGCAACCGGGCATCCAGCAGCGTGGATTTCACGCCCAGTTCGTAGGCGAGGGTCTCCTCGTCGTCGAATTCCCGCGTATCTGCCGCGCCACTCACGCTGTTGAAACCACCTGATTTGGTGCCGGTGGACGCGCTGGCAAAGAGCATGCTGTCGAGACCCACGTCCAGCGCCAGACGCAGCAACCAGTCGACGTTGTCGGCGCTGCGCTCGAGTGTGGCGTCGATGGGTGTGGACACGGAATCCAGGAACGAACTGCCGATCAGCGTGGCGGATGGCGCGGTGGAATTGGTTTCACTGAACAGGTCCGACTCCTTGCTTTCATCCGTCCAGCGCAGGCCACCGGTGAGGTGCCAGCGCTCGCCGAGGTGCCAGGTGGCCTGGCCGAAGGCGGCCAGCGTCTCGGTCTCCTGTTTGCCCTGCGCCACGAGGTTGTCTCCGGGCGCCGCGAGAAAGTCCACGCTAACGCCCGGCGGAAAGGGCAGGTCCTGTTGCCGGGCAACGTCGAGGAAGTCGTCGCCGATAATCACAAAGGGCTTGTTGTCACCGCGCTCGGTAGTTTGCTCGTAGTAGAAAAGCCCCACCTGGTATTCGATGCTGTCGCCGATGTCGGCGGTCAGCCTGAGTTCCTGCGAGAAACTGTCGCCGGAAAAATTGTCATCCACCAGGGCCAGCACGTCGAGCTGGGAGCGGTCGGCGTCCACGTCCACGCTGTACTCATACTGGTTCCAGGCGGTAATGGAGGTGACAGTGCCCCAGGCCAGGTCGTAGTCCGCGCTGAGTGAGAGCAGGTCGGATTCCATCGCGAAGCGGCTCTCCACATCCGGCGCAATCTTGTAGTCATAGGGATCGTTGCGATCCCGCTCGAACCCCCGGGCGGCGAGTGCATCGTTGAGTGCATCGGTCTGGATGGCGTCCGCGCCGCAGCAGGTGGTGTCGCGATCCACATGGCTACCGCTCAGCAGCAGGCTGAGCGTATCGGTGGGCTCCCACTGCAGTTTGCCCATCAGGTTCCAGTCGTCGGCATCGTTGAGGTCATCGCCGCCGCTGTTGTCGTAGAAGCCGTCGCGCTGGTGGCTATTGCCGGACACGCGATAGGCGAGCGCATCGGTGAGGGGGCCGGATGCCGACGCGGTGAAACGGCGCATGGCGTAGTCGCCGGCTGAGGCCTCGAGGTAGCCCTCGAACTCGTCGGCGTTGGGTGCGCGCGTGACCACGCTGATCGCGCCGGCGTTGGTGTTCTTGCCGTACAGCGTGCCCTGTGGGCCCTGCAGTACCTCGATGCGTTCTATGTCGGTGAGGTCCGACATGCCGAGGCCGGTGCGCCCTATGAACACGCCGTCCACGAACAGGCCCACGGAAGGTTCCAGGGCCGGGTCAGCCTGCGCGGTGCCGATGCCGCGAATGGTCATGCGCGCGTTGAAGGGGCTGAAATTGACGTTGACGTTCAGGCTGGGCGTCATCACGGCGAGATCGATCGCGTTGTTGATGCCGGCTTCCTGGATGGTCTCGGCACCGAAGGCGGTGACGGTAACCGGAATGTCCTGCAGGCTTTCGGCGCGTTTGGTGGCGGTGACAATCACCTCTTCCAGAGCGGTGGTCTGGGCCTGGGTGGCGCTAACGTTGGCGAACAGGGCGGTTGCGGCGGATGCGAGCATGAGTCTGCGCATTCCGTATCTCCTTCGCTGTGACTCTTATGTTTTTGTGGCTATGTTTTCAGGATACAGAACAATAAGGCACAAGATATGCCATAATATAATGGCAGTCAATGTGCAATAAGGTGCCGGCCGGCCACAGCGTCTTCTGCGCCGCCACAGAGAGCGGAAATGCGCCCGCTGGACGCCGCCAATCTTGCGACATAAGATGTGCCAATTACTGAGCAGAGCTGGCGTCACTGTCGGCGAACAACCATGAGCCCCGAGGAGGCTGTGCGATGAAAACACGGATTACGGAATTACTCGGTATCGAAACGCCCATTATTTGCGGCGGCATGATGCGTGTCGGCACGGCAGAGCTGGCGGCCGCCGCGTCCAATGCGGGCGCGCTCGGCGTGATGACCGCGCTGACGCAGCCCACGCTGGAGGGCTTGCGCGCCGAAATTGAAAAGTGCCGCTCCCTCACCGACAAGCCCTTCGGCGTAAACCTGACCGTGGGTGTGGTTGCCACCGAAATCAACTACGACGATTACCTCGATGTGATTATCGACAGCGGCGTGAAGATCGTGGAAACGGCCGGCCGCAGCCCCGAGCCTTTCATGCAGCGCTTCAAGGACAACGGCATCAAGGTTATTCATAAATGCGTGGCGGTGCGGCATGCACTGAAAGCGGAACGTATCGGCGTCGACGTGGTGAGCATCGACGGCTTCGAGTGTGCCGGCCATCCGGGAGAGCAGGATGTGGGCGGCCTGGTGCTGTTTCCCGCCGCGGCGCAGGCGCTGAAAATTCCGGTGGTGGCCTCCGGCGGCATCGCCGACGGTCGCGGCCTGGTGGCGGCCCTGGCGCTGGGCTGCGAGGGGATCAACATGGGCAGCCGCTTCATGGTCACGCAGGAGGCGCCCATTCACGAAGGGATCAAGCAGAAGATTGTGGAGATGGACGAAAACCAGACCCGCCTTATCTTCCGCAGTTACCGCAATACCGCGCGCGTCTATCGCAACACGGTGGCTGACAAGGTCGCGGAGATTGAAGCCGCCGGTGGTGAGTTCGGCGAAGTGCATCACCTGGTCTCCGGCGCCAATCAGGAAAAGGCCTGGAGCACCGGGGATATCGAAGCGGGCATGGTCACGGTGGGTATGAGTGGCGGGCTGATCGACGACATTCCCACCTGCGAGGAACTGGTGAGCAACATCATGGCCGATGCGCAACAGATTATCCGCGACAGGCTCAATGGCATGCTGGATGACGCGCCCACGGCGGCCAGCGCGGCATGACCGATTCCCCGGAAACCGACGGCCGTCGCCTGCGCACCGAACGCAGCCGCCAGGCGATTATCGATGCGACGCTGGCGCACATGGAGGAGGGCAACCTGCTGCCGACCGCGCAGCAGATAGCGGATCGCGCGGGCCTGGGTATTCGCTCCTTTTTCCGTCACTTTGAAGACATGGGCGCGCTTTCCGCGGCAGTGGATGAGCAGATTCGTGCCTCTTACGAGGCACTGTTTCTCGGTGGGGATCGTCAGGGCAGCGTGCACGAGCGTATTGAACATGCAGTACAACGGCATGCCGACGCCTATGAAACCGTGCGCAATATTGTACTGGCCACCACTGCGCAAAGTTGGCGCTATGAAGTGTTGCGTACCAATTACGCACGCTGCCAGCGCGGCTTGCGCAAGGATCTCGACGACTGGCTGCCGGAGCTGGCGCGTCTGCCCGCACCGAAGCGCGAAGCGGTGGATGCGGTGGCGTCCTTCGAGATGTGGCACCGGCTGCGTGAGCACCAGGGGCTGAGCAAGAAGTCGAGCATCGGCATCGTCACCGATTTGCTCAAGATGCTGGTGCCCGGCGAATAACAGAACCCGCAGCCCGGGGCCACGCGCCGCCGGCGCGGCCCGTGCGCGGTTAACAGTGGTTACAGCGGAGATACGCGCATGCAGGTTAACAACGCGGTAATACCCAGCGAAGCACAGATCAGGGAGTTTCTCGAACCCGGCCCCGATGGCCCCATCTACATGGTGAATCTGCTCAAGTTCAGGGACGTGGCGGAGTATGCCGATGGACGGGAGACAGACCTCAGCGGCCGCGAGGCGTATGCCATTTATACCGCCGGTGTGATTGAGCTGTTGCCGCGGTTTGGAGCTTACGCGGGTTTTTCCGCCGACGTGGAGCGCTTGATGCTCGGCGAGGTAGAGGAGTTGTGGGACAGCGTGGCGATTGCGGTGTATCCCTCGCGGCAGGCCATGTTGGACATGATGCAGTCGCAGGATATGCAGGCGATTTCGGTACACCGCAGCGCCGGCCTTGCAGGGCAGCTCAATATTGAAACGGCGGGCGCCACGGGCAACTGGCTGGGGCGCAGCGCGTGAAAAAACTCCTGCTGGGCGCGTTGCTGGTGGTATCCGGGCTGGGTCTGCTGGCCTGGTACCAGCGTATCGACATCATGTTGGCCCTGGTGAAGCTGCGCAGTGAACGCGAGGCGGTGATTGCGCCCAACCGCGAGATCCCCTGGGAGCGGGGGCCGCTCGAGGCGGCCGCACCGCCGGCTGAGCGCCCGCCCAACATCATCCTGATTCTGGCGGACGACCTCGGCTACAACGATATCTCGACCTTTGGCGGCGGGGTGGCGGGTGGCCGCGTGCAAACGCCGCATATCGATCAGCTTGCGGCCAACGGCGCGGTGTACGAACAGGCCTATGCGGGCAACGCCACCTGTGCGCCGTCGCGCGCCATGATCATGACCGGGCGCTACCCCACGCGCACCGGCTTTGAATTCACGCCCACGCCCTCCGGCATGGGCCCGCTGGTGTCGCTGATTGCCGGCAGCATGGACAACGGCCTGCCGCCGGGCATATTTAATGAAAGCGGGGCGGCCGAGGCGCCACCCTATGAAGAACAGGGTTTGCCGCCGTCCGAGCTAACAGTTGCCGAGGTGCTCGGGGAACGTGGCTACCACACAGTACACATCGGCAAGTGGCATCTGGGGCGCGGCGCCGGTTTTGCGCCGCGCGATCAGGGCTTTGACGAGAGTCTGCTGATGGCAAACGGCCTTTACCTGCCGGAAGATCATCCGGACGTTGTAAACGCCAAGCTGGACTTCGACCCCATCGACCAGTTTCTCTGGGCGCGCATGCGCTATGCGGCGGCCTTCAACAACGCGGGCGATGATCTCTTTGAGCCGGACGGCTACCTCACCGACTACTGGACGGATGAATCCATCGAGGTGATTCGCGCCAACCGCCACCGGCCGTTCTTTCTTTACCTCGCGCACTGGGGCCCGCACACCCCGTTGCAGGCCACGCGCGAAGACTATGCCGCGGTGGGCGATATACAGCCCCACCGCCTGCGGGTTTACGCGGCCATGATTCGCGCGCTGGATCGCAGCGTGGGTCGCATCCTGGCCGCGCTGGAAGAAGAAGGGCTGGCGGAGAACACGCTGGTGATGTTCTCCAGCGACAACGGCGGCGCCGGATACATCGGCCTGCCGGACGTCAACGCGCCTTTCCGCGGCTGGAAGCTGACCAATTTCGAAGGCGGGTTGCGCGTACCGCTGTTCCTGCAGTGGCCCGCGCACATCGCCGCCGGTACGCGCGTGTCCGTGCCGGCGGCGCATATCGATCTGATGCCGACGCTGGCAGCCGCGGCCGGCGCGCCGTTGCCCGGGAACGTGGCAATCGACGGGCGCAGCCTGCTGCCGCTGGCGATGGGCGGGCAAGCGGCTGCCGCCGCGTGGGAACGCGACACCCTGTTCTGGCAGAGTGGCTATTATCGCGCCGTGCGCCACGGCGACTGGAAACTGCAGGTGTCGGAGAAACCCGAGAAAGCCTGGCTGTACAATCTCGCGAGTGACCCGCAGGAGCGCGACAACCTGGCCGCACTAGAACCGGAAAAGCTCGCTGAACTGCGGGCCCTGCTGGCCGCGCACAGGGCGTCCGCGCGCCCGCCGCTATACCCCTACGTGGCGGAACTGCCGGTCGCGGTCGACAAGACGCTGGCCGAACGCTTCATGCCCGGCGACGAGTACGTGTACTGGCCGAACTGAGCGCGCGAAACGCGGCTGTTACAGTCCCTCGCGACTCAGTTCAATGGCGTCGGAGTTCGCCGGCAGGGAAAACGTCGTGCCATCTTCGCCGATGGTGTAATCCGGGAAGATCTCCCCGGCGCCGTTGAGAAACAGGGCTTTCTGGCCGGGGATCATCAGCGGCGGCACGATGTGGTAGTACAGCAGATGACCGACGCCGGCATCGCGGGCCGTCTCCGCTGCCTCTACCGGGCTGGCGTGATAGTCGAGGATATCGTAGGTGACTTTCGCCATGATCTCGTTGCCGGCATTCTTCGCCGCCGTATGCATCATGTTCACCAGGTTGGGCGCCAGCGCCTCGTGCACCAGCAGGTCTACGCCCCTGGCGAAGGTTGCGATGTTGGCTGATTTGCTGGTGTCGCCGGAAACCAGCACCGTGCGGCCCTTGTAGCTGAAGCGGTAGCCCACTGCCGGGTCGACCGGCAGGTGATCCACGGCCAGCGCCTCTACTGTCAGGCCGTCCTGCTCATACACGGTTGTCAGGCTGCCCTCGGCCGGTTTGGCGAACGGTTGCGCGGTGAGCCCGGCGCCATCGAGGTCTGCGACAATATCGCCGTGATGGTCATGACGGTACACGAAGTCCTGTGCGTAGGCCTCATTGAAGCCGTTCACGATGCGCTCAACGCCCGGCGGGCCGAACACCGGCAGGGGGCTTTTACTGCCGCCGCCGGCCCAGCGCAGCGTGGCGGCCTCGCCGAGGCCGTCGATATGGTCGGAGTGGAAATGCGTGAGGAAGACCCCGGCGATAGTGCCCGGCTGGTAACCCATACGAATGAGGTTGCGCACGCCATCGGTGCCGGCATCCACCAGGAAAAGCGTTTTTCCCGCGACAATCGCAATGCAGGGCCCCGAAGCCTTCGGAGCCGGTAATGGCCCTCCCGCGCCACACAGGCTCACGTGCAGGCCGTCTTCGAAGGTATCGATAATGTCGGCGCCGACGCGCGCTTCCAGCCCGCGCTCCATCAGCCGCGTTGCGATGGTAGCCCGCTGGCTGTACACCAGCAGCGCGATGACGGCGAGAATGCCAAGCAAGGTCAGGGTCTTTTTCACGGTTGTGTCCTCAATCGAGATCGCTGGCGTCGTGGCGCTCCGGCACCTGGGTGTCTTCGTCGCCCCAGGCGCGGTTTACCCGCTGGCCGCGCTTCACCGCCGGGCGCGCCTGAATGTCGTCGTTCCAGCGCAGCACATGGGTGTAGGAAGCCACGTCGAGAAATTCTTTCGCATCGTACAATTTGCCCGCAACCAGGGCGCCGTACCACGCGGCAATCGCCATGTCGGCGATCGTGTACTGCTCGCCACAAATGAACGCGCGCTCCGCCAGGTTGCGATCCAGTACGTCGAGCTGGCGCTTCACTTCCATGGTGTAGCGATTGATGGGGTACTCCCATTTTTCCGGGGCGTAGGCATAGAAGTGGCCGAAGCCGCCGCCGAGGTAGGCGGCGCTGCTCATCTGCCAGAACAGCCACGACATGCATTCGGCGCGCGCGGAGGGCTCGGTGGGCAGGAACTCGCCGAACTTTTCCGCCAGGTAGACGAGAATGGCGCCGGATTCAAAAACCCGCGTCGGCGGATTGGTGCTGCGATCCTGCAGCGCCGGGATCTTGGAGTTGGGGTTGATGTCGACAAAGCCGCTGCCGAACTGGGCGCCCTCCTGGATATTGATCAGCCAGGCATCGTACTCGGCGCCGGTGTGCCCTAGGGCGAGCAACTCTTCCAGCATCACGGTCACTTTCACGCCGTTGGGCGTTGCCAGGGAATAGAGCTGCAGGGGGTGTTTGCCGACCGGCAGTTCCTTCTCGTGGGTGGGGCCGGCGATGGGCCGGTTGATGTTGGCGAAGCGGCCACCGCTGTTGTCCTGGTCCCAGCTCCATACTTTGGGCGGTTCGTAGGCTGTGTTGTCTGCCATCTTGTTCTCCTGTTGGTATGAACGGCAATTACTGCACTCCTGCGCAGTGAACGCAACAGCGCCCGGCCAGATACAACCACTGTGCCGGGCCGCCGGCGCCGTGGCGGGATTGCCGTGCGCGATATTAAGACATAATATGTGCCAATAAATCAATCGCAGGGCGGAGCCACAGGGCAGGGACACTTCCAGGCCGCGTGCGGGGCTCCGCCAGGAGTGCACCGCCATGCAATATCTGCGCACGCCCGATGAGCGCTTTGCCAACCTGCAGGATTTTCCCTTCGCGCCGCATTACCTGGAAGTGGACGACACCACAGGGGGACGCCTGCGCATGCATTACCTGGACGAGGGTCCGGCTGCCGGCGACGTGGTGGTGCTCATGCACGGCCAGCCAACCTGGTCGTACCTGTATCGCTACATGGTGCCGCCGCTGGCGGCTGCCGGCTTTCGCGTTCTGGCGCCAGATCTGGTGGGTTTCGGGCGCTCTGATAAACCGACACAGCCCCGGGATTACAGCTATGCGCGCCACGTGGCGTGGATGAGCGAATGGCTTGAGGCGCTGAAGCTGCGCGCGGTCACCCTGTTTTGCCAGGACTGGGGCAGCCTCATCGGGTTGCGGCTTGTGGCGCGCTTTCCCGAGCGCTTCGCCCGCGTGGTGCTGGCCAACGGCGGGCTCCCCGCCGGTCCGGTGCCTGAGGAATTTGCCGCGCCCCTGCGCGAGGCCTACGCGCAGTTGCCGCCGGTGACCGCCAGTGAACTGGAGGCGCGCTTCACGGATACCAGCGGCCTGCCGGGCTTTTTGTACTGGCGTAAGTTCTGTGCCGACAGCCCGGAGCTGCTGGATATCGGCGCACTGATGGACGGTATGGGCAGTGCCCGGCGTCTGGGCCCCGAGGAGCGCCGGGCGTTCAACGCGCCCTTTCCCGACGAGCGTTTCCTCGCGGGCGCACGGCGTTTCCCATCTCTGCTACCGCTGTTTTTCGACGAGCCCGAGGTGACCGAGAACCGCGAGGCATGGGAGGTGCTCAAGCGTTTCGACAAACCCTTCATGCTCGCCTTCGCCGATAACGACCCCGTGACAGCCGGCATGCGGCAGTCCTTTGTGGAGGCGGTGCCGGGCTGTGAGGGCGTGGCGCACCGCACGGTGGGGCCGGCCGGGCATTTCCTGCAACAGGATCAGCCGGAACAATGTGTGCAGGCGATCCTGGACGTTTGCGGCCGCACCTGAGTTGATTGGTGCAAGTGGCTGGCGCGCCGTGAGTTGTTCCGCGCCTGCGTCCGCCGAAATCCGTATACCAGTCTGCGAAGGCGGCATGGATAAGAGCAGGTACCAGCCAGGGCGTTGTTCGGGTTGTCCTCGTCCGCGTCCTGAAAAAGCTGTTTACAGCATTATTGTGGGGGTTCAAATACCCTGTTGGCGACCGGTACCTCGCAGATGCGGCGCATTTTCACCGGCTCATCAAAGGCCGGGTAATCCCAGTAGAGTGCATCGCCCTCACGCCAGCGCCGGACAATAGTGATAGCGGAAATTCCGAAGGGGTGAAAGCGCAGCACGGCGTTGTCGTCGACGCTGATCGACGCCCAGGTGTTTGCACAGTGGTTGTGTACGCCTTCCACATCACGCGAGCCGTTTTCCAGCGTGCCGTCTGCGTGAAAGTCGTGAATGATGCCCGCTGTGGTGATGACAAAACGATCGCCGCATTGCTCAATGCGCTCGAGGTGACCTGCCGGCCCGCCAGTGGCCAGCCACAGGCCGCGTAAATCCGGAAAGCCCTGGGCGATCGGCTCGCGGCAGTGGGCGAGCACCGGTGCGGGAAAATCGGTGTAGTGGCAGGCGGGCGCGGCTGGCGTATAGGCCTTCGGGATATCCCTGGCTGCGAGGCCGGCAGCGTCGAGTTCAGGCAGCGCGCAGTAGTTGATATGTGCGCCGCTTTCGAGGAACACCCGTGCCTCGGTGGTGTCTGGCGGGCGCGGCCACCAGAACGCCACCGCGTAGACGCAGATCAACAGCAGAAGAATCGCGCCAATCGCGTAGCCAGCCATGCGCGCCGCCAGGGTGCTCACTGCTTGCAGTTTACCGGGGTCATGGCGGCGCGGTGCCTCGGCGTGTCGTGCGACGGGAACCCAAGGTTTACATATTGGCATTTGTTGTGTCAATATTTTGGCCGACACGAACTGGCCAACCCGCATAAGGAGCCCGCGCATGGTAGAGGCAAAACGACTGCAGCTGTTTGGTGGTACGGGTTCACCCTATACCCGCAAGATGGTCGCGCTGCTGCGCTACCGACGCATTCCCTACACTATCTGCTGGGAAGACCCGGCCGCCGCGCTGGATGCGCGCGGCCTCGACAAGCCGCGGCTGATTTTCCATCCGACCTTTCTGTTTACCGAGCCCGATGGCAGCGTGGCCCCGGCGTGCGATTCCACACCCATTATCCGCCGTCTTGAAGCCGAGTACCCGGGGCGCTCGGTGTTGCCAGCCGATCCCGCGCTCGCGTTCATCGATTACCTGATCGAGGATTTCGGCGACGAGTGGTGCACCAAGTACATGTTCCACTATCGCTGGTACCCCGCCGAGGATGCCGACAATGCGGGCACCCTGCTGCCGCTGAGCATGCAGCTCAACCTGCCCGATGACACGCTTGCGCAGATGAAGGCTTTTTTTACCGAGCGCCAGGTGGGGCGTCTGTACGTGGTGGGCTCGAACGACACAACAGCGCCGGTGATCGACGCCAGCTACCGTCGCTTTCTGGCGGCGATGGAAGCGCACCTTGCACAGCAACCCTTCATGCTGGGGGGTCGCCCGGGCGCGGGTGACTTCGGGTTGTTCGGCCAGTTGTCGCAACTGGTGGGGTTCGATCCCACACCGCGCGCGATCGCGCATGCGGTGTCGCCGCGCACGGTGGCCTGGGTGGGCTGCATGGAAGACCAGTGCGGGCTGGAACCGCAGGAGGATCACTGGCATGCGCTTGAGGAACAGCCGGATTCCCTGCGCGCCGTGCTCGCCGAGATAGGGCGGGTCTACGTGCCGGCGCAGCTCGCCAATGTGGCGGCGGTAGCGGCGGGCGAGAAGACCTGGGAATGCACCATCGACGGCGCCGCGTGGACCCAGCAGACCTTCCCCTACCAGGCAAAATGCCTGCGTTGGACGAACGAGCATTATCACGCACTGGATAGCGGCGCGCGCGCGCGGGTAGACGCGCTGCTGGCCGGCACCGGGGTGGAGGAAATGCTCGACCGGAGCTTCCTCAAATAGCTGAAATGGCAGGCGGTGCTTGCGTGTCGCCTGTGGCATGCTGTGCGGGACTAAAGTAGACGCGGCGGCGGGCTCCAGTGGGAATTTCGCCGCTTTGGCGATCTGTATTGGCACCGAGCGCGTACCAACACGGACAAAACCTGAACCCAAGGATTCCACAATATGAAATTCGCCTACCACGCCACCATGTGTCCCCCCGATCAGTACCTGCCGCTGGCGCTCGCCGCCGAAGAAGCCGGCTTCGATACCTTCACATTCCCCGACAGCATCTGTTACCCGAAAGAAGGCTCGAACGTGTACCCCTACAACGACGATGGCTCGCGCGAGTTTCTCGACGGTGTGCCATTTCTCGAACCCTTCATTGCCATTCCCTACCTGGCCGCGCGCACGGAAAAACTGCGCTTCACCACTTCGGTGATCAAGCTGGCCATCCGCCAGCCGGCGATCGTGGCCAAGCAGCTCTCGTCCATGGCGGTAATGATCGGCGACCGTTTCGGCTTCGGCGTGGGTATCAGCCCCTGGCCGGAAGATTTCGAGGCCTGCCAGATTTCCTGGGAGAAGCGTGGCAAGCGCATGGACGAGATGATGGAAATCATCAACGGCCTGATGACCGGCGAGTACTTCGGCTACGACGGCGAGATTTTCCAGATGGACCCGATCAAGCTCTGCCCGGTGCCGGATTTTCACGTGCCGCTGCTGGTGGGCGGGCACGCCAAGCCCGCGCTGCGCCGCGCGGCGCGCCTGGGCGACGGCTGGATTTCCGCCGGTTCATCGCTGAACGAACTGCGTGACATGATCGGCCAGATCGAGGATTTCCGCAAAGACTACGGCCGTGACCAGGGCGCCTTCGAGTATCACGCCATGACCGAGGCCGCCTATTCCGCCGAGGGTCTCACCGACCTCGCGAACGCCGGCGTGACCGAGGTGATTATCGCCTTCCGCAACCCCTACGACGCCGAGCCGGATACGCAGACGGTGGAAGAGAAGGTGGGCATGATCAACTGGTATGCCGAGAACGTGATCAAGCCCTACCGCGGAGCCTAGCCGCAACAGCATCAGCCGGCCGCCGCAAGGGCGGCCGGGCACAGGCGCTCCCGCCCGGGCCGGGCTGGCCCCGCGGGAGTCTGTTCAGGCGCAAAGTGTGATTTTACCTGTCGTTGGCGTCAGTCCGGCATCGGCCGGTGCGCGACTGTCGCTCGCACAAGCTCCGGGGGGGCATTCATTTTCGGCACATCAGGTAGTACAGTGAGCGGGACGTGCAAAATAATTCTAAGCGACGTCAGGTCATTAAAACGATAAGAGTACGCCACTATGATAACAACTGTTCCGGTTGCAAAACCCCGTTTCGTCATCGCCGCCCTGCTTTGCAGCACGCTGAGCGTGGCCGCTATCGCCCAGACCAAAGCTCCCTCGGGCGTGGCGCTGGAAGAGGTGATCGTCACCGCCGAGAAGCGCGCCACCTCACTGCAGGATACCGCACTGGCGGTGTCCGCCTTCAGCGGCCTGGAGCTGGACCGCGCGCTGATCAATAAATCGCTGGACCTGCAACTGCACGTGCCGAACATGCTGATGAGCAAGGGCAATTTCACCACCGCCCAGATCACCATCCGCGGTATCGGCAATCTCGGGGTGGGTTCGGCCACGGACAGCGGTACCGGCTCGCACTTCAACGGCGTGTACCTGAACAACGGCCGGATTTTCGAAACCGAATATTACGACGCGGAACGAGTGGAGGTACTGCGCGGCCCGCAGGGGACCCTGTACGGGCGCAACACCACCGCCGGCGTGGTCAACTTCATCACGCGCAAACCCCAGGACACTTTCGGCGGCGATATCACCGTGGAGTTGGGCGACTACCAGCATCGCAAGCTGAAAGGGGCGATCAACCTGCCTGTCACCGACCGGCTGGCGCAGCGCTTTTCCGTGTTCTACACCGAGCGCGACGGTTATGTGGAGAATAAGTTCAGCGGTGACGACATCGACGGCCGCGACATGTATTCGCTGCGTTCCGGCACGCGCTGGGCGGGGGACAACGTGGACGCCACGCTCACGGTCAACTATTTCAAGGAAGACTCCAACCGCATGCGCGGCAGTAACCAGCGGTGTACCCGCGATCCCGAGGGGATTCTCGGTTGCCTGCCCACGAGCCTGGGTGATGACACCGCGCACAGCGGCGCCACTGCCTCGGCCTTCCTGGTCAATACTTTCGTGGCCCCCGCGCTGGGCGTCACCTTCCCAGAAGACGATTTCATCAACTCGCCGAATAATTCCGACCCCCGGGAGCAGTGGCTGGATTTCGAGCCGAATTACGAGGTGGAGGACGTGATGGCGTCCTTCGAGGTGGACTGGACACTCGGTGACTATACGCTGACCTCGCTCTCCGGTTACCACCAATCGGATCTCGACGCCATGAACGACTACGATTTCACCGTCGCCTCCGAGCCCTGGCCAATCACCGTCACCACCCAGGCCGGCCCGGCGGGTTCCATCACCACCGACCGGCTGTACAACGTGGATCGCTCCACCACCGAGCCGGAACAGTGGAGCCAGGAGTTTCGCCTGGCCTCGAACCACCAGGGGCCGTGGAATTTTCTGCTCGGCGCCTTCTACCTGACCTACGAGGGCGACACCCACTACTACATCTATTCCGCCGCGGCGGAGGCTGCCGGCGCGGCGCTGGGCGTGGACCCGGCGTTCCGCCTGTACGACAACCACGACCGTAAATTCGAGCTGGAAACCTGGGCGGGCTTCGGCGAGCTGTACTGGCAGGCCCTGGAAGACGTCAAACTGACCTTCGGCTTCCGCTATACCGAGGAGGAGAAGAAGTCCAGCCAGCGCACCATCTACCTGGCATTTTTAGACGATGGCGGCGCGCCGGACGGCGGCTACACCGACTATCAGGCAGACTGGGACGAGCCCACCGGCAAGTTCAACGTGAGCTGGGACATCAACGACGACGTGATGACCTACCTCACGCTTTCGCGCAGCTACAAGAGCGGCGGCTTCAACCCGATCTCCTCGGAATCGCCGCTGCTTGACCCGGAGCAGGGCGGCGATCCCGACCTCGCAAACTTCGATCCCGAATACATCAACGCCTTTGAGGTTGGCCTCAAGAGTCGCCTGTTCGACAACCGCCTGCAGGCCAATGTGACCTACTTCTATTACGATTACGAAGGCCTGCAGATCGCCAAGATCACCAACCAGACCGCCATCAACGAGAACTTCGATGCCACCATCCAGGGCTTCGAGGGCGAGTTCATCTGGCTGCCGGACGATCACTGGCGCCTCAGCGCCAACCTCGCCTGGCTCGATTCCGGGCTCGATGGCGGCCAAAGCGTCGACCCGGCGGACATCAACCGGCTCGGCACCACGGAGAACATTGTCAGCGGACCATTCGGCAACCAGTACGTTGGCCCCGGCTGCCCGCAGGGCACCGCCTCCTGCGACGGACTGCCGAAATCCCTCGACGGCAACGAGCTGCCCAACGCGCCGCAGTTTTCCGCCAACCTCGGGGCGGCCTATTCCTGGTTCCTCGAAAACAGCCTGCAATTCACCGCGGCGGTGAACTACTACTGGCAGGACGAGTTCTACACGCGCGTCTTCAACGAGACCAATGACCAGGTTGAAAGCTGGGATGTGTGGAACGCCACACTGAGTGTCACCAGCGCGAACCGCAACTGGTACGCGGAGCTGTGGGGCCGCAACCTTGGCGATGACGATTCGGTCACCGGGCAGTACCTCGGCGACCAGAACGTCGGGCTCGCGACCAACCAGTTTCTGCTCGAGCCGCGCACCTGGGGTGTCACCCTGGGCTACAATTTCTGAGGACAGTCCGGCGCGCCCGGGTGCTACCCGTGCGTTGACGCCCGGCCCGCGTCGCGGCAGCGCTCAGTCAATATCGAAGGAGTAGTAAAGGTCCAGCGAGTTTTCCAGGCGGCTGACCACCTCGAGCCAAAGGCGAGTTTGCAGGAAGAGCCTGGCAGTGAGCACGTTGACCGGCTCGTAGAGTCCAAACCCGTAGGAGAGATACAGACGTTCGCCGACATAGCCACTGACGGTAGCGGCGGCGTCGCTCTCGGAGCCTTCCGCGCCAAAGGATACCCGGCTGATTCCGGGTACGCGGTTGATCGTTTGCACCAGGCCGGAACTGTTGACCACGGTGCTGGCCAGTGACAGCGCCAGCACTGCGCCATCGGTGTTGGTGCCGCTGTCCAGGCTGCGCCCCCAGATCAGATAGGACATCGCGTCGCCCTGCGACATCGGCGGCTCGGAATACACGTCGAGTTGCAGGTCGCGCGCCAGTTCGCCGTGCACATGAATGCCGGCGGAGATATTTTCGCCGGCGATGCGCCGCTCCGCGCGCACATCCAGCAGCGGGTTGTCCGGCGCTCCGCTGAAGCTGATCACGCCGCGCTGTATCTGCAACACCCGTTCATAGGCAGTAACCTGTCCGCCCAGCGTCTCCAGGCTGCCGAACACCTGTAGCGGTTCGCGCGAACGCTGGCGCAGTTGCAGGTCGCCCGAGAGGGCGGTTTCGAGCATGCTACCGGTAACCCTCAAACCCTCCTCAACCCGCACGCGCACATTGGTATCGATCGTCAGGGGTATCTGTTCGCTGATGGC
Source organism: uncultured Halieaceae bacterium (assembly GCA_963976655.1). Lineage (GTDB taxonomy): Bacteria > Pseudomonadota > Gammaproteobacteria > Pseudomonadales > Halieaceae > Marimicrobium. Next base: position 120,985 of record CAXBLB010000009.1, read on the forward strand.
CTGGCCCTCACTGTCTACCTGCACGACATCCGCCGACAGTTCCACGCCGCCCTCGGGCAGTTCCTGCAGGCGGATCTTGCCGCCGTGAACGGTGATGTTGCCGCTGATGCCCACCCGTTCGGTGGTTGCGCGAATGTCCAGGTCGGGCGAGAGCCGCAGGGTGGTCGCGGGCGGATACAGCAGCGTATTGTTGTCGCCTTTTAGTTGTAGGCTGAGCGTTAATTGCTCCGCCGTCGACAGCGTGCCGCGCAGCGAAACCGGGCCGTCGCCGAGGCGGCCCGTGGCACTCAATGTCAGTGCGTTGCCGCTGGCGTCGATCTGCATGTCGAGATTTTCCAGGCGCGTGGGGGTAGCGGGCAGCGCGACTATCCCGTCACTCAGTTGCAGTCGTCCGTGGGTCAGGGGTTTGTCCGCCGTGCCGGACAGGCGCAGTGTGCCGTCGAGTCTGCCCGCGAGTTGCGCAAGCTGCGGCAACAGGGTAGCAAAGCCCTGCAGTCGAATACTGTCGATGCGCAGTTCACCGGCGAGTGGCGCATCGCGCGCCGGCGGCATTTGCAAATCGAGGGAGACCTCTCCGCCCGATTCCGGCAGCAGTGCGCCGGCGAGCGTAATCGCGCCGTCTGTGAAGCGCGCTTCGGCATGCAGACTGCGCGCACGCAGTTGCATTATTTCGCCCTCGGCCAGGTTGCGGGTGATGCCCAGCGGTCCGGAGCGCAGTTCGGCCCCTGCCTGTATCCCGGCGCCCTCGGTCCATGCAATGTCGCCGCTGCCGGCGAGGTCGCCCGCAAGACTGGCCTCGCCAGGAAGCAGCGCGGAAAAAAGGCCGAGCTCGCCTTCGAATGCCAGCTCGCCGCCCCCCGAGCGCCCCAGGGTCCAGTCTCCCGGGCACAGTTGCGCCGCGTCGTGGCGCCAGCAGTGCCCGCCCACCTGCAGGCGCTCATCGGACCAGCGCAGCTCAACGGGGCGTTCGAGCGTCCAGTGCTGTGCGCCTATAGAGAGAGCCGTCGGCGCCAGCCTGCCTTGCCACGTGGAACCCTGCGCTGTGCCGCGCACGCTGAGTTCGCCGCGCACGAAACCGCGACTCTCCAGTAGCAGGCTCTGGCGGGCGGCGTCTCCCTGCGCCGTCAGTGTCAGTGAGTCCAGCGTGTGTTCTCCCCGGCGCACTTGCGTCAAGCGGATCAGGCCGCTGAACGCGTGGTTGGCGTTGCGCGCGAGTTCGCCTTCGAATGTGCCACCGGCTGCGTGCAACTCCTGCCAGCGCAGTGCCGACGCCTCGCCCCGCAGTGCAATATGCGCGGAATCATCGCGCAACGTGGCTTGTGCGCTGAGCGAGCCACCGGTGTCGGGCAACCAGTTGCCGAGATCTTCGATATTCAGCTCGATCAGGTTGCCGCCGTCGAGGGGCGTGAGCTTCAGGCTGGCTTCGTTGAGCTGCGCACGCAGCTCGCTGTGGGGCAGCAGCGTGCCATCGGCCAGGGCAACCTCTCCGCTGAGCCGCGCCGGAAGGCCGTTTACCTGGCCGCTGAGAGCAACCTCCGACAGACTCAGGTGCAGTTTTTCATCGCGGAAATCCCCGCTGCTGCGCAGGCTGCCGTGCAACCTGCCAGTGAGCCGTGGTGTTGCCGGCGGCAGGTCGACGCCGTCGCTCCGCAGTTGCATATTCCAGTTGAGGCCTTCGTCCCAGGCGATTTCGCCACTGGCCTGAAGTGCGCTGTCCGTTTCGCCGTCGTGTACCGAGAGCGACTCAACGCTCAGCGTGTCGCCGTCAAGCTGTGCCGCGCCATCGATGTCGATCAGGCCGTAGACGGGCGTTGCAGCCTGCATCTGCAGCTTCAGCGATTGGCTGTCGACAGTGCCGCCCGCCGAGAGTTGCAGCGGGAAATGTATGGCGCTGTCGGCCAGCGCCGCTGGCAGTTGGGGAATATCGCCGAGCGCCAATGGCGCATCCCCCTCGATGAGCAGCTCCGCGGAAAAAGGCAGGAGCGGGTCAAGCGCGTTCAACCGGCCTGTGAAGCTGAGCTGCTGCGCCCCGGGAGAGACCAGTTCCAGTGCCAGATCGCGCAAATCACCCGCTACTCCCAGTGTGGCGCTGCGGCCCTGCAACAGCGGCGAATCCAGGGCCGTAGCGGCCTGCAGCGTGATCTCCAGGCTCAGTGGCCACTGGTCGCTGAAGCGCAGGCGGCCCTCGCGAAGCCGCGCGGTGCCTGTGTCCGGGGCGCTCAATTCCACGCGCGAGAGCTGTAATTGGTGACCGGACCAGCGTCCGCTAAGGAATAGCCGCTCCAGCGCGTAGTCGCGCTCAGGCAGGGAAACCACCGGGTTTGCGAGTTCCAGCCCAACTAATTCCAATTTAAAGGGCAGCGCCAGCTCGGGCAGCGAGAGGGCATCGGCGCGTGGTGCTGGCGCGGCGTCTGTCGCGAATGCCAGCCGGGCGTTGCTGATGGTTGCCGCTGCAATGCGCAGCGAGGAATCCCTGAGTCTTAGATTGAAGCGCGCAGCATCCTGCGTCCACTGCCCACCCGGCCAGTTGACAGTCGTTCGCCCGATCAATGCGCCTGGCGCGTTGATGGCAACAGGGAACTGCAGCGGCTCCGGGGAGGCGTCGTCGGGTGCTGGCTCGCCTTTGGACTGCGCGCCTTCCCCGGCCGCCACCGCGGTCACATCCAGCGCGCCGACACGCAGTGCGTCGAGACATACAATACTGCGCCACAGGCAACGCGGGTCGAGACTGAACTGCAGGTTGCGCAGATTGATGCGGGTCGCCCCGGCATCCACTTCCAGCGTGCGCAATGTCAGGCTGCCGCCCAGTGTGCCGGCCCCGTACTCAAGCGCGACCGGGCTGAAGCGCTGCAGCACCTGCAGCGCGACCCGCGTGCCCGTTTCGCTGTAGACACACCACAGCGGCAGCGCAAGCAGCAGTAGCAGGCAGGCCACTACTGCGCCGGACCAGCGTCGCGCGGCCATCAGAACTCCGCTCCAATATTCAGGTGCAGGCGCCACTCCGGCTGGTCTGCGCTGATGTCGCGCGCGAATTCCACCCGCACGGCGCCCACCGGAGAGAGATAGTGAATGCCGAAACCGCTGCCGTAGTTCCAGTCGAATTCGCCCGCATCAAAGGCGTCACCGCCGTCTATGAACACGGCGCCGCGCCACGCATCGCTCAGATAGTACTGGTATTCAAGGCTGAAAACGGCAAGCCGGTCGCCACCCGTGATCAGCGTACGCGATGAACCATCGTCGCGTCGAACCGCTGTCTCGTTGCCGATGCTCTGGTAACCAAAGCCGCGGATGCTCTGGTTGCCCCCGGCAAAGAAGTTCAGCGAGGGCGCCAGCTCCCCTCGGCTGCCGTCACCGGCGGTCTCCGCGATGCCCAGTTCGGCGCGTGCCACCAGCCGCTGGCGGGGCAGGGGGCTGGCGACATAGCGCAGCAGGCTGGTGAATCGCGCCAGGTCTATATCCGATGCCACGGACTCGCTGGCGACTTCCACGGAGTAGTACTGGCTCAGCCCGGCCTCGGGATCCAGTAGCGGGCCGCGCTGATCGCGCCGCGAGAGGGAGCCGCCCAGCAGCAGATAGTCATTCTCGTTGTCCGCGCCCAGCAGTGTCCAGGATTCGCTCAGGTCGCGAACAGAGTAACCCCATACCCACTGGCTGCTGCGAATCTCGCGTCTGCCGCCGAATTCAAACTGCCTGGAGTTGATGTCGCCGAACTCGTTCTCTTCTGCTCTTGCCCAGAGTTGCAGCATGTCGTCCAGCGGATGGCTCAGTGGTATGTTGTAGCTCACGCGGCCGCTGGGATTCACCGCCGACAGCACCACCCGCGACACCTGGCTGTGGCCGAAGCGGTTGATACGCGGCGTGCGCCAGGCCAGCGTCAGGCGCCCCTCGGTATCCGTGCTATAGCCGATGCCCGCGTCGAAGCTGTGGCGTTTGGCGGGATGCAGGCTCACGGCAATGGGTACCCGGCCCTCGCTGGCTGCCTGGGTTTGCGGCTCTACCAGAACGGCCGCGAAGAAACCGGTGGCCTGTAGGCGCGCCTGAAAGCGCTGCAGCTTCGATTGCAGATACGGATCACCCGGCTCGAAGGCGCGCAACGGGTCCAGCAGTTCGTTGCTGATCAGTGTCTGGTCGAAGGTGATTTCGCCAAAGCTGAAACGCTGGCCCGAGTCCAGATGCAGTTGTACATCGGCTGTATAGATGTCCGCCTGCACCGTTACCCTGCTGGCGGTGATGCGCGCGTTGAAGTATCCGCGCTTTTGCGCCAGCGCCAGTAGTTCACTGCGGAATTTTTCGAAGCGGCCGTGATGCAGGATGTCGCCGCTGGCAAAACCGGGGTTGGCAAGCAGGCGCGCGAACGCCTCGTCGTCCACCGCGTCGCCGCTGAGCTCCAGGTCAATCTCCCGCAAACGTACGGGCTCGCCAGCAGACACCTCCAGCGCCAGGCTCCACACGGGTTCCTTGCGATCAAGGCTGAGGGTGAGATCGGGGCTGTAATAGCCGAGTGCCTGGAGAGCCTTGCGGGTGCGCTCGCGCGCGGAGGCGACGAAGTTGTGCCGTTCCGGCCGGGTTTGCGGCTCCTGTCCGAGCCAGGCGCGCACATTGCGCGCCAGTTCCCCCTCGATGCCGGAAACGGAATAGGTCAGCGTCTGTGCGACCGCTGGCCCGGACAGAAGTAGCAGCACGGCGAGAGACAGGCGGATCAGGCGGGCAGGATTGTCGGGACGCTTGAACAAAAAAATGTGACGCTCGGTGAGTCGATGCGCCGTGATTGTAGCGCAGTTGTCGCTGCTTGCGTGGCCGGCCGCACTGACACCGGTTTGTCACACGGCCTGAACTATACTCCGGGGCACTGCTAATCGAACCGCGAGGTGCGCCATGTCTTCACCCATTTCCAGACGCCGCTTGCTCGGCCATTCCGCTCTCGCTGGCATTGCGCTGGCCGCGCCGCTGTCGCGCCTGATGGCGCAACAGGGCTTCGCGCCGGGTCGCCTCGGCAACAGCGCCTACGGGCCGCTGCAGCCCGCTGTCGATCGGACCACCGGCCTGCCCCTGTTGCGCCTGCCGGAGGGTTTTCGCTACAGCTCCTTCGGCTGGACGGGCGATGGGATGTCAGACGGTGCGCCCACGCCGGCGCGCCACGACGGCATGGCGATTGTGGCAGAGGACAACCGGGGTTTTGCCGTGCTGGTGCGCAACCACGAGTTGAGCATCGATGCGCTGCTGGGCAATGAGCACACGCCGGTGTATGACGATTTTTCCCTGCCCGGCCTGTTGCCCGGCCTGGCGGGAGGCACTACCACCACCTGGCTGCGCAACGGCAGACGCCTCGGTGATTACGGCTCGCTGGCCGGTACCGTGGCCAACTGTGCCGGCGGCCCCACCCCCTGGGGTTCCTGGCTGAGCTGCGAAGAGGCCATCGTGATGGGCAATGTGATCGGCGCCCGGGATCACGGCTATGTTTTCGAGGTGCCGGCACTGGCGCGCGCGTCCGCCGTACCCATCGTCGATATGGGCCTGATGGCACATGAGGCGGTAGCGGTAGACCCGGACGATGGAGCCGTGTATCTCACCGAGGACAACGGCAATACCTCGGGCTTCTATCGCTTTTTACCGCATGATCCCAGTCCCCGCGTGGGTGCGCTGGAAGCGGGTGGCTATCTGCAAATGCTGCGGGTTGTCGGCGTGGACAATGCCAATCTCGCGGAGGTAGCCGCGGGCGATCAGTACAATGTGGCCTGGGTGCCGATTGATGATCCCAATGCCCCCCCGGATTCGCTGGTGGCGGTGGCGCCGGGTTTCCCGCCCACCAATGGCGCGGGACGCTCCGGCCCGTATCGCCAGGGCGAGGCACTCGGCGGTGCGCGCTTCAATCGCGGTGAAGGTTGTTGGTATGCGCACGGCGTGGTGTATTTTGTCGATACCAGCGGCGGCCCCGCCGGGAAAGGCGCCGTGTGGGCCTACCAACCGGCGAAGTCCCTGTTGACGGCGATTTATGTTTCCCCCGCGGATACCGAGGCAGACAACGTTGACAATGTGACGGTCAGTCCACGCGGGGGTTTGCTGTTGTGTGAGGATGGCGGCGGCCACACACCCGCCGGCGCCGCCTTTCGCGGCACGCGGCTGATCGGAGTGGATCAGCGCGGCGTGGCCTTTGAGTTCGCCGAAAACAATATACTGCTTGAGGCGAGCCTGCCGGACCGTCCGGCCATCCCGCTTCAGGACTATCGTAGCAGCGAATTTGCCGGCGCCTGTTTCGATCGCTTCGGGCGTACGCTGTATGTGAACATCCAGACGCCGGGCGTCAGCTTCGCCATTCGCGGGCCCTGGTGGCGGGGGGCGCTTTAGGCGCTACTGCCCGAGCGCTGCCGTTGCGGGGGGAGCCGCTTCGCCCGGTGCCGCCTGCGGCCCGCGAATCAGCCTGCCGTTCAGTTCCCCGGTGGGCACGCCCTCGCGAAAAGCCACCTTGCCTGAAATGACCGTGGCCACATAGCCGCTGGCCGTCTGCACCAGCCGCCGTCCGCCGGCGGGCAGATCATTCACCACCTGCGGCGCGTGCAGCGTGAGATTGTCAAAATCGATTACGTTGAGATCCGCCTTGTAGCCCGGGCGCAGAATACCGCGGTCCTCAAGGCCGACCTGTCGGGCCGTTGCGCTGGTTTGCATGGCGATCAGTTGCGCCAACGGCAGGCGCTCGCCGCGCGAGCGGTCGCGGCCCCAGTGCTGTATCAGTGTGGTGGGAAAGCTGGCATCGCAGAGCATGCCGCAGTGGGCGCCGGCATCCGCCAGACCCATGATGGTGTAGGGGTGCTCCAGCATGCTTTTGACGTGCTCGAGATTGCCCGGCCCGTAATTGAACAGCGGCTGGTAGATGAGCGCCCGCCCGTTGTTCTCCAGCATGCTGTCGTAAGCCACCTCTTCGGGCGAGACGCCGAGACGGCGTGCGGTGGCGCCGATGGAATCGGCCGGGTCCGGCTCGTAGTTGGCGGGCTCTCCCAGGCTGAACATCTTGTCGTAGCTATAGAGTACCTCGTCAACCAGCGCGATGCCCGACAGCGGGTTGGGGGTGGACAGCAGCCGCTCGCGAAAGGCCGGATCGCGCATGCTCGCTACCTGTTCCTCGAGGCGCTTGCCGGCTATCTCCGCCCACACCGGGTTCATGGTGAAGGGGTTGGCGCTGGCCGTGAGGCCCATGAGGATGCCGGTGGCGCGCGGCGGCACCTGCCCGTACATGGGAATGCCCTCGGCCTGCGCCGCGCTGATGCCGTCGAGCAGTTGCAGCCACCACTCGGGCCGCGCTTCCTGTTGTTCCACGGTGAGTGAAATCGGACGGCCGGATTCCTGCGCCATTTTTCTGAACAGCGCGAACTCCGCGGCAAAATCGTAGAAGTCGGAAATGCCCTGCAATACGCCGCAACCGGTGCTGCCCATGGCGCGGGCAATGCCCACCAGCTCATCTTCATGCGCGGTGATAGACGGGGTAAAACTTCCTGAAACATCCTTGTGCTTCTCCGTGCGCGAGGTGCTGAAGCCCAGTGCGCCGGCGCGGACACCTTCCACCACAATGTCTGCCATGGCTGCAATCTCATCGCCGGAGGCGGGCTCATGATCCGCGCCGCGCTGGCCCATCACATAGGCGCGCACCGCGCCGTGCGGCACCTGAGCCGCGACATCCAGCGCCAGTTTGCGCCGGTCCAGCGCGTCGAGGTACTCGGGAAAGGTTTCCCAGTCCCACTGAATACCCTCGTGCAGCGCCGTACCCGGAATATCCTCAACGCCTTCCATCAACCCGATGAGCCAGTCTCGCTGCTCCGGTTTGCAGGGCGCGAAGCCCACGCCGCAGTTGCCCATTACAATGGTGGTAACGCCGTGGCAGGAGGAGGGCGCCAGGTAGGGATCCCAGGTGACCTGGCCGTCGAAGTGTGTGTGAATATCCACGAAGCCGGGGGTGACGATCTTGCCGCTGGCATCGATTTCCTCGTGCGCGCTGTCGGTGATCCGTCCCACTGCCGTGATGCGGTCAGCGTCGATGGCGATGTCTGTTGCCACGGGCTCTGCGCCGGTGCCGTCGTAGACGAGTCCGCCGCGGATAATCAGGTCGTGCATGCTAGTCCCCTTTTGGCAGGCGCCGTCGGGGGCGCCATGTTATCGGTTGAACGGGTGTGCAGCACCCAGTATAGCCGAGCGCTGCACACCGCGTGTCTTTCTAGAAGCTGAAACGCAGGCCCGCTTCGAGCGAGCTACCCGCTTCGGGCGCGACGTTGCGCAGGAAGGAGGTGCTGAGGCGGATCTCCTCGTCGGAAATGTTCTTCCATTTCACAAAAGCCAACAGCTCACGCTGTGCACCCAGTTGCCAGCGGTAGTCGGCGCCGAGGTCCCAGCGGGTGTAGCCGTCGGTTGCGGTTTCAAAGGCGCCCGGATCGTCCTGGTCGGTGGCATGCAGCACGCTCACCCAGGCGCCGAAGCTGTCGGCGCGCCAGTTGAGTTCTGCACCCACGCGAGCCGGTGGCAGACGCGGCACGTCGCCGGCGTCGTCCAATTCCCCGCGCACCAGGTCGGCGCTCAACTCCAGCGAGATGGCGCTGCCGGCAACATCGAACAGGTGCAATTCACTGTCGAACTCGACCCCATAGAACGTTGCGTCTTCCTGCGTATAGGAATACACCGGTGTTTCGTCGACCTCGTCGCCGCTGTTCAGCAGGAAGATGTAATCCTCGAACTGGTTATAGAACACCGCCAGTTCCGCCCAGGAGCGGGCGCCCGTCCAGTTGAGCGTGACATCGCCGTTGAGCGACACCTCTTCGTCGAGATCGGCATCGCCCACTTCGATGAGCCCGGTGGCGGCATGTGTCACCAGCGACTCTGGGTCGAGCGCTTCAACATTGGAAAAGAGTTCTTCCGTGGCGGGTGCGCGCGCCGCTCGCGAGAACGAGACGCCCGCGCTCCAGCCGCCGGCTATCTGCCACAGGGCGGCGGCTGAGCCGCTCAGGCTGAGAAAGTCTTCGCTGCCGGCGCTAGCGGTTGTCGGGTCGCGTTCCACCCAGTCGCCGCGCAGGCCCACCTCGAAGGTGACATCCTCGTAGTGAAAGTCCTCAATCAGGAACAGGCCCAGCTCGTTGCTGTTGGTTTCGGGGATGTAGGCTTCCTCGCCCTCGGCGACAAAGTCGTCGCCGCGCCACTGCATGCCGACCACGCCGTGTGCACCCCCCAGCAGCGGCTTGTGCACCAGCTCGAGCCGGCTCTCCCAGGTCTCGCGCTCGAACACCGTGCCCGTCTCGGCGCCTTCCAGCTCGGTGTGGGTGTAGTCGGTGTAGGTGAGGAAGCCGCGCATTACCTCAATGCCCGGCATCGGCTCGTGCAGATGCAGCATGGCGTCGTAGCGCGTCTGCTCGACGTCGAGGCGAATGAGCTCTTCTTCCTCCTCCTCGTGAGCTTCCTGTTCGTGCTCTTCCTCGTGCTCCTCGTCTGCGTGCTCTTCTTCCTCATGGTGATGCCCGTGCGCACCGGGCGGAATGCCGTAATTCGATTCCAGGTGGCTGACCGAAAAGCCGGCAAAGCCCTCGTCGCCGAGGTGATAGCTGACGCCTGCGGTGATGACATCGGTGTCGCTGTCGGTGTTGGCGATAAAGCCATCGGTGTTTTCGCTCTCTTCGTCCCCGTGCTCTTCGTCATGCTCTTCAGCGTGACCACCGAGCAGTTCTTCCTGCCTTTCCAGCGCCGCCTCATCGATGGCGAGCCCGGGAATGTCCAGGTCACCGGTTTCGCGGGTGGTGCCGCTCAGGTGGAAAGCCGCGCTACCGTTGCCTCCCTCGAGCTTGAAGACGCCGCTGTCCATTCCGGGCGCATCGTCGTAGCGATACTCAACGGCCCCCTGAACGCCATCAATGGCTGATCGCGGGATGCGATTGTCGATGACGTTGACCACGCCGCCGATAGCGCCGCCGCCGTAGAGGAGTGTGGCGGGGCCGCGCAGGACTTCGATGCTGTCTGCGAGCAATGCCTCCACGGTAATGCTGTGATCCGGGCTGAGGCTTGAGACATCGGCGCTGGCAGTACCGTTCTGCAGGGTGATCGCGCGCGCACCCTGCTGCCCGCGAATGACCGGGCGGCCCACGCCGGGGCCGAAGGAGGCATTGGCGATGCCGGGTTTGTCGCCCAGGGTTTCGCCCAGTGTAGTCGCGCCGCGGCGCAACAATTCCTCGGCAGTGAAAACGGTGACGGGCAGTGCGGTTTCCGCCTGCTTTTTATGGATGGGCACGGACACCAGCACGTGCTCCATGGGCCGCTCTGCAGCGACGGTACTACCGACAAATAGAACGCCCGCCATAGCGGGTATAACAACGCTTGAACGCTTCATGGGAACTCCTGAATCAAGAAAATGGCTGTGGAAAAACGATTCAGGTGTGGAGCGGTGGCCCCCGGGGCGGGTGACGGTAGGTGGGAACGGCGCGCGTGGCGCTGGTACGGGCGCTGACGGCAGTATCCGCCGCGCTGAAGGCGGTAACCACTGGCGCGGAGGCCGGCAGCGCGGTGTCTGCGGAACTCTTGCACAGCAGGCAGTGGGCGGGAGAGTCCTGTATGCCGTGGGTGTGGGATGCTTCGAGCAGCTGCGTGCCAAAAACCGCGAGAAGCGCGAACAGTGCGAATGCGCGAAACGGCGATTTTGTGGTGGCTTTTAATAGCAACATGCTGGGAGGCACATGGGAGTTCGCGAAGAAGAGTAGAATGAAATCCGTGCGGATACAACATCCCTGGTTGATGAGCCGCCCGTGCGTTGCGCCCGGGCGGCTAGTTATGGCTGTGTGCCGACGTGGTCAGGCGCGTGTGCTCCACATCGGCCCAGCGCAGAATTGCCGCGCGCTCGGTGGCAGGTTTGCGCTGCCAGTTGCGCGCGGCGAGTGCCATGCGCGGATTGTGCTGCCAGCGCTCGCGATGTTTTTCCACGAAGCGCCAGTAAAGACTGTTGTACGGACACGCGCCCTCGCCGGTGACGCGCCTGACGTCGTAGCGGCACTGTTTGCAGTGATCGCCCTGGCGCTGAATGTATTTACCGCTCGCCGCATAGGGCTTGCTCGCCATCAGGCCGTCATCGGCATGTAGCGCCATGCCCAGCGTGTTGGGCAGTTCGACCCATTCGAAGGCATCCACGTACACGGCGAGATACCACTCGCACACCTCGCGGACATCCAGCCCCGTGAGCAGACAGAAATTGCCGATCACCATGAGCCGCTGAATGTGGTGGGCGTAGCCGAGCCGCAGGCTTTGATCGAGCGCCCGCGCGAGACAGCGCAGATCGGTGTCGGCGCTCCAGAACCAGTCGGGCAACGGTTTGTGTGCCTGCAGACTGTTGCGTTCGGCATAGTGCGGCATATGCAGCCAGTACACGCCGCGAATATATTCCCGCCAGCCCAGGATCTGGCGGATAAAACCCTCGGCGGCTGCGAGCTCGCAGTGTCCGTTGCGCCACGCGCGTTCCACCTCGCGGCACACGTCGAGCGGATCCAGCAGGCCGACATTGATGTACATCGAGATAAGGCTGTGGAAGAGCCACGGCGATTCCTCGGCCAGCGCGTCCTGGTAGCTGCCGAAGTGCGCCATCGCGTGCTCCAGGAACCAGTCGAGGGCGCGTTCTGCGCCGGCGCGATCGGTAGCGAGACGGAATTCACGCAGGTCGCCGGGATTATCCGGAAACTCGCGCTCAACCAGCGTGAGTACCTCGCGGGTGAGCGCGTCTGGAGGGTTTTCCGCTCGCGCGGGAACGGGCTGTTGCGCGCGCCAGCCCCGGCGGTTTTCCGTGTCGAAGTTCCAGCGCCCGCCTGCGGGCTTGCCATTCTTTTCCATCAGCAGCCCGTGCTGCTCCCGCATCCGGCGGTAGAAATGCTCCATACGCAACTGTTTGCGGCCCTGCGCCCAGTCGCCGAAAGCCTCGCGCGAACACAGGAAGTGGTCGTCCGGCACGATCTCCAGTGGCACTGGCAGTTGCCATGCGCGCAGCGCGTCGAGCAGGCGGTATTCGCCGGGTTCGCACACGCGCAGACGCTCCCCTTCGCAGTGGCACAACGTGGCGAGCACCGCAGCTTCAAGCGACGCCACGTTCTGCTCGTACGCGATGTAATGAACCTCAAAGCCCTGCGCGCGCAGTTCATCGCGGAAGTGCCGCATGGCGGCGAAGATCAGCGCGATCTTGTGTTTGTTGTGCTGCACGTAGTGCGCTTCCTCGCGCACCTCCGCCATGAGCACGCTGTCGACGCCCGGGCGGGCGCCGGCCAGTGCGGCGCGGTTCGGGGTCAGCTGGTCCCCGAGGACCAGGATGAGAGCGGGCGCACCCGGGGCGTCAGACACCGGTGACTACAGTGTGTCGATGAAGGCGGCGAGATGCTCGATGTCCTGGTCCGAAAGCTGGGCAGACTGGCTCCACATCAGCGCGCTCTGGTTGCCGCGGGTCTCGCCCTTGCGATAGGCGATCAGCGCGTTGCTGATGGCGGCGGGATCCTGTCCTGCAAGCGCAGGGCCAATGCCACCTTCACCGCCGGCGCCATGACAGGCGATGCAGCTCGCGTAGACTTTCTTGCCCAGCTCGGCGGGCGTGGCCTCGGCGCGGGCCACGGCTTCTGCCGCGGCAATGCCAACCACGCCGCCCGTCTCTGCCTGCCACTGGCGGTAGCACTCGCCGGTACAGCCATGCGTGTTGCCGCCGCCGACATTATTGCTTTGCATGCCGTACAGCGGCAGGCCGATGGCGAAGATGAAAAAAAGCAGCATCAGGGCGTTCAGGTTCATACGAAGAAATCTCCATTGTCGGCGCCGAGTGCCACGGCGCCCAGGTTGCGCGCGAAGGAGGTGGGGTTGTTGGCCACGTGTGCGCGCGCCGTGTGGATATCGAGGAAGCGCTGCTGAATCTCGCTCCCGGCGAATACCGATGATCCTCCCGCGGAGGAAAACAGCGAGTCGACTACCGCCATGCATTTCTCGATCACCAGCGATGCCTGATAGCGGTACAGGATACGATCCGCAAGCGGCACCGGCTGCCCGTCGCGCACCCGCGCCAGCATGCTGTCGAAGTTGGCGAGCAGTACCGTGGTCATCTCCTCGATGCTGTTGCGCGCCTCGGCAATGCGCACCTGCGTGCTTACGTCCTGCGACAGTTTGGTTATGTCGCCGCTGGCCTTGCCGCGTACCAGTTCGGTATACAGCGCCAGCGCGTCGCGCGCGGCACCGATGGCGGGGGTGGATACCACCCGGATGAAGAGCTGTGCCCAGGGCAGGTGATAGAGCGGTTCGCTGTGCTTGTCGACGCCGGGGTTGGTGCCGTTGAAACCGTCGGTTTGCCGGTGGGTGCGGTGCTCGGGGACGAAGGCGTCCTCCACCACTATGTCATTCGAGCCGGTGCCCTGCAGGCCCATGGAGTACCAGGTATCTTCAATGCGGTAGTCGCTCTTCGGCAGGAGGAAGGTGCGGTAGCTGCCGTCCGGCAGAATGGCGCCTAGCAGCGCCCACGTGCAGTGGTCGCAGCCGCTGCTCCAGCCCCAGCGGCCGCTGAAACGAAAACCGCCATCCACCACTTCGACCTTGCCCATCGGCGCGTAGGATGAAGACACGCGGGTGTGTATGTCATCGCCCCAGACATCCTGCTGCGCGCGCGGGTCCATGAGAGCGATCTGAAACGCGTGTACGGCGACGATACCGCTGGCCCATGCGGTCGACATGCAGGCCTGCGCGACGGCCATTTGCATGCGGAAAAAGTCCTGCGGGTTGAGCGCATAGCCGCCCCAGCGCTCCGGCTGCAGGGCGAGAAAAAAGCCGGCATTGCGCAGCGCCTCGATGTTTTCCGCGGGCACCCGGCGTTCCTCGCGGGCGCGGCCTGCGTTGTCGCGCAGCAAGGGCAGCAGCGCATTGATGCGTTGCAGCATTTCTTCACCCTGTTGCGCGGCGCGCAGGGCTTCAGGGTCCAGTGGCAGGTTCATGTCAGGTCTCCCGTTCTAGCGAGTGGTTTGTGTATTGCTGTGAGTCACTGGCACTGTTGCGTCCGTCGCGCAGGGCGGCATCACCCGTTTGGGTGAGTTGCGCTGTATTGGCCCCGCCCGTCGAGCTGTCGTCCAGATTGGCTGCGCCGTGCAGGGCGATCTCCCGCGGCGGTAGATCCGGTTTGGCGTAGGCCATGCGTTTCAGGGGACGCGCGGCGTGGTAGGTATCCAGCCCGCTGAGCGCCACGCTGCCTGCGCGGTGCAGGTCCACGCCGCCCTCGGTGTTGAGCCATTCCCCGTCGAGTTCCGCCACTACGATCTCACCGATTACCAGGTGCGTGTCGTTGATTGCGAGCCGTTGGTGCTCGCGTAGCGTGAGGCCGAGTTTAACGCCCGCCTCAGCCACCAGCGGCGCCGCGAAGCCCTGTGCCCAGCGCGGCGTCAGTCCGGTGGCGGCGAATTCGCACACGTGTTGTGGATAGCGTGCTGCCGTCTGGTGCGCCGCGTTGATGATGTCGGCGGTCACGTGGTTGATGCTGAAAACACCTGTGCGCATTATGTTGTGCAGGGTATGACGCTCTTCGCCGCCGGGCCGGATGATGAGCGCCAGCAGGGCGGGGTCTGAGCCGAGATGCACCACGGAACTCATCAGCGCGAGGTTGGTGCGGCCGTCGGCATCGACACTGCCCACAAGATTCGCCGGTTTGAAGCCTGACAGCGAATTGACGAAAGCCGCCCGCTGCAGGCGCGGCATGGATTTGAGATCTGTCTGGGTGATGCGCACTGGCTGCTTTCCAATTATGCTGGAGTTACGCAACAGCGACAGAGATGGACCACAGTGGAGACTGATATGCGCGATGCGCCGAGTGAGCTGACCCCCGAACACTTTCGCCTGTTGGACCCGACAGTGATAGAGGATCCCTATCCGTTCTACCGTGCGCTGCTGGCGCATTCGCCGGTGTATCGCGTGCCGGACACGCCGGTGTACCTGGTTGCTTCGCACGCGCTGATTCACGCGGCACTGAAAAACACGGCGGATTTTTCCGCCAATCTCACCGGCATTCTGATCAGCGGCGAGAACGGTGAACCGGAGCTGTTTGATCTGGGTGACTTTGGCGGTTCGGTGGACGCACTGGCGAACGCCGACGAGCCCTTTCACGCGGTACATCGCAAGCTGGTGCTGCCACATCTCACGGCGCGCCAGGTGGCCGCGATGGAGCCCGAACTGCGAAGCTGGGTGCGCCCGCGTGTGGCGGCGCTGGTAGCGGCTGGCGGCGGCGATTGTGTGGCGGCCCTGGCCAATCCCATTCCGGTGATGGCCATGGCCCGGCTTACAGGTTTGCCGGTAGACGATGCAGAGCGTCTGCTGCAGTGGGCTTTTGCCGGCGGCGAAATTCTTGCCGGCACCGCCGGGCTCGCCGAGATGGCGCGCCTGAGTGAATCCACCGCCGCGCTCGCCGCCTATCTGCGAACACACTACGCGAAGGCCCGGCTCGAGAGCAGCGGTGCGGCGCAGAGCGTGCTCGAAGCCCTCGTCCGGGGTGAGGCGGAGGGCGCGATTAGCGAACAGGAGGCGGTAGCAATAATGATTGTGCTGGTGGGCGCGGCGGGGGAATCCACTTCCAGTCTCGTGGGCAGCGCGCTGCGCCTGCTGGCAGAGCAGCCGGCACTGCAGGCGAGGTTGCGCGCAGCGCCGGACCTTATAGAACGCTTCGTGGAGGAAGTGGTGCGTCTGGAATCACCCTTCAAGGGACATTACCGCGCAGTGGTGCGCGACACACGGTTGGGCGACACGGACATTCCGCGGGGCGCCAGGCTGTTGCTGCTATGGGCCGCGGCCAACCGCGACCCCGCCGTATTCGCCGCTCCGGACGCGCTCGATCTCGAACGCAGTGAGGCGGGCGAGCATCTCGGCTTCGGGCACGGCATTCACTTCTGCATCGGCGCCCGGCTGGCGCGGCTGGAGGCGCGTGTGATCCTCGAGGAACTGCTGGCCAGTACGCGGGAGGTATCACTTGCGGCGCAGGAGCAGCCGGAACATGTTGCGAGCATTTTCGTGCGGCGCCTGGCGCGGCTGCACCTGCGACTTGGCTGAGCCGGGCCGCTCGCCCGGCCAACTGCCGGCGTGTGCAGGCAGTGCTTGAAGCTAGCGACTAATAGGGTGTAGTCTTAGCGCCTTGTTAACTGTTGGCACAGGTGATTTCCATGGCAGGTTGTCCGCACTTTGATCTCATGGCCCCCGAAACCTATCGTGGAGGCGTTCCGCGCGAGACCTTTCGCTATCTGCGTAACGAAGAACCGGTGTACTGGCATGAAGATCCCGAACAGGGGGTCGGTTTCTGGGCGATCACGCGGCATGCGGACCTGGATTATGTGTCCAAGAACCCGCTGCTCTTTTCCTCCGCCGAAAAAACCTGCTTTCTCTGGGAGGCGCCGGAAGACCGACTCGAGATCATGCGCCAGCAGATGATCAATATGGATCCGCCGCAGCATTTGAAATTCAGGCGTCTGGTGCGCAACGCCTTCACGCCGAAAAAGGTCGACAGCTACGAACCGCGTTTTCGCGAAGTCGCGCGACAGATACTGGACAAGGCGGTAGTGGGCGGTGAGTGCGAATTTGTCGAAGACATCGCGGCAGAACTGCCACTGATTGCAATCTGTGAACTCATGGGTGTGCCGCTGGACAAACGCCGACGCCTGTTCGAGCTCACCAACATCATGCTGGGGATGTCGGACCCGGAACTGACAACCACGGAAGAAGATGGCGAGACGGCCATGGCGGAAGTGTTCTTTCTCGCGCATGAACTGGCGGAACTGCACCGCTCGAATCCGCAGGACGATATCGTGCATGTTCTGCTCACCGGTACGGTGGAAGACGAGCCGCTCACCGACGAAGAGTTCTGCCACTTCTTTCTGCTGCTGATTGTCGCCGGCAACGAAACCACGCGAACGGTCACTTCCCAGGGCATGCGCCTGTTGATGCAACACCCCGAACAGTACCAGATGCTGGTGGACGATCCGGGCCTGCTGGAGGGCGCCATTGAAGAATTCCTGCGTTTCGATCCTGCGGTGATCGCCTTTCGCCGCACAGCGACCGAAGACGTCGAGCTGGGCGGCAAGACAATCAGGGCGGGCGACAAGGTCATCATGTTCTACCCCGCGGCGAATGCCGACGAGAACGTGTTCAGCGAACCCGATGTATTCGATATCACCCGTCAGCAGCGCGGTGAAGACGTGCGCAACCTGCATCGCGCATTCGGTGTGGGTGAGCACTTCTGCCTCGGCTCACACCTCGCCCGGCTGGAGCTGAAAGTGATCTTCGAGGAGATTCTGTCACGCGTGCGCAACCCGCAACCCAATGGCGAGATCAACTGGCTGCGTTCGAATTTCATTCACGGTATCAAGCAGATGCCCATTCGCTTTGATGTGGTTGAAGCGGGTTGAGTGTGAGGAACGGCAGGCATTGTCCGCGTGATGTATCAACGGCAACGCGCAAGTTGAGTGAATCCGCATGCGCGTAGCGATTATCGGTGCGGGCCCCGCCGGCATTGCCGCCGGACACGAGTTACTGCGCCAGGGCCTTAACGATTTCGTTATCTTCGATGCACTCGACGCGCCCGGCGGTACCTGGCGGCTGCACTCCTATCCCGGCCTCGCCTGCGATGTGTGGGCACATTCCTATACCTTTTCCTATGCACCCAACCCGGACTGGAGCGCCAGTTTTGTCGGATTCGCCGAGATTCAGGCGTATCTCGCCGACTGCGCAACACGCTTCGGGCTGGATCCGCACCTGCGCCTGAACACGCGCATCGTGCGCGCCGCGTTTTTATCCGGCGGGCGCTGGAGCCTTGACTCGGAAGCCGGACCGGAGGGCGAGTTCGACGCCGTTATCAACTGCATGGGCAACCAGCATACGCCGCTCTACCCCCAGGTGGAGGGCCGCGAGACGTTCGCCGGAGACAGTTGGCATTCAACTGAGTGGAACCACGACGTGGACCTCACTGACAAACGGATAGTGGTGGTTGGCAGCGCAGCGGCCGCCGTGCAGGTCGTGCCGGAGCTGGCGAAGGTCGCCGGGCATCTCAGCGTGTTGCAGCGCTCGGCCAACTGGATAATGCCGCGAGGTCGCAAAGCCTACAGCGACGCGCAACGCAGGCGCTTTCGGCGCTTTCCCCGCCTCATGGGGGCCACGCGCGCCCTGCAGGGCTTGATGATGGGCCAGGTGGCGCATGCGGTAACACTCGGACATAAACGCATGGACCAGTTCGAGTCCATGGTTAAAAAGCATATCGACAATACGGTGGAGGATCCGGCGCTGCGCGAGGCGCTGTTGCCGGACAGTCGCTACGGCTGCAAGCGCGGCCTGGTGTCCGACGATTTTTACCCGGCGCTCAACCGCGACAACGTTGAGCTGGTGCCGCAGGGTCTGGCGCGCGTGACGCGAAACGGTGTCATCACCAGCGACGGCAGGGAGATTGCGGCAGACGTGATCATCTACTGTACCGGATACAGGATTCTGGATTACGACCGCATTGAGGTGTTAGGCCGCGACGGCCAGTCTCTCGCCGATACCATGGGTGCGGATCAACGCGCGCACAAAGGCATTTGCGTACCGGGTTTTCCGAACTACTTTTTTGCCGTGGGGCCGAATGGCCTGGTGCTCAATGTGTCCTACTTCGTGACGGTGGAGAGGAACGTGCAGACGATCGTGGGCCTGCTGAAGCAGCTACAGGCCAACGGTGCGCAGAGCCTTGAAGTCACGCGCGAGGCCTTTGAAGATTACAATGCCTGGATGAACGGCCGTTTCGGCAGATTCAGCTGGGGCAGCAGCGCCACCTGTTCCAGTTATTACATCAACGCCTCGGGCCACCCGCCGTTTTTGTTTCCAGGCACTTTCAAGGAATACCGCAAGCTGCACGACGCCATCTCACTGACTGAATTCAGCCTGGTGTGAGGGCGGCGACCGCCGGTTTGTTTCACCTTCTCCTGCGATTTCCGCGCCACACATAGCCAGGCAGAGACAACACTGTGAGCGTTGTTCTCAGGCCGCCTCGGGGGCCTGCCTGATGCTGCTGATGTCCAGCCCGATGCGCGCGGCCGCTGCTTCCATCTGCGCCCGGTCAAAACCGAATACGTCGATTGCGGTCTCGCCCAGCATGCTGCGAATTTCCGCCTCCGGCACGTCGTGGAAAGTCTCGCGCAATTTGTTCAGCGTGTTGGGCCAGGTGCCTTCCATGTGCGGATAGTCTGAACCCCACATGAGTTTGTCGATGCCGATGGCGTGACGACTGCCCACTTCGTGGCGCGGCAGAAACGACGCCCCGATATAGCAGTTGCGCTGGAAATATTCGCGCGGTGTCAGCGACAGCTCTTTGGTGAAGTGCGCGAAGATCGGATTGTCGATCTTGAAATCCAGCACCCGCAGCATTTCCAGAATCCAGCCGCAGCCGGTCTCGGTGAACACCAGCTTGATGTTCGGATGGCGTTCAAAAACGCCCGACCACAACAACGCCTTGAACGGGCGCTGCGCCCACATATCCACCTCGCTGATGTACATGGGTGTGGCGCTCGGAAGATCGCCGTAATCGGGTGACCAGCCGGAATGCGTGTGAATGGGCATGTTCAGTTCTTCGCAGGCCGCCCAGAGCGGCGCGTAGTGCTGGTAGTCGTGGTAATAGGGATGGGGGCCGGTGCTGGTGGGCAGCAGCACGCCGCCGAACAGCCCCATGGCGTGGGCTTCGCGCACCTCGCGCACGGAAACCTCAATGTCGTCCACGTTGATTACCGCCACGCCGGCGTGACGCCCCGGGTTCTGCTTGCACAGGTCGGCCAGCCAGTGGTTGTAGGCGCGGTTGCCCGCCAGGCTGTGCTCGGGCGTGATGCTGTGGCGATACTGCATGAGTCCCGCACCGAAGGGTGCCATCTGCGGAAAGATTACTTCCCCTGCCAACCCGTCGTCCTCCAGTTCCTGCAAACGCACATCCGGCAGATATTCTCCGCGGCGGGGTGCGATCATGCTGTTGGGATCACAGAGAAAATCCCAGAGTTCGGCGTCGGATGCCTCCGCGGCGGTTTTCGCGGCGTTCGGGTCCATGCGCCCGGCCCCCTGGTCGCCGGAGCGATTGCTGAAATCTTCCGCCGCCTCCTGATCAAAGAACGTGCCCATGCGTTTCATCATCTCGCGCGCGTACTGCAGCCACCAGGCATCCGCCGCCGCATGGAACTGCTTGTCCATATAGGGCTTGTAATGTTCGGGGAGCCCGCCCGCGTGGCAGTCGGAGCTGATCATGACGATGGGTGACATAGGTGCCTCGTGAATGCATTGAATAGCGTTTTGTCAGTGTATTGAGCGCGCCAGGGCCTGACAAGCCGTGCGCGTACCCGACGCGTACGTGAGGAGTTGGCCTGCGCGAAATCGGCCGGCCATACGCGTGTGCTCGCGTGGCGTTGGAGAGTGTTTTGAGAGCCAGTTCACAGTTCGAAAATCTGCACATTTCTGGACTTAAGTGGCTTCGTACCGTAGTAAAGGGCCGCGCCATGCCATATCCTCAAACACACTATAAATGCCCGCATATTCATAGGTTTAAGTCAAAATGCCAGCGGGCACGGTATAACCGGGGATGTACCGTTGGATGTAAACCACACAGAGGATGGATTGCTGCAGTGCCTGCTGGCGCTGTGCCGCCTGCATGGCAGCGGCACCACGGCGGAGGCGTTGACCGGCGGCCTGCCATTGGCAGACGGCATGCTCACACCGTCGCTGTTTGAACGCGCCGCCGCGCGCGCCGGCCTTGCCAGCAAAGTGGTGCGCCGCCGTGCCGCCGATATCGCGCCCGCCCTATTGCCCGCCGTGATTCTGCTGGAAGACGAACGCGCCTGCCTGCTGCTGGGTTGGGAGGAAGGCGGCCACAGTGCACAGGTTATGTACCCGGAGCTGAGTGAAGCCGTGGCCAGTGTTCCGCGTGAGGAACTCGCCCGTGCGGAACTCGGCACCGCGATTCTGTGCCGTCCCCGATTCCGCTTCGACGCGCGCGCGCCGCGCGCGGCACTCACGGGGCGCGGCCACTGGTTCTGGGATGCCATCCGCGCCAACGCGCCAATCTATCGCGATGTGCTTCTGGCGGCTTTCTTCATCAACCTGTTTGCACTCGCGCTGCCGTTGTTCACGATGAACGTTTACGACCGGGTGGTGCCCAACCATGCGCTAGAAACCCTGTGGATACTCGCCGCGGGCGTGGTCATCGTGATGCTGGCGGATATAACCCTGCGCACGATGCGCGGTTACTTCCTCGATCTGGCGAGCCGGCGTGTCGACATTCAGCTTTCCGCACTGATCATGGAGCGGGTGCTGGGAATCCGTCTGGAACACCGGCCCGCCTCGGTGGGCGCGTACGCGGTGAATCTGCGCTCCTTCGAGACAGTGCGCGATTTCATCACCTCGGCCTCGATCACCACGTTGATCGATATTCCCTTTGCGCTGATTTTCTTTGCCGTGATCGCGTGGATCGCCTGGCCGGTACTGATACCGTTGGTGCTGGGGCTGGCCATTGTGCTCGGTTATGCGCTCTCGGTGCGAGGCAGCCTCAAGGAGCTGGCGGAGACCACCTACCGCGCCAGCGCGATGCGCAACTCCACGCTGATCGAGAGTCTTGTGGGCCTGGACACGATCAAGGCCATGGGCGCTGAATCGCGCATGCAGAAGCGTTGGGAGGAATCCACCAGCTTTCTCGCGCATGTGGGCGTGAAGCTGCGATTGCTGTCGAATTCCGCGATCAACATCACCCAGTGGGGGCAGCAGATGGTGACGATGTTTGTCATCGTGGTGGGCGTCTACCTGATTACCGCGGGCCAGCTCAGCATGGGCGGCCTGATTGCCTGCACCATGCTCTCGGGGCGCATCATGGCGCCCTTCGGCCAGCTCGCGGGGCTGATCACGCAGTATCACAACGCGCAGATTTCACTCAAAAGCCTGGAAGATGTGATGGCGCAGCCGGTGGAACGACCGGAGGGCGCGCAGTTTCTCTCCCGCGAGGTACTGCGCGGCGAGCTTGAGTTCAAGAACGTGTCCTTCGCCTATCCGGGTGCGGAAGTTGAATCACTCAGCGATGTCTCTTTCAAGATCAAGGCGGGCGAACGCGTGGCCATTCTCGGGCGCGTGGGTTCCGGTAAATCGACCCTGCAGAAACTCGCCATGGGTTTGTACCAGCCGACAGCCGGCGCGATTCTGATAGATGGCATCGACACTCGCCAGCTTGACCCCGCGGAGCTGCGGGCAAAGATCGGCTACGTACCGCAGGATGTCACGCTGTTTTACGGCAGCCTGAGAGATAACCTGACGCTGGCGAACACCCAGGTGCCCGACGCGGCGCTGGTGCGTGCAGCGGAAATAGCGCAGCTCGCGGATTTTGTGAATAGCCACCCGCAGGGCTTTGACATGCTGGTGGGGGAGCGCGGCGATTCCCTGTCCGGCGGCCAGCGCAAATCCGTGGCGCTGGCGCGCGGCATCATTCACGAACCGCGGCTGCTATTGATGGATGAGCCCACCGGCTCCATGGACCATTCCACCGAGACGGCTGTGAAGCAGCAACTGGCGGAATTTGTTGAAGGTCGTACCTGGCTGGTGGTAACGCATCGCAACTCCCTGCTGGAGATGGTGGACAGAATACTGGTGATCGACAAGGGCAAGCTGGTAGCGGACGGACCCCGCGACAGCGTGGTCAAGGCCTTGCGGCAGGGCCGCATCGGTAAAGCGCAATGAACGGTGCGGAACCGCAAGACAGGCAGCGGGCAGCAGCCGCGGAAGCGCCAGCCGGAGGCCGCAAGGGGCTGATCGGAAAGCTGTTCGCACCCTGGATGCGCGACGAAGAAGCCCTTGCACTCGATTGGCAGAACGACGCCCACCGCGCCTATGTGGAACAGCAGCCGCTGCGCGCCCGCGCGATGCTTTATACCGTGGCCATCGCCGTCGTGCTGCTGGTGGTGTGGGCGGCCTTCGCGGAGATTGATGAAGTTACGCGTGGTACGGGCAAGGTCATTCCCTCGCGTCAGGTGCAGGTTATACAGTCACAGGACGGCGGCGTGCTGACCGAGATCAACGTGCGTGAAGGCGATGTCGTGCAGAAAGGGCAGTTACTGGTGCGGCTGGACCAGACACGCTCGCAGTCGACCTTTCGTGAGAATCGCTCGGAGTTTCAGGCGCTCTCCGTGAGAACACAGCGGCTGCGCGCGCTGCTTGAAAAGTCCGAGTTCGCGCCCGATGAGAAATTGCTGTTGGCCGTACCGGAAATAGTTGCCGAAGAAATCTCGCTGCTGGCATCCCTTCGCGACCAACTGGAGTACGAACAACAGATTGCGCGTGAGCAACTCATCCAGCGCCGCGAGGAATTGACCGAGGTGATTGCGCGCGAGCGACAGGCAGCGCGTTCACTGGAACTCAGCCAGCAGGAACTGGATGTGACGCAACCGATGGTCGCCTCCGGCGCTGTTTCGGAGGTGGAGATTCTGCGCCTGGAGCGCGAAGTCAACCAGCTCAAGGGCGAGCGCGAGCAGGCAGCGGCACAGATCAAGCGTATCGCGTCTTCCATTGTCGAGGCAGAGCACAAGGTCAATGAGGTGGAAGTACAGTTCATGAACGCCAGGCGAGAAGAACTCTCCGACACGCTGGCGCGCATGAATGCCTTGCGTGAAGTGAGTGAGGGCCTTTCCGATCGGGTACGGCAAACCGAGGTGCGTTCCCCCGTCAATGGCACGGTGAAGCAACTGCATTACCACACCATCGGTGGTGTGGTAATGCCGGGGGAAGCAATCATCGAAGTTGTGCCCGCCGATGACACGCTGCTGCTTGAGGTGCGCATTCGCCCGCAGGATATTGCGTTTCTGGTGCCGGGCCAGGCCGCACTGGTGAAATTTACCGCCTACGATTTTGTTGTGTACGGCGGTCTGGAAGGCGTTGTAGAGCAAATTGGGGTAGATACGGTAATGGATGAAGAGGGCAACCCTTTTTACGAGGTCAAGGTGCGTACGCACGAAGTGGGCATGGCAGTGGATAAGCCCATTATCCCGGGCATGACCGTGGAGGTGGATATCCTCACGGGGAAAAAGAGTGTGCTGGCGTATCTCATGAAGCCCGTACTGCGCGCCAAGCAGTACGCGCTCACGGAACGCTGATGACGCGCGTACTAGTCTCCAGAGCAGGTGAATCCCGCGAGCGGTGGCGCGAGGCGTTCCCGGCCGAGCCCATTGTGCAGAATGTTGAGGCAGTGGATGCCCGCGGCCTGCAGAGTCTCTGGCTGGATATAAGCACGGTAAAACCGACAGCCCGCGGCGCTCTGGTGCACAACGCGCTCGGGGCCGGGTGCCCGGTGGTCGCCATGGTCGCCATCCCGTCGGAAGCAGATGCACTCTCACTTCTGCAATTGGGCATCCGGGGTTATTGCCATGTGCAGGCCGCGCCGCCGCAGATGCGCGAAATCGCCGTTGTGATAGAGCACGGTGGCCTGTGGATGCCGCCGGAACTGATGCAGCGTTTTGTGACGGCCTCTTCGCGCCTTGTGCCCGGCAGCGCGCCGCGTGCGCTTGAGCTCAATGCGCTGACATCCCGCGAGTTGATGGTAGCGGAACAGGTGGGCCGGGGCGCCAGCAATCGTGAGATTGCCGAGGTACTGAAGATATCCGAACGCACGGTGAAGGCCCATCTCACGGCCATTTTCGAGAAGCTGGAAGTGCGGGACCGCGTGCAGCTTGCGCTGGCAATGAACCACATTCCCACCTACAGCACGGTGAACTGAGGCGCCAACTACGAAAAAGGGCTGAAACGCTGTGATCCGATTCACAGTCCTGGCAGGGCCTGCCCAAAAGTACAATGCGGCCGCATTGCCCTGCCTCTAGCATCCGCCAGTAACGCTGGACAAAGTATTTTACGCAATCGGCTATCAGGCTGAAGAATCAGGGAACAGACCATGGCAAACGACGTGACGGCAACGGTACAGGCAATCATCGGCAAGGCCTATGCCCGCAATGAAGACGGCGAATTGCGCGCGCTGCGTGCGGGCGACGTATTGCAGGAGGGGGAGACGCTGGTCACCCCCGCTGGCAGCAGTGTACAACTCCTGCTGCCCGATGGTACGCCGCTGCAGGTTTCAGACACGCCGGAAATGGCCATCACGCGCGATCTGGTGGCAGACGCTGCGCCAGGGGCCGATGAGAGCGCCGTGCAGGATGACACTGTAGACGCCGTTCTGGCCGCCCTGGAGCAGGGGCAGGATATCGGCGAGGTGGTGGACCCCCCGGCCGCCGGCCCCCAGGCCCTGCAGGACGAGGGTTCCAGCTTCATCCGGCTGACGCGCATCCTGGAAGAAACACCCGAGTTTACGGGTATCTTTCCTCCTTCTACCGCCGAGACCAGCGAGTTCCCTGATCAGACAGCCGATATCATCAATGTGGATGCTATCGATGATGAGGCGATCACTGACGAAGGCCAGGCGATTGTGATCAATGTCGAGGCCAACGATATTTTTGTCGACGGCTCGATACTGACCGGCCTGTCACAGCCAGCCAATGGTACGGCAGTGATAAACGACGATGGCACGGTGACCTACACGCCGAATGCGGGTTTTGTGGGCAACGACACCTTCACCTACACCGCGATCAGTCCCGACGGCCGTGCGCAGGATACCGCCACCGTGCGCGTAGAGGTGGTTGGCGAGCCTACGGAACCGACCGAGCCCACAGAACCGACTGTGCCGACAGAACCTACCGAGCCCACGGAGCCGACCGCACCCACGGAACCCACTGAACCTACTGAGCCGACAGAGCCGACCGTACCCACGGAACCGACCGAGCCCACGGAACCGACGGAGCCGACCGAGCCCACGGAACCGACTGAGCCCACGGAGCCGACGGAACCGACGGAGCCGACCGAGCCCACAGAGCCCACAGAGCCCACAGAGCCCACGGAACCGACTGAGCCCACGGAGCCGACCGAGCCCACAGAGCCCACAGAGCCCACGGAACCGACTGAGCCCACGGAGCCGACGGAGCCGACCGAGCCCACAGAGCCCACGGAACCGACTGAGCC
>CAXBLB010000010.1:0-135962 GCA_963976655.1 uncultured Halieaceae bacterium
TTGTGTAACCTATCCGCCCGGAATAAAGTGGAACCTATCCGCCGATAAGCTCACACCGTCCAGCCTGCGGGCACCTGCCCTTCCCGTATGCGTTGGGGATGCCGCCCCACATCCACCCGGGCCACTTCCGTGCCGTCCGGGGACATGGCCATGTGATCGGAGCGGTACCCATCCACTTCGAAGCGCCAGGCAATCTCGCCGGATCGGGTATCAATGGCCACCACATCGGCGAAACTGGGCCGTGAGACAACCAACAAGCGGCCATCGTGGCTGCTGTACATATCGTCCACGTACTGATTGTGGCCTTCACCGATAAAACTGCGGATGCCCCGGAAAACCAGCCTGTGAACCAGACTGTCGTTGATTTCGGCTACCCGTTGTTCCCGGTCGGGAATGCCGTTTATCCGGCCGAGATGCTCATAGCTATCGGCATCGATCACATCGATCATGCCTTCCCAGTTATTTCCCACGAAGATGACATCGGTAGGTTCAGGGGCGGCCTCGTCGACTGTCTGCGTTGCCGCCTCTAGGGGAGAAGCCAGCAGCACAAGGAGTAGATAAGCGGAAAGCTTGCTCTGATGTGTCATCCGGGGAGTGCCTCCGGGATTCATCATGATCGCGGCTGTCGGGCAACCCTCACCGGCACGCCGTTCACCACGCTGGTGCCCGACGGTATATCCAGCACCTGGTCGTCCACCAGGTCATTGGCGCTCACGCCCGGCAGTTGCTGTCGGGCAACGGACTGTCTGGTGCCGCTGTAGCGGTGTCCGAAACCGTGGGGCAGGCTCACCACGCCCCGCATCAGGCCAGCGTGGTATTCCACGGGCACCGTGAGTTCGCCGACGCTTGAACCGACGATCGCCTCCTCGCCATCTGCGATACCGCGATCCTGCGCATCCTCGGGGTGCATCATCAGCGTGCAGCGGTTTTTGCCGCGGGCATAGTTGTTGAGATTGTGCAGCCACGAGTTCATATCCCGAATGTGACGGCGCCCGATCAGTACCAGCTCCGGCACGGCCTCCTGCAGGCTGCTTTCGAGACGCGCGATATCGGCGCGCAGGAGCGGGTGCAGAAGGCGGATCCTGCCGCCTTCCGTGCGCAGGAATTCCGGCAGCAAATTGGGCTGTAGCGGCCCGAGATCAACCCCGTGCTCACTCGCCATCACCCGAGCCAGTGTCAGCCCCTCTGATTGCGCGTCGAACTTGTCGCCGTAGGGCCCCACCCGGAGCATGATATCCAGCAGACGCTCGGCGCCGCTGTAATCAGCGGTTGCCGTGCGGATCAGGTCTGCATCGAGTTGCGCCAGGGCGGGCGATTTCAATACCTCGCCCAGCATGCCCTCGAACAGCATATCCGCGAGATCCTGCGCCTGCATGCCGTGCATGCGCGCCAGCAGTTCGAGGATGATCTCGCTCTGGTCTTTTGCGCCGGCTTCAGGCGGGAAAACCTGTGGGGAGTAGCGTGCGAAATTGCTTTGGGCGAAGGCGGAAAAAAGGAAATCGTAGTTGCTGTGTTCGAGCTGGGTCGTGGAAGGCAGAATGTAGTCCGCATGACGCGTTGTCTCATTGATATAAATATCCAGCGCCACCACGAAATCGACGTTTTCCAGTGCCGCGTCAATGCGCTTGCCGTTCGGCACGCTGAGAACGGGGTTGCCGGCAAGCGTGATCACCGCGCGCACGGCATCTTCGCCCGAGCATTCGAGTTCTTCCGCCATGCAGGACGCGGGGAGCATGCCCATGTACTCGGGAAACCCCCTCGCGCGGGAGTGCCAGCGGCCGTGCAACAACTCGCCAACCTGGCCGGTGCTCTCATTCTGGCCGGTGGCCGGGCGCGCGAACATGGCGCCGCCAGCTTCATCCAGCCGGCCCTGCAGCAGGTTGACGAGATCAATCAGCCAGCTTGCCAGCGTGCCGAAGGCCTGTGTGCACAGCCCGATTCGCCCGTAAAGCACGGGGCGTTCGGCAGCGGCGAAATCGGTCACCAGGCGGCGCATGTCAGCCGCACTGACGCCGGTTTTCGCGGCGACTGCATCGGCGCTGAAGGGGCTCGCCAGACGCTTGAGTTCATCCAGACCCTCCACCCGCTCGGCGAGCGCGCCAATCGACACCAGGTCGCGGGAGAACAGCTCGTTGACCCAGGCAAACAGGAACAGGGCGTCGGTGCCGGGTCGAATGAAGATATGCCGGTCTGCGGCCTGCGCGGTCTCCGTATGACGGGGGTCGATCACCACTACCTGGCCACCACGCGCCTGGATGTCTGTGAGATAGGCCGCCGCATTCGGTGCACCGAGCAGCGAGCCCTGGGATACCAGCGGATTACCCCCCATGCACACGAAGAAATCCGTGCGTGCCAGGTCGGGCACCGGGAATAGCCAGGGGTTGCCATAGAGCAGGTCACAACTGAGATTTTTGGGTTGCTGGTCGACACTTCCGGCGGAGAAGAAGCGCTCGGTGTCGAGCATCTGGATAAGCATCTGCGTGTGCATCTGCGTATGAAAATTGTGGCCGTTGGGATTGCCGTAGTACATGGCGATGGCATCCTTGCCGTGCGTATCGCGCACGCGAGCCAGTTCGCCGGCAACGGCCTGCAGCGCCTCTTCCCAGTCAACCTCCACCCAGTCATCGCCCACGCGCTTTACCGGTCGTCGCAGGCGCTCCGGGTCGCTGTGAATATGGGCAAAGGCTTGCGATTTGGCGCACACGTAGCCCTTCGAACGCGCATCCATTGCATCGCCCTTGATCGCCAGAATATCCCGGCGGTCGCTGTCAACCTCGAGAACAAGGCCGCAGCTCGCTTCACAGGTGGGACAGCTGCGATGAATGCTTTGTGGGGTTGTCATGCGGTATGCCTCCCAGGCTTCAGGTCAGTTCCGAATTTGCGGTTTCACGCAGGTAAATTGCTATCAGCGGCAGGGCCAGCAGTGAACTCAGTGCCATGAGTGATAATGCCGCACCGTGACTGCCGAGCCAACTATAGAGATAGCCCTCGGCGAGCAGGCCAGCGGCGCCAGCGAGTACCGAGCAGAGTACTTTCAGCGTGGCGGCCGTGGAGCGGCAGCTTGTCGGGAACAGCTCGCCACTGACCGTATTAAGCACCACCTCGACCGCGAAGAAGCTGAACAGGGCTGCGATCCATGCCAATGGCAGCCACCAGCCGCTGGTGTTGTAAAAGGCTATCAGCGCTGCGCTATTGACGCACATGGCCAGGGCGAGTACCGGGCGACGGCCGATAGCATCGGAGGCTCTTCCCGCCAGCACATTGCCGAAAATGGCCATGGCGCCCGCGAGCACAAAGAGTGCGCTGACTTCGCCCGAGGAGTAACCGTGAATATTCTGCAGGTGCTTTGACATGAAATTCAGGGTTGCCCCTATCTGGAAGAAAAAGGCGCCGGCGATGAACAGTAGCGTGAACAGCGCATAACGATGCCGGGTGGCTATTTCCCGCAGTGGCTGCAGAAACTCACCGGGTATGGGCGCCACAGTTGGTGCCTCGAACATGGGCGATTCCGGCAGGCTGCGGCGTAGCCACGCCACATAGAGAATGGCCAGGCCGCCCACAAAATACAGCGCGCGCCACTCGCCGGGGAGAACTTCCACCGTACCGTACAACACCGCGGCGAGGCCGGAACCGAGCGCGCCCATGGCGGCGAGAAATCCCACCCCCCAGCCGCGATGCCGGGCCGGCAGCATCTCCAGCGCAAAGGTCACGGCCAATATCTCTTCCAGCGTGGTGAACAGGCGCGCACTGGACTGAAACAGCATGAACTGCGCACTGTTTTGCGCAAACGCGGTGGCCAGGCAGGACAGCGACAGCCCCACCAGCGTAACCACAAGAAGCTGCCGCCGGCCCCGACGGTCTGCGAACACTGCCAGCGCCAGCGCGGGAATCGCCCCCAGCCGCGCAACAGCTATCAGCTCGCCGAGTTTATCCTCGGCAATGCCAAAACTGTGTTGCACGTCGGGCAAGGCCAGGGTCAACAGCGTCATGTCGTACTGGCCGATGAAAAACGCGGCGCCGAGCAGGAACAACAGCCGCTTCTGCTCGCGTGAGAGGTCGTCGGGCAGTGCCAGGAATGCGCGCGGGGACCATGGTTTTGTCACGTGGCTGGCCTGCCCTTCGCCAGCTGCGAGTGGCTGCAGGCGGGCGCGACAAACAGCAGCAACGCTGTGCTACAGGCGAGGCGGGCAGTGGGTGGCATGCGGCTATCCTTGAGCAAAGCGCGGTGGCGCGAGATTATTATCCGGGCAGGATAGCGGTTTTAGCAGGCGGGGTGAATGCTCCGAAGTTCAACCCCGCGCCGCGCGTGCCCTCAGCGCCGCCTGAATTTTTCGCTGCCCCGCATAGCTGAGATCGATACGGAACGCCATCCACACGGGTATCAGCATGATCAATGCCAGCCCCGGACCCATGACGAGCCCGAGTCCCCAGTCCACACTGACGGGAGTCTGGCCAGGCACCGCGCCGGGCTCGAGCCCGATCAGGTCGAGCACCGGGCCGGCCACCAGATAGCCAAAGCCGCTGATAAACTTTGCGGCAAAGAAAGCGGCGGCAAACATGATGCCCTCCTGTCGCTGGCCCGACTCGAGGTCGTGCTCATCTGCAATGTCGGCGAGCAGAGCGTGCGCCGATATCGTGCGCAATATTGTCATCGCCACAAAGATCGAGTAATTGGCAAAGATCAGGCCGAATACCACCTGGTCTGAGGCAGGTAGCAGGTCGAACAGTTTCAGCGGCGTAAGCCAGAGCAGGTTCAGCAGGCCGAGAATGCAGCTCAGGCGCAGAAGCTGCTGTTTCTCCAGCTTGCGATTGAAGAACGGCGAAGCGATACCCAGGAGAATAACCGCCATGAAAATCGGCCCTGCCATGAGCAGCGATATCTCGGTGGCATCCAGTTCCCAGAAGTAGGTGTAGGTGATCATCAGCAGGGCACTGGTGATGCCGCCCATGCCGCCGAGAGCGGTTTCCAGGAACACGATCTGGCGAAAATTCCGGTTGCGGAAGGTGTGCAGGATATCCCGCATAATATTTTCGCTGTGCTGGGTGACCCTGCTCAGGAGCTCGGGAATATAATGCCACGTGCCAACGATGCAGAGGGTGCTGAACACGAGCACAGCAGCGGCGTTGAACCAGCCGTACACACGGTAATGCTCGATGACAAAGCGCCCGTCACTGCCGTCGCTGTAGTCAAACAGGAACAACAACGCGCTGGCGGGAGCGAGCACGCCGAGAAACCAGCCGAGGTTGGTGCGCATGCTGGCGAGCAAGGTGCGCTCGTGATAGTCCGACGTGATCTCTGCGCCCAGCGCAAGATAGGGCACCATGAACACTGTCAGCGCCGTGCGCAGCAGAAGCACACTGGCGAGCAGCCAGTAGAACAGGCTTGCCTGGCTGTCGAGTGCAAAGGCGGGTGGCGAAAACAGGGCGATGAAGCTGAGGCCCAGTGGGAGGATCGCTGCGAGCATGAAGGGGTGACGCCTGCCCCAGCGCCCACGTAGGCGATCTGACCAGGCGCCTACGATCGGGTCCGACACCGCATCCCAGACTACCGAGAGCGCGATGGCGAGGCCGGTGAGTGTGCCGGAGAGCCCCAGCACTTGCTTGTAGTAGAAAAGAACGAACGCCCCGAAGGCGGCATCTTTCAGCGCGTAGTTGACGACCCCTGAGCTATACAGGAGCCGCCTTTTGAGCGTGAGACTCAGAGCGTCAGCTCGGCCATGGTTCTCAGCAGTGGAATATCGCCGTGGATCAGCAGCGAAGTCACGGGCGAGTTCTCCCAGTCCTTGAGTTTTTCCTTGATGCGGTCCTTGGGGCCGCACAGCGAAATTTCATCGGCGAACTTGTCGGGCACCGCCGCCACCGCCTCGTCGCGCTTGCCGTCCATGAACAATCGCTGGACTTCGTCGGCCTCGTCCGGGAAGCCCATGCGTGCCATGAGCTCCTTGTGGAAGTTGCGTTTCGCTGAGCCCATGCCGCCGATGTAGAAGCCCAGCATGGCCTTCACCGGATACAGCGCCTCTTCCAGATTATCGTTGATGTTACAACTCACGATGGGTGCAATCTCGAAACCCTCTTTGGCTGCCTGAAGCTGGTCGGCGTAAACATCCTGGCGGTAGGGGGAGTAGTAGAGAGGTAGCCAGCCATCGGCGATTTCGGCCGTCTGGGTCACGTTCTTCGGACCCTCGGCGCCAATGAAGATAGGCACATCCGCTCGCAGGGGATGGGTAATGGGTTTCAGCGGCTTACCCATGCCCCACGCACCGGGGCCGTTATAGGGCAGGGGATAGAACTCGCTGTCACTGGTCACGGGTGCCTCGCGCGCGAGCACCTTGCGGATGATCTCGATATAGTCTCGCGTGCGCGTCACCGGTTTGCTGTAGGGCTCGCCATACCAGCCTTCAACGACCTGTGGGCCGGATACGCCCAGGCCGAGGATCATGCGCCCGCCAGAGAGGTGATCCAGCGCCAGGGTGGCCATGGCGCAGGCCGTCGGCGTGCGCGCCGAGAGCTGTGCGACCGCAGTGCCCAGGCGTATCTTCTGCGTGTGCGCACCTATCCACGCCAGCGGTGTAAACACATCGTTGCCCCAGGATTCCGCGGACCACACGGAATCGAAGCCAAGTCGTTCGGCCTCCTGCGCTGATTCAACGTGTGCGTTGCCAGGCGGCAGCGCCCCCCAGTAGCCGAGTGCCAGGCCCAAAGACAGTTTTGCCATTTCCGCTCTCCTTTGTCAGGCGGCTAACTGTACGCTATCGCGTAGGCCCACAGGAAGTATTCGGCGGCCAAATTCAATGACCTGAGCGCTCACTGCCTGTCAATCCGGCACAGCATTGGCTAGACTCTCCCGACTCACGGCAACCCCGTAGCGAATCAGCATGAGCCAATTGACACATCTGGATGACAGCGGTGCGGCACGCATGGTCGATGTCGGCGCGAAGGCGGTGACAGATCGCAGCGCCGTCGCCCGCGCCAGCATTCGTATGCAGCCAGAAACACTCGCGCTGATCGAATCCGGCGGCCACCGCAAGGGCGATGTGCTGGCCGTGGCCCGTATCGCCGGCATTCAGGCGGCGAAGAAATGTTCCGACCTGATTCCCCTGTGCCACCCGCTGATGCTGAACGCGGTGGATCTGTCCTTCGAACTCGATACACTCGAGAGCGCCGTGCATATCACGGCCACCTGCAGGGTGTCCGGAAAGACCGGCGTGGAGATGGAGGCGCTCACGGCGGCATCGGTAGCCGCGCTTACTCTCTACGATATGTGCAAGGCCGTGGATCGCTCCATGGTGATTTACAGTGTTGCGCTATGGCAGAAGGCGGGCGGAAACTCAGGCGACTGGCAACGTGAGGAAGGCGACGGCTGATGCTCACGGTGCGTTTCTTTGCGCGTATCCGCGAGGCGCTGGACTGCGCTACGCTGGAGATCCCCTGGCAGGCAAATCTCGCTGATCTGGATGCGCTGGAAGAGGCCCTGTGTGCGCGCGGCGGCGAGCACTGGCGACAGGTGCTCGGCGAAGACAACATCATCCGCGCGCTGAATCATGAGGTGGTAGATGGGAATACGGCGCTGCGAGATGGCGACGAAGTCGCATTCTTCCCACCCGTGACCGGTGGCTGATATGCAGAATCTTCACGACACCCCAGCGCCTTTGATCTGGGTGAGCATACAGCCGGAGGATTTCGATATTGCAGCCCTGCAACAGGCTCTGCTCGGGAACGCGGCGCGCGAGGGGGCGGTAGCGACCTTTACCGGCTATGTGCGTAATCCGCCCGCAGAAACCGCACTGGCAGCGCTGGAACTGGAGCACTATCCCGGCATGACCGAGGCGAGCATCAACGCCATTATCGAGAGGGCGACGGAGCGCTGGCCGCTGCTGGCCGCTGCGGTAGTGCATCGTGTGGGTAAACTGCGTCCGGGTGAACGTATCGTGTGGGTTGGCGTGGCGTCGGCTCACCGCGAAGCCGCGTTCGAAGCCTGCGAATTTATTATGGATTACCTGAAGACCCGGGCGCCTTTCTGGAAAAAGGAACATGTCGCTGGCGGGGCCCGCTGGGTGGAGGCGCGCGACAGCGATGCGACGCGCGCCAGGCGCTGGGCCGCGAGCGGGGCAACGTAGCCCGAACAGGGGATGTGCCGCAATCGTTCCTTGAGCTCCAATAACAAGTGGAACCTGCGGCAGGATGAAGAAGCTCGAATAACAAGCGGCCACAGCCACAACGGATGAAATTTTAACCTGAAGGAGACAGCATGATGGGTTTTGACGGGCGGCAACTGCGCAACGCCATGGGACGATTCGCCACAGGGGTTTGTCTGATAACGATCTACACCGAAGACCGGCAGCCGCTGGCGTTGACCGCCAACTCATTTTCATCCGTCTCTCTGGATCCGCCGCTGGTTCTGTGGAATTTGCAGAACAACTCGGATGTCTACGCGGATTACGCCAGGCAACGCTCTTTCGCCATCAACGTGTTGTCGAGTGAACAGCAGGCGATGTCCAACCAGTACGCGCGCAAGGGGCAGCACGTACTGGATCCTGCGCATTTCCGCCCCGGCAGTTGTGGCGCGCCGGTGATTCGCAATGCATTGGTGAATCTCGAGTGTGAACAGCATGTAACGCTCGAAGCCGGCGATCATCTTATAATCGTGGGGCAGATTCGCAATATGCACGAGCGCCCGAACGGTAAACCCCTGCTGTTCTACGCCGGCGGTTACGGTGAGTTACGCTGACGCAACGGCCTCGTCTGTGGCGCATAGCCTGCGGGCTTTTCCAAAACGCACATCACGCCGTATACTGGCGGGCTTCAATCAGTCGCGGTGTTCCTGATGAAATTCTGTACCAGTTGCGGCAGCCGGGTGCTGCTCCAGATTCCCCAGGGGGATGACAGGGAGCGCTTCGTCTGCGGCAGTTGCGAACTTGTGCACTACACAAACCCACGTGTGATTGTGGGCTGTCTGCCGGTGTACGAGGGCCGTGTGTTGCTCTGTCGCCGGGCCATCGAACCGCGCAGGAACTACTGGACGCTGCCCGCGGGTTTCATGGAGAACGGGGAAACCACCCTGCAGGGTGCGGCGCGAGAAACCTGGGAGGAGGCCCGTGCAAGGGTCAGTGATCTCGATCTCTACCGGATTTTCGATGTGCCGCATATCAGCCAGGTGTATATGTTCTATCGCTGTAGTCTGGATGAGGGCGAATACGGCGTTGGTCCCGAGAGCCTGGAGACAGGCCTGTATACCCAGGAGGAGATCCCCTGGGACAGAATAGCTTTTCCCGTGGTTCGCGAAACGCTCAAGGCGTACTTTGAAGACGAGGCTTCCGGACACTTCCCGGTGCAGGTGGCAACGGTCGATCTCTCGCGTGCACTCAACGCCCGGCGCAACGCCTGAATCAGTTTGCGGGCCGCTGCAGAACAACCTCAGACACAACGTAATAAAATATCTCTAAGGAGCTGTAATAGATGGCATTTCCCAAAATCGGCAATCTGGCGCCGGCCTTCACTTTGCAGGATCAAAATGGCGACAAGGTCAGTCTCAAAGACTTTCGAGGCAGACAGCATGTGGTGTTGTATTTCTATCCCCGGGCGATGACCCCGGGCTGCACTGTACAGGCCTGCGGTATTCGCGACAGCGAGAAGTCCTTTGCAAAACTGGATGCTGTCGTGCTCGGCGTCAGCCCGGACCCGGTGAATAAACTCGCAAAGTTCATCGACAAGCAGAATCTCAACTTCACGTTGCTTTCCGACGAAGACCACGCCGTTGCTGAAAAGTACGGCGCCTGGGGCCTGAAGAAATTCATGGGCAAGGAGTTCATGGGCGTGCTGCGTACCACCTTCATCATTGGCAAGGATGGCCGCCTGAAACACGTGATGGACAAGGTCAAGACTAAATCGCACCACGATGACGTTCTGGCGCTTCTCAAAGAGTCGGGGCTGTAGGTCGCGCGTGCTGAAATATCCATTTGCGGAGGCCCCGGCCGCGGGGCAGGTCGTTGAGATACGCCCGGGCATATTGTGGCTGAGAATGCCGCTGCCGATGGCCCTCGATCACATCAACCTGTACCTGCTGGAAGACACCGACGGCTGGTGGATTGTCGATACCGGCATCGCTCTTGGCCCCACGCAGTCATTATGGGAGGGGGTGTTTGAGCGCGTGCTGGGGGACAAACCGGTCAAGGCCGTGCTCTCCACGCATTTCCACCCCGACCATATCGGTATGGCCGGCTGGCTGTGCGAGCGTTGGCGCGTGCCTTTCTACATGACGCAGGGCGAATACTTCCAGGGTCTGGCATACAGCCGCACGACCAGCGAGCACTACAGCTGGTCGAGTGAGGAGATGTTGCGTCGCGTGGGCTACGACGACGCGACGATTGCCGGGATGAAGAGCAGTTTCGGCGGTTTCGGCTCGGTTATTACACCGATGCCTGGCGCCTTCCGGCGCCTGGTTGATGGGAATTCACTGACAATAAACGGGCACCAGTGGCAGATTTTGATTGGCCGGGGGCACTCGCCCGAGCATGCCTGCCTGTACTCCAGCACGCTGAACACACTGATTTCGGGCGACCAGGTGATCCCGCGCATCACCTCCAATATCAGCGTATCCGGCTCGGAGCCGGAGGGTAACCCGTTGCGCGACTGGTTCAGGTCGCTGGAGCGGTTTCTGGAGCTGCTGCCTGCCGATGCACTGGTGTTGCCTGCTCACAACACCCCCTTCTACGGCCTGCACGAACGGCTGCGCTTCCTGATCGACCATCATGAGGATCATCTGTTGGCGCTGGAAGAAGCCTGCCAGGCGCTGGAGCCCTCGACGCTGGAGTTGTTGCCCGTGATGTTCAAGCGCGAACTCAGCGGGCACAACCTGGAAATGGCGGCGGGCGAGTGCCTGGCGCACCTGAACTACCTGCTGCAGCGGGGGCAACTGGCGCGCACGCTGGATGAAAGCGGTTGCTACCGCTACCGCTCGGTGGACGACACGCTGCCGCTGAGGCTGCGGCAACGCCACCATACGCCAGAAAGTGAAGGTCCGTTTGAAGTTTAATTATTAAATAAAACAATGCTTTAGGTAGTTTAATTAATTCTAGAAAGCACTTTAAGGCTGAAAGGTTCTAGCCGGGCTCGGTGCGTTTGGCCGCAGCAACCACCACTGGCCGGGGCTGACGGCAGAATGAGGAGAGACGTGTAATGGGCATGCCGACGGATATTGGTGTTATCGATCTGATGCTGGGGATACCCGGCGAGGACAGTAGCCATTTCTACGAGTGGATCAAACCGATGCTCATGGACAAAGAGAGCCATGAGATGTTCAAAATGCCGGCGCAGTACATGTTCAAGGATCTGCCGGAGACGGGAAAGCAGGAAGACTACATCGCCTATACCCTGGCACAAATGGATCGCCACGGCATTCAGCGGGCGATGATCGACGCGGGTTTCAACCCCTTGCAGCAGGAAGCGTTACGCCGGCACCCCGACAGGTTTTTTGCCTCTTACGAGGCCAACCCCAATCGCGGCATGGATGAAGTGCGCAAGATCGTTGCCCTGCACGAGGAGTACGACATCAAGGCGGTGACGGCGGCGCCCGCGATGATCTGTCCGCCGGTGCCGGTGAACGACAAAAAGTGGTACCCCATCTACGCCAAGCTGGTGGAGCTGGATATCCCGTTCTGCCCCTGC
Source organism: uncultured Halieaceae bacterium (assembly GCA_963976655.1). Taxonomy (GTDB): domain Bacteria; phylum Pseudomonadota; class Gammaproteobacteria; order Pseudomonadales; family Halieaceae; genus Marimicrobium. Next base: position 11,665 of record CAXBLB010000010.1, read on the forward strand.
ATGGGTGTGCCCGGGCCGCGCGTGCCGATGGGCCCGCAGAAGGTGGAGTTGCTGGATGAAGTGCTGTGGTTCTTTCCCGAACTCAAGGTCGTCACCCGCCACGGCTGTGAGCCCTGGACGGAGCTCGCCTGCAAGCTGATGCTGAAATACCCCAACCTGCACTACATGACCAGTGCTTTCGCGCCAAAGTACTACCCGGCCGATATTATCGAATTTGCCAATACGCGCGGCGCGGATCAGGTACTCTACGCGGGGTACTTTCCCATGGGGATATCACTCGAGCGTATCTTTCGTGAACTGCCCGGCGTGCCCCTGCGCGACGAGGTGTGGCCAAAATTCCTGCGCGAGAATGCCTTGCGCGTGTTCAAACTGGAGCCCTGATATGGATTACGTCTCTGTCGCAGAAGCTGTCGCTGCGCCGGGTTTGCGCCTCGTGCTGACCGCAGGTGTTCCCGGCCCCTGGGGGGAATCCGCCAAGGCGATACTGGCCCACAAGGGGCTGGAGTATCTGCCTGTTTTCCAGGAAGGCGGTGGCGAAAACGCGGAACTGCTGGCCTGGACGGGCCAGAATTCCGCGCCGGTGGCCGTGTACGAAGATCTGCCACCCGTGTGCCACTGGTTCGACCTGTTGATGCTGAGCGAGCGGCTGGCGCCGGATAAACCGCTGGTACCGCAGGCCGCAGCCGAGCGGACACAGGTGCTGGGTCTGTCCGCGCTGCTGGCCGGGGCCGACGGTTTTGCCTGGAACCGGCGCCTGCAGATGCTGGCGCCGATGATGGCGCTGGATGAACCCCCGGAGATGATAGCGCGCATGGCGCACAAGTATGGCTGGTCAGAGCAGGCTCTGGCGGCAGCGACCGACAGGATACGAGAGATCACAGCACATCTCGACGCGCTGCTGGCGGCACAACAGGCGCAGGGGCGCGAATACCTGGTGGGCGAGAACGTCACCGCCGTGGACTTCTACTGGGCAAATTTCGCCGGCATGATTATTCCCCTGGGCCCGTCTGACAACCCCATGCCGGATTTCATGCGCGCTTCCTACGAGGGCGCGGACGCCGCCACTCGCGCCTGCGTGACGCCCCGCCTCGAGGCCCATCGGGACATGATGTACCAGCGGCACATCGCGCTGCCTCTGGATTTTTAACCATAAACAGGGAGAACCACCAGCATGCTGTCACAACAGGAGCTATCCGATCGTTTCGAGATTCAGGACCTGATCTTTCACTACTCCGATCTCATCGACCGCAAGGAAATCTCGCGGTTGCGCGATGAAGTGTTTACCCAGGACGCACACATCGACTACAGCGCCATGGGTGGCTCCGTCGGCGACCTCGACACCACGCTGGCGTTTCTCGAGGAATCGCTGGTCAGCAGCGTGTTCCCCAATACCCAGCACCTCAACGCCAATGTTCAGATTCGCGTTGACGGTGACACCGCCACCGGACGGGTGATGTGTCTCAACCCGATGGAAATGAGCATGGGCAAAGACAGCACGCAGACGTGGTTTCTGGGGCTCTGGTACGTGGACGAGTATCGGCGCACGGAGCAGGGCTGGCGCATCAGCCGTCGCGCAGAGGAAAAGAGCTGGGCTTTCAATACGCCCGATTTCATGAATCTCTGAGCCGAGGCAAGAAGCATGATCGAACTGTATACGGCCCCGACACCCAACGGCTACAAGGTGTCTATCGCACTGGAAGAGATGGCAATTCCCTACAACACCCACAGCGTGAATCTCATGGAAGGCGAGCAGAAGACGCCCGAATTCCTCAAGATCTGCCCGAACGGACGCATCCCGGCGATAGTCGATACCGATGAGAACGACCTCGCCGTATTTGAATCCGGCGCCGTGATGATATACCTGGCGGAAAAGTGCGGCAGGTTTCTTCCGACGGACGTCGCAGCGCGTTCACGCGTCATCCAGTGGCTGATGTTCCAGATGGGCGGTGTGGGCCCGATGATGGGGCAGGCAAATGTGTTTTATCGCTATTTCCCGGAAAAAATACAGCCCGCCATCGAACGCTACCAGAACGAGGGGCGCAGGCTGTTCGAGGTACTGGACCGGCAGCTCGCCGGGCACGAGTATCTGGCTGGCGATTACAGCATCGCCGACATGGCCAACTGGGCCTGGGTGCGCACGCACAACTGGTCGGGTATTTCGATAGATGGCCTGGACAACCTGTCGCGCTGGATGGGCGCGGTGGGCGAACGACCCGGAGCACAGGCAGGTGTGAAAGTGCCGCTGGATATCGCGGAGTTGATGGATGCGAAACGCGAAGAGGATGCCGAGGCGTTTTCCCGCAATGCGCGCAGCATGGTCACCGGAGCCGACAACAGCGACCGCTGAGGGTGTGTCTCAGGGCGCGCTGCTGGTAGCCGTCCAGGATTCGGGAAGGTAGTCCAGTTCCAGCTTGCTCACGGCCTCGCGCAGGCTGTCTTCCAACTGCTGCAGCGGCTCCTGGCCGATCTTCCCGGCGTAGTACGCGTACACCTTGCGATGCGCCTCCAGGCTGTCCAGCGCGAGTTGCATGCCGCGCACGGTGAGCCGAATTTCCCGCGCGCGCTTGTCGCCGCTGTCGACGTCCCGGCTGACGTAACCCAGCCGCTCGATTTCCTTCAGCATCTTTCCCATGGCTTGCTGGGTGACTCTGGCTCGCTCCGCCAGCTCGGTGATTCGCACGGCGCCAAGGCCCAGGTTGGCGAATACGGCGATATGCGAGGCGCGAATCTCCGTATAACCGCGCAGGAGCAGTTCGCTGTAGATGCGCCGTTCGAAGTCTCTGGAGAACTCCCTGAGCAGGCGGGCCAGATTGTTGGATAGCCCAAAGGCAATATCCTGATTCGCTTCAGCGATAGTTTTCATCATGCGAGGGCCTCCCTACATAACGCCTTGCATCGCTACTGCACTATTTTGACACGCCGGCGAACAAGTATAGTGCATGCCGGCCACCTTGGCCCATTGGCAGTCAGGCCTGTCTGTTTGCCCAGGCTGCGGCCTGTTCGCTACACTGTCGCGTCTTACTCAACCTGGAAATCCCCCGGTGGCAAGCATCATTACCTGTAACACCAACGGCATACGCGCCGCTGCGCGCAAAGGGTTTTTCACCTGGCTGGAGGGACAGGGCGCGGATGTGGTCTGTGTGCAGGAAACGCGGGCCCAGCCGGCGCAGTTGAGTGACCCTGTCTTCACGCCCGAGGGTTACCACTGCTACTACAACTCTGCTGAGCGCAAGGGCTATAGTGGCACCGCGCTCTATAGCCGGGTGCAGCCCCAGCGGGTGCTCACGCGGCTCGGTTGGGAACCGGCAGACTCCGAGGGGCGCTATCTCCAGGCCGATTACGACGGCGTCAGCGTGATTTCGCTGTACATGCCGTCCGGTTCCAGCAGCGAGGAAGCCCTGACGAAGAAATATCGTTTCATGGACGCTCTGCTGGAGCATCTGCGCAGCCTGCGGCGCAAACGCCGGGAGTTTATCATCTGCGCCGACTGGAATATCTGTCACCAGCCGATTGATCTGAAGAACTGGCGCAGCAACCAGAAAAATTCCGGATTCCTGCCCGAGGAACGCGCCTGGCTGGACGTGCTGTATGAGGAGGTGGGCTATATCGATTCCTTCAGGCTGGTGAATCAGGAGCCCGGGCAATATACGTGGTGGTCGAATCGTGGTCAGGCGCGTGCCAAAAATGTCGGTTGGCGGCTGGATTACCAGGTGATTACCCCGCAACTGGCCGGGCGTGTAACTGGCGCCGAGATTTATACCGACGAGCAGTTTTCCGACCATGCGCCGCAAATCATGCACTATGATCTGGAGATCAGGGCTTGAATCGCAAGCTGTGAACGCAGCGCGCAAGCCGGTTTGCAGCAGCCCCGCAGTGTTTGCGGGGCTGCTGCAAAACAGGTAAATTAGCCCCGCTTTATACGTCTGCCCCTCTATCCTGTTACCCGCGAGAAACTGTCAATGAGTCTTTTTATAGCCAGCGCCCACGCCCAGTCCGGCCCACCTGCCCAGGGTGGCGAAATGTTCCAGATTCTCTTTCTTGTGGGACTGTTCGTGCTGTTTTATTTCATCGCCATCCGGCCGCAGCGCAAGCGACAGAAAGAGCATGCGGAGATGGTGTCGGCACTGTCCAAGGGCGACGAGGTCGTCACCAGTTCCGGCATTCTCGGCCGGATCACTTCCCTGGACGATAACTACATGGTGCTGAACGTAGCCAATAACGTGGACATGAAGTTCCAGCGCGTGCACGTACATGCCGTGCTACCCAAGGGCACGCTCAAGTCGATCAGCTGAACATGCCCGTGGAGTATCCGCGCCGCCTGCGGCTGGCGCAAACACCGACTCCCCTGCAGTTTCTCGAACGCGCTTCCACACGCTGGGGCTGTGGCCACCGGTTATGGGTGAAGCGCGATGACCTCACCGGCTGCGCCCTGAGCGGGAACAAGGTGCGCAAGCTGGAATTCATAGCCGCGCATGCGATCGACAACGGCTACGACACCCTGATCACCTGTGGCGGCCTGCAGAGCAACCACTGCCGGGCGACGGCGCTGGTGGGGGCGCAACTCGGCCTGCACACGCATCTACTGCTGCGTGGGGACGCGCCCGCGGAAGACGACGGCAACCTGCTGCTCGACAAGCTGGCAGGCGCCGAAGTGAGTTGTTATCCGAAGGCGCAGTACGTCGCACAGATCGGTGCACTGTTCGAGCAGTGGCAGGCACATTACAGCGCTGCCGGCCGGCGAGCGCTCGCGGTGCCCACCGGTGGCAGCGACGGCATTGGCATGTGGGGTTATGTGGCGGCCTGCGAGGAACTGGCGGCCGATTTTGAACGCCACGGCCTGGAGCAGGCGCATATCGTTACCGCTACCGGTTCTGGCGGCACACAGGCGGGGCTCACGCTCGGGGTGGCGCTGCATGCACTGGCAGCTACCGTCTGGGGCGTCAACGTGTGTGACAGCGAACAGTACTTCCTCGACAAGGTGGCTCACGATACCGCGGATCTGTACCGGCGTTTCCCAGCGGTCCCCGAGTGCGCAATACAGCCTCGCGTGATCGACGGCTATGTCGGCGCGGGCTACGGTATCTGCAGCGATGAAGTATTTGCGCTGATCCATGAACTCTGCCGCCTGGAGGGTCTGGTACTGGACCCGGTCTACACCGGCAAGGCCTTCGCCGGGATGTTGAGCGAAATCAAGCGCGGACGTTTTCAGGGCGTCAGGGATATAGTATTTGTACACACAGGTGGTATCTTCGGTGTTTTTCCCCAGCGCGGCGGATTCGCCACCTGAGACGATCGTCGCATGCCTTTGATGCCGGGGGGCAGGCACAAAGAGAAGTGAACAGGGACGCACCATGATCACCGAGTTAATCTCACGTTTGAATGATCTGGTCTGGGGTCCGCCCATGCTCGTCCTGCTCCTTGGAACGGGCGTCTATCTGAGCGCTGGCCTGCGCTTCATGACACTGCGTCACATTCCGTCCGGGTTCCGGCTGCTCTTCCAGGGCGGTAAAGGCCGCGGTAGCGGCGATATATCGCCTTTCAGTGCCCTGATGACTTCACTGTCGGCCACCATTGGTACCGGGAATATCGCCGGCGTGGCAACCGCGATCGCCCTCGGCGGGCCGGGCGCGCTGTTCTGGATGTGGATGACCGCACTGGTCGGTATGGCCACCAAATACGCCGAGGCCGTTTGCGCAGTGCGTTTTCGTGAACAGGATGCGCGCGGCAATTTCAGCGGCGGACCCATGTACTACATTAAAAATGGCCTCAAGGCGCACTGGCACTGGCTGGCGTACGCGTTCGCGATTTTTGGCAGCCTGGCCGGGTTCGGCATCGCCAATACCGTGCAGTCCAACTCGGTATCGCAGGCGTTGTTCGATGAGTTCGCCATTCCACCGATTGCAACCGGGCTGGTGCTGATGACGCTGGTGGCGGCAGTCATTCTGGGCGGCATCAAACGCATCGCTATCGTCGCTAGTTATCTGGTGCCGTTCATGGCTGTGGCCTACGTGCTGCTCAGTCTGGGCATCATTCTGCTGCACGCCAGCGCCGTACCGGCAGCGCTGGCAACCATTGTCGAGAGTGCCTTTTCACCGGTTGCCGCTACCGGGGGGTTTGTCGGCGCCACGGTGTGGGCAGCGATCCGTTTTGGTGTGGCGCGCGGCATTTTTTCCAATGAGGCCGGCCTGGGGAGTGCGCCGATTGCGCATGCGGCAGCGAAAACCGACCAGCCAGTGGAGCAGGGCATGATTGCAATGCTGGGCACTTTCATCGACACCCTGGTGGTATGTACCATGACCGGACTGGTGATTGTCATCATGGATGTGTGGCCCTCCGGTGTTAGCGGGGCAAGCCTGACGGCGATGGCATTTGCAGCGGCCGTTCCGGGCGGACAGTATATTGTTACGGCGGGCCTTTGCCTGTTTGCGTTTACCACCATGCTCGGCTGGTCATTCTACGGCGAGCGCTGTGTGACCTTTCTTTTCGGTACACGCGCGATACTGCCTTTCAGGATCGCCTGGGTCGTGGCGGTACCGATAGGCACGCTGGTGAAGCTGGATACGGTGTGGTTGATTGCCGATACACTTAACGCATTTATGGCGATCCCCAATCTGGTGGCGCTGGTGCTGCTGGCGCCGCTGGTATTCAAACTCACGCGAGAGTATCTGGAGGAGCAGCATTGAGCGAAATCATTGATGATGTCGAGCAGTGCGTCGATCGCGCTATCGCCGCCGTGGGCACCCGAATCGTTCTCGGAACACCGTTGGGTCTGGGCAAACCGGTGCAACTCCTCAACGCCTTCTATCGCCGGGCAGAGGCGGATGAAAACCTCAGCCTGCACATCGTCACAGCGCTGTGTCTGGAAGTGCCGCACCCTGGCAGCCACATCGAGGCCAGTCTCGCCGGGCCGATAATGCAACGCCTGTTCGGCGACTATGAGGAGCTGGCTTTCATGCAGCCCATGCGCGCGGGGACACTGCCGGCGAACATCAAGGTCAGTGAGCTGTATTTCAAGGCGGGCTCGATGAAGTCCGTGCCCGTTGCCCAGCAGAACTATATTTCCAGCAACTATACGCACATCGCCCGCGACATGGTCGCGATTGGCGTCAACGTGCTTGCCCAACTGGTGGCCGCGCGCGAAACAGAGGCAGGGCTGTCACTGAGTCTGTCCTGTAATCCCGATGTGACACCGGAACTATTCCAGCGTCTTGCCGATGCCGGGCGCGAATGCTGCAAACTGGCGCAGATACACCCCGAGCTGCCGTTTATGGAGCACGATGCCGAAGTCGCCAGCGACACCTTCGATCTTATCGTGCGCAACCCGCGCTATGACAAAGCACTGTTCGCAGTGCCAAACGCGGCGGTGCCGATCAATGATTACGCCACGGCGCTGCACGCGAGCAGCCTGGTTATGGATGGCGGCACCCTGCAGATCGGGATCGGCTCGCTGGGTGACGCGGTAGCCCACGCGTGTATCCTGCGCCATCATCAGGGCGAGCAGTACAGTGAGATGCTCGACAGCATCAGCCTCGGGCCGGTGAGTATGGCGAGTGATCGCGGGCCCTTCGGACAGGGGTTGTACCTGTCCACCGAGATGTTCGTGAACGGCATGTTGGAGCTCATCGAGCAGGGTGTTGTGCGCCGGCGGGTGTATGACGATATTGCCTTGCAGCGCGGGCTGAACAGCGATGCCATCAGTCCGGTTATTGATGAACGGCTGTATGACTACGTCAGCGACGAAGGTTTGCTGCCGCGGCAACTGGATGCGCCCGCGCTTGAACGCCTGCAGTACTGGGGGATCATTGACGCTGCGGTCACCCTCGATGGGGGTGAGCTATGCATTGATGGCGAGCGTTTTCCTAACGACACCACAGACAGCACAACCCGCGCGGTACTGCTCGGCGCGGTAGCGGGTCGCGAATTGCGCAATGGCCGCTTCCTGCATGGGGGGTTTTTTCTCGGTCCGCGAGACTTCTACCGCAAGCTGAGGGAAATGGACGCTCCCGGCAGGGAAGGTATCTGCATGACGGGCGTCAAGCGCACCAACCAGTTGCAGCTGGACTACCCGCTGTACTGCGCCCAGCGGCGCGATGCGCGATTTATCAACACCGGGATGATTGTGTCGCTCGGCGGTGCCGTGGCGTCGGATGCGCTGGAGGATGGCACGGTGATCAGCGGCGTTGGCGGTCAGTACAATTTTGTTGCCATGGCCCACGATCTCCCGGGCGCGCGCTCGATCCTGTGTATTCGCAGCACGCGGGGCAGCGGCAAACACCTGCAATCCAACATCGTGCCGTTTTACGGGCACACGACCATACCGCGGCACCTGCGGGATGTGATCGTGACCGAATACGGCATTGCAGACCTGCGCGGCCAGAGTGACGCCGAGGTGGCCAAGCGTTTGATTGCGGTGGCGGATTCCCGTTTTCAGGAAGACCTGCTGGAATTTGCGCTCAAGCACAACAAGATCGAAAAGGGCTATCGCCTGCCGGAGAAGGTCCGCCGCAATACCCCGGAGCGTCTGGCGCGAAGCCTCGAGCCTTACAGACAGTCTGGGCTGTTGCCGGCATACCCCTTCGGCACCGAGCTGACGGAACAGGAAATAACCCTGGCCGACAGCCTGCGCAAGATCAAGGCACTGAGTGATGAACCTGCGCATTTTGTCGCTACGGTGTTCAGGGCGCTGTTGCACCGGGAAGACGAGCAGGCCGCCAGGCCCTACCTGGAGCGCATCCATCTGGAGCACCCCGGAACACCCAAGGATTTCCTCGTGCAGCAACTCCTGCTGCTGGACCTGGAAGAGCGCGGTCTGTTGAAGGTCAGTTGAGCGCCCCTGAGAGCAGTGGTGCGCGAGCGCGCAACTGGGTATTGTAGCGGCATGGCAATCAAACTCGACGACAGGCTGGTAATCGCGATCTCCTCGCGGGCGCTATTCAATCTGGACGACAGCCACCGTGTGTTTGAAGAGGAGGGCCTGCAGGCCTTCTCCGAGTACCAGATTGCGCGGGAAGAGGAGCCATTGCCGCCCGGAGAGGCGTTTCCGCTGGTGCACAAGCTGCTGCGTCTGAATGATCGCCTCGGGGCGGATCAGCAGGTTGAGGTTGTACTGCTATCGCGCAACAGTGCCGATACCGGTTTGCGGGTGTTCAACTCGATCCAGCACTACGGCCTGGCTATCAGCAGGGCGGCATTTTGCGGCGGCGAGAGTCCCTGGCGCTACATCAATGCCTTCGGCTGCAAACTCTTTCTCTCCAATGAGGCGCAGGATGTGCGCTATGCGCTCGATTGTGGCGTGGCCGCCGCGACACTGGTGTCGACCAAGGGTGGCGACAGCGACAGCGATCAGCTGCGCTTCGCATTCGACGGTGACGCGGTGGTGTTCTCTGATGAAGCCGAGCGTGTATTCAAGACAGAGGGCCTGGAGGCCTTTACCGCGAGCGAAAAGGCCGCGGCCCGCGAGCCCCTGCGCGGCGGGCCGTTCAAGCCGTTTCTGGCGGCGCTACACCTGCTGCAACAGGCTTTTCCGCCTTCCGAGGCTCCCATCCGTACGGCACTGGTCACCGCGCGTTCAGCACCAGCTCACGAACGCGTCATTCGCACGCTCAGGGCCTGGAACATTCGTATCGACGAGTCGATCTTTCTTGGCGGCCTGGATAAAACTGAATTCCTGCGTGCCTATCAGGCCGATGTGTTTTTCGACGATCAGCAGACACACTGTGCGTCGGCCGGCCCGCATATCGCCACTGGCCACGTCCCGCATGGAGTGGCCAACAGGTAGTGTGCGCCAGGGTTCAGTCGGGCAGTTTCCGAGGGCAAGCTTTATTCCAAACACCCTTGGCATTTGCAGCTTTTAGTGGCTATTCTTCATAAGGGTGTCGTGCTTGCCAGCAGCGCGGTGCCGAACAGGGTGGCCGGCGAGATGACATGGGGATGAGATGAAGCTGCAGCAATTGCGCTATATCTGGGAAGTGGCCCACCACAACCTCAATGTGTCTGCGACAGCCCAGAGCCTCTACACCTCCCAACCCGGTATCAGCAAACAGATTCGGCTACTGGAAGACGAGCTCGGCGTGGAAGTATTTGCGCGCAGCGGCAAGCATCTCACGCATATCACGCCCGCCGGAGAGGCTATCCTGCGCACGGCCGGCGAGGTGCTGCGCATGGTCGAGAGCATCAAGCAGGTGGCGCAGGAATACAGCAACGAAAAGAAGGGCACGCTGTCAATCGCCACCACCCATACGCAGGCCCGCTACGCCCTGCCGGCGACCATCAAGGCTTTCATTCAGCGCTACCCCGATGTCGCCCTGCACATGCATCAGGGTACGCCGATGCAGATCTCCGAGATGGCAGCCGATGGCACGGTTGATTTCGCCATTGCCACCGAAGCCCTGGAGCTGTTTTCAGACCTCATCATGATGCCCTGTTATCGCTGGAACCGCTGTGTGCTGGTGCCGCGCAATCACGCTCTGGCGAAGTTGCCTGAACTGACCCTGGAAGATGTCGCGGCGCATCCGATTGTGACTTACGTGTTCGGTTTTACCGGACGCTCGCGGCTCGATGAGGCCTTCGCCACCAGGGGGCTGCAGCCCAGAGTCGTGTTTACTGCCGCCGACTCGGACGTGATCAAAACCTATGTTCGTCTGGGCCTGGGTATCGGCATCATTGCCGGCATGGCGCATGACGAGGCGATTGACAGCGACCTCGTAGCGCTCGACGCCAGCCACCTGTTCGCCAGCAGCGTCACCAGCATTGGCTGTCGTCGGGGAACGTTTTTGCGTGGCTATATGTACGAGTTTATAGAAGACTTTGCACCACATTTAACCCGCGACGTCGTGCAGGAGGCGTTTGCTGCACACAGCAAGGCGGAACTGGAAACCCTGTTCGCGACCATTGAACTGCCGGTCTACTGATGCGGTGGGCGGCTTGCGTGGTATGCAACTTCTTTTATCGCCTGTTTGTGCCCTTGAGCTTGTCTCATCCGGCGCGCTTTGTTTAGATGCGCGCAATAGTCGCGCAATTGTTCGTGTACAGGAGAACTTCGCTTGGAACTTGTCTGCCTCGACCTGGAAGGGGTGCTCGTACCCGAAATCTGGATTGCCTTTGCCGAGCGCACCGGTATAGAGGCGCTGCGCGCAACGACCCGCGACGAGCCGGACTACGATGTGCTGATGCGTCAGCGCCTGCGCATCCTCGATGAACACCAGTTGCGGATCGATGATATCCAGAGCGTCATCGCCAGCCTGGAGCCCCTGCCGGGCGCGATCGAATTTGTCGCCTGGGTACGCGAGCGTTTCCAGCTGGTGATCCTCTCCGACACGTTCTACGAATTCTCCCAGCCGCTGATGCGCCAGCTCAACTGGCCAACGCTGTTCTGTCACCGCCTGGTGACGGATGGCGATGGCAGGGTGGTGGACTACAAGCTGAGACAGCGTGATCCGAAGCGGGCGTCGGTCAAGGCATTTCACAGCATGAACTACAGGGTGATCGCCGCCGGTGATTCCTATAACGACACGAGCATGCTGGGAGAGGCCGATGCCGGTATTCTTGTTCACGCGCCGCAACAGGTGATTGACGAATTCCCGCAGTTTCGCTCGGTCGGCAACCTGGCGGAGCTCAAGCAGGCATTTGTGCAGGCGAGCGAGCGCGATATTACGCTGTAGAGCAGCCCAACTCTTCCAGCGTGGTGAGGAATCTGCCGACCTTGTCGAACGTCTCCTGGTATTCACGTTGCCAGTTGGAATCAGCAACGATGCCGCCGCCACCCCAGCAATACAGATTTCCGCTGTGGCACGCCAGTGTGCGTATCGCGATATTGCTGTCCATGCGGCCGTCAGCGCTGACGTAGAAAATCGAGCCGCAGTAAACGTCGCGGGGGTCCTTCTCAAGTTCAGCAATAATCTGCATGGCGCGTCGCTTGGGCGCGCCCGTCACCGAGCCGCCCGGAAAGCTGTCGCGCAACAGTTCCCAGGGGCCGCGTTCAGGGCGCAGCTCACCACGAATGGTGCTCACGAGGTGGTGCACGGTGGGGAAGCTATGCAACTCAAACAGGCGCTCAACCTGAATGGTGCCGGGCAGGCAGCTGCGACCGAGGTCGTTGCGCAGCAGGTCGACAATCATCAGGTTCTCTGCGCGCTCCTTTTCTGAAGAGCGCAGTTCGTCGGCGGCGAGCTGGTCGGCGCGCGCGTCAGCATAGCGGGCCCGGGTACCCTTGATGGGTGAAGTCTCAACGTGTTTGCCCTGTAGTGCGAGGAAACGCTCGGGTGACACACTGAGAATTGCCCCGTCATTCCCCTGTGACAGGTAGGCCGAGAACGGCGCCGCCGCGACAGCCCGCAATGCGCGATAGGCCTGCCAGGGATCGCCCTCGTACCCGGCATGGAAGCGCTGGGCAAGATTGACCTGGTAGCAGTCTCCCGCATGGATATAGGACTGAATACGCTGGAAGGCGCTTTGATACTCGTGTTCAGACAGGTTTGAGCGAAAGCGGGTTGTAAGGCGAAAGCCTGCGGCGCGGGCAGGCCCGGTACCGCGCAGGCGAGCCAGCAGGTCGGCGCGGCTCGCGGCGCTGACCCGTCCCAGGGTGACCAGTACCGCGCGAGCGCGCAGATGATCCTGCACCAGGCACCAGTCGTAGGCTGCGAGAAACGTGTCCCCCGGATGTGCATGCGCGCGCGGATGATGCATCGCATGCAAGCGGTTGCCACTCTCGTAGCCGAGGCAGCCCAGAACGCCGCCGCAAAACGGAATGTCAGCCGCAACCGGCTGCACGCCGCTGAACAGGTCGGCGTGATACTCCCGCAGGTCATCGAAAAACCCGCGGCTCTCTGCCTCGCCCGCACCAGCGGGTAACACCGGCGGCGCCGGCGTCAGGGGCAGTGCCGTCATGATATCGAAACGCCCGGCCGTGCTGTGCGGAAAACTGCTGTCGAGCAACACAGCCCCGGGTAGTTCTCGCAGGCGTTCAAACAGTTCGCAACTGTCCGGCCGATACGGTATTTCGTCAACACGGGTAGCACTAGGCATCGAATGGGCCCCTTAACCGGGCGTGGTTATCGCGTGCCAGCGCGGCGCCGACAGGACGCGGATGTAGAATCCGCCCAGTCGCCTGGTCCGGCCGGGCCGCCATGCACTCGAAAGTGGTTTAACGTCATTAACTGCGGTGAAATTACTGCTATTTGCATTGATCAGGCAGGATATCCCGCAGCCCTGCAAATTGACTTTGGCGCTTTGTGCAATTAATGTATCACGCCGTATTCCGGTCGGCACATATTCCGGGCTCGGCCGCTCCGATTCGCAACCAAGACGCCTCACCAGGGGCGTTGCGGGCCCTCCATTCGCCCCCCGGGGGCAACCCTTGGACCAAGGACCTATGACAACGAAGCACAGCACTGAACTTATTGCCTCGCTGGAGAACCCCTTTGCCGTTCACAATGAGCGTGAGTTCGGCGTACCCGGGCAGATCTATACCGCCCCGGGTGTCTACGAAGAGGCGCTGAAGGCCGGTTGGGAGTTGCAGCAACGGCCGTTCCGCGCCGCTGGCGTGAAGAACATACAGCGTCAGCACCAGAAAAACCGCATGACGATCTGGGAGCGGATCCGCTTTCTCAGTGATGGCCCGCCGCAGATACTCTACCAGAACTGGGGGCCGAATCTCGATGGCGCCTCACTGGTAACTGCCATCGTCAAGGTCAACGGCCGTGACGTCGCGCTCTACGGCCACGATTTTACGGTGCGTGCCGGCTCCATGGACGCGACCAACGGCGCGAAGCTGGCACGGCTGTTTGAACTCGCAGCCTCGCAACGCATACCCGTGGTAGGAATCAACGACAGCGCGGGCGCGTACATTCCAGCGGGTGTTGGCGGCCTGGACGGCTACGCCGAGGCTTTTGCGGCACTGCGCAAGATCAGCGGCATCGTACCGAGCATCATGTGCATGTTCGGCTTCAACGCCGGTGGTGGCTCCTATCTCCCACGTCAGGGCAGCTTTCTCATTCAGCCGAACGACACCTTTTTCGGCCTCACCGGGCCCGGCGTGGTGAAATCCGTACTGGGTGAAGACGTCACCCCGGATGAACTGGGTGGCCCCGGCGTGCACAGCCAGTCCGGCGTGACCGACTTTGTGGTCAAGGATGAAGTGGCCGCGCTGCGCAAGGTGCGCGATCTCCTGAACTACCTGCCGAGCTACAACGGCGAGCTCGCGCCGCACCAGCCGAGTTCCGACCCGATCGGTCGAAAAACCTGGGACATCGACATCCTGCTGAAGAAGGCCTTTAATTCGCCCACCGGTTTCAATACCCCGATCGACGTAACGATTCTTCTGCAGCAGCTCTGCGACCACGGCGATTTTATCGAAGTACAGCCAGAACGGGCGCGCAACACCATCACTGCCCTGGGACGACTGGGCGGCAACGTGGTCGGTTTTGTTGCGAATAACTCTTCCGTCGCCTCCGGGCAGGTGGATATTGACGCGGCCTACAAGAACGCGCGTTTCATCCGCTTTTGCAACCTGTACAACACACCGGTTATTTTCCTTGAAGACACCACGGGCTTCCTGCCGGGCAAAGAGCAGGAGACGGGCGGCATCGTGCAGGCCGGTCGGGCCATGCTCGATGCTATTGTTGATTTGCGCACACCGCGGTTTCTGGTGCTGGTGCGCAACGCCTTTGGCGGCGCCTACGCGGCTTTCAACAGTTTCCCGGTGGGCGCCGATTTTGTCGTGGCGCTGCCCACGACCCGCGTAGCGGTAATGGGCCCTGCGGGCGTGGAGTATGTCTACAAGGGTGAGCTGCGCAAAATTCGCGGCTCTGTCGAGGCGCGTATCGAACAGGAGACCGCCGCGCAGCGGGAGGCCGGCCTCAACGCCGCGGAGGCGGAGGACGCCGCGCGGCAGCTGGTGGAGGCCTGGGTGAAATCAGAGGAGGTGCAGCTGGCGCAACGCTACGAGCGTGAGCTGATGAACCCGAATGAGGCACTCAGCCTCGGTTCGATTTCCCAGATTGTGATGCCATCGGATCTACGCCAGGTGCTGGCGGAGAATATGGCCTTTTATCTTCGCCGCTACCGCCCCGAGCCACTGCGCTCCGTGCAGCGCGAATTCCATTGATCAGGCCTCTGGCACCAACAGAAGAAAGGAAAGCAGGCGTGTCCAACGAATTTTATCTCAACAATCCGCTGATTCACCGTGATCGTCGACTGGGTCAAAGCAGCTCCAGGTGGGTGCGGCAGTTCGACTGTACGCATATTCGGCCCCTGATCATTTGCCGTGGCCCGATACGCAAGGAGGCAATGGATGTGTTCGAAGAAATGGGCATTACCCATTTCGGAATCCTGCTCTCCGAGAAGGATTCCATCGTCTATCGCAACGCCATAGCACCCGAACTCCGTGCTCTGACCGACCCCGATCGCGTACACCGTGTGCCCGATTACAGCGGCGCCAACAAGGAGGAGCGGGAACAGCGCATCCGGCAAATCATCAATATCGCCCACGAGAATCGCTACAACGCTATTTTTGCCGGCTACGGTTTCATGGCGGAAGATCAGATGATGGTTGCGGCGATGGAAGCTGCCGGCCTCAACTTTATCGGCCCCTGCTCGCGCACCGTGCACGATGCCGGTCTCAAGGATGAAGCGAAGCGCACGGCGCTGCGCTGCGGCGTGTCGGTAACACCGGGCATTGACAACGGTACTGCGCTGACGCTGCTGAAGAAACATCCCGACGTTGCGGCGTTACAGAAGTTGGTGCGCGAACACCGTCTGGATGTGAGTGACGCGAGCCTTGAGGACAGCGAACTGTCGCTGGAAGACAAGGCGGATATCGTGCTCGCCGCCTCCTACGACGCGGGCATCGATCTCTACACCGTGGATGAACTGTGCAGCACGCTCACCGAGTCCGTAGAGAGAATGATGGCCGATTACCCTGAGAATCGTGTGCGCCTCAAGGCCATCAGCGGTGGCGGCGGGAAGGGCCAGCGCATTCTTGGCAAGGGCGAGTCCGCGCGCACCGCCGAGATGGTGCGAGAGATTCTCAACGAGGTAAAGACAACCGGGGTGGGAGACAACAAGAACGTCCTGGTTGAACTGAATATCGAGACCACGCGTCACCAGGAGATTCAGGTTCTCGGCAACGGCGACTGGTGCATCACCATGGGCGGGCGGGACTGCTCGCTGCAGATGCATGAGCAAAAGCTGCTGGAAGTGTCTGTCACCGTGGAATCGCTCAAGCGCGCGATCGCCCAGGCTGAAGCGGCTCGCCAGGACGAAGAGGCGGCCGTATTGCGCCAGGATCTGCTGACCCTGGAAGCCATGGAAGACGAAGCCCAGGCATTCGGCAAGGCGGTAGGCCTGGATTCAGTGTCCACTTTCGAGTGTATCGTGGATCGCGACAAACACTTCTTTATGGAAATGAACACGCGCATCCAGGTGGAGCACCGCGTCACGGAGCTGTGTTACTCGCTGAAGTTCGCCAACCCGGAGGATCCGCAGGATCACTTCGTTGTGGAATCGCTGGTAGAGGCCATGGTGCTGCTGGCGGCGCACGCGGAAAAGCTGCCTCGCCCGGAGCGGGTAGCGCGAGTGAACGACAGCGTGGAAGCGCGCCTGAATGCCACCAATCAGGCACTTCAGCCGCACGCCGGTGGGGTTATCGAATCCTGGTCGGATGCGACAGAGGGCGAAATCCGTGACGATCAGGGTATCAGCCTGCACAACCCCGACACCGATGTATTCATGAAGTACACTCTGGCCGGTGCCTACGACTCGAATATTGCGCTGCTGCTGACGGTGGGCGAGAGCCGCCTGGAGACCTACCAGAACATGGCGGAAACCATCCGCCAGACGCGTATGCGCGGCCAGGATCTCTCTACCAACCTGGAATTCCACTACGGCCTGGTGAACTGGTTCATCGGGCAGAACATCAACGCACGGCCTACCACACGCTTCATCGTCCCGTATCTCACGGCGGTGGGCGAGTTGAAACAGCAGGCCAACAACCTGGACGTGGATTTTGCCTACTCGCGTATCAGCCAGCAGGCACTCTCCGGCCTACAGGGCGAAGCGCACACGGCACTCGCACAGACACTCCAGTTGAAAGAATCACTGCTGCTGCGCCCCGTGAAGCGGTTGCTTGAAGACCCCCACGTTCTCAGCGGCTGGCTGAGCATTCACCGGGATTGCTGCACGCTCATTGAAGGCAGGTTGTGCTGGAACGAAAACCCCATAGAATTGCTGGCTGAGACCTATCACTTCCTGAATATGGATTATATTCCGGGTGACAAGCCGCCGGCAGCGTCCATGATCTGGGATCACGATGATGCAATTCTGCAGGATGCGCTGGCCTTTTACGCCGAGCTGGACCAGCGCCTTGGCGCCGAAGATTGGATCGAACTGTGCTCGATGCTCGATGCGCCGGAAGCCCCCGAAGGCTTCGACGACGAACTCTGGAGCCGCGTGCGCGGCGCGCACAGCGGTTTCCAGGCCGGCTGCGACATCCTCAGCATGTTGCCCAGCATCGCCCATGCCACCGGTTTCTATGCGTTGTGCGTGAACCCGGATCTGACGATTCATATACCCGAGCGACTTGCCGACAGCGAACTGCAGGCGGCCATGGCGAAAGTCCTCGTGCCGCCACCCATGGCGAGTTCGGATGAAATCCTCGCCCAAAGCGGGGGTATGTTCTATTCAAGAGAAACGCCGCAGCATGATGTGTACGTACGAGAGGGCGATCATTTCGAAGCGGGCGACCCGCTGTTTATTGTCGAGGTGATGAAGATGTTCAACAAGGTCTATGCGCCATTTGCCGGCACCATCAAGGAGGTGCTGGTGCAAACTGACGGCACTATCATCAGCAAGGGCCAGCCCATCTTCAAGATCGAACCGGATGAGGTGATTGAACAGGTATCACCCGAGGATATAGCGGCGCGGCGTCGCGAAGCCACAGTCAGTTTTCTGAGAAACGTATTTGGAGAAGCAGCATGATTACAGCGCTCGACCACATCGCCGTGGCGGTGCCGGACCTGCAAGAGGCAATAGACAGATTCGTCAAGGATTTCCAGCTCCCTCTTGGAGGGACGGAAGACGTTGTCGAGGCGAAGACCACGACCGCGTTTTTGCCTTTGCCTCCCACCAAAATAGAACTGGTACATCCGCTCAACGACGAGGGGCCGGTTAAAACCTTCCTGGAGAAGAGGGGCGGGGGTCTGCACCATCTGTGCTTTCGCTCGGACGATATCGATGCCGACGTGGAGCGGTTGAAAGGCAGGGGATACCAGTTTTTGTCTGACGCGCCCTCGCCCGGGGCTCACGGCTCGCGCGTGATCTTTATCCACCCCAAGAGCGCCGGTGGCGTGCTGATCGAAATCAACCAGCCGGCGGACGCTCATGCGGGTCACTGAGATGTTTGCAGGGAATCGAATTCAGGAGTCCGGCCTATGAGCAAGGATATCTACGACAAGAAGGCGTCCAGCCTGGAAAGCTGGCGGGCGCTCGCCAGCAAGCAGATGAAGGGCAAGTCACCGGACGACCTGGTGTGGCACACACCCGAAGACATCGCGGTCAGGCCTTTGTACACAGCAGCAGACACGGAAGGGCTCGAGTACACGGATACCATGCCGGGGCTGTCGCCCTACCTGCGCGGCCCGCAGGCGACCATGTATGCAGGGCGTCCCTGGACCATTCGCCAGTACGCCGGGTTTTCAACCGCCGAGGCCTCCAACGCGTTTTATCGCAAGGCGCTGGCGGCTGGCGGGCAGGGCATTTCGGTGGCTTTCGACCTCGCCACGCACCGCGGCTATGACTCGGATCATCCGCGTGTGACAGGCGATGTCGGCAAGGCCGGTGTCGCCATCGATTCAGTTGAAGATATGAAAATACTGTTCGACGGGATTCCGCTGGACCAGGTGTCGGTGTCGATGACCATGAACGGCGCGGTGCTGCCGGTACTGGCGGGTTATATCGTCGCGGCGGAGGAGCAGGGCGTTGCCCAGGCCGATCTGGCGGGCACCATCCAGAACGACATCCTGAAAGAGTTCATGGTACGCAATACCTATATCTATCCACCGGCACCGAGCATGAAGATCATTGGCGACATTATCGCTTACTGTTCGCAGAATATGCCGCGCTTCAATACGATCTCGATCTCCGGATACCACATTCAGGAAGCTGGCGCGAACGCCGCGCTGGAACTCGCCTACACACTGGCTGACGGCAAGGAATATATACGCACCGCGATTGCCGCCGGCCTGGGTATCGATGATTTTGCGCCCAGGCTCTCCTTTTTCTGGGGGGTCGGCATGAACTTCTACATGGAGATCGCCAAGATGCGCGCGGCGCGCCTGCTGTGGGCGCGTATCGTCAGTGAGTTCAACCCGCAGAATCCCAAAAGCTCGATGTTGCGCACCCACAGCCAGACCTCCGGCTGGTCGCTCACCGAGCAGGACCCCTACAACAATGTGGTGCGCACCACGATCGAGGCGATGGCCGCAGTGTTTGGCGGCACCCAGTCGCTGCATACCAATGCGCTGGATGAGGCGATCGCACTGCCCACGGAATTCTCGGCCCGCATTGCGCGTAACACCCAGCTCATTATTCAGGAGGAGACCGGCATTACGCGTGTTGTCGACCCCTGGGGCGGCTCCTATCTGATGGAGAGTCTCACCCAGGATATCGCGGATAAAGCCTGGGAGTTGATCGAAGAGGTGGAGGAGGCTGGCGGTATGGCCAAGGCCATCGAAACCGGCATGCCGAAACTGCGCATTGAAGAAGCTGCAGCGCGCAAACAGGCGCGTATTGATCGTGGCGACGACGTCATCGTCGGCGTCAACAAGTACAAGTCGGACAGCGCCGAAGAAGTCGAAATCCTGCAGATCGATAATGACGCGGTGCGGGAATCTCAGGTCGCACGCCTCGCGCGGTTGCGTGAGGAGCGTGACGAGGCGGCGGTGGAAGATATACTGGAGGAGATTTACCAGTGCGCAGTGTCGGGCGAGGGCAATTTGCTCGCACTGGCGATAGAGGCAACGCGTCGGCGAGCCTCGGTGGGGGAAATCTCCTTCGCCATGGAGCGGGAGTTCGGCCGCTTCAATGCGCAGGCGCAAACGGTTTCCGGTGTTTACGGCTCGGCTTTTCAAGACAACGAGGAGTGGCAGGGTATCAGCAGTGACATCGATGAATTTGTTGAAAAATACGGGCGTCGACCGCGCATGCTGGTGTGTAAAATGGGTCAGGACGGTCACGACCGGGGCGCCAAGGTGGTGGCGACAGCCTTTGCCGACGTGGGGTTTGACATAGATCTATCCCCGATGTTTTCAACCCCTGAAGAGGTGGCTCGCCAGGCGGTGGAAAACGACGTGCACGTGGTGGGCGCCTCCTCGCTGGCAGCGGGGCACAAGACGCTCGTGCCCCAGCTCGTAAAGGCGCTGAAGGCCGAGGGCGCCGAAGACATCGTCGTCATCGCCGGCGGCGTGATTCCCAAGCAGGATTACGAGTTTCTGTATTCGGCAGGCGTCAAGTGCATTTTCGGCCCCGGTACGCCGATACCCGTGTGTGCGAGGGAAGTGCTGGACGCAGTGAATGCGGCACAGTCGTCCTGAGAATGCTGCGGTATGTGCCCGCAGTGGCTAGCCATTGGCCTCCAGCGGCATGAGCGGCGTTGATCTCGAAAGTTTACTCGCCGGCGAGCGCCGTGCGCTCGCCAAGGCAATCACACTGGTAGAGAGCCGGCGCTCGGAGCATCGGGAACAGGCGCAGGCCGTGCTGGAGCAGGTGCTGCCCCATACCGGCAGCAGTCTGCGGGTTGGTATCACCGGGGTGCCGGGAGTCGGTAAATCCACGTTCATCGAGGCCTTTGGCCTCTATCTCATCCAGCAGGGCAAACGCGTGGCCGTGCTCGCTGTTGACCCCAGTTCGCCGATCGCCGGGGGTTCCATCCTGGGCGATAAAACACGCATGGAGGAACTCTCCCGTCAGGACGCTGCGTTTATCCGCCCCTCGCCCGCGAGCGGCGCCCTGGGAGGAGTTGCGCAGAAAACCCGCGAAACCATGCTGTTGTGTGAGGCCGCCGGTTACGACGTCATCCTGGTGGAGACAGTGGGCGTGGGGCAATCCGAGTACCAGGTGGCCAACATGGTGGATTTTTTCCTGGTACTCATGCTGCCCGGCGGTGGCGACGAGCTACAGGGCATCAAGAAAGGCATCATGGAGTTGGCGGACGCTCTGGTGATCAACAAGGCAGACGGGGAAAGCGCCAATCTGGCCACGTTGACCGAGCGGCAGTACACCAGCGCCATGCACCTGCTGCGCCACACCAGTTTCTGGACCCCACGCGTTATGACCTGCTCCGCGCTCACCGGCGTGAATATTGATGCGTTGTGGGGAATGCTGGTGGACTACTACTTTCAATCGCTTGAGCAGGGCGCCTTTGCTGCCAAGCGTGCGCAGCAGAACCGCGACTGGATGCACCAGTTGGTGAATGAGATGTTACTGCTGAAGCTCTCGCAGAACAGCGCAATCAAGAACCTTCTGCCGGAACTTGAACGCGCCGTGGAGAACCAGGAGACGACCGCTTACGCGGCCGCCAGACGGATCATGGAGTTGTTTTAGCAGGTGCTGGCGAATCCTGTTCGGGTGCAGGCGTTGTTTGCTTCTCGTTCAGGTTCTCATCCAGTGCATCGGCGGTATCGCGCATGACAGCCTGCGTTTCCCGTTTGCTCTCCTGCATGATCTTTCGGGCCTCTTCGCGGCTCTCCTCGAGCCGTTCAGTCATCTCCTCGGCGGTCTCTTCCACCTCGGTCAGCGCCTCCTGGTAGGTCTCGTCAACTTCTTCGCCTGCTTCTTCCATCGGCCCTTCGTTGAAATCACACGCAGTCAAGGCGGTGACGACGGTAGCGGCGTACAATAGCTTGGTAAGACGCATGAGTATTCTCCCTGTCGAATAAATCTTTCAGTGCCGGTGCCGGCCGGCACCGCCGACCGCAATTGCCGTCAACCTGCGCATGTCACTGCCGGTTGCTCGCCACGAAAGGCCAGTTGACCATTTTCCAGAAGGCGTCGAGGTAGGCGCCTCTGTCGTTGCGGTGATCCAGATAGTAAGCGTGCTCCCAGACATCCACGGTCAGCAGTGGCTTTTTGGAGCCGTCGCGCACCGGCGTATCGGCATCGTCGGTGTTTACAATCTCAAGCTCGCCACTCGCGTTTTGTACCAGCCATGTCCAGCCGGAGCCGAAATTCGACTTAGCTTTGGCCGTGAACTTGTCCCTGAACTCCTGCACGGAGCCAAAGGCAGCTTTGAGATCATCCGCTAGCGGTCCTCCCGGTTCTCCGCCACCGTCCGGGCTCAGGCAGTGCCAGAAAAACGTGTGATTCCACACCTGTGCCGCATTGTTGAATACGCCGCCTGATTGCGTGCGAATCAACTCTTCCAGAGGCATATCGAGATCCTTCTTCTCCAGCGCCTTGTTCAGCTTTTTCACATAGCCGGCGTGATGCTTGCCGTAGTGATAGTC
Source organism: uncultured Halieaceae bacterium (assembly GCA_963976655.1). GTDB lineage: Bacteria > Pseudomonadota > Gammaproteobacteria > Pseudomonadales > Halieaceae > Marimicrobium. The sequence continues at coordinate 34,161 of CAXBLB010000010.1, forward strand.
CAGAGTCTCCTTCGACATGTGCGGTTGCAGTGCATCCCGGGGGTACGGTAGATCGGGTAATTCAATAGACATGTGCGGTTCCTTGTATCATCAGACATATTCAGGGTTGAACATTGCTGGCCGGGTGCAGTTATGGCCTTCTACCATAGCACGCTGCCCTGCCACTTGCTGTTTGTCATTGCAAACGATGACACCGGGGTGATCAGTGCCCACCGCCGGCAGGGTAGAACTCAGGCAGCATCCTGTAGCCGATGCTTGAGCCAGTCGATATCGAGCTTGAGCGGATTGTCGATATATTTCTGTGGATTTTCGTTGATGTCCCGCAGATAGTCGGTCGACACCTTCCAGTCAATATCAGGCGCGTCCTTCCCCCGCGAAACAAGCTCCAGACGCTGGTTGTTGGCGCGAATCGTATAGTAGTCGTGGGGTGCATCCGGATCACTGGAGTAAACAGCCACACCGAACTTCCTGCCCGCCGCCTGTTTGTCCATCATCGAAACGATATCCTTGATCAGCGGCTTGTCTCGCAGAGACACCAGAGCGTCGTTGATCACCTCCAGTGCTCCGAGAAAGAGAGCGTAGCTGTCATTGCTGGTATCGTTACTCATGAATTTCCTCCTCTGCACTTCAATGCGTTCCACTCTGCTAAAAGCCAGCGGCGTACACGAGCCGGTGTCGAGGAACACTATTGGCTAACAGTTCCCCTGGTGGTAACCATAACCGACAACGATCTGGCTTTTTGACAGCAGTGGTGCATGTACTGCAAGTGGCGTGCCAGTGCCTTGAACGACGCGCTAGCGCCGGGCCACGGCCTGCCGCTTCGCGCAGGGCCTGCCAGCTCAACGCGCCGTACTGGAAGAATTTGCAGGTGCGGTGGTATTTTTTGCATGATGCGGCAGGAAAGCTGCCATTAGTGGTGTGGCGCAGATGCAAACAGCGCCGACTTATAGCTCTGATGGGCGCGCAATGGCGGCTGGCATGAATAGTGCTTTTTAAGGGTGAATGGTGATCTGCAAGAAGCGAGAGGCATTGGCAAGGACGGTCAGGTTAGATGAGTGAGGAAGATTTCCGAACAGGCGTAGTATGGTCCCGCATGTCGCGCCTGCTATCACTGCGCGGGCTGCGGGGCCAGCAGCTGGGTACAGTGGGGTGGTGTGCGGTCAATCTGTCCACCGGACGAATTGAGGCGGTGGAACTGCGCACTACCTGGCAGACTCTCACGATCCCCTGGCATCGGGTCACGCTGAATGGAGACGATGCAGATCTCAGGTTGTTGGCGGAAAATGAGTCAGCTGGATCTCAAAAATCGTCGGACTGAGACTCTTTGGCGTATTCTTTCAAGCGGTTGTAGAGTGTTTTCAGGCTGATCCCGAGGATATCGGCGGCGGCCTGCTTGTCGTCGCCAGTGTGCTCGAGCGTAGAGGTGATCAGGCGGTGCTCCATCTCGGCGATGCTCGTGCCGACAGGTACTGCGATGAGCACATCGTCATGCTCCAGGCTGGCGGACTGATTGTCGATGGCAGACCGTAGTTCGTGATCTATAACCTCTTCCGACAGAATATAGGCGCGTTCAACCAGGTGCTTGAGTTCGCGTACATTACCAGGCCATGAGTGACGCCTCAGGGCGTCGAGAGCGGCCTCGGAAAAAGCCAGGGAGGTGGCGTGCTTCTCGTTCAATTCCCGCAGAAAGTGCTGTGCCAGGCCTTCAATATCCGCACCGCGACGTCGCAGTGGCGGCACCTTGAGAGGAAACTGCGCCAGGCGGTAGTAAACGTCTTCGCGCAATGAGCCTTCCCGCACCGCGTCTTCGGGCGAGCGGTTGCAGGCAGAGATGATCCTCACGTCGACATCAATGTCTGTGTCCGCTCCGAGCCGGCGCAGTTTACGGCTTTCCAGTACGCGCAACAGCTTTGCCTGCAGGTCGATGTTCATCTCGGAAAACTCGTCCAGCAGCAAAGTGCCTCCCGATGCCCGCTCGAAGTGGCCCTGATGCCTTCGGGCGGCGCCGCTGAAAGCGCCTTTCTCGTGTCCGAACAGTTCGCTTTCGGCCAGGTTTTCAGGCACTGCGGCACAGTTGAATGCCACAAAGGGCCCATCGTGTCGCGCCGAGAGCATGTGCAGTGTTTGCGCTACAAGCTCCTTTCCTGTGCCACTCTCGCCCATCACCATGACACTCGCCTCGCTCTGCGCCACTTTGCGCAACTGGCGGTACAGCTTGCGCATGCCTCGCGAGCTGCCGCGCAACATGCCGAACTGATCGATGCCACAATCGCTGGAGGTGGCCGGTTTACATTGCTCACTCGCAAATTCAGCCGCCATATCCTTCAGCAGTGGTCGAATGTTTGCCGGCTCAAGGGGCTTGCAGAAATAGTAGCTTGCACCACGCCTTATGGCGTCATCGGCAACTCCCGGTTCGTCCACGCTGACCATTACAAACAGCTCAGTGCTTTCCGACAGACTGGCTTCTGAGGGTGCAAAAACAGCGTGGTTGTCCGGGCAGTCGAGGTCCAGAAAAATCAGGTCAAACTGTTCCAGCGGCCCGCTTTCACTAGCCTGCTCAAGGCCGCCCGCGACCAATGTTTTGAAGCCGCAGGACTCGACAACCTCGGCCAGTTGTTGTGCATGCTCTGCATCTGTGTCAAGGATCAGGCATTGGGGTTTCAATTTGGGGTTCCCCCGAGAGTCATCAAAAGCGTGCTGTACGAAGCCGGCGTATTATTCATATTCAGCGCGCCGGATGCAATCTCTGTGCTGCCACCGAGGAGGCGCCGAAGCCTCACCCGGATGGTTGCGCCGTGTGGCAAGCGGGCGCGCTCACAGGCCGTACAGCCCGCGATATTCCGGGTCTTTCCCGGCGATCATTTCCGCAAGATCCACCATAACCCGGCATTGTTTCCAGGATGCATCGTCCTGCATCTTGCCCTCGACCATTACCGCGCCAGAACCGTCCGGCAACGCTTCCAGCACCCGACGGGCCCAGGCAACTTCATCGGGCGGCGGGCTGAACACACGCTTGGCGATATCAATTTGACTCGGGTGCAGCGACCAGGCACCTACGCAGCCCATGAGAAACGCATTGCGAAACTGGTCTTCACAGCCCATCGGATCGTCGATCGCGCCGAAAGGACCGTAGAAGGGCAGTGCGCCCACAGCCACACACGCATCCACCATGCGCGCCATCGTGTAGTGCCAGAGATCCTGTTGGTGCGTGGAACGTGGCGCGTCGGGCTCCGCCGGATCGGGATCGTTGCGCACCAGATAGCCCGGATGCCCCCCACCGATTCGGGTGGTTTTCATGCGGCGCGAGGCGGCCAGATCAGCGGGGCCCAGGCTCATGCCCTGAATGCGCGGGCTGGCGGCGGCGATCTCTTCCACATTGGCAACACCCAGTGCGGTTTCCAGCAGACAATGCAGCAGTATCGGACGCTGTATTTGCCCGCGCGCCTCGAGTTGCGCCAGTAGCTGGTCGGCGTAGTGGACATCCCAGGGGCCCTGTATTTTGGGCAGCATGATGACATCGACCTTGTCACCAACCTCGGTCACGATACGGGTCACATCGTCGAGGAACCAGGGGCTGTCCAGGCTGTTCACACGCGTCCATAGCTGGGTATCGCCAAAATCATTGTCGCGCGCAACAGCAATGAACCCTTCACGCGCAGCTTCCTTGTTGTCGATGGCGATGGCGTCTTCCAGATTCCCGAGAATGATATCGACTTTGGCAGCAATACCCGGCGCTTTCTCTACCATTTTTGGGTTACTGGGATCAAAGAAGTGGATCATGCGCGATGGCCTGACGGGTATGTCTTTCACGGGCTCGGGCGCGCCGATTGCCAGGGGGCGGAAAAAATCTCGTGGACTACGCATGTCTGTGCTCCTGAAGCTCAAAAAACCGGATCAATGGCTGTCAGCGCCGAGACGCTGACGATAATGGATATAGCAGTCAAAGGGGTCGCTGTCCTGTTCCGAGAGGGATGCCAGCAGATTTTTTTCGCCGCCCAGGCGGGCAATGCCCGCGCTGCCAAACTCGCTGCCCAGACGCTTGATGATCCAGCGAGCCTGGTGTTCGAGGCGTTTGGCTGCGACCGTGCCGCGCTCGATGAGTGAGGTGTGATGACTGTCAAGCGCATCAACCAGTGCTTCAATGCCGGTGTGCTGCGTGGCGCTGGTCGCCAGCACCGGTACCCGCCAGTTGCCATCGGCATGTTCCGTGGCCAGCGCAGCGGTGAATTCTGCCAGTGTGCGATCGGCTACCGCTCCCATATCGTACTTGTTCACCACCAGTACATGCGGTACTTCGAGAATTCCCGCTTTCAGCAACTGAATGCTGTCACCCGAGCCGGGCTGGGCGACGAAACAGGTTGTATCACATAGCATGGAGACGTCTATCTCGCGTTGGCCCACGCCCACGGTCTCAACCAGTACCACATCGAAAGCCGTGAGCATCAACTGGCCCATCGGCCAGACCTCGGCGCTCAGCCCGCCGAACTCGCCGCGGCTGGAGAGGGAGCGGATAAAGACTCCATCGTCCTGTGCGACCGCGTGCATTCTCAGGCGGTCGCCCAGCAATGCGCCCCCACTGATCGGGCTGGACGGGTCGACTGCCAGCACGCCGACGGTGCGACCTCGCTCACGCCACACCTGAATCAGTGCCGCGGTCAACGATGATTTTCCCACGCCCGGTGGCCCGGTGATCCCGATCATGTGACTCTCCACCGGAATACCTCCGGCACGCACCGCATCGAGCAACTGCTGCGAGCTCTCCCGCTGTGCCGGTAGCCGGTTGTCCAGAATATTCAGCGCTCGCGCTAACGCGGCCCTGTCCCCGTGACGAATACGCGTCGCAAGCTCGGCGGTGGAGTGGTTCGACATGCTCGACTAGCGGTCTGTGGCCAAGCCGCTGGCTTGTCGAATCACGTCGACAATGGTGTGCATGATGGCGTTCATATCCACATCTTTTGGCGTGAATACCGCTTTCACGCCCTGGGAGCGCAGCGCTTCGGCATCGCTTTCAGGGATGATCCCGCCGATGACAATGGGCACCTCATCGGCATGAATGGCAGCCAGCTCCTTGCGGATATCTTCCACCAGGGCGAGATGGCTGCCGGACAGTACCGACAGCCCTATGAGGTGCACGCCTTCCTCCAGGGCGGCCCTGGCGATCTGTGCGGGCGTGAGACGTATCCCCTCGTAGACAATTTCAAAACCCGCGTCGCGCCCCTTGACTGCTATTTGCTCGGCGCCATTGCTGTGCCCATCAAGGCCGGGTTTGCCGATCAGCAGGCGCAGGGGACGACCGAGTTCCTCGCCCGTTGCGCTCACCCGCGCGCGCAGGACCTGCAACGGCTCACTGTCGTCCCCTTTGGAGCCCGCGATAGTGTCCACGCCGGTGGGTGCGCGGTATTCGCCGAAGACCTCGCGCAGCACTTCGCTCCATTCGCCGGTGGTCACACCCACACGGGCGCAGGCTATTGAAGCGGGCATGATGTTGTTACCGTCCAGGGCTGCGGCGCGCAGTTGCTTGAGTGCCTGATCGACATCGGCCTGCTCACGGGTTGCCCGAAACGCGCGCAGCGATGCAATCTGCTCCTCTTCGGCGCGCGCATCCACCCGCATGATGCCGGCATCAGTGCCTGCCGTCAGGGGAGATTCGGTCGTTTGCTGGTAACAGTTGACGCCAACGATTTTCAGTTCGCCCAGCTCGATGTCGCGGAGCCGCTCGCTATGGCTGTGCACAAGTTCGCGCTTGACGTAGCCGCTGTCGATACACTCAACCATGCCGCCACGTTCCGCCACGCGTGCCATTTCCGCTTCAGCGCCTGCCATCAGTTCCTGCACTTTAGCTTCTATCACCGGTGAGCCATCGAATATGTCGCCGTACTCGAGCAAGTCTGTTTCCAGCGCCAGCACCTGTTGCATACGCAGCGCCCACTGTTGATCCCAGGGGCGCGGGAGCCCGAGCGCCTCGTTCCACGCCGGAAGCTGAATGGCGCGTGCGCGGGCATTTTTTGACAGTGTAACGGAGAGCATTTCCAGCACGATCCGCTGTACGTTGTTTTCCGGCTGGGATTCCGTGAGGCCCAGGGAATTGACCTGAACTCCGTAGCGAAAACGCCTCAGTTTCGGGTCTTCGACGCCGTAGCGTTCCGCTACCAGCGCGTTCCACATGCGGGTGAACGCACGCAGCTTGCAGGTTTCCTCGATAAAGCGAATACCCGCATTCACAAAGAAGGAGATTCGACCCACCACGTTGTGGAAGCTCTCGGGATCGATCTGGCCGGAGGCCTGTGCCGCGTCCAGAATGGCGGTGGCGGTGCACAGCGCATAGGCAAGTTCCTGCGTTGGCGTGGCACCCGCCTCCTGCAGATGATAGCTGCAGATATTCGTGGGATTCCATTTGGGGATATTCTGTACAGTGTAGGCGATAAGGTCTGTGCTCAAACGCACAGAAGGCGCCGGCGGAAATATGTAAGTCCCGCGCGACAGGTATTCTTTCAATATGTCGTTCTGCGTGGTTCCCTGGAGCTGGCTGGGATCCACTCCCTGCCGCTCGGCAACCGCGACATACAGTGCGAGCAGCCAGGGGGCGGTGGCATTGATGGTCATGGACGTGTTCATCTGAGCCAGCGGTATCTGGTCGAAAAGCGCCTGCATGTCGCCGATGTGGCTGATGGGCACGCCTACCTTGCCCACTTCACCGCGAGCCAGTGGGTGATCGGAGTCATAACCTGTCTGGGTGGGCAGATCGAAGGCCACGGAGAGCCCGGTTTGACCCTTGCCAAGGTTCGTGCGGTAGAGTGCGTTGGATGCCCTGGCTGATGAGTGCCCGGAGTAGGTGCGCATCAACCAGGGTTGTTCGCGTTGGGGTGAATCCTGGTTCACGGTGTTTCCCTCACGCTGGGCGGCGCCGGATGAGGAGGCGCCGTTCAATTTCGAAGATTTTGTCTGCGAGCTTCTCTTTACCCAGGCCCCGTTTGGAGTCTTCCTTGATAAAAAGATCTTCGCCATGCTTTTCAAGGGCGGCGGCGGCAGACAGATTTTTGACACCTATCAACTGCATGCTCACCATCCCGAGCTGTTCTGCGCCGGGCACATCGTCGACCGCGAGAATGCGGCTGAGGGCGCCGATCGTATCGCCGGCGAATGCGGGTTGCGTGTGATAGCCCTCGTTGAAGCCGAGTTCCCAGAGAGCGTTCTCACTCACGTCGCGGCTCGCCAGACCCTCCAGCCAGGCAAACACCAGGCCACCGTAGACGATGGGTTCGCCGCTCATCTTCCCTGAAAGCCCGCTTGAGAACACGCGATCAAAGTGCAGCGGATGTGAGTTGCCCACCATATAGGTCAGTGCCATATGTTCTTCAGTGATGGTACGGCCATTGGCGTGCACGATAATCTCACCGGGCCGATAATCCTCAAACCAGGTATTGGGGCCGGTGAGCCCCGTGTGCACGGCACCCGCCGGCGGCTTGGGCAATTCCACCTGTGGCTCTGAAACCAGCGGAAATTCCACCTGCAGGGCGGCCGCAGGGGTTGTGGGTGGGCGATCGCCGCGCCAGGCGACAAAAATCTTGCGCTCGTATTGCAGCACGATTTCGTCGCGCTGGTTGATAGAAACAGTCAGTATGCGCACGATGCCCGGCTTGTCCGGCCCCCGGTCCTTTCTTTCCAGCACACGGGTGAAGGCGCGCAGCGTGTCGCCGGCATACACCGGGCGCAGGAACTGCACCTGATAGTAACCGAGGTTGGCGATCGCCTTCTCGGAATCGTTCTGCACGCCGAGTGAGAGCGTGACGTTGAACACCATCTGCGGGCTGGCTGGAAGGTCGGCGAAACCCAGGGCCCGGGCATACTGCGCATTCAGGTATAGCGGGTTCGCCTGCATGAAGGTGCGCGCGAAGTCGAGCATATTGCTGGCAGTGAAAGTAAAGCCGCGAGGGTGTTCGAATTCCTGTCCCGGTTGCAGCTCGTCGAGGTAGCGACCGTACTGCGGGTGGCGCACCTTGCCGAGATCTATCGGCACATCCGGTGCGCGCTCTGCCTGTTCTCCCGGAGACAGCTTGATCTTCATGCCATGTCTCCTCAGGCCGCCTGTTCGATTAACGCCCGGGTGATCACCTTGAGGGCCAGGGTTTCCTCGGCTCCCTCGAAGATGGACAGTACCCGCGCATCCGCGTAGTAGCGACTCACGGGAGTCTCTTCGGCGTAGCCCATTCCCCCGTGAATCTGCAGCGCTTCGCGTGTCAGCCACTCGGCCGCGCGCCCGGCAAACAGTTTGGCGGCGCTGGCTTCCATATCCCCGTCGCCCTTGTCCATCATGTCGGCTACGTCGTAGGTGATCTGGCGGCAGGCCAGAATCATCGCGGCCATGCGTGCCAGCTTGACTCGAGTGAGCTGGTACTCGCCTATGGCCTGGCCGAACACAACGCGTTCGCTCGCGTAGGAAATCGCCCGCTCGAAGGCCGCTCGCATCACTCCCACGGCGCGGGCCGCGGTCTGGATACGCCCTCCCGCAAAACCGGCCATTGCGGCGTAGAAGCCTTTGCCTTCGCCCTCCGGGCCACCCAGCATATTTGCATCGGGCACAAAAAAATCATCGAAAAACAACTCAAAGGAATGCATGCCGCGATAGCCGATGGTTGCAATCGCCCGCCCGCTCAGCTTCCCGCCATCCTCCTGGTTCACGCTGAGGGTGTGACCGCTACTGCTGGGCTTTTCCACCAGGAACATCGACAGACCGCGATGGCCGAGGCTCATATCCTGATCAGTGCGCGCTAGCACCATCAGCACGCCAGCCTTGCCGGCGAAAGTGCACCAGGTCTTGGCTCCATTGAGTAGCCAGCCGCCTTCGGCTGGGGTGGCTTTGAGGCGCACGCCCGCTACATCGGAACCGTAGTTGGGCTCGGTGACGGCCACCGCACAGAGCGGCTCGCCCACGGCGAGCTGCGGCAACCAGTGCCGCTTCTGCTCTTCCGTGCCGCCCTTGAGCAGGGCGCGCGCAAGAATCTCGGGGCGGGTTATCAGGCTGCCGGCCGCTCCCAGCGAGCCGCGGGACAGCTCTTCGGTCACCACGATCATACCGAGAGTGTCTTCCTTGTCGTCCGCCTGCAGGCCACCGTAACTTTCGGGAATGGACAGCCCGAACAGGCCCATTTCCTTGAGCGGTTCAAGAATTGCGTCCGGTATGTCGAGATCCTCACGATGCACTTGTTCGGCCAGCGGCGCGACAACATCGTCCGCGAAGCGCCGGAAGGTGTCGCGCATCATGCTGTGGTGTTCGCCGAGCAGATCCGGACCGAGGTCGCCGTTGCGTTCGAGTATCTGTTGCCCCAGTAATTCCATGCTGTCGGCTGCGAGCTGCGCCTCGAGAAATGCGCTCGCGGGGCCGGCATCGGTAAGCTTGGCAATCTCATCGAGGGTGGTGCCATAGGCTGTCGGGCGCAGCCGCAGGCGGGCCAGGCTGGAGGATACCGCTTCGGCGCAGAACAGCATGGCCAGACGCTCCACGAAGGCGTCCGGCTTGCTGGCCTGCAAACGTCTCGCGTGGTCGAGCAGAAACCGCGCCGCGGTGCATTCCGACCAGCTTACGGCGAGTTCGTAGGAGGCGAGCTGCTGGGCGTCGAGCAGTGCAGGGGAGACCTTGCCGTCCTGCAGGCTAGCCGCGCGAATATGTGCCGCCGCGGCATCCAGCAGCGCATGGGCACTCGACAGTAGGGAGCCGGCCGAATCGAGCGGAAGCCCTTGTTCCGGGGAGACCTGGGTCATGCTGAGTCCTGTTGTCAGTAAAAAGCGCGGGAATCGTTGCCAATCGCTGGCAGGCGCGCCACCGTCTGGTTTAACGATTCAAACCGTCAATTTTATAGCGTGGCACCGGCTTTAACAACCAGACACAGCCAGCGGTGCCCGAGCAAAACCTCGCAGCCAGCGTCACTGGCTTGCCGTTGGTGTTGTGCGGGCGGTATCCTTGCTGGCGTTTTTACGCGCCAGCCAGACTCACCCGAGGAAACTGCATGAAAATCAGACCGCGTCGCTCCCTGTTGTATATGCCCGGTTCCAATCCCAGAGCGCTGGAAAAGGCGCGCACACTGGATGCCGATGGCCTTATTCTCGACATGGAAGACTCTGTTGCCCCCGACGCCAAGCAACTGGCCCGTGAGCAAATCGGCGCGGCGCTCGAGGCCGGCGGCTATGGCTACCGTGAACTCATGGTACGCATCAACGCTCTCGCAACAAGCTGGGGAAGCGATGACATTGCCGCGATAGCCGCCTTTCCGACCCAGCCGGATGCCGTACTGATTCCCAAGATCGATACGGCGACCGATGTGCAGGACGCGATAGCAGCGCTGGACGCAGCCGGCTGTCCCGCAAGTGTCGATGTATGGATCATGGCTGAAACGCCGGCTTGCATTCTCAACATCGCCGAGGTGGCCAGGGCGCATCCGCGCTTGAAAGGCATGGTGATGGGCACTTCCGATTTGTCCAAGGATACGCGTGTACGCCACACGCCTGACCGCCTGGGCTTTATCAGCGCATTGAATCTGTGTGTCTATGCGGCGCGGGCCAATGGGCTGGATATTATTGACGGCGTGCAGCTTGATCTGGAGGACGATGCGTTGCTGGAAAAGTCCTGTGAGCAGGGCAGGGATCTCGGCTTCGATGGCAAAAGCCTCATTCATCCGCGCCAGATCGCCGCCGCCAACGCGGTATTTGCGCCGAACGAGGACGAGGTTGCCGCGGCGCGCGAAATTATCGCTGCATTTGAGGCCGCCCAGGCCGAAGGCAAGGGCGTGGTGGTTGTCAAAGGGCGCCTGGTGGAAAATCTGCACGTTGAAATGGCGCAGCGCCAGCTCGCGCTCGCCGAGGCCGTAGAGCGCTCGCGCTAGAGCCTCCCGGGGCGCCCCGGCGTGGTGGCACCGGCAGGGCCTCTGCCAAACTACGGGCGTCTTCTAGAGGTGTAGCGCGCGCAACGCCGGATCGGGCACACTGCAGTTCCACAAGCTGTTAAACAGTTCCAGGTACTGCTGCGCCCTGGCACGTGAATCCGGTTCGAAGAAGGCGCCGCTGGCGGCGCCCCCGGGGAGCGCAAGCACGCCGCTACGATCCCGGATCACGCAGTTTTCACCGTTCCATTGCGGGTGTTCGTCCAGTCTCTGTATATGCACCTTGCTCGGCAGGCGCCGCGACAGTTCCAGTAGCCGGTGGCCGCGAGTCACGATGCCCTGAATATCGCTTACCAGGATGCGGATGTCTGATTGCCGGCTGTCGCGGGCGAGGGCGCTCAGCGCGTCGGCAAGCCCCGCGGTATCGAAAGCCGTGTGATCGAGCTGGGGGCTCAGAATGCACACATGCCTGCGCGCGCTTGCGCACAGGGCGATAGCGTACTCATCAAAAGGTTGCGGGAAGTCGATGCCGTTGACGTAGTTTTGTTTGTCGCTGTCTGCGATATTCTCGGGTTCTGTCTCGTTATTCGACATGGATACAGCCCGTAGTCAGGAGAAAATCGATCAGCCTCCGGCCCTGTGCGTCACTGCGCAGAGCGTTGAGTAGCTCACCCTCAAGATACCACTGAGCGCAGAGTCGCTCCAGCGCGGTCTGCACGCGCGCGTGCGCGTGGAGCGCCAGCGATTGCCCGTTGGCAAACGCTATTACCGCGTCTGCCTCGCTTTGCCAGGCGAGTTTTGCGGCGGGATTCAGGCACAACCGCACCTCGCCCGAATCGAGCAAGGCCTGCGCTTCAAGGATATCCTCGTCATCTGTACTGCAGTCATGGCGGGGCTCGCTGACAAGCTCGCCGAACCAGCGATCATCGGCCAGCCCGTCAATCAACGCATGCAGTTGCTCCCGCGCGCGCGAGCGGTCGGTGGTGGATATCTCGCCGGCGCGTAGAGCAACTTCCCGCCCTGCATCCGCGTAAAAAGCCTCGTCGTCCAGCGCTTCCAGCAGTTGGTCAGTCCAGCGCGCGAGCATGTCCTTGTGCCGGGGAGCGCGAAAACCGATAGAAAAGGTGATGCTCTCGCCCACCGCAACTCCCCAGTGCGCCGTTCCCGGCGGCACATAGAGCATATCACCGGGCTCAAGCACATAGTCATGCTCGCACTGGAAATCCCGCAACAGGCAAAGATCCGGGTGTTCGAGCAGCGCCGTGGAGGCATCGCACTGCTGCCCGATGCGCCAGCGCTTGCTGCCGTGGCCCTGGAGCAGGAACACGTCATAGTGATCAAAGTGCGGCCCGACGCTGGCTCCGTCCGTGCCATAGCTGACCATGACATCGTCAATCCGCCAGGCGGGAATGAAGTCGACCAGCTTGCGAAGCCCGGCGACGGCTTCAATACAGTAATCTACCGCGTGTACCAGTAGCGTGAAGGGATTCTCGACCTGGAAATCGCCCGCTTCAAATGGCCCGTGTTTCACGTGCAAACCTGTTCGCCGCAATTCGACGATGCGTGACTCCACAGTCTCCTCGAGCGCCAGACCCGCGAGTTCATCTGGCGATAGCGGAGAAGAAAAGCCGGGCAGGGCACCGCGCAACAGGAGATGTTCCCGCTGCCAGTAGCGGGCCAGGAACGCGGCTTTGGACAGCCGCAGCGCAAACTCTTCGGGCGTCGCCGACTTAGCGGATGGCATGCGCCTGCGCAGCCGCGTTGCCTACATACAGCCCGGGCGTCAGCGCAAGCAACTCGCGCCGCGCTGCATCCGGCAAATCGAGACTGGCGACAAATTCCTGAATGAGCTCACGGCTCATGCGCTGGCCACGGGTGAGTTCCTTGAGCTTCTCATAGGGTTGTTCGATACCGTAGCGGCGCATGACCGTCTGTATCGGTTCCGCCAGAACTTCCCAGCTTGCGTCCAGATCTTCCGCCAGACGCTCCGCGTTGAGTTCAAGTTTGCCGATACCCTTGAGGCTGGCCTGGTAGGCGATCAGGCTGTAGCCAAAACCGACACCCATATTGCGTAGCACGGTACTGTCGGTGAGGTCGCGCTGCCAGCGACTCACCGGAAGCTTGGCTGCGAGGTGGCCGAAAATGGCATTGGCGATACCGAGGTTGCCCTCGGAATTTTCGAAATCGATGGGGTTGACCTTGTGCGGCATGGTTGAGGAGCCGACTTCTCCCGAAACTGTTTTCTGGCGGAAGTAGCCCAACGAAATATAACCCCAGACATCGCGGTTGAAATCCAGCAGCACGGTATTGAAGCGCGCGATAATGGCAAACAGTTCGGCCATGTAGTCATGCGGCTCTATTTGCGTGGTGTAGGGGTTGAACGTGAGGCCCAGGACACCGACGAAAGACTCCGCGTTGGCGGCCCAGTCAATGTCCGGATATGCGCTCAGGTGCGCATTGTAGTTGCCGACAGCGCCGTTGATCTTGCCGAGAAATTCCGCGCTGTCCAGTTGCGCGAGCTGGCGCTGGAGACGCGCCACAACGTTGGCAATTTCCTTGCCCATGGTCGTTGGGCTCGCCGTTTGCCCGTGCGTACGCGAAAGCATGGCCGCGTCCGCGCTGGCATGTGCCAGGGCCACCAGTGCCGCGACAATACTCTGCATGGCCGGATGTAGCACATCGTGCACGCCATCGCGCAACATAAGGCCATGCGCGAGATTGTTGATGTCTTCGGAGGTGCAGGCGAAGTGCACAAACTCGGAAACCGCTTCCAGTTCCGCATTGCCGGCGAAGCACTCCTTGAGAAAGTATTCGACCGCCTTGACGTCGTGATTCGTGCCTGCTTCGATCGCTTTGATGCGCTGTGCGTCCGCCTCGCAGAAATTATCCAGCAGATCTTCGAGATGAGCCATGGCCTGCGCCGAGAGTGGTGGCACTTCCGGTATTCCGGGGTGTCCGGCCAATTGTTGCAGCCAGCGAATCTCAACCCGCACCCGGCGCTGGATCAGGCCGTACTCGCTGAATATGCTGCGCAGAGCGGCGGTTTTCTCACCGTAGCGGCCGTCAATCGGCGAGACGGCACTCAGTGCTGACAAATCCATTCGCTGCTCCCAACACGAAAGCGCAGATTCTACACCACACCCAGCCCGCGGGACAGTTTCTGGGCGGCGGCTAGCAGCTTGCGCCGTTGCCAGAGCAGCTTCCAGCGGCGCCCGCCGAGTTGGCGCCAGAGAAAGGCCGAACGGATACCCGCGAGCAGTACGGCGCGAATCATATCGGCGTTCTTTTCGTTCTGCAGATGCTGGGCGCTACCTGTGACCTTGATGCGAAAGGTCAGGTGGCTGAGCGTGTCCTGATAGATTCCCGAGACGCTGTTGGACAACGCGTGAACATCGCCCGAAAAATGCTCGGCGCGGAAGCTCGCATGTTCCAGTCGCGAGCGCACCACCGACATCATGTCATTGTTGCCGGAGAACTTGCGCTCCAGATACAGCAGGCCAAATACGTAGCGCACCATGTCACGGGATTCATCGGCCTGCTTGTTGGCCAGCAGATTGCAAAGATTCTGCAGCCCCAGCTTCACGCCGGCGATACCGCCAAAGATATCCTCGACGCTGTTCGGTGAAAATTCGAACAGGCTGCGCAGAGTTGGTTCGAGGAATTCCACGGGGTAGCTGCCGGTCTTGGATATCTGGTCCACCAGACGTGCCGACTGCGCGACGCCGGCCAATGCGATGGCCTGCTGCTCGATGTTGGAAAGGGATGCTGGGTTCACACAGACTCCGTGGATGCAATGGTACCGCCGCCGAGGCAGCGGTCTCCAAGATAGAACACCACGGATTGCCCCGGGGTGACGGCTCGCTGGGGTGCGCCGAACTCGACGCGATAGCCGTGTGCGGCGTTTTGCGACAGCGTGCAGGGCTGGTCCGCCTGGCGGTAGCGCACCTTCGCAGTACATTCGAGTGGCAGCCCGGGCGGCTCTCCGGCCACCCAGTAACAATCTTCGGTTAGCAGACGCTGGCTGAACAGCGCGGGGTGTTCGTTGCCCTGTACGACGCGCAGTATATTGTGCTCGAGATCCTTGCCCGCCACGTACCAGGGTTCTTCCGAAGCATCCCGCCTGCCGCCGATGCCCAACCCCTGACGCTGACCAATAGTATGGTACATGAGGCCCTGGTGACGACCCAGAAGTTCGCCTTCGAGACTGCGAATATCTCCGGGCTGCGCCGGAAGATACTCGCGCAGGAAATCCGCGAAGCGTCGTTCGCCAATAAAGCAGATACCGGTGGAGTCCTTCTTGCGCGCGGTCACAAAATGTTGCTTTGCCGCCAGCGTGCGCACCGCTGGCTTGGCCAGTTCGCCTACCGGAAACAGCGCCTTGGCAAGCTCCGTGTGACCCACGGCGTGGAGGAAGTAGCTCTGATCCTTGTTGGCATCAAGGCCCTTGAGCAACGCGGCCCTGCCGTGCGCTTCGCCGCGCCGCACGTAGTGTCCCGTGGCGATGCAGTCTGCGCCGAGCTGTAGCGCATAATCGAGAAACGCCCGAAACTTGATTTCCCTGTTGCACAGGATGTCGGGATTCGGTGTGCGCCCCGCGCGGTATTCCGCGAGAAAATGCTCGAAAACATTGTCCCAGTACTCTGCCGCGAAGTTCGCTGCGTGCAGTTTTATATCGAGTGCGTCGGCTACCGCCCGGGCGTCGGCAAAATCGTCTTTTGCGGTGCAGTACTCGGTGCCGTCATCCTCCTCCCAGTTCTTCATGAACAGGCCTTCCACCTGGTAGCCCTGTTCTTTCAGCAGCAGCGCGGCCACGGAGGAATCGACACCTCCGGACATGCCGATAATGACTTTCGTGGCGGAATTCAGGCTCATGACGTGTGAATCAGATCCAGCGGGTAGCAGATGCCCTCGCGGTGTCGCTCGATGGATGCGGTGACCAGAGGGCTGCGCATTCTAGCAGAATTCGCCCGAATATCCGCGTAGTCCAGCCAGTGAACCGCCAGAATATCGGGGTCGATCACAGGGTTTGCAAGCAGTTGCACAGGGCTGCCCAGAAAGGTTGTGCGATGGTAGGTTTCGCCACTGCCGGGCGCCGTGTAGAGCGCGATACCAATAACGCCACTGAGCGCTATCAGCCAACCGGTTTCCTCACGGGTTTCCCGCAGCGCGGCCTCCAGCAGCGATTCGCCGCTTTCCAGATGTCCGGCGGGCTGGTTGAATACCCTTGCGCCGGTCCGCTTGTCGCGCTCCTCCACCATCAGGTAACGCCCGTCCTGTTCCACCACGCAGGCGACGGTCGTGTGGGCTGACCATGCACGCATCTCAGTGCTGCCTTCGCCCGCCGCGCCGCCCCGTTGCGGCGGGCCTGGCTGGCAGGTGAACTTCAAGCGCGCGGCTTTCCCCGGGCGCGAGGCCATCCAGCGACCAGTCGCCGATGCGCGTGCGCACCAGCCTGAGCGTGGGGTAGCCAAGTGCAGCTGTCATTCGCCTTACCTGGCGGTTGCGGCCCTCGCGCAAACTCAACTCGAGCCAGCTATCGGGAATCTGCTTCCGCTGGCGAATTGGTGGATGGCGCAGCCAGAGCTGCGGGGGTGGAATCGCCCGTACGCGCGCGGGCAGGGTGGGTCCGTCCTTGAGCAGAATACCGTTGGCAAGCGTTGCCAGGTCGCTCGGACCCGGCGTACCTTCCACCTGAACGAGATAGGTTTTCCAGTGTTTGTGGCGGGGGTTGGCAATGCGCTGCTGCAGAGCGCCGTCATCGGTGAGCAGCAACAGGCCCTCTGAATCGTAATCGAGGCGACCCGCCACGCGAAAGCTGGGTGCGCGCAGATAATCTGCCAGTGTGGACCGGCCCGCGCCGTCAGTGAACTGGCTGAGGACCCTGAAAGGCTTGTTGAACAGCAGGATGCTCGCCATCTGAAATGCGTCCATAGTTTAAGAAAAATCGCCGGCGAGCGGGTCGGCTCCCGGGTCCGGCATGCTACACTGGATACCGCTTTCCCCGGGGCCCACACAGCGGTGCCCCTGATTCCAGAAAAACCCGCAGCTACGGAGTAGATTATGGGCTACAAGCATATCCAGGTTCCTTCCGAAGGTGAAAAAATCACCGTCAACGAAGATTTCAGCCTGAATGTCCCGAACAATCCTATCATCCCCTATATCGAAGGGGATGGCATCGGTGTGGATATCAGCCCGGTGATGATTAACGTGGTGGATGCCGCAATAGACAAAGCTTACAGCGGCAAGAAGAAGATCTCCTGGATGGAGATTTACACGGGCGAAAAAGCCGCCGAAATGTATGACGGCGACTGGTTTCCCGAAGAAACGCTGGAAGCCATCAAGGAATATTCCGTTGCCATCAAGGGGCCGCTGACTACGCCCGTGGGCGGCGGCTTCCGCTCGCTGAACGTTGCGCTGCGCCAGGAGCTGGATCTTTTTACCTGCCTGCGTCCGGTGCGCTGGTTCGAGGGCGTGCCCTCGCCGGTCAAGAAACCCGGTGATTGCAACATGGTCATCTTCCGGGAGAACTCGGAAGATATCTATGCGGGCATCGAGTACCAGGCAGGCACGCCGGAAGCACAGAAAATCGTGGATTTCCTTATCGACGAGATGGGCGCCACCAAGATTCGTTTTCCGCAGAATGTCGGCATTGGCATCAAGCCCGTTTCCGAAGAGGGCACCAAACGTCTGGTACGCAAGGCGATCCAGTACGCAATCGATCAGGATCTGCCCTCGGTGACACTGGTGCACAAGGGCAACATCATGAAGTTTACCGAGGGTGCCTTCCGCGACTGGGGCTACGAGCTCGCGCAGGAGGAGTTTGGCGGCGAGTTGCTGGATGGTGGCCCGTGGGTGACGATGAAAAACCCCCAGACGGGCAAGGATATCATCATCAAGGACGTGATCGCCGACGCCATGCTGCAGCAGATTCTGTTGCGTCCGCTTGACTACAGTGTAGTAGCCACGCTCAACCTGAATGGCGACTATCTCTCCGACGCCCTGGCAGCCCAGGTTGGCGGTATCGGCATCGCGCCCGGCGCCAACCTGTCTGACACGGTCGCACTGTTTGAGGCCACCCACGGCACCGCGCCCAAATATGC
Organism: uncultured Halieaceae bacterium; assembly: GCA_963976655.1. Classification (GTDB taxonomy): domain Bacteria; phylum Pseudomonadota; class Gammaproteobacteria; order Pseudomonadales; family Halieaceae; genus Marimicrobium. Next base: position 52,135 of record CAXBLB010000010.1, read on the forward strand.
GGGCCAGGACAAGGTCAATCCCGGCTCATTGATCCTTTCAGCCGAAATGATGCTGCGGCATCTGGGCTGGAATGAAGCTGCCGACCTGATAATCAAAGGCATGAACGGCGCAATTCAGAAGGGTACTGTCACCTACGATTTCGAGCGCCAGATGGAGGGCGCGACCCTGCTCAGCTGTTCAGAATTTGGACAGGCGATCGTGGACGCAATGTAGCGGCCGGCTCCCAGCCACACAGCGGGCTCGTGGCGACACGGGCCCTTTTTTTTGCCGGCGGCGCGGCCGCCTTTTCCCCTCCGGGAAATCTCGTATAATGAAGGCATGCAATTGATCCCCTGCGAAAAAGCGAACAGAGAAAGACCGTGGAACTGATCCCCCGAGGCATTCCGTGGCGTATGAGTGACGAGAAGGAGGATTCCGCGGGTGGTTTGGCACTCGAAGAGTCCCGACCGGAACTCGAGCGCCCGCCGCTGTTCAAAGTGGTATTGATCAACGACGACTACACGCCGATGGAGTTTGTCGTGGAAGTGCTGGAGATTTTTTTCCGCATGAACCGCGAACAGGCGACCCATGTTATGCTCACAGTGCATACTCAGGGCAAGGGCGTCTGCGGCATTTTTACGCGGGACATCGCCGAAACCAAGTCGGCCCAGGTAAATCAGTACGCCCGTGAACATGAACATCCCCTGCTGTGCGAGATCGAAGCATCCGAAGGCTAGGGGAGAGGGGGAAGCATGCTTAGCAAGGATCTGGAACAGACGCTCAACGACGCCTTTCGTGGCGCCCGGGCCAAACGCCACGAGTTCATGACGGTAGAGCATCTGCTGCTGGCGCTGCTCGACAACAACGATGCGATTCGGGTGTTGAAAGCCTGCGGCGCCGACATTGGCAGTTTGCGCGGTGACCTGATCGAATTTGTCGATGCGACGACGCCCCTGATTCCCGAGGAAGACAGCGAGCGCGACACTCAGCCCACGCTGGGCTTTCAGCGCGTTCTGCAGCGCGCGGTGTTTCATGTGCAATCCTCGGGCAAGAGCGAGGTAACAGGTGCAAACGTACTGGTAGCCATCTTCAGCGAGCAGGAGAGCCAGGCGGTATTTTTCCTGAAGACCCAGAGTGTTGCCCGCCTGGACGTGGTGAACTACATGACCCACGGCATCTCGAAAGTGGGCAATGACGGCGAATCCGCTGAAGGCCCGCAGGCCAGCTCCGAGGAGCCGGTAGGCGAAGAGGGCGAGGCCAGCCCGCTGGAAAGCTTTGCCACCAATCTGAACACCGAGGCCCTGGCAGGGAATATAGACCCGCTGATCGGGCGCATCGACGAAGTCGAGCGTGTTGCCCAGATACTCGCTCGCAGACGCAAGAACAACCCGCTGCTGGTGGGGGAGTCCGGGGTGGGTAAAACCGCGATCGTGGAGGGCCTGGCCAAGAAGATCGTGGACGGCGAAGTGCCGGATGTACTCAAGGATAGCGAGGTTTTCTCACTTGATCTGGGGGCTCTGCTCGCGGGCACCAAGTATCGCGGGGATTTCGAGAAGCGTTTCAAGAACCTGCTGGCGGAGCTGAAGAAGCGCGACAAGGCCATCCTGTTCATTGACGAAGTGCATACCATTATTGGCGCAGGGGCGGCTTCTGGCGGTGTGATGGATGCCAGCAACCTGCTCAAGCCCTTGCTCAGTTCGGGAAAATTGCGCTGTATAGGCTCCACGACGTTCCAGGAATACCGCGGTATTTTTGACAAGGACAAGGCGCTCAGTCGTCGCTTCCAGAAAATTGATGTAATGGAGCCCAGCGTCGACGACGCCTACAAGATACTCAAGGGCCTGAAATCGCGCTTTGAAGAACACCATGGCCTGCGCTACACAGACAAGGCGCTGCGCGTGGCCACCGACCTCTCGGCGCGCTACATTACTGACCGGTTCCTGCCCGACAAGGCTATTGATGTGATCGACGAGGCGGGCGCGTATCAGCAGCTGCAGCCGGTGTCGAAACGCAAGAAGGTCATCGGCGTCGGCGATATCGAAACAGTGATTGCAAAGATTGCGCGGATTCCCCCGAAAACTGTCAGTAGCGACGACAAGGAAACACTGCAAAAGCTCGAAAAGAATCTGCAGATGGTGGTGTTCGGTCAGGATGCCGCGATCAGCAATCTCGCCACCTCCATCAAGCTGGCGCGAGCGGGCCTGCGCAGTGGCGACAAACCCATCGGTTCTTTCCTGCTGGCCGGCCCGACCGGCGTGGGTAAGACGGAAGTCACGCGGCAACTCGCGCGGATACTCGGCCTTGAGCTGATCCGCTTTGATATGTCCGAGTATATGGAGCGCCACACCGTATCGCGGCTGATCGGCGCGCCGCCCGGCTACATTGGTTTTGACCAGGGCGGGCTGCTCACTGATGCGGTAACAAAACATCCGCATGCGGTAGTACTGCTGGATGAAATTGAAAAGGCCCACCCGGAAGTCTTCAACCTTCTGCTACAGGTAATGGACCACGGCACTCTGACCGACAACAATGGGCGCAAGGCAGATTTCCGCAATGTCATTCTTGTCATGACCACCAACGCGGGTGCGCAGAGCATCAGCAGGCGATCCATTGGCTTCACCCTGCAGGACCACAGCACGGACGCCCTGGAAGCCATCAATAAAACCTTCACACCGGAATTCCGCAACCGTCTGGATTCCGTGGTGCAGTTTGAGCCCCTGGGTGAAGACGTCATTCTGACCGTCGTCGACAAGTTCCTCACGGAACTGCAGAGCCAGCTCGATGAGAAACGCGTGATGCTCGTGGTTGAGGAAGATGCGCGTCTGTGGCTGGTGGAGAAGGGCTACGATATCCACATGGGTGCACGTCCCATGGAGCGCATTATCCAGGAGCACATCAAGAAGCCGCTCGCGGAACTGGTTCTGTTTGGCTCGCTGGCGCAATCTGGCGGCACTGCCAGGGTGCGTCTGGACAAGGCCGGGGACAAGCTGGAGGTAAGCGTGGAAGAGAAAGAAGAGGCGCTCGAAGAGAGCTAGGGCCTAGCGTTCGCGGTAGGTGATACGCCCCTTGGACAGGTCGTAGGGTGTTAGTTCGACACGCACTTTGTCGCCGGTAAGAATGCGAATATAATTTTTGCGCATCTTGCCGGAGATATGCGCTGTCACCACGTGACCGTTTTCCAGCTGTACGCGAAACGTCGTGTTGGGCAGGGTGTCGATAACTTCCCCTTCCATTTCAATCTGGTCTTCTTTTGCCATCAGGCGGCAATCCTCCGTGGGTCAAAGTGGCGGCATTTTGCCTGATTCCTGGCATGAGCGCTACCGCTATCTGCGGTCGAAATGCAACCGGGGAGAGGGCGCAACACCTGGCACGCAAGCGCACCCGAGCGCGGGTTATCAGCGCAGCGTTGTCCAGTGGCTGTTGATATAAAGCTGGAGGGGCCGGTAATCCGTTTTGTAGGACATCTTGCGGCAGTCGCGAATCCAGTAACCCAGATACACGTAGTCTAGACCGCGCAGGCGCGCTTCCTCTATCTGCCAGAGTATGGCGTAGGCGCCCAGGCTTCGGCGGTCCTCACCCGGTTCAAAAAAGGTGTAAATGGCGGATAGCCCGTCATCGAGTTCGTCGACAACGGCGAGCGCCACGAGCTTGCCGTTCGCTGTGTAGAAACGGTAGTAGTGCGTGCAGTCCCATACCCTGTTGAGGAAGGACACGTACTGTTCCCGATCGGGTGGGTACATGTCGCCATCGGCATGCCGCAGGCAAATATAACGATGGTAGAGATCGAATGCCTCGTCATCGCGAATATCATCAGTGCGGGTGACACGCAGATCCTGATTGCGCCGCATGACGCGCTTCTGGCCGCGCCGTGGCGCAAAATCCCCGACCGGAATGCGCGCCGGCACACAGGCGTCGCACTGAGAGCAGTGCGGCCGGTAAAGGTGATTGCCACTGCGCCGAAAGCCCAGTACCGAAAGTTTGCTGTATAGCGTTTTGTCGACTGCCTGACGCGGATCAACGAACAGGGTGGTGGCTTCCTGATCCTCAAGGTAACTGCAACTGTGAGGGTAGGTGGTGTATACCTTGAGGTCCCGTATGGACGACGTCACAGCAAGTCTCCACAAGTCGCTGGCAAGTGCCAGATATCAGTCGCGATTTCGATGTTGACAGTTTGGGCAAGTAGCCGCTCGAAGTCCAGTCTCGCGAGGTTTTGCGCGCCCATGCTGTTGAGATGATCGCTCTCCACCTGGCAGTCAATCAGGCTGAAACCGCCCCGGAGCAGGATATCCCTTAGCGCGACCAGCGCGACTTTCGAAGCATCGCTGCGGCGGCTGAACATGGATTCCCCAAAAAACGCTCCCCCAAGCGCGACGCCGTAGAGACCCCCGAGCAAGTTGCCCTGTGCGTCGAGGACTTCAATGCTGTGTGCGTGCCCGAGGCGCTGCAGAGCACTGTAGGCGGCAATCATATCCTCGTCGATCCAGGTGCCGAGGCCATCGCCGCGCAGTTCAGCGCAGGCCTGCATGACCGTCTTGAATTGCTGGTCCACGGCTAGATGAAAAGCGTCAGCGCGCAGGGTTCTGCGCAATGAACGGGACACATGCAGTTCCCGTGGGAACAATACCGAACGCGGGTCGGGCGTCCACCACAGCACCGGTTGTGGGCTTGCGTACCAGGGAAAAATGCCTCGCCGATAGGCGCCAAGCAGACGCTCGGGAGTCAGTTTGCCACCCACCGCCAGCAAGCCGTTTGGGTATTCCAGCGCCTCGCTTGTCGGTGGGAAATCAGTCGTGTCGTCGAGACGCCGGATCGCTCGCATCAGTTACAGCGCGTCGAGATATTTCTCTGCATCCAGAGCTGCCATGCAACCAAAGCCGGCCGACGTGACAGCCTGGCGGTAAACATGGTCGGCTACATCACCGGCGGCGAAGACACCGGGCACGCTGGTGGTCGTGGCGTTGCCTTCGGTGCCGCTGTGGATGGTGATGTAGCCGTCCCGCATATCCATTTCACTGGCGAAAATATCCGTATTGGGTTTGTGTCCAATGGCGATGAAGACGCCCGCAAGCTCAATGTCCGTGGTGCTGTTGTCATTAACGGCCTTTACACGCATACCGGTTACACCGGAATCATCGCCCAGCACTTCCTCCAGCACATGGTTCCATAGAATTCGGACCTTGCCTTCCTTTTCCCGCCGGAACAAACGGTCCTGCAATACTTTCTCGGCGCGCAGGGCGTCCCGCCGGTGCACCAGAATGACTTCGGAGGCGATGTTGGAAAGGTAAAGCGCCTCTTCAACCGCGGTGTTTCCGCCGCCGATCACGGCAACTTTCTGATTGCGATAGAAGAAGCCGTCACAGGTTGCACAGGCGCTGACACCCTTGCCCATGAAAGCCTGCTCGCTGGGCAGCCCGAGGTACTGGGCGGAGGCCCCGGTAGCGATAATCAGTGCGTCACAGGTATACCGCGCGGTGCCCTGCAACTGAAACGGACGCACGCTGAGATCCACACTGTCGATGTGATCGAACACCACCTCGGCGTCGAAACGTTCCACGTGCTCCTGCATCTGCTGCATGAGTTGCGGGCCCTGCAGGTCGGCAGCGCCGCCGGGCCAGTTTTCCACTTCGGTGGTGGTGGTAAGCTGCCCACCCTGCTGGATGCCGGTAATCACCAGCGGCTGAAGATTCGCGCGCGCGGCGTAGACCGCCGCAGTGTAGCCAGCCGGGCCACTGCCCAGAATAATCAGTTTCTTGTGGATCGCATCGCTCATTACCTGTTTCCTGCTCCATGGTGGATGTGATGCCCGTAGCTCGCTGTTGTGCGGCGAAGCCTCTGGGCCGGGGCTTCAGTCGCGCGCGCTCTCTCAGGGCGTACTATGTCTATGAGGGCGCACTATGGTACTTTAAAGCCTGCGGCCGGACAAAGATCGGTGTTGGATTAAAAGAGCGATATAAGACTTTGAAATAAGTCAAATATTGCCTCACAATTGCGCCGCGCTATGAATCCGATAGCGGGCACTCGAGCCTCGGATGCCTGGCGGTGTGCATGGCATCGATTCCCGCGACGACATTAGGGCACAGCGTGGCGAACAGCAGCAGCTCAGACAACATTCTCGGCCCGCGGTTACGCGAGGGCGCTTTTATCGGCGTTACCGCCATGTGCCTGTACCTGCTGCTGGCTCTGGCTAGCTACAGCGCCCGCGATCCCGGATGGTCGGCCACGGGCTCAGATGCCTCCATCCACAATCTTGGCGGCCCTACTGGCGCGTGGCTGGCGGATGTGTCGTTTTCCCTGGTGGGCTATGCGGCCTATCTGTTCCCGCTGCTGCTGGCCTACCGCGCACTGATCATTCTGCTGGAAAGGCACCAGTCCGCAGGTTTTGACTGGGTGACCTTTGGCATTCGCACGCTGGGGCTGGTGCTGGTGATGATCGCCGGGACCGCGCTGGCAGCCATGAATGACACTGGCGGGGGCGTACTGCCGCAGGGTGCCGGCGGCATTCTCGGACAGGCCATAGGGGATGCATTTACGCTGGCCTTCTCCGAAGTGGGCAGCCGCCTGTTGTTGCTGGCGATATTTCTTTTCGGCCTTACCATCTTTACCGACCTGAGCTGGCTGACGGTCATGGAAAAGCTCGGCGCCTGGAGCCTGGGCGCCTGGCAAACCGTGCACGGCTGGTTTCTGAATACATTGAACCGCATGCGTACGCGCCGCGAGCGTGAGCGCGCCGTAGAAGCGCGCAAGGTAGTGATCAGCGAGCACGTGGAGAAGGAGAAGAAGCGTACGCCGCCGAAGATCAAATCACTCAATATACCGCCCGAGAAAAGCGAGCGTGTCGAACGCGAAAAACAACAACCGCTGTTTGACGCGCCGGCCACCGGCGACCTGCCGCGTCTGGAATTACTGGACGCCCAGGAGAAGGATACCGAGCGGGGTTTCTCCAAGGAGGCGCTCGAAGGCCTGTCGAAGGTGCTCGAACTCAAGCTCGCCGATTTTGGCGTATCGGCGGAAGTGACCGCCGTTTACCCGGGCCCTGTGATCACGCGTTTCGAGATCCAGCCAGCGGCCGGCGTCAAGGTGTCGCGTATCTCTAACCTCGCCAAGGATCTTGCGCGCTCACTGGCGGTGGTCAGCGTGCGCGTGGTGGAGGTGATTCCGGGTAAATCGGTTGTGGGTATTGAGATTCCGAACGAAGATCGCCAGGTAGTGAATTTTCGCGAGGTGTTGTCATCGAAAGCGTTTGAGCACGCCAAGTCACCGCTGACGCTCGCTCTCGGACACGATATTTCCGGGCATCCGGTAGTTGCCGATCTGGCGAAGATGCCCCATCTACTCGTGGCGGGAACCACGGGCTCGGGGAAGTCGGTGGGCGTGAATGCCATGCTGTTGAGCCTGCTATACAAATCCGGGCCCTCGGATGTGCGGCTGATCCTGGTCGACCCGAAGATGCTTGAGCTCTCTGTCTACGACGGTATTCCTCACCTGCTCACGCCGGTAATCACAGACATGAAGGATGCAGCCAATGGCCTGCGCTGGTGCGTTGCCGAGATGGAGAGACGCTACAAGCTTATGGCGGCACTCGGGGTGCGCAATCTGGCCGGCTACAACCGCAAGGTGCTGGACGCCACCCGCGCAGGCTCGCCTATCGCCGATCCATTGTGGATACCGGATCCCATGCTTGCCCTGACAGACGAGGAACAGACGCCGCCCGACCTGGATAAACTACCGAGTATCGTTGTTGTCATCGATGAGTTCGCCGACATGATGATGATTGTCGGCAAGAAAGTGGAGCAGCTTATTGCGCGCATCGCGCAGAAAGCGCGAGCCGCCGGCATTCACCTGATTCTTGCGACACAGCGCCCCTCGGTGGATGTAATCACCGGCCTGATCAAGGCGAACATTCCGACGCGCATTGCCTTCCAGGTGTCCTCCAAGGTGGACTCGCGCACGATCCTGGACCAGGGCGGCGCCGATCAACTCCTGGGTCACGGAGACATGCTCTACCTGCCTCCGGGTAGCGGCCTGCCTGTACGCGTACACGGCGCATTCTGCAGCGATGAAGAGGTACATCGGGTGGTGGCAGACTGGCAGAAACGCGGCCAGCCTCGATATATAGAGGGTCTGCTGGACGAAGGTAGCGGCACGCCGGTGACGCCCGGCGAGCTACAGGCGGAATCCAGCGGTGATGATGAGGAGAGCGATGCGCTGTACGACCAGGCGGTGCACTACGTCACCCAGAGCCGGCGTGCTTCCATCTCATCGGTACAACGTAAGCTGCGTATCGGATACAACCGCGCCGCCAGACTGATTGAAACCATGGAGATGACGGGCGTCGTCTCCGAAATGGGCACCAATGGCCAGCGCGAAGTACTGGCGCCGCCGCCACCCGAAAGCTGATCACAGCGAGAACGGCATGCGAAAATATCTTCTGAGTCTGTGCCTGTGTCTGACCCTGGGGCCGTGGTTGTCCGCCGCCGCGAGTGCGAGCGAGCAGGACGGAGCAGAAGCCCTGATTGAGGCTCTCGCGGGCCTGGAGCATTTGCAGGGCAACTTCGAACAGCGGCAATTCGATACCGGAGACACATTGATTGCCGAGTCAAAGGGCCGTTTCAAGCTGTTGCGGCCGGGCTATTTCTCCTGGGAGATCACTGCCCCCGACAGCCAGATCGTGATCGCGACGCCGGAATACCTGTGGCACTACGACCGCGACCTGGAGACGGTTACCCGACGCCCGGTAGCCTCCGGGGGCGGAACAACGCCGCTACAGATTCTGGGTGGGAACGCGCAGGCCCTGCGCCGCGATTTTCTGATCTCACCCATTGAACCGGGTGTCTTCTTCCTCGAATCGCTCGACAGCGAAGTCGGATTCGAAACCATGACGTTGACCCTGGATAAAGGACGCCCCTCGCGCATGGATATCCGCGACAACCTCAAACAGCGAGTGGTGGTGGATTTCCTGGAACTCGACGGCAGTACCCCACTAACGCCAGAGGATTTCGCCTTCGAGCCGCCCCCCGGAGTCGATCTTTTTCATTATGACGAGTGACCTGTTTCAGGGGCCGGCGAACGCGAAGGAGGGCCCGGGTGCCTACCAGCCGCTGGCGGCGCGGGTGCGGCCCACATCCTTACACGGGTACGTCGGGCAGGATCACCTGTTGGCAGAGGGAAAGCCCCTGCGAACCGCGATCGATAGTGGGCAGTTGCATTCCATGGTGCTCTGGGGCCCTCCGGGTACCGGTAAAACTACGCTGGCACGCCTCGCTGCAGAACGGGCCGACGCGCACTTTTTGCAATTGTCCGCGGTGCTTGGCGGCGTGCGGGACATTCGCGAAGCGATCGCCGTAGCGCAGCGTGAACGTGCGGTGGGGCGCAACACGGTGCTGTTTGTCGACGAGGTGCACCGCTTCAACAAATCACAGCAGGATGCCTTCCTGCCCTATGTAGAGGACGGCACGCTCATATTTATCGGTGCAACCACCGAAAACCCCGCCTTTGAACTGAACAACGCTCTGCTTTCCAGAGCCCGGGTTTACAAGCTCAGATCACTGCAGCCCGAAGAGCTGGAAAGCGTGCTCCTGCAGGGGGTTGCGGGGTTGCAGCCACCAGTGACCGTGGCCGATGGCTGTCTCGCCCGTATGGCGGCCTGCGCCGATGGCGACGCGCGCCGGGCGCTCAACCTGTTGGAGCTTGCCGCGGACATGGCCGAGCAGGGCCGGATAGACGACCAGACCCTGGACGAGGTGCTGCAGGCGTCCCTACGGCGTTTCGACAAGGGCGGTGATCAGTTTTACGATCAGATCAGCGCCCTGCACAAGGCGGTTCGCGGCAGTTCGCCTGATGCGGCGCTGTACTGGTTCTGTCGCATGCTGGATGGCGGATGCGACCCGCTTTACCTGGCGCGCCGCGTGGTACGCATGGCGAGTGAAGATATTGGCAACGCCGATCCGCGCGCGCTCGGGCTGGCACTGGACGCCTGGCAGGTGCAGGAACGCCTGGGAAGTCCGGAAGGGGAACTGGCGGTGGCCCAGGCCATTGTCTACCTGGCCAGTGCCGCCAAGAGCAACGCGGTATACACGGCATTCAACGCCGCCCGGGAGGATGTCGAAGCGTCTGGCACGCAGGAAGTTCCATTGCATCTGCGCAATGCCCCCACGGCGCTCGCAAAATCCCTGTCGCATGGCGCAGGCTACCGCTATGCGCATGACGAGGAGGACGGCTACGCGGCGGGCGAGAACTATTTCCCCGAGGCGCTGCGTGAACGGCGCTACTACTTCCCGGTGGCGCGCGGCCTCGAGCAGCAGATCAGCGACAAGCTGGAGTACCTGCGCAGCAAAGACAAACACAGTACAATGCAGCGCTACGAGTAGCGCGCCCCGGCAACGTCATGAAATACCTTCTATTTGTCGCCCTCGGTGGCGCATCCGGCGCAGTATCACGGCACCTCCTGGCCAACTGGGTACACGGTCTATGGGAGGGAAAGCTCCCCCTGGGCACGCTGCTGGTCAATCTGCTTGGCTCCTTCGCAATCGGCATCATCTATGTTCTGATTGTCGAAAAGGAACTGCTTCACCCCGATTGGCGAGGCGTATTGATGGTGGGATTTGTGGGCGCATTCACCACCTTCTCCACCTTCTCGCTGGAGGCAATTGGCCTGTTCGAAGCCGGCCACCCCGGCCACGCGGTGGCCTATATGTTTGCCAGCGCGGTGCTGTGTGTCGTCATGGCCGGAATCGCCATGCACCTGACGCGCGCGGTGTTGTGACAGGCGCGCGCACGAGGCAATTGGCTGCGTATTGTTTAATCCATCCACAAACGGGAAATAGTGCATGCTGGACATCAAGACTGTCAGAAAGGACCCCGCTGCAGTGGCACAGGCGCTGGCGCGACGTGGACTGCGTTTTGATGTAGAGCAGTTCCTCGAACTGGATGCCAGACGCAAGCAGGCCGACATGGACAGCCAGAACCTGTTGGCAGAGCGCAAGAGTGCCTCGAAGAAAATCGGCGTACTGGTCAGCGAAGGTGTAAGTGTTGAAGACGCCAAGGCGCAGGTGAATGCAACGCTGGAGAAAATAGCCGGGCAACTGGACGCGCTGACCCTGCAGGCAAAGCAGGCCCAGGAAGCACTCGACAGCCTGTTGCTCGAGACGCCCAACCTGCCGGCGCAGGAGGTGCCCGATGGCGCCAGCGAAGCTGAAAATCTGGAACTGTCTCGCTGGGGTGAGCCTCCCGAGTTCGATTTTGAAGCCCTGGATCACGTAGCACTGGGTGAGGCGCTGGGCCAGCTGGATGGCGAGACCGCGGGCAAGATCACCGGGTCGCGGTTCGTCGTCATGTACCACGGGCTCGCGAGGCTGCACCGGGCGCTGGTGCAGTTCATGCTCGATCTGCATACAGGTGAGCACGGCTATGTTGAAGTGTATGTGCCTTACATCGTCAATCGTGCTTCCTTGGTAGGCACCGGGAACCTGCCCAAATTCGAGGCGGATCTGTTTCGTTTACATGCAGATCAGCCGCTGTACCTGATTCCTACCGCGGAGGTTCCTGTTACGAATATCGCGCGGGAGAGAATTTTCGAAGCATCTGAGATGGGGGATCGCGGCCTGCGTTTTGCCGCGCACACGCCCTGTTTTCGCAGCGAGGCAGGCAGCTATGGCAAGGATGTGCGCGGCATGATTCGCCAGCATCAGTTTGAGAAGGTCGAACTGGTGCAGCTCGTGCGCCCCGCGGATTCCAGCGCGGCGCTCGAAGAGCTCACAGGCCACGCCGAAAGAGTGCTGCAGCTGCTTGGCCTGGCCTATCGCAAGGTTGCCCTGTGCGCGGGTGACCTGGGCTTTTCGGCCCGGCGCACTTACGATCTGGAAGTCTGGTTGCCGGGCCAGGCGGCCTACCGCGAAATCTCCTCCTGTTCGAGTTTTGGTGATTATCAGGCGCGGCGCATGCAGGCGCGCTGGCGCAACCCCGACACAGGGAAGCCGGAACTGCTGCATACCCTTAACGGCTCCGGCCTGGCCATTGGCCGGACTCTGGTTGCTATCATGGAGAATTACCAGCGCGCGGATGGCAGTATCAGCATCCCCGAGGTCCTGCGGGGTTATATGGGCGGCCAGTCGCTGCTCACAGCTTGAAGGTCTGTATGCCGATATTTAAAGCGGTCGTGGCACGGAAATCCGGTGGCGTGAGAGCATAACGCCATGGAGTATCTGCCCCTGTGCATGCAACTCACTGGCCAGCCGGTGCTGTTGGTTGGGGGTGGAGTGGTTGCCGTGCGCAAGGCCCGGCTGCTGCTGCGCGCCGGCGCGCAACTCAGCGTGGTCGCGCCCGTCATCTGCGATGAGATGCGCGAGCTGGTGCATGCGCACAACAGTCAGTGGAAAAGTGCGGGGTATCAGGCCGAGGATCTTGCCGGTGTCAGGCTGGTGGTTGCGGCCACCAACGATGCAAATGTCAACCTGCAGGTGTCAGGGGATGCCAGCGAGCGCGGCATTCCCGTCAATGTGGTGGATGCCCCGGAATTGTGCTCGGTGATATTTCCCGCGATTGTGGATCGCAATCCCATGCTTGTGGCCATCAGCAGCAGCGGTCGCAGCCCAGTTCTGGCGCGTGCGTTGCGCCGCAACATTGAGGCCATGCTGCCGGCCGCACTTGGCCGGCTCGCCGATTTTGCCGGGGCACAGCGCGATCTGGTAAAAGAGGCGCTACCTGAAGAATCGTCACGGCGCCTGTTCTGGGAGCAGGTGCTGGAGAGCAATGTCGCCGAGTTGGTGCTCGCCGGTCGCGAGGAAGAGGCGCTCGCTTCCCTGCGCGAGAGCCTCAGGGATTCCGCGGTGTTGAAGCAGGGTGAAGTCTACCTGATCGGGGCAGGGCCCGGGGATCCCGATCTGCTGACTTTCAAGGCAGCCCGGCTGTTGCAGCGCGCCGACGTGGTCCTGTACGACCGCCTGGTGAACCCCGTGATCGTGGATATGGCGAGACGCGATGCCGAGCGGATTTACGTGGGCAAGCGGCGCGCGGAGCACACGCTGCCCCAGGACGAAATCAATCGCTTGCTGGTGGATCTGGCGAAATCCGGCAAGCGCGTGGTGCGCTTGAAGGGTGGAGATCCGTTTGTGTTTGGACGCGGCGGCGAGGAGATCGACCTGCTGGCGCGCGAGAACATTCCTTTCCAGGTTGTGCCAGGCATCACGGCGGCCAACGGAGCGGCCTGTTACGCCGGCATCCCGCTGACCCACCGTGACCATGCTCAGTCGGTACGTTTCGTTGCGGGCTACCTGAAAGGCAATAAAGTTGAGCATGACTGGACGCAATTCCAGTCAACAACGGAGACACTGGTATTTTATATGGGGCTGGTAGGTCTGCCCGTCATCTGCGAACAGCTGATGGCGCATGGCCGGAGTCCGGAGACGCCGGCCGCACTGGTGGAGCGGGCAACCTTGCCGGAGCAGCGCGTGCTGACGGGATCGCTGGTCACCTTGCCCGGGATCGTGGCACGTGAAGAGCCCTCTGCGCCCACACTATTGATTATCGGCGGCGTGGTGAATCTGCACGCTTCGCTGTCCTGGTTCAGTCCCGATGCCTGAGCAGCGCCAGTGACAGCAGCACGGACTCTCTCACTATCACACAACGGACCCCGATAATTACAGAGGCTCCGGGGCTTCCTGTTTGGAGTTGTGCACGGCAAAGCGTTGCTGCTTGAGCATCAGGGCATCCGCCAGTACGTGCGCGGCCTCGAGCAGGAGTACATCGTCGGCGGCGTTTGGATCTTCAGAGAACATGAGCGGGTCTTCGAGCTCATCGCTCTCCTCACCCTCGTCTTCAAGCGCGCTCAGGAGTTCTTCACCTTTGGCCTTGCGCCGTTTGTTCTCGATCGAAAGCACCTTGCTTTCCTGATCGTCACGCAACGCAATGCGCGATTTCTCATTCAGCGGCAACTCAGTAATCTTGCGCGTCTCCCGGGCGAGCGCCACCTGGTCTTCGAGGAAGACGAAATCCGGGTTACGCGCGCTACGGGCGTGAAACTGTTCGTTGACCGCGGGCAGGACCGTTGACAGATCGTTGTAGCTGCGATGCCTCACCGGGTTTATCTGATCCCAGCTGAGAGCGCGATCCAGGGCGCTTTCGCCGACTTCCTCGATGTTATACAGCGTTGGGAACGTGACATCCGGCACTACACCGCGATGCTGGGTGCTCTCACCCGAAATGCGGTAGAACTTGCTTTCGGTAATTTTCAGTTGTCCCTCGGTCAGCGGTATGAGGGTTTGCACAGTGCCTTTGCCAAATGAGCGGTCGCCGACGATGATTCCGCGCTGGTAATCCTGAATGGCGCCTGCAAATATTTCCGATGCCGAGGCGCTCAGGCGATTAACCAGCACAACCAGCGGCCCGTCGTAGTAATCGCTTTTCAGTCGCTTGCCGTCGCGCCATACGCGGCGGGAGGAGTGCCGAATCTGCACAGTCGGGCCATACTCAATGAACAGGCCGGTGAGTTCGTTGGCTTCCTGCAGCGAGCCTCCACCGTTGTTGCGCAGGTCCACGACAATACCTTCGACGTTGTCTGCCTGCAGTTCATCCAGCAACTTTCTCACGTCCCGTGTGGTGCTCTTGTAGTCCTTCTCGCCGCGCCGCATGGCATCAAAATCGATGTAGAAGGCGGGAATGGTTATTACGCCGATCTTGATGGGGTGTTCACCGTTGGGAATTTCCAGAATTTTCTTCTGTGCGGACTGTTCTTCCAGCTTCACCTTGTTGCGCACAATGGTAATGAGCTTGCGCTGATCGGAGGTTTTGGCCTTTGCCGGGATGACCTCCAGGCGAACAGTGGAATCTTTCGGCCCCCGAATGAGCTCTACGACTTCGTCAAGCCGCCAGCCGATGACGTCCTCCATGGCGCCTCCCTGGCCCTGGCCCACCGCTACGATGCGGTCTGAAGGCTGCAATTCGCCCTGTTTGTCGGCCGGCCCCTTGGCCACCAGACGGGCCACCTTGGTGTACTCGTCCTCGGTTTGCAGCACAGCGCCAATACCTTCCAGCGAAAGGCTCATGTTGATATTGAAGTTTTCCGAGCGCCGCGGCGACAGGTAGTTGGTATGGGGGTCGTACAGCTCCGTAAGCGAATTGGCGAAGATCTGGAAGACATCCTGGCTGTTGTACTGCCGCACCCGTGAAAGCTGGCTTTCGTAGCGCTTTTTCAGCGTAGGCGTGATTTCCTCATCCGGCTTGTCAGCCAGTCGCAGGCTCAATACCTGGTTCTTCAACTGCTTGCGCCAGCGCTCGTCAAGTTCTTCAGCAGACTTCGCCCAGGGCCGTTGCTCGGCATCCAGTTCATAGAATTCATCGCGGTTGAAGTCCATCGCGGCGATCGTCGCGGGCAGGTCGGCTATAAGGCTTTCCAGGCGCGCCTCCAGCCGCTGCTGGAAGCGATTGAAAATCACGAAACCGGCCTCCAGCTCTCCCTTGGGAAGCTGGTCGTCCATCACCAGGCGGTATTTTTCGAACTCCGCAATGTCCTCGGCCGTAAAAAACATGCGGCTGCGATCCAGGCTTTCGATGTAGCTGTCCAGATGTTGCGAGGAGAGTGCGTCCGTATAGGCCAGTGAGGCATAGTGGCGATCTTCGAGCTGGTCCAGCAACTCAACAATTGTCTCTCGCTGTCCATCGGAATAATCAATGACCGCCCAGACGGGATTGCTGAACAGGCCGCACACGATCAGAAGGGCGGCAAGGCGACGCAGGGCAGTGTTCACGGGGTTAACTGGGATCAAGGGACCAATACTCGGGTTGTTGAACGAAGATTATACAATTCTAGTGCCCGCCGGGGCTGCTGAAAAAGGTACTTTTATAGATTGCGTGATGGCGAAAAAGTTCGGCCTGTCACTACTGGCCATTGCACCTGGCCAGCAAATCCCCCGGCGGTCTGCACCCGGCGATTTGCCCGCGCTCCATACGGCCTCGAATTGCAACACCGTACTCTGATTATAGGTTACATATTCCCGGAGGTACACGGTCGGTTCCGTGAAGTAGATCACCTCCGGAGCGCTTGCCTGCGCGCCTTCGCCGATCCGCCGGCTGTTGCGTGCATTTGCATTGCCTGGAGTTTAATGGCACATTTTGTGCCACATTATCCGGTGGCAAAACCGCCAATAACAGCGCCGATCCTGACGGGGCAGCTGCAATGACAATGGATTACACCCTCTACGGTAGCGATCATTCCCTGTTCACGGGCAAGGTGCGGGCCTACCTGCGTTATAAGGGGTTGGCGTTTGAAGAGCGTCTGGCCACCCGGGACATCTATAAAAACGTCATATTGCCCAATATCGGTGCACCAATTATCCCGGTGCTGGAAACGGCGGCGGGCGAGTTTGTTCAGGACACCACCGACATCATCGACTTTCTCGAGGCGCGCCATCCCGAGGCGCCGGTGTACCCGCAGGCGCCCGTACAGCGCCTGGTGGCACTGTTGCTGGAAATGTTTGGTGACGAATGGCTGATCATACCGGCCATGCATTATCGCTGGAGTGTGATTGATCAGCAGTATGAGTTTGTGATGGCGGAGTTTGGCCGTCTCAGCAACCCCGAGGCCAGTCACGCGGAGCAGGTCAGCCTTGGAGAGCGGCTGTCGAAACCTTTCAGTGGCATGCTGCCGGCCCTGGGCATTACCCCGGATACGATCCCCGGCATTGAAGCGGCCTATCTGCAGCTGCTGGATCAACTCGAGCTGCATTTCGCGCAACATGCTTTCCTGCTGGGTTCACGACCCTGCATCGGCGACTACGGCTTCATGGGGCCGTTGTATGCGCACCTTGGGCGCGACCCCGTGCCGCTGGCGATCATGAAGAAGCGGGCACCCCATGTGCACGCCTGGGTGGAACGCATGAACGACCCGCTGCCTTGCAGCGGTGAGTTTCTCGCACAGGACGAGATTCCGGAAACCCTGATTCCCATATTACAGACTCTCTGCCTTGACCAGTTACCGGACGTGCTGGATGTCGTGGAAAGCAACAGGCGCTGGCTACAGGACAACCCGGGGGGCAGTATCCCCCGATTTCTGGGGATGCATCCGTTCACCTTTGGCGCCGCCCGGGGTGAGCGGGTTGTCAGCAGCTATGTGCAGTGGCTGTTTCAGCGCCCCTGGCGCCACTACCAGAACCTCGGCGACAGCGAGCGCGCGAGCGTCGATACCCTCCTGATGCGTATCGGGGGCCTGCCTGCGTTACAGTGCGCGCTGCCACACTGGCTGGTGCGCTGTCCCGGACAGCTGGAGCTGGTGGAGGGCGCACCGCACTGAACACGGCGCCGGCTGAAGCCGTCGCGCGCAACACACACCATAAAAATGGAGAAAACCATGCTCGATAAAAGTGTCAAGATACTGGTGATTCTGGCAAGTACACTGCTGCTGGTGAGCGGTATACGCTGGCTCGTCGATCCCGCGGGATCGGCAGCCGGACTGGGAATGCCCTTGCTGGATGGTATTGGGAGAAGCTCCCAGATCGGCGACCTCAGTGCGTTTTTTCTTGTTGCCGGCGGCTTTGGCCTGCTGGGCGTCCTGCGGGGCAATGCCACGCTGCTGTACACGCCCGCAGCTTTGGTGGGAGCGGCCGCCGTGCTGCGTATTCTCGCCACGCTGCTGCACGATGCCGGGCTGGCCACGCAGCTGATTGCCGTCGAAGCGGTGCTGTTGGTGATATTTGTCGCAGGCGCACAGCGTGCTCAACGCATCCCCTAAACATGGCGGGGCGCATTGCCCGCAGGGAGAACAATAATGGCTGAACCGTTTCAGGAGCAGGGTGGCGCCTCCACCATGGACCCGGGGCGTGTCCGGCGTTGGCTGACATCGAGGGTGATGACGCGGCTCTGTCGGCCAGAGCGCATGGCGCGGCTGCGGGCGAAAGCTGAGCAACGTCGCAAGCGGGCCGGGCAACGCCACGTCGTAGAAGTGTTCTATCAGCCTGACGACAGCTACAGCCATCTCCTGGCACAGGTATTACCGGCCTTTGCAGCGCGCTACGACGTGGAGCTGATATGCCACCTCGTCGCGGGGCCCGGCGGCAGAAATGTGCCCGAGCCCGAGTTGCTGACGCGCCTGTCTCGCTACGATGCACGCTGTATCGCGCCTGGCTACGGCCTCACATTTCCCGGGCGCGACGATGCGCCACCGCCGGCTGCGTTGAGCGAACTCGCGGGCAGCGTATTGGGAGGCCTCGATAATACGGCGTTCGTGGAAAACGTGGCCGCCGTGGGTCGCGCGCTCTGGTCGGAGGATGAACTGGCGATGAGCGCGCTGGCCGAGACGCTTGGCCGGGCCCCAAAGGACGCCGTGACCGCGCGATTCGAGGCCGGGAATACCCGGCGCGCGGAGCTTGGCCACTATGCAGGCGGGATGCTGTACTACGCAGGCGAGTGGTACTGGGGGGTGGATCGCCTGTATCACCTTGAGGAGCGCCTCGCGGCACTTGGCGCCGATCGATCCCCGGGCGAGCGCCCACTGGTGCAGAGGCCGGTCATCGACGGCGGGCCGCTCAGGGATGATGGCAGCCTCACACTGGAAGTGTTTCCCTCCCTGAGAAGCCCCTACACCGCGATCAGCTTCGACCGGGCGCTCAAGCTGGCGGATGACAGCGGAGTCACACTCAAGGTGCGGCCGGTGTTGCCCATGGTGATGCGCGGCGCGCCCATCACCCGGCAGAAGGGAATGTATATCTTCTGGGATACCGCACGCGAGGCGCGCGCCGCGGGAGTGCCTTTCGGTCCCTGCTATGACCCCATAGGCGAACCGGTGCGACGCGCCTATGCACTGTATCCGTGGGCCTGCGAGCAGGGCAGGGGAAACGCACTGATCAGCGCCTTTCTGCATTGCGCCTTCGCACGCGGCGTCAACACCAACCGCGAGGCCGGCATGCGTGAAGTAGTGGAAGCGGCGGGCCTCGACTGGGCTGAGGCAAAAAAACACAGGCAGGACGCGACCTGGCAGGCGATGCTGGAGGCGAACCGCCTGGCGATGTACGCGGCGGGCCTCTGGGGCGTGCCGAGCTTTCGCCTGCTTGACGCCAGCGGCAGTGAGTTGCTCGCGCTGTGGGGGCAGGATCGTCTCTGGGTCCTCGCACAGGAAATTCAGCGACAACTGGCGGCGCGCCGCTAGCGGGAATCGGGGCGACTTCCAGACAAGTGTTGCCGTTGTAAACATCGCGCAATATAGTGGGCAACCCCGCGCGGCGACGCGACTTCCGCCGGCGCCACTTGCGTATGCAATTGAGGCAATACGGGCAACCAATCGATTTGATCAGCGCTCTAGTGAGACGCAATGAGTGAGCGCAAAGACAGGGAGAGAAACGATGGATACGCAGTTCAGCCAGGAAGATCTCGCGTTTCGGGACGCAGTCAGGACATTTCTCGATAGCGCCTGGACAGATGAACTCAAGGCCAAAATCGGCAACCTTGCCACCATGCGCGATGGCATGATCGAGTGGCAGCGCAGGCTGCACGCACAGGGCTGGGTAGCACCCAACTGGCCGGTGGAACACGGGGGCACGGGCTGGAGCGTGACGCAGACGTTTATTTTCAACTCCGAACGGGCTGCCGCGGGCGCGCCCGATGTCATGCCGTTTGGCGTGGTCATGGTGGCCCCGGTAATCATCGCCTACGGCAATGAGGAACAGAAGGCGAAATTCCTGCCGCGCATTCTCAGCAGTGAGGACTGGTGGTGCCAGGGCTATTCAGAGCCCGGCGCAGGTTCGGATCTGGCGTCGCTGAAATGTCGCGCCGACCGCGAAGGCGACGAGTATGTCATCAACGGCAGCAAGATCTGGACGACCTACGCCCAGTACGCCAACTGGATTTTCTGCCTGGTGCGCACTGACAGTTCGGGCCGCAAGCAGGAGGGCATCACATTCCTGCTGATCGACATGAACAGCCCGGGCGTGACGGTGCGCCCGATTGACACCATTGATGGCTTTCACCACCTGAACGAAGTGTTCTTTGAAAATGTGCGCGTCCCAGTGGAAAACCGCATTGGGGAGGAGGGCAAGGGCTGGACCTATGCGAAGTCGCTGCTGGTGCACGAGCGCCTGTCGATCGCAGAGGTTGCGGATTCCAAGCGCGGGCTGAAGGAGGTGCGTGAACTGGCGCGCCGTGAAACCGGCGGCGGGAGTTCCCTGCTCAGCGATCCGCTGTTTGCCCAGCGTCTGGTAGAGACCGAGATTAAACTGATGGCGGTGGAATATACGGAGTTGCGCGCACTGGCGGCCATAGCGGAGGGTAAGGAGCCCGGCCCGGAATCCTCCCTGTTAAAGCTCCAGGGCACCGAGATCCAGCAGGCGGTCCAGGAGTTGCGCATGGATGTCGCAGGCTACTATAGCGGTACCCTGCAGGGCGAGCTCAGCGCCGAACAGCTTGGCCACCAGTTCGCGGACTATGCACAGAAGCAGTATTTCCGCGGCCGCGCCAGTTCGATCTACGGCGGCTCCAATGAAGTACAGAAAAATATCACCGCCAAGTACGTGCTCGGACTGTAGGAGACCAGCGATGAACTTTAACCTGAACGAAGAGCAGATCCTGATCAAGGATAGCATCGCCCGCTTTGTCGACGAGCAGTATCCTTTCGATAAACGTAATGCCACGGTGGCCATGCAACATGGCTTTAACCCGGATCACTGGCGCCAGTTCGCGGAACTCGGCTGGCTGTCCATTCCCTTTGCTGAAACGCACGGCGGGTTTAGCGGCGGGCCGGTGGACACCATGGTGATCATGCAGGAATTTGGTCGCGGCCTGGTGGCGGAACCCTATCTGGCAACGGTGCTGTTGTTTGGGGGCCTGCTGGAGGCAGGTGCCGATGCCGAAGTACAGGAGCAGTATATTCCGCAGATTATCGCGGGAGAGTTACAGGGCGCTTTCGCCTATCTGGAGCAACAGAGCCGCTATGCGCTGTCAGACATCGCCACCAGCGCGAGTGAACAGGACGGCGGCTGGATACTGAACGGCGAGAAAGCCGTGGTTCTCAATGGTGGCGCCGCGCAGAAGCTGATTGTGGCCGCGCGCACCGGAGACGCGCAAACAGACGAATCGGGCATTAGCCTGTTTCTGGTCGATGCGCAGGCCCCCGGCCTGGCGCGCACCAGCTATCGCATGACAGACGGGCAGGAAGCGGCAAATATCCAGTTCAGTGATGTAGCCGCCGAGAGCGTTATCGGCGAGATTGGCCGGGGCTTTGAACTCATGCAACCGGTGATCGACAATGCCATGCTGGCAACTTGCGCACAGGCCCTGGGCGCCATGGAATATCTGCAGCAGGCAACGCTCGAGTACTGCAAAACGCGCGAACAGTTCGGCGTGCCGATCGGTTCTTTCCAGGCGCTGCAGCATCGGCTCGTGGATACTTTCGCGGCCTGTGAAAATACCCGCTCGCTGCTCTATCGCGCCGTGTGCGCAATGCAGGCTGACAGCGACGACGCCGCGAGAAGCCTGCTGGCGCTCAAGGTCATGGCCGGCAGGGCGGGACGCCACATTGGCGGCGAGGCTATCCAGTTGCACGGCGGTATGGGAATGACCAACGAATTGTCGGTGGGCTTCTACGTCAAACGTCTGATGATTCTCAACACGCTGTTCGGCGATGCCGATCACCACGCGCAACGCTTTGCCGCGCTGGTCAATGCCTCAGGGTCGGCCGGCTCGGATTCGGCCGCTCAGGCGGCCTGATCACGGGCGGCATACTGCTTGCTGAGGGCCTCGCGGATTCAGACCATCTTATGGCTTGATCCGAACGGCGGGGTCAGGGTGCGGTTCACTCCGCTCTCGACATCCCCCACTCGCCACAGCGGCTCCCAGGCGCCATGCCTGTCAAGCACGTCGCGAACGCTGGAGCGCGCGCTTTCCGGCAACGCCTCAAAGTGATATCGGAGCTGTTCCAGACACCACATCCGGTAGCGTGAAGTGCGTGCCTTGCGATAGGTCACGCCGCCAACTGTGGGGCTGAAGCGCGACCTCCCTGCGGCGACTGCCTCTGCATTCGCACACAGATAGGGCAGATACACCGCGCCGATGTCGCGCAGCCAGGGGCTCCAGTCTTCGGGTATTTCGTGCAACCAGTCGGCTGTGACACTTTCCGGGCGACAGTTCCAGAGCCTCGCCACCCATTCAAACACTGCCGGGGCACGCTGTTTCATGATTTCCGCCGGCACGGGATCCTGGGAAAAGTGACGCAGGAATGGGCCGGCAAAGGCGATATCCGCGAGGCTGGGGCTGTTGCCCAGCAGGTATGCACGTTGTTGCAGTGCCGCGTCCAGCCAGGCGAGGTTGTTCAGGTAGATAGCTTCCACCTGGCGATGATTCGCCTCGGTGACACCATCCCCCACGGTGTAGGTACCCCGCTGACGCCGGCGTAAATACCAGCGTTTCAGCGGAGGGGGAACCGGCACACCCGCTGTCAGTTCGTCGGCCAGGTGGCGGCTTTGCAATAAGGCGCTGCCCGTGTAGTACCAGCGGAAATGCATGGCTGGACGCCATAGCCATTCATCCGCATAGTCTTCGAGTAGCAGGCAGAAAAATCGCAGTACCGGCTCCTGGGGTATTACCGGTGGCAGCGGTTGCTGTTGTTCCAGCCAGGCGATAATCGGCGTGGTGTCGGAAAGCCAGCGCCCGTCTGCGAGTTGCACCGCCGGCATTTGCGAGGTTCCCGTGGCGCGTCGCACAATGGGCATGATGCGCCGACCATGCATGGGTTCAAGGGTGTAGGCAATATTCTTTGCGCGCAGATACACTTCCAGCTTGCCGGTGAAATACGACAGGGTAGAGCCGTAAACCGTGAGCGGCGAAATTGTACCGTGCATGACCGGGATACCTTCTCTGGTGACAACTTTTTTCGACTACGGCTCGAGCGTCAATTCGGGTTGTGAATCCATGCGCTGGCTCAAGCCTCTCCCGTTAGACGCATCTGCAGACGATTCATGCCACTCACCCAGCGGTCGTAATCGGTTGCCTTGCGCTGCATATAATCCCTGACCTGCGGGTGCGTGAGGATGAGAAAGGCGTCGCGCTCGAGATGTTCCAGCACGATATCGGCCACTTCATCCGGTTCGAGCATGCCATCGGTGCTCGCGGCCTGCGTGCCCGTGTCTTCGCTGTTGGCGGTCATGGCCGTGCGCACCGCCTGGGGACACAGCACGGAGACCTTGATACCCTTGTGCGCATAGGTCATGCAAAGCCACTCGGCAAAACCCACCGCGGCGTGCTTGGTAACGCCGTAGGCGGCGCCACCAATCTGGTTCAACAAGCCAGCGGCAGAGGCGGTATTGAGGAAATATCCGCCCCCCCGCTGAAGCATGCGCGGCACCAGATGACGCGCGGCGTAGACGTGTGCCATCACATTCACATCCCAGCAGAGCTGCCATTCGTGGTTTGCGGATTGCTCGCTCGCGCCCGCACCCACCCCTGCGTTGGAGCAGAAAAGGTCAATCGGGCCGTACTCGGCTTCCGTGCGTTCAATTACGCCTGCAACTTCCTCTTCCCGCGTTACATCGGCAGTCATCGCGGTACATTTCTCGCCCAGGAGGGTAGCCGTCTCCTGTGCCGCCGCGGAGTTGATGTCGACGGCGACGACGGCTTTTGCGCCCGCCTGGCAAAACTTTGCAGCCAGAGCCCGCCCAATGCCTCCCCCCGCGCCAGTGACGACTACGATTTGGTTATCTGGCTGCATTGTCCGTCCCCTTTGAAATATCCGCGTTGATGATTCAGTTGCTGAAGGTCTGGGGATGGTAGTCTTCGCAACGGATAAAGTCATCTGCCGGTATTTGTAGCGATCAATTGCGACAAATACCAGACAACCGCAAAGCAGGGCCCTCGGTCGCAAGGCCAGTCCAGGCGTTAGGCGGGGACTCGCGCTGGTGCGATTTGGGGATAGCTGCTATGCTCTTTCCCACAAGTGCAATAGCAGGAACAGAGAGCCGGCACATGCAACGCACGGCAAAGCAGCAACCTCAGTTCCGGGGCGCACTGGTCCCAGCTTTCACCTGCAGCTAGTTTCATTCCACATGCCCGCCAACGCATCTCCACTCGTCTCGCCAGATTCCCTGATGTCACTAGCCAGCGACTACCAGGCGGTCAGAAAGCAGTCGCTCGAATTCTGTGAGCCGCTGGCAGTAGAAGATTTCGGCTTGCAGCGGGATGCGTTCGTGAGCCCGCCCAAATGGCACCTGGCGCATACCAGCTGGTTTTTCGAAACATTCCTGCTGCAACCTTTTCTGCCACAGTATCGCGCTCTCGACGAGCGTTACGAGTATCTGTTCAACTCCTATTACAACGCAGTGGGGGAACAGTTTCCACGCGCCAGCCGGGCGCTGCTGTCGCGACCAACGGTTGCCGAAGTGCGCGAGTATCGCGCGCACGTGGACCATCACATGGCGCGTCTGCTGGCACTGGAAAATCACCCCGACTGGCAGCTGATAGGTCAGCGCACACTGCTGGGCATCCAGCATGAAAAGCAGCACCAGGAGCTTTTTTTCACGGACTTGAAGTACTCGCTGGAGATGAACCCGCTGGCACCGGTTCTGTGGCCGGGGCAGGCGCTCTCGGCGGAGACATCTGCGCGGCCCCCTGCGGCCGGCTGGCGCCACTTTGAAGGCGGTCTGGTCGAAGTGGGTTACGCTGGAGACGGATTCTGTTTCGACAACGAACTACCGCGACACCGGTATTATCTGGAAGCTTTCAGCCTGGCTGACAGGCTTGTCACCAACGGCGAGTATCTCGAATTCGTCCTCGCTGGTGGCTATCAGCACTCCGAGTGGTGGCTGTCCGACGGCTGGGCGGCCGTGCAGGAAATGCAGTGGACAGCACCGCAGTACTGGCGTCGTCGCGACGGGGAGTTTCTCGAGTTCACACTCCACGGCCTCGAACCGCTGAACCCCGCGTTGCCGGTGTGCCATGTCAGCGCCTATGAAGCAGATGCCTACGCCCGCTGGGCAGGTGCACGGCTGCCTGCCGAGCAGGAGTGGGAGTGGGCGGCAACCCTGGCACGCTCGGGTTCGGTTCCTGAAACCCCAGCCGCCGGCGCGGCGCATTATCACCCCAGTGCTGCGCCAGACACGGGCAGTCTGCGACAGCTGTTCGGCGAGTGCTGGCAGTGGACAGCAAGCGCCTACGGCGCCTATCCGGGCTATCGGCCCGCCGCCGGCGCTATCGGCGAATACAATGGCAAGTTCATGAGCAATCAGCTGGTACTGCGCGGAGGCTCCTGTGTCACGCCGGCGGAGCACGCGCGAACCAGCTATCGCAACTTCTTTTATCCACGCGACCGCTGGCAGTTCAGCGGCATTCGCCTTGCGCGCTCAGACGAAGCGGCGCGTCCACAACCGGGATTTTCTAAATGACACAGGCGGCAACGAAGCATGCAAGCGTGAGGTTTATCGATCAGCACCCGGCGGTGACGGTAGGCACGCAGGAGATTCTGCAGGGGCTTCGCAAACCCCAGAAAGCATTGGAACCAAAGTGGTTTTACGATGAGAAGGGTTCCAGGCTGTTTGACCAGATTACCCGCCTGCCGGAGTATTATCCCAGCCGTACCGAGCGCCAGATACTGCAGCATTACAGCAGCGAAATCGCTACGGCTTGTGGTGGCGGCTGTGTGTTGATTGAACCCGGAGCGGGCAACTGTGCCAAGGTGCGTATCCTGCTGGATGACCTGCGCCCAGCGGTCTATGCACCCGTGGACATCTCTGCAGACTATCTGTGGAGCGCAGCGCGCGAGCTGGGCGGTGAATACCCGTGGCTCGATGTAGTCGCCGTGTGTGCCGACTTCAATTGCGACTGGTCGTTTGTAGAGCGCTTGCCGCCTGGCAAGCGGGTCATATTCTATCCTGGTTCCACCATTGGCAATCTCGAGCCCGCGGCCGCGGCCGTGTTCCTGCGGCGTGTGCGCGCAGTGCTCGGAGAGGGCGGCGGAGCGCTGGTGGGCGTCGATCTGCATAAATCCTCCACGCGCCTGAATGCCGCATACAACGACGCCGCCGGTATCACAGCAAAATTCAATCTGAACGTATTGCAACGTTTGAACGAGATCATGGGTGCAGACTTCGATGAATCCCGTTTCCGCCATCACGCCTTCTACAACGGCGCGCGACAACGCATTGAAATGCATCTCGTGAGCAAGGGCAGACAGAGCGTGACGCTGGGCGGTGAGCGCATCGATTTCGACGATGGCGAGAGCATTCATACCGAAAATTCCTATAAATACACTGTAGAGGGCTTCGCCGAACTCGCCGCCGGCGCCGGGCTGAGCCTTGAGCGCACCTGGCTGGACGAGGAGGAACTTTTCAGTGTGCACTATCTGCGGGCCGGCAATGCGCCCACGGGTGCCTCCTGACGCCTCAGTCCAAGCCTGGCGTATTGACGCTGCAGTCGGTGACGCGGCGCTACGCACGTGTCAACGCACTGGACAATGTCAGCCTGGATTTTCCCGCTGACGCCATTACCGCGGTTATCGGACGCAGCGGTTGCGGCAAATCCACGTTGCTGAAAGTGTGTAACGGGCTGGAGAGCCCCGATGCGGGGATTGTCCGCGTGTATGGCGAACCACTGGACTACGGCTCGCTTGCCCTCACCAGGCGGCGCATGGGCTACGCGGTGCAGGGAGTGGGCCTGTTTCCGCACCTCACGGCACGCGGCAACATCATACTGCTGGCGCAACTGGAGGGCTGGTCCGCGCATGCCATCGACCAGCGGCTTGAGGAACTGATCGCGCTCACGTGCCTGGAGGCGAGTGCACTGGACCGCTATCCGCACGAATTGAGTGGCGGACAGCAGCAGCGAGTGGGTCTTTGCCGCGCACTGCTGTTGCGTCCGGCGATTCTGCTGCTGGATGAGCCCTTCGCTGCGATCGACCCGCTGACCCGGCTGGAAATTCACGAACAACTTCTCGCGTTGCACAGCCTGGAGCCTACTACGGTCGTCCTCGTCACACACGATATGGCCGAGGCCCTGCGCCTCGCGACGAATATCGTGGTGATGGCGGGCGGTCGGATTGTCGAACAGTGCGACCGCGATAGCCTGCTTTCGCGCGGTGCGGCCACTCAGCCTGAGCATCTGTTGTTGTCGATGCTGGGGGCAGCAACGACGTGACGCTGAGGTGCCGCGCGTGGGCTGTCCTTATGCTGATGTTGCTCATGGCGGCACACAGTCTGGCGGCACGTAGCGATGGCGCAACACCGGTACGCATCGGCTCCAAGGCCTTCAGCGAGAGTCACATTCTTGCAGAGATTGCCGCGCAGCTTCTCGAAAGTCGCGGCATCGCCGTGGAGCGAAAACTCGGGCTCGGCGGTACGCTCATCGCCTTCGAGGCGCTGCGCGGTGGTTCCGTGGATCTCTACCCGGAATACTCGGGTACTCTGACGGAAACAGTATTGGGCGCACCCGGACTCTCGCGCGAAGCTCTGCAGGCAGCGTTGGCAGCCAGGGAGCTCGAGCTCGCGGTGTTCTTCGGCTTCGACAACAGCTACGCGATTGCGGTGCCCGAGCAGCTGGCCAAAGAACTCGACATGCAATCGATCAGTGATCTCGCGGCGCATCCACAGTTGCGTTTGAAGTTTTCGCACGAGTTCCTCAATCGAGGCGACGGCTGGCCGGCGCTGCAGGCAGCCTACGGGCTGCCGCAACGGCCCGGTGGAATTGAGCATGCGCTTGCGTATCGGGCGCTCGCCAACGGCAGCCTGGACGCCACCGATGCCTACACAACCGATGGCGAGCTCGCGGCGCATGCACTGAGGCTGCTGCAGGATGATCGCGGCTTTTTTCCGGACTACAGTGCTGCCCTGCTGATCCGCAGGGATCTGCCGCAACGCGCTCGCGAGACGTTATCCGCCCTGGCGGGACGTATCGACGCCAGTACCATGCGCCAGTTAAACCGTCGGGTCGCCAGCGAGGGTGAAACACCGGCGCGAGTGGCCGCGGAGTTTCTCGCCGACACCGGTCTGGCCGCCAAGAGGCAACTGCACGTGCCGACGCTGGCCGAACGCATTCTGGGCTACACGGCCGTGCACCTGAAACTCACGGCTATGGCGCTGCTCCTGGCCTGCGCCCTCGGGATTCCGGTGGCGCTGGCGCTGGCGCCGAGGCCTCCCGTGGCGCGCGTATTCCTGTACGTGACCGGCCTCCTGCAAACCATTCCGGCGCTGGCATTGCTGGCCCTGTTGATTCCCCTGGTGGGACTGGGACAGGTACCCGCCGTTATTGCCCTGTTCCTGTACTCGCTGTTGCCAATCGTGCGCAATACCCTCACCGGCCTGTTCAACGTCGATCCGCTGCTCAAGCAGGTCGCGCGGGGTATGGGCCTGACGCGCCGTCAGCAATTGTTACGGGTCGAGTTGCCGCTAGCCTTGCCCACCATTCTCGCGGGCGTTAAAACCGCCGCTATTATCAGTATCGGTACCGCAACGCTGGCAGCATTTGTCGGCGCAGGCGGCCTGGGCGAGCCGATCATTACCGGTCTTACGCTGAACGACCATCGTCTGATTCTGGAAGGCGCGATACCTGCCGCATGCCTGGCAATCGCCGTTGAACTGCTTTTCGAACTACTGGAGCGCGCCAGTGTGCCAGGCCATCTGCGCGGTGCCGGCCGGTAGATGAGATTTCTCGCATTCCCCGGCGCCTCGGGTGCAGCGGGCGATGCGCTCGGCAATACGTGCCTGGTTGAACGCGTTCAGCGGCGTCCCCGGGCTGCGCCATCCTCCGCCGGGACAACCATCTGCCGCACCTGGTCACTCGGGGAACGCAGCGCCGGAGTGCGCTGCTGGACTGCACAGGGAGAGGAAATTCAGTGCTGTGGACACGGCTTGCTGAGTTGCGCGGCATGCTGGATGCAGGAGTGGGGCAGCGAAGGCCACCTGATCATGGGGCGCTCGGAAATTCCGTGTCGGCAGGCGAATGGCCTCTACTGGCTGGGCTTTGCGCGAGTGCGCTGCAGGGGCTCTGAGCTGCCGGCCTGGGCGCTCTCGCAGTTCGGCGCTGAGCCCATGGCAGCCGCGCTGGCCGGCCCGGAAGATGGGTACCTGATTCTGCACTGGCCCGACAATTTCCAACTCAAGCGTCTGCGAGTGCCCACGGCCGCGGTGGGTGCGAGCACCCGGCGGGCGGTCATAGTGACCTGCAGGGATACGGATGCGGCAACAGACACCATTCACCTGCGTTACTTTGCCCCCCAATACGGCATAGTGGAAGACTCGGCGACCGGTTCAGCCATGCGCATACTCGCAGATTACTGGGCGCAAACCTGCGGGCTGGAGGGCCTGCATGGACGGCAGGATTCACCGCGTGGCGGCGAACTCTTCAGCCGCCTGGAAGGTGAAATTGCCTGGGTGGGCGGACGCATTCGTGACCTGGACGAAACGGATAACGGTGTACCAGATACATAATGGCATACATTATGTCAGTATAGTATGCTCGCAGGGCAGCAGGTTTTTCACTGACAACAAACACGCATTCGTGAGCGAGGAAAGGATTTGACTCAGCCCCCCATTCAGAATCGAATCACCGCCATGACAGGCACGGACTATCCTATCGTGCAGGCTCCGATGGGTTGGATCGCGCGGGCGCAGCTGGCCTCTGCGGTGAGTAACGCAGGCGGCCTTGGCATCATAGAAACCTCGTCTGGCGAACTGGACAATATCAAGGCCGAAGTGGCCAAGATGCGCTCGCTCACGGACAGGCCGTTTGGTATGAACGTGGCGCTGTCGTTTGTCAGAGGTACCGATATTATTGATTTCGTGATTGACCAGGGCATACGCTTTGTCACCACCTCATCGGGCAGCCCGAGCGTGTGTACTGAAGCCTTTCAACAGGCAGGCATTACCGTATTCCATGTGGTGCCTACCCTGGAACTCGCCATGAAGGCTATCGATGCTGGCGTCGACGGCCTGGTGGTAGAAGGCGGGGAGGGCGGCGGCTTCAAGAATCCCAGTCCGGTCGCCACGATGGTGCTGTTGCCGCTCATCTGTTCACGGGTTGATGTGCCCGTTATCGCAGCGGGTGGTATCTGCGACGGCGTCTCCATGGCGGCGGCATTCGCCATGGGGGCAGAAGGTGTACAGATGGGAACCCGCATGTTGAGCTGTGCCGAATCGCCCGTGCACAACAACTGGAAGCAGGCAGTGCTGGATGCCCGCGCCACGGATACGGTTTTCCTCAACAAGGCCTCGCGTCCCGCGCTGAGGGCACTGCGCACAGAACGCACTGCGGCGCTGGAACCGCTGGGCAGCTTCGACCTGATGGAGCATATGACGGATGTACTGGACCTGTATTTCGGTGGCGACATGGAAGCCGCGATTCCTTTGGCGGGGGAGGTCTGTGGCCGCATAGACAGCGTCGAGAGCGCCGCTTCCATTATCGACAGCACAATGCTCGGGTTTCGACAAACCATCGCCGAGCAGGCCGCTCGCTACGCGGTCTAGACATTAGCCCATGGAACAGGAGGAGCGCCTCGCATGACCGAATCCCACACACTGGAAGTGAACCGTTCGGACTGGCAGAAGACCCGTCTGGTGAGCGCGCCCCTGAGCAGCGGGCTGGAAACGGGTGAAGTGTTGCTGCGCATCGACCGGCTGGCACTCACCTCGAACAATATTTCCTACGCGGCCGCGGGCGACGCCCTCGGTTACTGGGGGTTTTTTCCTGCCGAGGCGGGCTGGGGGCGGATTCCCGCGATGGGCTGGGCCGATGTACTGCGGTCTGCGCATGCGGAGATAGAGGAGGGTGAAAGGGTCTGGGGGTTTTTCCCCTTCTCTACGCACTTGAAAATTCAGGCAGGCAAGGTTTCAGCCGAGCAGTTCCACGATGTTTCAGCGCACCGCGCGCAATACGCTCCCGTGTATGCACGCTTTGACCGCGCGCAAGCCAACCCGATCTATGATCCACTGCGCGAGGATCAGGACAGCCTGTTGCGCGGCCTGTTCATGACTTCATGGCTGGTTGAGGATTTTCTGAATGAAAAGGAGGCATTCGGTGCGCAGGCCTGCATTGTCACCAGCGCTTCCAGCAAAACGAGTATTGCGCTCGCGCACCGACTGAAAGCTCGCGGAAAACTCACGATAGTCGGCATTACTTCGCCGCACAACGTTAACTTTTGCGCGGCGCTCGGCCTGTACGATACGGTGATGACCTACGATGCCATCGCCGGAATGGATGCCGCCGTGCCTGCCGTGGTGGTTGATATGGCCGGCAGTGCCGAAGTGCTGGGCCAGTTGCATCGTCACTATCGGGACAACCTTCGATACTCCTGCCGCGTGGGTGCGACACATTATGCCGACGCGGGCAGTGTGGAAGGTCTGCCCGGGGCCGCACCGGAATTCTTCTTCGCTCCCGGACACATTCAGACTCGCAGCGACGAATTGGGTGCGGCGGCGTTGATGCTGCGGCTTGGCACGGATTATGTGCAGTTCCGCGCTGAAAGTGACGGCTGGCTGCAAGTGAAGCGCAGTTACGGGCCGGAAGCAGTGCGCGAAACCTACCAGGCGGTGCTTGCCGGCGAGACCGAACCCAGCACCGGGCAAATCATCTCACTCTGGCCACAGGCCTAGCGAGGCTGGCGCTCTGCATCGGCAGCCTGCCCGGAAGGTTCTTTCAGTTGGCTTTCCGCGATGAGGTAACGTGGCCGGCTGCGCACTTCATCGTGAATCTTCGAGAGATAGGCGCCAATGATGCCCAGTCCAAGGGTGATCGTGCTGCCGAAGATCAGCAGTAACAGAATTACCGTGGTGAAGCCTTCCACCGCCTGACCGCTGAACTTGTTGTACAGGGTGTGCCCGGCGTGAAGCACGGCAAGTAGCGCAGACACCAGCCCGACAATCGTCATCAGGTGTAGCGGGAGAGACGTAAAGGACGTGATCGCGGTGATCGCCAGTCGCAGGCGGGATAACAGGTTCCATTTGCCATCGCCTGCCTCCCGCTGGCCGAGCGGAAAGCCTATTTCCCGATGCCGAAAGCCCAGCCAGGCAGTGGTGCCACGAAAGAACAGATTGTAATCCCTGACATCACCCAGTGCGTTGATCACCTTGCGGTCGAGCAGTTTATAATCGGAGGCGCCGCGCATATCGTAGCCGGTAAAGCGACGAAACAGACGGTTAAACCAGGCGGATGTGAGCCTGTCCAGGCCCGGCGCGTTGCGGTCGTCGGTTTTAACCGCGTTGATCACATCCACGTCTCCGGCGAGCCACAGGGCGACCATCTGTTGCAGCATGTCCGGCGGATGTTGCAAGTCGGCATCGAGCACGACGGCCGCATCCCCCACACACGCATCAATACCCGCCATGATCGCGGCTTCCTTGCCGAAGTTGCGGGTAAAACGGATCAGTTTGAAAGTGGC
The DNA here is from genome assembly GCA_963976655.1 of uncultured Halieaceae bacterium. Lineage (GTDB taxonomy): Bacteria > Pseudomonadota > Gammaproteobacteria > Pseudomonadales > Halieaceae > Marimicrobium. The sequence goes on from CAXBLB010000010.1 coordinate 84,444, forward strand.
GCCATGCGGTGCCCGCGCCGCCTGTAGTATCTCCCATGTAGCGTCGGTAGAACCGTCATCCACGACAATGATCTCGCTCTGCAACGCGCACTGCGCCAGTGAATCATCGAGCATGTTGAGCAGGATAGGGATCGTCGCCTGCTCGTTGTACACTGGCAGGATGACCGACAGAATGAGTTCGTCAGGATGATCGGACATGGCTGAAGTTGCATCCATAAAAAGCACACGCGGAGCATAACACGATGAATGAGAGCCACGAGCAGACACCTGGCCAAAGCGTTAGCGGAGAACACACCGCGGATGCAGCCTACGGCTCACCGGACAGGTCGGTAGCGGGGGATTACCACTTCGCTCTCGCGGACACCCTCAAAGAAGCCTGGATCGCCACGCACGGCAACAAGCTGCGCATACTCATCGCGCTGGGCGTATTCATGCTGGTGGCCATCGGCTTCTCGCTGCTGAGCGCACTGGTATCTTTGATATTTGGCGCAGGTCCAGACCAGGTGACGCTGATGGAAGCGCTGGTGAATTTTCCCGTCAACGTCGCTTCTTATGGTTTTAATGGCGTGATGACCGCGGGGCTGATCGTCATCGGTGCACGGCTGTCTGTCGGTGGCAAAGCCGGCGTGCACGATCTGTTCCGCTATTTGCCCGCATTTCTGAAAGCCCTGATCACCCAGTTGCTGATGACCTTGATGATTCTTCTGGGGCTTGTGCTACTGGTACTTCCAGGCATCTATCTTGCTATTGCCTATGGTTTTGCCATTCCGCTGGCGCTGGAACGGGGTTTGTCTCCGTGGGAGGCGATGGAGACTTCGCGCAAGGCAGTCACGCATCGCTGGTTTGCGTTTCTGGGTTTGTCGCTGGTTTGCGCGCTGCTGCTCATGCTCTCCGTTCTGACACTGGGAATCGCCTACATCTGGGTCCTTCCACTGTGCGTGCTCGCCTACGGGATAGCCTATCGAAACCTGTTCGGCCTTCCTGTCGATAACGACAATGCGCAGCTCTGATGGTTACCGGCGCCTTTCATGCGGGGTCGGCAAAAAACCGCTCGATCTCCGCCGCGTTCCACAGTGTGTCGCGTTGGCCCAGCGCGATAAGTTCGCCGATAAACTGTGGTGTGAACAGCAGATAGCTGGCCGAAGTGGCGCCCCCACCCGTGGTCGCACCGGTAGATCCCAGCAAGGTTCTGACACTGGGTGGCAGGTCGTCAATGTGTTGGGAGGAAATTTCATCCAGCGGTTCGCTCGGCGTTACCACCACATTGTCGATAGTCCTCAGCGCTGCGTCACGCTCTCGCAGAGAATCCGGCGGGAGTAAGGAAAGCAGCCGGTTGGTGCGCTCCAGTCGATCGATGTCTTCTTCAAGACTGTCCACAAAGGCGGAATTCAGCAGGTGCCCGACTATCTGCGCGATTGATGGTGAACCGGAGTCGGGCTTTTTGGAGGTAGCGCGCACCTTGCGCGCCCGATTATCACTGACACCGACAATGAACAGTCGTTGCGCTCCCAGATGAATAGCCGGGCTCAGGGGGGAGAGCTGGCGCAGGGCGCCATCGCCAAAAAAATCGTGTTCCAGTTTAGTGGCTGGGAAGAGGGTGGGGATGGCGGATGAAGCAAGCACGTGATCGCTGTTGAGCAATGTCCGACGGCCGATTCTTCGCGGTCGCCGCCAGGGGTGGGTTTCCGCCGAGCCCTGGAAAAAGCACACTGACTCACCCGAGCTATAGCTCATGGCCGTCACGCATACGGCTTCCAGAGTACCCCGGCGCAGGTTGGTGTCGATTTGCTGGAAGCGGATATTATCTTCGATGAGGCGCCGTAGCGGGCTGTTGTCCAGAAGAGACAACGGACGACCAACCCCGACACCGCGGTTTAATAACGACAGCGCAATGCGCAGACTGGAACGTGTCACCTCCAGCCAGCCATGCCGGTATATGCTCGATGGACGCAGGCCACGCCAGATTCCCTCGAGTTCGGCAACTGCCTCATGAAAAGTGCCGGGATGCGCGGCCAGCACTGCCGCGTTCACGGCGCCGGCAGATGTGCCACAGATAATGGGGAAGGGATTTGGAGTGCTCACTGGCACCAACTGGGCGAGTGCCTTGAGAGCACCAACCTGATAGGCAGCTCGGGCACCACCTCCAGAAAGCACCAGTGCATGTTTTGCAACTGAACTCATGCCGGGCACGGTCCGGTTTTAATTTGCGGCTTCAAAACTGTTCGGGCACAAGGGGTGTGGTGGCTACCGGCATCAGTAGCGCATGGCTTTATTTAACATAATATATATTATGCGCATATCAGGATGTGGCGTGTGGGGTGGTCCGGGCCTTGGACTCAGGGGTTTCGGCGCTCTCACGGGCTTTACGGGCCTCCTCCAGCGATGACAGATTGTCAGCGTAACCCTGCCATGCTATGTCCGACTCTCTAGCGTTGTAAAGCGGCATGACCAGTACCTCGGGCGTCCAGCAGTGCCGGCAATGCAATTGGTTGCAGTACGGACAGCCGTTGCGGTCTATCGAGCGCTGTACCAGATGGGTGACGTCCAGGCCCGCTCCTGAATAACATCCTCCATGCTGCCGTCCGTGCACTGCTCAGGCCTGACTTCCGGGGCGATCGCGTTACAGTCGTAACGGCTCCAGCGACAGCTTGGGTTCTCTATCACACGCGAGTAATACACAGCAGAGACCGACGGATCGAACTCCGCATCGCGCCACACAGCGCACAAGTTGCTAAATCCTTCGCCCGACTGCTCACAGGTGGCCGGGTTCACGCTGGCCAGTGGCTCACTGTTGCCGGCTACGTCGAAAACACGCTGCTGCATGTTGCCCTGCTCATCCACCCAGCCCTTGATGATCTGTATTTTCTGTAAGGGCGTGGAGTCTGGCGCGCTATCGCGCATCGCGCTCACAATAAACTGCGGTGCGGCGTCACTCGCCGGCGTCGCGCCGAGTTCCCCACCCATGGGTACTCCATGCGCATAGGCCGTGGCCAGCATGTCATTGGAGCTACAGACATCGGCAGGAAAATCCCAGCCTGCAAAGAATCGTGGCAGAATTCTGGGGCCGCTGGTGCCGAAAGTTTCACGGCGCTGCATGGCAGCGAATAGCGACTCGCGCGTATTCTCCGGTGCCCAGATGCCGGCGAGCCCACCGGGGTTATAGCGGGTTACATCACCCTTGGCGATACCGCCGGGCACTTCCACGGGAGCCCGAATCCGCGAGCGTGGGGTTCTGTCCATACCGGTTGAGCCCGGATAGGCAGCCTCCTCCACCGCGCCGGCTGCTGCCGTGTGATTATCGGTGGCGGCGATAAGGCCGAGCCTGAAACTGTTGGCGCCGAGCCGTTCCTCCTCCCGCAACCCCTCAATCAGCGCGTAGCGTGCGAAACTGTAGCGGGAATGACAGCCAGTGAGACGCATTCCGCCACTGCCAAAGCCATCAGCACAGTCCTCGGCCGTGTCTTCGGGGTGTCTGAGCTTCTCGAAATCGCAGTACTCATCGGCGCCACCGAGCACACCCGAGAGACCATTGCGACATTCGGAGTCGCCCTTTACCTGCATCACTTCCGCCAGCGGTTCCAGTTCGCTGCGCAGCCTGGCCAATGCTCGCTGCTCGGGCTCGGGTCGCTGCGAGAACGAATAGGGAAAGAACATCCTGCCATTGCTCCAGTTACTGTTGTGCGGAATGGCGAGCACGTTGCAACCGGTGCCGGAATCTACGCACTGACTCTTCAGCCAGCCCCAGAGCTTTTCCGGTTGCTCGGTATCCTGCGCACTGAGAGGCACGGGCGGCACCGTGGCATTGGCGAAAATCACATTGCGATGCAGATTCGAGGCCTCCTTCGCCAGGCTGTATTCATAGGCCACAAATGAACTGAAGCTGCAGTCGGCGGAGCGATCATAGGCCTCCTCTGCGGCTCGCTGCGCCTCTAGCCAGCTGTCTTTGGTCGCAGCCAGGCAGCGGGCACCGTCACTTCCGCAAACCCTGGCGGCACGCTGTGTGCCCAGAATGGCGAACGACGCCAGCCGGATAAGCGGTTGCAGGGTATCCTCCACCGGAAGCCTGATATCGCCCCGATACAGCCCGCACGGCAAGCTGCCATAGCCTTCCGCCCCGGGCGTGAGGCAGATTTTTACCGCCGCCATGTTTTCTGCATGGTCAGTCACCGCGGCGAAGTCCAGCGGCCTGGCAAGTTGCACCGTGGGTATCTGATCTTCGGGCTTGCGGCCATCGCTGCGCAGACGCAATGTGAGCTTGCCGCCTTGTGCGAAGCGGTAGGCATCGTCCGGCGTCGCGATATTGCCGAAAGCCGCCGAGTCGTAAGAGACCGCCGTGTGCACATGCAGGTCGCCGAACCAGGCGTGTTTGAGCGGGTAGCTCTCAGCGCATGGCTCACGCTCCCCCGGCGCGAACGCCGGGGTTAACGGCAGTGCGCTAAAATGTGTAGGTAACGCATCGGAATCGGCCTCGAGGGTTGCAAACTGGTAACGCACCCAGAGCACGCCCAGAAGCACCACCATGATAATTGCCAGCAGAAGATACAGCAGGACTTTCAGGGCTCGTGGCATGGGCAATCTCCGGTTCAGCTAGCCGTCTACAGCGGGAGGCGCCCGACGCACGGAGGCAGGCATCTGCAGCATCTCGATGCGAACCCGGGTGAATTTTCCATCCATGAATTCATAGCTTCCGCGCAGCCGTAGGTCAATCGATTCGCCGGGCAGCATGGCAAATCCAAAAAAATCGGCTACCGGCTGCTTGGCGGTAAATCGGTCCAGAATTTCCACGGTCGCCGTATTCTCCTGAATACTGATATGCAGTGGCGTCATATTATCGTGGAACTGTGCGATCAGGCCACGATAGGTTGCCAGGAGATTCTCTGCACCGTGCCGGGCGCCCTCTTCCGTAACCAGTTCCACATCGGCATGATAAAATTCCGCCAATGCATCCGCGTCCTCACTGTTATAGGTACTGTAATAGGAGCGCATGAATTTTTCGTTCAGGCTCACGCTATTGCACCTGCAACAGTTGCACATGGTTGCTGAAAACCTTTTGGTAAAGCACCGTGCCTTTCGCTATCTGTACCGCCAGGGGCTCCTCGGAAGCCGCCGCGGAAGAATCAATCGAGATATGCCAGGTAGCTTCATCTGTGCTGTCTTGCGCGACTCGCGCACGCGGATCGACGCCCTTCGCAATTGCCTCGAGGCCTTCGCCAAAACCTGTCTGCAACAGTGTTTGCCAGCCCAGTTGCGCGTTGTCTTCGCTGGCAATACCGGGTAACAGGCGCAGTGTTGCATGTGAGTCATCGTGCTTCTCCAGTACCATGGGCTGGTAGTCCTGCGGTTGAAACAGGGGGTGCACGCCAAGCACCGTCAGAATTCCATCGATGCCGCCGCCCGCAACACCGGCCCATTTCGCCAGACGCTCGCCGGTTACCCAGCCACTGCCGATCATCTGGAATTCGGCGACCTTCTGTGCGGCCGTCCGGCCGTAGAGCTTTTCAATGATCATGGTCATGCCCTTGATCAGCAGGTTCACCTGCAATGCGAGCTCCTGACAAACCACCACCAACGCTGCGTGTGAGAATTGCTCAAGGTGTAACTGTTCGTGAACCTCGCCGGCGTAGTCCTGCATGCCACCGCTTTCAAGTTCCCGCTCGGGTCTCACCAGGCTTAGTTGCGCGAGTCGTGATTGTCCGAGTTCAACGGCAACGTCTGGTTCACCCAACTGTTCGGCGGAGGCGTCAATAATAACGTTCCATTCACAGTGCGGCGTGCGCTCTGCGGGCTGTCTTGGGGGCCGGTGCACTGGCCGCACGCGGGCACGCGGATTGGTGGCGATCGCCGTCGCATCGAAGGTCGGGTCTTCTATATCGTGGCACATCGTGCGCACGGCCTCATCGCCCCTGGGCTCGGTTTCCAGCAGAGCACCGCAACTCTCCAGCCAGAAGCGGCCACTGGCAGGCGAGAACACTTCAAAACGTACGTTGAAATACTGGTGGGAGAAACCGCATTCCAGTTGCAGGCCCTTGAAGATGGTTGCCACATCGTCACCGCCGGCAAAACCCATCGCGCGCTGCATGCGCCGTGTGTACACCGGGCTCGCCGCCATCCAGTTATCGATTGCAACTGTCTTGTACGACTCATCGCCATGGTTCATGCGCAGTGCTGCATAACCACAACGACTGTTGAACTGCGCCGTAGCCATATACTCGCGGCCAAGCTGCGCAAGCTGTTCTCTGCTGAGATCTGCAATGGTATTCGAGGGCATCGCGGCTCCGGTTCCAGTAAGCGGTTGTGGGGTGATGTTCCGGCCTGCAACGGCGGACGATGGAAATTGCAGACTGCACAGAATGCTACCGGCCAATTGTTATAGTTGCAACTATGTTTCGCTTGGTGGAGAATGTTCGGGAAACAGCCTCCCGCCCTGCTCCCGGGCGGTATATGCGGCACCCAGTCCGCGGCATCGCGCCAAATTACCCGGCACTGCCGGAAGCAATGGAGAACAGTGTGAAATTCTGGCAATCGCTCGCCTTCGTGGAAATGGACCAGATCGTGGAACTGGCGCAATTCTGCGAAGAGCTCGGCTTCCACGGCGTCTCCTACGGCGATCATCTGGTGACCACCAAAGCGCAGGTGGATGAATACCTCTATCGCGATTCGGGAAATATTTTCTGGAGCCCCGACACACACTGGCCCGATCCCTGGATCATGAGTGGCATTCTTGCACAGGCAACGACCACCCTGAATTTTCTCAGCACCATCTACATCCTCCCCCTGCGCGACCCGCTGAGTGTCGCGAAAGCGCTGTCGACGGTTGCCTTTATGTCGGGCAATCGCGTGACTCTGGGCGTTGGCGTGGGGTGGCAGAAGGCCGAGTTCGACATGGTCGGACAGGATTTCCATACACGCGGCAAACGCGCGGATGAAATGCTGGAAATCATTCCCGCTTTAGTGAGCGGTGAGATGACGGAGTTTCACGGCAGGTTCTACGAAATCCCGGCGGTAAAAATGTCGCCGGGACTCAGCCAGCCCCTGCCCATCATGGTGGGCGGGTATGCACCGGCAGCGATGCGGCGTGCCGCCCGCATGGACGGGTGGATGGCAACCTCGCATACAGAGGAGGAAGTTTACCCCCTGCTGGAATCGCTCAAGACAATTCGCAGCGAGCAGGGCACCGCCGACAAGCCTTTCGATATCTGGACGGGGGTAAAGAATCCGGGCGACGGCACGCACGAGCGCCTCGCAGAAGCCGGCGTGACGATGGTCAACGGCTGCAACTTTCTCGATGAAAGTCAGCAGACCACGGTCTCCAGCCTGGACGACAAAAAACGCAAACTGGAGGCCTTCGCCAGGCGCTTTCTGGCAAACTGAGGCGCGCCGGCAAGGTGCAGCTCAGGCGGGTTTGCGCGCCATCAGCGTGGCGCAGCGAATGCTGAACACGGCATCATCCTGCTGGTTCAGCAACTGCGACGCGTAAACCACGATGCCGCAACCGGGTTTGCTTCTGGATTCCCTCGTCTCATCCACCACGGTCACGCAACGCAAAATATCGCCGGCATAAACGGGCTTGTGCATGCGCATATCATCAAAGCCAAGGCTGGCCACGGCCTGCTGTGCGGCGCCATTCTGCCAGTCGACACTGGTAAGGCAGTAGATGGAAAAAATGTGTGCCGAACAGGCGGTGAGCCCACCGAACATCGATTGCCGGGCCTGTTCTTCGTCAACGTGCCAGGGCTGCGGGTCCCACTTGCGCGCAAAGGCTATGACTTCCGCTTTCTCCACCCGATAGGAGCCGCACTCCACACGGTATCCCTCGCGGTGGTCTTCAAAGAAAAACGGCGTTTTCTGCTTGGCGTTGTTGGACATCGGGGCTCGCGTGTTCAGGCAGATTTAGGACAGGTTGCGGCGTCGAGATAACCGGCTTTTACCATCCAGCGCAAGGTGTCGGCGAAGGTGTCACGAGGTGATCTCAAACCGAGGCCGCGGCGGTCCAGTTCTTCGGTGTTGGGAATATCGGGCCAGAGCGTCGCGTAGCGCATGGTTTCGGCCGACAGCGGTGAATCAATCTTCCTGAAACGTCGCGCAGCGTCCATCATTCTTCCCACCAGACGCAACTTCCAGCCCTGTGCGGGTATGCGTTCCAGCTGCGCGCCAGAGACGGCTTCTATCAGGTCTGCCTGTTCGGTCCAGGTGCTGTAAACCCCCGGCAGCAGGTGGCGCCCATTGCCGCCGTCTTCGATCAGGGACCTTATGAATGCGGCAAGATCGCGAACATCAATGTACTGCATGCCGCCGTCGCCAAAAATGCGGAAGCCGTTATCGATGCGGTGTTTGATCGCCTTGCAGGAATCGGAGAACCCCGGGTCGTCCGGCCCCAGAATGCCCCCCGGATAAACGATCGCCACCGGTGCGCCCTGCTCCTGCAGGCCGCGCAAATACAACTCCGCCTGTATCTTGCTCTGCCCGTAGGGCATGCTCGAGGGCGTGGGAGGTGCATCGGGCGTTACCTTGCTGGCATCGGGGTTAAAAATGGCAGTGATACTGGAAATACATACGATACGCGAAACACCCGCCGCCAGTGCCTCTCCGACCACGTTTTTTACACCGCCGACATTCACTGCAAACAGTTGCTCGATGGAGCCGATCTGCATCGGCGTGGCGGCGGCCGCATGTACCAGGCCTTCGCAGCCCGCAAGTGCTGCCGTGACCGAACTGCGATCGGTGACATCGCCGGTTACCATTTCGGGAGGTGTTTCGCGCAACTGCGCAAAATAGTTGTGGGCCTTGTCCGCGTTGCGCACCAGCAGGCGCACATCGTGCCCGGCATGCTGCAGCGCTCTGCAGGCATGCGAGCCTACCAGGCCGGTTCCTCCCGTAATCAGAACACGCATCGGTGCGTCATTCGACCTCGGTGACCGTGATCACATGGTTGGGACAATAGCGCGCAGCCCGCGTGACCTTGTCACGCAGGGTCTCTGGCGGGCACTCCACAAGTACGCTCACCTGCGGATAGCCGTCATCCTGTTCTACAACGTCAAACACTTCCGGGCACTCACCCAGGCACACGCTGTGACCCTGGCAGAGGTCGAGATCGACGCTGATTTTCATTGCCATTGTATATCCCTCCCTACTGACGTTTCTTGTAGCGCAACCTGCAGGGAGAACTGGGCTTCAACACCATTGCCGAGAAATCATCCTGATAGCTCTCCGAGGGCTCAACCAGATCGAATTCATAGCGCGGCAGCAATGCTGCAAAAATCGACTTGAGCTGCATCATCGCGAAGGCGTTGCCGGCGCACTTGTGCGGCCCGCCGCCAAAAGGAATGAAAGTCCAGAGATTGTCAGGCTTCGGGCGGTGTGGATCGAAGCGCTCGGGGTCCGGGAAGAAATCCGCATTGCGATGTGAACCGAAGGTTGAAATCGCGACGGTTTTACCGGCCTCTATCAGAGTGCCGTTGTAATCAATGTCCTCGATGACACGACGCATCAGCAGTATCAGTGGTGGATGCATGCGCAGCACTTCTTCAATAAAGCGCTCAAGCCGCGGAATTTCCCTGAGTGCCTCAAGGGTGAGTGCCTGCCCGTCCTTGAACAATGTGTGCAGTTCATCCAGCACTTCCCCGGCGTAGGCTTTCTGCCGCGCGAGTTCCACCAGCGTCCAGGTGGCGGTGCCAGAGCTGGTGTGGTGACCGGCGAACATGGTGGCAATCACCAGGCCGGTGACTTCATTCTCCGTAAGGTGCGAGCCATCCTTGTAGGTACCGGACATAAACGTCTCAAGAGCGTCACCGTAATTGGTGTCACTGTTGGCGCGACGCTCCTTGATCATACCGCCGATCAGTTCCTGCAGCCGGACCAGTGCCTTGTCGCGCGCTTCGAATACCGGCTGCTGCATGTAAGGGTCGACAAAGGCAATCGCCTGCAGGCCCTTCTCCAGCGCGTGATACAGCTCCTTGAATTCGTCCGTCATTTTGTAGCGGAAATCGGCCCCGAGCAGACAATGGCAGGCGGTGTGCAGTGTGAGCTGCACAAACTCATCGAGAAAATCCAGCTCCCCTTCTTCGCCCCAGCCCGCGACCCAGTCTTCCACTTCCTGGGCGATGATGGCGGCGTAGTGTTGCATGTTCTGGTACCGCAGTGCGTCCACCTGAATCTTCAGCTGGGTTTTCATCCTGTCCGGCGGGGCATCGAAAATGACCCCTTTGCCAAACACCGGCACCGTTGCCTGATACGCCGCAGCCCTGCTCAACTTCTTGTCCAGTGTTTTCAGGAACGCTTCCTGCGCCTCGGGACCGCTCATCAGCACTGTTTGCTGGCCGCCCATGTTGAACTCGGCCAGTTCGCCGCATTCCGCGTTGCAACGCATGAGGAATCTGGCGAAATTGACGCCGAATTCCTCCATGTGTCCAACCCCGGGCTTCTCGCCGCTGACTTTCGGCGGCAGGTTTAACGGCGTATCGGCTGTTTGCGACATGCTAGCTCTCCTTGACCTGCTGAGCGGACATGACCGGCATCTCCTTGAGAATGCCTTTTTCGACGCACTCCTTGATCAGGTTCGTAATTGAGGTGTAGTCGTACATATCCAGTTGCTCCGACCACTGATAATTGCCGCCGTACTTGAACCAGGAGGCGCCGATCACTTTCATCTCCGAGCCATCTTCGCGCACTGGCGCGCCGGGTGGAGTTTGCCACCAGGTGACAAACGCCTCGCCACGGGTCTCGTCGATAACAATCTTGTCGTAGGGGTAAGTCCAGCCCGCATAGGGATCCATGGCGGCGCCCACGCAGGTTTCGCGCACGGTTTCCCGATCGTTAAATTCGTATTTGCCATTCGGCGTATCCCAGCCGTAGGTCACATCCGGCGTGTAAAAGTCGGCCAGCGAGCGCCAGTTTCCCTCGCGCTCGGCCTTGTCGTTCACGGCCAGCCAGCGCTGCATCATCTCTTCCATTTCTTCCCGACTGTATTCAGACATTTCGACTCCTGCTTGGAATTCTTGACAGACTGCGACAAGATACCGAATATATTTTATAGCTTCAACTATTATCGTTGTCGCGATGGTGCACTGGCCCGGCGGTCGCGCGAGAGACAGACGCCCGCATATGGGCGATACTCACCCGGGACTTCTGCAACAGGCAACAGGGAGGCCGTTCTTGAACAGCAGCAAGCAGAGCAAGCGTCAATTGACCCGCGAGAAGGTCATTCGGGCAACGATTGACTGCATCTATCGCGAGGGCTTTCACGCTGCCCACACCAACCGGATAACCGAGGAGGCTGGCGTTACCTGGGGCGTTTTGCAATACAACTTTGGTGATAAAGACGGTCTGCTACAGGCCGTGCTGGAGCATATCTTCGAGGAGTTTTTCAGCACGCTGGCCAACACACGGCTGGACGGCGCAGATATCCGCGAGCGTCTCACCCAGCTCAGCGACAGCATATGGCAGTTGCTGAGCCGCAAGGAGTACCGGGTGAGCGTGGCGATATTGCGCAATGCCGGCAAGGATACAGCCTCAAAAATAAACGGCCAGCGCCTCCTCAAGTTGTGGGCCGCCAGAGCTTCGGAGCTGTGGGATGAACTGCTGAAAGACGACGTTGCCGATTCGCCCATGAGCGAGACCGCAAGGCACCTGCTGTTTGCCGGACTCAGGGGGCTCGCCGACGATATCAACCCGCGGGTTCGTCTCACCCGCAACGCGTGGCAGGCGGAGCGTGAAGCGTTGGGTGACGCTATCGCCTATCTGCTTTTGCAGGACTGACTATACGCCCGGGCAAACCGAAAAACAGCACAGCGCCGGGTTCAGCACCGGGCCACTTCGGCGCCCTCCCCCAGGGCCGCGATCTCCTCCCCCAGCAACTTCAGAAACTGCGCGCCTACCGCACCGTCGATGACGCGGTGGTCGCAGGAAAGAGTTGCGCTGAGCATACTGGCAATTGCCGGTGCCCCGTCTTTTACCACCACCTGCTGCTGTGCCTTCCCCAGCGCGAGGATGGCGCCCATGGGCGGATTGATAATCGCCGTGAAACGCGACACGCCAAACATGCCCAGATTGGACAGCGTAAAGGAGCCGCCGCTGATGTCATCCCGTTGCAATTCTCCGGCTGCCGCCTTTGCTGACAGCGCGGCTACCGCCGCGGCAATTTCTGTGGGCGACAGGGTCTGCGCTTTGCGCAGTGTCGCCGGGTACAGCCCGTCGTCGGTGGCGATGGCAACGGCGATATTGGCGTCCCGGAACTGGTGAATCACGTCGTCTATGAGATTGACGTTAACCCGCGGTTCCCGCACCAGCGCGCGCGCAACGCAGTAGATGAGCAGGTCGTTTACCGATACTTTTTGTTCGCCACCTGCATTCAGGGTGGCTCGGTGGGCCATCAACCCTTCGAGGTTGTAGTCCACCGACAGGTAAAAATGCGGAATGCTCTGCTTCGCCTCGGTCAGGCGCCTGGCTATGGTTTTGCGTGTTGCAGACAGTGCGATCAGCTCAACATCCTGCGAACTGGCAGCCTGTTTATCCGCCCCGTCGCCAGTGCGCTCGCTCGCTGCGGCGCGCACGTCGTCCTCGGTAATGCGGTTGCGTCGCCCGGTGCCCGATACACTGTTAAGATCCACCGAAAGCTCTTCTGCCAGGCGCCTCACCGCCGGGCTCGATCGGGTATTGGCATCGCCCGCGCCACCCGCGCGTGGTGCTGGCGCAGGCCCGGTGTCTGCGGCCTCCCCCGCGGCTTTTCCGGCATCGCCGCCATAGCCGCTGATAAACGCCTCTATGTCGGCATCGTTGGCCTCCGGCGCAGCGATAACACCCAGCAGGGCGCCCACCGGCCTCGCATCGCCCTCTTGCGCCAGGATGCGTCTGAGCACGCCGCTGACCGGTGATTCCCAGACATTGACGATCTTGTCCGATTCCATCTCGAACACCTCGTCGCCCTTCTCCACCGTGTCGCCTTCGCGTTTACTCCAGCTACTGAGGGTGCCCTCCACCATCTCGATGCCCCACTTGGGCACCGCTATCGGATAAATACTGCTCACGCGCCCAACACCTCGCGAATTGTCGCCTTGATCCGCTCAACGCTTGGCAGATAGGCCGCTTCCAGCTCCGGCGAGAAGGGTGTCGGGCTGTGCGGCGCGCACACCTGCTTGACCGGTGCCTTGAGCGCGTGAAATGCGCGATCCGCGGCCAGTGCTGCAACATCCGCGGTGAGCCCGCAACGCGGCGGTGACTCGTCGACGACGATCAGGCGGCCGGTGGCCTCCACGCTCTCGATAATGGCGTCGGCATCCAGTGGCGAACTGCTGCGCGGATCAATCAGATCACAGCTTATGCCGTCAGCCTCAAGGGCATCGATCGCCGCCGCCGCCCTGCCCACCATCTGTCCAAAGGCGACCACAGTGACATCGTCGCCCTCGCGCACAAATGCCGCCTCGCCGAAGGGAATGGTGTACATCTCGTCCGGCACCTCGCAGCTTTCCTGGTAGAGCGCCTTGGACTCAAAGAACAGCACCGGATCATCGTCGCGGATCGCCTGCAGCAGCAGCCCCTTGGCATCGTAGGCATTGGAGGGAATGACCACTTTCAGGCCCGGAAACGAGGTCATCACCTGATACATCGACTGGCTGTGCTGGCTGGCAGCAGAGAAACCCCCGCCAGAGGCAAAACGTATCACCGCCGGACACCGGCTCTTGCCTCCGAACATATAGCGGAACTTGCCCATCTGGTTGACGATCTGATCCATGCAGACGCCGATAAAATCAGCGAACATGATTTCCGCCACCGGGCGCATGCCCATCAACGCCGCACCGGAGGCGGCGCCGACTATGGCTGATTCGGATATGGGCGTATCGATACAGCGGTCCGGGCCAAAGGCATGGTACAGGCCCGCCGTGACACCGAAAACGCCACCGACGCTACCCACTTCACCCTCGCTGCCGTTGCAACCGGCCACGTCCTCACCGATCACGAATACGCTCTCGTCTTCCGCCATCGCCTGGTGCAGGGCTTCGTTGATGGCATCGCGCATGCTTTTCTGTGGCATCGTCGTTACTCCCCCGCGCTGTTGTATCGAATGTAAACGTCCTGCGTGACCTGCTCGGGCAGCGGCCGCGGCGCCGCCTTGGCAGCCGAGACGGCGTCCTCGATCAGCGCCAGCACCTCGGTGTCGATGGCATCCAGCTCCGCCATGTCCAAATCGCCGGACGCCTGCATGCGCGCGCGAAACTTCTTCAGGCAACAGGAATCGGCACGCAGGCGCTCGAGCTCACCTTCTGCGCGATAGGTTTGTGGATCACCCACAAAATGGCCATGAAAGCGGCCGGTCTCAGCGAACACGCCCGCCGGGCCGTTGCCCGCCCGCGCGTGCTCAATCGCTTTGCCCGCGGCTTCGTGCACCGAGAAGAAGTCGGCACCATCGGCCACAAATACGGGGAAACCAAAACTTTCTGTGCGCGCTTTGAGATCCTTGCAACCCACCGCGTAGCGAATATTGGTGTGCTCGGAGTAGTAGTTATTCTCGATGACGAACACGGCCGGCACTTTCAGCACAACGGCCAGATTCATGGCTTCGAAACAGGTGCCCTGGTTGACAGAGCCGTCACCCGAGAAGGAGACCGCTACCCTGCCATTTTTGCGTATGCGCGCCGCCAGCGCGGCGCCCACGGATATGGGCGGGCCGCCAGCCACGATGCCGTTGGCACCCAGAATGCCCTTTTCCATGTCCGCCACATGCATGGAGCCGCCCTTGCCCTTGCACAGACCTTCGCTGGAGCCGAACAGCTCCTTCATCATGCCAATCACATCGGCACCTTTGGCGATGCAATGGCCGTGTCCCCGGTGTGTGGAGATAATGGTGTCGGCGGCATCCAGATGCTCACATACGCCTACAGCATTGGCCTCCTGGCCGGTGTACAGGTGCGTGAACCCCGCTATCTGGCCGTTCATGATCTCCGCGTGCACGCGTTCTTCGAACTCGCGGATGGTTTTCATGTGGCGGTAGGCCCGCAACAGGTTTTCCCTGGAAATATCCACTGGGCTGTACCTCGGTTTTTTTATTGCATCAGGCGCGCCGTCGAGACAGCGACGTCTCGCGACTATAGAGGATCGACTGAAAAAAAACAATCAGATTGGTCTGTTTTTGGGTTGCGTGGCAGACAACGTCCGCAGCGTGCTGTTGTTGACAGGCAATTGCAGGTACAACTAATGCGACCGCTGAAGCCAGACCGTTTGGTCGGGCTTCGCGTTTGCTTGCGTACCGGGATTTCGCACTATACTGAAGCCCACAATAATATCGCACCAACATGGAATACCCTTATGTACACGCGCCCTAAATCGACCTACCCGACCGCCTTTTGTACCTCCCTGTGCCTGCTAGCGACGGTTGCGCCGGCGGTTAATGCCGCGCCCGTTCTCGAAGAGATTATCGTCACCGCGGAGAAGCGCGAGGAGTCCATTCAGGACGTGCCAATCTCCATTGCCGCATTCACGGAAAATACGCTGGAGAAAATGGGCGTCAATGACATCAAGGGCCTGGCCTCCAAAGTGCCGAACCTGGTCGTCAACGAATTTACCGGCTCTGCAACCACGGTCAGGCTCTTCATCCGCGGCGTGGGGCAAAACGATGTGCAGGTCACCCAGGATCCTTCAGTCGCCCTGTACATGGATGGCGTCTACATCGGCTCCTCGGTGGGCACCGCCTTTGAAACCGCTGATATCCAGCGCGTGGAAGTGTTGCGCGGGCCGCAGGGCACGCTGTATGGCCGCAACGCCACGGGCGGCGCGATCAATCTCGTAACCCGCAAAGCCGACACCGATGCGCTGCGCTTCCGGCAGCGCCTCTCATTTGGTAACTACGACCTTTTCCGCTCGCGCTCCATTCTCAACGTGCCGCTGTCGGATACCACTGCGCTGAAGCTCGCCTATGCCTATGCCGATCGCGATGGCGTGGTGGAGAATCTGGGGGCCGGCGAGGACTGGGGCGTTGAAAATCGCGACAACATCACCGCCGATTTTCACTGGGACGCCAGTGATGCCATTACCCTGGATTACAAGTACGACCGCTCGACAATCGAAGACACGTCCCGGCTTTCCCAGGTGCTGAAATTTGATGCCTCCGCGCCGAATGCGGGAGTGATCAGCTTTGCCAACCCGGCGCTGGATGCCAAAGGCAACCCGGTGGATGCCAGCGGTGATCGCCGCGATGAGGCCACGGCCTTCGACAAAGAGGTTGCCGGAGACATCGAGATCAATGCACACACGCTGGATATCGCCTGGGAGATCAGCGATACGCTGGCCTTCAGGTCAATCACCGGTTACCGCGATGTGGATGCCTTCAACCAGACCTCGCAGTCGCCCACGACGTCGCTGTTCGGCTCCTACACCATTACCAACGGCATCACCGAAACCAGCTTTGAGCAGTTTTCGCAGGAGCTGCAGCTGCTCGGCAGTAGCGAGACACTGGACTGGGTGCTCGGCGCCTATTACTACGAGGATGAGTCACAGGAATCCAACATCGGCAATAGCAACGGTTCGGAAGAAATTCCCCGGGATGTTCTGACGGATTTCACCTCAACCGACAACCGCTCGATGGCCCTGTTCGGACAACTGACATGGACCCCGGAGAACCTGCAGGACTGGCATTTCACGCTGGGTGCGCGTTATTCAGACGACACCCGCGAGGCCTTCCGGGACAACAACCGCGTGTCTTTTGGCTTTGCGGGCTCGGCCACGCCGGTGCCGGCATTCCGCGCGGACTACAATCGGGATTTTGACCAGTTCAATCCTTCGCTTACAGTTGAATACGATATCGATGACTTCAACAAACTCTATGTCAAATGGGTGACGGCCTACAAATCCGGCGGCACCAGCCAGCGCTCCACCTCGCTGGAGAATTTCCAGACGGGGTTCGAGCCCGAAGAGCTGGAAGCCTGGGAGTTGGGCTACAAGGGCGACCTGCTCAACGGCCGCCTGCGCGCGAACGCGGCGCTATTCTACATGCAGTACGACGACTACCAGCAGAGCGTACAGACAGGTCGCAACCCGGGAGAACGCGACTTCATCAACATCGAGGATGCGGAAATAACCGGGCTGGAAGTTGATCTTTCACTTGCCATTACCGAGACCCTGACGGGCACGCTCAGCTACGGCCACCTGGATACCAGCTTCGGCCCGGACAGCGTCTCCTACCAACAGATTGACGATAGCGCACCCGGTGGCTTCAGCACGGTGCAGGAGGCGCTTACCGAAGACCTGGCGCTGGCGCCAGAACACACCCTGACCACGTCGCTGGACTACAACCTGGCTGTCGGCCCCGGCCTGCTGAATGCCAACGTCAACCTGCAATATCAGGATAAATCGCTCGGTGGGGTGCAGTTTCCCGCGGGCACCCTCAATGAGCGTACCCTGCTGGCCGCGAGTGTCAGCCTCTCGGAGATCGCCCTGGGCGACCACACCGGTAGCCTGCGCGTTACGCTGTGGGGCAACAACCTGCTGGACGAGGAATACTTCATTGGCAATATTCGCCAGGCCAGCTTCGATTCACTGGGCTTGATGGGCCTTGCCACATTCGGCGACCCCCGCACCTACGGCGTCACGCTGGAATACCAGTACTAGCCGCGCTCTAGTCGGAGATAGGCCAGCGCGAATCGCCCGTGTAGAACGCAAAGCGTTCGGCAATCGTATCCCGTGTAAGGCCGTAAGCTGCAAGGTCGTATTCGTGCCTGCCGTGTTTGCCCTGGGGGTTGGCACGGATATGCGCTTCCAGCTCTGCCCTTGACTCCGCGGCCAGCGGCAGATCAAACGCCGCGTACACTGATTCCACCACGCGCATCGGATCGGCCACGAAATCAGCCTGTGAGCAGTCGACGAAGCGGCTGGCCGGCAGTTGCTCGCGCATCGCCAGCCCCTGTTCCAGCGACATGGCATACCATTCCATTACGGCGCGGCCTATCTCCTGTTCATCCAGGTGACTGCAATCTCCCGCGTACATGCCCATTACCACACGATTCATGCTGTTGATCGAAGGCACCACCTTCTGCGGATCGCGGTGACACCAGACAAAGCGCGCATCCGGAAACACTTCCAGTATTGCGTCTATGCCCCACATATGCGCGGGCGCCTTCAGCATCCAGCGGCCACCCGGGCGGCGCCAGCTCAACATTTGCATCTGGCGCTTCTGATAGGCGTACATGGGCACCAGATCCTGCTTGAGGAGCCATGAGCGGTAGGGCTCAAGCATCACTTCAAAGCCCAGTTGCACACCGGTAAAGGCATAGGCATGCAGCAGCACACACTCCTCGGGTGTGTCGGCGTCGATGTAATGAATTTTCGCGAACTCGGAATCCCGGCTTTCCTCCAGCGCCTTGGCCAGGTACGGGTAGCGCGGATCCTCCTCCCCCTGTGCGCTCCCCGGCCAGGGATCGGGAAACTGCACCTCCCACTGCAACAGCCCGCGATTTTCCGGAGCGGCTACAAGCAGGTTCAATAGCGCCGAAGTGCCGGAGCGCGGCAAACCGGTGACAAAAATCGGCGCCACCACCTCTTCATTCGCGTATTCGGGAATTGTCTTGAAGGCGTTTTCACACTTCAGGCGCGTGGCCAGCAACGTCACCACCCGCGTGCGGCAACGTTTACGCCCCTCCGGATCGCGTATGTTGCGATCATAGGTCTCAAGCAGAACCTCAAGCCCCTCGCGGTAGGGTAGCTCGCCAAAATCGCTAAAGCCGGTCTGTTCTTTCGCCTCCGCTACCAGCTCGTCGGCGTTGAAGGTGACTGATGTGGTCATGCCAGCTCCGAGAGTTTCGCCACGCGGTAATTAAGGGTGGGATGTCGCTCCGCGCCTATCCAGCGCCAGCACATGGTACCGATGCGGTGTCCCGCGGTTTCAATCCAGTTCGGCACCCCCGGATCGGTGTGCGAAACCACCACGCGCACGCTGCCATCGGCCTCGTAATGCGCGGTATGCTTGTTCACATGAATGGTGTGATGGCGATAGTCGAGTGATTCCATCCACCAGTTGTCGAGTTGAAAGTTCCAGGTCTGGCATTCGGGAATATCGGGGGCCTCGATGATGAACACCTCATCCTCCTCGAGTTTCCAGGCGCTGTGGAAGTAGAAGATATTGGGGTCTCCACCTATAGCCTGGCAATAGGCCTGATCCGCTGGCGGCAGTTCGTTCAGCGTGGGCAGAAAGCTCTCGGCCCAGTTCTCGAACATCTGCGCCGACCCCTGCATGAATTTCACCGCACCCTGCAAGCCACGCTCGAGCTTTTCCGCGCTGAGTGGCTCCGGCCGGTCATCCGAGGCGCCAATTCGCTCAATCTTCAGCTCTGCGCGTTTCTCGTTGATGCGGTCCTGAAACGTCTGGCGCACTGTGATGGAATTGCTGCCCGCTGCCATGGGCAGCCAGTTCCCCGGTTTCTCTTCACGGCTGATGACAATTTCGAGTTCACCGTCCGGGCCGAGCGTCATCTGCCGGTGATCGATGTGGCCGGTGACCTCCATCGTACCGTCGACGGCGTATTTATTGATGATGGAACTGATGCCAAGATAATCCACGCTGCCGCGTGTGCCGGTGATGCGGTAATCGTACTTCGGATTGATGGTCGCGCTCTCGTAGCGGTTGTCCGGGTTGTCGGCGCCGAGCTTGATGGTTTCGTGGGCGCCACAGCGCAGCTGCGGAAACATGGGGTCGCGATACTCCAGGAAGCTCTCGAGCCCACCGCGCAGCAGGCGCGTCAGGTAACGGTAGCCCTCCGCCTGGTTGAAAGCGTCCTTGGGCGCTTTTTCACTCTGGATGATCTTGCCCGCTTCTTTCAGGGCATCGCAGAACTGCTCCCAGGCGGTTCCGTCGATCACGCGCTGTTCGGCGTCTGACATCGTCTCTACTCCCCTCGATAATGGAAAAATTTCGCCGCCACAGTGTCGGCAATGCGCCGCGGCGAATCAAGCCTGCAGGGGCCAGGGAACCATTGGCGAGAGCATAGCAGAGGGAAAGTCTGTCACTTTGAACCGGCCGGGTACTGCCTGGCGCTTCACAGAAGCTTCATCAGGTATTCAACCAGCCTGATCAACGGCCCGTGGTACCAGGGTACCGGCGGGTCCTGCTCGGGTACCTGGTACTGCGAGCGCAGCGCAGACAGCCGCGCCTTGAGATCTGGAATCAAATCGCGATAGTGCGAGTGGTGATACAGGTTGTTGAGTTCCGCGGGATCGCGGCTGATATCGAACAACTCCCATTCGTCATTTTCGTAGTAGTGGATGAGCTTATAACGCCCGGTATGAATGCCATAGTGTCGCGCGACGCCATGAAAACCCGGGTTTTCGTAGAAATGGTAGTACAGGTCGCGCTGCTGTTCGTCGGCTTCTCCGCGCATCAGCGGCAGCATGCTGACCCCGTGCATGGGCTCGGGCGCGGTAACGCCCGCGGCGTCCAGCAGGGTTGGGGCGAGATCGATATTCTGCACCAGCGAGGCGTTGCTCCCGCCCGCGGCGATTTCAGCCGGCCATTGCATCAGTAGTGGCACCCGCGAGGACACCTCGTCCATCCAGCGCTTGTCAAACCAGCCGTTCTCGCCGAGAAAGAAGCCCTGATCCGAGGTGTACACGACCAGCGTATTGCGCGACAGCCCGCTTGCATCGAGATAGTCCAGCAGGCGGCCGATCTCCCGGTCCATGCTTTTCACGGCGCCGAGATAGGTTTTGATGTAGCGCTGGTATTTCCAGCGTGTCAATTCCTCGCCAGAGAGATCGGCCGCCTCGAATTCCGCATTGCCCCGGGCGAAGGCCGCGTCCCAGAGTGCAGCCTGCCCGGGAGTCAGGTTCCCGGGCCTGTTCAGTTTCACATCGGTGTCCGTCATCCAGTCGGCAATCGACATGCGCGCCTCTTGCCGGGCGACAGTGAGATTGCGCATATCGCGCAGCAGCGTCGCCGGCTCCTCCAGCCGCAGGCTTTCACTCCACTCGCCAAGCTCCGCGGGGCCGGGCAGCCAGTCCCGGTGCGGCGTCTTATGGTTGTAGATGAGGAAGAACGGTTCCGCATTTTCCTGCACAGCCGCCAGCCAGGCCAGGGCCTTGTCGGTGATCAGCTCCGCCACATAGCCGGTACTCTCCTCGATACCGGCGGGACTGCGGAAAGCGGGGTTGTAGTAAGTGCCCTGCTCAAACACGTTGTCGATGACCTCCCAGTGGTCGAAGCCCACCGGGTCGCTGTAGAGGTGCCACTTGCCGATAACCGCTGTCGCGTAACCCGACGACTGCAATAATTTGGGCAGGGTCTGCTGGTTGCCATCAAAGGGGCCCGACCACTCATTGCTGTAAAAACCGTTGGCATGACTGTGCAGGCCCGTCAACAGGGTCGCCCTGCTCGGGCCACAGATGGCGTTGGCCACGTAGGCGCGCTCAAAGCGCATGCCGCGTTGGGCGATACGATCGATGTTGGGGGTCTCCATCAGGCTGTCGCCATAGGCGCTCACGGCACGTACCGCGTGATCGTCCGACATAATGAACACAATATTCGGGCGCGTAGCCCCCTGGGCAAAGGCAGGGGCCGCGGCGCAAAGGGCGAGCACCAGGTATCTGAAGGGTATTGTCAGCGACATACGATGCTCCTGCCGGTTGTCATTCCGGCGCAGAAGGCGGTTCAACGGGGATCACAAAGCTGATTTCATCGCTCTCCTCCCAGCCATAGCGCACTGCCTTGGCGTGTACCGTGACGCGCCGCTCGAGCGGCATCGGCTGCGAGTACAGCTGCCAGTCACCGCCATTGATTCGGTAGCCGATGGATGCGTTGTATTCTGCGCCAAGCACCACACGGCCATTACTCAGGGAAAATCGGGGCGGGGGCGTAACCGGCGTCTCACCCTGCGGTTGAAAGCGCGCGAGCATCTCCGCCTCGGAGATTTCACTCAGGTCCGGCGTCTCGTTCAGCCACGCATCCAGCGCGCCGCGCATGCGCTCAAGCACCCGGGCATGGCCAGCGTCAGCGGACAGATCGTGCAGTTCATGCGGGTCTGTCAATGTGTCGAATAGGCGCTCCTCTCCAGGCGGCTCGAACCACTGGCGTTGTACCGCGTTGAGTTTTCCCTCGGCGTACAGCGTGTGCATTTGCCGCATCATGTCGATATTGTCCCTGAAGGCGAGCGCGTGGCCGCCGGGCTGCCGGGGCTGCCAGCTGCGAATGTATTTGTAGCGTGAATCCCGCACCGCCCGCTGCCTGTCTGCTATCTCATCAATACGGTCGCGCGCGGCGAACACGTACTGCCGCTGCGGGCCCGAGACCAGGTTCAGTCCCGGCATCCCGTCGGGCACGGTCACTCCTGCGAGCGAGAGTATCGTCGGCGCCAGATCCACAAAACTGATCAGGCGCTCATCCACCGAGCCGGGCGCTACCCCGTCGGGCCGGTAAGCCTCCGGCCAGTAGATAATCAGGGGGACGTGAATACCGGAGTCGAACAGCTCACGCTTGGCGCGCGGCAGGCCGTCGCCGTGATCCGTCGTCCAGATAACGATTGTGCTTTCCGCCAGGCCATCCTGTTCAAGTTGCTGCAGAATAGCGCCTACCTGTCGGTCCATCACGCCGATGTTGTTGTAATGTCTGGCGACATCCGCGCGCACCGTGGGCGTATCCGGATAGTAGGGAGGCAGCGGTACCTCGTGCGCCAGTACGCTGCGCGCCGGCTGAATATCTGGAATTCTCCAGGCACGCGCAAGCTGCATAACGAAATGCAGCGGTCCGTGAGGCCAGCTTCCCAGGGGCCGGAACACCCCGCTTTCATGCGTCACCTGAAAGTTGACGAAGCCGAAAAACGCCTGCCCGTCGCCCCGCTTGCGCCAGTGGCTGTTCGCGCCCTCCTCATCCCAGATCGTGAACGGGCCGCTTCCGGCGAGTGGGCCGCTGAACTGATAATCCAGTTTGTCGTCGGTATAGGTGTAGTACCCCGCTGCGCGCAGCAGTTCCGGATAGGCTTTTGCATCAGCCGGGGGCACCGACCTGTAGGTGCCGAGGGGCCCCCGGGTAGTGCGCATGTGCTGTGTGCCGGTGGCCATCTGGTGCCTGCCGAGGATGTGCGCGGCACGGCTTGGCGCGCACACGCCGGCGGTTGTATAGGTGTTGGAATACATCACCCCTCGCTCGGCGAGTTGATCGAGGTTGGGTGTAGACGCGACAGGATCACCGAACACGCCAAGCCGCGGGCTCATGTCTTCGGCCATCAGCAACAGGATATTTGGCGGTTGCCGCGGCGGGTTTGCCGCGCTCGCTGCCTGCGACCCGGCAGACGCTACAGCGCCGCAACACAGTGCGCCCAGCAGCAGAAGAGCGGTTGCGCAGCAGCGACGCCAGTAGCTTCCCGGCCGGAGGCGTCTGCACCCGCTTGCGCTGCCTGCCGTCAAATCTGCCCCGCCGCCATCTGCCGCACCGCATAGTCACAGGCGCGCGCAGTGAAGGCCATATAGGTCAGCGAGGGATTCACGCAGGAGGCGGAGGTCATGAAGGAGCCGTCCGTCACAAAAAGATTGGGCACCTCGTGCGCCTGATTCCAGCGATTGAGCACCGACTGTCGCGGATCATCGCCCATACGCGCCGTGCCCATCTCGTGAATACCCTCCCCCGGCAGCGACATTTCCACCGGAGCAGGCATTGCATATACCGCCCCCGCCGCCTTGAGAATGCGATCGGCCTGCCTGGCGGCGTCCTCACGCAGTTTCACTTCGTTGTCGCTCCATTTGAAATCGAAGGCGACCTGGGGCATGCCGAAACGATCCAGCTTCTTGCTCATATACATGCGATTGGATTCTCGCGGCAGACACTCGCTGAACCCGGCGAGGGCAAATACCCAGGGGCCGGGCTTGCGCAGCGAATCCTTCAGTTGCGCACCGAAACCGCGCGCGTTGTAGCCCGTTTGCCAGTCGACCCGCAGCAGCGCTGTCTGGTAGCCGTAGCCGCGCACGAAATCGGCGTCTGCATCCTGCCCGTCAAGATTGCGAAACCGCGGAATATACAGGCCGGTGGGACGATTGCCGTGGTAGTAACTGTCCATGTTGTCGAGAAACAGGCCGAGGCCGCTCATGCCGAGGGTGTGATCCATCATGTAATGGCCCAGCACGCCGCTGCCGTTTGCCAGCCCGTTTGGAAACTCCTCGCTCGCGGAGTTCAACAGAATCTGCGTACTGGCAATAGTGGACGCGCAAAGGAAGACAATTCTACTGCTATAGGCCGCCTTCTCACCGGTCTGCGTGTCGATCACGTGCACGCGTGCGATGCGACCACTGACAGGGTCGTATTCCAGACGTTCAACCAGGGTGTTGGCTTTCAGCGTCATGTTGCCAGTGGCGCGCGCGGCGGGCAGCGTAGAGGCCTGTGAGCTGAAGTAGCTTCCCGTAGAGCAACCGCGGGGACACGGGCCGCAATAGTGACAGGCACTACGACCCGGCAAATCCTCGGTGAGAATGGCGGTACGGGCATTAGTCAGCGTAATGTCGGGCGCTTTCTTCTTCAGTCGTTCGCCGATGGTCTTTTCCAGTGCGAACCAGGGCATCGGTTTCTGGAATTCGCCATCGGGTAACTGTGGCAACCCTTCCGCTTTGCCGTTTACACCGATGAACTTCTCGACATGGCTGTACCAGGGGGCGATGTCACTGTAGTCAACCGGCCAGGGGATGCCGTGCCCGTCCTGCGCGTTGGCCTTGAAATCCTGTTCGCTCCAGCGATAGGTTTGGCGACCCCAGAGTACTGAGCGGCCGCCCACAATATCCGAACGAATCCACATGAAGGGGTTCTTCTCGTCCACCACATACGGGTTTTCCTTCTCGTTCATCCAGAACGGCCGGTTCGCCTCGCTAAAAGAGTGAAATACCCGTTTGGTCATCGGGTACTCTTCCTCATACAGCTTGCGCGGCACTTTGCCCTGATACGGCAGTTTCCAGGCGGGCGCGTGCTCGCCAAAGTATCCGGAGCCGTGCTGCAGCTCCTTGCCCCGTTCCAGCACCAGCACTTTCAGGCCCTTTTCGGTGAGTTCCTTGGCCGCCCAGCCGCCGGACATGCCGGAGCCCACCACGATGGCATCGAAATCGTAAACCTGCGCGTCGATCGTATTGTTGCTCATACCATGGTTCCCACTGCCCAGCTACTCTCATCGGGATCCAGAGGCACATCGCCATCAAAATACATGGGCATGGGATCGTAGCGCAGGACCTGCTTGCTGCCGGCTTCCGAGGTGAAGAAACCCCAGATTGTCAGTTCCTTCAGTTGACAGATAAAGGGCGCATCGCTGATGAAGTCCCGCTGCACGTTGCCGAAGTCGTACCAGGAGGAAGCAGATGCAGCCTCCTCGAGGTCCTGCATGATCTCAAGTTGCTGCGCCGGGCTGAGTTGATCGAAAGATTTACCGTAGTCCCGGGGAATGCGCGTTTCAATATCCGCCAGCCCCGCATCGAAAATTGCGCGCTCTTCGTCATTCAGCCAGTCGGACACCATCAGTTCGACATAATTCGGAACACCCGCGTCGATGGCCCCCGGAGTGTCCGTGCGCGGAATAATGACTTCGGTCATGGCGGCAACTATGGCGCGTTGTGCCGCGCTGAAATACGTGGCCTTGCCAGTGTTGTAGTTCGCGGCCGACGCCAGGTATACCTGCTGCTCCTCCGAAAGGGCGAAGCCGAGTTGGGCGGCGCTGACACCACTTACCAGAATGGCGGCACACTGCAGAAATTCCCGTCTATCCATGTTGCTTCCTCACTTTCCCCGCAGTTTTTCGAACAGAAGTGGCAGCAACAGAATCGCCACGGCCACCGCGACCAGACTGTGAACGCGGTACTCCCAGGTGGAGAAGTAATAGCCTGCAGCCTTGAAGATACTGTAACCCCAGTACACCGGGTCGATCTTTGTCAGGTGGTACAACTCATAGAACATCACTGCGCTGACAGGCAACAGAAAATACAGGTAGACGACGACCGCAATCGCCAGCAACCAGCGCCGCAGCGGAATTGTCACGCGAGGCCTCTCACCGGCACCAGCGCGCCGTGCACGGCGCTCGCCCCGCGCGAGGCAAGAAAACAGATCACGTTGGCGAGCTCATCCGGCGATACCCACTCGCTGAAATCCGCATCCGGCATACCCTCCCGATTCGCCGGTGTATCGATCACGGTCGGCAACACGGCGTTCACGTTGACACCGCGATGTCGCAGCTCATTGGCGAGACTTTCGGTGAGCCGCATCACAACGCTCTTGGATGCACAGTAGGCGGACATTTGCGCCAGGCCCTCGCGCGCGCCATAGGCCCCCACGTTGACAATGCTGCCGCCGCCATTCTCAAGCAGTAGCGGCACGGCGGCTTTCACCATATTGCGCGTGGTGGTTACGTTCAGTGCAAACATGCGCTGCCAGTCATCGTCACTGCTGTCCCAGGTCGGCGCACCCATCGCAAAGCCGCCGGCAAGGTTGAATACGCCGTCGAAGGGGGCAAGGCGAGTGAGCAATTCGCCAGTCGCCGCAGGATCGGTGAGATCGATCGCGTGGGTGGTTTCATCGCTCTCGGCAAAGGCGATGTCCAGGCGCTGAACGCGCGCGCCGTAGCCCTCGGCCACAGCGCATACACGTTTGCCCAGTGCGCCATTGGCGCCGGTAACCAGGATTGTTCTGTTTTGCAGCATAAACACACTCTCTCATTGATATTCAGCCGGCGCCCGTCGCAGCCTTTCGCCCCGGTAGTCGAACCACCAGATCAGGCCAAAAACCGGCAACAGCAGCAGTGGCACGATGGCCACGGATTGAAATGATTCCACCGAGGCATAGCGAATAACCTGTTCCATTGCCTGCGGCGACAGGGTCTCCAGTGCCGCGGCGCCCCCCGCCGCTTCCAGCTTGGCGGAGTCGAATATGGCGCCCATTTCCGGCAACACAAACTGGATCGACATGCCACCGGCAAACCCCATCAATCCCAGGGCCATGGCGCCACCTTTGGGGAAGCGCTCGGAAACGATACCCAGCATGGTGGGCCACATATAGCAGACGCCTATACCCCAGACCGTTGCCGCGGCGAAAGCTGTGAGTGGCGTACTGGCAAGGCTGAGCAGATACAGCCCGAGACCTGCCGAGAGGCAACTTGCGAACATCAAACCGATGGAGGAGATGCGCGCGACGATGGGCCCGGCAAAATGGCGCATCACAAACATCAGGCCACTCACGTACACCAGCAGTACGATACCCTGCATGCCGACAATATTCGACAATGAGATATTCACCCACTGGCCGGGCGCGAGTTCCGCGGCAGCGGTGAGGAACATGCAGACCCAGAAAACCCAGAACATCGGCCGCCGGAAAAGTTCCGCCACCATGCCGCTATAACTCACGCCACTGGCGACGCGCTCTGTCACCGGGAATACCGAGGTGGCGACCATCCAGGCCAGCACCAGGGAGGGCAGCATCAGTATCAGCATGTTGAGCTGCCATGCGAGCCCGGTACTGCTGATGGCCAGCCCCAGAAGACCACCTACCACGATGCCGCCCGGCCACCAGGCGTGCAGAATATTGAGGCGATGGGTTTTTTCTTCCGGATACAGCGCGGCCACCATGGGGTTGGACGCGGCCTCCACCGCGCCCCAGCCCAGCCCCGTGAGCAACAGACTCACCAATACCAGCGTCTCCACCATGCCGCCCACCGGCAACATCGTCGCCGCGATAAGTCCCGCGGCGCCGGCGACATAGCCCAGCGCCGACAGCAACAACATGCGCTTCATGCCCATGATGTCCACCAGTGCGCTGCCGAACAGCAATGTGAGGGCAAAGCCCGTGAAGGTTATGCCCAGTGCCTCGCCAACCATCGCCGCCGAGTTCGCCAGGTCAATCTTGTCGTAGATGTCAGCCTGCAGGTTGGGCGCGATATTGGCGCGCACCGCGAAGCCCAGGCCGATCATGAAAATCGACAGATTACCCACGTAATACAGGCGTCTGCGATCAATGCTCGCGTTATTCATACTCTGGCGTCCCTGTTATCGTTATATGCAGGCTCTACTCAAGCCCCAGTATACGACGGTTCCGCTTCTCATCGGCAATGCCCCCCGCGAAATCGTCAAAGGCCCTGTCCGTGGTGCGAATGATGTGCTGGTTGATAAAATCCACGCCTTCGCGCGCGCCGTCCTCGGGATGCTTCAGGCAGCACTCCCACTCGAGTACGGCCCAGCCCGCATAGCCGTAACGAGCAAGCTGGCTGAATATGCCGGCAAAATCAATCTGGCCATCACCCAGCGAGCGAAAGCGTCCGGGGCGGTCCACCCAGTCCTGGTAGCCGCCGTAGATGCCGGCGCGACCGTCGGGGTTGAATTCGGCATCCTTGACATGAAACATCCTGATGCGCTCGTGATAGAAGTCGATGAACTGCAGGTAATCGAGTTGTTGCAGTACGAGATGACTCGGGTCATACAGAATGTTGCACCGCGGGTGATTATCGGTTGCCGCGAGAAAGCGCTCGAAGCTCACGCCGTCGTGCAGGTCTTCGCCGGGATGAATCTCATAGCAGAGGTCGACCCCGGCTGCGTCGAACGCATCCAGAATCGGCAGCCAGCGTGCGGCCAGCTCCCTGAACCCCGTCTCGACAAGACCTGCTGGACGCGGCGGCCAGGAGTACATCAGGTGCCACAGCAACGCACCGGAAAACGTGGCATGCGCATTCAAGCCCAGGTTGCGACTCGCCTGTGCCGCGAGCAGCAGTTGCTCCACGGCCCAGGCCTGGCGCTTTTGCGGGTTGCGATGTACTTCGGCGGGTGCAAAGGCATCGAACAGTTCATCGTAGGCAGGCGCTACCGCCACCAGCTGCCCCTGTAGGTGGGTGGACAGTTCAGTGATCTGCACGCCGTTACCCTCGCAGACGCCTTTCAGCTCATCACAGTAATCCTGGCTCTCGGCGGCGAGCTTGAGATCGATAAGCCGCGACTCCCAGGTGGGCACCTGCACGCCCTTGTAGCCCAGTTGGCCCGCCCAGCGTGTTATATTGTCGAGGCTGTCGAAAGGCGCCTCCGCCCCGCTGAACTGGGCGAGGAATATCGCCGGACCCTGCATCGTAGCCATGCTACCTCCTCTCTACTTCATGAATCGGCGTCTGTAGCGTGCTCAAAGGCGTGCCATTTGGTATCGCTGGCGCTGGCGGCAACCGCGAGTTCAATAAAGGCCATGCCGCGAATGGCGGCCTCGATACCGGGACAATTCTCACGCGCGGCATCACCGGGCTCGGCACCGGCGTGTACGCGAACCTGCCGCGCGAAATCCCTGTATAGATTGGCGAAGGCCTCCAGGTAGCCCTCGGGGTGCCCCATGGGTGTGCGGGTGCGCTGGCTGGCGGCGTCGCCCAGGTAGCCGGCGCCCGTGCGCAGCATCTGGGTCGGCCGGTCGTTCCATTTGAGCCACAGGGTGTTCGGTTCCTGCTGCCGCCACTCAAGACCGCCGCGTTCACCGTACACGCGAATCGCCAGCGCGTTTTCCTCGCCGACGCACACCTGGCTGGCCCACAGCAGACCGCGCGCGCCGTTGGCGAAACGCAACAGCATGCCGCCGTCGTCATCCAGTTCGCGGCCGTCCACAAACGTTGTCAGGTCGGCGCAGAGTTCGCTGATGTGCAGCCCGCTGACATATTCCGCCAGGTGCGCCGCGTGCACACCGATATCTCCCATACAGCCGCTTGGGCCCGCACGGGACGGATCAAGCCGCCAGGCGGCCTGCTTGTTGTCGGTGTCTTCCTCACGCTCAGCAAGCCAGCCCTGTGGATACTCCACCACCACCTTGCGAATCGCGCCCAGTTCGCCTGCCGCGATGCGCGCGCGTGCCTCCTTGACCAGCGGATATCCGGCGTAGGTATGGGTGAGGCCGTAGCACAGTCCTGTCTCGCGCAACAGCTTGCGCAGTGCCACGGCCTGGGCGAGATCGTAGGTCGCGGGCTTGTCGCACAACACGTGAAACCCCGCTCTCAGCGCGGCTTCGGCCACGGGATAGTGCAGGTGGTTGGGCGTGACAATACTGACAAACTGCATGCGCTCCGCCTCCGGCAGGGCCGCCTCCGCAGACAGCATGCCGGGATAATCCGCATACACCCGTTCAGCGGGCAATTGCAGCGCCGCCCCCGAGCGCGCAGAACGCTCCGGGTCGGAGGCGAACGCACCGCACACCAGTTCAATGTCACCATCGAGCGCCGCGGCGATGCGGTGCACGGCGCCGATAAACGCGCCCTCGCCGCCGCCGATCATACCCATTCTGACCTTTGCCATGATCGCGTCAGTCTCCTGTCTATTCACAGATACGAGTTGGCGAACCGATGATCCAGCGCAGACGGCACGAAATCTTGCATGGATTACTCTATAATTTGGATATTTTCAGCGCCCGCGCCCGCATATGACAAAACTGACGATCGATCGCCTGGAGGACGCGGAAGAGCGATTCGCCATGCTCGACCTGCTCCCCGACACTCACGCCTGGCTCAAGGACACCCAGGGACGCTTTGTCTACGGCAACCGGCTGTTCTTCGAACGCTTCGGTTTCACGTCGATCAACAGCCTGCTGCGCAAGAGCGACTACGACCTCGCGCCCGACCACCTGGCGGAGAATTACGTCGCCGACGACGCCCTGGTGTTGCAGGGCAAGGTGGTTACAGACAGGCTGGAGCTCATTCTCGGCCGGCACGGCAGGGGCGACTGGTTCCTCACATCAAAGTGGCCGGTGTACGATCGCCGGGAGGCGATCATCGCCAGTTTCGGCATCAGCCGACACCTGAATCGCACCGAAGGCACTGCGCAACCCCTGCGCGAGCTGCGCGCGCCGGTGGATTACATCTGCGAGCACTTCGCCGCGAGTATTTCAGTCGCCTCCCTGGCCAGCGCCTGCAATATCTCGGTGAGCGCGCTTGAGCGGCGTTTTCGCAAGCACCTCGACAAGACGCCTCACCAGTACATCAACGAGGTACGCCTCGCCAATGCGCGCCAGCTACTGCTGGAAACCGACAAGCCGGTCGGCAGCATCGCGCTGGAAACCGGGTTTTCCGATCACAGTCACTTCACACGCAGCTTCACCCGGCACTTCGGTGAAACGCCCCGCGCGACGCGAGCGAAGGCCCGGCAGCGCAGCTCTAGTTGCCGTAGGCCGCCCTGAATGCGCCGATGAAGTCCTGCAGCCTGTCGACAGGCAGGTCGTTGATACCCGCTGCGCCTGCCCTGCCTCCCCCGGTGGGGAACTGCATGCAGAGATCCGCCGCGCCCTGTTTATTGCTCATGGGCGCGCGCACGCTGACCAGATAGTTACCATTGTCCCTGACGGTCAGCACCGCGTGGGCACGACCCGGATTATCGGTAGCGAGATCGTTGCTGTATACGCCACTCACGCGCCGGGCCCAGGCTTCATTCGGCAAAATGAAAACCGCCGTGGCGGCATCCGCCTCGGCGGGTTCGAGCGCTGCCGCGCGACCCATGTCTTCGTTGTAGCCGTCACGCAGTTTGCGGAAATCCGCCGAGTTCGCCACGAAATCCATCGGGCCCTCACTCGCGAGCAGGCGCAGATACAGCTCCTTCGGATCAAAATGCAGATCCTCGAGCGATGGGCCATAGCCGTTGTAATTGATGCACACGCCGAGTTCTTCGAGCGAACGGAGATCGGCGGCGGACAGATCGAGCCCTTTCGCCAGCGTTCGCGCCGTTGCGTCGAGGTTGTCGCCAAAAGCGCCGGTAATCGCCCACTCGACGTGCGCGCCGCCGAGGTACCCGTTCACCAGCACCGCGGTGCACACATCGGGCGCTTCATTGATGATTGCGGTAAGCGCGGGAT
Source organism: uncultured Halieaceae bacterium (assembly GCA_963976655.1). Lineage (GTDB taxonomy): Bacteria > Pseudomonadota > Gammaproteobacteria > Pseudomonadales > Halieaceae > Marimicrobium. The sequence goes on from CAXBLB010000010.1 coordinate 116,224, forward strand.
GCTCAGGGATCTCGCCCGCTTTGTGGTGATCCACATAGAACACCCGGGCGCCCGCGGCGAGTGTCTTTTCCAGTGCCGCCTTGTTCTTGTCCATGGAGACGTCGAGCACCGTGACCGTATCGCCGCTAGCAGCTTCCACCCGGGACATCAGGTCGATGTCGCGTTTGACACCGGTGATCAGCTCGGCGTCACAGGGCTGCGCCCTGCGCAGCTGCAACAGGGCACAGATGCCGTCTGCATCGCCATTGAATAAATCGTAATTCATTTACCCGCGTCCAGAGCCTGGTAGTAATCCGAGAGTATCTTGGCAACTTCAGGACGCGAAAACTCCGGCGGCGGGGCGATGCCCTTGCCGAGCATTTCACGTACCGCGGTACCCGAGAGCAACACGAAATCATCCTTGCCGTGATCCGGCACGTCACGCATCATCACCACCTTGTTCAGCTTCTTGCTGTACGCCGTGTGGTCGGCCTTGAATATCTCCAGTTCCAGCGCGTCGGCCGGGACTTCCTCGTCGAAAATCGTCTGCGCGTCGAAACCACCATAATAGTCGCCGACACCAGCATGGTCTCGCCCGACAATCAGGTGCGTGCAGCCACAGTTCTGGCGGAACAACGCGTGCAGCACGGCCTCCCTGGGCCCGGCGTAAAGCATGTCGAACCCGTAGCCTGTGACCATCACGGTGTTGGGGGGGAAATACACTTCCACCATCTTGCGGATGGATGCGTCGCGCACTTCGGCCGGGATATCGCCCGGCTTGAGTTTGCCGAGCAGCATGTGAATGAGTACGCCGTCGGCATCCAGTTGTTCCATCGCCATGCGGCACAACTCCTCGTGCGCCCGGTGCATGGGATTGCGGGTCTGGAAGGCCACAACCTTTTCCCAGCCGTGCTCGGCGATCTCGTTGCGGATCTCCACGGCGGTCCGGAAAGTATCCGGAAAATCGGCCTGGAAATAGGAAAAGCTCAGCACCTGAATATCACCTGAGATCAGGGTACGACCCAGCCCCGTGAAGGTGGCGACACCGGGGTGCTTTGGGTCCAGTGTGCGGAAAATTTTCTCCGCCATGAAGTTGATCTGCTCCTCGGAGACATTCTCTACCGCGGCCACATCCATAACGGCGATGACCGGGTTGCCTTCAACGTTCGGATCGCGCAGGGCCAGCCGGCTGCCTGCCGTAATGCCGGTTTCATTGCTCAGGTTGACAATGGGTACCGGGAAAAACAGACCGTCGACGGTGTGCATGTTCTCCGCCACGCTCAGGGAGTCAGCGAGATTCATATAACCCGTGAGCGGGTTGAAATAGCCCCCGCCAAGCATCACCGCGTTGGCAGCGGCGGCTGAGTTCAGCAGCAGGGACGGCAGGTTTTCGGCCTCGGCCAGCAGCGCATGGCGCTTCTCGCTGTCGTAGACATACAGTGGGTTGAGCTCGTCGGAACCGTGCGGTTTGATCATGGGTGACTCCTGCTTATTGACTGATAATGCCGCGGCTACGCAGCGCGTCGAGGATGAGGTCGACTTCCTCCGCCAGTGTCTGCTGGTCTGAATGCAGATGTATTTCAGGCTTCGGCGGTGCCTCGTAGGGGTCGTCGATCCCCGTGAAGTTCTTGATCTCACCCGCGCGTGCCTTCTTGTACAGACCCTTCGGATCACGACTCTCGGCCGCTTCCAGCGTGCAATCGACGAAAATCTCGATGAAATCCAGGCCGGCTTCCTCGTGCAGCAGGCGCACCTGGTCACGGTCCGCGGCGTAGGGGCTGATGAAACTGCTCAGGGCAATCACACCGGCATCGACAAACAACTTCGCCACTTCCCCGATCCGCCGGATATTTTCCGTGCGGTCTTCGGCTGAAAAGCCCAGGTTTCTGTTGATACCCATGCGCACGTTGTCGCCGTCCAGCCGGTACGACAATACGCCCATTTGATTGAGTGTGCCCTCCAGCTCCACAGCCACGGTGCTTTTGCCGGAACCCGAAAGCCCCGTGAACCACAGCGTGGCGCCCTTGTGTCCAAGCAGCTTCTGCCGATGCTCGCGTGTAATATCGCCTTCGTGCCAGTGTACGTTTGTTGCCTTCTGTTCCGCCATGCCTGCTGTCTCCACGGTTTGATCAAATGAGGCTGCCTCAACATGCAGCCTCCCAAGTCTGGCGCGCAAGGTTACGGCCATTCTTTCTCCATGTAAAACAGGATATTATGGATACGCTTAACGGTTTTACCGATACCAATTCACAACCCCGCAAGGCTGACAGCCTGGCGCGCAAACAGATTGAGGGTACATGAAGTTCACTTTGCGGCAGTTACAGATATTTCTCGCAGTTGCCCGTCACGAAAATATCTCCAGGGCCGCGGGGAGCCTGCACATGTCGCAGTCCGCCGCGAGCGAAGCGCTACTCAATCTGGAGCATACCTACGACGTAACACTGTTCGACCGGGCCAGCAACCGGCTCACGCTGAACGCCATCGGCAACACGCTGCGCAAGGAGGCCGAGAGCCTGCTGGCCCACAGCCACAATTTCGAGGAAATGCTCCGCGATCACAAGGATGTGGGGCATATCAAGGTCGGCGCAAGCTTTACCATCGGCAACCATCTCGCCACCCGGTTCCTCGCCAGTTACCTGGGCAAGTACCCCAACGCCGATGTGCAGCTCGATATTGCCAACACCCCCGATGTGGTGGCGCAGGTGCTGAATTTCGAAGTCGACATCGGCATGATCGAGGGCGAGGTGCAGCACCGGGAACTGGAGCTGATCCCCTGGCGGGACGATGAACTGGTGGTTTTCTGTGCCGCGAACCACCCCCTCGCACGCAAGCGCAAGCTGAGCACCCGCGATATTCGCAAAGCCATGTGGATTCTGCGCGAACCGGATTCGGGGGCGCGCCAGACTTTCGAACGAGCGCTCTCGGGGTTGTTGCCGGACATCAACGTGTATCTGGAACTGAAGCACAACGAAGCGATAAAAAACGCGGTGGAATCAGGCCTGGGGATTGGCTGTCTGTCACGCATTGTATTGCAGAAAAACTTCGCCAATGGCGATCTCGTTCCGCTGGAACTGCCCCGCTGCGACATGCGTCGCACCTTTTATTTCGCGCTGCAACGCAAGCGCCACCCACTGCAGACAGTGGATGAGTGGATGCACATCTGCCGTTCGATGGACGCCTGATGTACGCCGATGGAGCGACTTTCCGGATTGTGCGATTATGCGTTTTCCGGCCACACGACAGGTTCGCTCATGCTAAATTCCACTCTGCTCAAGGCGGCCGCGTTTTTATTCGTGATCGGTGCAGTGGTCTTGTTGTACCGGCTTACATTGTATGAAGCGGAGGATCCCTGTGCGGGTGTGCGGCAGGACGTCGGTGGCGCCATTCTGGCGGATGAGGGCGGCGACCAGGACGCGCTGGTAAATCGAGCGATTATCCTGCGAGGTAAATGCCGGCAAGCAGAGCCGGAGAAAGAAGCGCCCGCCAAAGACGCTCCCGGCGGCTGAATAATCAGTAGTGCGGGCCCTGGTCGCGCTGCCAGAGGCGCATGCCCAACCGCATTAGCGCGCCTTCGGCAGCCAGCCCGAGCTTTTCCTGCCAGCTTTTTCTGTGCACGAATTTCACTTCGAACACATCCCAATCCGCCAGACGTTCTTGTACGAGTTCATCACTGGTTTTCACCTCGTCGATGAGGCCTTCATCCAAGGCCTGACTACCGTACCAAACCTCACCCGTTGCGACCTTGTCAATTTCCAGCGCAGGGCGGTTGACGCTCACGAACTCCTTGAACAGCGCGTGGGTTTCTTCCAGTTCCTGGTGAAATTTTGCCCTGCCCTCATCGGTGTTTTCGCCAAATACCGTCAGGGTGCGTTTATACTCACCTGCCGTCATCAGCTCGAAATCGATGTCGTGTTTCTTCAGCAGGCGATGGAAGTTGGGCAACTGTGCGAGCACGCCAATCGAACCCAGCACCGCAAAGGGCGCCGCGAGAATTCGCTCTCCCACGCAGGCCATCATGTAGCCACCGCTGGCGGCCACTTTGTCTACTGCCACGGTCAGCGGCACACCGGCATCGCGGATGCGCCGGAGCTGGCTGGCAGCCAATCCGTAGCCATGTACCATGCCACCCGGGCTTTCCACGCGCAGCAGGACCTCGTCGCCCTCCTCGGTCTGGGACAGCACCACGGAAATCTCCTCGCGCAGGTTGTCGGTGGCGCTGGCCCGCAGATCACCGTCGAAATCGAGAACGAACAGGCGCTTGCGTCGCTCATCGGCAGATTTGTCAGCGGTTTTGCGCCGCGCCTTTTTGGCCGCTTTGGCCGCGACCTTCGCCGCTTTCTTTTCGGCCTTGTGGCGCGATTTCACGACGGCCGGGTCATCCATCGCACTGCGCACCGCATCGCCCATGGCCTTGTAGCGCTCATTGATCTTGCGCACCTCGATGTGGCCCTCATGATGCACAGCGCGCTGGCGTGAACCTATTGCCACCAGCCCCGCCACCAGAATCAGGATTGCGGCGACCACTGTCACAGCCCGCGCCAGAAAAAGTCCGTATTCGTAGAGGAATTCCAAGATGTGTCTCCCTGATACCTACTTGAGGGACCGAACGTAGTGTTCGATAAGCTGGCCGGATATGGACGCCACGGGTGGGATCATTGGCAGATTGGTGTGGTGAAACCACTGGGCGTCGGCAATCTCGATCTCATCGCACACGATTTCGCCGCCTGCGTACTCGGCGAAAAAGCCCAGCATGAGCTGGTTGGGGAAGGGCCAGGATTGAGACTGAAAATACCGCAGCCTGTGCACTTCAACACCAACTTCTTCACGCACTTCGCGTATCAGTGTTTCCTCTGCTGATTCGCCGGCCTCGATAAAACCCGCCAGCGTGCTGTACATCGGTTGGGGGAAGTTCGCGTTACGTGCAAGCAGCAGTTCCTCTCCGCGCGTGATAAGCACGATCACGCAGGGCGAGATGCGCGGATAATTGATGCTGCGGCAGGGATCGCAACGCATCGCTCTTTCGCTCTGGTCGATGCGCATGCGTCCGCCACATCGCCCGCAGAACTGATGATCGCGCTCCCAGTCGAGCAACTGCTGGGCCCTGCCTGCGAGTGCAAAAACACGCTCATCCACACGCCCGAGTATGTGGTAGAGATTACCTTTCTGGTATTGCATGGGATCCGGCTGCTCCTGCGCGTCGATCTCCACCGCATAGCAGGGCCGCTCTTCCCAGTAGCCGAGGAACTGGCGTCGGAGCTCACGCCAGCCGCTGCGCTCAACCTCCGAACAGGCGATCAGACAGGCGCTTGGGGAGCGCATATCGCTGACAAGTTGCCCCTGCTGAAAGACAATATGCAACTCCTGCGACGTCGGGGGCGGCGGTGTATTGTCGGCGCGAAACATCGTTTCTCCATGCGCTGCAAAATGACCGGCTATAGTATGCGGCGGGCTGCCACGGGGCAAGCAGCACAGCTCGCGCCGGGCAATCCGCCCCAAACCACACAGGTGCGTACGTGTAGCCGCTGCGCTTGCGTGGGTCTGTTTTCCGCGTCTGTTGCACGCGCCTGTTGCACGCGCCTGTACACGCGTCTGTTGCACGCGCAAGTTTTTCACACACTAAACGTACGCAATGGCGGGGTGAATAACGTAGAATTCACGCCTCTCTGCAGATGGACTCGAGCACGCGCATGAACGACAGTCCCCCCCTCGCCCTGTGGAAAAACTTCCTCGGGCCTTCGCCCAACTGGTACAAGCAGACCATCGTTGGCTTTCTGCTGGTCAACCCCTTGCTGCTGCTGGTGCTGGGACCCTTCATCACCGGCTGGATTCTGATCGCGGAGTTCATATTTACCCTGGCACTGGCGTTGCGCTGCTACCCGTTGCAACCGGGCGGTCTGCTGGCGATCGAGGCTGTGCTGCTCGGCATGACCTCGCCGGAGACGGTTTATCAGGAGACTCTCGCCAATTTTGAAGTAATCCTGCTACTGATGTTTATGGTGGCGGGCATCTACTTCATGAAAGAACTGCTGCTCTTCGTATTCACCAAGCTGCTGCTCAACATTCGCTCCAAGGTGGCGCTTTCACTGCTTTTCTCCTTCGTCGCGGCATTTCTATCTGCCTTCCTCGATGCCCTTACGGTTACCGCCGTGCTGATCAGCGTGGGTGTGGGGTTTTACAGCGTGTACCACCGTGTCGCCTCTGGTCAGGGCGGCACCCTGGATGCACACGACCACGCGGATGACGGCCGCGTGGGCGAGCAGCATCGTGACGACCTTGAGGAGTTTCGCGCCTTTCTCCGCAGCCTGTTGATGCATGGCGCCGTGGGTACGGCGCTGGGCGGTGTCTGCACGCTTGTGGGCGAACCACAGAATCTGCTCATTGCCACCATCGCCGGCTGGGATTTCGGCAAGTTTGTGACGATCATGGCGCCGGTGACAGTGCCGGTGCTGTTCGCCGGCCTCGGTACCTGTGCCGCACTGGAGGTGAGCCGCAAGTTCGGCTACGGCGCCCGGCTGCCGGACACCGTGCGCGAAGTGCTTGTGGACTATGACACCCGGGAGCAGTCTAATCGCACCACCCGCGCCAACGCCCAGCTCGTGGTGCAGGCACTGGTTGCGCTCATTCTGATTCTTGCTCTCGCGCTGCACTGGGCGGCGGTAGGTCTTGTGGGGCTGATGGTGATTGTGCTGCTTACCGCGTTCAACGGCATTACCGACGAGCATCAACTGGGCAGCGCCTTTGAAGAGGCACTGCCCTTCACTGCGCTGCTGGTGGTTTTCTTTGCGATTGTTGCCGTCATTCACGACCAACACCTGTTCACCCCGGTTGTCGCCACGGTACTGGCGCTGGATTCCAGTATCCGCCCGCCCATGTTCTTTCTCGCCAACGGGTTGCTGTCGATGATCAGCGATAACGTTTTTGTTGCCACGGTATACATCACGGAAGTCAAGGCGGCGCTGGACGCGGGCACCATTACCCGTAGCGAGTTCGACCAGCTAGCGGTGGCGATCAACACCGGCACCAATCTGCCGAGCGTTGCGACTCCCAATGGCCAGGCCGCCTTCCTGTTTCTGCTGACTTCGGCACTGGCGCCGCTCATTCGCCTGTCGTACGGGCGCATGGTGATCATGGCCCTGCCCTACACGTTGGTGATGGGCAGTGTCGCCCTCGCCTGCGTGGTGCTGTTCATCTAGCGGCCGCTCAGCGCGCAGCCGAAGCTCGTCACATTGCTGCTGGAGCTGCGCGGTGGCAGCCACACCCAAACACTAGTGCCCGGGCGCATCGCGCCAGACCACCCGCCCACCGTTTGCAGCGGCGATGGCATCAAGTTGCGCCTCGTGCGCCGCTCTTTCGTCGGCACTCGCGGCCAGCACAGGCAATGGCCTGCGCCCCGCGGGCAAGCGTTTTATGCCCTCGGCGCGCGCCTGGCCCCCCTCCTCCTGGCCTGCTTCCGAGAGCTGTAGCGTGGTCTGGCCTCCCGTCATAACGAGATAGACGTCGGCGAGAATCTCTGCATCGAGCAACGCGCCATGCAGGTCGCGCCGGGAGTTATCCACCGTGTAGCGCTGGCACAGCGCGTCCAGCGTGTTGCGCTGACCGGGGTGCCGGGCGCGCGCCATCGACAGAGTATCGATGATGGCGCACAGTGCAGACATCTTAACCGTTGAATCCGGCAACCGGCCTAGCTCGCTGTCGAGGAAGCCAATATCAAAGGGCGCGTTGTGGATGATCAGCTCGGCGCCGCTGACAAACTGCAGAAAGTCTTCGGCGATCTGCGCAAAGTTCGGCTTGTCGGCGAGGAAATCTTCGGTAATCCCGTGCACCTCTATCGCGCCCTGGTCGATGGGACGCTGGGGGTTGACGTACTGGTGATAGTGATTGCCGGTGAGTTTTCGGTTCAGTAGTTCGACGCAGCCTATTTCGATGATGCGGTGCCCCTGGGCCACCTCGAGTCCGGTTGTTTCCGTATCCAGTACGATCTGTCGCACGCGCCACCCTCCCTTTTACAGTTTAGGCAACGACTGCCGCTTAAGCTCGTCGATGCCGCGATTGGCGAGGGCATCGGCACGCTCGTTTTCCGGGTGGCCGCTGTGACCCTTGACCCAGTGCCAGGTTACCTCGTGCCGCTGGTTCTCTGCATCCAGCGCCTGCCAGAGATCGACATTCTTGACAGGCTTGCGCCCCGCGGTTTTCCAGCCGCGGCGTTTCCAGCCATCCAGCCAGGCAGTAACGCCGCTGCGCACATACACGGAATCGGTAGTGAGGTCGATGCGGCAAGGTTGTGACAGGGCCCTGAGCGCCTCGATCGCGGCGGTCAGTTCCATGCGGTTGTTGGTGGTATCCGGTTCGGCCCCATAGAGTTCCTTCTCCCGATCCGCATAGCGCAGAAGCGCCCCCCAGCCGCCGGGCCCGGGGTTTCCCCGGCAGGCACCATCTGTAAATATTTCTACGTATTTCAACGAGATGTGTTCCCTTTCTCAATATTTTTTGAAGTTTCGCGAGACTGCCCGCGAGGTGTCGGCGCAGGCGCGGGCTTGGGCACCAGCCCAATCAGGCGTTCGGCCCGGCGCTTGTGCGCCCGACGCGTGCGTGTCAGGCCCGCCACTTGCTTGGTGGCGTGCACGATGTAGAGCCCGCTAAATGGCAGATTGTGGCGTGAAGTCCAGGTATCGCAGCGCATCAGCCCCGCGCGCAGGCGCCCTGACCCCAGCGGCGGTACAGCGTAAAGCCGAAAAACCTCCTGCACCTCACAACCCAGTAAATGCAGCCAGTCCGTGAGGCGCCGTTCACTGACCGGGCTGTGTGCCCGCCACAAGGGATCCTTGAGTAAAGCGCGCAGCTTGCCTGACAGGCCATGCAGGCTGAAGCGATTGAAGCCGATCACCAGCAATTGCCCCTGTGGCGTCAGCACACGCTGTATTTCACGCAGTACCTGGTGCGGGTTGTCGGCAAACTCCAGGCAGTGATGAGCAATCACCACGTCTACCGAATCGCTCTCCAGAGGCAGTTCCTGCGCATGGGCGATCAGCCCCAGCCCGTTTCGCGCCTGTTCGCCACAAATAATATGGTGGTTGATTCGGCTGCCACGGCACAAGGGCTGACCACCCTGCACACCGAGCTGCAAAATATGGTAGCCAAAGGCTGTTTCCAGCACCGGCTGTAGCGTCGCGCGGGTGGCGTCGAGCAGATACCGGCCATTGGTGTTGTCGTACCAGGTTTCCAGTTGCGACAAAATCTCGCTAGACTCGTGCATTGCGCGGTCGATTGGTTTCCAGCTCCCCAGGGTGGCTCTCTGCCGGTTAGGCTAACTATACCGTGATATACGCCGCGAGCCACCCGCACCCGCCGCACTGGGTGCAGGCATGGTGCAACGGGAACGCACGGCTCAGCGTGAAGTCTATTCAAGTTTAACAGGTATGGAATCTCTCGCCATGGTCAAGATCGAACCCATCCAGGCTTTTTCGGACAACTACATTTGGTTGCTGTATTGCGACACGAGCAGACAGGCACTGGTGGTTGACCCCGGTGAAGCTGAACCGGTGATGGAGGCGCTGAATGACCGCGACCTGACGCTCGCCGCCATCCTCATTACACATCACCATTTCGACCACGTGGGCGGGCTGGCGGAATTAAAGCAGCGCTATGCGCCTTTTGTTTACGGGCCGCACAACCCGGCGATCGAGGGTATCGATTCGCGGCTCGCGAGTGGCGATTGCATCGAAGTGCTCGGTCTCGATTTTGAAGTGCTTGAGGTGCCGGGGCATACCCTCGACCACATCGCCTTTTATCATCCAGGCCAGGAACCCCTGCTGTTCTGTGGCGATGCCCTGTTCGCGGGCGGCTGTGGCCGGCTGTTCGAGGGCAGCCCGGAAATGATGCACAACTCGTTACAAACCCTGGCCGCGCTACCCGGCAATACGCGGGTGTACTGTGCGCACGAATACACCCTGGCCAACCTGGCTTTCGCTCAGGCGGTGGAACCCGGGAATACGCGACTGGCCGCGCGGCTTGAACGTGCGGAGGCGACGAGACAGCGGGCTGAGCCGACTGTGCCGTCCGAGATGAGCCTTGAACTGCAAACCAATCCTTTCCTGCGCTGCGCAACGCCCGAGTTACAGCACAGCCTGCAGCAGCAGGGCCGCCTGGAGGGCGACAGCCCGGTAGAGGTGTTCGCCACTGTGCGGAGCTGGAAGGATAACTTCTAGCGGGAGCTGGCAGCAGCTCGAGAAGCTGCGGCGCATACCTGACACGCCTTGCGAGCGCAGCGCGCGCATTTAACGAGGCAGTTCTTCATAGAAACGCTGGAACTGGCTGTCGCTGAAGCGGCCCTGGGGTGTTTCTATGCATTGTACCAGGGACATCGCCGGGCTCCGCTCGCCGCCGATCGTGAGTGCCTCGGCCCGCAGTGCCGCGGCTTGGGCATCTTCCATGCTATCGGCCTGAATCATCACCAGCCCGGACACGCCCGCCTGGGTCATCACTTCACAGGCATAGGTGTATTTGCGGTCTGTGGCCTGGGCGTTAACCCCGGCGAACGCCAGCAGTAGTGCTGCCAGCGAGGTCACTACCCTGATGTTAGTTAGCATCTATATCTCCTTGCGCCTCGCGTACAGCGCGGTATCGGTTTTACCAGCAATCGTTGCCAAGCGAACCATCGGCCTGCTTGGCGCCGGTTGAAAACAGCCTGAACTCAGTACAACGGGTGTCGTCAGCCTGGGGCGAGGTGGCGACGGGCGTTGCCGTTAGTACATAACAGTTGGCTATGTCGCCGCCAGGGCAAGCCGCCGCTGTAATGGAGTAATGCCCCTCACGCGAGATAGGGTTTGTGATATTAAGATCCGCGAGGCTTATCGTATAGGTAGAACGATCGAGCATGAAGTTCTCCTGCAAACTCGCCACCCGCTGCAAGGCCTCCATGGCATCCACCCGCCGCCCCTTCTGTAACTGGCTTTCGTAGGCCGGCAATGCGATCAGCAGCAACGCACCGACAATCGCCACCACGATCATCAGTTCCATCAGGGTGAAGCCTTTCTGGGTTGTCCTGGCCACGATTAATAGTCCTCCGAGTACCAGTAGTTGGCGTAGGGCAAGTCGATATCCCCAGGCGTGTCGCAGAGGCCACTTTCGCAAGAGGGATCATTCGGATCGCCAGCGCCATCGCCATCGTCACCATCGCCAGTAATTAGCAGCTTTATATTACCCTCTGAGTCAAAATATAAAGAGCCAGTCTCTGAAATTTGACCAAGGGGAGTAAAGAAGACGCTCCGCTCGCCATTTGCTATGTTAATAAAATAACGCTTGCCCTGCCCGGATACCGGCTCACACACGTTGATATTGTTTACCACGTCAATCGGCGTGAAGGTGGTAAATATCACGGAGCCTCCAAGCGTAATGGAATCCGAGAGATTCTTTTCCCCGATACCAAGCAACTCGAACTTCCAGCCTGCCGCAACCGCCAAGTCTGTCGTGGCCACCTCAATCTCAGCCTCGGTGCCTGTATTCAGCACGTTGCTGGTAATATCAAACAGCCCATTCTGTGTGATCGGCAGGAAGCAGCGGAAATCCAGCGGCAGGTTAGCCGGAATGTTCGGGTCACACTCAGCCACAGTGGGTTCAGTCGTCGTGTAGCGCGTTGTTTTCAGATCGCGCAGCAGATAGAAGAAGTTGTCCACGTCCTTCGCCAGCGGATTGGTCCGATCACCACTGCCCAGCAGAACAAGGTCTATTGGCACTTCATCCAGTATCGCCCGCACAACATCCGGCTTATTGAAGAAGCGCCGGTCGGACGCCATGGTACTCCCATTCAGGTCCGCAAGTTTCGTGACAAACCAAGTCTCTTCCGGCTCAGCCACGGTTGGCAGGCGCGTGCCGATATCCACACGCCACACATTGCCACCAGTGTCGGCGAAATATAGCCTGTCGACGAAGCCATCAGCATTGTTGTCTAGCGTTGCCACCTCACCCGGCACGGAATGCAGTAGGCCGCTCTCCTGCAGATTCTTCACTGAGCCGGTGGCGGGTGTAATACTGCGCACCAGAGCACCCGTTACCGCATCGAGTATGAATATCCCGCGGCCGAAGCTGTCGGGCGTACCCACACCACTGCTGTCTTTATTGGCATCGTAGCCTGCGCCGAAAATCAACACCGGTTTCGGGCCGTTGGCATCGCTGTAGCCCGGTATGCGCGCCACCACGGGTCGCGACCATGAATCGCCCATCTCGTCGAGGCCCGCATTAAAGGGGCTGGCCTGCCACAGGAAGGCGGGGGCATCCGGATTGGAAATATCCAGCGCATACAGCAGGCGCCCGCCCCGGCGCAGCCCAATGTATGCATAGGCTTTGTCACCCGCTGCCGCGTCGATGGTGCCGTCGCTATTCACATCCCGGCGGAACACCGTGGGCGTGAGGTCAACACCGTACACGTTATCAATGCTCACCGTATTGACGCGCCGCCTGTTCAGCACATCGGCAAGTTCCTTGGGGAAAAATGCCCAGTCCTCCTGGCCGTCATCATTACCGAACATGTGCAGGAAGCCTGAGTTGGTGCCCACAAGAATACGCTGGTCAGGGTTTTCCTGATTGAATGCACCAAGCGCACCATAGTTCACCGGCACGGGCTGACTGTGCAAGACATCGCCCATGATCCAATCGCGGGGCGTATCGTAAGGCGCGCCCTCGCTGGTGTCGTAGCCCCTACCCCAGGCGATAACCGCATTGAACTCAGTGACGTTATTGACCCCAAACAGGGCCCACAACTCAGCGTCGCTCGCCAGACCGTAGGCGGCAGGCGTCAGATTGCCGCTGTTGAATGCCTGCAGCGCGCCACTCGCGCCGGTATTGGTAAGGATATTGCGCGTCGCCGGATCACGCGCCGCCAGCAAAGCGCCGACCCCACCGGCATCCACCGCGCCGCCGTCGTTATTACTCCAGAAGCTGCTCGCCGAATCGGAGAAGGCACCTGTCACTGAATCAAATGCCGGAGCGTCATTCTTATCCACAACCACCGACTTGCCGTTTACCATTTTAACTTTGAATTTCTTCACATTTCCGCGCCAGTCGACACGCTGGTCGGGTTTGAACATGGCGTAGAACACCTCATTGCGGCTCTGGGTGCGGTTGAAGGAATCCACCGCCACACCAGGTGCTGTGAAGGATGAATCATTTGACAGGATGCCAAGCAATGCGCCCTGAAACGCGTTGGCCAGTTCATCGGCGCTGGTGGCAGTGAAATATTCGCCGCCGCCGAGCTGTGCGGCGCGTTCCAGCAACGGCTGGTCTGTCGCGAAGCCGATGGTATAGGTGATGGCCAACTGTTCACCGTTGGTAGCGTCGCCGTCAAGGTCGTTATTTGCCATGTACTCGGCGAGTTCCGGTAGGCAGTTCTCGGCGGTGCCATTAAAGCCGTTGGCCCAGCGCCCGCACTCTTTGCCTGTCAGGGTTTCGATCCGGCTGTTTGCGCCCGTATCATCTGTTGGCTCGCCGTCTGTCATCAGAATTACGTAAATATAGGCACAATCCCCGGTAGGAGCGATATAACTTCCGCCGCTGTCGGCATCCCTGTCCCTGTCCGGGAAGTCGAAGGAAGTGCTTCTATCGTCGCCATAGAACACGGTTTTGCCGGTAATGTAGCGATAGGCCTCGTAGTAGGTTTCACACAAGGGCGTGTTGCCATTGGCGTCCAGGCCGTCGATGATGCCGACCAGGCCACCACGATCAGCGGCGTCCATATTTGGAATCAAACGCCGGATTATGCGGCCGCCGTTGTTGTTGCCGTTCACATTCCGATTGAAGGTGCCCAGCGCGAAATCCACGCCGGTGTTGGCATCCACGAGATCGCCGATCACATCCTGAGCAATATCCATGCGCGAGCGGTCTACCACCAGCGAATTGTCGTTGATGTAATCAATATAATTTGCGGAGTAAAAGGTGTACGCGGTATTCCCCCAGTTGACATTGGAGTCAACCGGGGTCGCCGCACTGTAGACATCGGCGTTGTCCACGTTGTCTTTGGGGTAGCCATCCGCCACGCTGGGCCCGTTGCCGGGCTCGCCGTTGACCACATCGACTTCGCAATCCACATGCACGGGTGACTGCACGTTGGTGGACAGGCCCTCCCAACTGCCGGGCTGTACGATATTGTTGCAGACCTGCGTCACCGTACCGCCATTGAACTGACAGATGATGCCGCCGAAGAAGGAGTTGATCACCCAGCCGTCCGGCTCACAAGTAGTCTGACATTCCTGCACAGTGGAACCGTTGCGCCAGCGGGCCGCACCGGTCTGGAAAAAGCCCTGGTCCGCAAGCGGCGTGAGGGATGACTCGCAGCGATTCTTGCTGACGTCGAACCACTGATTGCTGTTGGAGCCCGGTGGCTGGCCGTTGGTAGACCAGTAGATGCGGTCGAATTCATTGCCGGAAATGCCGCCCTGGTAGTCATTCCTGCCGGGGTCGTAGGGGGGGCGTTGCCCTTGAACCATCGTCGTCATACTACCGGAGTCATCGAACAGTATGAGTACTTTGGGCCGGGCATTGCTGATATTGCCCGCCTGGGCCTCGTAGATTTCCGTGTCGTCTGCATGGATAGCTATCGGCTGAGTAAGGCCCGCTACTAGCCCTACCAGTATAGCTAGTGAAGTTTGCTTTGCTCGGGTTATCATTGCCTTTCCCCTTGTCAGAACAGTGTTAGGCCAAGCGCATGGAACGTGCGCGTTCTTCCACCTCTTATCAAAAGCTCAATATAAAATCTCTTACTCATTGTTCATTGCCTTGATTTTCTTCAATCACGATTCCAAGAGAAACTCTTTCACGCGCCCTCAAGGCCACTGTTTGCTCGGCGTCTACACGGTAGTAATTGCAGAACAACACACCAGTAGTGTCCGCTTTACCAATTTCCTTGCTGGGGCAAGGGCGACCGAGAGCCATTGGCGCGACCTTCACATTCAACGTATTCGCGTTGTTGAGGTTCGCCAAAGGATTTGGATTTACGCCGGCAAATGGATCGTCGTTCACACTATTTGTAAACGGACTAGGTAGCGGCGAGTTTGGGTCAGCGAGTGCCCATACCGCGTACGCGGCAGCCTCCGCAGACTGAAACGCGTTGCTGGCGTCCTGCATATTGGAAGACATCTGCAGACTGAAGGAACTGTTGCGTGCCGCCGTGACACTGAGAATAGTCACTACCAGCAGAAACAGCAGCGCCACGACCAGTGCCACTCCGGTCTGTCCAACTCTCCGTGTATAGTTGGGCCTCATGTGCCCCCCCTGATCATTTCCAGATTGGGATTGCGCAGCGTGATATACCGGTTTGCCAGTAGCCGCCAGCGATTCGGAGGGTTTTCAGCAGGCGTTGAAAGTGGTGTGACAGTCCTGTCGCCCAGCCTGTAGGTTTTATCATCCAGGTACTCTGGATCCTCATCGCTGCGTAGCAGCAAAAACACTTCCGCAGAACTCACCCGCCTCCAGTCGCCATCACCCACATCGAGGTCACTTGCATAGCCGAGATTAACCGCACCGCTGTCATCTCTGTAGCGGAAGCGGATGCGCATGTCTTCCACGCCAGTGACCAGATCCTCCTGAGCCAGCGTCATGCTGCCGCCGACTTTTCTGAGCAACTTACGCGCCAACGCCACCGGTTGACCGTCGTCGCCTGCGCGCACATAGAACACTTGAAAGCTGTAGGGCCAGGCGATGCCACCTGCCATGTCGCTACCTGCTATCAATGCCCGATCGGCACCATCAAATACTTCGCCTTGCGTTGCAGTGGTAACCGCATACGTGCGGTCGAGATCGGGTTCCATAGGAAAATCTAGTACACCATTCAGAGATGGCGTGGGGTCGTTCGGGTCGGCATCGAAAATGGGGGCGGGAACCAAGTGTTTCGCGATTAGGACATCCGTGCCCGCCACTGCATCGGTGACACAGCCACCAAACGCAGTACCGTCGGCAGCCGCTACCTCAGCTAGCACATAGGTGCGAAGATCATAAGCGCGAGCTTCGATGGGCGTAGCGCAATCGCCGCTAACTGCATCAGGAGTGGGTAAATTACGGTTTAAGGAGTTGTTCGGGTCCCCAAAGTTGGCGCCCGTGGAGGAGCCCGCATGGCGCAGCGTGTCGTTAAGAATCTGCATGGCAAAGCGCCCGTTGTTGAGTAGCTCAATGGAGCGCTCCGTCTCCTGTGACGACCGGCTGGATGCGAGATAAATCGAGATGGCACCGCCGATAAGGATAGTGCCGAGCAACAACGCCACCATAAATTCGACGATGGTGAAGCCTCGCTGCTTTGCCGCTCTGGAACTTAAACCGATCATGCTAATTAATCCTCCCGGCTCAGGGTAACGAAGCTGCTCACGCTGATCTGGCGTCGGAATAGATCAGAATCTGGAGCTGAACCGCCACAGGCCGCACCACCAGCCGGCACGCCGTCGGAAGTTTCATGCAGTCCCTGCCATTGCAACAGTACCGTGAGCTCACCGGTGTTGGCTCTGCCATCAAAAGGGTTGAACGTGATACAGCCGCGCGCCTCGCGCAGGCCGGCGGAGGGTGTACTCGCACCGCCCACCGTCACACCGGCGCCATCCAATTGCTGCTCCCAGGCCCAAAGATCGTATGTCGCCACAGCTGCCGGCACATCATTCGGGTCGGCGGGCGGGGTCGTAAACGGGTCCGGCGGCGCAGGCGTAATAGTGCCCCCTCCCAGCGGGTTATCCAGCGCGCGCAGATAGCTGTTGACTGCCTGAGGGTTTTCGCGGATGCGCTCCAGGATGCCATCGGCCATGGTCACTGCGCGGGCGCGCTGAGCGGCCTCGTGCTGGGCGGTTTTCGAGGTGGTCATCAGGGTGACGATGCCGAGCACGCCAATCGCCAGCACCACGAAGGTCACAAGCGCCTCGATCATGGTGAAGCCCGCCTCGCGCGGCAGCGCCTGCCGGCGGTGCTCTGGCCTAGCAGCTGACATTATTGCCCTCCAGGTCATTCACGATATTGTCTTCCGGCGTGTCGTCATCTTCTGCAGCGCGCGCATCGCCCGGGTTACGCAGAATCAGCCCCGCCGCGCTGGTGGCGCCGCGCGGGTCGCAGAAGGTGAAGGTGCCGCTGAACCCCAGGCTGTCGCCCCGCGGTCTGAAGCCCGGGCCACCAAGAGTGCCCGGCCCGGCAGTAAAGGTGATACTCAGGTCTGGCGTCGTGACCACGCGAGTCAGAATGATCTCATTTGGGTCCGCCACGCCGTCCCCGTCGGCGTCGACAAACGCGAGATACCCTTCGCTCCAGGCGTTCGGGTCCGCGGCACAAGCCAGTGAATCGGTGCTTTCGCATACAGTCACCGTCCTACGGCGGGCGAGTGCTTCAGAACGTGCATTGGCCAACGATGCCCTGAGAGCGTATACCTCGGTAATCATGCGGTTATTGCGGACCGTTTCGAGGAACGCAGGGGCTCCCACGCCCAGCAGCACAGCCAGGATCAGCATCACAACCATCAATTCAATGATGGAAAAGCCCTTTGATCGCAACATTCCCCGCGCATCTCCCTGATTTCAGCAGTGCAGTGCCCTGTGAGGCGTACCGCCACGCTGCTATTTTTTTGTCAGGCTCAGGTATAGCACCGTGGTGTGCAACGGTGGGAGCCACATCGGACAGGCGGCAGATTGGCGCGACAGGCGGCCGTTGCGGCGTATAAGGCGGATGACTCCCCACTGCCAAAGGCCTGTTTCTACTCCAAGGCGCAGAAAAAGTTCGCATTCCGGCGCCAACACCTGAATAATTGATCTCAAACCGGTGTTTTCATTTCTGCTAAAAAAATAAAATATTATGTATTAATATGTTAAGAGCGATACTTGTTTTACTTTCTAGCTTTTGGCTACTCGCTGGCTGTCAATCAGTGCCACCGTTTGAGCCGCCCCTGGCAAAGAGCGACGCTCCGGCTTCAGCGGCGCCGGCTACAAGCGCGGACGACGACGACGCTGAAACTCCACGTCAGCGAAAGGTTGCGCAAGTCGCCGAACCGGTGAACCTCTGGCAGCGCATGCGTGCCGACCTGAGTTGGCAAGACATCGATAACGCTGCCATCGCGGCGGAAAGGCGGCGCTATTTGGCCCAGCCAGACTATCTCCGTGTGGTGGCCAACCGGGCGAACTATTACCTGTATCACATCGTTGAGCAGGTTGAAGCCCGGGAATTTCCGATGGAGATTGCCCTCCTCCCACTGGTGGAGAGCACCCTTAACCCCTTTGCATCTTCCTCATCAAGAGCGGCCGGCCTGTGGCAAATCATACCTGGAACCGGCGAACATCTCGGGTTGCAGCAGGACTGGTGGTACGACGGCAGACGCGACCTAAGGGATTCAACCCGCGCGGCACTGGATTACCTCGAAGAGTTGAATGTTGCATTTGAGGGCGACTGGCTACTCGCGCTCGCGGCCTACAATGCGGGAAAGGCGCGTGTTTTGCGCACACAAGCCAGGAATGCCGCACGCGGCCTGCACACCGACTTCTGGTCACTGCGACTGCCGCGTGAAACCCGCAGCTATGTGCCGCGCTTAATTGCACTGACCCAGATTATCAGCGACCCGGAAAGGTACGGCGTGGCCATACCCGCCGTCGCCAACGCACCCGCCTTTGAGATTGCAGATACGGGCGGGCAACTCGAACTGCTGCGTGCCGCAGAACTGGCGGGGGTGGAGCTTTCAATGCTGCGCGCATTCAACCCCGGCCACCTGCGCTGGGCAACCTCGCCGCATACTCCGCCGGAGCTATTGTTGCCTGTGGGCAAGGCGCAGCGCTTTGAGCAGGCGGTTGCCACTCTCACGCCGGATCAACGCGTGCGCTGGCAGCGTTACACAATCGCTCGAGGCGACACACTCATACGCATCGCCCAAAGGTTCAAGACCGAGGTGACGCTATTGCGTGAGGTCAATGGCATCCGTGGTTCGCGCATCCGCGCGGGAGACAGGCTGATGATTCCGCCCGGCAGCGAATGGGCCGCCAGCCTGGCGACCGGCTCACGCAAAGGGGGCCAGCCACGGGGCTACCGGGTCCGCCGGGGGGATTCGCTCTACCGTATCGCCGGCAAATTCAATGTCTCGATCAGCGACATCATTGCCTGGAACGAACTGGATCCCGGGCAGTACCTGCAACCGGGACAGCAGCTTACACTCTACGTTAGTGGCGGCTGAACCACCCCCACCGCGCGAGCAAGATGCCGCGACCGCAGATTCCATCCTGTTTACAACAGCCTCCGGTTCTTTCCGCTTGCGGCGTTTTCCCGCACGCAAACGCGAACCGCTGCTCGCCTGGTGCGGCGCCGATACGCTTCTGGCGGAGGCAGCCTGTGCCCGCGACGAGAGCGCCGATGCGACGCTAGTGGTGAATGACGCGCATGGCGCGCTGAGTGTCGCGCTCGAGCCGCGCGCCGTATGGACGGACTCCACCCTCAGCGCGCAGGCAATTGCGCAGAATGCCGCGCGCAACCTGCTGCCCGTACCGCAGATACTGGCCAGCATGATGTCTCCGCCGGCAGATGTTCGCCTGATTGTGTTGCGCATTCCCCGGCAATTGCCCTACCTGCGTTACCAACTCAGCGTGTTGGCGGGCCGCGTTGCCGCTGGCACAACCCTGCTCGCGGCGGGCATGGACAAACACCTCTCTCCGCACACCGCCGCAGTCATCGAGTCACTGTTTGGCCCCGTTCAACGACACCCCGGCAGATTGAAAGTAAGCGCCCCTGCATCCGCCCCCTTCCACCCAGGGCGGTGACGCCGGAGCATG
>CAXBLB010000011.1:0-134861 GCA_963976655.1 uncultured Halieaceae bacterium
CCTGCGACCATCGGCTTAGAAGGCCGGTGCTCTATCCAGCTGAGCTATACCCCCGTTGGCGGGTATTATACACGGGGTTTTGGGGTGGCCGACGGGTCTTGAACCCGCCACCTCCGGAGTCACAATCCGGTGCTCTACCAGATGAGCTACGGCCACCATTGCAAGCCACTGCACAGGGTAATGCGGCAAAACCGCCGCGATGCACGAAGAGAAAACTGGTCGGGGTAGAGAGATTCGAACTCCCGACATCCTGCTCCCAAAGCAGGCGCGCTACCAGACTGCGCTATACCCCGATATTTCAGCTTCCTGAACCTTGCTGCACCCCTGTTTTTCAGGAGGGCGCATAATACTCACCACCCCGAGGAGCGTCAACGGCCTTAGTATACCTCATCAACGCCCGCCTCTTTAACTTGCACGCGCACCCGTGGGACAATCGGCGCCCTCAGGGGCGGATTCCGTCGCCCCGCTCTGTCGGGAACCAATGCATGAGCGCACTCCTCCTGGATGGCAAGACCCTTGCTGCCAATACCGAATCCGCCCTGCTCGAGCGCGTTGCGCATATCCGCGAGAAGTCCGGCGGTAAAACCCCGATCCTGGCCACGATTCTGGTCGGTGATGATCCCGCCTCCGCCACCTATGTGAGAATGAAGGGCAATGCCTGCCGGCGCGTGGGTATGGAATCGCTGGCGGTGGAAATGCCGGTCACTACCACAACGCAGGAACTGCTGGCGAAAATTGCGCAACTGAATGACAACCCGGACGTGCATGGAATTCTGCTGCAGCACCCCGTTCCCGCACAAATTGATGAGCGCGCCTGCTTTGATGCTATCGCGCTCAACAAGGATGTCGACGGTGTGACCTGCCTGGGTTTCGGGCGCATGGCCATGGGAGAGCCCGCCTACGGGTGCGCCACGCCACAGGGCATCATGCGCATCCTGCAGCACTACCAGATCGAGATTCAGGGCAAACATGCGGTGGTGGTTGGCCGCAGCCCCATCCTGGGCAAGCCGATGGCCATGATGCTGCTCGCCCAGCATGCCACCGTTACCATCTGTCACTCACGCACACGTGATCTTGAGGCCCTGGTGAAGCAGGCGGACATTCTTGTGGGGGCCGTTGGCAAGCCGGAGTTCATCCGCGCGGACTGGGTGAAGGCCGGCTCCGTAGTGGTCGACGCCGGCTACCACCCCGGCGGTATCGGCGATATCGAACTGGGCCCTCTGGCTGACAAGGTGGCCGCCTACACGCCGGTGCCGGGCGGCGTCGGCCCGATGACCATCAATACACTGATTCTGCAGACCGTGGAGTCGGGCGAGAAGAGCCTCAACAGCTAGCGCGGAAGCTTCCGGGGCAAAGGCCTTTCAGGCACGTTTCCAGCGCGTGCCCTCGCGCGAATCCTCCAGAACCACGCCCCGGTTTGCCAGGCTGTCGCGAATCTCGTCGGCGCGGGCGTAGTCTCCCTCCAGTTTGGCCCGCTGCCGCTCGGCAATCAGGTCCTCAACCTCCTGTTCGGCGATAGCGCCCTCCGCGGTGGCGCCCTGCAGCCACTGCTGTGGGTCCTGCTCCAGAATTCCCAGCAGGTTGCCCGCGGCCAGCATGCGCGCCTTCAGCGCGGGCTTTTCCGCCGCATCCGCCTTGTGCAGCGCCTTTGCCAGGGCGTGAATCTCGGCGATGGCAACCGGTGTGTTGAGGTCGTCGTTCAGGGCCCGATAAAACGGCTCGTCTGCCAGCTCCACCTCGGTATCCAGTGCGATGTCCTGAACATCCCGCAAGGTGGCATAGAGCGCGTTCAAAGTGGCCTGCGCCTGCTCCAGCAACTCGGCGGAGAAATTGAGCGGCGTGCGATAGTGCGCCGAGAGCAGTGCAAAGCGCAGCACCTCCCCGCGGTAGCTCGCCAGCAAGTCCCGAACAGTGCGGAAATTACCCAGCGACTTGGACATTTTCTCGCCATCGATATCGAGATAGGCGTTGTGCATCCAGTAGCGCACATAATCACCGCCGTGGGCGCAGCGACTCTGGGCGATTTCGTTCTCATGGTGGGGGAAGATCAGATCGCGACCTCCGCCGTGAATATCGATGGTATCGCCAAGATGCGCGCGCACCATGGCCGAACACTCCAGGTGCCAGCCCGGGCGCCCGCGACCCCAGGGGCTTTCCCAGCCGGGATCGTCCGTCGACGCCGGTTTCCACAACACGAAATCGCCAGGGTGCCGTTTGTAGCTCGCCACCTCTACCCGGGCGCCGGCCAGCATATCGTCCAGTGAACGGCGAGAGAGCTTACCGTACTCCGCCATGGACTCCACCGCGAACAGCACGTGCCCCTCGGCCTCGTAGGCGTGGCCTTTCTCCAGCAGCGTCTGCGTCAACTCGATCATGCCATCGATATGCTGCGTGGCGTGCGGTTCCAGCGTGGGAGTCAGTGCGTTCAATTGCGCCATGTCCTCGCGGAACTTGCGGGTAAATTCAGCGGTCACGGAATCGATGCTGCGGCCCTGCTCTTTCGCGGCAAGAATGATCTTGTCGTCGATATCGGTGATATTGCGCGCATAGGTCACGCTCTCGAATTCTGTCTGCAGCAACCTGAAGAGCGTATCGAAGACCACGACGGGGCGCGCGTTGCCGATATGCGCGAGGTTGTACACCGTGGGCCCGCACACATACATGCTCACTGTATCCGGAACCAGCGGTACAAACGGTTCCTTGGCGCCGCTCAGCGTGTTGTAAAGCGTGAGACTCATTGGCTTGTCCTACTCGTCGGTCCAGGTGTCGCGCAAGCCGATGGTGCGATTGAACACCGGCGCACTCTCGCGGTGATCATGGCGATCCGCCACGAAATAACCCTCACGCTCGAACTGAAAGCCCTCCTCGGGAGCCGCGTGCGCGAGGGCGGGTTCTATCCATGCGTCGCGCACCGTCACCAGGGATTCCGGATTGATAAACTCCGCGAACACCTTGTCGCCCCTGTCGGGGGACTCGTCGGTAAACAGGCGATCATACAAACGCACCTCGGCCTGCCTGCCGTGGCTCGCTGACACCCATTGAATCACGCCCTTGGGCTTGATCCCGTCGGCGGGGTTCTCTCCCAGCGTGCCGGGTATCAACTGCGCATGCACCTCAAGAATGTTGCCCTGCTGATCCTTCACAAGATCGTGGGCTTCAATCACGTAGGCGTTGCGCAGGCGCACACGCTTGCCCAGTACCAGCCGCTTGTATTTCTTGTTCGCTTCCTCGCGAAAGTCGTCGGCATCGATATACAACTCACGGCTGAACGGCAACACGCGCGTGCCCATATCTTCGCGCAGCGGATGTCGCGGTGCCTCAAGCTCTTCGACGCTATCCACGGGGTAATCTGTGAGCACTATTTTAAGCGGATTCAGCACGCACATCGCGCGCGCGGCCTTCTCATTCAGGTCCTCGCGAATCGCAAACTCCAGCATGGCGACATCGACGATGCCATCGCTGCGCGTGGTGCCGATCATGTCGCAGAACTTGCGCAGTGCCGCCGGCGTGTAGCCGCGTCGTCGCAACCCCGTGATAGTGGGCATGCGCGGATCATCCCAGCCTTTCACCACGCCCTCCTCCACAAGTTGCCGCAGCTTGCGCTTGCTGGTGACGGTGTAGCTCGGGTTCAACCGGCCGAACTCGTACTGGCGCGGCCTGCACGGCACCGGCAGATGTTCCAGCAGCCAGTCGTACAGCGGGCGGTGGTCTTCAAATTCCAGGGTGCAGATTGAGTGGGTGACACCTTCTATCGCATCCTCCTGGCCGTGCGCGAAATCGTAGGTGGGATAGATCACCCAGGTGTCGCCCGTCTGGTGATGCGCCACCTTGCGGATACGGTAGAGGATAGGATCACGCAGGTTGATATTGGGTGCGCTCATATCGATTCTTGCGCGCAACACCTTCGCGCCTGTATCGAACTCCCCGGCGCGCATGCGGGCGAACAGGTCGAGATTCTCCTCGATACTGCGCTCCCGATACGGGCTGTTCCGGCCTGGCTCGGTGAGTGTCCCGCGGTACTCCCGCGCCTCATCGGCGTTGAGATCGCACACGTAGGCATCCCCGTGCTGAATGAGGTATACCGCCCAGTCATACAGTTGCTCGAAGTAGCTTGAGGCAAAACGCGCCTCGCCATCCCAGACATAGCCCAGCCAGCGGATATCCTCCTGGATCGATTCAATATATTCCTGGCTTTCCTTTTCCGGGTTGGTATCGTCGAAGCGGAGATTGCAGCGGCCGCCGTTGGCGAGCGCGAGGTCGAAATTGACGCTGATCGACTTGGCGTGGCCAATGTGCAGGTAGCCGTTCGGTTCCGGCGGAAAGCGCGTGACCACCTCGTCCACGCGGCCGCTCGCGAGATCGTCCGCGATGATCGCTTGCAGGAAGTTACTGGCGGGTGGGTGCTCCATGATGCGTCAGCCGTGGCCTCAGGTTAAAAACGGCGCGTAGTATAGCCTCTGGCGCCACAAGCTTATAGCCGCAGCACCTTCATTATTATCGCAACTGATGCGCCCTTTCGGTCTAGACAATGTTTTACTGGCCGTTAAAAGTCCGTATCATGAGCGCGCCCTGATTAACCACCAATAAGGACACCGGCATGGTTATTATTCGTACCACGTTTGGCGAAATCACCCTGGAACTGGACGCCGAACGCGCGCCGAAAACCGTCGAGAATTTTCTCAACTACGCACGCAGCGGCTACTATGACGGTACGATATTCCACCGTGTTATCGACAATTTCATGATTCAGGGCGGCGGCTTCGATACCGAGATGCGCCAGAAGGAGGCCGGGGAGCCGATTGAAAACGAAGCAGACAACGGCCTGAAGAACGATTTTGGCACCATCGCCATGGCCCGCACCAACGACCCACATTCAGCCACGGCGCAGTTTTTCATCAATGTGAAAGACAATGATTTTCTCAACCACACAGCCAAGAACATGCAGGGCTGGGGTTACACGGTATTCGGCAAGGTCATCGATGGTGCCGACGTGCTGGACAAGATCCGCGCCGTGCCCACCGGCAGCCAGGGTCCGCACCAGGACGTACCCAAAGAGCCCGTGATTATCGAATCCGTGCAGGTGCAGGAAGACTGATCCGTCCCGCCCGGTGCACTTGCACGCCACGTACTTCATATCCGATCTCCACCTTGACCCCACCCGGGAGCATGTCTCCCGTGCCCTGGCAACGTTTCTCACCGACATAGCCGGATGCGATGCGCTCTACATTCTCGGTGACCTGTTTGAAGCGTGGGTGGGTGACGACGACGACGCTGCACTGGCGCGCGATACCGCGCAATTGCTGCGCAATTTTCGCGAAAGCGGCGCACAGCTAGCCTTTATGCCCGGCAACCGGGACTTCCTGCTCGGAGCCGGGTTCTGCACCCGAATGGGGGCGCAGTTGCTTCCAGACCCCAGTCTGATCAATCTCTACGGCACACCGACCCTGCTGTTGCACGGTGACAGCCTGTGCACGGACGACACCGAATACCAACGCTTTCGCACGCTGTCACGCACGCCCGCCTGGCGCCAGCAGGTGCTGGCGATGAACCTCGGCGAGCGCCGCACCCTTGCGAGCCGGATGCGCCAGATGAGCCACGAAGCGCAAAGCCTGAAGGCAGAGGATATCGTGGATGTAAACAGCGGCGAAGTCGGCAGGGTCATGCAGGCCTGGGGCGCTAACCAACTGATCCATGGCCATACTCACCGGCCAGCACGCCACACAGAGGCGCGCGGCCCGCGCTGGGTGCTGGGGGCCTGGGACAGTTCGGCGTGCGTGCTGCGGGCGGACGCCCACAGTGTGGATCTTGTAGATATTTAATTAATACAATCTGTTACGGCAACTATCAATAAAAAACTTTAAGCCGAATACCCCTGTAACTCTGCCGGAGGACCGCTGTGAAAGCGAAATTCGGTATCCGGCGATTCGATCAGCACCTGCTCCCGTGCAAGCAGCGCCGGCAAACGCTCTGCCACGCTTTGCGGGGAACCGATCGCTTCGGCGAGACGCAGGTAGTCCTTGAAGTGGCGGGCCTCCGATTTCAGCAGCGAATTATAGAATGCAGCCAGCTTCGCATCGAGCGCCGGCGCCAGCACGGCAAAGCGCTCGCAGGAGCGGGCCTCGATGATGGCACCCACCAGCAGCGTATCAACAAGCCTCTCCGGTTCGTGGGTGCGCACCGCTTTGCGCAGTTCCCCGGCGTAGCGTGACGCCGCGATCTGTGAATAGGCCACGCCGCGCTCGTGCATAATGGCCACCACCTGCTCGAAATGGCGCAGTTCCTCCCGGGCCAGCTTCGACAGCCTGAGCAGCAGATCTGCGTGCTCCACATAGCGATAAATCAGGTTTACCGCGGTCGAGGCTGCCTTCTTCTCACAATTGGCGTGATCAACCAACAGTAACTCCGGGTTCGCCAGTGCCCAGTGCAACCACGCGGGCGGCGTGGGACACGGGAGGAATGCACGGATGTCTGCAAGGTCGGTGGCCAGTGTCATTCAGTTTGCGCCGCTGAAAAAATCGGGGGGTTGAATGTAGCGCTCGAAATGCGCCTGGGAGAGCACATAAAATTCCTGGTCGATCTCCTCGCGCAACTGCACCAGGCTCAGGTGACGCCAGTTCAGGTTCACCTCGAAACCGTAGTCGAGCGTGTTGCCGATCTGGCCGGCACCGGCTTTGAGCAGGCTGAACACCCAACAGAACTCATCGTGGTGGGCAACGAACCTGAGTTGCTGCACTTCCAGCTGCCACTTCAGCAAATCCCTGTCGTGCACGCGCAAGCGGTTGCGCACGCATTGGGAGAGGAACCCCGACAGGCGCCGGTCGATGATGCGCTTTTGCTCGGGCGTGTAACTGTTCCAGTGTATGACTTCGTGACCAAAGCGCTTGCAGCCGCGGCAGACGCTGTCTCCAATCCCGGTGGAACAGACCCCGATGCAGGGTGTTTTAATCGTGACATCGAGCATTTTCAGAGCGACAAATTGCGCAGAAACGACGCCGGGGAGTGTACGTTATCAGTACAGTGAATGCACGGTATCGCCGGCGCGTTCGTTTAACTTGCACAGGCCGTGGGCTATACTTGCGCACCGTTTTATAGCCATCTGACATACGCACTCAA
The DNA here is from genome assembly GCA_963976655.1 of uncultured Halieaceae bacterium. Lineage (GTDB taxonomy): Bacteria > Pseudomonadota > Gammaproteobacteria > Pseudomonadales > Halieaceae > Marimicrobium. The sequence continues at coordinate 7,114 of CAXBLB010000011.1, forward strand.
CACCTGATTGCGCGTGCGCCAGCCACCAAGGAGCTACACCCGTGCTTGAAGCATACCGTGAACATGTTGCCGAAAGATCCGCCCTGAACATCCCGCCAAAGCCGCTCAACGCAGAGCAGGTGGCCGCACTGGTGGATCTGCTGAAGAACCCGCCAGCGGGCGAGGAAGCCTTCCTGCTGGACCTGATCAGCACACGTGTCCCGCCGGGTGTCGACGAGGCAGCCTACGTCAAGGCGGGGTTTTTATCGGCCCTCGCGCTCGGTGAAACCCGGTGCCCCCTGATAGACCGCCTTTCCGCCGTAAAGATGCTGGGCAACATGCACGGTGGCTACAATATCGAGACGCTGATCTCCCTGCTGGAAGACAGCGAGCTCGGCGCTGCCGCGGCAACTGAACTGAAACACACGCTGCTGGTGTTCGAGGCATTCCACGACGTGGCGGAACTGGCGAACCGGGGCAACGACAACGCGCGCGCAGTGATGCAATCCTGGGCAGACGGCGAATGGTTCACCTCGCAACCGGCGGTGCCGGAATCCATTCGCGCAGCGGTGTACAAAGTAACGGGCGAAACAAATACGGACGATCTGTCACCGGCACCAGATGCCTGGTCGCGCCCCGATATTCCCCTGCATGCGCTCGCCATGTACAAGATGACCCGCGACGGCATCGTGCCGGATCAGCCGGGAGTCACCGGTCCCATGCAACAAATCGCCGAAATTCAGGATAAAGGGCTACCCGTGGCCTTCGTTGGCGACGTGGTGGGTACCGGCTCCTCGCGCAAGTCCGCGACCAACTCGGTGCTGTGGTTCTTCGGTGACGAGATCAGCGGTGTGCCGAACAAAAAGGGCGGCGGTATTTGCATCGGCGGCAAGGTCGCCCCTATCTTCTATAACACGATGGAAGACGCAGGCGCACTGGTATTTGAGGCGCCGGTGGATGAGCTGAACATGGGCGACGTGATCGAAATTCGCCCCTACGATGGCAAGATCCTCTCCGAGAGCGGCGAGGTACTGTCAGAATTTGCGCTCCGGTCACAAGTGCTGCTGGACGAGGTGCGCGCCGGCGGGCGCATCAACCTGATCATCGGTCGCGGCCTCACGGCCCGGGCGCGCGAAGCGCTGGGTCTTGGCGAGTCCGATCTATTCCGCGTTCCGGAACAGCCTGAGGACACGGGCAAAGGCTACACGCTCGGCCAGAAAATGGTCGGCAGGGCCTGCGGCGTGGATGGCGTGCGCCCCGGCACCTACTGTGAGCCGCGCATGACCACGGTCGGCTCGCAGGACACTACCGGGCCGATGACCCGCGACGAACTGAAGGATCTGGCATGCCTGGGTTTCTCCGCCGACCTTACGATGCAGTCCTTCTGTCATACCGCGGCCTACCCGAAACCGGTAGACATCGAAACACAGCACAGCTTGCCGGATTTTATTATGACCCGCGGTGGCGTCTCGCTGCGCCCGGGCGACGGCATCATTCACTCGTGGCTGAATCGCATGTTGCTGCCCGACACAGTCGGTACCGGCGGCGATTCCCACACGCGTTTCCCCATGGGTATTTCCTTTCCGGCGGGTTCCGGTCTGGTCGCGTTTGCCGCCGCCACCGGCGTCATGCCCCTGGACATGCCCGAGTCTGTTCTGGTGCGCTTCAAAGGCGAGATGCAGCCGGGTATTACGTTGCGTGACCTGGTGCATGCCATACCCTATTACGCGATTCAGCAGGGTCTGCTGACGGTCGAAAAGAAAGGCAAGAAGAACATCTTCTCGGGCCGGATTCTCGAAATCGAGGGCCTGGGTGAACTGACGGTCGAGCAGGCCTTTGAGCTCTCCGATGCCTCCGCCGAGCGCTCGGCGGCAGGTTGCACGATTGCCCTGAACGAGGATTCGGTGAGCGAATATCTGCGCTCCAACGTCGTTCTGTTGCGCTCCATGATCGCCGAAGGATATGGCGATGCCCGCACGCTCGAGCGGCGCGCGAAAAAAATGGAGGAATGGCTGGCCAACCCGAGCCTGATGAAGGCGGATGCGGATGCCGAATACGAGGCGGTGATCGAAATCGACCTGGCAGAGGTGAAGGAACCGATCGTGTGCGCGCCCAACGACCCGGACGATGCGCGCCTGCTGTCCTCCGTGGCGGGCGACAGTGTCGACGAAGTGTTCATCGGCAGCTGCATGACCAACATCGGCCATTTCCGTGCCGCCGGCAAATTGCTGCAACAACACAAGGGCAGCATCTCGACGCGTATGTGGATCGTGCCACCCACGCGCATGGATGAGCACCTGCTTATGGAAGAGGGCTACTACAATATCTTCGGCGCCGCCGGTGCGCGCACGGAAATGCCCGGTTGTTCGCTGTGCATGGGCAATCAGGCGCGGGTGGCTGCGAACTCCACTGTGCTGTCTACCTCCACGCGCAACTTCCCCAACAGGCTTGGCGACGGCGCGAATGTATACCTCACCTCGGCGGAGCTGGCGTCGGTGGGAGCCGTGCTGGGCCGATTGCCTACGCCGGCGGAGTACATGGAATACGCGGAGAAAATCGACTCGATGGCGGACGAGATCTACCGCTATATGAACTTCGACCAGATCATCGAGTTTCAGAAAAGCGCGGAGGAAGGCTCGCGCATTGCCAGTGTGGAAATCACCCAGCTCAGCGCCTGAGCCAGCGCCGGCCGGTTATTAGTGCGCCAGCCTGTCGCTGCCGGGCCGGCGTGGTAACGGGCCGGCGGCGCGCGCCGGCCGGAAGGCCCGCACCGACTTCACGAAGGCCTTCAGCTCCTCGTCCCGCACTTCAGCCGAGCCGTAGGCGAGCCTTTCATAGGCCTGGGTAATGTGCTGCGTGGGGCCCGCGTAGGCGGGCAGCTCGCGCATGGCCCGCCGGGCAAATTCTCCCGGCGGCTCCGACGGCGCGCGCTCCACCCCGGCGGCGCTCAGGCGTTCACAAAAAAGCCGATAATGCGCCTGTAGCGGGTCGAGCCCGTGCGCCCTCCTCCGCCACAGCAGTGTAAAGGCCACCGGAACAAGCACCAGCGCCCAGCTACCCAGCAGCACCGTGATGAACATGCGGGTGCTGATCTCTCCAAACAGATCCTGCAGTAGCGACAGTTGACGCTCGTTGTCGAACCCGGTCACCCAGCTCTGCCAGCGATAGGTGAGCGCGTCGTAGCGCAGGCGCATCAGGTTTACCAGCGGCACCCCGCGATAGCGCAAAGGAGACAGGGGCGAGGATTCAAGGAAGCTGCCTTCAGTTTGCATGGCGTCTTCCAGACCCAGCTCGATACGCAGCGGCGACACGGCGGCGGTGGGATCGATACGCTTCCAGCCCTCTCCCGCCAGCCAGATTTCTGTCCAGGCATGCGCATCGAACTGGTGCACGATCACCGTCCTGTTGACCGGGTTGATCTCGCCCCCCTGATAGCCGGCGACAACCCGTGCCGGCACGCCGGCGGCACGCATCATGAAGGTGAACGCGTATGCATAATGTTCACAAAAACCGCGACGGCTCTCGAACAGGAAGTGATCCATGCCATTCTCGGCTGGCAAGGTGCCCGGCTTCAGCGTGTAAACGTATTCCTCGGTACTGAACTTGTTCAGTACCGCCTGCGCAAAGGCGCTATCGTCAGCGGCCTGGGCGCGCATCGCACTCGCCAGCTCCCGGGTTCTGGGATTGCTGCCGCCAGGCAGCCGCGTTTCAATGTTGCGCCGCCAGTCGCCGAGCTCTGTTTCCAGCAGGGTCGCCGGCCAGGAACGGACCGGATACATGAATTCGGACTCCAGCGCCACCGGTGAGTACAGCCGGTAGTCTGCGGTTTCAATCACTCCACTGTGGCTGGATTCCGCGTAGCGCAGTGCATACAGCCAATTCTGACGGGAAGGTTCGATGATGACGCTGTAGCGCAATGCATCGCCGCTCTTGTCTACTTGCGCGGGTCGCAGCTCGCCGGGGGGCATATCGAAATAATCCAGTGTGCGCCAGGTGTCATCGTCGAGGCGGCTGAATACAAGGCCGCGCCAGTACAACTCTGACTTCGGCGGTATGGCGCCCTCGAACTTCACCCGAAACGCCACTTCCGCCGACTGGCTCAGGCTGGCGATATCGCCGGGGCGCATATAATCGCTCATGCCCGTTGTGCCGACGTTGCTCTTGATGGGCACTGTCCACAGTGGCCCGATCCGGGGGAAGATAAAGAACAGCACAACCATTAGCGGCATCGCCTGCAGCAGCATGACCCCCGAGACACGCATGGAGCGCCAGTTGAAACGCTGCTCCCCCGGCTGGTGCAGCGCCACCAGCGCGGTGGTCACCAGCAACACGCAGACCAGGGAATACAGCGTAATCAGCAGGTCCTGGCTGAACAGGAATTCGGTAATACAGACGAAGTAACCGAGAAACAGCAGCACATAGGCGTCCTTGCGCCTGATCAGTTCCACCAGTTTCAATGCGAAAGCTGTGAGCAACAGCGCCACAGTCGGCTCCAGCGCAACGAAGGAACCGTAACTCAGGTAAATGCCGAGAAAGCAGCTCAGGGCAATAGCCAGCTTTACCCAGCGACCGGGAAACGACCAGCGCCCGGTGTGCACGAGGATGCGCCAGACCACCGCGACCAGGTAAACCACCAGTACCCAGACTGGCAGACGGGCCACATGTGGCGCCACCAGTGCGAACAGGCTCAGCACTATCCATACCAGGGCGTTGCGCGGTATCTGCTCCTGCAGTTTCACCCGGCCTCCCGTGGCAGCCCGTGCAGCGCCAGGGCCTGCAAGACGGCGTCTCTGTGTTTTTCCCCCTGATCGGGATCGATCGTCATCCCTGGCAAGCGCAGGCCATATTCCTCGCCGCGATTTTCGAACGCCAGCGCCCAGTGGCACAGATGCGAGAGGCGTTGCTCGGTTCCCAGTCCGGCAAAGGCGTTCCAGTCCAGCCACACGCCGTGCTCCAGATGGGCCGCGTACTGCTTGCTTTGCAGGCCCTGGCCCTTGGCGAGGCCCTTCCAGTGCACATGTCGCAGCGAATCGCCACGCTGGTAGTTGCGAAAGCCGTAGAAGTCGTCGCTACCGACTACCGGCACGGCCGTACCGTCTGAACTGTCACTGTCCACACCGGGTAACTCGGCAGAGGTTAACGGCCTCGGGTAGACCAGTGCATGCAGATCGAGATCAACCCAGGTCCAGGCCCGCAGCAGGCCCAGGGGGTAGGTGGACTCCAGGAGCAGGCGTCCGGGCCTGAACCAGCCGCGCCTGTCCACCCGCATATGCAGGCGCACGCGCGCTGTCTCTTCTTCCACCAGACTCACCAGCGCAGCGGAGCTGTCTGGCCATTTGAGGTGCAGCGCATAGTGATCGTGTCGTCCCGCCTTCTCCAGCAACAGCTCAAACTCCGTCTGTTGGCCGGGGAATGCGGGCCGGGCTCGCACAGCCCGCAGCGTCAAACCCGAAAGGTTCGCATAGGTATGCAGGATCGCAATGATGAACAGCGTCGCCAGCAGGAACGTCAGGGCATAGCTGAGATTGTTCTGGAAGTTGATGGCTGTCAGCAACATGACAAGAAGACAGAGCATGAAAAAGAGCCCTGCGCGACTTGGAAAGATAAAGATACGCCGCTGATCGAGCGTGACTTCCCTGGCCGCCGGGATGCGTCGCGTGACCCAGCGCGCAAAGCGACTGCTCACGCGCTCACGCACGCCCCGCCAACGGTTAGTAGAAACGCCCGAAGCCATGCGTGCCTCCGTCAGGCAGCAACGACATCCACGCTGCGTTGCATGAGTTCCACCAGTGCGGCGCCGTCCCCGGCGTACTCGCCGCTCGGTACCAGCCGGTGTGCAGCCACGGAGGGCAGCACCACCTGGATATCCTCAGGCACCACATGTCCCCTGCCCTGCATCGCCGCCCAGGTTCTCGCGCAGTCCAGTAGCGCCAGCGCCCCGCGCGGTGAAAGACCCACCTCAAAGGCCGGGGACTGACGCGTGAAGGCAACCAGCCGCTGCAGATAATCCAGCAGACTGTCGGACGCATGCACCTGGCGGGCGGCGGTGCGAATGCTTTCAAGCTGAGCCGCGTCAATACAGCGACCCGGCCTCTGTGCGTCGAGCACGGCATGTCCGCGCCGCTGGAACAACTCACGCTCCGCGGAGGGATGCGGATAACCCAGCTCAAGGCGCATGAGAAAGCGGTCGAGCTGCGATTCCGGCAGTGGATAGGTGCCCGACTGATGCAGCGGGTTCTGGGTGGCAATGACGAAAAACGGATCCGGCAACGGCCGTGTCTGACCCTCTACCGTTACCTGACCCTCGGCCATGGCCTCCAGCAGCGCGCTCTGGGTACGCGGCGTGGTGCGATTGATCTCGTCCGCCAGCAGCAGCTGGGTAAATATAGGGCCCGGATGAAAACTGAAACTCGCGTCTTTCGCGTCGTACACCGACACGCCAAGGATATCGGCAGGCAGTAGATCGCTGGTGAACTGCACGCGTTTCCAGGAGAGGCCAAGAACCTCCGCCAGGGCATGCGACAGGGTGGTTTTGCCCATGCCCGGTAAATCTTCTATCAGCAGGTGGCCGCGAGAAAACAGGCAACAAAGCGCCAGCCTGATCTGCTGCTCTTTGCCCAGCAGTACACGCCCGACCTCGTTGACTGCGTTGTCGATAACGCTCGGCACTCTTGTTCCCTTGCGTTCGCCGGACTCCGGGCCCGCCTTCACTGACTGCCTGATGTTCATCCCACTCACCGTCTGCCTGTGTCTTGCATGCGCGGGCAAGGCGTACGCGCGTTACGGCACGGCCCCTCCATGCACGCCAGCGCAATGCCACACTCGCACATTGTCGCAACAGTGTACCCGTAGCCCTCACATCCCGGCCACGGGAAGATGGTGAAAAGGCGAGATAATGCGCAGGCGATCGGCGATGCCCGGGCGCGGCACTGCAGGCCCTGCAGGGCTAGCCAGTGAACCCGCTGCGGGCGTGGAGCCCGGCAGCGGCTACAGCGCGGCAAGCCCGAGAGCGAGATCGTCGATGATATCATCGACGTGCTCAAGGCCCACCGCGACGCGGATGAGGCTATCGGCAATGCCGGCCTCCGCCCGCTGCTCAGGCGTGAGGCGCCCGTGGGTTGTAGTCGCGGGATGCACAATCGTGGTTTTTGCATCGCCCAGATTTGCCGTGAGGGACATCAGCCGGGTTGCGTCAATGCAGCGCCACGCCTCTTCCCGGCCTCCGCGCACGCGAAATGACAGCACGCCGCCAAAGGCGCTCTGTTGCCGGGCCGCGAGAGCGTGCCCGGGATGGTCCGCCAGCCCGGCGTAGTACACCTTTTCCACGTGCTCCTGTTCCTGCAACCAGCGGGCAACCGCCAGCGCGTTGCGGCTATGGGCTTCCATGCGCAGGCGCAGCGTCTCCAGGCCCTTCAGGAACACCCAGGCGTTGAAAGCACTCATCGTGGGGCCACAAGTGCGCAGAAAGGTCACAACCTCGTCCATATGGGTACGGCTGCCCAGCACCACGCCACCCACACAGCGCCCCTGGCCATCGAGGTACTTGGTGGCGGAATGCACCACAATGTCAGCCCCGAGCGCCAGCGGGAGTTGCAACGCCGGCGTGCAGAAGCAGTTGTCCACTACCAGCAATGCATCGTGGGCGTGCGCGAGTTCCGCCAGCGCGCGCACATCGGCTACCTCGCAAAGCGGATTGGAGGGCGTTTCCAGAAACAGCATGCGCGTTTCGGCGCGTATCGCGGCTCGCCAGGCGTCTGCGTCAAGCAGGGGTACAAACGTTACCTCTACACCAAATTTGGCCAGGTACTTCGCAAACAGGTTGATTGTGGTACCAAACACATCGCGCGAGCACACTACGTGATCGCCCGAACGCAACAGCGCCATGCAGGTACTCAGAATAGCGGCCATCCCCGAGGCTGTTCCAACGGCTGCCTCAGCGCCTTCGAGCGCGGCGATGCGTTCTTCAAAAGAGCGCACCGTGGGGTTGCTGTAGCGGGAATAGACATTGCCTGCGAGTTCGCCTGAAAAGCGCGCGGCGGCCTGCTCAGCATTGTCAAACACATAACTGGAGGTGAGAAAAATCGGCTCGGCGTGCTCACCCTCGGCCGTGCGATGGATACCGGCGCGAATTGCCAGTGTATCCAGATGCGCGTTCGCCAGGCTGTTGTCGTCTTCGTTGTTCATGCTGTTTTCGCTATGCGTCGTTGTGCAGGCCGACGACAGCGCCCTCCGCCTGAAAGTGTAGCCGCCGTTGTGTTTGTGCATCGTCGTTGCGCAGACTGTCAATGTGGTCGAGATATTGTTGATCCACGTCGCCGGTCACGTACTCACCGTTGAATACAGAGCAGTCGAAGCCATCCACATGCGAGTTACCCCCGAGTGAACAGGCTATGAGATCCTCGAGATCCTGATAGACCAGCCAGTCGGCGCCGATCAGCTCACACACTTCTTCCACACTGCGATTATGGGCAATCAGTTCGGATGCCGAGGGCATATCGATGCCATACACGTTCGGAAAACGTACCGGCGGTGCCGCCGAGGCAAAATACACGTTCGCCGCGCCGGCCTCCCGCGCCATTTCAATAATCTGCCGACAGGTAGTGCCGCGCACAATCGAATCATCCACCAGCATCACATTCTTGCCGGAAAACTCCAGCGGCACCGGGTTGAGCTTCTGACGCACCGATTTCTTGCGCTGGCTCTGACCCGGCATGATAAAGGTTCGCCCGATATAGCGGTTTTTCATCAGGCCCTCGCGGAACTTGATGCCGAGCTCATAGGCCATCGACTGCGCTGCGATGCGGCTGGTATCGGGTACGGGAATTATCACGTCGATGTCGAGATCGGGACGCAATCGCCGGATCTTCTTTGCCAGCGTTGCACCCTGACGCATACGGGTCTTGTAAATGGAGATACCATCGATCATGGAATCCGGCCGCGCAAAATACACGTGCTCGAAAATGCACGGCACCAGCTTTGAATGTTCAGCGCACTGCTGGCGATGCAACTGGCCCTGCTGGTCGATGAAAATCGCCTCGCCCGGCCGCACATCATCGAGCAGGGTGAACCCGAGCACGTCGAGGGCCACACTTTCGGACGCGAGCATATACTCGGTGACATTGTTTCTCTCGCGCTTGCCGACAACCAGCGGCCGGATGCCGTGGGGGTCGCGGAAGCCGAATACACCGTGGTTCACCAGCAGGCCGACGGCCGCATAGCCCCCCTTGCAGCGCCTGTGCACCGATCTTACCGCAGTGAAGAAGTCATCCGGGCCCGGACTGAGTTTGCCCAGGGTCTGCAATTCGTGGGCAAACACATTGAGCAGCACTTCGGAATCCGAATCCGTATTCAGATGGCGCAGATCGTCCTCGAACAGCTCGCGTGTGAGCTGCTCCGAATTGGTCAGGTTGCCATTATGCGCCAGTGCAATGCCGTAGGGTGAGTTCACATAAAAGGGCTGCGCCATGGCCGGCCCGGAGCTACCGGCCGTTGGATAGCGCACGTGGCCAATACCCATGTTGCCCGTGAGGCGCTGCATGTGTTGCTGGCGAAAAACATCCCGCACCAATCCCTCGCTCTTGCGCAGGCTGAAGCGCCCTCCAGCACAGGTCACGATACCCGCTGCATCCTGCCCACGGTGCTGCAGTACCGTCAGCGCATCGTAGAGATCCTGTGCGATATTGTGTTCGCCAACAACTCCGACCAGTCCACACATTCAGTGCCTTCCTCGCTTCAATCAAGCCTCAGGGCTGCATACCGGGACCGAGGTCCTCACCCATCCTATGAAACATCAATTGTACCCACTGCACCAACATATCTATATGGGGCATGAGCTGTGATTGTTCCAGCCACAGGAGATTTTGCGGTGGCGCCAGTTGCCGCAGCAGATACACGGCGACCACGATCAGAATAACACCGCGTGCAAATCCGAAAACGGTACCCAGCAGGCGATCCAGCAGCGACAGGCCCGTTACCCGAACCATTTGCGTGGCCAGTTTCGACAGCACACCGGCAAGCAACAGGGAGCCCACGAATAACAATGCGTAGGCGGCAACATAGCGGCCCGTCACATTGCTGATCCAGTCCGACAGCAGCCCGGCAAGAGCTACCGCATACAGATTGGCAATGATAAACGCCGCGATCCAGCCGGCCAGAGAGATCGCCTCGCGGGTGAAGCCTCGCCAGAGGCTGAGTACGATCGAGGCGCCGATTACCGCCGCGATGACCCAGTCGGCGGCGGTGAGAAGCGTCCAGTCAATCACGTCCTCCTGCCCCTGATCCCGTTCATCAGGGCACGTACCGACGCAAGATCGAGCTGACGCCAAACTCCGCATCGATTTCCGGACGCAGTTGCTCCAGTCGCGCCTGCTCGAACTTGGGACCGATGTATACCCGGTAATAGGTGCGTCCATCGCTGCTGATTTTCTGCACGTAGGCTTTCTGCTCCAGGGCAAGAAGCCGCTGGCGCAACGCTTCCGCCTTGTCTGCGTCGCTCACGCTCGCCACCTGCAGAATCCAGGCAACGGGCACGCCGTCCGCATCCAGCACCAATTCTTCCGGTGGTTCAGAGCGCACGTTCTCCGACATCCGGGGAGTGCTGTCCGGGGCCGCGCCCGGCGCGGCCGTCGACATCGGGGCTTGCTCACTAGCGACCTCCCCGGCATGGATCTGAATGGGTTCCGAAGCGCGCAAGTCAGAGCTGTCGGGGGGCTCGAGAGGCGAAGTTGGAACATCGGGCTGCGGGGGAATGCCGCCCTGCCGGGCAATTTCTTCTGTATCGGGCTGCACAAAAATGATCGGCCAGAAAATAACGCCCAGAGCGAGCAGAATAAGCGCTCCCACCAGACGCTGCTTCAACACCTCGTTCACTTACTGCGCCTCTTTGAGCAAGTCTGTCCGGTCGAGCCACGGCAGCACTTCGGCCACGGTGTAAAACGAGCCGAATACGTAAACACTGTCGCCCGGCGCTGCAATCTGCCGCACACGCGCCATCGCCTGTCTGAGATTTTTGCTGCAACTAACCCGCGCAATGTTTCCCTCCCGCAACAAGGCCGCAATATCCGCAGCGCTCGCGGCACGCGGATTTCCCGGCTGGTCGGCCAGGAACCAGGCATCAAAATAAGTTGCTGCCGCCTCGATCATTCCGGGAATATCCTTGTCTTGCATTGCGGAAAAAACAGCTATTCTCTTTCCATTACATGAAGTTGCATCAATATATTCAAGTAATTTTACAACCGCACCCGGATTGTGGGCGACATCCAGCACATAGTCCACTCCCGCCTGCGATATACGTTCGCGTCGGCCCCTCGGCGCGGCCGCACACAGCACGCCGGACAGCGCCGCCAGATCAATCTCCACACCAAGCAACAACACCGCCTGCAGGGCCGCACACACGTTTTCCGGCACCAGCGATGGCGGACACACGACAGCGAGCTGAAGCTCAGCGGCAGAGGCACTGCGCAGCCCCATCAGCCAGTGGCCCTGCTCCTGCGCCAGTGTCAGGTCACGGTGCATCAGCAACACCGGGTCTGCCTTCAGTCTCTCAATGTGCGCGAGCAAGGCCGCCGGAGGATCGGTGTCGCCAACCACCACGGGCACGCCCGCGCGCAGAACGCCCGCTTTTTCCAGCGCAATCAGTTCCCGGGTTTCCCCCAACCACTGCTGGTGATCCAGATCGATACTGGTGATCACCGCCACCGACGGGTCAACGATATTCACCGCATCCAGCCGGCCACCCAGGCCGACCTCCAGAATAATGAAATCTGGTTGTCGCGCGCGAAATATCCACAGCGCCGCCAGAGCAGCAAACTCGAAATAGGTCAGGGACACTTCGCCACGTGCCGCATCAATTGCCGCAAATGCCTGTGTGATTTCGACATCCCCGACATCGACGCCATCCACCCGGATTCGCTCGTTAAAACGCAGCAGATGCGGCGAGGTGAAGCTCCCCGTGCTGTAGCCAGCGTGTCTTAACAGGGCTTCGATGACGGCGACAGTGGAACCCTTGCCATTTGTTCCGGCGACGGTAACGACCGGCACCGCCACCGGCAACAGCGCCAGCCGCGTTGCAACCTCGGCAACCCGCTCCAGCCCCAGGTCCATCGCTTTTGGGTGCAGCGTTTCCAGGCGTTGCAACCACGCATCGAGAGACGGCTTAGTCATTCCCCTGGGCGGCAGGCTGTTCCGCAAGCTCATCCGGCGCTTCGTCGGGCTCAGGTTCAGGCGCAGGCTCCGCTACTGCAATCGGCGCTGGCATCCTACCGGTGAGCTTGGCGAGCAATCTCGCCACGGTGTCGCGCATCTCGTTGCGGTGCACGATCATGTCAATCGCGCCGTGCTCCAGCAGGAATTCGCTGCGTTGAAAACCCTTGGGCAGCTTCTGGCGAATGGTCTGCTCAATAATATTGGGGCCCGCGAAACCCGCCCGCGCATCGGGCTCGGCGATGTTGATGTCGCCCAGCAAGGCCAGCGAAGCGGACACACCGCCATAGATGGGGTCCGTCAGGACGGAGACATAGGGCACGCCCGCGAGCTTCAGGCGCTCCAGCACAGCACTGGTTTTGGCCATTTGCATGAGGGATATCAGAGCTTCCTGCATGCGCGCGCCCCCGGATGCGGCGAAGCACACCAGCGGGATCCGCTCCTCGAGCGCCAGTTGTGCGGCGCGGGTAAACTTCTCGCCCACCGCATAGCCCATGGAGCCACCGTGGAACTCAAACTCGAAAGCCACGGCAACCAGTGGTTGATCGGCCAGGGTTCCGCGCATCGCGATCAGGGCGTCTTTCTCCCCGGTTGCCTTCTGCGCGGCGCTCAGTCGGTCGCGGTAGCGCTTCTTGTCCTTGAATTTGAGGCGATCGACCGGCTCGATCTCGGAAAGAATTTCTTCCCCGCTATGCTCATCCAGAAAGACGGCAAGCCGGCGGCGTGCGCCGATGCGCATATGGTGGCCGCACTTGGGGCAGACATCCAGATTCCTCTCGACATCCGGGCGATACAGCACGGCCTCGCACTTGACGCACTTCTTCCACAGGCCCTCGGGAACACTGCTACCGGATGCGACGTCGCCCGCATCCCTGCGGACGCCGGAAGGCAAAATTTTGTCGATCCAGCTCATGCTGCTTCTCGCCGCGAGGAGTGTAGAGGCATTATAAACAGCCGGCGCCGCTTCTAGGAAGCCACGTTATCGATGCCACGGCGAATATCGGCCAGTAGATTGGCCGCCGCCGCGCAGGCTTCATCGTTCGGCTTGCCCGCTTTCACCGCTGCGGCCACGCTGGCAACGAGCGCGCTGCCTACCACCACGCCATCGGCGATTGCTGCCACTCTCGCCGCAGACTGGGCATCCTTGATGCCAAAACCTACAACCACCGGCAAACCACAATGCCTGCGAATTCCGGCCACGTGGCTGGCCACGTCCTCGGTATCAATGTGGCCGGCGCCAGTCACGCCCTTGAGCGATACATAATAGATAAAGCCGCTGGCCTGTGCGGCTATGCGGGCCACTCTGGCGTCCGGTGTGGTGGGCGCAACCAGGAAGATGTTGTCCATGCCGGCCCGCTTCAACTCGGTATTCAGATGGGCAACTTCCTCCGGTGGAATATCCACGGTCAGCACCCCATCGACGCCGGCCGCGCTCGCGGCATCCACGAACGCGGCGTGGCCCATGTGCTCCAGCGGATTGGCATAGCCCATCAACAGCAACGGGGTGTCCGCGTCGCGAAGGCGAAATTCGCGCACCATCCCCAGCACCTGTTTCAGGCTCACACGGTGCTCCAGGGCGCGCTCATGCGCCAGCTGGATCACCGGACCCTCTGACATGGGATCGGAAAAAGGCACGCCAATCTCGATGATATCCGCGCCCGCCGCCGCCAGACTGTGCAACAGGTCGACGGTCACGTCCGGGTGCGGGTCACCCGCGACAATGTAGGGAATCAGCGCCGTCCTTCCCTGCTCCTTCAGGCTGCGAAAACGTGCCTCGATGCGGCTCACTGCTGCGTCTCCATCAGACCGAGATGCCATCGAGCTGCGCGACGGTATGGATATCCTTGTCGCCCCGGCCGGAAAGATTGACCACGATGACCTGCTCGCGCGACATCCCGGCGGCCAGTGTCTGTGCATAGGCGAGTGCGTGCGCGCTTTCCAGCGCAGGCATAATGCCTTCCACGCGGGTCAGTGTGTGGAAGGCCGCCAGTGCCTCGTCATCGGTGGCCACCACATAATTCACGCGGCCTATATCTTTCAACCATGCGTGTTCCGGCCCTACCCCGGGGTAATCCAGGCCCGCCGAGATCGAATGCGTGTGCATGATCTGGCCGTCTTCGTCCTGCATGAGATAGGTGCGATTGCCGTGCAACACACCCGGCGTGCCCGCTGTAAGCGGCGCGGCGTGCTCCGGTGTATCCACGCCAAGGCCACCTGCTTCAACCCCGTACATGGCGATATCCGCATCCTGGAGGAAGGGATGAAACAATCCGATGGCGTTTGAACCGCCGCCGACGCAGGCGACCAGCGCATCCGGCAGCCTGCCTATCTGTGCCAGCGACTGCACACGGGTTTCGCGACCGATCACACACTGGAAATCGCGCACCAGCAGCGGGTATGGGTGCGGACCTGCGACGGTACCAATAATGTAAAAGGTATCGTCGACATTGGTTACCCAGTCGCGCATGGCTTCGTTCATGGCATCCTTCAGCGTGCGCGACCCGGAAGTGACCGGTATCACCGTAGCGCCGAGCAGCTTCATCCGGTACACGTTGAGTGACTGGCGCTGCACATCTTCTTCGCCCATGAACACATGGCACTCCAGGCCGAGCCGCGCGGCGATTGTGGCAGTGGCAACGCCATGCTGGCCCGCACCTGTTTCCGCGATTACGCGCCGCTTGCCCATGTGCTTGGCCAGTAGCGCCTGTCCTACCGTGTTATTGACCTTGTGGGCACCCGTGTGATTGAGGTCTTCCCGCTTGAGAAAAATGCGTGCGCCGCCTACCTGCTCCGACCAGCGTCGGGCCTCGTACAGTGGCGAAGGTCTGCCGACATAATGCGCCAGGTCTTCATCCAGCTCGCGCTGGAAATCCGCATCCACAGAGAGCCGGCCGTAAAGTTCCTCCAGTTCCCTGAGGGCCGACATCAGCGTCTCGGCCACATACTTGCCGCCATAACCGCCAAAGTGGCCATCGGCATCGGGTACCGATCTGTAAATAGCTTCGCTACTATCGCTCGTCATGAGTATTGTCCTTCCAGTGTGGCGTCCGCGCGCTGCACCGCAGCCACGAAACGTAAAATCCTGTCTTCGTCCTTGATCCCCGGTTCGCTCTCGACCCCGCTACTGACATCTACCGCCGAGGGGCGCAGTTGTGTGATCGCGGCGCCAACGTTCTCGTCATTCAGTCCGCCGGCAAGTACCAAGGGCAGTGACGTGCCTGCCTGCGCCAGGCGCCAGTCGAAGGTCTCTCCGGTGCCGCCCGGTACGCCTTCCCGATACGTATCCAGCAATATTCCGCTGGCGGCCGCAAAGCGTTTGCCCACTGCAGCCAGATCGGTGCCCGCCCTCATTTGAACCGTTTTAATCCATGGCCGCTCGAATTCGGCGCAAAATTGCGGCGTTTCATCGCCGTGGAACTGCAACAGGCCCAAAGGCACCAAGCGCAGAATCCGCCTGATCTGTGCCTCATCCATATCGACAAACAACCCGACCAGCGTGACGAAGGGGGGCACCACCGCCGCAATTTCCCTCGCCTGCTCTGCCACAACGGCCCGCGGACTAGGAGGATAAAACACCAGGCCGAGAGCGTGCGCACCCGCCGCTACCGCCCTTTCGGCGTCCTGTGCGCGGGTAATTCCACAGATTTTGATTCGGGTGGCAGGCATGGCCCCGGGAGCACTGAAAAAACAGGGGCGAATCATAGCAGATGACTCGTCGAACTGTCTTTAAACCCGCGTTCTGCCCTCACCCGCCGGCCGCGGGAAATACAGGTCCCGCAGGGATCGCCGGCAAGGCAAATTGCCGTGCATAGCCCACATCTGCCAGATACAGGCCACAGGCGGCAGCAGTATCACCCGCCTGCCTTCTGTCGCGCCCGCGCAACACCTTCTCCAGCCAATCGACGGATTGTCTGCCGTCTCCTATGGCCATCAGGGAACCAGCGAAATTTCGCACCATATGGTGCAGGAAGGCGTTCGCGCTCACATCTATCACAACCCAGTCTCCACAGCGGACAATATCAACCCTGTATACGTTGCGCATGGGGCTGGTAGATTGGCAGGCAGCTGAACGAAAAGCGCTAAAATCCTGTTCTCCGGGCAATATACGGGCGGCACGGTGCATTTTTTCTACGTCAAGAGCTGGACGGTGCCAGGCAACCTGATCGCGCAGCAGCGCCGGACGAATCGCCGTGTTGCTGATGATATAGCGGTAGCCTCGGTGGGTGGCGGAAAAGCGTGCGTGAAAATCGTCCGGCACCGCTACCGCCCAGTGCAGTCTGATATCGCGGGGAAGGTTTGCGTTACCGCCGATCACCCAAGCTTTGCTACTGCGAGCAACCGGCGCATCGAAGTGCACCACCTGCGCATGCGCGTGCACGCCGGTGTCAGTACGGCCCGCGCAGTGCACACGAACCGGGCTGTCGGCTACGACAGACAGGGCGGACTCGAGAGTTTCCTGCACCGTTGCCACGGCTTTATCGGGCTGCGCCTGCCACCCGCAGTACTGGCCGCCGTCGTACTCGACTCGACAGGCAATGCGCGTACCGGAGTGGATCGGCTCTGTTGAATACTGCCCGCTAGCCAATGCGGTCAAGCAGTGCGCGCGCCTCTGCCTGCAGTTCCTCGCTGCCCTCGACGATGATCTCGTCCAGTATCTGTCGGGCACCGTCATCGTCACCCATATCCAGATAGGCACGGGCAAGGTCCAGCTTGGTAGACAGGCCGTTGCTGTCAGCGGCTACCACAAGCTCTTCGTCATCGTTGTCATCTGTGCCGCGTTCAAAGTCGGACGACAAATCCAGCTCGTCTTCATTCTCCGCAGGGTCACCCGTTTCAATCGACAGGCCGCTGAAATCGTCCTCCAGCTCTTCGCCGGAATCATCCATAAGATCCAGCGGATTAGGTGGCAGGCCGGGACCTTGATCCTTCGCCCTCACGGGCGCCTCCGCAACCTCCGGGAGAGGGTCGTTCTGTACTGTATCGAGGCCGGCAACCAGCTCTTCGCCGCGTTCTATGCTTTGCCGATCGCCAATGCGGCGAATGTGCTCGAGCTGCTCCATGGCCGAGCCGCGGTTGTTGAGCTCGGTATGAATTTCCAGCAGCTTCAGCCGATAAACAGGGTTGTCCGGTTCGTTGGCGAGAGCATTATTCAACAGCGCAATGGCCTGGGGATGACGGCCATAAGCGATATAGATATCAGCCTCGGCGAGTGCATCAGCGGCTTCCACGTCTGACGCGTAGGCGTCGTGCTTGCTTTTACCGTAACCGCGGTTGCCCGCATCGACCGGCGCGGGTTGCTCCCGGGGCTCACTGACGCCGGCGGCACTCACCGGCGCAGGAGCAGGCTGCTCTTCAACTGCCAGATCGTCGTCTCGCAGCTTCACATCCGCAAAGACATCGTCCGGCTCAGCTGCCTCCCGCTGGCCTGCATAAACCTCGTCTTCATCGTCGTCCTGTCGACGTCGTCGCGCCAACAGCGCACCCACGAGCGCCAGCAAGGCGACGCCAAGCGCATAGGGCCAGTAGCGCAACAGCCCGCCCTCGGCGTCCGGCGGTGTGCTTGCCGCCTTGGATGCCGGCTCCGGTTGCGCACTCGCCACGGCGGGTGCGGTGTCGTCGCGACCGGATTCGGTGTCTATAAGCGCGCCTGGACTGGCAGTGACGTCATCTGAAGCCGACGCTAAATCGTCCGCGGCGTCGCCCTGCCCCGTGGTATCAGACTCGAGGCCGCGCACGCCCGTGTCATCTTCAGCCATGGGCGCGGTATCTTCGAGCAGGTCAAAGCCGCCGTCTCCGGTCGTCCCGGGCTCGCCATCCATCGCCTCGCCATCCATCGCCCCGTCATCGGCCGAGCCGGCATTCTGCAGCGCCGCCTGCAATGCGGCTATCTGATCGTCCTTGATGCTGACAATACGCTGCAACGTGGCGAGTTGCTGCTCCATGTCGGACAACTGCGCCGCTGCGTCACTGCTGATTGCGGCCGACCCGGAAGCATCCTCGGCAACGGCCTGGGATCCATCCTCATTTTCCCCAGGGATGGGCCGCCCCACTGTATCGGTCGATTCGTCGGGTTCCGCTGCGATACGCAGCGTCGGTCTGCTGGCAGTTGCAAGCTCTGCATCGCGCCCTTCGCGCCAGGCCGCATTCTGCGCCCTGACTTCCGCCAGTGCGGCATCCAGATCGCCGGAGCTGATATCTTCTGCGCTGGGCAGGTAGATGATGTAACCGGCCTTGATCCGGTTGATATTGTCATTGATGAAGGCGTCGGGGTTCAGGCGCTGTATATCGAGCATCATCTGATGCACAGACACCCCTTCGGGCCTGGCTCTCGAAGCGACATCCCAGAGCGTTTGATCGCGACGAACCATATAACGACTGCCGGGCTGCGGCTCGCCGGCGGTGCTGGCATTGAAATTCCGCTCCGGCATCTCGCCCGGCCCGAGCTCGGATTTTTTGATATCTACGCGGGTGCCGGTGTCTGTCTCAGCGGCCTTTTTTTTTCCCGGCGCGGGAATCCCCTCTACTTCTTCCACTCGCTCACTGGCGGAGACAACGACGTTGCCTTCGCTGAAAGCGGGCGGATCAATCAGCACCGTGTATTCACGCAACAAGCGCCCGGTAGGCCAGCGCGCCTCAACAATGAAATCCAGATAGGGTTCGAGCACCGGATCGTCTGTCGTCATGACAATGCGGGCATTGCCGCTGTCGTCGACTTCGACATCGAACTGAATGCGGGTGAGGAAAAACGTTCGATCCAGACCGAGGCGCTGAAAATCTTCGCGCGTTCCAAGGCGTATTTTTATCTCATCCTCGTGCAACGTCCCTGTGTTGAGCAGATCAACACTGGCGTCGAGAGGTTCATTCAAATACGATTCTAGCTTCAGTTCCCCGAGACCGAGCGCCAAGGCAGAACTCGCCTGTAGACATCCCAGGGAGAACACCACGGCAGCAAACTTACGTCCCATACCCGCCCCTTATTATTTTCCCGCCAATACTTGCGACCGCCCTCCCCTCGGTACGGCCGTGCATCCGAAATAACGCTGCATCGCCTGCCATATTACATGCCCCTGCAGAAGATGCGCGCGGCGTTCCAACCGCCTTCAGGGCAGTGCTATCTGCGCCGCCCAATACCTCGAATAACACTTCAAGTATCAATTAAGCAGGTGTATTAATCAAGGTAAGTCGACACCAAGCTCTCGGCAATTTGCACACTATTAAGCGCGGCTCCCTTGCGCACATTATCGGAGACAACCCACAGATCCAGCCCTCTCGGATGGGAAATATCCTCGCGAATGCGGCCGACGAAAACCGGGTCTTTACCGGCGGATTCGCTCACCGCGGTGGGATAGCCGCCGTCCGCGTGCTCGTCGAGTACCGTCACGCCCGGCGCGTTCGCCAGCAACGCCCGCGCATCAGCGGCGGAAATTTTATCCACGGTTTCGATATGCACCGCCTCCGAGTGCCCGTAAAACACGGGGATGCGGACACAGGTTGGATTTACCTGGATGCTCTCGTTGCCGAAAATCTTGCGGGTTTCCCAAACCATCTTCATTTCTTCACGCGTATAGCCGTTGTCCTGAAAAACATCTATCTGTGGCAGTGCGTTGAACGCGATCTGCTTTGGATATACCTCGCATTCAATGCTCTGGCCATTCAGCAGTTTGGCTGTCTGGCTGGCGAGTTCCTCAATCGCCTCCTTGCCTGTGCCGGACACAGCCTGATAAGTCGCCACATTGATCCGCTCAATACCGACCGCGTCGTAAATCGGCTTAAGCGCAACCACCATTTGAATCGTGGAGCAGTTGGGGTTGGCAATAATATTGCGCACGCCGTAGTCCGCCAGCGCCTCAATGTTCACTTCCGGCACGACCAGCGGGATATCGGGCTCCTGGCGAAAATGCGAGGTATTGTCGATAACCACGCAACCCGCGGCTGCGGCTTTGGGCGCGAATTCCGCAGAAATCGAGCCGCCAGCGGAAAACAGGCCGATCTGCACCTGGCTGAAATCAAACTCGGCAAGGTCGGTGATTCTATGTGACTTGCCGCGGAACATCAGCGTCTTGCCTGCCGATCGGCTGCTGGCCAACAGGTAGAGATTACGTACCGGAAATTCCCGTTCCTCGAGAATGGAAATCATCACTTCGCCAACCGCACCGGTGGCGCCGACCACGGCTACATCGTATTCCTTGCTCATCGTTTTCTCCTGAACTGCTTAGCCTGTGTTTCCGCTGGCCCGTTGCAGCGTACCAAACAACCACGGTGATTGCTGGCGCCAGCGGGATTCAAAGCTCCTGATTGCGTCGGCGCTCTCGAGCGTCAGGGCAATATCATCCAGCCCGTTTAAAAGGCAGTGTTTGCGAAAGGCATCCACTTCAAATGTGACCACTTCGCCCGAGGGCTTGGTGACAGTTTGCGCCGCGAGGTCCACCGTCAACGCATAACCTTCAGTTGCATACATTTCCTCAAACATCCGCTCCACTACCGCCGCATCCAGTTCAATCGGCAGAATACCGTTCTTGAAACAGTTGTTGTAAAAGATGTCGGCAAAACTCGGCGCGATCAGGCAGCGAAAACCATAGTCTTCAAGGGCCCAGGGAGCGTGCTCGCGGCTGGAACCACAGCCAAAATTCTCACGCGCCAGAAGTACCGACGCACCCTGATAGCGCGCCTGGTTCAGCAGAAAATCCGTATTCAACGGACGACCACTGCTGTCCTGGCCGGGCTCCCCCTGATCGAGATAACGCAACTCATCAAACAGGTTGGGGCCGAAACCGGAACGCTTGATGGACTTCAGAAACTGTTTCGGAATGATCAGATCCGTATCTACATTCGCCCTGTCCATGGGCGCAACGATCCCGCTCAATACTGTAAAACTTTTCATTGCGGCGCCTCCTGCCAGTCGCGCACATCCACAAAATGCCCACTGATAGCCGCCGCCGCGGCCATCGCGGGACTCACCAGATGGGTTCTGCCCCCGAAACCCTGGCGCCCCTCAAAATTGCGATTGGAGGTGGACGCGCAATGCTCCCCCTTGCCCAGTTTGTCGGAATTCATGGCCAGGCACATGGAGCAACCCGGCTCCCGCCACTCGAGCCCCGCGGCGGTGAACACCTTGTCGAGGCCTTCGGCCTCGGCCTGAGCCTTGATCTGGCCGGAGCCCGGCACCACCAGAGCGCGTTTCACGTTGCCGGCGACCTGCCGGCCCCTGACGACAGCCGCCGCCGCACGCAGATCCTCAATTCTCGAGTTGGTGCAGGAGCCGATAAACACCGTGTCGAGCTGGATATCAGTGATCGCCATCCCGGGACGCAGGCCCATATATTTCAGGGCGCGCTCCACTGCCGTGCGCTCGGATGGGTTCTCCATGCTGGCGGGATCGGGGATGATGCCATCCACCGGCAACACCATCTCGGGCGAAGTACCCCAGGTGACCTGGGGCTTGATGTCTTCCGCCTGCAATACCACCGTGCGATCAAATTCGGCGTCCGCATCACTGTGCAGATCGCGCCATGCGGCCACAGCCTGCTCCCACAGTTCTCCGACAGGCGTATAGGTGCGCCCTTTCACATAATTGATCGTGGTGTCATCCACGGCGATAATGCCCGCGCGCGCTCCGGCCTCGATAGCCATGTTACACACCGTCATGCGCCCTTCCATGCTCAGGTTGCGCACCACATCGCCACCGAATTCGATCGCATAGCCGGTGCCGCCCGCGGTGCCGATTTCGCCTATCACCGCCAGCACCATATCCTTGGCCGTCACGCCCGGCCCCAGGGTGCCGTCGACCCGCACCAGCATGTTCTTCATTTTCTGCTGCACTAGGCACTGGGTCGCCAGTACATGCTCCACTTCCGAGGTGCCGATACCGTGCGCCAGCGCACCCAGTGCGCCGTGCGTGGACGTGTGCGAATCACCACACACCACCGTCATGCCCGGCAGCGTCGCTCCCTGCTCCGGGCCCACTACGTGCACGATGCCCTGACGCACGTCGTTCACGGTGAATTCGACAATATCGAAATCCCGGCAGTTGTCATCCAGCGTCTTGACCTGCAGCCGCGAAACCGGATCGAGAATGCCTTCGACACCGCCGCTTCGCTCCTTCAGTTCGGTGGGCACGTTGTGATCGGGTACCGCGAGATTCGCATCCACGCGCCACGGCTTGCGGCCCGCGATGCGCAGCCCCTCAAAAGCCTGTGGAGACGTCACCTCGTGAATCAGGTGCCGGTCGATATAGATGAGTGCGCTACCGTCTTCGCGCTGCTCAACAAGATGGCTCTGCCACAGCTTGTCGTACAGGGTCTGTCCGCCCATGGGTTACCTCAAAGGAAAGATAGTGAGAATTCACGGCAGTATGAGCTTGCCTATTGGATAACACAAATTTATTATTTTTATAATTAGGATTCCATTTAGGAATAGATAAAATGGATACACAGAACCTCAAGGCGTTCCTGCAGGTTGCGGCGACCGGTTCATTTTCACTCGCCGCGGAGAAGCTGCACCTGACCCAGCCGGCGGTCAGCAAACGCGTGGCCCAGTTGGAGGCGCAGCTGGATGCCCAGCTCTTCGACCGCATTGGCCGGCATGTGAGCCTGACCGAGGCCGGCGCCGCGCTGTTGCCACACGCCCGCGCGGTGCAGCGTGACCTGCTGGCGGCGGAACAGTCGGTACGCGACCTCGCCGGAGAGGTAGGTGGGCGTTTGAAGCTGGCAACCAGCCACCACATCGGCCTGCATCGCCTGCCACCCGTGCTGAGTCACTTCAGTACACACTACACCGGCGTGCACATCGATATCGACTTCATGGATTCCGAACAGGCCTACGATCTCACCCTGCGCGGTGAAATCGAACTGGCGGTGGTGACGCTGGCACCGGAAGCGGTACCCCACATCGTGGCGCAAGAGATTTGGCCCGACCCGCTGGATTTCATGGTGCAGTTGGGCCACCCGCTGACCCAGCACGCCGGGCTGGACATCAGCGCACTGAGCGCCGTCCCCGCCGTGCTGCCGGGCCTGAATACCTACACCGGCCAGATCGTCAAGCGCAACTTCGAGCAGCGCGGCGTGCCGCTCACCGTCTCGATGACCACAAACTACCTTGAAACCATTCGCATGATGGCATCCGTGGGGCTCGGCTGGACGGTCCTGCCACGCAGCATGGCCGATGCCTCCCTGGCGACCCTGCCGATCACCGATACGCGCCTGCAGCGATCACTGGGGGTGATTTATCACGAGGGGCGCAGCTTGTCGCGCGCGGCGCGTGCATTCATGCAAACCCTCGCCCGCGTGCCGGAGGCAAACGTCAGCCCGGGGGGTTGAACTCCCCACGGGTCGCTTGCTTGTCGCTGGATGCGTGCGACGGGTTCACTTGCGCGTGCCTATTCCCGCGTGGTCCGGAATATAGAAGGTACCATTGAAGCGCGCGATGGTGCGCTGTGCACAATGTAGTGTGCCATTACAGAAGCCGAAGCGCCGTTTCATGTTGACCTGTTCCGCATCCGCCTGAATCCACTCGCCCCGGTGTGCCGCTGCAATGAAATCAATACCCAGATTGATGGTCACGCTGCCGGCCATCACACCGCGTGCATGATTGACACCGGATGCCGCGGCCATATCGGCCAGTGTCATGAGTACTCCCCCATGGCAGATGCCCATGGAATTGCCGTGCTGCGGCTGCACGATGAGCCCGAAACTCACGCAATCTGCGTCAATACGCCGGTAAACCGGTTGCATGGCATCGGCAAACCCCAGGCCTTCCGGGAGCCGTTCAAAGCCCTGCGGTATCTCTGACTGCGTTCCATCACTCATGCGTTTTCATGCCTCAGAAAATGCCCATTGCCAGCCCCGTCGCGAAGGCCTCACCCAGCTCTTCGGCGGTTTGCGCGGCGTCGGGCGTGAACTCACCGCGAATGATCACCGGCTCCGCCGCCTCTGTGAACGGAATCCCCGATAGAATGCGCCGCGCCTGCCGTTCGGCGCCGCGACCGTCATTGCCGGCACTGATCAGCAGCGCTGCCGGCAGCACCAGGCCCCGCTCGATAGCCGGGTAGAACACACGATCGAGAAAATCTTTCATACCACCACTCAGCGCCGCAGAATTCTCTGCGGTTACCAGCAATAGACCATCGGCCTGCGCGAGATCCGCTATGCCGGCATCCCAGGCGCGCAGCAATCCTGGCGCAACATCCTCGGCCCTGCGCGCTCCCCGGCAGGCGGAGATTGCAAGTTGCGCGCAGGTGCCACTCTGGCTGTGATAGACAATCAGCAGGGATTTCATCGACGCTCGGATCAGCCCGGGAAACGCAGCGATTGGAACACAGCAGTGCAGCGCTGTTCAAATGACGTAGCGGGTGCTGTAATACCGGACCCGCGCAACCGGCAGCGAAAAACACCTCTGGCGGGCCGCGTGCACAATCTGTGCGAACACACATAGCAATGATGGGATTGACACAATGGCGACGCTAAACAGGCAATGGCTGCTCAAGGAGCGCCCCCTGGGCATGGTTGGCCCGGAACACTTTCAACTGGTGGAATCGCCCCTGCCGGAGCCAGACCTCGGGGCGGGCGAAGTTCTGCTGAAAACGCTGATGCTGGGTTTTGACCCGGCGATGCGCGGCTGGCTGATGGATGTTCCAAGCTATCTGCCGCCCGTTGCCATTGGCGAACCGATGCGCGCCAGCGGCGTTGGACAGGTTGTTCGCTCGGAAAACCCGGAACTGCCGGTCGGCACCCTGGTACAGGGCCTCAGCAATTGGCAGGAATACAGTATTGGCTCGCCGGGAAGCCGCATACCGCCAGTACCCCTGCCCGCGGGCACGCCGCCGAATCTCGCGCTCAGCATTTTCGGGACTACCAGTCTCACGGCCTACTTCGGCCTGCTGGACGTGGGGCAACCGAAAAGCGGGGAGACCGTGCTGGTATCGGGCGCTGCGGGCGCAACCGGTTCGGTGGTCGCCCAGATTGCCCGGCTGAAGGGCTGCAAAGTGGTCGGTATTGCCGGTGGCCCGGAAAAATGTGAATGGTTGCGAAGCGCCTGCAAAATCGATGCAGTGATCGACTATAAGCATGAATCGCTGGAGAGCCGCATCGGCGAGCTCTGCCCGGAGGGTGTCAATGTCTTTTTCGACAATGTGGGGGGCGATACGCTGCAGGCCGCGATCAATCATATGGCTGAGTTCGGTCGCCTGGTTCTATGCGGCGCAATAGCCGGCTACAACGACGAAGCGCCGCGACCCGGCCCCAACAACCTCATGCTGTTGACAACCCGGCGGCTGCGTATGGAGGGGTTCATCGTCATCGATTACCTGGATCGCGCCGGGGAAGCCATCGATGCATTGACGGAGTGGGTGATGGCCGGGGAGATTGCCTGGCGGGAAGATATTCAGGAGGGATTCGAGAACATTCCCAGCACATTGCAGCGACTTTTCAACGGCACCAACGAGGGTAAACAGCTGTTGAAACTCGCTGATCCGGAGTAGTTATCCACAAAGAGACCTGTGGATAACACTGGGGACAGGCGTCATTCGCGAGTCACCCGGCCGCGGGCCGCGAGGCCGTCCCCGGCCTCGAACGCGCCGGTCATACAATCCTTTTTATAATGTATAACAATGGCTTATGGAGGTTATCCTAGACGTCATCACAACTGATGGGTAAAGCACGCCGAGAAGCAAGCAGTTTTTTCCCGGTGTGGACAGTCAACCGTGCGGGGGTTGGCGCATCCTAACTGTCCATACCTTGTAATACAAAGCAACGCTGCCTGAAAAGCTCTCGAAAAAACGTCATCCGGCAGCCGGATTCCGCCTGCCCCCCCCCCGACGCGCAACAGCGCCCTCAGTCCCGGTGCTGCAAGCGCCAGCACTGGTGAATGCGCGGATTGCGCGCGAAATCGGGATCAATTGTCTCTGCACTGATATCCGTGACAGCGTAGCTGTCAGCCAGCGCGGCATCCAGCTGAAAACCTCGACGGTTATTGGAGAAATAGAGGGTTCCATCGGCGCGCACTACACGCATGGCGGCAATCACCAGCGCGGCATGGTCGCGCTGCACATCAAAACTCTGTTCCCGCGATTTGGAATTGGAAAATGACGGCGGATCGAGCAGCACAATATCGAAGCGTTCCTGGCAATCTGCCAGCCAGGCAGTGCAATCGGCTCGAAGCAGCCTGTGCGGCCCCTGCCCCTCGCCATTCACACTGAGATTTTTCTGCAGCCAGTCGAGATAGGTCTTGGAAGTATCCACGCTCGTTGTGCTGCGCGCGCCGCCGAGCGCTGCCTGCACGGTGGCGCTGCCCGTATAGCAAAACAGGTTGAGAAAGTCCCTGCCACAACACTCGGCGGCAATGCGTCGGCGCAGGGGCCGATGATCCAGAAACAGGCCGGTATCGAGATAATCGTGCAGGTTCACCAGTAGTCGCGCCGGGCCCTCGTTCACCGTCAGCAACTCGCCGCGCGCATCCTGTCTGTCGTACTGTGCACTGCCGCGCTGGCGCTGACGCTGTTTGTAGACCACACGCTCAGGCGCCACATCCAGCGCCGAGGGCAGAGCCTCGGCTATTTCCCCTAATCTGCGCCGGGCAGCCTCTTCCGATACCGACGAGGGCGCCTGGTATTCGGCCACGTGCACATGGCCACCATAAATATCCACAGCAACAGAATACTCCGGCATATCCGCATCGTAGAGACGATAGCACTCCACTCCCTCACGCCGCAGCCAGGGCGTGAGCCGCTTGCGATTCTTGCGCAACCGGTTGGCAAACATCTGGGCACCGGCACTGAATTCCTGCGGATTCGCGCCGGTGCCCGGTTTGTCTTTCAGCGTGTTATTCGCGAGATCGAACAGCAGTAGCTGGGTTTCGATCGCGCCGTTGTAAAGCGTGTAGCGTTTGTGGCTGCGCAGGCCAATGGCCTTGCCCAGAGCCAGCTCGCTGGTAAACACTGCCGCGCGCCAGCCCGAAAATTCGGCGGCCATGCGCTCGCCAAGCTGCCGGTAGAGCGCCGGCAGGGCCGCCCGCTCGCCCAGCCGCTCGCCGTAGGGCGCGTTGGTCACAATCAGGCCCGAGTCGAGGGGTTTGTGTGTGGGTTTGACGAAATCCGCCAGCGGTCTCGCCGCGACACGCACGGCGTGTTGCAGGTCCGCGCGGGCGATGTTCTCCACCGCGCGCCGAATCACCCGGGAATCCACATCATAGCCGCGAATCTCCGGCAACTCCGAAGCTCTCCCGCGCTCGGCCCGTCCCGCAGCTTCAGACAACAGCGCCTGCCACTGAACGCGCTCATGCATGCGCAACTTTTCAAAGCCATAGCGGGGTCGCCCCAGCCCGGGGGCGATATCCGCCGCCATCATGGCGCCCTCTATCAGCAACGTGGCGGAGCCGCACATGGGGTCTATCAGGGCGCCGCCACTCGCGGCGATGGACGGCCAGTCGGCGCGTATCAGGATTGCGGCGGCAAGGTTCTCCTTCAAAGGTGCAGCGCCGGTACTGCGGCGATATCCGCGCTGGTGCAAACTACCCCCTGCAAGATCGATGGAGACCCGCGCTGTGTCCTTCGCCAACCGCACGTTAATGCGCACATCGGCGCGCGACCGGTCCACCGCCGGTCGCCGCCCGCAAGCGTGCACGAAGCTGTCGACGATCGCGTCCTTACAGCGCTGCGCACCGAACTGGGTGTTGCGGAGTTCGTCATTCGCACCGATGAAGTCCACGGCGATGGAGCTGTCCGGCTCGAACAACCCAGGCCAGTCAATTTCGCGCAGGCTGGCATACAACTGCTCGCTATCCGCTGCCGCCACGCTCCCGAGGGGCCAGAGAATGCGGTTGGCCAGGCGAGACCATAAGCAGGCCCGATAGGCCACTGCCCGGGGGCCGTTGAAATATACGCCGGCGATGGTCTCACGTACCGCGCTGGCACCCAGACTCGAGAGCTCCACTGCGAGCAGCGACTCCACGCCCTTGGGGCAGGTGGCGAACCAGTTGTCGGACATGACGGAACTCATTGCGATGTGATGGGGAGGAAATAGCAGTTTGCGGCGTCAAGTGGCTGGCGAACAGCCTGCAGCCTGTGGCCGTCTCAGCCCTTCCCCGACGGGGGTTTCCTGCGCGCGCCGCCAGACCGCGCGGCGGTTTTGCTTTTTGTCCGGGAGCTGCTCTTCGCCCGGGCCTTGACCCTGGCCTTGGTGCCAGCGGCGGCCGCAGAGCGCTGGCGTGGCGCGGTAGCCGCCTTGCCGGTCGCGGTACTGCCAGCCGCGGCGGCTTTTTCTTTCAACATGACATCGAGCACAAAATTACAGGAACCGTCCATATACTGGATGAAGCGCGCGTACTCCGCGTCGCTCAAGGTGCGCAGCTTGTCGTGCTGGCGCACCAGGTTGACAAAGCGTCTCTCACGTTCGAACTGGCGTGGCAATGCCATCACCCCGAGCTGTTCCAGCGTTTGTTCGAGTGCCGGGTTGTAGGTGCGCATGAACTTGATAAGGAAGGGAATCGGGTCATGACGGGCCAGAAGTGACGCGCTGCGCAGCATCATTTCCAGCGGCATGAGCGTCTGGCCGCTCTCGATCTCCTCGAGCATATTGCGATCTGAAACGCCGAGCAGATCAGCCATTTCCTTCACCGAAATACCCGCGGTTTCGCGCGCATCCCGCAGAAAATGCCCGGCCTCGGCCATTGCCTCCAGGCGTTCCGGTTCCAGCTTGTTGAGCAACGCGCTGCGCAGCCAGTTTTCGCCAAACATGGCGGTCATCGTCGCGGTATTGCGCGCGAGATCGAAGGTGCCCTCGGCAACCTGGCCGGTGAGCTTCATCAGCGATTCCAGCAGGGAGTCGCTCTCTGCCTGTTTGTCTTTAGTGGCCATGCGCGAAGCATAGCAGAAATCGGCAGGGTGGCTTCAGCTTCTCTTCAGGTCGGCGATGATACCCGCCCACATGGCGTCGGGGGCGGCATAGGGCGCATAGATGGCCAGGCGATCCGCATGCTCGCCGTAACGCTGTCGCAGTTTTCCGGCGATCTCGGCAGGCGCGCCGATAGTGGCGAAAGCCTCCAGGAAGCTGTCATCGATATGATTCCCCAACTCTTCCCAGCGACCTTCTTTGGACAGGCGGTTGAGTTCCGGCTGCAGATCGCCGTAACCCACCGCCTCCATGGGCGGCCGGTACGCCGGTGTAGACGCGTAGAAACCGAGCAGATCCCTGACTGACTTGCGCGCGGCGGCCATCGTCTCTTCATCTTCGCCGGTAATGACAATGGCGTTGATCTGCAAGGTGAAGGCAGCCCGGCTGCGCCCGGATTTCGCCAGACCCCGCTCCACGGCCGGCAGGGCATGCCCGGTCAGAAACGGCATGCTGTTGAATGGGTGCACGATGAGGCCGTCGGCCACCTCGCCTGCCACTTCCGTCATCAGCGGGCCGAGGGCGCCGAGGAGCACCGGCGGAGGGCCGACTTCCAGCGGGCCGGCATTGAACATCGGTGTCATCAGCGTGTGCTGGAAGTACTCGCCGCGATACTCCATCGGCGCACCGTTCTGCCAGCAGTCGAAAATTGCCTTGAGCGCCAGAATATAATCGCGCATTCGCGCTGCAGGCGGGCTGAACGGCGTGCCGAAACGCTTCTCGATGTGCGCTTTAACCTGAGACCCTATGCCCAGCGAAAATTTGCCGCCGCTGAAGCGCTGCAGATCCCACGCCTGATAGGCCAGATGCATCGGGTTGCGCGGGAATGCCACGGCGATCCCGGTTGCAATATCGAGTTGCGGCGCATGCTCGGCGGCGAGCACCAGCGGGTAGAACGGATCCCAGCTGCCCTCCAGCGTGTATACGCCATCGTAACCAATGTCCGCCAGGCGCCCTGCTTCGGCGGCGGCATTTGCGAGTTGCGCATAAAAAGGGCCGTCTATTTTCATTTTCGTTCTCATTGTTCAGGTTAGGCGTCCTGCTTTGGGCAGCGGCCATCCATCCGAGCGCACAAGGTACACCAGTGACCACAGGCGGCCAACGTTCGCGCGCTGGAGAAATTCGTCGAGGCCCGGCGGTTCAGCTTTCTGAACGGCAGACTCGCAAAACTGCGGTACCATACAGGTCTTCATCCGGCCTGGGCCGCGCAACCTGCAAGGGCAACTCATGAAAATCGGCATCTGCCTCCCCTATATGAAAGCCGGCCTCGGCCGGGAAGATTATCTGAAATGGTTTCGCGCCGTTGACAGCGCCCCATTCCACAGCGTGTCCTGCGGAGAGCGCGTGCACGGCCCCACCTATGACATGCGCGTAGTCCTGTCTGCCGCGGCTGCGGTCACCGAACGGGTGGAGATCACACCCACCCTGTACGTGTTGCCGATGCACAGCGCGGCGCGGGTTGCCAAAGAAATCGCAACGCTGGATATCCTCTCTGGCGGACGCGTAAAAAAGGTCGCGGTTGGCTACGGCGGCCGCGAGCAGGATTACGCCGCAGTGGAAGCGCCCTTCAAGGGTCGCTACGGACGCATGGACCGCCAGATTGAGGATATGAAGAAGATCTGGCGCGGCGAGGAAATCGTGCCGGGCGCGGGCGCCATCGGGCCTGCACCAACCACGGCGCAGGGCCCGCTGCTACTGGCCGGGGCACTCGGGCCCAAAAGCATCGCGCGTTGCGCGCAGTGGGCGGACGGACTCTACGCCTGGTCGGGCAATGGTGAGCAGCAGGAACTGGCAAACGCCTTCAGCGTCGCCGAGGCGGCCTGGCAAGATGCGGGGCGAGAGCGAGCGCCCTATCGCATGGGTGGATTCTGGTACACGCTGGCAGAGGAAGGCCAGCGCAAGCTGTATGACTACGTGTACGACTACCTGGCGATCGCAGGGCCCGAAATTGCGAACATGATGGCGGAATCGGTGCATCGCAGTTCGGCCGACGCCGTGCGCGAAGCGCTGGACAACGCGGAAGCGGCCGGCTGTGAGGAGCTTTTTGTGGTGCCCGCTACTGCGGAAATCCGCGAGGTCGAAGGCTTCGCCGAAATACTCGCGCGCCGCTAGCAACGCCGCGCTTTTTTTCGCGAGCCTGCGGCTGTAACCGTCATCAGGCGATGGTATCCGCCAGAAAGGCTTCCTTCACCCGCAGCTTGTGCAGCTTGCCGCTCGCATTCTGCGGCAACGGGCTCTCACTGAAGTGTATATAGCGCGGCACCTTGTAGGCCGCCAGGCGTGCCCGAAGCCGCGCGCGCAGCGTCTCCTCGGAGAGCGTGCTGGCAGGGTTCACATGCACTACCAGCGCAAGCTCCTCTCCCATTGCATCGTCTGGCACGCCGAACACCACGTTCTCTTTTACCTCCGGCATTTCATAGACCGCCTGTTCAATCTCACCCGGGTAGATGTTCTCCCCGCCGCGAATGACGATCTCCTTGATCCGCCCGGTAATATGCAGGAAACCCTGTTCATCAATGCGCCCTATATCGCCGGTCTTCATCCAGCGATCGGCGCTGAATGTCTCCGCATTGGCCTCCGGTTTCTCCCAGTATCCGGGCGAACAGGTCACGCTGCGTACCTGCATCTCACCCCCGTGCAGGGGCTCTACCACTTCACCCTGCGCATTGACGAAGCGCATCTCGACAATCGGTGACACAATGCCCGCACTGCCGGGACTCAGGTCGAACACGGCGCCGCTCATGGTGGATCCCACGGCCATGGTCTCCGTCATGCCCCAGCCGGCCGAACGGCTGGGATCTCCGCACTTCTCGCGAATCAGTTCCGGCAGGCCGGCAGGTGTCGCCGCCCCGGCCGCGCTGACACGAATCAGTGAGCTGGTATCGTAGTTGTCGAATCCCGGGTGAAAAAGTAGATCCTGGATTACCGCCGGCACGCTGGACAGACCGGTCACTTTCTCCGCCTGGATGATTTTCAGCGCCTCTCCAGCATCCCACTTGTACATCATCACGACTTTTTGCGCCGTCTGCAGGGGCAGAAGAAACCCACCGAGCAGGCCAGTGGCGTGGAACAGCGGCACCGTCAACAATGGGGTTTCGCGTTCGGCGCCACCGCGGAATTCGCGCGCGCCTTCAAGCTCCATCAACAGGTAGCCGAGAAAAAACATGTTCATCAGCGACTGACACACGGCGATGTGCCGGTGTAACACGCCCTTTGGAAATCCCGTGGAGCCGGAGGTATAGAGGATCACGCAGGAATCTTCGCCTGACACGGGCGCTACCGCGAACTCGCGTCCACGGCCCGCTTCGACGCAGGCGTCGAA
Organism: uncultured Halieaceae bacterium; assembly: GCA_963976655.1. GTDB lineage: Bacteria > Pseudomonadota > Gammaproteobacteria > Pseudomonadales > Halieaceae > Marimicrobium. Next base: position 39,496 of record CAXBLB010000011.1, read on the forward strand.
ATCGTGCACCGCCTCACCTCTGGCGTCGCCGCCGACCAACAGCACGCTGATGTCGAGTGCCGGCAAGAGATTCTCGATCAGGCCCAGACGCGGCGCGTCCGCCACCACCAGCCGGCTGCCGGAATCCGCGATCGCGTAACGCAACTCCTCGGTTTTGCCCCAGCTATTGATCGGCACCACAATGGCGCCTACCAGAATGCCGGCGGTGAAAGCGATGGCCCACTGTGGATTATTGCGCATCGCAATTGCCAGGCGGTCTCCGGGGACGATGCCAAACTGCCCCTGCAACACGGCGGCGAGCGCGTCGACCTGTGCAAAAAATTCAGCGTAGCTCAGGCGTATTTCCCCGCAGACAATAAATTCCAGATCGCCGTGGGCACGCGCGCCATCCAGTACCTCGACAAGCGTTTTCGGCGCATGCACATAGGCTCGATAAGCCATGCCATCGAGTGCTATTTCTCCGGTTTCAAATACCCCACCCGGGGCTGTGATTTCGGTCTTCTTCCGGTGTACCTGTTCGGGCGTCAGGGACATCGATTCCTCCTTGCTATTACCACGGTGTCGTTGTGAGGATGTAAGTCTGGCGGCGCGGAGCCGACTGTAAACCAATCTGTGCGTCGACGCCCCTGAAACAGCAATTTTCCGCCCGTGGGTTCAACCCGCAAGACCTTGCAGGCGACGTGCGCAAGATCGCAGATTGGACCGCCAAAGCTCCCTAGGGCGAGAGCTTGCCGGTATACTCGCCCCTTTCGCGGGCGGCTGAGGCAGGTAAGGACTATGGCAAAGCGGGTGTACCTGTTTAACGAAGGCAGCAAGGAGGATCGGGATCTGCTCGGCGGTAAGGGCGCAAATCTGTGCGAGATGACCCGCCTCGGCCTGCCGGTGCCCTTTGGTTTTATTATCACCACAGACACCTGCCGCGAGTTTTTTGAAGCGGGCAATAAACTGCCCTCCCTGCTCGAGCAGGAATACCGGGTTGCCCTCGATCTGGTGGAGAAGAAAATGGGCGCGCGCTTTGGTGATCCCGGGAATCCGCTGCTGTTCTCGGTTCGCTCCGGCGCGCCAGTGTCTATGCCGGGCATGATGAACACCATTCTCAATCTCGGCCTGAATGACGAAATCGCCGCGGGCCTGGCGGAAAAGACCAACAACGCGCGCTTTGCCTACGACAGTTATCGGCGCTTCATCCAGATGTTTGCCGACGTCGTGCTGGACGTGGATGCAACGCGCCTGGAAAAGGAACTGGAACGCTACAAGGCGGAACACGGCAAGACGCAGGACGTGGATATGAGCGCCGACGACTGGCGAGAAATCGTGCTGCGCTTCAAAAGCCTGGTGGACTTTCCGGAGGATCCCTTTGAACAGTTGAAGCTGGCCGTGCAGGCGGTGTTTCTTTCCTGGCACACGCCGCGCGCCATTTTTTACCGCGAAATGAACAATATTTCCGACAGCCAGGGAACGGCGGTAAACGTACAGGCGATGGTTTATGGCAACTTCGGCGATGATTCGGGATCGGGCGTTGCGTTTACCCGCAACCCGTCTACCGGGGATCGCCATTTTTTCGGCGAGTTCCTGTTCAACGCCGCCGGCGAGGATGTGGTCGCCGGTATTCGCACGCCCCTGCCGATAGAAGCCTTGCGCGAGAAGCTGCCGCGGGTCTACGACGAGCTGTACAGCACACAGGCCCTGCTGGAAAAACACTATCGCGACATGCAGGACATAGAGTTTACCGTGCAGGAAGGCCGCTTTTACATGCTGCAGACACGCAGCGGCAAGCGCACCGGGCGCGCATCGGTAAAAATTGCCGTGGAGATGGTCCGCGAGGGCCTGATCAACGAACGCGAAGCCCTCATGCGTGTATCGCCGGAACACGTGGAAGCCTTTCTGCACCCGATGGTGGATCCGGCGGCCAAAACCGATATCGTTGCGCAAGGCCTGCCCGCCAGCCCGGGAGGCGCCAGCGGTCAGATCGTTTTCTCCGCCGAAGAAGCGCAGGAGCAATCGGCGCTCGGCGCGGTGGTCATTCTGGTGAGACGGGAAACCACACCGGAGGATATCCACGGGATGAAAGTCGCAGCGGGGATTCTGACCGAGCTGGGCGGTATGACTTCCCATGCGGCGGTGGTGGCTCGCGGCATGGGTGTTTGTGCGATTACCGGCTGCACCGGCCTGAGCGTTGACCCTGAGCGGGGGGTGGCGACAACACAGGACGGTGTCGAACTGCGACGTGGCGAGACCATTACACTCGACGGCAGCTCAGGTGAGGTAATGCTGGGAGATATCGCGAAAACGGAGGCCAGCTCCAGCGAGGATTTCCAGACCCTGCTCTCCTGGGCCGACAAGTTTCGCCGCCTCAAGGTGCGCGCGAATGCCGAGACACCACAGGACGCGGCAAAGGCGCGGGAGTTGGGCGCCGAGGGGATCGGCCTGTGCCGCACCGAGCACATGTTCTTCGACTCCGGGCGCATCGACGTAATGCGTGCGATGATACTGGCGCAGACACGGGAAGAGCGCCAGCAGCATCTCGACGCGTTGCAGGTTTTCCAGCACGCAGATCTGCTGGAGTTGTTCAAGGTGATGGACGGGCTGCCGGTAACCGTGCGCCTGCTGGACCCTCCCCTGCATGAGTTTTTACCGCATACACCCGAGGATATCGAGTCGCTCGCCGCGCGTATCGGCAAGAGCCCTGCGCGGATCAGGGAATTGACCGAGGGGCTTGCAGAGGTAAATCCAATGCTGGGCTTTCGTGGCTGCAGGCTCTCCGTGGTGTACCCGGAGATCACCGCGATGCAGGTCACGGCAATTATCAGCGCGGCGGCCGACGCGGCGGACGCCGGCTTCCGGCCGTTTCCGGAGATCATGATTCCACTCGTGGTGAACGTACGAGAGATCCGCCTGGTCGCCGACATCATCGACAAGTGCGTGCGCGAACTGACTCAGGCGCGCAATATTTCGGTGCCCTATCGTGTCGGCACCATGATGGAGACACCGCGCGCCACGCTCGGGGCGAGCCGGCTCGCACCGGAAGTGGAGTTCATGAGCTTTGGCACCAACGATCTCACGCAGATGACCTACGGGTTTTCGCGCGATGATGCGGCACGCTTCATTCCGAAATATCTTGGCGAAAAGCTGATTGACGTGGATCCCTTTGTCTCCCTCGACAAGCGCGCCGTGGGCCGGCTGATGGAAATGGCGGTACGCGAAAGTCGCGAAGTGAAGAAAGGCATAAAATACGGTATCTGCGGCGAACACGGCGGCGACCCGCGCTCAATCCGGTTCTTCCACGATCTGGGCCTCGACTACGTCTCGTGCAGCCCGTTCCGTATTCCGATTGCGCGCATCGCGGCGGCGCAGGCCAACGTTGGCTTTGATGCGACCGATTGAATCGCGACCCGCACAGCGATACCCGGGGATATTATCGCAGGCCAAAACTTCGTAGAATGCGTGCTTCATCCGTGCTGTCAGGAAATTATCGGCGTTATGAGTGACAATAATATGTGGCGGGTCTTCGACCTGAATGAACTCAGGGGGAAGCTGCGCGGCGAAGACGTGGAGTATCTGGAATTTCTCAACGTGCCTGCGCTGAACTGCGGCCTGTATTTCCTCACCGCCGGCAGTACGGACATGCAGGCGCACCACGACGACGACGAAGTCTACTTCGTGCTCAGCGGCCGCGCGAGAATGCGCCTCGGCGACGAGGAGCGCGCCGTCGGCCCGGGCTCCCTGCTCTACGTCAGCGCGTCGACGGAACACGCTTTTTTTGAAATCGAGGAAGATATGACGCTGCTGGTGCTGTTTTCTCCCAGCCCGCTGGAACTCAACCAGGCCTAGCAAGCGCCTCCCGAATCATTCCTGCAAATACGCGGTATTGCGTCTGCCACGTTAATTCCGCCGTTGATATCTGCTAACGTTGCGCTCTTTTTCAAGGTGGAGCGACTCCCATGACCAGCAGCTTTTATCCCCCACAGCGCACACTGATGGGCCCTGGCCCCTCGGATGTATCGCCGCGCGTGCTGGGCGCGCTTGCGCGTCCCACCATCGGCCACCTCGATCCGCTGTTCGTGCGTCTGATGGATGAAATCAAGGCCTTGTTGCAGTTTGCGTTTCGCACTGAAAACGCACTCACGCTGCCGGTGTCCGCTCCCGGATCGGCTGGCATGGAGGCCTGTTTTGTCAATCTCGTGTCGCCGGGCGATACGGTTATCGTCTGCCAGAATGGCGTGTTTGGCGGGCGCATGCGCGAGAACGTCGAGCGCTGTGGCGCCAGCGCCATCATGGTGCAGGATGCCTGGGGTGAGCCGGTCAGTCCGGACAAGGTTGCCGCAGCCTTTGCCGAGCACCCGCATGCAGACCTGCTGGCGTTCGTACACGCGGAAACCTCAACCGGTGCCGCCAGCGATGCCGCCGCGCTGTGTGCCATTGCCGCGCGGAACGGTGCGCTGTCGATCGTCGACACTGTCACTTCCCTGGGCGGAATACCGGTGAACGTGGACGCATGGGGCGCAGACGCTGTCTACTCCGGCACGCAGAAATGCCTGTCCTGTGTGCCTGGCATCTCCCCCGTGACCTTCAGCCCGCGTGCAGTGGAGCGCATTCAGCAACGTTCGCAGCCCGTGCAAAGCTGGTTCCTCGATATGCAGTTGATCATGGGCTACTGGGGCAGCAACAACAAGCGCGCCTATCATCACACCGCGCCGGTCAACGACCTGTATGCGCTACACGAAGCCCTCCTGATGCTGCAGGAAGAGGGCCTGGAGCACGCGTGGGCGCGCCATCGTCGCAATCACGATGCGCTGGTTGCCGGCCTGGAGGCCATGGGCCTGGGAATGGCGGTGGCGGCCGAACACCGGTTGCCGCAGCTCAATTCCGTGCTTATTCCCGACGGCGTGGAAGACGCTGCCGTGCGCGCGGCGCTGCTGGAGAACTTCGACCTGGAAATTGGCGCGGGACTGGGCGAACTGGCGGGCAAAACCTGGCGCATAGGCCTGATGGGATACGCCAGCAACCAGCGCAATGTCATGCGCTGCCTGAATGCGCTTGAAGCGACGCTTTCCGATCAGGGCGCGAAGATCAACCCGGGTCTGGCCATGGAGGCTGCGCGCCGCGTATACGCCGGCGCTTAACCGGGCCCAGTCAGCATACGCCAGATACGGCCGGCGCCGGCCCGGTCCGGATCGCGGTGCACGCGATACTGCGCATGCTCCTCGCGCCGCGCGCCCGGGTGCAGTTCAAGGCTCCACAGGGGCGCCACTTCGTTGGGCACCATGGAGTAGCGAATGTCTATCACGCGATTTCCATAACGCGGATCGCGTGCAATGTATCCATTGCTGAACCAGCGGAAGCGCTCGATGTCGCGTGCCTGCTGGGATGCCTTGTCGAGCCACGGCATATCGCGGTCCATATCAAACTTTGCCACGGAAGCCCCCGGAAACACTCGCGGCGACAGCCCCGCGCGCACCGCATCGACATAGAACCGACCGGACGTATCGTAGACGACCTTCCACACCAGAATATTGGCAAAGCTGGGCTTCGCCTCAAGCCGTTGCGGCGTATGCCCGCGCTCTGCGGCCAGCGCATAGCCCATCTCCCGCGCGCTTTCACGCTGCACCAGGCCAAGCGCCATGTAACAGCAGGCCCAGAGCAATGCCAGGCGTGCGTAGCGCGGACTCCGCCGCGTTGCGGCAAGAATAATTCCCGCCAACAGCGGAAGGCTGAACAGCGGATCGATAATGGAGATGGTGTTCCAGGCGATGCGCGCGTTGCTGAAAGGCCAGAACAGCATGGTGCCATAGGTGGTGCAGGCATCCAGCAGAGCGTGCGTGGCATAGCCCAGCGTGCAAAACAGCCAGCTCTGGCGAAACTGCAGGCCCCGCCTGCGCCCCAGCAGAGCGTGGAGTACCAGCGCACAGATCAGGCCGCCGACAGGAATAAAAATCAGCGAATGAGTGAATTGCCGGTGGTACTCCAGAAACAGCAGAGGATCGGTGCCGGAACGGATCAGCACGTCAAGATCCGCCGCCATACCCGCCAGGAAACCCAGCAAGCCGGCGCTGGCGGCGTGTCGGCCACGCGTGGCGGATTGCGGCAATACGGCCCCCAGCGCACCCTGTGTCAGCGGATCCATCGGCCAAAGGCTCCCTTGGAAAATTGGTTCTGCAGCCCTGTTGGTCGCACCGGGCCGCCTTGCGCATTATTCACGTCAATGTAACCGAATCACTTTACGGCCACCATCTGCGGTGCGCTATTGTATACACTGTGCCTGTGAAGCCCCAGACATTCATCGGGGCACAGCGCCGACGGAACGCAACGCCCCGTCCTTGCAACCCGACAATATTTGGAGTCCCACCATGCGCCCATCAACGCTCCTGCTCAGTGTCTCACTGCTCATGCTAGCCGCCTGCACCACCAATCCCTATACGGGAGAGCAGCAGGCGAGCAAGGCAGCCAAATACGGCGGCGGCGCCGCGGCCGTGTGCGGCATTCTCGGCGCGCTGGATTCGCGCGAAAAGGCGGCGAAGGCCGCCCTGGGTTGCGGTGTCGTCGGCGCAGGTGTAGGCGCCTACATGGACGTACAGGAACAGAAGCTGCGCACGCAATTACAGGGCACGGGGGTGCAGGTTGTGCGCGAAGGTGACCAGATTCGCCTGGTCATGCCCGGAAACATCACCTTCGAATCCGACGCCTATCAGCTGCGCTCGAATTTTTACCCGGTGCTCGACTCGGTTGCGCTGGTGCTGGCGAAGTACACGGACACCCGCATGCGCATCAGTGGCCATACCGACAACACCGGCTCCCGCGAGTACAATCTCACGCTATCCGAACGGCGCGCGCAGGCAGTGGCCGACTACCTCGCCAGCGCAAACGTCGCACGCTCGCGCATGTTCGTCGAGGGGCTTGGGTTCGCGCAACCGATCGCCGATAACGCCACTGCCGAGGGACGCGCACGCAACCGGCGCGTGGAATTGCACATACTGCCTGTTCTTCCCTGAAGGTATCATGCAGGCAGCGCGGATGCTGCGAAGCACTGGAGGGCGCCCTTGAGTGAGCGCATGCGGGCGATGGTACTGGATAAACCCGGTGAACCACTCGTCCTCAGAGAACTGCCGATACCCGAACCGGGGCCGGGACAGGTACTGGTCAGGGTGAAAGCCTGCGGTATCTGCCGCACCGACCTGCACGTACTGGACGGCGAGCTTCCTGCCCCGGCGCTACCGCTTGTTCCCGGACACCAGATTGTGGGAGAGATCTGCGCCGCGGGTGCCGGCGCAGAGGCGTTCCAGCCAGGCCAGCGCGTGGGAGTACCCTGGCTTGGGGGAAGTTGCGGCAGCTGTTACTACTGTGCCGCGCAGCGGGAAAATCTTTGCGACGATGCGCGCTATACCGGCTACCAGATGGACGGCGGCTTTGCCGAATACGCCGTTGCCAATGCCGGCTACTGTTTTCCTCTGCCCGGCGATTACAGTGACGAACAGGCCGCACCCCTGCTGTGCGCCGGGCTGATCGGCTATCGCGCCTATCGAATGCTGGGCGACTGCCATAGGATCGGCTTTTACGGCTTTGGCGCAGCAGCGCATATCCTCATTCAGGTTGCGTCGCACCGGCACCAGGAGGTGCTGGCCTTCACCCGCCCGGGCGACGAGAAAGGGCAGCGATTTGCCCGCAGTCTCGGCGCCGTATGGGCCGGGGATTCCACACAGACGCCGCCCGGGCCCATGGATGGCGCCATCATTTTTGCCTCCGCGGGCGAGTTGGTACCGCAGGCGCTGCGCTGTGTGCGCAAAGGCGCGCGCGTGGTGTGTGCCGGGATTCACATGTCCGACATACCCGCGTTTCCCTACGCGCTGTTGTGGGGTGAACGTGAGTTGCGCAGCGTAGCCAATCTTACACGCAAGGATGGCGAGGAATTTCTGCCTCTGGCTGCGAGTATTCCCATCCAGACACACGTGAACTGCTATGCACTGGAGCGCGCCAATGAAGCGCTGAGCGATCTGAGGGAAGGCAGGTTCAGCGGCGCCGGAGTGCTGGTGCCCTGAACGGAATCTGGCGCGGCGCGCTACTGGACGCCTCGCGCTTTCAGCTCCTGCACGTGAAGTACGCCAAACAGGAAAACGTTCAACACATGCGCCGGCAACGAGCCAGGCGCGCGCTTGCACAATCCGAAAAACACCACGGTCTCTACCGCATGTACCGCTGCCAGTAACAATAAAATACGCAGTGACCAGATACCTGTGGCCGTCTCCCCCATGCTGACGGCGAGTGCGCCGAGTACGGCATAGATAACGAGCATTACAATTTTTGCGGTGGACATGGTCTGGTCTCCGGTGAGTGATGGATCGAATAATACTTCAACTGTAGGCTTGCGGGTCTAGGCGGCGCATCTCGCTCTCTATCCAGCGCTCCACCTCGGCCATCATCTCTTCCGGCTTGCGACCTTCCGATGGAATGGGCTCACCTATCGAGACGTTGACCACACCGGGAACGAACGAGAAGGAGCGTCGCGGCCAGCAGCGGCCCGACGTGAGCGCGATGGGAATAAGGTCGGCACCGGTAGTGATGGCGAGGCGCGCGGCACCTGTCTTGTATACCCCCTGTGAGCCGCGTTCGGTGCGCGTGCCTTCGGGGAACATGATGATCCACTTGCCGCGATCCATCAGCTCAAGCCCCTGCTCCGCCACCCTGTTCCAGGCCTCGGCACGCCGCGAGCGATCGATGTGGATCATGCCCACCAGCCCGATGCACCAACCAAAAATCGGTATGCGCAGTAGTTCCTTCTTGAAAACATAGGCGAGTGGATGCGCGGTCATACTGGGGAAAAAGAAGGTTTCCCAGGTCGACTGATGCTTGGAGCATAATATCGTGCGCCGCATGTCACTGCCGTCCGGCAGATTGTGCTCGCCCTCAATCTGATAGCGCACTCCGCCAATCACGCGCGCGGCTATCACGCAGCCCTTTAGCCAGGGAACCGCAAACCACCACCACAGTTTGTCGTCCCGGAGTACCGGAGACAACGCAACGAGCGTGAGGCCAAAGGGGATCACGGACAGTACCATCCAGAAAAAAACCAGCGCTGAGCGAATAGCATTCATGCCACGGATCCATGTACCTGCGAGGTGCGGTGTGCGTGCATTAAAGCAGAACGGGATGAATTCAGGCAAACCTGAAATCGTCGGCATTTAACGCTCGCGGTTGCGGTATGTACTGCCTAAGAATAACGGTTACTATTATGCGCTACGGGACGGAGATAGAGGACATGCCAAGCAAACACTGCCAGGGCCTGCACGCTCTGGCCAAGGGAACGTACGCCTGGCTTGCGCCACACGGCAGTTGGGGCTGGAGCAACGCCGGCCTTATCGCCGACGGCGAGGAGTCACTGCTGGTTGACACTCTCTACGATCTGGATCTCACCGGGGCGATGTTACGTTGTATGCGCGATGCGGAACCCCGCGCCCACAACATCAACAGGCTGGTAAACACCCACGCCAACGGTGACCATTGTCACGGCAATGAACTGGTGACAGGTGCGGAAATTATAGCCTCCAATGCCTCCGCCGCAGAAATGCAGGAGATGCCGCCCGAAGTAATGGCTGCACTCAAGGCCGCGGCGCCCGACATGGGGCCCGTTGGGCAGTATTTCCTGCACTGCTTCGGCCAGTTTCGCTTTGACGGCATTCGCTTCACACCACCAACGCGCACTTTCGATGAGGAACTGAATCTGTTGGTGGGCGACAAACCGGTTACGCTGCTGGAAGTAGGCCCCGCTCACTCGCGAGGAGACGTGCTGGTGCACTCGCCGCAGGATCGCGTGGTATTTACCGGCGATATCCTGTTCATTGAGGGAACCCCGGTGATGTGGGAGGGCCCGGTGGCCAACTGGATTCGCGCATGCGAACGCATCGAGGATATGGACGTGGATCTCATTGTACCGGGGCACGGACCCATCACCGACAAACACGGCGTCGCGCAGGTCAGGCAATATCTGCAGTACGTGAGGGATCAGGCGCGCAGCCGTTTCGATGCGGGCATGGACGCATTCAGCGCCGCGCAGGATATTGAACTCGCGGAATACGCCGCCTGGTCGGACCCCGAGCGCATCGCGGTAAACGTCGACACACTGTACCGGGAGTTTGCCGGTGAACAGTCTGCAACCGATATGCTGGAATTGTTCACTCGCATGGCGGAACTCGCGGGCTTTACGGTCGATCGCGGCAATCAGGGAGACGCCCCCGCAGATGGCCAGGATTGACCCGGTGCGCTCGCCCGCGCTCCAGTGTCTGCTCGTTGTGCTGCTGGCGCTAACGCCAGCGACGAGCAACGCGGACACCACGCTGCTGATGCGCGAGGCCCGCATACTCGAACTCGAGATCAGCGAGGAGTTCTCGATTGCAGACCGTCGCGAACTGGCTGAGTGGGTGGAATTCATTGCCGCGTCCCTCGAACAGGTGTTCGGGCACTGGCCCACCCGCCGCTGGCAAATCAGTGTGTCGCCGGCCTACGCAGTGGGTGCAGACCCCATCCCCTGGGCACAGGTGCACCGGGAGTCGCTCGACCGGGTGGAGTTTTTTGTAGCACCCGGGACGACGGCCTCGCGACTGCGACAGGAATGGACCGGCTATCACGAACTGGCTCATCTGTTGATTCCCTATCGCGGCTGGGGTGACCACTGGTTCAGCGAAGGGCTGGCAACCTACTATCAGAATCTGTTGCGGCGGCGTGCCGGCATACTGGATGAACAGGCCATGTGGCAGGCATTCTTCGATGGATTCCAGCGGGGAACAGAAGATGATGCCTTTGATGGGCAGGCGCTGCATGCCGTGAGCAGTGCCATGCGCGAACAGGGCGGTTTCATGCGCGTTTACTGGAGCGGCGCCTGGTACTTCCTCAAGGCCGATGCCAGGCTTCGGCGACAGTCCGGAGGCACGCTTACCCTGGACAGCGCACTGAAGAAGCTGAACGAGTGCTGCGCCGGTGAGCGTCTGTCGGTGCCGGACATGGCCGCAAAACTGGACGCTCTCAATCGGGTGTTCGTGTTCCAGCCACTTTACGAACAGCTTCGTGCCAGCAAGAGCATGCCCGATGCAGAATCCCTGTTGGCCAGCCTGGGTATTTCGGTAGTCTCCGGGCAGGTGGTGCTGCAATCGAATGGACCGGGTGCCGAGTTGAGAGCTGAAATTGCCCGGCCGGGCACTCTGTAATTCTGGGACCACGGCGTTATACTGGCCGTTTGAGCAACATCGCTCAGCGATGGTGAGGCCATTGAAAAAAAGCGTCTCAAAAGCGGATATGCGGCAAGAGCTGGAGCAGGAAACCGAACGCTTTCTCCGTCGCGGTGGCGAGGTTAAAGAGATTCCGCTCGGTGAATCCGGCAAGAATCCGGGCGATCCCCCACTCTTCCTCAATCGTCGCCTGTTCGTGGAGCCGCGAATGGCGCGTACTCTCGTGCCAGAAGTAGTGGCGGCCATCGAGGCGAGACGGCTGGAAAAGCGCGGCCGCAAACCACAGCGCTCCAGCCGGCGCACTGGGCAGCGACGACGTAAAACCATCTACGATGATTTTGGTGAACCGCTGCGACAGGTCTGGATTGACGACTGAACCGGCGCCGCGCCAGTTGCTCTTCCCTTGTGATTTCCGCTCGTCCCCCGGCAGGGCTGCACCGCACATTCCGGCCTCTGGTATGAATGTTCTCCGCATCGGGGAGATTCATTGCCACAGGGCTTGCAACATCATAGGTCGCTGGCTAATTTATGCAGTCCGCCAATTGGGAGAGCATCCGTGAGTAGCGACATCACCCCGTACAAGGTAGCCATACCCGACGCAGAACTGCAGGATTTGAAACGGCGCCTGGAGAACGTGCGCTGGCCTGATAGCGAAACCTGTCGCGGCTGGGATCAGGGCATGCCCCTCGATTACACGCGTCAACTCGCCACGTACTGGGCCTCGGATTACAACTGGCGGCGCTTCGAGAGCAAGCTCAACAGTTGGCCGCAGTTCATTACAACCATCGATGGCGTGGACATACACTTCATTCACGTGAGGAGCCCGCGTGAAGACGCGCTGCCGCTGATCATGTCCCACGGTTGGCCGGGTTCGGCGGTTGAGTTTCACAAGGTAATTGATGCGCTGGCAGATCCCGCCGGTTACGGCGGCGACCCGGCGGACGCATTCCACGTGATCATACCCTGCCTGCCGGGTTACGGTTTTTCCGGCAAGCCCACCGAGACCGGTACCTCGGTAGAGAAAATTGGCCGCATGTGGGGGGAGCTGATGCGCCGGCTCGGCTACGACCGTTACGTAGCACAGGGCGGTGACTGGGGCAGCATGATCACCATGAGCATTGGCATGACGGAAACCACGCACTGCGCGGGCATTCACGTCAACATGCCCATCGTGGCGCCCGATCCGGAGACCATGAACGACCTGACTGATCGCGAACAGGCTGCGCTGGCCGACATGGGAGTGTATGCCGACCAGGGCTCGGGCTACTCGAAGCAACAGTCCACCTGCCCCCAGACACTCGGCTACGCGCTGGCGGATTCACCGGTTGGCCAGATGGCCTGGATTGTCGAGAAGTTCTACAACTGGACAGACTGCGAACGCGATGGCACCAAACATCCGGAGAATGTACTGAGCAAGGACGAGTTGCTGGACAACGTGATGTTTTACTGGCTGAACAATGCGGGCGCGAGTTCCGCGCGCCTGTACTGGGAGAGTTTCAACAATCCCAGCATGGAACCCGTTGACATTCCCGCTGGCTGTTCGATATTTCCCAAAGAAATTTTCCGCAGCAGCCGCCGCTGGGCCGAGCAGCGCTTCAGCAAGCTGATCCATTGGAATGAACTCGATCGCGGCGGGCATTTTGCCGCCTTTGAGCAGCCGGAGTTATTTATTGAAGAACTCCGCACCTGCTTCCGCACCCTGAGATAAACATCGGGTACGGGGCGGCGGCTGGTTCAGCTCTGCCCCGGGGCCCGACAGGCAACTAGTCGTCCGAATCAAAATCCTTGTTGGTGATCAGGCTGCTGCCGAAGGGCGGCCTGGGCTCGACCCCGGTGAACTCGCTGTAATCCGCCCCCGCTGGCCGCTCCGTGCCGTTTGCCGGCTTTCGCGCGCCACCCTGGGGGCTATCCATATCGACTACTGATTCCCGGCCGAAACGTGATTCTGGTGCTCCTCCCGGGCGCGGCTCCGCCCGCCCGCCCGCTGTGCTGTAATCCGGAGGCAGTAGCAGTGGCTCACGCCTGTGCCGATCATACGTCTCCAGGTCGATCATCTCGATCTCGTAGCCTTCGATGATGGGTTCGGGCACTGGAATCTCGCGCAAGCTGGGCGAGGGTGCGGGCACGGAATCGAATCTGGGCCCCGCGTCATCCGATGTGACCTCCGCTGTCGGAAACCCGGACGGCAGGGGCGCATCCCTGCCCGGCTGCTGGCGTGAAACCGCCGGGCGCAGCGGTCTCGAATCGTACAGCGGTGCCGGCTGGCTGCTGCCGATAAACTCCAGATTCTCCAGTACCTCAGCGGTATCGCGTTTCTCCGCGGGCCTGGTTGCGCGCGCGGCGGGCGCTGAATCCTGCACCGGGAAGTGCGCGAGATTGGGTGTTCTGCCGGGCGCCTTGCGCGAGCGGTAGGCATCGGGAGACAGTGAGCGCGCCTGCTCGACGAGGGTCAGACCACCCCTTGAAGGGCGCGCGTTTGAGTCCAGCGCGACCGCTGCCGCACCCACCTGCCGCTGCAGTACAGGACGTCCGGCATCTCGCAGCGGCGGCTGGCCAGCCACTGCCGCCACGGGCATCTCAGCCACGGCGTAGTCAGCGTCAGCCTGTTGTTCTGCGGCCTGTTGTTCCGCTGCCTCTTCTGCTGCCGTTTCTGCTGTCTGCGCTTCGGCATGCTCCTGGGCCGCTTTGCCGGACGCGCTGGCCGCAGCCGGTTCAGCCTGCTCCCGGTTGTCTGGTTGCCCGGCTGTCGATTCGGCGTCCCGCTGGTGCTCGGCGCTCTGGGCGCGCTGCTTGAGTACTTCCGCTGCGCATTCCGACCAGCGGCCAAAATGCGAAGACTCCGCCGGGTCGGGCATGCGGTGTTTGCGGAAACTGTCCATGGCCGCAAAAAAGCGCTTTTTGACCGCCCGGTAATAATGAATATGATCGTCCGTTTGCAGCGGTACCACCTCCGCATCGGGATAGATCACCAGTAACTGCGGCGGCAACTGACCCTGCAGGCTATGCAGCAGATCGGCAAAGAACGCCAGGCGGAAGCCCGCCTCCAGGCCCTTGCCACCCTGGGTATCGCAGGGGATATACAGAAAGTCGCCCAGTTCCGAGAAACCGCTGGTGCGCATCAGCATGTTGACGTTGCCACTCAGTGCGCCCAGCGCAAGTACGCCGTTGACGATGAAGTCGGCGCCGGAGCGCATGGCATCCAGCGTATCCGCGCGCCGCTCGGATTCATCGAGTTCCCAGTCGACGAGCACCACGTCCCTGCCCTCGGCACGCAGCGTGTCCACCAGGTCGTCCTGGCGTTGTGCGATATCGCTGGGGGGCTGGCTATTGATATCCGGGGGAATCCCGTGATCCGGGTTCTCGAGCGCGAGGCGCTCCATCCAGGCTGCGAAGGGGGATTCCCTGAACAGGGTGATGTCACTGGGTAAATACGTTACGGCATTATCGACACTGTAGCGATACATAGTTTCCAGCCTGTTGCCCCAAAACCGCCTGAAAACAGCGTAAGTCACTTTTCACTTATGCCGTTTGTGTATTTATATCGGAATGGTCCGTCGCTGTAAACGCCAGTACCCCAAAAGTCTCATGCGGAATGCCGCGCGTGGGTCATTCAGGGGCAAATTACAGGCCTGCGCTAGCGCTGCTGGTACACCGTGGCCCCGCCGATGATTGTGCGCCGAACCTCCAGCTCACGCATTGCCATGGGCTGTTCCAGCGGGTTGCCCGACAGCACCACCAGATCCGCGTACTTGCCCGCTTCCAGCGACCCCAGCCGGTCATCCAGAAACACCTGCCACGCGGCGTCGATGGTAACGGCTCGCAGAGCCTGCATCACGCTGATACGTTGCCCCGGGCCCAGTACGTCGCCGCCGTGAGTGATGCGGTGCACCTGACTCCACACCGCCTGCAACGGCTGCATGGGCACCACCGGCGTATCCAGATGGGAACTGAAACGAACCCCGTGCTCCAGCGCCCAGCCGGTGGGGCTTATCGCGGCGGCCCGTTGTGGGCCTATGAAAATATCCCGATGGCGATCTCCCCAGTACCAGGTATGGGCGCTGAAAAAGCTCGGCGTGACGCCCAGGTCGCGCATGCGCGCGATCTGATCCTCGCGCGCCATCTGGCTGTGTATCAGAAGCATACGCGGGTCCGCCACCGGATGCGCCTGCTGCGCCGCCTCGAAGGCATCGAGGATATCCTCGATGGCGGCATCGCCATTGCCATGAATGGCGAGCTGATGGCCCGCGCGATGCAGCGCGAGCACCTGGCGGAACAACGCTTCACGCGGGATTGTCGGGTAGCCCGCGTACTCTGCATCGCCATGATAATGGGTGTGATAGGGCTGGCCGAGATACCCGGTGTAACCCTGGATACTGCCATCGGCGACCAGCTTTATGGGCCCCATGTAGACCCGCTCGGAAGCATACTCGGCAGGATCGTAATCGCCGCTGGCAAGCGCCTCCGAAAAGGCCGTCTCAAAGGGCAGTACCACGAGCCGCTGGGGCACGACACCGAGCTTGCTGAACAGGGAAAGCCCCCGCGCCAGTTCCGGGGTCACGCCGCCGGATTGCGCCGTGGTCACACCCTGTCGCAGGTAGTCTACCGTGGCGGTTTTAAACAGACGCCAGGTGTCGATCAGGCTCATATCCTGCATCTGCATGACAACATCCATACGTGCCGTTTCTTCCAGCAGTCCGTTCGGCTCCAGTGATCCGGCACGGCGGCCGATCACCCCGCCCTCCGGGTCGGGGGTGTCGGCGGAAATTCCCACCCGCTCCAGCGCCATGCTGTTGGCGACCAGCATGTGCCCGGACACATGCATCGCCACAACCGGGTGTTCGCGCGACACCTGATCAAGCTCGGCGCGGGTGGGATGGCGCTGCTCCGCCAGCAGGGTATCGTCATAGCCGAAGCCACTGACCCACTCCCCGGGGTCGCGCCGCGCAGCTTCCGCGCGCAGCGCATCCAGCACTTCCGCCATATTTGTTTTGTCGCCGATGGGCGGGCTGTTCAGGTCCGCGGCGATGGCGCTGATGCCCGATCCCGGAAAATGGCTGTGCGCATCCACAAAGCCCGGCAACAGTGTCTGGCCCCGCAGGTCGATCACCACGCTGTCGTCGTCGGCCAGCGCCATCACTTCCCCGGTGGTGCCTACCGACTCAATCAGTGACCCGCGCACCGAGATCGCCTCGACGATGCGATTCTCGGCGTCCATGGTCAACACGTTGCCATTGATAAACACCTGGTGCCCGGGCGGAGCCGGTGTACGCGTGGCGATTTTGAACAGCACACCCACACCCAGCAGAAAGGTGAGTGCGATTGCGCCGGCTATTTTCCACTTCATTCGCGATCCATTCCTGTGCGGGGTGGTTTCAGGCGGCGCTGCCCATCAGCAGGTCGGCGAGGCGCGCACGGTGCCAGGCCGCGTCACCCCACAACATCTGGCTGTGTTTCTGGCGCTTGAAGTAAAGATGCAGATAGCACTCCCAGGTAAAGCCGATACCGCCGTGATACTGCACCGAGCGGCCCGAGGCGAATGCCGCGGTCTCGCTGGCGGAGGCCTTTGCCATGTGCGCATAGGCCGCCGCCCGCTCCGGCTCGGTATCAAAGGCGCAGGCGGCGTTGAAAACAAGAGACCGGGTCTGGTCGACCTGTATCATCACGTCGACCAGCGGGTGCTTTACCGCCTGGAAAAATCCGAGCGGGCGGTCGAACTGCTGCCGGGTGCCGACGTACTCCACCGAAGTCTGCAACTGCCACTCCGCCGCGCCGGCGATATCGGCGGCAAGCAGCGTGTGGATGGCGGGCATCGCCTGGTCGAGCGCGGATGCGGCGTCGTCGCACAGCAACTGCGCAGGTGCGCCGTCAAAGCTCACATGCGCCTGATCCCGGGTGAGGTCGACGATGGCATCGGCGCCGACGGTGACCCCCGGAGCATCGGCGGCAACCCAGAAAAGCCCCAGGCCGCTGCCATTGCGGGCGCTTACGAGAAAGCGCTCAACCTTGCGCGCATCCTGTACGAACCATGCACTGCCCGAGAGCCTGCCGTCCTCGTACAGGATATCCGCCGTAGCGCCTTGCCAGTCGCCGTCAGCGCCGGTAATTGCCAGGGTAGCCGCCCTGCCCTCGGCAATTTCGGCCAGCGCGGCGGCAGCGCCGTCACCGCACGCCTGCAACACATAGGTCGCATTCAGCGTTGCCAGCAATGGGCAGGGAAACGCGGCGCGGCCAACTTCCTCAACCAGACCCGCCACGGCAACCAGCGGCATACCCACACCGCCGGCTTCCTCCGGTACCGCCAGCGACATCCAGCCGAGGTCCACCATCTGTTGCCAGAGCGCGCGCTCGAAGTGGGCATCGGACATGCGTTCCGGGTCCGGGTCCGCCGCCACCATGGCGTGCAGTTTTGCCGTGGGAAAGTACTCGCCGAGAAACCTGCGCGCCGATGCCTTGAGCAGCGCGGCCTCCTCACCAAATCCGTAATTATCAGGCTGTGACATAAAGTTCCCCTATTTGGACTTGGCCAGGCCGAGCACCCGCTCACCCAGAATATTGCGCTGCACCTCGCTGGTGCCGGCGGCTATCGTCATGCCGTAGGAATTCATATAGGCCAGCGGCCACTGACCACCCGCGGGCGCATTTTCATCGGCCAGGTACAGCGAAGCTCCGGCCCCGGCTATTTCCAGCGCAAGGGCCGCCGTGTCCTGCGCGATTTCACTTGCCAGCAGCTTGTTCTGCAGCGGTATTCGCGCCGGATGATCCTGCAACGCGCTCACGCGCGCACGGCGCTGGTTCTGGTTCAGACCTTCCTCGCGGATTACCTGCTGCATGATGCGGTCACGCACCAGGGGATCCGCTGCGGCGGGGCTGCCGTTGCGCCGGCTGGCGCGGGCCAGCTCAATCAGGTTGGCAGTGTTGGTCGCGTGGGTCGAGCGGCTCTTCAGGCCGCCTGCTCGCGGAGTGACTTTCTCTCCCGCGCCGCGCTCGTGCGCCAGCGTGGTCATGGCAACCTGCCAACCGCGGCCGGCTTCGTCCAGACGAAAACTGTCGTCCACCTCGAGATTCTCGAACAACACCTCGTTGAAACCGGTTTCTCCCGTCATCTTGATCAGGGGCCGCACCGTCACGCCTTTGCCAAGCGCTGAGCGTATCGGTACCACGAAGTACGACAGGCCATCGTATTTGTGCGATTTATCGGTGCGCAGCAGAATAATCATCCACTCGGCAAAGTGCGCCAGAGAAGTCCAGACTTTGTGGCCATTGATGACCCAGCGGTCACCCCGCTTTTCCGCAAAGGTCTGCACGCTGGCGAGATCGGAACCCGCCCCCGGTTCGCTGAAGCCCTGGCACCAGATGTCTTCACCGGAAAACAGCCGCGGCAGCAAACGTTCCCTGAGGGCATCCTGGCCGTGATAAAACACCGTGGGCGCGGCCATACCCAGGCCGATCACGTTGGGGAAAAAGGGCGTGCGCGCGCGGATCATCTCTTCATTGGCAATGCGCTGGCAGTCCTCCCGGCCGCCCCCGCCCACCGCCACCGGATAATCACAGCCCACCAGTCCGGCATCGTAGGCCGCTTTTTGCCAGCGCTGCAGGTACTCAAGCTGTCCGGTCGTCATAATTTCCAGCGGCGAGAGCGGCAACCGCACTGTTGGCGCCTCGGGCGTGTTGGCGCTGAGCCAGGTTCGGCAATGCTGGCGAAATTCGGCCTGTTCCTGGGTATCCGTGGCGGCGCTTTCTGACATCGGGACTCTCCGGGGTTCATTCGATCAGTCGCGGATTCTACCGGTGCAGCGCTTCGCTGGAAAGAAAGCACTGCATTTCGCCATTACCGCGAGCTGAGTTACAGTACCGCCTGCGTACAGGAGACACCCAGCATGAGCTTTTATGATGATCGCGTTTTACCCATCTGCATCAACGCCGCGTGCGGTAGCCGCGCCATCACCGCCGAGCGCCGCAAGGTCGTCCCCCTCGCCCGTGGCCGCGTACTGGAAGTTGGCATGGGCTCGGCGCTGAACCTGCCTTTTTACGACCCGGGCAAGGTCGAGTGGGTGTGGGGCCTGGAACCCTCCGCTGGCATGCGCCGCAAGGCCCGGCACAATCTCGAGCGGTCGCCCATCGATGTGCGCTGGCTGGACCTGCCCGGCGAGCAAATTCCCCTGGAAGATCACTCTGTAGACACCGTGCTGCTCACTTTCACCCTGTGCACGATCCCCGACTGGCGCTCAGCGCTTGCCCAGATGCACCGCGTGCTCAAGCCCGACGGCCAACTGCTGTTCTGTGAACACGGGCTCGCCCCGGACGCCTCTGTACAGCGCTGGCAGAATCGCATCAACCCGCTGTGGAAAAAGCTCTGCGGCGGCTGCAATCTCAACCGTCCAACCACGCAATCACTGGAAACCGGTGGTTTTCGAGTGACCGAACTGAGCAAAGCCTACCTGCCGAAAACCCCGCGCTTCGCCGGCTACCTCTCTCGCGGACTGGCAGTGCCGGCCTGAGCCGCTTCGCCGATGATTCGCACCGCAACACTCGACGACGTGGCGCAGTTATTGCGTCTGGAAAATGCCTGCTTCGAGACAGACAGGCTCTCGCGCCGGCAATTCCGTTACATGCTTACCCGGGCCAACGCCGTGGTACTGGTCGACGCGGGCGAAGAGACTCTGCGCGGCTACGTCTTGATCCTGTTCAGCCGCGGCACGTCCATGGCGCGGCTGTATTCGATTGCGGTTGACCCGAACGCGCGCGGCGGTGGTGTCGCCCGTTCCCTGGTTCTGGCAGCCGAGGCCGAGAGCCGGGAACGCGATTGCGCCTATCTGCGCCTGGAAGTACGCAAGGACAATACTGCATCGCTGGGTCTGTTTCACGCCATGGGCTACCGGAAGTTCGATGAGCGCGAGGACTACTACGAAGATCACATGGACGCCTGGCGCTTCGAGAAGTCGCTGGCGCCCAACCTTGCCCCCGATCTGGGACAGGTTGTCTACTATGAACAGACCCTGGATTTCACCTGTGGGCCGGCAGCCCTGATGATGGCGATGAAATCTCTGGAACCCACGATGGCGCTCGACCGCAAGCTGGAACTGCGCCTGTGGCGGGAAGCGACCACCATCTACATGACCTCCGGTCACGGCGGCTGCGGCCCTTTCGGTCTCGCCCTGGCCGCCGCCCGACGCGGCTTCAATACAGAGATCTACGTGAGCGATGCAGGTGTGCATCTCATCGATACAGTGCGCAGCGAGGAGAAAAAAACCGTTATTCGCCTGGTTCAGGAAGACATGCGCGATGAATTGCTGCAAATGGGCGTGCCCATCCATTATGAAAGCCTGAGCCTTGACGACCTGGAACGGCACTTCAACGCCGGAGGCTTACCGGTGGTACTGATAAGTTCCTACCAGATTTACGAGGAACGATTCCCACACTGGGTTGTAATCACCGGTTTCGACGAGCACTTTGTGTATGCGAACGACCCCTTTGTGGACTACGACAACAACGAAACATCTGTGGATTCCATCAATATGCCCATTCACAAGCGCAATTTTCAGCGCATGGCGCGTTACGGCAGAGCGGGTCTGCGCGCGGTACTCATGCTATACAAAGGAACCGACCCCGTCGGAGAGCATGCATGACGGAACATGTGATCCTGATTGAAAACTCGAAAGACTGGAAAGCCCACTACCCGGAGCTTCCCGTGGTGGAGGCGCGCGAATACCTCGCCGGCCATACCAGCCTGAATCGCTCTGGCGTACATGTCATCAACCTGTGCCGCAGCCAGCGCTATCTCAGCGAAGGCTATTACTGCTCACTGCTTGCCGAGGCCAGGCGCCACCGCATCCTGCCATCGGTGCGCACATTGCAGGATCTGAGCCGCAAATCAATCTACAGTCTCGACACCGGTGATCTCGACAAGGTGGTGCAAAAGATATTCCGCAAGAACCGGCAGGATTTCACCACCACAGCGTTCGAGCTGGATATTTTCCTCGGCAAGTGCGGCGTGAAGGAAATGGAAGATTTCGCCCGGCAACTGTTTGAAACTTTCCCCGCGCCAATGCTGCGGGTTGAGTTTCGACTGTCGGACAAGTGGCGTATCGCCAGCATCAAACCGCTGGTGTTCCGTCAGTTGGACGAGGCCCAGGAAACGCTCTTTTTCAGCGCACTCGACCAGCACCTCGCGAAACGCTGGCGCAAGCGGCGCGCAACCTCATCCACACGTTACGACCTGGCAATTCTGTACAATCCGCAGGAGGAACTGCCGCCCTCGGACGAGCGCGCGCTGCAGAAATTCATACGCGCCGCCCGTGACCAGGGTATCAACGCTGAGATCATAGACCGGCGCGACTATGCCCGGCTGGCCGAATACGACGCGCTGTTCATTCGCGAGACAACGCAGATCGCACACTACACCTACCGCTTTGCGCGCAAGGCCGACAGCGAAGGCATGGTGGTTATCGATGATCCCGATTCGATTCTCAAATGCACCAACAAGGTTTACCTGGCGGAACTCCTCGCGAACAACAAGGTGGCCACGCCGCGCACGGTGATCGTGAGTCGTGACAACGTAAAGACACTGGACAAGCAACTGGCCTACCCCATCGTGCTGAAAATACCCGATGGCGCATTTTCCCGCGGCGTATTCAAGGCCGAAAACGCGGCCGAACTCAAGGATATCGCCGCGCGCCTGTTCAAGGAATCAGACCTGATCCTGGCACAGGAATTTGTCTATACGGAATTCGACTGGCGGGTGGGTATTCTCAACCGGGAACCGCTCTTTGCCTGCCAGTATTTCATGTCCAAAAAGCACTGGCAGATCGTGAACCACAGCGGCGAGGGCCGTCCCGATGAGGGAGCTTTCAAATGCTGGGCTGTCGACCAGGCGCCCGCCGAGGTGGTGGCCACCGCGCTCAAGGCCGCCAACCTGATTGGCGATGGCCTGTACGGCGTGGATCTGAAGGAGACCGAACGTGGCGTGATGGTTATAGAGGTCAACGATAACCCGAACCTGGAAGCAGGCGTGGAAGACCAGGTGCTGAAAAATGCGCTGTACCAGCGGCTGGTGGCGGAGTTCTTGCGCCGCCTGGAAAAACGCCACGCGGCGACACCCAGCACACGCGCTGCCACGTCCTGAACCGCATCACCCCGGGAGTACCTTTGCAGCCAATGCAATCACGGCCGTATCCCGGGCCCGGTCAATAGTGCGGAGGCTTGTCCTCAGCCGGCAACAGCGGATCAGCGGCAGACTGCTCGACAAACTGCGCCTGACGTTCGTGCAATAGCGCGACCTGACGTCGCAGCGTCAGAATATCCTTTTGCTGTTGTGCCAGTGCCGTATCCAGGCTCGCCACCGCGTCTTCCTGAAATGCCAGTTGCGCCTGCAATTTGGCCACTTCTTCCCGCAGGTCTCTGACCGGGTCTGTCATGTCAACTCTTCCTCCGGTTTCCGTTGGCGATCGCGCACACTATACTGCCGCCTTCCGCCACAAGTCACTCCTCCTCCAGCATGAACCAGCGCCGTACCTCGAACTCACGCCTTGTGTACTCCACCGATAGCGGCCGCCTGTGCCCCGCTTGCCAGCGCCCGCGAGCACAGTGCGTCTGCAAACGCTCTTCCACTGCGCCCGTGGGCGACGGCGCGGTCAAGCTCCACCGCCAGAGCAAGGGTCGCGGGGGCAAGCCGGTCACGCTCATCTGCGGGTTGCCGCTGCACGCTGAAGAACTGAAGTTGCTGGCCAGCGAACTGAAGAAAAAGTGCGGGGTGGGCGGCACGGTAAAGGGCCAGGACATCGAAATACAGGGCGATGCCCGGGATAAAATCAAACAGGAATTGGAGCGGCGCGGATATCTGGTGAAAATTGCCGGTGGCTAGTATTTCTCAGATTATAGCGACATATAGCCACTCGTTAACCTTTATTTCCACGATTTTATAAATGCTAACGACTCCGCTCGAGGCCCTTTCGAAATTCAGTTAGGCGGCATTCCCAACGCTCCTGTGAAATAACCCCTTCAACCCTCTATTTTTATTGGATTTATTTTATTTTTGTGGTAAAACTCTGTCTGTGGGCGCGAAACTGCCGCGAACAGGGCGTTTTTTCCCGGTTACGGTGATGACAATCACGCCACGCATAATAAGAAAGCAAAGCACTATCTGACGGATGAGTCATCCCTGCGAGGAACTGGGCTATGTACGTAACCGCAGAACACCTGAGGGATCAGGTTATTCGACCAACACTGAAGTATCTGGGGGCGTGGACCCACGCCAGCGAGGAATTTCTTCTGAATGCCGCCATCGAGGCGCCGGAACTGGGATTGTTCTCTGTGCGCACCGATGGCCTGGGCCTGTTCCATATCACGGCTGCACAACACCGCGACCTCTGGGACCGCTACCTGGCATTCAACCCCGAACTCGCCAGCCGCGTCAGGGGCCTGGCCAGTCAGCGGGCATTCCTCACCAATCCAGACAGCGAGTTGCAGACCAACCTGAGCTATTGCACCGCCATCGCCTGGCTGCTGTATCGCCGGGCGGGTGGCACGGTGCAGGAGCCGGAGCTGGGTGCGCTAGCCAGCGCGTGACCGGCGGCGCCGGGCAACTAGAGGCAGGCACGGCGCAGGCACTTCCTGCTTGCTCAGGGCGCGCGCTGCTCGCGTAGGGCAAACCAGGCGGGCAGGTCTGCCGGAGTGTCCACATCCGCCAGCGGCTTGAGCGAAGTTGCCGACAGGCCCGCGCTGGCAAGATTCGCCAGCGTCTGTGCATAGACCTCTGCCGATCCCCAGGGAACGCCCCGAAACACCCGGGCATCTATCTGTCGCGCGCCGATCAACACGTAGCCGCCGTCCAGCGCGGGACCAATAACCACCTGGCATGTATCCAGCGCGGCACATGCTGAGCGCAGGTAGTCCGCATCCAGTTGCGGACAATCACTGCCCACCAGAATCACCCTGTCGCACAGCCCTAGGCCACGCTCAATGGCGGCGAACATCCGCTCACCCAGGTCGGCGCCGCGCTGTTGGGTGACACGCGCCGCGCCGAGCGTCAGGCACTGCGCAAACAATGGATGTCGGGGGCTGCCCGCAACACAGATTTCCACGTCGCCCAACTGCGCGCCGACCAGCCGCTTGCAGGTCCACAGCACCAGTTCAGCGTGCAAATCGCAGGCCTCGCGGGCGCTCAACCGCGCAAGCATGCGCGTCTTGACGCTCCCCGGCACTGGCTCGCGGGCAAATTGCAGCAGCAGGCAGTCACCGCCACCCGTCCCCGGGCTTGCAGCGGTACTGCTGTCATCCATAGTAATGCCGCCAGAGCCGCTCCGGCGATGCACCCAGAAAGTAAGCCAGACGCAGCGCCCACATCTGTAGCACCGTGCGCATGACGCCGCGCTCCTCCCAGCGCCGGCTGGCCGTAACAACCGGTTCGGCAATGATCAAAGGCGCACCCGTGCGCCGCAGTCGCTTGCAACAGGCAACGTCTTCCATCAGCGGTTGTTCATCAAAACCACCTGAGGCGGCGAAGACGTCCCGGCGCATAAACAGCATCTGGTCGCCGGTGCCGATATACGTCGCACGGCTGCGCCAGTTTATGAACCACTCGATAACGCGAAATACGCGCCGCTGGCCGCTGAGCCGCAAGCGGCAGAAGCCCCAGGCAGGGTCGCCTTGCAGATAGGTCTGCAGCGCCCGTGCGTCTACACCCGGGCTGCTGTCCGCATGCAGGAAGAACAGGTAGCGGGCACTGGCCACCCTGGCGCCCAGGTTCATCTGCTGCGCCCGCCCCGCCGCGCACAGCAGCAGTTCATCACAACGCGACATGGCTTCGCGCACGGTAGTATCGGCGCTGCCGCCATCCACCACTATCAACCTGGCTTCGGGATAGCGTGCGCGCAGAGCTTCCAGTAGCGGCCCGATAGTGCCTGCCTCATTCAGTGCCGGGATGATAAACGCGATGGAAGTGGGCATCAGGCGCCCAGCGCACCGCCGCAACTACTGCCCTGCCCCGCCGCGCAGCCATAGCAATGCTCGCCCGTGGCCACCGCTCTGCCGCTGAGGGTTTCACCCGCGAGCAAATCGCTCAGATGCGGGCGACCGTCGGAAGCCAGCAGCGGTATATCAAGCATCTGGTTGAAATCACAATCGTAGAGAAAACCCCGCCAGTCCACGCTCAATGTGCTGCGGCACATGAGTGTCTGCATGTTCGTTGCGCTGAAATTTTCGCGCAGCAAGTGCATATACCCATGGTACTGGCCCTGGGCCAGCAGCACCGCGCCAAAGCGGCTGATCGGCATGTTGGTGATGGTAAACAGATGGCTGAATCGAACACCGAAACGGCTAAGCAGCGCCTCACGGTAATCGGCCTCGAGGGCGCTCTGTGCCGGGGGCAACTCGGGGCCTGTCGGGTTATACACCAGGTTCAGCGTTAGTTCGTCGCCGAAACCGAGGCTGTTGAGCAGCGTGAGCGCGCGAATGCTGGCGGCATAGGCGCCTTTACCGCGCTGCGCCTGCACATTGGCTTCGAGATAGCATGGTAGCGAGGCCACTATCTCGACCCTCTGCTCAGCGAGAAACGCGGCGAGATCCTCCTGCCCCGGCTCGAACAATACCGTGAGATTACAGCGGTCAATGACGCGCAGGCCCCGCTCCCGCGCCGCGCGTACCAGATAGCGAAAATGCGGGTTCAGCTCGGGCGCGCCGCCGGTGAGATCAAGTGCGGCGAACGAGCCCGCATCGAGCACCGCCAGTACCTGGTTGACGGTATCGAGATCCATCTGTTCGGTGCGCTGGGGGCCCGCATCCACATGGCAGTGCGCGCAGCTCATATTGCACAAATAACCGAGGTTGACCTGCAGCGTATCGGGAGCGTCGCGGGTAACGGCGGGAAAATCCGTTTCCAGCAGTAGAGGTCTTGTGTCACGCATTTAGCTGCCCGTGGTTAGCATCATCACGCTGGCTTAATAAACTGCCTGTCGTTCCGCATTGCTCAGCAGCGTTACCGTATCGCCCATCAAATGCTGGAACACCACATTGTACGACAATACAGCCTGCACATAGTTGCGCGTTTCACGGTAGGGAATGGTTTCGATCCACAGCTCCACGGACACGGCGTCCTGTGGCTTGTTGCGCCAGCGATCCACCCGGTGCGGTCCGGCGTTGTACGCCGTGAGCGCCAGCACGCGATTGCCGTTGAAGCGATCGAGTAGCTGTCGGTAATAGGTGCTTGCCAGCAGCACGTTGTGTTCCACTTGCAATAAATCCGCGTTGCTGTGGCGCTGACCGAGGCTGGAGGCCACCTGAGCGCCCGTGGCCGGCATCACCTGCATCAGGCCAAGCGCACCCACGGGTGATCTCGCCTGTGGAAAGAAGGCACTCTCCCGGCGCGCAATGGCCATCAACTCTGTACCCGGCACCTGCTGCGCGGCGGCGCTGGCATCGAACACACTGCGATAGGGCGTGGGGAAACGAACCTCCAGCGCATCCCAGGCCTGCGCGCGTGTGGCGGCATCAATCGCCATGCGATACCAGCCCTGATCCGAGGCAAGCAGGGCGAGTTGCTGCTGGGTAGCCGTATCCGCGGTGTCGGAGAGCACTTTGTACCACTCCGATTGCGCCAGCAGGGCTTCCTCGTGAAAGTGCAGCTCTTCAATGCGCTGCAGGGCCGGCAACTCCCGCAGCGAGCTTGTGTCTGCACGCTCCAGTGGCCGGTGATTAAAGGCGTAGGGCTCGCCGAGTTTATCCGCGGCGAGAAAGCCGTAGTAATCGCGCTCCCTGGCAACCGCCTTGAGCAACTCGCGCGCGGCATCGGTAGCACCGCGCTGCGCCAGCGCCACCGAAGACCAGTAACGCCAGACGGTGTCCTGGCGCTCCTCTTTCGACAATAGCGACAGTGCGCGTTCAAAACCCGCCCAGTCCTGTTCCGCGAGCGCCCAGCGCAGACGAATACCCACCAGCGTGTCGTCCTGCAGGCGCTCGAGCACCGCGTGCAGCCATTCGCGGCTGCTATCGCTGCGGGCGAACAGCAGGCGCTGGGCAATGGCGTGTTCCACGTCGCGCTGCTGCTGCGCGTTGAAGGTGAAACGCGTGTTGTAGCCCTGCCACTGGGCCAATGCCTTCTCCGCATTGTAACGCGACAGATGCACCAGACCATGACTGAGAATATCCGCGGCGTAGGGATCCTGCGGCGATAGCGACAAGCGTGACAGGCTGTCCGGGCTGGCGTACACAGCCAGCAGCGTATCGACAGCAGGCTTCAGGCGCGCACTGCTCTTGCTTGCGACATAACGCATGAGCGAGCGCTGGCGGGCGTCGAAGGCCGCCAGAAAACGCGTCCAGACAATGTCGTCCGTGAGTTCACCCGCAGCCTGCCAGGCGGCGAACAGGGGATCGCACTCCTTCGGCCGCGACTCGCCGTGCACCCACAGCGATTTTGCACCCGCCCAGGCCAGTTCGCGTTCACCGGCTGCCAGTTGCGCCCGGAAGTAATAGCACTTGAGGACAATACTGTTGGGCTCCCGCGGCATCACCGCGAGGAAATCGCGCCAGCGCTCCTGCCTGCCGGCAGTGGTGAGATACACGCTCAGGAAGCGGTTGGGCAGCGGCGAATCGGCACTGCGCTGAAGAAAGCGCAGGGCCTCTGGCGGCCGCACCTGCGGTACCTGTCGCGTGAGCTGGAAATAGTCGAGATATACCGAGAGGGGATAGGCGTCGAGACCCGAACGCAGGCTGGAGAACTCATCCCAGCGACGCTTCTCCAGCGCCTCGATGGCAGCGCGATAATCGTCACGGTTTTCGTTGACCGGCGCCGGCATCGCCTGCGCGACGACCGCGCTGAAAGCACTGCCAAGCAGCAGCCCCATCACAACTTTTACCAGCGCCATACGCACCGCAACTGCACCCCGATAGTCTTACGCCCCCACCTGTTCAAGCGGCGCCCGCCACCCCACAGGACTGCCCTAGCCTGCTCTGCGAATCCTGAATTTGCAAGCCCTCAGCTGACGCAAACTCGAGAAAAGCGCTGTTCTAGGCACTCAGAAAAACAAACCCAGAGTGGGCTTGTCGATATCCGCGTAATCCAGAATCACCTCGCGCGCGAGAATGCGAAAGCCACCGTCTACCGGTAGCAGACTGTCACGACGCTGGCCGCTGTAGAGACAGTTTGCAGAGCCGGGACGCGCGTAATACAGATGGAAATTGCTGAGCACCTGCCAGCTATCGGTGCTGCGCTGCATGAGTTCCAAATTGCCGACGATGCGGCGCGTGCGCGCCGGCGGATTCTCGGACCAGGAATTCATCTTGTAGGCCCGCTCAACCCGCAGTGCCAGGTGCACGTAGCGTTCGTCACGCAACGGGTTGCCCAGACCCCCCGCGCCCTCGAGTTCGCGGGAAACCGCCAGCATCGCTTCCTGCCCACGCTGGCGATTGTCCACCTGCACGTTATTTCTGGCGGGCATTACATAGCGCACCGATTCACTCACCAGTGCCAGCCACTGCTGATACTGGCGGTTGTCCAGCAGACGCGCCTCGTGGAAATAAAAACGCTCCAGTGCGCGCTGCTCCTCAACGCTCGTCTCCAGCGCCTGCTCACTCATGCTGTGGCCTCCACAAGCCGAAGATCATCGCGCCAGCGGCAAAAGAACTGGCGCGCATAGAACTCATTGGCAGTCACGCTGACCAGCCCCGGCATAGCGGGATGCAGCGCCTCCTCACCGAGGCCCAGGCCATAGAAGAAAGGCCTGTCGTCGGCGAAATCGATGTCACTGCCGATGAACTGCTGGGTCCACACCTCGGAATCTTCCTGCTCGAGAATGCCCGCCGGGCCAAAGAACGAGCTGTAGTTGGTGCGCAACGCCTGCTTGATGGCGTCCGGCGCATCGGCCGGCACCACCGCCCAGGACCAGTATTCCACTTTGCCCGGGCCGCGTGGATGCGACACCTTGAAGGAAGTATTCGACCAGAGAAACGACAAATTGGGGTACACACCGTAGGTGAGACCTTTCATGCGCGCGCGCAGTTCGCCAACGCGCTCCGCGGCCCGCGCCTGCACCTCGGCGAGATACTCCCGGACCTCGGCGCCGCCAAAAATGGCGCCCATGCCCTCCATGCCCCAGGCCACGTCTTCCCACGGACTGTCCTCGGGCATGAGGCGGAAAGTGGCGCCGTGGCCGGGCGTGGGTACCACGCTGTAGCCGAGCGCCTCGATCACCGACTGCGCCTCGCGCGGGATGATCGCGCTGTGCAAAAACGCGCCATGATTCACATCTCCCAACTGATTCTCCACCGGGAGCTTCCAGTTGGCATTGATAATCCAGCGATGCGGCGCGCCGAGAAATTCGATGCCCGCCGGAAAGCGCTGCAGGAAGGCATCGAGATAAAAGCGCATGTCGCCGAGGTAGTCTTCGAGGGATTCGATATCCGCGTTGAAACTGCCGAAAATCAGTCCGCGCCAGCTCTCGACCCTGGGCACACGCTTCAGGCCAAGCACCGATTTATCGGGTTGGTTGCGCACCTGGCTTGCCTGCGGAATCGTCTTCAGGCTGCCGTCCACGCCGTAGGACCAGTTGTGATAGGGGCATACGAAGCGTCGCGTATTGCCGTGGTCTGCCCGGCATACCGGCAGCCCCCGGTGTGTGCAGCTATTGATATTGGCGTAAATTGCCCCGTCTTCACCGCGCGACAGAATAATCGGTGTTTCGCACATATAGGCCTGAACGAAGTCACCGGGCGCGCGGATCTGGCTCTCATGCCCCAGGAACAGCCAGGCCCTGCCGAATATCGCGCGCTTTTCCAGCTCGTACACGCCCGCGTCCGACCAGCAGCGCCGGCTGATGAGTGAGGCGTCTTCATTAACCAGTTTTTCGACTGCAAATGTCATTTTTTGCGCCCAATAAATTATCGTGTATTAATATTTAGGCAGTATAATCGGCCTGAGGTCGATATATCGAGGTCCGCATGCTATTTTCTGACCGTTTTTTAGCAATCGGTTGATCATTTAATGCCGCACGCCACAGTCTCAGCCACCAGGCTCACCAAGGGTGAACGAACCGCGCAGCGGATTCTGGACGTGGCAGAGGATCTGTTCGCGAGATACGGTTATGAAGGCACCAGCCTGCGGCAGATTGCCCAGGGCGCGAGGCTGACCGAACCCGGGCTGTACAATCACTTCACCGGCAAGCAGGGGCTGTACGAAGCGGTTTTGTACCGGGCTCTCAATCCGATGGCTGAAGCGATGGAGCAGCACATTGGCCGTGCGGCCCACCTGCGCGACTACACCGACCTGCCCTCGGTGATGACCGACCTGCTACTTGCGCACCCACAAATGGCAGCGCTGTTTCAACAGGCGATGCAGGGGGACGCCAACTCGGTGGGCAACAGGCTTGTGGCCGGCTGGCTGGAAAAGCTCTTCGCACAGGGCATGCAAAGCCTGCAAAACCTTGGCTCGACAGGCAACGCGGGGCTGGAAACAGAACAGCGCGAAATGCTGGCGATCAACCTGATCGCCATGTTTAACCTCACCACGGGCTATTTTATGTCACAGCGCGCTTTCGCCACCCTCGCCGATGGCAACCTGCAGGACCCGGACAACATCGCGCGGCAGAAACGCCTGCTGCACAAGGTCATCCGGGCCATGCTCATCAGCTAGGCCCTGCAGACTCAGGACACTTCGATGCGACGCCGCTCCGGCTCCTTCTCAACGGCTTTCGGCGCCTTTAGCGTCAATACGCCGTCTTTGAAAGTGGCCTGAATATCCGACTCCTGCACGTCTGCGCCAAGATTGAAGCTGCGCATGAACTTGCCGTAGCGCCGCTCCTGGCGAATCACCCTGCCGTTGTCTTCCTGCTTACTTTCCTGGGTGGATTCCGCTTCCAGCGTCAGTATGCCGTCTTTCACATGCACCTGAATGTCTTCACGGGCTATGCCGGGAAGTTCGGCGGTGATTTCATAGTGTTCATTTGCCTCGCGAATATCCACGCGCGGTGCAAAAAACGTCGACGTATCCGCCCTCGCCGCCTGCGGCCAGGAATCATTGAAAAAGCGATCCATGTCGAACAGATTGCTTCGCGGTAGTAAAGACATTTCACACCTCCTTCTGGGTTGTTGGGCTGTCTCTGCCGGGTTAAATGGGGGTGAGCAAAATCCATTTCAAGAGTAAAAAATCGCACATCAGCCTTTCTTGATCCGGATCAATCTGCACTGGCGGGCGCTGGCGAGCCGGCGCGCGAGACGCTACCCTGAGCCCGGCACAGAGCGGGCGACACAGGCAGCAATAACAATGACCGGAATTGGAAAATAGTACGCAAGCGAATGGGAGAATCCTCAGACATGCACCGCTCCGGCTGGGCCGCCAGGGGTCACCAGCCACGCATCGCGATCATCGGCGCGGGCATGTCGGGCATTGCCGCCGCGGTAAAGCTGGAGCAGGCCGGCTATAGCGACATCACCCTGTTCGAAAAGGCCGACCGCGTGGGCGGCACCTGGCGGGAAAACAGCTATCCCGGCCTCTCCTGCGATATACCGTCGCGCTGGTACTGCTTCAGTTTCGCGCTGAAAGCCGACTGGTCGCACCGTTATTCCTACGGCCCGGACATCCAGGCCTATTTCGAGAGCGTGGCTCGCGACTTTGGCGTACTCGAGAAAACACGCTTCAACGCGGCTGTGACCGAACTACGATACGACTTTCCGCAATGGCGATTGCGTACCGACACAGGTGCTGAAGAACTGTTCGATGTGGTGGTCTCCGCCACCGGCATTCTGCACAAACCGGCCTACCCCGCCATCGACGGGCTTGAAACTTTCGCCGGTGCGAGTTTCCATTCCGCGCTCTGGGATCACAGTGTGGATTTACAAGGCAAGCGTGTCGGCGTGATCGGCACCGGTTCCACTGCCAGCCAGATTGTGGGGGCTGTTACTGCACAAGCCGGCGAGATGCGCGTTTTCCAGCGCACGCCCCAGTGGATGTCGCCGCTGCCGCAAAAAGCCTATTCCGGCCGCTGGAACCGTCTCCTCGCACGCTTTCCGGTACTGCAGCGCCTGGCCTACCACTACTACTTCCAGCTACTGCTGCGCACCTTCAGTGCCGGTACCGTGGGCAACAGACTGATGCAGCGCTGGATAAGCTGGCTCTGCCGACGCCACCTTGAGCGCAGCGTGACCGACGAGGCACTGCGCAGAAAACTCACACCGGATTACCAGGCCGCCTGCAAGCGGCTGATTTTCTGTTCGGATTTCTACCCGGCCATCAGCCGCGCGAACGCGCATTTGATCACCGAGCATATTTCCGGCATCGAACCCGGTGGGGTGCGCACGGCGGACGGCGAACTGCACGAGCTGGACGTGCTGGTGCTGGCAACCGGCTTCGACCCCACCGCGTTCATATTGCCCACTCGCGTAGTCGGCGAAAACGGTGTTGAACTGGGCACGGCCTGGGATGGCTCGCCCCGCGCGCACCGTGCAGTGGCGATGCCCGGCTTCCCCAACTTCTGGATGATCGAGGGACCGACCGGGCCGATAGGCAATCTGTCACTGATCACCATCAGCGAATGTCAAATCGACTACATCATCGCCATGCTCGAGCGCATGCGCGAGGATGGGCTCGCGGCCATCGCGGCGAAGCAAGAGGCTTTTAACCGCTACAACGAAGCCATGTCGACAGCTATTACCGACACGGTGTGGTGGACCGGCGGCTGCGACAGCTGGTATTTCGACAAGAGCGGCAAGCCCAACCTCTATCCCTGGAAGCCCACGCGTTACCTGAAAGACATGCAGCAACCGGTGTTCGCGGAGTACGAACTGATTAAATAGCCCTGTAATGCCATCGCCGTCACCTGGGCGTGTCAGGGCATCTGGTCTTCCTGATCGACACCTTCTTTAAGCGGCATGAGCAGATCCTGCCGGGTTACCCCCAGCAACAGCAGGAGGCTGGAGGCCACATACACCGAGGAATAGGTGCCAACCACTATGCCGGCAAGCAACGCCACGGCAAAGCCGTAGATCATGTCGCCGCCGAAAAGTGCCAGTGACACCAGCACCAGCAAGGTGGTGAATGATGTTACCAGCGTACGGCCGAGGGTCTCCGACAGGGAGGTGTTGATGGTCGTGATAACCGCAGTATCGCGCAACTTGCGGAAATTCTCGCGGATGCGGTCATACACCACGATGGTGTCATTGATCGAATAGCCGATAACCGCCAGCACAGCGGCGAGTACCGTGAGGTTGAACTCCAGCCCGGTGACTGAGAAAACGCCGAGGGTGATAACCACATCATGCAACAGAGCGATGAGCGCGGCCACGGCGAACCTGGATTGAAAGCGGAACGATATGTAGAGCATGATCAACCCGGCGGCCAGCAGCATCGCCAGGCCGCCCTGCTCGCGCAGCTCATCGCCCACCTGCGGGCCGACGAATTCCGTGCGGCGCAACTCCACGCTGCCGGCAACATTCTGTTGCAACAGTTTAAGCAATGCAGGCCCATCGGCCTCCGAGGCGCCCTGGGGCAGGCGAATCATCACATCGCGGTCGGTGCCAAAGGCGACGACGACAGCGCCGTCGAAGCCGCTGCCGGCGAGCTGCCGGCGAATGTGAGTGAGGTCGGCGGTGTCGCTGTAGTGCACTTCCACCAGGGTGCCGCCTGTGAAATCCAGCCCCCAGTTGAGTTGTCGCGTAAAGAATGAGGCGATCGAAATTAGTATCAACAGCAGGGATACGGCCAGGGCCAGCTTGCGCGAGCCCATGAAATCAATGACTTTCATGCGCATGGCCCCGCTGTAATCAATCCCGGATACTCGCTGGCTGTTCCTTCTGTCAGGCGCGGGCACCCGGTGGCCGCTGTCACACACTGGTAAAGATTGCGATGGTGCATTGTCGGTGTCTCACTTGAATTCCAGTTGGCACGCGCAGTCATTGGCTGGCCTGGGCCAGTCAATAACTCAACGTGCGGTTAGGGAGATCAGGTGAGCGCGGGAGGCGCCTGGGGCAGTACCGGGTAGCTGGCCGTCCGGATACGCTGAGTAGCGCCCGGGCGGGGGCCTGCCGCCACCACGAGGGCGAACGCCAGCACAATGCATGGGTGGTTTTCGCCACTGGCAAGAGGGGTATCCCCCGACGGCTTGTCGCCAGTGCCCGGCAGAAATGGCGGGGAGCGATCTCCCAGCTGTTCGAAATGACTCTCGTGGGAAGCCGGTGCGTTCCAGGCGGTGGACCACAACAGCATTTGCACGATCAGCAGCAGGCTGAACCCGATCCTGAAACGTGTTTTGCCGCGTGTGGGCGATGCCATGGAGCTGCCTTGAACAGACATGCGTGAATACAGGCCGCGATGGTGCCCCCACGATCGTCGCGGCGGAAGCATTATTTATGTGACCAAATTGACAAGTTCACGCTGAGAGGCAAAAAAGGCGGCGGCGACACCTAACATTTGCAGAGCAGGAACGGGTGGAATAGCCTTGAACTGAGGTACCCGGCGCGGAATAATGCACCCGCACGAACTACCGCCCTTAGCTCAGCCGGATAGAGCATCCCCCTCCTAAGGGGAAGGCCCCAGGTTCGAATCCTGGAGGGCGGGCCATTTACACAAGGTCTGTAGCGGAGACAAGCCAAATCTTGCGCCTCCTGCCTGCGCTCCGTGCTCGCAATACACGGGTGAGTACGTGGGTTAGCACCTGCTACAACGATGCAAACCCAAAGTGGCGGAATGGTGTGTCTCACACACTCAGCGTTGTTCCAAAATGGCGCGCAGTTCCGCCTGTAAATCCAGCAGCGGGAACTGGCGCACCGCGGAGGTTTGGGGCCTGTCGAGGGCCATCACCAGTGTCATGACCGAAGCGAATGCCAGCGCAACGGCCCACATGGCATGTTGGCGGCGGCTGCGGCTGAGACCGGATTCATAACCCGAAAGCGCGAGCGCCAGGAACGCGAGCACATAGAGCACAAGCCAGAACACTTCAGGCATCCGGTATTGCATGCCCACGGTTACGCGCATCTGCAGTATATCGAACACTTCGTTCAACGCGGCCAGATAGAGGCTGTTCACAGGGGCCGGCGCTTCGGTGGCCACCGTTACTGCTTGAGCCCAGAGTGTGCCGTGCAAGTCGCGTGCAACCGCCAGTCCAGCCCGTATCGACTCGGCATACTCTTCGCCCCCCGATACAAAACCGGGTACATGGCGTTCCTCGGTGGTTTCTATGAGTATGTCTACGTAGTCTGCAAACAGCCGCTGCGCATTGCTGCGATAAGGTTCGGGCAATAGCTCAGCGCGCAGCACGGCGGTACCGATGGCATTGCTTTCCTGCAGCACCAGATCACGTTTCGATTGCAAGCGCTCTGTGCCCGCGCCGAAGGTAAAAGCGAGCATGAACGCAAGCAGGCCGAGAGTGGACGCAACCGCAGGACCGAGATGCGCGGATTCACCCGCCACCAGCCGGTCGGCGTGGCGCAATCCGAGCCGGTTGCCCGCCTCGGCGGCGAGCACTATGAATATCGTGGTACCGAAAAACACAACCGGCAGCGGGAAGTAATCCAGATAATTCCAGTTATACATGGCGGCCATGCTCTCGAAAAAGCGAAGATTATGCATTCAGCGAGACTTTTTAACCCACTCCGCATGTCGGCGCAATCGTCATCGGCGAGCGCTCGCGCCCGAAACGGCGGGCTGCACCACTCACTCGCGCCTTGCCGGCTACCACGTTGCCGCTTACTATACGCAAGCGCGCGAAGCACTGTGCTTTCGCACGAAGCGGGCACATCCCACGCGCTCCTGATCACTGTCGGAGGAAACACAGCATGGCCAACGAAGGCTACCACGAGCCCATAGAAGAACTCAGCGACGACACACGCGACATGCACCGGGCCATCACCTCTTTAATGGAAGAACTGGAAGCCGTGGACTGGTACAACCAGCGCGTGGACGCCTGCAAGGACAAGGAGCTGAAGGCTATTCTTGAACACAATCGGGACGAAGAAAAAGAGCACGCTGCCATGGTGCTGGAATGGATTCGCCGGCGCGATCCGAAAATGGACGAGGAGCTGAAAGACTACCTGTTCACCGAAAAGCCCATTGCGCATCACAGCGACGACTGAGCAGCAAGAGCCGGGCCCGCGCGCCGCGCCTTAACGGTTGCGCGCGAGCTGGGCTTCCAGCTTTTCCTTCATGGGCAGCACCCACTGTTCCTTTAACTGGGGCGAGAGCAACCCGGCGTCCTCCAACTCGTCGCACAGCTTCATCTGGTGGGCCAGGTCGAACAGATCGAACTGGCGGCAGATTCTGGCATCGGCGTCGAGGGTGATAAACGACAGCCCCGGTGTCTCGAAGAAGCGCCCATCCTCGCGCTTCCCCGGGCCCCTGTTCATCCAGTGGGTGATAAGCTGATTGTCGCTGCCTGTGTACACGCCCATGTAGGGGAAGGTCCAGCCCTCCCAACCAACCGCCATATCGCGGCCGTAGTGCGTGGCCTTGATCTCATCGATACCACGCGCCGTGACTTCCATTACGCCGGCATATTCGCAGGTATACACACAATCTCGCGCATAGATCTCATCGACGAAAAACGTCCAGTCGTTGCTGCGCGACGCCTCGCCATGCGCGGCAATCAATTTGTCGGCGGCAGCTCTCAACTGTTCGTTAGTCAGATTGCTCATGCTTGAATGCTCCTTCGGTGAGGTTCGCGGCATTTAGCGATACGCTTCTACTACCTCTGCGATGGTTGCGGTGATCTGGTGGCGACTGTAACCCAGCTCTCCGTTCTCGGGCTCATAGCTGATCGTGGCGTTGCGTCCCGCATACATGATGATATCGGGAAACAGCGGATGCTCCTCCGCGGAAACCGGAAGGTCCCGCGGGTTACCCGCCGCGGCGAAGAAGCGTTCAAGATACTCTTTCCAGCTCAGGTTCTCGTCACCCACCAGATAGCCGTGCCCTCCCCGCCCGTGCGTCAGCGCGCCCGCTATCGCCTCGGACATGGAACGACTGCTGATGTGGTTGACGCCGCCCTCTGGCGCCACCAGCGGTACTCCCTCCAGCCTGCCGCAGGCATAGTGCACCAGCGCCTCGAGATGCGGCAGCGCCAGGCCGGGCAAACTGCCCAGAATAAACGGCGCGTTCAGGCTGCACACATTGAATGTCGAACTGTTGAGCGCGCGCACCGCGGTATCCGCCAGATGGCGCGAGCCGACATAGGCGCTGCTGGCGATTTTGTCCGGAGCTACCTGCGGGTAGTAAGTACCGATATACACAGCGCGCCCGATGCCGGCGGATTTGGCCGCCGCAAAAAATGCAGGAATAGCCTCGGCATTCGCGCGCTGGAAAAAGCGTGCTTCATCCTCGCCGGGAGGCAGCAGGCGAATATCCGCCCCCGCCGCAAACACCAGGGCCTCAAAGCCTTCCAGCGCGGAAGCAGGTAGCGTGTCTTCGATGTAGTTGGCGGCTATATGCTCGAAATCCGCCAGCGAAGGCAGTTGCGGAGCGGAACGCGACATGAGGGTGACCGCATGGCCCAGCGAGCGCAGGTGCAATGCGGCGTGCGCTCCGGTCAGGCCGGTGCCGCCCACAATCAGTATTTTCATGCCGGTCTCTCCAGTTTCATCACTGTACGCGAGTGGCGCAAAAGAACGCTGCCTACGCGATCCCCAGCAGATCGTCGCGCTGGCCCATCACCACCTCCGCGCAGTAGCCGAAATCCACCGGCACATTCTGCCCGCTGACAAAACCCGCCAGCGCGCTATTGAGCAGCACCAGCGGCTGACCCATCTCGGCTCCGCTGGCATAGCGTCCATTGGACGGGAGGAACAGCTCTACCGCATCATCGGGTATCTTGCCTTCACCTTTCAGTATCTGCATGAAGCCACTCTCGGTCGGCGAGGGCGAGATACAGTTGATGCGAATGCCGCGGATGGCGAGTTCCTTTGCCATGCTCATGGTATACACAATGATGCACTGCTTGGAGAACCCATAACCATCGGGCACCTGGGCGGCATGCTCCTGCAGCCAGCTCGCCGCCGTGGCAAGCCTGTTATCAAGGGCCAGAAATTCGCGTACGCGATCCAGATTGCCCTTCCAGCCCATACCCGCCGTGGAGGCGATGGAGGCGATAGCTGCGCCTTCCTGCATGCGCGGCAACAAGGCCTCCGTGAGATAGCGCAGCCCGCTGAAATTGATCAGCACGGTGTCGGCCGCGGCAAAAGGCGGGCTGGGCACGCCGGCGCAATTGAATAGCGCATGCACTTCGCCGGGCAGTTGTTCAATCGCCCCGTCGAGCGCAGCGGCATCCTGCATATCCACCTTGATGGCCTGCTCAACCGCCACGGAGACGGGAGCAACATCCAGGGCATGCACCCGCGCGCCCAGATCCACCAGCAGTTGCGCGGCGGCAGCGCCCATTCCCGAGGCCGCGCCGGTAACCACCACGTTTTTCCCTTCGTAGCCGAGTACATTCTGCATGCTTGCTGATCCTGTAGTTTGAAAACAATAGTGTTAGAAAAATAGTGTGAAGACGATTCTAGAAGATGGATTTGGGCGTCAGTTTGTTGGGCCGGATTTCCAGCAGGTCAACGGCCACACCCGCGGGTTGCGCAAGGCTGTAGCGCACCGCCTCGCCCACCTGGGCCACATCCATGCCCATATCCATATAGGTGCCCACGTCCTTCCAGCCGGCGATGGCGGCGCCGAAACGTTCCGGATCCCAGTCGTCGGCAAAGCTGGTGAAGGCACCCCCGGGGCGCACGCACGTCACGCCGATACCATCGGTCTGTACTTCCACGCGCAAATCCCGTGTGAAGCGCTCCACCGCCGCTTTCGTCGCCGCATAGATGGACAGGTGCACGATCTCATCGTAGTGCCACGCCGATGCGGAAGAAATATTCACGATGCGTGGATTGTCGCCACCGCGCAACAGCGGTATCGCCACCTGGCAGGCGAACACCGTGCCGAGGAAGTTGGTGTTGACCTGGGTCAGCACCTCCTGCTCATCGAGGTGCTCGATGCGGTTGGGGCGCGCCATGCCGGCATTGTTTACCAGGCCATCCAGGCGCCCGAAATGCGTTGCCGCCTGGGTGAACGCCTCTTCAACCTGCGCTTTCACGCCCATATCCGCAGTGACGGCGAATGCCCGTTCGCCGGCATCCAGTTCCGCCAGCGCCGCGTCGAGACCCTCGCGCTGGCGGCTGACCAGCGCGACCCGGGCGCCGCTGTCGAGCAGCGCGCGCGCAATGGCCAGCCCAAAACCGCGCGATGCGCCGGTAACCAGATAGACGCGTTCTGCGAGTTCAATACTCATACGGCGATGGCAATCGTTTTGGTTTCGAGATACTCCTCAAAGCCTTCCGGACCCATCTCGCGTCCGATACCACTTTGCCGGTAACCGCCAAAGGGTGCATCCGCGCCGTAGTAGATGCCGCCGTTAACGGCCACTGTACCGGTGCGTATGCGCCTGGCAACCGCCAGCGCCCGCGCCTCGTCGGCAGACCATACCCCGCCGGAGAGGCCGTAATCGGAATCGTTTGCGATACGCACGGCATCGTCGTCATCGTCGAAGGGAATCACCACCAGCACCGGCCCGAAGATCTCCTCCCGTGCAATTGTCATGTCGTTGGTCACATCGGTAAAAATGGTCGGCTCCACGTAATAGCCCTTTTCCAGGCGCTCGGGCACGCCACCGCCCATGAGCAGACGTGCGCCCTCGGCCTTGCCCTGCTCGATATAGGCCAAAACGCGCTCGCGCTGACGCGCGTTGATCAACGGCCCCATGATCTGGCTCTCGGAAGACGGATCGCCGTAATCGATAAAGCCGAAAAACGTGGGCAGTTTTTCCTCCACCTCGGCCATGCGCGAACGCGGCACCAGCAGGCGCGTGAGGATGGCGCAGCCCTGCCCCGCGTGAAAACACACGCCCAGGCAGCTCAGCAGTGCGCTGTCGAGGTTCGCATCGTCCAGCAGGATATTGGCCGATTTGCCACCGAGTTCCAGAAACACTTTTTTTACCGTGTCCGCGGCGCGCTGCATGATGTGCTTGCCCACGGCGGTAGAGCCGGTAAACGACACCATATCGACGCGCGGATCACCCACCAGTTGATCGCCCACGGTACGCGGGTCTTCCGAGGTGATCACGTTGAACACGCCGGGGGGAATATCGGTGTGCTCCTTGACCACGCGCCCCAGCATGGTGGCCGACCAGGGCGTATCCGGGGCGGCCTTCAACACCACGGTACAGCCTGCGGCGAGGGCCGGAATGCACTTGGCGAGGTTGATTTGCAGCGGCACGTTCCAGGGTGTGACACAGGCCACCACGCCTATCGCCTCCTTCTCCACCAGACGCCGGCTCTTGATACCCATTTTCTCCGACAGACCCGCATCCCTGCTCCACTGGAACCCGGGGAGCTCCTCCAGGGTGTAATCGATAAAGCCGATTGGCAGGGAACACTGGGGGCCCATGTCGCCGCAGATGGCCAGCGGTGCGCCGGTTTCCGCCGCAATCTGTTCCTTGAATTCCTGTTCCACACTGCGCAGGCCGTCGCGCAGTTGCGTCAGGCAGTGCAGCCTGAAACTGTGATTGGTTGCCCAGTCGGTCTCATCGAAGGCGCGTCTGGCGGCCGCGATGGCGCGCTCCATATCCTCGGGGCCGGCATCCGCCGCCTCGCCGATCACGGCTTCCGTTGCCGGGCTGATATTGGGATAGGTTTTGCCGGAGGCGGCCGCCACCAGTTCGCCATCAATAAAAAGGCGTGTTTCCGGGTTCATCATTGGCTCCTTATTGTGCCGGGGGGCGCGATTCATCGCGCGCGAGGAATACATCTTCTATACGGTCGCGGATGAACTCCGCGGTAGGCATTACCACGCCCATCCTGGCCGCGGTTTCAAGGGCACACTCCAGATCCTTGCGCGCGAGCGTGCCGAATCCGCCGAAGAACTCCATCATCTGCTCATCCGTGCAACCCGGCGCCAGCGCATTGCGATTGCTGACAAACTGGTGCATCTGGGAATTGACGACGCCGTTGGCCAGCCCCACTTCGCGTATCACTTCCAGCGACAGGCCACAGGCATCCGCCAGCCGCGCCGCCTCCGCGAGGGCAACGAACTCCGTGTACTGGATATAGTTGTTGCAGAGCTTGAGCGCAATGCCGGCACCGAGCGGGCCCGCGTGTACAATTTTCTCTGATGAAGTCTGCAACACCGGAGAGATGCTCACCACATCCGCTGCCTCGCCCCCCACCATGTAGCAGAGTGTTCCCTCCTCGGCCTTGCCGGCGCCTCCGGTCATCGGTGCATCCAGCAACCTGAGGCCCGCCTCGCGCGCCAGGGCAGCCCATTGCAACAGGTTCGCCTGGGTCACCGTGCTGTGTATGAGGATCGTCGCACCACTGCGCGCGTTGGCCAGCAAACCCTCCTCTCCCAGCAGAATGCTCTCTACCTGCGCATCATCGCGCACACAGATGCCGATACAGTCACACTGCCCGGCGAGCTCCGCAATCGAGCCGCAGGCGGTGGCCCCCGCCGCGACCAGTTCATCCAGCGCGGCCTGCA
The DNA here is from genome assembly GCA_963976655.1 of uncultured Halieaceae bacterium. Classification (GTDB taxonomy): domain Bacteria; phylum Pseudomonadota; class Gammaproteobacteria; order Pseudomonadales; family Halieaceae; genus Marimicrobium. Next base: position 81,193 of record CAXBLB010000011.1, read on the forward strand.
CCAGATCGAACACAAAGACCTCAAAGGCGTCACACACCAGGTGTTTCGCCATGGGCCGGCCGATATCCCCCAGACCCACAAAACCGATATTGCGCTTGGCACTCATTCTCGCTACCCGTGAATTATTGTTGCTATTTCTCGCTCTCGGGCCTGCGGCCCACTTTTTTATATAGGCCGGCAGTGTAGACGGCCCTGAAACAATATGTCAACTATCATTGACTATTCGTCAACCTGCCTTTACTATTTGCCCATGAGTAGCTCCCAGCAACCCATGAAGCGTACTGCGTCCCCGTGGGACGACTACCGCGACAACCTCTCGCGCCACCTCATCGGCATAGCGCGCTATCTGCAATTGCGCATGATGAACACCCTGATGCAGGAGTGCGGCCACAGCGAGCTGCGCCTCGGTTTCGCCCCCTATATCACGCTGATCGGCTACCACGGACGGCGGCTTTCCGAACTGGCAGAAGTGCTGGGCATCTCGCGCCAGGCTTGCAACCAGACAGTGCGCCAACTGGAACAGGCCGGCTATGTAATCAGCGAAGTCGACCCCGCGGACGGTCGCGCCAAGCAACTGGTGCTCAGCCCGCGAGGACGCCAGCTTCGCCGCGATGGGGTGCGCATCCTGCGCAAGCTGGACGCGCAATTCACCCTGCTGGCAGGGCCGGCTGCGGCAGAAGACGCCGCCCGCAGCCTCGGAAAGATCTACCACAAACTCTCACTCGGGCTCCAGGCCGGCGATGAACCGCGGCTGCTTTACGCCGGTATGGGCGGTCTGTTGCCGCGACTATCGGATTACACGCTACACCGGCTGATGCAACTCACCCGCGAGCGCGGACATCCGCACCTCAAGCTTTCCCACGGACAGGTGCTCACACTGATCGGACCGGGAGGCGGCCGCATACAACAGATGGCGGCGATCCAGGATGTGAGCAAGCAGGCAATCAGCGCCATCGCCACGGAACTTGAGGCGCTGGGCTATCTGGTACGGGAAACCGATACGACAGATGCCCGCCAGGTGCTGCTGCACTTCACCGCACTGGGCGAGAAACTGATCGCCGATTCGGTTGCCAGCGTGGGCGAGCTCGAGGCGGAATTCAGCGCAATCATCGGCAAGGCAGCGCTGGTCAGGCTGCGCTCAACCCTGCTCTCGCTGTACCACGGGCTGCATCTCGAGCGCGGTGTATTTGAACACGGCAATGACAAAGACATTCATCAACTTGCAGAGCAGTTAAAGAAGCAGCTGGGAGAAGATGCCAGCCAGACACTTGCCCGACTCCTGTTAAACCCGTCTCAGTAATTGAGGTAGAAAGTATGACCAATGAATTTTTAAGCGCGCTGTGGGCCAATTACAATATCGTGGCCTCCCTCGCTGCACTGGCGCTCATCGCGGCCATCACGAAAGCGGGTAAATGGCTTATTTTCAAGCACCCTGCCCTGGCGGAGATGCGGCGCATCAACCGCGACGAGGACAAGCTCAAGTGGAAGAAAGAAAAATACCCGCCCATGATCCGCTCAAGCCAGCGCGTGGGCCTGTATTGCAACGTCACTTTCTTCCTGCTGCTGTTGCCTTTTTGCATCACGTTTGAGTTGTCGGCGTGGTGGAAGATCCTGCTGGACATGGTCGTCATCCTGATGGTGTATGACTTCTTTTACTACCTCGCCCACCGTTTCTGGTTCCACGGCAACGGTTCCATGCGCCAGGTGCACGCGGTACATCACCAGGCCCGCAGCCCCACGTACCTCGACGCTCACTACGTGCACCCCAAGGAAACCTTCGTCGGTCTCGGTGGTTTCATGGCGACCGTTGTCGCGCTGTCCGTCATTATGGGTCCGTTCAACATCATTACGATCGTCACCACGTTTGTGCTGTATTACCAGCTCAATCAGATCAATCACACCTATGTGAATCTGCCCTACTTCCCGTTCAAAACCCTGAGCTGGATTACCGCAAAGCACCATGTACACCACGAGAACATGCACAAGGGTAACTACGCGACCATCACCCTGCTGTATGACAAACTGTTTGGCACGCTGGACTGAAACCGGGAATCTCCACTATGAATGATGCAGAACGCCGCGCACTGGGCGAAGAAAAAATCAAGGACGTATACGCGGGCGATGTCGTTGTGCCGCCCGAGGGCTACGCCTTCACGGACATCATGCTGAAACAGCTGTTTGCCGAGTTGTGGACGCGCGAGACACTGTCCATGCGCGACAAGCGCATCCTGTTGCTGGGCATCATCGCCGAGAAAGGCGAGCCGATGACCTTCAAGATCCAGGTCAAGGCATCCCTCAAGCGGGGCGAGATCAACCCTGCCGAGGCGCGCGAGTTCCTGCTATTCATCGCCCAGTACGCCGGCTACCCGAGGGCCGCCTCGATGCTGGGCCCGGTGGAAGAAGCGATTGCGGAGTTTGAGAAAGAGCAGGCGGCAAGCTGAGCCGCCATAAAAAAAGCCCCGGCAGTTCAGGCTGCCGGGGCTTTTTTGCGCGCGCTGCTTTGCGCGCGCTGCGCCGTCTCAGGCGGCTTTTTCTGTCTTCTTCACTTCCGGATCAAAGGTGATGCGCATGCTCTTGATGCCGTTCACCAGGTTTGAGCGCGTATAGCGAATCTCTTCCACCAGTCTCGGGTTGCGCATGCGCGGGATGATCTCCTCGAACATAACCTTCACCTCGAGACGCGCGAGGTGCGTGCCCAGACAGAAGTGCTGGCCGACGCCGAATGCGCGGTGTTCGTTGTACAGGTTTGGCATGCGCTCGGGGCGCGTGACGTCGAACTTCATGGCGTCATCACCGAAGATCGATTCGTCGTGATTCACCGTGTGGTAATGCAGAATGATCTTGTCGCCCTTCTTGATCATCTTGCCACCCACCTCGGTATCTTCCATGCACTGTCGGCGCATCATGATAAACGCGGTGTTGTAGCGGATCATTTCCTCGGTGGCGCCGGCGATCTTGTCCGGGTTGTCCACCAGGTACTGGAGTTGATCGGGGTTTTCCATCAGCAGGCGCATGCCGTGGCTGGTGATCGTGCGGGTCGATTCGTTGCCGGCTGCAATCAGTAGCAGAAAGAACCACACGAACTCATCATCCGTGAGCCCGTCCACGCCGCCATGTCCGCGCAGCAATGCGCCAACAATGTTCTCTTCGGGGTTTTCCTTGTGCATTTCGGCCAGCTTCATGGCGTAGTTGATAACATGCACCGAGGCCATTTCAGCGACATCCCGATCCGCCGCCATTTCCGAATCCTGATTGAACATCATGGCGTTGGTCCACTCGAAGAAGTCCTTGCGATCTTCAGCCGGCACACCGCAAAGCTCCAGAATCGCCAGCAGGGGGAGTTCCGCCGCCACTTCTTCGACAAACTCGCACTCGCCGCGCGAGGCCACGCGATCCACAATGTTCCTGGCGTGCTGGCGAAAGCGCTCTTCATAGGAACCCACGGCACCCGGGGTAAATGCCGCGCGCACGATCTTGCGGTATTTGAGCTGCCGCGGGGGATCCATATTGATAATCATCTGGCTGTGGATGTTCTCGATCTCCTCGGGGTCGTATTCCTCTGCCAGCGCGGTGCCTGCTTCGCTGGAAAACAGCTCCGGGCGCTTGGAGATAAAGTCGATTTCATCGCGCCCCGTCACCAGCCAGTAAGGTACGCCCTGATAGGAATCGTCCATGTAGTGAATGGGGCCGGATTCCCTGATCTCACGCAGCACATCGTAGGGCATGCCTTCGGCATAGGTTTCCGGATCGATCATGTTGGGGAAATTGGCGAACGGGCATTGGCTCATAATGGGTCTCCAGATTGGCCGCATTTCGGTGGACTATAGACTAATAGGTGTTAGTTATCAAGCCTTCGACGACGCTCAGGAACGTATCAGATAGAGGGTTTCGGCCAGCCCCCGACGGTCGATTATCAGCATCCCGGCGCCATATACCGCTACCCCCAGCAAAATCTGCGCTCCCAGGTGCAGCCAGCCACCGGACGCGCCCGGCAGCCAGGGTGCCAGCTGCATAACCAGTACCAGCATACCCAGCGCAGCGATCAGCGGGCGCAGCAATGCGGAGGCGTAGGTTGCGAGCCCTATCTCCACCTGACGACAGCTGCGCCACGCGGTGACAACAAACACCAGCGGATACATGCCGAGCCAGGCCATGGCCAGGCCGAGCATGCCCCAGCGCGCGCCAACATAGAACGCCAGGGGCATCAGCAGCGCAGCCAGCAGGTAATTGCTCGCGCTGATGCGCGGCCTGCCCATCCCCCACAGCAGTGGCGGAAAGACGTTGCCGAGCAGTCGCAGGGGCATCGCCAGCGCCAGCAGTTGCAGCAACGGCGCGGCAGGCAGCCACTTTTCGCCCAGCAACACCGCGACAATTGAATCGGCGGTGGCTGCCATGCCGAAAAACACCGGAAACGCGGCAATGCCAAGCATGCGCGTGGATGTCAGCAGGTATTCGCGCACTTTCTCCAGGCTGCTGTGGGAATGCGCATGGGAAAACGCCGGGAAGGCGATGGCGTTCAGCAAACCGGTGATTTTCTGTATCGGCAGGGAGGCGATCTGGCTGGCCACGGCGTAGTAGCCGAGCGCCTGGTTGCCGAGCAGCTTGCCGCCGATGAACTTGTCCGATTCGCTGAACACGTACCACAGGCTGCGGTCACTCACCACAAAACCACCGAAGGCGAAATGTCTGCGCATGCCACCGAAATTGAAACTGGGCCACACCTGGCAGGGGCAGATCAGATTGAAGCCGATGACGCGCGTGGTGGTATTGGCCAGCATGCCCCACACCAGCGCCCAGACGCCGTAACCCAGCATCGCCAGGCTCAGGGTCGTGAGGCTGCCGATGACCAGAGTGACCAGATCCACCACCGAGCGCCCGGCGAAACTGATTTCCCGCTCGAGACGCGCAAGCGGCAGCGTCTCGAAAATCAGCAACGGAAACTGCAGGGCCAGCACCTGCAGTATAGGCGCGAGGCCGGGTTCCCCGTAGAAGCCGGCGGCGGCGTCCGCACCCAGAAACAGCAGTGCGAACCATCCCAGGTTGGCCAGCACAATAACGCCGAAGATCTGTCGCGTGACGGATCTCGGCAGATCCCTGCTCTGCACCAGCACCGCGTCCAGGCCCACGGTATTCACCAGAAATGCAAAGGACACCAGCACCACGCCCATTGCCATCAGGCCGTAGTCGACAGGCGACAGCAACCGAATGACCAGGAGGGTAATCACCCAGGAGATCGCCTGGCCGAGCAGGCGTGCGCTGGCGCTCCAGCGCAGGGCCTTCATCACCCGGCTGCGGATATCCACGCTCAGGTGCGCGGCTCGGGAGTTCGGGGGTAACCGAGTTCAGTGAGTACCGCGGCAACCTCGTCCAGCGCGGCCGGGTCGTCGATGGTCGCCGGCATTGTCCAGGGTTCGCCATCGGCAATGTGGCGCAGCGTCCCGCGCAGGATCTTTCCCGAACGGGTTTTTGGCAGGCGCGGCACGACAGCACACAGCTTGAACGCGGCCACCGGGCCAATTTGCTGGCGCACGCGCGCGATGGCACGCTTTGCGGCTTCTTCGTGAGACAGCACGGTACCGGCATTCAGCACCAGCAGGCCCAGCGGAAGCTGCCCCTTGAGTGGATCGCCAACCCCGAGTACCGCGCATTCGGCAATTTCATCGTCGTCTGCCAGTACCTCTTCGATAGCGCCGGTGGAAAGGCGGTGACCGGCAACATTGATCACATCGTCGGTGCGCGCCATCACGTACACGTAGCCGTTGTCGTCGATATAGCCCGCATCACCCGTTGCGTAGAAGCCCTCGAAGCTCTCGAAGTATGCCGACACATAGCGCTCGGGAGCGTTCCACAGCGTGGTGAACGTGCCGGGAGGCAGAGGGTTGCGGATAACCAGGGAACCTATGTCGCCCGCGGCCACCGGGCGACCGCGTTCGTCGAGAACCCGCACATCGTAGCCCGGTACCGGCTTCGCCGGCGAGCCTGGCACCACGGGCAATTGTTCAATGCCGAGGCAGTTGGCACAGATGGGCCATCCGGTTTCCGTCTGCCACCAGTGATCGATCACCGGCACACCGAGTTTATCCTGCGCCCACTCAAGCGTGTGCGGATCGCAGCGCTCTCCGGCCAGGAACAGGGCGCGCAGGCTGGAAACATCATGCCGTTCGAGGAATTCGCCCTGCGGGTCTTCCTTCTTGATCGCGCGAAACGCCGTGGGGGCAGTAAACAGCACCCGCACCCCGTGCTCCGCAATCACCCGCCAGAAAGCGCCCGGGTCTGGCGTGCCGACGGGCTTGCCCTCGTAGAGCACGCTGGTGCAGCCGGCAAACAGCGGTCCGTACACGATGTAGGAATGTCCCACCACCCAGCCCACATCGGAGGCCGCCCAGTACACATCCCCCGCGCCTACATTGTAGATATTGGACATGCTCCACTTCAGCGCCACGATGCTGCCACCGGTATCGCGCACAACGCCTTTCGGCTGCCCCGTGGTGCCCGAAGTGTAAAGGATGTAAAGCGGGTCATTCGCGGCTACCGGCACGCACTCGGCGGGCGCGGCCTGCGCCATGGCGGCATCCCAGTCGACATCGCGGCCCGGCACCAGTGCACAGGGCTGCATGGGTCGCGTGAGAATGAGGCAACGCTCGGGCGCATGCTGCGCCAGTATCAGGGCCTGTTCGAGCAGCGGCATATAGGCAACCACCCCGCCCGGCTCCACGCCACAGGTGGCGGCGATCACCAGCTTCGGCGTGGCGTCGTCGATACGTACCGCGAGTTCGCGGCTGGCGAAACCGCCAAACACCACCGAGTGCACCGCGCCGATGCGCGCGCAGGCGAGCATCGCTATCACGGCTTCCGGCACCATGGGCATGTAGATCAGTACCCGGTCGCCCTTCCCTACGCCCGACTCAGCCAGCACGCCGGCGCACAGCGCAACCGCCTCCAGCAGCTCTGCATAGGTATAGCTGCGCTTGCTGTCGGTAACCGGGCTGTCGTAGATCAGCGCCGGCTGCTCGCCGCGTCCGGCCTCCACGTGCACATCCAGTGCGTTGTAACAGGCATTGGTTACACCATCGGGGTACCAGCGATAGAAAGGCGGGTCGCTGTCGTCGAGCACTACCGCCGGCTGCGTATACCAGTGGATATCTGCGGCGGCTTCGCGCCAGAGTGCGTGTGTGTCCATGCGGCTCAGTCCGAATCATCAGGCCCCGGGTGGAGCATGGCTGCAGGCCCGATCATACCGAAAAAATCCTGCAACGGGGCCGCCTGTATCAGGCGACACCCGCCGCCGGGCAATGGACGAACAATCAGAGCTGGGGAATTTCCGCCAGATCGATCGGCAGCTCCGCGCGGCCGATGCGCTTCGCGCGCTCGCTCAGCGTTGCCTCGGCTTCTTCCACGCGTATCATAATGACGAAGCGCTGCTCGAGAATTCCCTGCAGGCAATAGCGCGCAAGTTCATCCAGATCCTGGAACTCGAGCTGCATGCCGGCGGCCTCGGCGGCGACCTTGAAATCCTGCACCGTGGGCACCGGGTCGTAGGCTCGCTCGCGCGCGAGGTCGCTCGGGCGATTGCGGTCCGTGGTCCAGATGCCGGTATCGAGCAATCCACCAGAGGGATAGAACACCGAGGCGGCAAGCTTTGTGCCCTCGCTTTGCAGTTGCGCCGCCAGGCATTCGCTGATGCACGATACAGCCGCTTTGCTGGAGGCATACACAGACTGGTAAGGCAGGGGTGAAATGCCACCGTCGCCGGACGAGGTGTTGATAATGTGCCCCTCCTCGCCACCTGCGAGCATGCGCGGCACGAAGGCCTGGATACCATGAATCACACCGTGCACGTTCACACCGTGTACCCACTTCCAGTCATTCACCGTGGTTTCCCAGACGTTGGCGGACGGCGCGGCCACGCCGGCGTTGTTGAACAGCAGGTGGCATGCGCCGAAACGCTCGTACACCGCATCGGCCAACGCGTTGACCGAGTCGGGGCTGGACACATCGGTAACCACGCCCATCACCTCACCCGCACTGCTGAACTCGTTCAGCACTTTGTCCAGCGCGCTCTGTTCAACGTCGCCGACAACCACTTTCGCGCCGGCGGCGAGCAATTCCTTCACCAGTGACCGGCCGATACCACTCGCACCGCCCGTTACCACGGCCACCTTGTCTTTAAAGTCCTGCATTTATACGTCCTTATGATTGGATTGCGGGGCCGTGTTATGCCACAGATCGCCGGACGACTCCACCCCGGAGCTACATCTATCCCCCTGACCACCCCGCCCAGACCACAAAGTTGTCCTGGGCGAGGGATCAGAGGGCTTACTTCCTCCCGACGCCGGCGCATGCAGCGCTCCAGTCAGACGTTCAACACGGCCTGCGTGGGCTTGCGGGCGTGGTCGATAAGGCGGGCGGGCCCAGGTGGCGCGCTGCCGTGGCGCTTTATCTGTGATTAGTGTTGACGTAGGATCACTGGTCGAACGGACTTCTCCTATTCCTCCTTCGCGGAGCACCGCGTGATAGCAAAAATCGACATCGAGGTTCGCGGTCAGGGCCTGCATGCCATCACCGAACAGGTGCGGCCGGTGGTTGCGCGCTGCGACACAAAAGAGGGACTGTGCACACTGTTCCTGCGCCACACATCGGCCAGTCTGCTTATTCAGGAAAACTATGACGACAGCGCGCGCGTGGATCTCGAGAACTGGCTGAACCGGCTGGTTCCCGAGAATGATCCGCTGTATACGCACACGCTGGAAGGCCCCGATGACATGCCCGCGCACATCAAGTCTGCACTTACCGCCACCCAGCTCAGCATTCCCTTTGAGCAGGGTCGCCTGCTGTTGGGCACCTGGCAGGGCATCTATCTCTGGGAACATCGCCGCGCCCCGGGCAGGCGCCAGTTGGTGATCCATCTATGAGTTCCGCCAGCAGCTTGCTGAGCGCAGATCAGCACAGCGCGTTGGCGGCGGCGCTGCGCGAATGCCTCCCCGAAGAGGGGTTGATAGAAGATACCGAGTCGCAGCGACCCTTCGAATGTGACGCGCTGACAACCTACCGCGAGTTGCCGCTGCTGGTAGCGCTGCCCGAGACAACTGCACAGGTTCAGGAGGTTTTGCGCCTGTGCCACGCGTTCGATGTGCCGGTAGTGCCGCGCGGCGCAGCCACCGGCCTCTGCGCCGGCGCCATGCCGCATCCTGAAGGCGTGCTGCTGAGCCTGACAAAGCTCGACCGGATACTGGAGGTGGATCCACTGGCGCGTTTTGCCCGCGTGCAGCCGGGCGTTGCCAACCTGTCGATTAGCCGGGCGGCAGCGGAGCATGGACTTTACTACGCACCGGACCCCTCTTCACAGATTGCGTGCAGCATCGGCGGCAACGTGGCATCCAATTCCGGCGGCGTGCACTGCCTCAAATATGGTCTCACCGTGCACAACCTGTTAGCAATGACCGTACTCACCGTGGAAGGTGAGGCGTTGCACCTCGGCGGGCTGGCGCTCGACAGCCCGGGCTACGACCTCATGGCACTGCTCACGGGTTCGGAGGGGTTGCTCGGCGTGGTGACCGAAATCACCGTGCGCCTGCTGCCCACACCGCCCAGGGCACGCGTGGTGCTGGCGGGCTTCGCCAGCATTGCGGCGGCGGGGGATGCGGTTGCCGCCATCATCGCCTCCGGCATTACCCCGGCCGGCCTGGAAATGATGGACCGCCTCGCAATTCGCGCGGCCGAGGATTTCTGCCATGCCGGCTACCCACGCGAGGCCGAGGCCATTCTGCTGTGCGAGGTGGACGGCACGGCGGAAGAAGTCGAACAGCATATCGGCGAACTCAGCGCGATACTGGCCGCCGCGGGGGCAAGCTCGTTACAGGTGTCGCGCGATGAAGCGGAGCGCGCGCTGCTGTGGCAGGGCCGGAAATCGGCGTTTCCGGCCGTGGGGCGCCTCGCGCCCGACTATTACTGCATGGACGGCACGATTCCGCGCAGCCAGATTTCACGGGTACTCGGCGAAATCAGCGCGCTATCAAAGGAGTACGGGCTGCCGGTGGCGAACGTTTTCCACGCCGGGGATGGCAACTTGCATCCGCTGATCCTGTTCGACGCCGGCAACCCCCGGGAGCTGCACAAGGCGGAGGAATTCGGCGGCAGGATTCTGGATCTTTCCGTGGCGGCCGGGGGCTGCATTACCGGCGAGCACGGCGTCGGCGTGGAGAAGCTGCGCAAAATGCCCAGCCAGTTCAGCCCGGCAGAGCTGGCGCAGTTTGAGGAAATCAAACACGCCTTTGATCCGCGCCTTAACCTGAACCCCGGCAAGGGGATTCCCATTCTCAAGCGCTGCCAGGAGTATCGCGCGCTACCGCTGCGGCACGCGCATGTGTGAGAGCGCGGCCGCGGATGCGGACCACACCGAGGCGATCATCGCCGCGCTGGTGGAGGCACGGGAAACACAACAGGCGCTGTATATCCGCGGCGGGAACAGCAAGCGCCATATGCTGGGCCGGGACTGCAACGCCAACACGCTCGATGTGTCGCCACACCGCGGGATTGTGGATTATCAACCCGCCGAACTGGTCATTACCGCGCGTGCCGGCACGCCGCTGGCAGAGCTGCAAGCGGCACTGGCGGAACAGCGCCAGATGCTGCCCAGCGAGCCGCCGGATTTCGGCGGGCACGCCACGCTCGGAGGCACGCTCGCCAGCAACATGTCTGGGCCTGCGCGACCCTGGCGTGGCGCCACACGCGACAGCACGCTGGGCGTGAAACTGGTGAATGGCAACGCCGAGCTACTCAGCTTCGGCGGTAGGGTCATGAAAAATGTGGCCGGTTACGATGTATCGCGCCTGCAGGCAGGCGCCCTGGGCACGCTGGGGGTGCTCTGCGAAGTTACCCTGCGCGTGGTGCCGCAGCCCGAGTACAGCGTGACCCTGGCCTATGAGTTGCCGGCGGCGGAGGCACTTGCGCGCATGCTCGAAGCCGCTGCACAGGCCGCACCCCTGAGCGGGGCCTGCTGGATTGCGGGCAAGCTCTACCTGCGCCTGTCGGGCGCCGCCAGCGCCGTGCGCAGCACCGCGTCTCGCTGGGGCGGCGAACAGCTCAGCGACGCCGCGGCGCCCTGGGCCTCCCTGCGGGAAATGACCCATCCGTTTTTTGCCGGCGAGTCGCCACTGTGGCGTCTGTCCATGAACTGCGCCGCGCCACTGGGCGCCACAGATGCGCTGCTGATCGACTGGGGCGGCGCGCAACGCTGGCTGCACGGCGAGAACGATGCCGCCGCCCTGCAGGCACAGGCCAGTGCAGCCGGGGGGCATGCCTGCCTGTTCAGGGGCGGCGACCGCTCGGGCGCAGTGCGCGCTCCGCTGGACGCGACACAGCGGCGCATTCAGCAAAAGCTGAAGCACGCCTTTGACCCACACGGCCTGCTGAATCCAGGCCGCATGTACCACTGGCTGTGAGCATCGATAATGCACGTTAAGCTGCACCCCGAACTGGAGGACAATCCGCAGGCGCAACACGCAGCGGCGCTTGCCAGTGCCTGTGTACACTGCGGTTTCTGTCTTGAGACCTGCCCCACCTACCTGGACGCTCGCGATGAACGCGACAGCCCGCGCGGGCGGATCTACCTGGTCGCGCAACTGCTGGAATCGGCGTCCGCCGGCAGCGCCACCAGAACACACCTGGACCGCTGCCTCACCTGCCGCGGCTGCGAGACGACCTGTCCCTCCGGCGTTGAGTATGGACAGATTCTCGACATCGGCCGTGCACTGGTCGAGGACGCCGCGCACCGCCCCGCGGACTCGCGCGCCGCTCGCTGGCTGCTGCGCACGCTATTCACCCGCCACTGGCTGCTGCAACCCGCGCTGCGCTGTGCGCAGTTACTGCGCCCGCTATTACCCGCGAAGTTGCGCAGCCAGGTGCCTCCGCGCCAGAGCAGCGGCGCGCGGCCGGGGCAACAGCACAGCCGCAGAATGCTGATGCTCGCCGGGTGCGTGCAGCGTGCGGCAACGCCGCGCACCAACGCCGCGGCGCAACGGGTGCTCAACCGGCTTGGCATCACGCTGTTCGCGGCGCCGTCCGCCGGCTGTTGCGGCGCGCTGAATTACCATCTGGCCGCGCACGCCGACGGCCTGGACGACATACGGCGCAATATCGATGCCTGGTGGCCGCACATTGAACAGGGCGTCGAGGCCATCGTCAGCAGCGCCTCCGGTTGCGGCGCGATGCTCGCCGATTATGGCCGCTTGCTGGCCAGCGACCCGCTGTACGCGGAGAAGGCTGAACGGGTCTCGGCGTTGTCGCGGGATCTGGCGGACGTCGTGAGCAATGAAGATCTATCCTCCCTCATCCCCGAGAAAAACCGCGGCAAGGTCGCGCTGCACACACCCTGCACCCTGACGCATGCACAGCAGCTTCCGCAATTGCTGGAGCAGATGTTACGGCGCGCTGGCATAACGCTTGCCGCAACCCGCGACAGTCATCTGTGCTGTGGCTCCGCTGGCACCTACTCGATATTGCAGCCGCAGGCCGCCGCGCGCCTGCGCGACAAAAAGCTCTCGGCACTCGGCGTTGACCATCCCTCGCTCATCGCCACGGCCAACGTCGGCTGCCAGTTGCATTTGCAAACCGCGGCGGACATCCCGGTAAAACACTGGATAGAACTGCTGGACAGCGAGTAGACGCCCCGCTCCACCGGCGTGGCGATTCTGCTATATTCCTTTCTGATAACACGATAAAACAGGACCACACAATGAGCGACACACTGCTGCTTGACCTGGTGTACGAATGGGAACGCAAGACGCCTGAGCGAGTGTATATGACCCAGCCCATCGGCAACGGCGAAGTCGTGGAATACACCTGGGCCGAAACACTTGATCAGTCGCGGCGCATGGCAGCCTATTTGCGGTCACTGGATCTGCCACCCAACAGCCACATCGCCATGGTGTCGAAAAACTGCGCGCACTTCATTATGGCCGAGATTGCCATCTGGATGGCCGGCCACGCCACTATCGCGCTGTACCCCACTCTGAACGCCGATACCATCGGTTATATTCTGGAGCATTCGGAGTCCAGGCTGCTGTTTGTCGGCAAGCTGGATAACTGGGATGCCATGCAGGCCGGCGTACCCGAGGAGCTGCCGAAAATTGCCTTTCCGCTCGCTCCGCCCAACGACTACCCCAAGTGGGACGACATTATTGCCCGGCACGAGCCGATTGCCGACAATCCCACGCCCGCCGCAGACCAACTCGCACTGATGTGCTACACCTCCGGCAGCACCGGCAAGCCCAAGGGTGTGATGCATACGCACCACTCCGTTTCCGCACCCGGCAGGGCAACCGCCCTGGAGATGGGCGTTGGCCCCGAGGATCGCATCCTCTCCTATCTGCCGCTGGCTCACGTATTCGAGCGCGCCGTGGTCGAATGCGGCTCGTTCTACGCTGGCAACCAGATATTTTTTGCCGATAGCCTGGACACCTTTCTCGAAGACCTGCGCCGTGCGCGACCTACCCTGTTCATCTCCGTGCCGCGCCTGTGGTTGAAATTCCAGCTCGGCGTGTTCCAGAAATTCCCGGAGAAAAAACTCGATCGCCTGCTGAAAATCCCGCTGGTAAACCGCGTAGTCCGCCGCAAGGTGCTCGATGGCCTGGGGCTCGGCGAGGTGCGACTCGCGGGCAGCGGTTCAGCGCCAATTCCGCCCGAACTCATCCAGTGGTACGAGCGCCTCGGCCTGAAAATCCTTGAAGGTTACGGCATGAGTGAAGACTTCGCCTACTCGCATATGTCCAAACCCGAGAGTCGTCGCGCCGGCTATGTCGGCGTGCCGGTGGAAGGCGTCGAAACCCGCATCAGCGACGATGGCGAGATTCAGATTCGCTCTCCCGGAAACATGCTCGGCTACTACAAGGCGCCTGATCTCACCGCCGAATGCTATACGGAAGACGGTTTTTTCAAAACCGGTGACCGCGGTGAATACTCCCCGGACGGGCTGCTGAAAATCACCGGGCGCGTGAAAGAGCTGTTCAAGACCAGCAAGGGGAAGTATGTGGCGCCCGTGCCCATCGAAAACCTGCTGAATGCGCACCACCGTATTGAACTCTCCTGCGTTTCAGGCCCGGGCCGGCCCGCCTGCCATGCGCTCATCCAGCTGTCGGAGGAGTTGCGGCCACACATGCAGGATGCGGAGTTCCGCGCCGAAATCACTCGCGAACTCGAGGAACTGCTGGCATCCGTCAATGCACAGGTTGAAGAGTACGAAAGTGTGCAGTTTCTGGCCGTGGTGGGCGAGGAGTGGGATATCCACAACGATTTCCTCACGCCCACCATGAAAATCAAGCGGGATGCCATTGAAACGGCCTATTCCCACCTGCTGGACGATTGGTACAACGCCCGCCAGAAGGTGATCTGGCATGTCTGAAGCGGCCTCCCCCGGGCCGGTGCGGCCCGTCGCGGACAATCCGGTTTTGCCGTTATATCAATTCGACAATTCAGAACGAAAAAGTGGTCGACTTGGGACCCCGTATTTGTTTCTATTGAGGTGTGCCCAAGGGCACTGAACGCGGCGTGAAGCCACTGCCTTTCGCAACGGTCGGCCGCGCAACTGCAGAGCAAACCTTCGCCACCAGGCTGCCTTCATCCTGTGGTATTCGCAGCCTACGGTGGCGCCGTTATCGCCACGGAGGCATCTATATATGAAAAGACAGAAGCGCAGCATGAGTTCCAGGGCGTTTGATCGCGGCTACCAGGCCGGAGTGACCGGTCGCAGCGTGGAGAACTGCCCGCATTGCGAAGAAGAACAACGCCAGCAATGGGTCGCCGGGTGGCGCGAAGGCCGCAGCGACCAGTGGGATGGGCTCACCGGCGTCTCCGGAGTACATAAATTACGCGCACTGTAAGCGCGCCGGGAGGGGCGTCCATCCGGGCGCCCTGCCCGACAGCCGATTCAGCTTCAAACTGACCTGCAAGCAGCCCCAATCCAGCAGTTCCTGCGCCAGATCCGAGAGGTTCTGCGCTAGCCAGCGTCGCTGTTCGCGCGTGAACGCGAGGTGCTCTGGGCCAGATCCAGCAGCTCACGATTGGCCACAGCCAGCATGGCGAAATCAGGCGTTTGCGTGGCACGCAATTCCACCAGCATCTGATGCCAGCGGTCCAGCAGACTGGCCTCTTTCTCCTGCCAGCGCGCCATGCAATGCAGCAGGTTGTCATCCTCCGGCATATACGCCAGCGCGCCTATCGCGAGCGTCCGCTGCTGCCATTCAAGATCTTCCAGATAGGTGTCCCGGGCCAGCGACTGCCATTCGTTCTCGACATTGGCGTTGAGAATCTGGCCGCTCAGCCAGTCGAGTTCAAGCTGCTCTCCCAGTAGATAGTACAGCCGCGCCACCTGCAGACGCGGCTCGCCCGCCTCACGCGCTCCCTGAATGATGCCCAGTGCGCTGTAGGCGTGATTGCAACCGGCCACCCTCGCAGCCAGCAACTGCGGTACGCCCTGCTCGCAATAGTCTTCGAGCTGTTGCTGAAAGTCTTGCGCCGCGCGCTCGCGCAGAATGTCCGGAAAGGCGCTGCGCAGTTCCGCCAGACCATCGCGAAACTGCTCTATCAGCAGGCTGGGTGACAATTCACTGCGGCGATTGCGCAATAGCCAGCGGGTCGCGCGCTTTACCAGGCTGATCAGGGTCAGCATCATGTCCATCTGTACGCTTGCCGCCACGCTGTGATCCAGCGCCTCCACCTGCAACCAGATATCGGCCAGGCCGTAAATTTCCATGACAGCGGTGTACGCGCGAGCGACATCCACAGTGGATGCCCCGGTCGCCCGACGCTGGCGCGCCACAAAATTGAGACCCATCCGGTTGACGATATCGTTGGCGATTTGCGTAGCCATGATTTCACTGCGCAACCTGTGCTCGCCGAGTTCATCGGGATAGCGCTCGGCGAGCAGCGCGGGAAAGGCGGTCGCAACAAACTGGCCGAGAAACGGGTCGTCCCCCAGCTCGGCGTGCATCAGTTGCTCCTTGAGTACCGCTTTGTTGTAAGAGAGCAGTATCGACAGTTCGGGACGGGTAAGCGCCTCACCCCGCGCGCGCCGCTCCGTGAGTTCTTCATCGGTCGGCAGAAACTCCAGCGCACGGTCGAGACGGCCCTGCTCTTCAAAATAGTGCATGAAGCGCTGGTACTCACCGCTGCGGGACTCGGCCTGAAGCTCCAGCAGGCTAATCGCCTGTGTCTGGCGATAGTTGTTCTGCAGCACCAGTTGCGCAACGCTATCGGTCATCTCCTGCAGCAGGGCATCCCGGTGCTTCATCGTCAGATCACCGCACGCGACCACGGCGTTCAGCAGTATCTTGATATTCACCTCGTGATCGGAGCAGTCAACCCCGCCGGCATTGTCGATGAAATCCGTGTTGCAACACCCGCCCGCGAGACTGAATTCCACGCGCGCCAGTTGCGTCATGCCGAGGTTGCCGCCCTCGCCGATTACCTTGCAACGCAGTTCACTGGCATCCACGCGCAGCGCGTCGTTCGCCTTGTCGCCCACGTCGGTGTGATCTTCAACGCTCGCCTTCACATAAGTGCCTATACCGCCGTTCCACAGGAGATCGACGCGCGCCTTCAACAGACAGGTGATGAGCTCTGCGGGGGTGACGTGTAATTGCTCGATGTCGAAGCGCTGCCTGATCTGCGGCGATAACGTGATTGACTTTGCACTGCGTTCAAACACGCCACCGCCAGCGGAAATCAGCGATTGATCGTAGTCTGACCAGGCCGAGCGCGGCATGTTGAACAGGCGTGCGCGCTCTGCAAAACTCGTCGCGGCGTGCGGATTCGGATCAATGAATATATGTCTGTGATTAAAGGCCGCCAGCAAACAAATCTGCTCAGACAACAACATGCCATTGCCGAACACGTCGCCGGCCATGTCGCCGATGCCAACCACGGAAAACTCCGTGCGCTGTATGTCGACCTCCATTTCACGGAAGTGCCGCTGTACCGACACCCAGGCGCCGCGCGCGGTAATACCCATCTTCTTGTGGTCATAACCGGCGCTGCCACCCGAGGCGAAGGCGTCTCCGAGCCAGAATCCGTACTCGCCGGCGATGCGATTCGCCATATCGGAGAAGGTCGCGGTGCCCTTGTCGGCGGCCACCACAAGATAGGGATCCTCGTCGTCCCTGGCCACCACCAGAGGCGGATGCACCACCTGCGAATCGACCCGGTTGTCGGTGATATCCAGCAGCCCGCGAATAAACAACTGATAACAGGCCTCGCCTTCCTGTTGCACCTCGGCGCGCTGCATATGCGGGGTGAGCTGACGGGCCACGAAGCCCCCCTTGGCTCCCACAGGCACAATGACGGCGTTCTTCACCTGCTGCGCTTTTACCAGGCCGAGCACTTCCGTGCGGAAATCCTCCTGCCTGTCCGACCAGCGCAGCCCGCCACGCGCGACCCGCCCGCCGCGCAGATGCACACCCTCCACGCGCGGCGAATAGACATAGATCTCAAACATGGGCACCGGGCGGGGTACACCGGGAATTTCGGCGGGACTCAGCTTGAAGGAAAAATAGGACTTCAGGCTGCCGTCCGCTTCCTGCTGGAAGAAGTTAGTGCGCTGCGTGGCCTTCACTACACTCAGGTACTGGCGAATGATGCGATCCTCGCCGAGGTTTTCCACCTGCTCCAGGGCGTCCAGAACGCGCTGCTCCACCGCCGCCTCACGTTCGGCACGCCAGTTTTCATCGCCCTCGAAGGCCGGCGACAGGCGCGTGAGAAAGAGCTCGACGATACCCGCGCTGATCGGCAGATGATTGGCCATGGTTTCGGCCATGTACTCGACACTGAAAGGAAACTGCAGCTGCCGCAGATAGCGCGCATAGGCGCGCAACAAGGCTATTTCCCGCCAGTTCAGGCGGCTGCCGATGAGTAGCCGGTTAAAGTAGTCATTCTCCGCGCCGCCAAACCATATGCGCCCGAAGGCATCTTCAAACTCCGCCTTGACCTCACGCACCACGATGTTGTGGGCGAGCCCATAGACAATGCCGAATTCCTGAACCCAGTAGCGCATGCCATCACTCGTGCGCACCTCGTAGGGACGCTCGGTCAGCACGCGCAGGCCCAGGTTCTCGAGAATAGGCAGCACATCCGACAGCGGCAGGCTGCTGCCCGGGTGATACAGCCGCAGGCGCAGCGTATCCTCGCCCTCCTCTGCCAGCCGATACAAACTCATGGCGAGGGGCTCGCCGTCAAGCACCCGGCGCAGCTTGCGGATATCCATGACGGCAATTCGCGGATCGAAATCGTCCTGGTAGCCCGGCGCAAAGCCCCGGCCGAGGCGGCGAAAAATCGCTTCGCCGGTTTCATCCCCCAGTTCTTCCAGCAGGCGAAGACGCAGGCGGTCTTCCCAGGACAGTGTTGCCTGTTCGATCTGGCTCTGCAGCTCGGCGATATCGTAGTCGAGCGCAACGGCGGGATTAACCTGCATCACGAAGTACACACGCACCAGTACCGATTCCGAATAAAAGGTATTGAACTCCAGTTCCTCGGCGTGAAAGGTCTCGCCCAGAATGGCCTCGATCTTCTCGCGCAACTCGGTGCGATAATGATCGCGCGGCAGGTAGACCAGACAATTGACAAACTTGCCGTGCACATCGCGGCGCACAAACACGCGGATTTGCCGGCGTTCCTGAATACGGTTGACGGCGTTCACCGTGGAGCACAGCTCCTCGATGCTGGACTGGAACAACTCGTCGCGCGGAAATACCTGTAGCGTTCGCACCAGTTCACGCGCCTCGTGATCGGACCAGTGCTGCAGCGACATCTCCAGTACGCGCTCAAACTTCCTGCGCAGTATCGGAATATTGCGCGGATCGGTGTTGTAGACGAGCGATGTATAGAGGCCGATAAACCGGTGCTGCCCCACCACCCGGCCCTCGCTGTCGTACTCGCGCACCTCGACATAATCCGGATAGCTGCTGCGGTGAACGCGTGAGCGCCGCCGCGATTTGGAAAAGCTGAGCTGTTTCTGCAGCAGCTCGGCATGGCTCAGGTTTGTCAGATCAGCCGCCAGATCATCCATGCCGCGGGTATTGCGCTTGCGCAACAAACCGAGGCTCGCCCCCTCACGCAGCGTGATACCCTGCGCTGAGCCCGGCGGGTCTACCTCCAGATACTCATAGCCCAGCAGAGTCATGTGGTCGTGCTCCATCCACACCAGATAGGCCACCGCCTCCTCCCGCAGGCTGTGTTCAATACACTCACTGCCTTTGATGGCGTCGGCCGCATCCTGCAGGCGCTGGCACATCAGGGGAAAATCTGCGACGACGACCGCCACCTCTCCCAGAATGTCGATCAGTGTGGTGCGCAACTCCTCGAGATCCTGCAGCCTGGCATGCCGTTCGATTTCAAAAAACAGCAGCGCCTCGCCGGCCTGCGCCGGTGCGGCATCGGCCTGCCCCGGCAGCACAGCGAGCAACTGCCCGTCTGCAGCGCGCTCAACACCCAGATTGGCACTGATAATGGTGTGTATCATCAGGTTGCGGCGATTGAGTTCGCCGCGCACGGAGGCGGTGCAGAATGGTATCGACTGACACAGCACCGCAATGCTGGTGTGATGACTCTCCCAGCCGTCGTTCTCAACATCGGGATTGAAGATGGAGACCTTCGGCCCTTCTGCGTCATGCGAGCGCATGAAACGCAGCATGCCGCACAGACAGCCGTACAGGTCTTCCACCGAGCGCAGACGCATATCCTCGGCCGGAAACCGGCCGTACATGGCAGCCGCAAGATTATGTAGCGAAGCGCGATCGGCCTCGTCTGCGTCGCGATCAATCTTGTCGCTCAACGCACCGAGCAGCGCCTCTTTTGTTGCGTCCCATGCCATATTCTTATCGTACCCCCTTGCGACCAGCGTGCAGACAGAGCGTCTGCGAATGCGCCAAGTGTAGACTATCGAAGCGCATCGGGTATGTCTGCGGAACTTGCAGCAGAGCATGCAGTCACAGGCAGCATCCCGGGGGCCACTGGACGCGATGTGCGGTTCCGCTACAATGCGGCGCTCCCGGTGCAACGGCGGCTCCGGCGCAATACAGCCGATTCACAAACAAAGGAGGTCGCGTGGCGCACGCGGAGATCAGACAGCTCAAAGACTGGCTCGACAGCCAGATCATTGGCCAGAATCATCTGGTTGAACGACTCATCATCGCACTGCTGGCAGACGGACACCTGCTGGTGGAAGGCGCGCCGGGACTGGCCAAGACCCGCGCCATCAAATCACTGGCCGATGGCCTCGAGGGCAGCTTTCACCGCATCCAGTTCACCCCGGATCTGCTGCCGGGCGACGTCACCGGCACCGATATCTACCGGCCCCAGGAAGGGGGCTTCCATTTCCAGAAGGGCCCTATCTTCCACAACCTGGTGCTGGCAGATGAGGTCAACCGTGCCCCGGCGAAAGTACAGTCGGCGCTGCTGGAAGCGATGGCGGAACGACAGGTCAGCGTCGGCAGCCATACCTACGACCTGCCGCCGTTGTTTCTGGTAATGGCAACCCAGAACCCGATTGAGCAGGAGGGCACCTATCCCCTGCCAGAGGCCCAGCTCGACCGCTTCCTGCTGCATGTGCGTGTCGACTACCCCGACGCTGAAGCCGAAACCCGCATTCTCCGCCTGACGCGCAATGAAGCTGGCGGCGCACCGCCACAGCCGGTGGGCGCCCTGACCCAGCAGAGTGTGTTTGCCGCGCGCCAGGCCACGCTGGCGCTGCACATGTCCGACGCCGTAGAACGCTACCTGGTGCAGCTTGTGATGGCGACCCGCAACCCGGGAAACTACTCCGCCGAGCTCTCGGGCTGGATCGAATACGGCGGCAGCCCGCGCGCGACCATTGCACTCGACCGCTGCGCGCGCGCCCATGCCTGGCTGCACGAGCGGGACTTTGTCAGCCCGGACGACGTGCAGGCAGTGGCCGCCGATGTATTGCGCCATCGACTGCTGCTGAGTTTCGAAGCGGAGGCCAACGGCATCACCCCGGACAGGGTGATTCGCGAACTGCTGACGGTAGTGCCCGTGGGTTGAACGCGCCCATGCAGCCAGCGAACACCAGCATGCCGCCGCAGGGAGCCTACGTGGCCCTCAACGAACTGATCGCGCTGCGCTTCGCTGCGCGCCAGCTCTCGCTGGTGCGGCGCAAACGTGCCCTGAGCCAGCTGGCCGGCCCCAACAGCACCAATTTCCGCGGGCGCGGGCTGGATTTTGAGGAGGTGCGCAGCTATCAGAGCGGCGACGATATCCGCAGCATCGACTGGCGCGTCACCGCGCGCACCGGCAGCGCACACACCAAAATGTTTCGCGAGGAACGCGAACGTCCGGTGCTGATCGTCGTCGACCAGCGCAACAGCATGTTCTTCGGTTCAACGCACTGTTTCAAATCTGTGCTGGCGGCGCACCTCGCCGGCCTGCTTGCCTGGAGCGCGCTGCATGGCGGCGATCGGGTCGGCGGTCTGGTATTCGCTGACAGCGGCCACCGGGAGATACGTCCGAAGCGCAGCCGCAGGCAGGTATTGGCGCTGCTGTCGGAAATTGAAACGCACAATCACGCCCTGCCACTTGCACCGCGGGAAGCCGACACAGGTTTCGCGACCATGCTGGCCGACCTGCGACGCATCGCCCGCCCCGGCGCCAGCATTTTCCTGATCAGCGATTTTCGCGCTGCGCATACCAGCGGTGCGCGCGAACAATGGTATGAGCTGGCGAAACACACCGAAATCACAGCGCTGAGCTGCGACGATCCACTGGAGGCGGAGTTGCCGAGGGAAGGCACCTACACAGTGACCAACGGCAAGCAGCGCAGTCAACTCGATACTGGTGACCGGGTACTGCGAGAACGTTTCTCCACACAATTCAAAACCCAGCGCGCGGCACTCGCCCAACATCTCCAGCGCCTTGGCATCCCCCTGCTGGAGGCCCGTACCGACAGCGCCCCGCTGGGCCTGTTGCAAACCTACTACGGGGAGCGGCGGCGATGAACCCGCAGGATGCGTTGTCTGCGTTGCAGCCGCTGCGCGAACCCGCCAACATTGGCTGGTGGCCACCGGCACCCGGGTGGTGGATGCTGGCTCTGCTGATACTGCTGCTGGTGACTGCTGCCGCCTGGATTCTCTATCGCCACTGGCGCAGGCGCGCCTACCGGCGACGCGCCCTGCACCAGTTGCGCGAATTGCGTGCGAACCATGCGCGCCACGCTGATGTGATTCGCTACACCACTGAACTCAACGCCCTGCTCAAGCGCGTGGCGCTCGATGCCTACGCGCGGGACGACCTCGCAGCCGCCTCTGGCGAGGCCTGGGAAACCTTCCTGAATGAGAGCGCACCGGATGGTCCGCGCTTTGACGCCGGCTTCACGCAGGCAGTCTATCGCAACGACTCCACGTCGCTCTGCGCAGACTCACTGCACGCCGCCGCCCGACACTGGTTGCGCTATCACCGGGTGCCCGCATGATGGAATGGCTCTGGCCGTGGATGCTGCTGCTGGCGCCCCTGCCCTGGCTGGTGCGCAGATTCCTGCCGCCGGTCACGCGCCGCGAAGCGGCGCTGCGGGCCCCCTTTTTCGAGGAGTGGCGGGAGCTGGGTGAGGCAAGAAGCAGTCGCTCAACGCGCAGCAGGGCACTGCCCGCCGTTCTGCTGTGGCTGCTCTGGCTGTTGTTGCTGCTGGCAGCGGCCCGGCCTGTCTGGATCGGCGAACCGGTGGAGTTGCCCGACAGCGGGCGCGATCTCATGCTGGCGGTCGACATCTCCGGTTCGATGAGCATTGAGGACATGCAGATCGGCGAGCAATTGCGCCCGCGCATCGAAGCGGTCAAGGAGGTCGGTGCGCGCTTCATCAGCCGTCGCGCGGGCGACCGGCTGGGCCTCATCCTCTTCGGCAGCAATGCCTACGTGCAGTCGCCGCTCAGTTTCGACACGCGCACGGTCAACCGCTTTCTGCAGGAAGCGCAGATCGGTTTTGCCGGCAAGGAAACCGCTATCGGCGACGCTGTGGGCCTGGCCGTCAAGCGACTGCGGGAGCGGCCGGCCGACAGCCGGGTGCTCATCCTGCTGACGGATGGACGCGATACCGCAAGCTCCGTGCAACCACTGGAGGCCGCGCGACTGGCGGCGGAGCTCGGCATTCGCATCTACACCATTGGCGTAGGCGCCGACTCAGTGACCCTGCCGGGGCTGTTCGGATCAAGTTTCGGCAGCCGGCGGATCAACCCCTCCGCCGATCTCGACGAGGCGAGCCTGAAAAAAATTGCCGAGCTGACAGGCGGCGCCTATTTTCGCGCCCGCAATCCGCGCGAGCTGGCTACCATCTATCAGTTGCTGGACCGGCTCGAGCCGGTTGAGCAGGCAGCATCCCTGTATCGCCCGCGACAGGCGCTCGGCCACGTACCGCTGTTGCTGGCGCTGACACTCAGCTTTTGCCTCGCGCTGCGGCACGGGCTCAGCGGTGCCCGCCCGACCTCTGTTCAGGCCGCAACCGCCAGCAGGGGGGCCTAGGCATGTCTTTCCACCTGATGCGACCCGAATGGCTGCTGATGCTCATACCGGCCATCGCCCTCGCCCTGCTGCTCTGGCGGCGACGTCAACGCAGCGGTGGCTGGAATGCCGTGATTGCGCCGGAGCTGCTGGGCTACCTTGTCAGCGACGAGGCCAGCGGCCGGCGGCGCAATTTTCTGCCGCTGATTCTGGCGGGCTGGGTTCTCGCAACGATCGCCGCCAGCGGACCGAGCTGGGAAAAGATCCCGCAGCCGGTTCACCAGAAGCAGGACGCGCTGGTCGTGTTGCTGGATCTCAGCTATTCAATGAAGGCACAGGATCTGCCGCCTTCGCGCATGGACCGGGCACGCCAGAAACTGCTGGATATGCTGAAACTCCGCCGGGAAGGGCAAACCGCCGTAATCGCCTATGCCGGCGATGCGCATGTGGTGACGCCACTCACCGACGATACCGCCACAATCGCCAACCTCCTGCCGGCACTGCATCCGGACATGATGCCCCTGGCCGGTTCCGCTCCGGTCGCAGCCGTTGAGCAGGGTCTGCAACTGCTGCGATCGGCGGGCGTCAGCAGGGGCAGATTGTTGCTGATTACCGACGGCGTCACCGAGGAGGAACTCGCCGAGATCAGCGAGCGGCTGGACGGCTCAGGCTCGCGCCTGAGTGTACTCGGTGTGGGCACAGACACCGGAGCGCCGATACCCCTGCCACGCGGCGGCTTTGTGCGCGATCGCGACGGCAGTATCGTTATGCCCGCACTGCGGGAGGCGCCGTTGCGCGCGCTGGCGAACGCAGGCCGCGGGCAGTACCGCAGGATGCAGGTGGACAACGCCGACCTGCAGGCGCTGCTGGCCGCTCCAGCCGATTCCGCCGGCCGTGACGTCTCGGCGCTATCGCGCACCACAGACATCTGGGATGACAAGGGTTACCTGTTCCTGCTGCCGCTGTTGCCATTGGCCCTGGCGCTGTTCCGTCGCGGCTGGCTGCTGATGCTGCTGCCGCTGCTGCTGGCGCACCCGCAGCCCGCATCGGCGCAGGCGTGGCGCGATCTCTGGCTGACACCCGATCAGCAGGGCAAGCGGGCACTGGAGGACGGTGAAGCCGCCGCCGCGGCGGAGCTGTTTGAGCACCCGCAGTGGAGCGGTCTCGCTGCCTACCGGGCCGGAGATTACGCCGGTGCAGCCGAACGTTTCGCCCGCGGGGATAGCGCGGATGACTGGTACAACCGGGGCAACGCGCTGGCGAGGGCCGGCGAACTGGACGCCGCGATCAGCGCCTACGAGAAATCGCTGGCACGTGAGCCAGATCGCACGGACGCGCAGCAGAATCTTGAACTCGTGCGTCAGCTCAAACAACAACAGGATGAGCAGCAGCAATCCACTCCACAACAGCAGGACGAACAGCAAGCGCAGCCCGAGTCAGAGGACGGCAACCAGCAGCAGAATGAGCAGAGCGGGCAACAGCCGAGAGAGCAAGACTCGCCCCGTCGGCCCGCGGATCAATCGCAGCCCGGCGACCAGCACAGCGAACAACCCGGGCAGAATCCCCGGCGCGAGGAGTCCGCGCAGGGGCAGCCACAGGACCCGCAGGCGGATGACGCCGCACAACAAGCCCCGGCAGGCCCCGAAGACAGCGCGCAGCAAGCGCCGGAGGAAGGCCAACAGGACAGCGCAGCAGCAGCCCGGGCGCAACCGCCGGAGCAACCTGGCGATGCCGCTGAAACGCGCGCCGCGCAGCCGGGCGCTGAATCTCCGCAGGAGCGGGAACGTAACCAGGCACTGGAACAATGGTTGCGCCGCGTACCGGACGATCCCTCGGGCCTGCTGCGCGAGAAGTTCCGCTACGAAAGTGAGCTGCGGCAACGGCAAGGTCGAGAGGAGGACAATGAGCGCTTTTGGTAAAATGTTAGTGGTGCTGTTGACGCTGGCTGGCCTGCTGGCGAGCAGCAATGGCCTGGCCGCTTCAGCCAGCGTGGACCGCAATCGTGTGGCGCTGGGTGAAAGCCTGCGCCTTACGATAAGCCTCGATGATGATACCGAGCTGAGCGATATACGCCTGCAGCTGCTGGAGAACGACTTCGAAATCCTGCGCCAATCCACCAGCAGCCAGACGCGCTATGTCAACGGCAGGGTCACGCACGACAAACAATTGCAACTCGAGATCATGCCGCGTCGCGCAGGCGAGCTGCGCATACCCGCTTTTGTCGTGGGCAAACGGCGCACCGAACCGGTCAATATCGTGGTGACCGAACAGACGGACAGCTCGGAGGCGGGGCAGGCACTGATTTTCGAGGCGGAAGTGGATCGCGATACCGTGTATGTACAGGCGCAGGTCATACTCACCCTGCGCATCCTGCAGGCAATGTCTCTCGAGGATCGCGGCGTGTCGGAACTGGAACTCGAAGGCGCCTTCGTGAAGCCCCTTGAACAGCGCTCTTTTCAGCGCAATATCGACGGCAGGCGCTGGCTGGTGCACGAACTGCGCTACGCCATTTTCCCGGAACAGAGCGGCACGCTGAGCATACCTGCACAAACCTTCTCCGCCCGCGAGAGCGTTCGCCGGGGCAGTCTATTCGACATCAACAGGAGCGGGCGGCGACTGCGGCGCATGAGTGAGCCACTGGATATCACTGTGCTGTCACGGCCCGCCACCTTCCCGGACAGCACCTGGTTGCCGGCGCGCGATCTCAGCATTGTAGAAGAATGGTCGACGCCGCCCGAGAATCTGCGCGTCGGGGAATCGGCGACACGCACCATACGCCTGCGCGGCGAAGGCCTGCAGGGCGCACAACTGCCGCCTATCCAGTTCACACCGGTGGAAGGCCTCAAGTTTTATCCGGATCAGCCGGACATCGGCGAGAGCGAAGTCGACAGCGGCCTGCTGGGCATGCGCGCCGACAGCGCCGCCATCCTGGCGACACAGCCCGGGCGCGTCAGCCTGCCGGAAATACGTATTCCCTGGTGGGATACCGAAGCCCGGCAGACCCGCTTCGCGGTACTCCCCGCGCGCGAACTGAACATCCAGCCCGGCGATGTCGCAAGCGCCCCCGCGGCCATTCCCGACCCGCTTGACGTCAGCCTCCCCCGGCCCACGCAACCGGCCGACCCGGAAGCTACAGACGCCCTTCCCTGGCAGATAGCAAGCGCCGTTAGCACCGCGGGCTGGTTACTGACACTGGCTTACCTGCTGCTGGCGCGCAGGCCAGCCCCTGGGAATAAGCTGGGCAATACCCGGGACACGCCATCCCCGCGGACTGCCTTCAAAACACTGCTCAATGCCTGCGAGGCACACGACCCCGAACGCGCCAGGCAGGCATTGATAGCCTGGGGCCGTGGCTACACGGACAGACCCCGGTTGAGCTCACTGGACGAGCTGGCGACAGCCGTTGGAGATCCTGTCCTGAGCGGCGAACTCGCTGCTCTCGATGCCCATCTCTACGGCAACAGACAGGACAAATGGAACGGGTCCGCCCTTGCAGACTGTCTGCGCAGGCTGGGAAGCAGGGGCGGCAGTTCCGCTGCCGATACGCCGGCCGGCTTCAACCTGTATCCCGGTGCGCGCTAAGGCGAAAGCGGCTGTCCACACCGCGCCGCATGCGCCCGTTCTCCGCTTGGTAAGCGCCGGCTTTTCTGCAACACTGACAAACAAACTACACACATTTCAGGGGCCGTATCAGATGCACAACACCGCTGTAAATTCCTGCCCGAACACCGGGCGGATTGTTGTGCTTGCGGTTACGGACCCACTGCGTGCGTGGGCGCTATTTTTACTGTGCATGTTATTGCTACTGACCACGCTCGCCACGGGCAATCACGCCGCGGCCCAGGAAAATAGCAGTGTGCCGGTGCGAGTAGAGCCTGCACGCGAAGCCCCCCTGCGCGAGATTGTGCAGCTCACAGGCAGCGTGACCGCCGCGCGCCAGGCCAGGCTCTCTCCCGCCACGGCCGGCCTGGTCACGCAGTTACACGTGGATGTGGGCAGCGTGGTCGGGCAAGGGGATACCCTGCTGGTGCTCGACCCGGAACTGGCAGACTGGCAAGCGCGCAGTGCGAGTGCAGAAGCAGATGCCGCGAGCGCGGCGCTGGCCGATGCGCGACGCAGGTTGAGCGAGGCGCGCTCACTGGCGCCGCAACAGAGTATCGCGGAAACTGTTATTCGCGATCTCGCCGCGGAAGTCAATGAAGATGAGGCCCTGTCGCAACGCGCACAGGCGGAACTCGGTTATCGCCGCGCAGTACTGGATCGACACACACTGAAAGCGCCCTTCGCCGGCGTGCTCAGCAACAAACTGACCGAACTGGGCGAATGGGTGGCGCCGGGGGAACCGGTGCTGGAGCTGGTGGCCACGTCGGACCTGTATCTGGATTTCAGGGTGGCCGAGAAGTTTCTCGGAGCTATCGGCGCGAACACCCGCCTGAGCTATACCACCGGCAACGACACAAGCGATTCACGCGAGGCGCGCATCGAGACGATCGTGCCGGTGAGCGACCCCGGTGCGCGCAGCTTTCTGTTGCGCACGCGCCCCGTTGCGCCGGACACGCGCCTGATCCCGGGCATGGCCATCCAGGGCACGCTGCAACTCGATAGCGGGCGACGCGGGCTGGTGATACCGCGCGACGCGATACTGCGTTATCCGGATGGTCGCATTCTGGTCTGGGCTGTTGCCACACGCGACAATCAAAGCGTTGTGGAGGAGCGCCGCATTACCACCGGGCTCAGCTTCGAGGGCCTGGTTGAGGTACGCACAGGACTCGCACCGGGAGAGCGGGTGGTTGTAGAAGGCAACGAGGCGCTGCAAATGGGCCAGCCCGTCAGCGTCATCGCGGAGCCCTGAGCGCATGTTTGAAAAACTGATCGCGCGTCCGATACTGGTAACCGTCACCGTCCTTATCGTCTGCATTCTCGGCGTCGCCGCCGCCCTGCGCATACCGGTACAGATGATTCCCGACCTGGACGTGCGGGTCATCAGCATTCGCACCACCTGGCCCGGCGCCACGCCGCTGGATGTGGAGCGCGAAATCGTGATCGAGCAGGAAGAGTACCTGCGCAATCTGCCCAATCTCTCGCGCATGATATCCACGGCTTCCGGTAACAGCGCTGAAATCGAACTGGAGTTCCCGCTCGGCACGGACATTACCGAAATGCTGATTCGGGTCAACAATGCACTGACGCAGGTGTCTTCCTATCCCGAGACGGTAGACGAACCGCGCATCTTCGCCAATGCGTTTTCCAGCAACCCGTTTATGTTCTTCAGCGTGACCCCGCTGCCGGGCAATCCACGGCAGATCGATATCGAGCTGGCGCTGGACTTTGTCGAGGATACGGTAAAGACGCGTCTTTCGCGGGTGACCGGCATTTCTGAAGTCTCGGTGTTCGGCGGCGTAGAGCGGCAGGTTCAGATTCTGGTTGACCCGGCCAGGCTGGCCAGCCGCGGGCTATCGCTGGTTGACGTTCGCGAGGCCCTGCGCAGCCGCAACCGCGACCGCTCCGGCGGCACGGTGGATGCCGGCAAGCGCGAGTACCTGCTGCGAACCGTGGGTCGGTTCGAGAATGTCGAGGCGATTTCGCAACTGGTACTGGCGCGTCGCGGTGACAGCATCATTCGCATAGCGGATGTCGCCACGGTCGAACTCGATCACTTCGAGGAAACCGGCTACACCACCTACAACGGTCAGCAAAACCTGTTCATGATGCTGCGCAAGGAGCCCGGCTCCAACGTTATTGCCAGCAAACGGGAAGTCCTCACAGAGATAGAAACCGTCAATCGGGAGGTACTCAACCCCGCCGGGCTGGAACTCACGCCCATCGCGGATGATGTCGTGTACGTTGAAGAGTCGGTGCGCAACGTGTGGCAGAACCTGCTGCTGGGCGCGCTGCTGGCCACCGGCGTGATGTTCCTGTTTCTGCGCTCTGCCCGGGTGACCCTGGCAGGCGTGATCGGGATTCCCATATGCATCATCATCGCCTTTCTCGGCCTGCTCATTGCAGGGCGTACCGTGAATGTTATCTCGCTCGCCGGTATCGCCTTTGCCATCGGCATGACGCTCGACAACAGCATCGTGGTGCTGGAGAGCATTGCCCTGGAACGCAGTAAAGGGCTCGACCGGCTGCGCGCGGCCGCCGCGGGGGTGCGTCAGGTCTGGCCCGCCGTTTTCGGCTCGACCATGACCACGGTGCTGGTTTTCGTGCCGGTTGCCTTTGTCGAACAGGAGGCGGGCCAGCTCTATTCAGATGTTGCCATGGCAATTTCCGCCGCCATCCTCGCCTCGATGCTGGTCGCTGTCACGGTACTGCCCACGGCGTTGGCGCGCATACCGTTTCGCCCGACACAGGGTGAGGAAGAGCGCGGCACGGCGCGCCCTCACCTCGGCGAGAGAATCCGCACGGCCACCCTCGCGGGTGTGTCCAGGGTGTTGTCTACCAGCCGCAATCGCTGGCTGTGCATCGCGCTGGCAGCCTTGACCAGCGGCGCGGTGATCGCCTGGCTGACCCCCGCCGCGGAATACCTGCCGGAGGGCGAGGAGGCCAAGGTGTTCGCCAGCATGAACGCGCCGCCAGGCTACAACCTTGCGGCGATGCGCGAGATTGCAGCGGAGGTCGAAGCCTGGCTGATGCCGCATATAGAGGCTGATCGCGGCGCCTATGAGCGTGGGGAAACCACGATGCCGCCCATCGCCTACTTCAATATGCGCGTGGCGCCCAACCAGCTCAGGATAATCTCCGAACCGCGCGAGGCAGGGGATGTGGAGGCTCTCATGGACGCGCTGTCGGAACGCTACCGCCAGTATCCCGGCATGCGCGCCTTCGCCACCCGCGGCTCCATCATCACCAGCAACCAGGGCGGCACCCGCAGCATCAATATCGACATCTCCGGGCCGGAACTCGGCGAAATATACCGTGTTGCGCAGGCGGCCTATGACCGGGCGGGCGAAATTTTCGACAACCCGCGCATTCAGAGCCAGCCCTCTTCACTGTCACTCGCGCAACCGCTGGTGCAGGTGCGTCCGCACTGGGAGCGCGCAGCCGAGCTCGGGCTCTCGGGGGACGATCTCGGCTTTATTGTGGCCGCCATGACCGATGGCAGCTACGTGGACGAATTCTTCCTGGCCGACGATAAAATCGACATCTACCTGTACAGCGATGCGGGGCGCAACGTCGATCTCGACCGGCTGTCGCAGCTTCCGCTGTACACTCAAACCGGCAGCGTACTGCCGCTGGGCAGCATCGCGGACATTCGCGAAAGCGTGGACACCAGCTCCGTGCGACGGGTGGATGGACGGCGCACCGTGACGCTCAACATCATACCGCCACGCTCTGTTGCGCTGGAGGCGGGCGTGGCCACGGTAAGACAGGATCTGGTCGCATACCTGCGCGAGAGCGGCGTGGTACCCGCGAATATCGATATGGTGATCTCTGGCGCGGCCGACCAACTGGACGCCACGCGCGAATCACTGGTGGGTAACTACCTGGTCGCACTGGTGATCATCTATCTGCTGATGGTGGCGATCTTCAACCACTGGGGATACCCGCTGCTGATCATTACGTCAATTCCTCTCGGCATCGCCGGGGGCCTGGTCGGCCTTGCCCTGCTAAACGGCGTGGGGGCACTGCTCCCGCTAGTGGGCATGCAGGCCATCGTTCAGCCCTTCGACATGATTTCCATGCTGGGTTTTCTGATCCTGATGGGCACCGTGGTGAACAACCCGATTCTGATTGTGCACCGGGCGGTAGAGAACGTGAAGCAGCTTGGCCTTCAGCCTCTGGAGGCTGTTAACGAGGCGGTGGCAGTACGCCTGCGCCCGATTGCGATGTCTACCATTACAACGCTGTTCGGCCTCGCGCCGCTGGTGCTGCTACCCGGTGCCGGCACGGAACTGTACCGGGGCGTGGGCGTCATCGTGATGTTCGGTATTCTCGGTGCGGCACTGGTAACGCTCAGTATGTTACCGGCACTCACGGTTGAAGTACTGCGCTGGCAGGACCGCAGGCGAAGCAAAGCGCAGTGAACGGCTAGCACACGCTAGTTGATGCACGCCGCCCAACGGCTACGCTATCGTTCTTCCCGCAGGTGCCGATGCAGCCCCGCCGCGCTATTGCAGGGCCTTGCTGACCACCTCAAACACATCCGGTGACAGTGTCGCCGCCTGCGCAAGACGTTCCAGCTCCGCGCACATCAGCGCATCACGCCCCACGTAGTTGCGCCATTTTGTCAGCGGCGTCAGCAGCCGCGCAGCCATCTGCGGGTTCAGTGCATCCAGCTCGAGCGCCGTATCGGCGAGAAAGCGGTAGCCCTCCCCGTCCAGCCGGTGGAAGTTCACCGGGTTCTGCGTGCTGAAGCTGCCGACTACCGCGCGCACTTTATTCGGGTTGCGAAGGTCGAAATCCTTGTGCGTCATCAACCTGCGCACACGGCTCAGCGCATCGGCATCCGGTATCGCCGCCTGTAGCTGCAGCCACTGATTCACCACCAGCGTCTCGGCTTGCCAGCGATGATGGAACTGTTGCAGTTTTTCATCTCGCAGTGCAGCGTCGCCGTGGAACGCGATAGCACGCAGCGCCGCAAGCCGGTCGGTGAGGTTGTGCGCGGCGTCCAACTGCGCTTCCGCCAATGCAAGATGCCGGCTATCGCTGCATGCCAGCAGTTCGAGGCAGACGTTGCGCAGGCTGCGACGCGCCATCTGCCCGGCCTCCGGCGCATAGGCGCCGTTGTCCGCAAGGGCCTCGTAACGTGTGAGCAGCAGCGACTCCAGTGCGCTACCGATGGTCATTTGTACCTGCTCACGCGCCCGGTGGATGGCGTCCACATCGACGCCCCCATCCTGGCTGGCCAGTTCCGCCAGGTAATTCTCGCCCGGCAGCCGGAGCATCTCCGCCACCAGTGCCGCATCCAGTGAAGTATCCTCCAGCAATTGGCCGCAGGCGGTTATCAGCAGCGGCTCTACCAGGGGTTCGCGGCCTTCGCGGTAAGCCGCCTGCACCGCGTGAATGGCCCTGGTCGCCAGCGTCTGGGCGCTGTCCCAGCGCACAAAACCATCGTCATCCCGGCTCATCAGGGCGCACAGATCCTCCGTGCTGTAGTCATATTGCAGACGCACTGGCGCGGAAAATCCGCGCAGCAGCGAGGGTACCGGCCGCTCGCGTACGCCTTCAAAAACAAACGAATGCTCTTGCTGGTCGACTTTCAGCACCCGGTGGGTGTTGTCGGCTGTTTCGCTGTCGGACTGTTCGCCCAGCAGTTTGAGCGGCAGATTTCCCGCATCGCCGAGCAGCCCCACCGCCAGCGGAATGACAAACAGGGGCTTCTCGGGCTGCCCCGGCGTTGCCGGACAGCTTTGTTTCACATGCAGGGTGTAGCGCTCGCTCGCGGCGTCCCACTCATCGGACACCGCCAGGCGCGGCGTGCCCGCCTCGTTGTACCAATGGCGGAACTGGCCGAGCTGCTCTCCACTGGCGTCTTCCATCGCGCACACGAAGTCTTCGCAGGTCACCGCCTGACCGTCGTGTCGCTCGAAGTACAGATCGCTGCCCCGACGAAAACTCTCCGCGCCCAGAAGTGTGTGCAGCATGCGCACCACCTCGGCGCCCTTCTCGTATACCGTCAACGTATAGAAGTTGTTGATCTCGATGTATGAAGGCGGCCGAATCGGGTGTGCCATGGGCCCGGCATCCTCGGCAAACTGTGCCGTGCGCAGGAGCATTACGTCCTCCACGCGCTTTACCGTGGGCGACCCCATATCGGCCGAGAATTCGGCGTCGCGGAATACCGTGAAGCCCTCCTTCAGGCTGAGCTGGAACCAGTCGCGACAGGTGACCCGGTTGCCGCTCCAGTTGTGGAAATACTCGTGTGCAACAATCGCCTGCACACGCTGAAACCCAATGTCGGTGGTGACGTCCGGGCTGCACAATACGCAGGATGTATTGAATATATTGAGGCTCTTGTTCTCCATCGCCCCCATATTGAAATCATCCACCGCGACGATATTGAAAAGCTCGAGGTCGTACTCGCGGCCATAGACCTCCTCATCCCAGCGCATTGCCTGCTGCAGCGAGTGCATCGCGTGAGCGCATTTGTCGAGATCCTTTTCTTCGACATAAATGCGCAACGCGACCGCGCGACCTCCCGCGGTGGTAAACGTGTCTTCCATGCAGGCGAGATCGCCTGCAACCAGAGCGAACAGGTAGGCCGGCTTGCGGAACGGGTCGTGCCACACGGTACGGTGGCGGCCGTTGTCGAGTGCGACCTGTTCAAACAGATTGCCGTTACTGAGCAGCACCGGATAGCGGGCCTGGTCGGCATCTATGGTGACGGTGAATACCGACATGACATCGGGGCGGTCAAGATAATAGGTGATCTTGCGAAACCCTTCGGCCTCACACTGGGTGCAGAACATGGTGCGCGACTTGTACAGTCCCTCAAGGGCGGTATTGTCCTGCGGACGGATACGCGTGCGGATTTCCAGCAGGCACTGCTCGGGCAAGTTGTCTATCAACAGCCGGTCTGCATCCACGCTGTAACGCTCTGCCGGCAGAGTTTCCCGATCCAGCGCCACCGACAACAACTCCAGAGACTGCCCATGCAGCTCCAGCGGCGTCTCGGGCGCAACAGCCGGGTCACGTAGCAAATGCAGCTTTGAGCTCACAATCGCGTGATCCTCGTGCAATTCGAAATGCAGCTCGGTGCGATTGATCAGGTACTCCGGCGGCCGGTAATCCTTGAGATAGATTGTCGGGGGGTTGGCATCGCGCATGAATCTACTCCGTTGTTTCGAGGCTGAGCTGGTAGCCGCCATATTTGCGCATATTGATTACGCCGGTGTCGAATATCAGGTACTGACCCTTGATACCGATCAGAGTGCCCTCGACCAGCGGATTTTTGTCGAGATTGAAGCTCGAGACTTTCTTCGGGTATTCCAGCACCGGATAGGTGATGGCAACCTCCGGGGCATCCCGCAGTTCGGTGATTGCCTGCAAGCCGTGCGTTTGCTGCAGGGCCGCAAGCTCAGTTGCGCACTCTGCCATCAACCGGCCGCGCACTGCCTCGAGATCACAGGGGTCGGCGTCGCCCTTGAGCATGGCGCGCCAGTTGGTTTTATCCGCGATGTGCTGGCTGAAGAGTTCTTCCACCAGGCCAGACTGCAGGCGCGAACTGACCCGGAATATGGGCCGGGCCTGAGTAGCTCCCTGATCCATCCAGCGGGTGGGCACCTGTGAGCCACGGGTAATGCCCACCTTCACCCCGGACGTATTCGCCAGGTATACGACATGCTCAATCATGCAGTGGGTGTCGCCCCACTGGGGTTCACGGCAGGTACCGAGGTGGTAGTGGCACAGGGCGGGCCGCATGATGCAGGTATCGCACTGCGCCAGGCGTTTGAAGCAGGGATAGCAGTAGCCCTGGTTAAAACTCTTGCTGGTTTTGCGATTGCAGTGGATGCAGTGGATTTCGCCCAGGTAGTGCATACGCAACACCTGCCCGAGGTACTGGTTGAGCGGCAGTTCGCGATCGTCCAGGCGCAGTGAATAGCGCACGGGATCCGCCAGCGCGGTTGCCATCTTGCGCACAGCGCCCGCAACTCGCGCATCACTCATCGCCGTACTCCCTGTCTATCCAGCGCAAGGTGCTGGCGACCTCGTCATCGCACGTCTCGCCAGCCTTGTGCTTTTTGTCAATAAAACCCACCCGCTCGCTGTGCTCCCGGTGCATGGCGTCCCAGGCAATAACTGCCTGCAGGGCATTCTCGCGTTGTTCCTGCGACAGCGCACGCCCATCGGGCCATTTGCCCAGCTCCACAGCGAGCTTCAGCCGCGCGTAGACCTCGGGCGACATCTCTGCAATGAACTGCCGGTAATGCATGCATGATTCCGTGCAAATAAGGGGGCGGTATTATACCGGTGTGGGCTAGTGCTTGTCGCTCGCCGAGCGAGACAGTCCGCCAATAATAGCGCCCAGAACAGCGCCACTGAGAAGGCCGCCCAGATGTGCCGCGTTGGCAATACTGCCAAATCCCAGGGCCTCGACAACACCGGCCATGCAGGCCACCAGCCAGCCCACCATGAACAGCATGATCACGGGAACCGGCTGTATCGGCCAGCGCGGCTGCAATAGCGGCGCTACCCAGGCGAAGCCGAGCAGCCCGTAGACCACACCCGACATCCCGCCGAACAAGCCCTCGCCGCCATAGGCAAACTGACTCACATTGGACACCACGGCAATCACCAGGCAGAGCATCAGGAAGTTGAAATGGCCGATAACGGCTTCCACCCGCCTGCCGAATTCCCATAGCCACAGACAATTGAACACGATGTGCAACCAGCCGAAATGCAGGAAGATGGGTGTCAGCAAACGCCAGTACTCGCCACCCATATCCAGCAGTACAAGCTGGCCGTTGCGCAGCTCAATCGGGTTGAACGTAAAATAGCCGACCAAGGTGGTTGAACCGAGCGCATAGACCAGCAGAAAGCCGCACACGCTGAGCAGGATCAGCGTGAGCGTTACCGGCGCCTGCCACCAGGTGGCGCTCGCATTGATGCTCAACGGCGCGCGCTGCGGCGGCTGTATTTCGAGGCTGAACTCACCGGCGCGCCAACGGCGATACAGCGCCTCGACTTCAGGCGCATGGGCGCTGTCCTGTACATCCAGTACCTGACGGCCGCCCTCTTCCGCGATGCGGTGTACAACGCCTCGCTGGCGCAGCAACAGGCTGAACGGCAGAAGATTTTCA
Source organism: uncultured Halieaceae bacterium (assembly GCA_963976655.1). GTDB lineage: Bacteria > Pseudomonadota > Gammaproteobacteria > Pseudomonadales > Halieaceae > Marimicrobium. The sequence goes on from CAXBLB010000011.1 coordinate 117,423, forward strand.
TCCAGGGGGGCGCTCAGCGCGCGGTAAAAAGCAGACATCAATTGACCAGCGCGTTGCTCCAGCGCAGCTTATCCCTGCAACTGGCGTAAAAGCTGTGCCCCAGTGGATGCAGCAGCGTCAGGCCCGCGGGCTTCTTGCTGATATGCACGGAATCGCCGGGTGCGGCGCGCATGCTGCTGTGTCCGTCACAGGTCACCGGTGGGTGGATGGAGTTGCGCTCGAGAATATCCACGCGTATCTCCGAGCTGCCGTCTACGACGATGGGGCGACTGCTGAGCGCGTGTGGAAACATCGGCACCAGCACCACCGCATCCAGTGTGGGGTGCATGATCGGCCCGCCGCCCGAGAGTGAATAGGCCGTGGAGCCGGTGGGCGTCGACACTATCAAGCCGTCCGCGCGCTGACGATAGACAAACACATCGTTGATATACAGCTCAATCTCAATCATTTGCGCGGAGTTGCCCGAGTTCACCACGACATCGTTGAGCGCATCGGCACGCCCCAGCACGCTGCCTTCTCGCCGCAGTTCGGCATCCAGCAAAAAACGCCGTTCCGATTCATAGTGGCCATCCAGTACCGCCGGCAGTTGCTCCGCCATTTCGTCGGGGGAAATATCAGTGAGGAAGCCCAGCCGCCCGCGATTCACACCGATGACACGCGTATCGTACTTCGCCAGGGTGCGCGCCGCGCTCAACAGGCTGCCGTCACCGCCCACCACGATCACCAGATCGGCGCGCGCGCCGATAGCATCGCGCGTTGCCAGTTCGGGTGAATCTCCAGGCAACAGCTCGGCGAGTTCGGACTCCAGCAGAACGTCGACGTCACGCGCTCGCAGCAGTGCCAGCAGGGGCGCCAGCACCTCAACGAGATCTGTCTGTTCGCGGCGCCCGAGTACGCCGATGGTCTTGAAGCTTGCCTGCATGCAAAAAGCCCCTGAATTGCCGAGCGGGTAGTATAGCCCTGAACGCACAGGGCCGCTAAAGCGCGCGCTGTGGCCGTGCCGGACACTGGTAGCTCTCGAATCAAGGCTACTGTCAGTCGGCCCGTGGTGCGCGAAACCGGACCTCGCTATCGGCCACGAGGTACAGCAGCGCCGCGTAGGCAGCCACATTCTGGTCGAGCGCGTCCGGGGCGATTTTGTCCAGCGTGTCGTTGGCCGTATGGTGCAGGTCGAAATAGTCGCTGCCATCCTGTAGCAGTTCCACCACGGGCACGCCCGCCTCACGCAGGTACTTCATATCCGGCCCGCCCTGGGCGGAATTGTTCCCCATCGCTATATCAAGGCGTTCAAGTATTTCGCCTATCGCTGCCATGGCCGGCAAGCGTTCCTGTGCGACGCGCGTATCAAAACGCCAGATATCGCCTGCGCCAAAATCCGACTCCGCGGCGAGAATGTGTTGATCCAGTGAGGCCGCATGCCGCTCAGCGTAGGCTCGCGCGCCCACCAGGCCGACTTCCTCCGACCCGAACAGCACAATGCGCAGCGTGCGCCGCGGCGGCTGCTCGAGTTGATCCATGAGGAGTTTCGCCGCGCCCAGCACAATACCGACACCCGCTGCATCGTCTACCGCTCCGGTGCCGAGATCCCAGGAATCCAGGTGGGCGCTCACCAGCACTATTTCTTCTGGCGCCTCACGCCCGACAATCTCCGCCACGACATTGCCGGACTCGGCCGGCGGCAAGGTCTGGGGGGTGAGTACGAGTTGCACCTCCACCGGCTCGCCCAGCGCCAGCGCCCGTTGTAGCTGGTCGGCATCCGGTGCTGACAGCGCCGCGGCCGGCACACCTTTCTCCCCGGGTTCGGTGCTTCTGCGCATTTGCCCGGCGTGCGCGAAACGATGGCTATTGGTGCCCACCGAGCGAATCAGCACCGCCGAGGCGCCCGCGCGCGCAGCGCTGTAGGCGGCGTGCCGGCGCTTGCCCACGGCCACGCCGTAGCCGGAGCCATCCCGACTGCGCGCCATCACTTCGTCCACGAATGCAATTCGACCACGCAGGCTGTTCTCCGGCACCGCCTGCAACGCCTGCAGCGTCGGAAAGGCGACAATCTCGCCACGCACGCCCGCGGTCGGCGTGGCGACGCTACCCCCGAGGGCCGTCACCACAAGTGGCTGCGGATAGGGCGAAAGAATGCTGGCGCGCTCAACGCCCCGCTGCCATAAGGGCACTTCAAAGGGCTCCACCCGCACGTTGGCGAAACCGAGCGCGTTGAGCTTTTGCACTGCCCAACTGCGCGCACGCGCTTCCGCTTCGCTACCTGCGAGACGCGGGCCCACTTCTGTGGTGAGGGAGCTCACTACTTCGTAGGCAATATTCCCCGCCATTGCCTGCTGCATCAGGTGTGCTGCGCGCAGGGCGCGATCGGGTGTTAGCGCATGCTGCCCACTGGCGGCAAAGGCCTGGGCGCACAACAACCCGGCGACCGCCAGAAATGCAAGTTGTTTCAAACTGATAGCTCCAGTGCCAGAACAAGACATCGCCCGCAGTCTAGCGAATCCCCCGCCCGCGCGGAAGGCGCGCACCCGCTACACTTGCAACCCTCCTGCCGCTATAGTTTCATGCCGGTGCAAACCGCCACAAATCGCCGCCCAAACCGGACACCACGCATGCCCACCCGTTCAGCCCCGCAATGGCCCTTCCGCTGGGATCTCCTGCTTCGCTACCGATTCATTGAAACCATCGCGCTCTGGGAGGGCCGCCTGACGACGCGCCACCTGTGCGACACCTTCGGTATCGGCCGGCAACAGGCGAGCAAAGACATCAATAACTATATCCGCGAAGTGGGGCCGGGAAATCTCGAGTACGACAAGTATCTCAAGGGCTATAAACCCACGGATGCCTTCACACCCCGGGTGACCCGCGGCCTGGCCGACGAGTACCTGCACCTGATGGCGCGCAACAACGAGCTGTCCAGTATGTTTGAATCACTGGCGCTTAACGTCGCCAATGTCGAGGTTTTGTCGCAACCCGTGCGCGATGTAAAACCGCAGGTACTGCGCCCCATCATGCAGGCCGCCCGGCAGCAGAAACGCCTGGAGGTGGACTACGTCTCCATCAACAACCCCGACCGTGAGGGCCGCATTATCGTGCCGCACACGCTGGTCTACACCGGCCTGCGCTGGCATGTGCGCGCGTGGTGTGAAAAAAATCTTGAATACCGGGATTTCGTGCTCAGCCGCTTTCGCGATATCCCCGAGATACTGGGAGATTCGGAGCACGGCGCCGAACAGGACACACAGTGGAACGAAGAGGTGCTGATTCGCATTGTGGCAGACCCGCGTTTGAGCCGCGCGCAGCGCGAGGTGGTAGAGGCCGACTACGGCATGGAGGCCGGCGCGCTGGAGATCCGGACACGCGGCAAACTGGTACCCTACGTACTCAGGTTGTTACACATAGATTCCAGCACCCGAACGGCGGACCCTACCGCCCAGCAGATCGTAGTGGACAACCGCGAGGCGCTGGCTCGCTGGCTCTTCGCCTGAGAGAATAATGGAGGAACGCGTGACTGACCACGACGAAAACGCCTTTGAGGCGGCCTACTCCGAGCAACGGCTGCGGGACAAGCTCACCGGCTACGCGAAATCCGCCGGCCGGGAGGTGGTGGAAAAAGTACTGCTGTTGTACTACGCGGCGCAGGAGGAGCAGGCTCCCGCCTGGGCCAGGGCCACCATCGCCGGCGCACTGGGATACTTCATCGTGCCACTCGATGCGATGACCGATTTCGCCCCCGGCATCGGCTATGTGGACGACCTCGGCGTACTGGCACTCGCCATTGCCTCGGTCGCTTCCTACATCAACGCCAATGTACGCGCCCGCACTGCGGCCAGAATGCGCGACTGGTTCGGTGACGAGGATGCTGCGACACCCTCGGCGCCGCCGGAACCGACCGACCAGCGCTGAACACGCCCCCTCGTAAGGCCCGGGCGCTCAGGAGCGGAACTTCTCAACCAGGTCTATCGGTACCGGAAACACCAGCGTGGAACTTTTGTCGCCGGCGATTTCCACCAGCGTCTGCAGGTAGCGGAGCTGGATCGCCTGATCCTGGCCGGCGAGCACTTTGGCGGCCTCGGCGAGCTTTTCCGCCGCCTCGGCCTCCCCCATGGCGTGGATCACTTTGGCACGCCGCTCGCGCTCGGCTTCGGCCTGTTTCGCCAGCGCGCGCACCATCGTTTCATTGAGATCCACGTGTTTGATTTCCACATTGGCAACTTTCACGCCCCAGGCTTCGGTTTGCTTGTCGAGGATATGCTGCACATCGGCGTTCAACTGATCGCGCTCAGCGAGCATATCGTCCAGTTCATGCTGCCCGAGCACCGAGCGCAGGGTGGTTTGCGATAACTGGCTGGTCGCCTCCAGGAAGTTCTCCACCTGGATGATTGCCCGCTCAGGATCCATCACACGAAAATAAATCACCGCGTTCACCTCGACGGACACGTTATCGCGGGAGATCACATCCTGCGTGGGCACGTCCATCACCACTGTGCGCAAATCCACGCGCACCATTTGCTGCAGAATCGGAATGACGATGATCAGGCCGGGGCCCTTTACCCTGTAGAAGCGCCCGAGCATGAAGATCACGCCCCGCTCGTACTCACGCAGCACTTTGAAAGTACTGACAAGCAACGCGATAAACAAACCAATTATTACAATCCCGAACATTTCAAACTCGAACATGTATGCCGCTCCCAGACGCTACGCGCCGTTTTTGTTTACAGTGAGTACGAGACCGTTCAGATCAACGACAACGACCTTGTCGCCGGGTGCAAGTGACTGCGCACTGACCGCCTGCCACAACTCCCCTTCAACCCGCACCATCGGGTGGCCGTCTCTGCTGATGGTTTCCACGGTACCCGGTGCGCCGTGCAGGTGTTCCATCCCACTCACCACCGCCTGGTGGCGCGCTCGCATCAGCATGCCCAGGGCGAATACCAGCAGTCCCGCGCTGAAAGCGGCTACCGCAAGAATGGTCGGCAGCGCTATCTGGTAGGCGGGTACGTTGGTATCCATGAGCATGATCGAGCCCACAGTAAAGGCCACAATGCCGCCGACGCCCAGCACCCCGAAACTGGGCGCCATCGCCTCGCTCACCATCATCAGTATACCGAGTGCTATCAGCGCCACGCCCGCGTAACTCACCGGCAATGCCTGAAAGGCGTACAACGCCAGCAGCAGGCTGATGGCGCCCAGCACTCCCGGCAGGCCGATACCCGGGTTGTAGAACTCGATCAACAAGCCATAGATGCCCACGAGCATGAGAATGTAGGCCACATTGGGGTTGGTGATCACCCCGAGAAACTCGCTGCGCCAGTCGAGCTCGTGGGTGCGTAACGTCATCCCGTCCGTCGCCAGCCGAATGCTGGTGTCGCCCATACGCACCTCACGGCCATCCAGTTGTTGCAGCAAATCGTCGGTATCGCTCGCGATGAGGTCGATCACACCCTTGGCCAGCGCATCCTCCGCCGGGAGACTTGCACCCTCGCGCACCGAACGCGCCGCCCACTCGCCGTTGCGGCCCCGGAGTTGCGCCAGGCCCTGAATGTAGGCTATCGCATCGTTCACCATTTTGCGTTCCATCGCGGTGCCGGGCAGCGGCTCGTCCGTCTCCTGTGCGTCTTCCTCCGCGGCGGGCTCGTCCGGCAGCGAAGGCAGGCCGGGCGAACCCATCTGTACGGGCGTGGCGGCGCCAAGATTGGTCGCCGGGGCCATGGCAGCGACATGCGCGGCATACAGCAGATAGGTGCCGGCGCTGGCTGCGCGTGCACCGCTCGGGGCAACATGCGCCACGACCGGGAGATCGGCGGCGAGTATGGCCTGAATCATCTGGCGCATCGCGTTATCCAGGCCGCCGGGAGTGTCTATGCGCAAGATCACCAATTCGGCGCCGGCGGCACCGGCTTCCTCCAGGCCGCGCGCCATGTGGTCGGCGGTGGCGGGGCCGATCGCGCCCTGCACATCAATCAGCCAGGCCTCCGCGCGCACCGTGGCCGGCAACGCGAGCAAAAGGGCCAGCAAAACACTGCGCAAGACTATGCCTACAGCCATTGGTTGAAGTCCTCCCCTGTGTTCCGAGAGTATAGGCCAGTTCCCGGGCGGACACTGCGCGCGACACGGAACCCGGGAATAGCGCCCCACCTGGCCCCGACGCGAGTGGCCGCCGCATTCAAGCCGAAAATTTCCTCCAAACTACATTAGATAGTTAAAATATCATTTTGTTTTAAAACAGTATTTACGTTCTGCTTCCCAGAGTGAGCACGGTGCCCGCCGCGAGCAGCGCCCAGAGCAGTTCCTGCAACACACTACCGATCAGAAACAGGCCTGCGGTAGCCGCCAGCACAGCAATAATGCGCTCGGCGAGAAGGGGGCCGCCCGTATGCCCGCCAGCACTCTCCCGGGCCCTGCGGTTCATGAGCTGGCGGATGATGCGGATTTCGAACGCCTTTGATGCTGTCATGCTGCGCCTCCATGGCTTTGATGATATTTACTCAATCATCATCGCCGCGGATCAGTGCATTCGCTATCTGTACGCTTTTCAACCCGTTCGAAAAAGCGACAGGCGCCGCCTGTCGTCGGTTTTGTCACTACGTCGTCCGCCTTTCCAGCGCATACCTGGGGCCCGTGTATACTCATCACCCGAGCGCCAGTATAGACTGCCGGTTCAACCCGGCACTCGCAATACAAGGAAGAAGCAACCCATGAGCGACGGCATACTCATTGGCGGATCAAGCGCCGGCAAGATTTTTCTCAACCCGCGTTATGCCAACCGCCACGGTCTGGTGGCAGGCGCGACCGGCACCGGCAAGACCGTCACCCTGCAGTGCCTGGCGGAGGGTTTTTCGGATCTCGGCGTACCGGTATTTCTGGCCGATGTGAAGGGTGACATTTCCGGCCTGAGCCAGCCGGGCACACCACACCCGAAGATCGATGAGCGCGTACAGGCCATCGGCATCGAACAGTTTCAGCAGCGTGGTTATCCGGTGGCATTCTGGGACCTGTTCGGCGAGCAGGGTACGCCGGTTCGTTCCACCCTCTCGGAAATGGGGCCACAACTTCTGTCGCGCCTGCTCGACCTGAATGAAACACAGGAAAGCGTGGTTACCCTGGTATTCGAGTACGCCGACAACGAGGGCATGCTGCTGGTCGACCTGGCGGATCTGCGCACCACCCTGGAATATCTCGGCGAGCACAGCAAGGAGCTGGGTACGGGCTTCGGCGTATCCAAAGCCTCCGTTAACGCGATCCTGCGGCGGCTACTGATGCTGGAACGCGAGGGCGGGCGGAAGTTCTTCGGCGAACCCGCACTGCAACTCGCGAATTTTATGCAAACCGCCAGGGACGGCCGCGGCGTCATCAATATCCTCGCCGCCGACACACTGATCATGAATCCCCGTGTCTATTCCACGTTCCTGTTGTGGCTGCTGTCCGAGCTGTTCGAAAACCTGCCGGAACTCGGCGACCCGGAACAGCCGGTGATGGTGTTCTTCTTTGACGAGGCGCACCTGCTGTTCAAGGATGCGCCCAGGGCACTGCTGGAGAAAATCGAGCAGGTGGTGCGCCTCATCCGTTCGAAGGGTGTCGGCGTGTATTTTGTTTCACAGAGTCCCGGCGACATCCCCGACAGCGTGCTGGCGCAACTTGGCAACCGCGTGCAACATGCATTGCGTGCCTACACGCCCCGCGAGCGCAAGGTGGTGAAGGTCGCCGCGGAATCGTTTCGCACCAATCCCGCGCTGGATACGGCAACCGTCATTACCGAGCTCGGTGTGGGCGAGGCGCTCGTCTCCACCCTGCAGGACAAGGGCATTCCCGCGCCGGTGGAGCGTGTACTGGTGCGACCGCCCCACTCCCGCATGGGCCAGGCGACTGCCGGGGAGCGCCAGGCGATCATTGCTGCCGATCCCAACCAGAAACGCTATGGCGAGCCGATGGACCCCCGGTCTGCCCACGAGGTACTGCAGGAGCGCACGGCACAACGCCAGACAGCCGAGCAGGAGGCCGAGCTGAAAAAACGCGAGGCGCAGGACGCGCCCAGGAAGCGCTCAAGCACGCGTGAAAGTGCCGGCGAAGCCTTTCTCAAAAGCATGGCGCGGGCGGCGGGCAGCAGCGTCGGACGCAAACTGTTCCGCGGGATTCTCGGGTCGCTCCTGAAATAACTTCAGGCGCTCCTGAGTCGCTGCACACCACTCACAAGCGCCAGCACCAGAGCCCCGGCGATCACACCCACGAGCATGGCGCCCAGCGTGGGCGCAATTATCGACAGCAGCGCCCCGGCATGCGGAACACTGGCCAGCCACCCGGCGGCGGCCTGTATCGCCACATCCAGCGTATGCACACCGTGCACCAGGATACCACCGCCCACCATGAACATGGCGAGCGTACCGATCACCCCGAGCGCTTTCATCAGCCACGGCGCAAAGGCCACCAGACGCTCGCCGAACCAGCGCAGCACTTGGTTCCAGGCACCGGGGCCCTGCCGCGCCAACAACGCTGCCCCGGCGTCATCCAGTTTCACAATACCGGCAACCAGGCCATACACGCCCCCGGTCATCAACAGGCTCATGCCGATCAGCACCAGCACCTGTGTCAGGAACGGCAATCCCGCCACGATACCCAGAGTCAGTACGATGATCTCGGCAGAGAGAATGAAATCGGTGCGGATCGCACCGCGAATGCGTTCCTTCTCGAACGCGACCAGATCCGCGGATGCATCGGCCAGGCGCGCCATGCGCTCCCGATGGTGCGCGGTTTCTTCGGCACCGTGAAGCGCGTTATGCGCAAGCTTTTCGAATCCTTCGTAGCACAGGTAGAGGCCGCCCAGCATCAGCAGCGGCGTGATCAGCCAGGGCGCAATAAACGCGATCAGCAGCGCCGCGGGTACCAGTATGCACTTGTTGCGCAGGGACCCTTTGGCGACAGCCCAGACCACTGGCAGCTCGCGTTCCGCGCGCACACCGGTGACCTTCTCGGCATTGACCGCGAGATCATCACCGAGTACGCCCGCGGTTTTGCGCGCGGCGACCTTGGTCATGGTCGCCACGTCATCGAGCACTGCCGCAATATCGTCCAGCAGGACGAGCAGACTGGCGCCGGCCATGCTGTCAGTCCCTCATCGGCTGATCAGGCCGCAGTACGGCAGCTCTGCAGAACGCCTGGATCACAGGCAAGCCGCAGGCCATTAGCCGAAATGACAGAAGCAGATTTTATTGCCGTCGTGATCGCGAATGTAGCCGCCGTAAAAACCGTCCATGCGCTTGCCGGGCGCGCCCTCGTCACTCGCGCCGAGTTCCAGCGCCCTGGCATGCAGCTTGTCCACCAGTTCCGGCGAGCCCGGCGGGATGGCCACCATGTTGCCATTACCGGGATCGGGCGCCTCGCCATTGTAGGGTGTGCACACCGCCAGCATCGGGCCGCCGTTCGGGGTGCCCAGCGCCGCGAGACGACCGGTATCCATAAATACGCTGACACCGAGATCCTCCAACAGACTCAGATAAAACGTCTTGGCGCTTTCGATATCGCTGACGCCGATAGTGGTGTACGCAATCATGCTCGAGCTCCTTTGTGCAATGTTTGTAATTTGGTGGGGCGTTGCGGGCACTGAGTGTACACCAGCGGTTCCAAGGTGCAACGCTGGCCGCGAACCCCTGAGAAGACAGTACCGGGAGCGCTCAACCCGTCTGCTTGCGACGTCGGCGGGCGGGTTTGTTCATGCGCGATTTCGGATAGCGCGGCAGTTTACCCGTGGACAGATAGCGGTAGATGGTTTCCTGGGAACGGATCTTCGCGGCCTTGGGTTTGCTTTTCACAAAGGCGTTGGTTTGCGCCGCGTCGAGTATTCGCGCCTTGACGTTGTCGTGCCACTGCTGATCGAGTATGTCCTGTATTGTGCGCTGGGCATCGGCATCAAAAATGGGACACAACACTTCCACGCGGTAGTCCAGATTGCGCGTCATGAGATCCGCGGATCCGATCAGGTAACGCGGATTGCCGCGGTTATAGAACACGTAGGCCCGGGGGTGTTCCAGGTAGCGGTCGACAATGCTGATGGCGCGGATATTGTCGGAGATACCCTTGACGCCCGGCAGCAGCGAGCACATACCGCGAATAATCAAGCGCACCTGCACGCCCGCCTGACTCGCCTGGTACAGCTTCAACACAAGATCCCTGTCGACGAGGTTATTACATTTTAGCGTCATCGATGCGGGGTAGCCGCCGCGCGCGTTGGCTATTTCCGCATCGATCAGGTCCACCAGGCCGCTGCGACAGGAGTGGGGCGACACCATCAGCAGCTTGTAGCCGGGCCGCCGATAGGTGTACTGGAGAAAATCGAATACGTTGAAGACATCCTTGCCCACGTTCTGGTCATAGGTGAGGAGCGTGAAATCCGTATACAGACGCGCGGTTTTTTCATTGAAATTGCCGGTACCGATATGCGAGTAGTAACGCAGGGCGTTGCCCTCGCGACGCTCGATCAACAGCAACTTGCTGTGCACCTTGAGCCCGGGAATGCCGAAAATCACGTTGATGCCGTTTTCAGTCAGGCGCTCAGCCCAACTGATATTGGCCGCCTCGTCAAAGCGCGCCGCCAGTTCCACCGCCGCCAGCACTTTCTTGCCATTGTTCACCGCGTTAACCAGCGCATCGATTACTCGCGAATCCCGCGCCACACGGTACAGGCAAATCTTGATCGCGCGCACCTGCGGGTCCAGCGCCGCTGTCTTCAGCAGATCCACAATGTAGTCGAAGGAATGGTAGGGATAGTAGAGGAACACGTCCTTTTCCCTGATCGCGTCGAAAATGCTGCCCGGCGTATCCAGCCGCGGAATGCGGATGGGCGCCTGCACCCGGAACTCAAGGTACTTCGGCCCCACTCGCGGGAAATCGATAAAATCCTTGGAATTGTGGTAGCGACCGCCCGCGATGAGACTGTCGTACTTGCCGAAGCGGAAGCGCGCGCTGAGAAAATCCCGCAGGCGCGCCGGCATCCTGTGATCGTAAACCATACGCACCGCGTCAGCCCGGCGACGCTGCTTCAGACTGAGCGCCATTTTATCGATCAGGCTTTCCCCGATGCCGGTATCGATGTCCAGTTCCGCATCCCGTGAAATCTTGAAGCAGTAGGCCTGCGCCGCCTGTATCGGCATGATGCCCCGGAACATCTGTGGCAGGCAGGCGCGCATGACGTTGTCCAGCACGATAAACACCTTGCCGCTCTTGCCCTTGCGTTGTGGAATCTCAAGAAACCGCGCCAGCCGATCGGTGGGCACCTCCACCACAGCGTAGTGATAGGCGTCACCCGAGCGAAATTCCACTGCCAGATACAGCGATTCGTCGTTCAGCGCCGGGATCGGCTGGCCCTCGCGCAGCATGATCGGCTCCAGCTCCGGCAGCAGCGTATTCGAGAAATAGGTCTGCACGAACTGGGCCTGCCGCTCATCCAGTTGCTGTTCATTCACCAGGTAGATGTGTTTGTCGGCCAGCGCCCGGATCACCTGGATGTAGATGCGGTCAAACTCGGCCTGCAATTCCACCACCCGGCGCTGAATTGCCGCCAGCAGTTCCTTGGCCTGTTGGCGATGCAGCCCGGATGAAACCGAGATCAGGCGCCGGACTTCCGCCACCCGCACACGAAAAAACTCGTCGGAATTATTGGAGAAAATACCCAGGTAGCGCAGCCTTTGCATCAGCGGCACGCTCTCATCCGCCGCCTCCTGCAGCACGCGGCCATTGAAGGAGAGCCAGCTCAGCTCGCGGGGCATGAACAGGTCCTGGTCCAGCGTATCCGCCAGGCGTTTTTTAATCGGGTCGGCCATTTATTCTCCAGCGGGACAGACAATGCGGCGCGCCGCAAAGCAGCCGCTACTCTAAAACACCCAACGGGTGAGGGTCGAGGATACCCGCCCGATTGTTACAGTTGCATGACGCAAACGGCAGTTCGCCCGGTGCCGCCCTGTTGCCACAAGCTGGCGGAATCACCCGAACCCTAGTCTGCCTAAGTTAACAAATTACTTTAGGTTTGCGAACGAACCATCTGACAAAAATAAAAAAGCCCGCATTTCAGGGTATGAAAGCGGGCTAACAGCCGTATGCTTCGGGGCAGAAACATCGGCCAGGGGACGTGATAGCACGTGCGGGGAACGCAACGTGCTGCACTCAAACATAGTACCGATCTGCAGGATATCAAGGGAATGACGAAAATAATTTCACGGTTTGATCGCCAGCACGTCAGTTTTCATGTGCCTGAGGACCCGCTCGGCGGTATTGCCCAGCAGGCGGGCCTTGACCCCCTTGCGCGCCACCGTGCCCATCACCACGATCTGCGCGCGCACGCTCGCCGCATAACTGGTGATCACCTTCTCGACCGGACCCTGCTTGCAGTGAAACAACGCCTCCGGCAGCCCGTGTGCCGCCGCCAGTTTCTCGATCTGCGGCTGCATATCCTTGCGCGCATTGCGCTCAAAGGCGCGCGGTTCTACCAGGTCGAGATCCGCCAACAGCGTGGGAATCTCCACCGCCGTGATGATTTCCAGTTCCACGCCAAGCCCCCTGGCGAGCTCGACAGCGGCGCGCAGCACCCTGGCGTTCAACGCCTGTTTGCTCTTCTTGGCAGTCGACAGGTCCAGCGCCGCCAGCACCGGCTTGGTGCGGTGCCATTTTTTTCGCGCCACCAGTAGCACCGGCACCGGGCATTCGCGCAGCAACACCCAATCCGTGGAGGTGTGCACCACGCTTTCGGAGCGATGGCCTGTCTTGACCACCAGGTCGAAGCGGCCCTTGCTGCATTCCCGCAGGATCCAGCGATCAATATCCTTTTGCCATTCGACGCGCAGCTTTACCCGCTGACCATCGCGCCGGTGCGCATCGATCTGCGCCTGCATCTCCTCGCGCCGCATGGCCAGCAATTGCTTGCGCACCCGTTCCTGTCCGGCGGCATTGCTGCGCAGCGAATCCAGCGACACGTAGGTGAAGGCCACGATCTCGACATCCAGGCCGAGTCGCGCCGCCAGCCTCAATCCGCGCGGCGTGGCACAGCATACGTCTTCAAGATCGGCAACGATCAGCATATTGCCCATGTAGTGTTCTCCCAACAGGATGATTCAGCGCAGCTGCGCCTCGGGGTACAGCAGACTGCGCCAGCGACTCCGCTCAAAGGGGCGCCACTCATCCACCGGCGTTGCCAGGCGCTCGGCAATGAGAAACCAGATGGATGGGTTCAGCGTCATGCCGCAATGGCTGCCGCGCACCTGGATGCTCTGGGTGCGGGGATGGCCGTTCCTCTGGCAGGTGGTTTCCCAGTTGACGATGCCATCGCCTTTGGAATAAATGGCCGTGGTGGGCACCGGTGGCGCGCAGGAGAGAAGATCCACTGCTACCGGTATTTCGTCCGGAGGGTTGAGCGCGTTAAACAGGCGCGCCGGTATCGACGCTGTCATACGCCCTTCGCCAAAGGGGCTGCCCATGGATATCACCTGGCGCACGGATTCCGGATACCTGCGCGCCAACTCGCGCGCAAAAATGCCGCCCAGGCTATGCCCCACCAGGGAGATGGGACCGCCGTATCGCTCCGCCAGTGCCTTCAGGCGCCCTTCCAGACCTTCCAGCACGCCCTCGCGTGGCCCCAGGTTCTGGCCCATACCCCAGCCGTGCACGCCGTATTCCAGGCGTGAAAGAAAGCGCCGCAAGGCCGCATTGTAGCCGTCGCTGCCCAGGAAACCGGGCAGCACCATGACCCCGTGACCGTCGCCACGCGGGGCGACGCGATCCAGCGTGCGCCGCGTCAGACTGAGAGAAAAAATTTCAACCAGCGCCCGCTGAGCCTCGGTCAGTGCCAACAGCAGGCTGGGTGGCGGCACGTAGTTTTCCTGTTCCCACATAGCGGTATGCACCTTGCGCACATTGATCTTATGTTCCAGATCATAACGAAGATACCCGGGCGCGGATAGCGGGCACAGGAGGCCGCCGGACTCAAGGCCGAGCGGCCTGCTAGAGGCGGGAAAACTCCTTGTTCAGGCGATACCGGCGGGACGTCACGTAGGATTCCATGTCTTCCACCCGGCGCAAGGCCGCGTCGAGGCGCTCGCGCGCCCTGCGCAGACGCACCGTGCTGGAATCGCTGTAACGAAACACCTTGCGCGGACGGTAGTGATGGCGGCGTTCGTCGTATTCCATCTCTACCTCCACGGGCTCGTATTCCAGTTCTCCGGTGTCCCTGCCACCTTCGGTGCGACGCCGGGGGCGCGGCGCCAGCAGGAACCACGCCGCCAGGTAAAGGCTGATGGCAAACATGCCACCGCTGAAGATAAACAGGCCGATCCAGCACAGGCGCACCACCCAGGGGGCGATATCCCAGTAATCCGCGAGCCCCGCGGCAACCCCGGCAATCATGCCCTGGCGCCGGTTGCGATAGAGGTTGAAGCCCCAGCCCGCGCGGCGGCGTGCCTGAAAACCGCGGTACTCGCCGTAGCGCGCGCGATACGGCGTGTTTTCCCTGCCTGTGTACTTACTCATAAGTTATCTCTCCTCGCGTTCGCTGCGCTGTGGCGGTTGGCTGCGCTGTGTCTGTTGGCGCCAGTCCGGATGATCGTCATCAAGAATCGATTCCAGCGCGTCGATGCGATCCGTCAGCTTGTCGACAGACGCCAGCATATGCTCGATCGACTCCCGATCCTCAGTATTCAGGCTTTGCGTAGAGCGCCGCACGCTGCGGTAATGCATCACGATCCAGATGGGGGCCACCACCGTCATGAACAGAATCATGGGTGTAGCCATTGCACTCCAGAATTGCATAGTGTCTTTCCTCAGTTGACGAAGGTCGCAGGTGGCGTACAGCCAGTATACTCAGCCTGCCTGCGCGTGCGCTGCGCGTCCGGTCAACGGCCCTGTCCGCCGGCCATTTCCGCCTTGAGACGCGCGAGTTCGTCACTGATTTTCTCGTCTTCTTCCAGTGACTGAATCTGCGCGGCCAGATCCGGCGACACCTCGCGCCCCATGTCCATCGATTCCAGCTGACTCTCCAGTGTGTCCATGCGACGTTCGAACTGGTCGAAGCGCTGGAAGGCGTCGTCCACTGCCTCGCGCTGAATCTGTCGCTTCACCTTGATGCGCGATTCCACCGTTTTGCTACGTATCAGCAGCGCTTTCTGCTTGGCCCGCGCATCATCCAGCTTCTGTTGTAGCTGCGTAATCTCATGATTCAGATGGTTGATATGCTCGTCCGTGGCGGCCAGCTCTTCCTCCACAAGCGCGGTCTCTTCTTCAATCGCCGCCTTCTCCTGCAGCGCCGCGCGCGCGAGGTCTTCGCGCTCCTTGCTGATCGCGAGGCGCGCCTTGGCTTCCCAGCCAGCGGCCTCCTCGCGCACCTGCTCCAGGCGCCGTGCCGCTGCCTTGCGATCGGCCAGCACGCGCGCCGAGGAGCTGCGCACCTCCACCAGCGTATCTTCCATCTCCTGGATGATCAGGCGCACCATTTTTTCAGGATCTTCGGCCTGGTCCAGCATCGCGTTGATGTTGGAATTGATAATGTCGGTCATGCGGGAAAAAATGCCCATGCTGTCTCTCTCCTCTCGCGTGCTGCCGGCAAGGCGCTGGCACTGGATGGCCAGACGTACCCTGACAACACTGGCTACGTTTGGCATGTGTATTACAGAATGTGTGCCAGATCTTGCATGTCATTGTTTTTAATGGATTTTGCATAACTTGCGCGCAGTTTCTCCGTGCGCTGCGTGCTTTTCTGGGCATTTTTAGCCTATTATTGGCCTTTAAGACCTGCATAAATGGCATATTTCACCCATGCGATCAAATGACGGAATGATCGGTGATTCGGCTGCACTGGCCGCAGCGCTGCAACATCTCTCATCGCTGGCAGCTATCGACCGCCCCGCGCTGGTCCTCGGGGAACGCGGCACAGGCAAGGAACTGGCAGCGCAGCGCCTGCACTTCCTGTCCCCGCGCTGGGAGGCGCCGCTGGTCAAGGTGAACTGCGCCGCCATGGATGACAACCTGCTGGATTCCGAACTGTTCGGTTACGAACCCGGTGCTTTTACCGGCGCGAATCGCCGGCACCCCGGTCGCTTTGAACGCACCGATGGCGGCACCCTGTTCCTGGATGAGCTGGCCACCATGTCGCAGCGTTTGCAGGAGAAACTGCTGCGCGTAATAGAGTACGGCGAGTTCGAGCGCCTCGGCGGCCAACAGACGCTGCAGGTGGATGTGCGCGTGCTCGGCGCCACCAACGCGGATCTCCCCAGCCTCGCCGACAGCGGGCAGTTTCGCGCCGACCTGCTGGATCGCCTGAGTTTTGATGTGGTGCACCTGCCGCCACTGCGCCAGCGCAGCGGTGACATCCCGGTGCTGGCAGAGCATTTCGCGGTGGCGATGAGCGCCGATCTCGGCTGGACGCTGTTTCCCGGTTTTACGCAAGACGCCATGCAGACGCTGGAGCAGCACAGCTGGCCGGGCAACGTGCGCGAACTGAAGAACGCCGTGGAGCGCTCCCTGTATCGCTGGGGAGAGCCCTCGAAGCCCGTGGGTGAGATCATCCTGGACCCGTTTCGATCGCCTTTTGGGATAGCCGGGCCTGTCGACACCAACGCATCCGGGCCCGAAATCGGCGACAGCGGTAGTGGCGCCACGGTCGTAGTTGCGCAGCCAGCCCCTGTCGACTTCAATGCACGCATCGCGAGTATCGAGAAGCAGTTACTGCGCGATGCGCTGGCCGCGAACGGCCACAACCAGCGGCGCACCGCCGAGGCGCTGGGCCTGTCTTACGATCAGTTGCGCGGACTGGTGCGGAAGTACCGGCTGTCTTCCCGCAGCAGATAGACCAAGAACCGCTTCCTGCACCGGTACTCTCAAACAAAATGGACAAGATACACCGGCCACGGTTCCCATTCATCATGGTCACGTACCCGCATGGTTGTGTCCGAGCCCTGATCCTCCAGACGGCTTCCGAGGGGTTTAGCCCCATGAAAAGTTTCTCAACGGGTGCGCCCGTAATCCTGTCCCGTTCCCGCTCCTGCGCCACCACGACCTGCGTCAAAATAATTTACACTGCCCTCGCCCATCCCGCGGAAAATCCCCAACAAATCCCCGCAATGCAAACAGTTTTTGAATTACGGCCCGCATCTTGCCTTAAGCTTAGGAATCAGAAAAACGCTCGGCCAGACGATCTTGGAGGTCATGCCAATGAAACTCTCTCGATGCCTGCTGTTTATCTCCGCATTGCTTTGCAGCTTCTCCGCCCAGGCCCTCTACATCCAGATGGAGGATGACGGCTTCATCATCGCGTACACCTACGACCAGTTCCTCACGGGAAACAACGGCATCATTCTGGGTCAGGTTCCCGCCTACGGCGACGACGCCGGTTTTTTCTACGATACGACGATGGACCGCTACATCCAGATGGAGGATGACGGCTTCATCATCGCGTACACCTACGACCAGTTC
>CAXBLB010000012.1:0-134787 GCA_963976655.1 uncultured Halieaceae bacterium
CAATGTGTAACCTATGTCTCCGGTATAATCTGTAACCTATGTGTCGGGTTGCTCATCGTTAAAATCAACAGCTTAATCGCCCCATCTCCCAAAGATGAGGTTTCGATACCGAAGGCTGAAATTGAAGGCCGATACTGCAGCGCAGGGGCTCCTGCCGTAACTCACGGTGGCCTGGCTGGCGATGTCGAGGCTGTGCAGTAGTTGCAAACACTGGCGTACCGACAGGACCCTGTTTCCAGACCGATTAGCTACATCGCGTGGATGCAGGCATTCTGGAAGGTACCGGGCAGGTCAACGAGCTAATAAACCTGCCGCACAAACACGTCGGTGACAGTATTCGTGTCCCCCTCCACCAGGTTATCTGCCGCAGACTGGAAGACTACCAGGCCGCCGTTTCCAGACAGTGCCGACGAACTGCTGGTTCTCTCCGCTGGCTCACCCGCGCGCGTAATGCTTACACGGGTAGTGGCACCCGTCTGGGTGTCATGCACAAAGGTATGACTAACACCGTAGAGGCTGTTTGGAGCAAGGTTGGTAAATCCGGCCGTAAAGCTGATGTAACGACCATCCGCCGAGATTGAAGGCGATGCCGCTCCCGAGGTTCCAAGACCTCCAGTGCCCTGCTCGCCTGCACTCGTCACACTGACACGCGTTGTCGCCGAGGTTTGTCTATCGAAGAGGAATACATCCCAATTGTCGTTGGTATCGTTCGGCACCAGGTTACTGGCTGCGGATTGGTAGACGATATAGCGCCCGTCTGCCGAAATCGCCGGACTCACACTACTACTATTCGCATAGGTGCCACTGACGGGAAGATTGATGCGTGTCGTTGTACCGTTCACAGTGTCGCGCAGGAAAATGTCGCTGTAGATTCCGACATCATCCACATCGAAAGTCTTCGAGGAGGAATCAAAGACCACGTAACGCCCGTCCGCGGACATATCAGGTTCATTGCTGTAGCCATCGCCGGCGGCGCCTCCTGTACTGACGCTAACCAGCGTGGTTGTGCCGGTCTGAGTGTCGCGCATGAAAACATCGTCGTAGGGGCTTACGCTGCCCGCTACGAGGTTGCTGGCCCTGGAGGTAAAAACCACGTAACGCCCGTCGTCCGATACCACGGGGGCATCAAAAGACGCACTGGCATCATTGCCTTCATTGCCCGCACTGTCCACGCTGACGCGCGTTGTGCTGCCGGTCACCCTATCGTGCAGGAAAGCATCAACCCTGTTGTTGGTATCGTCGGCAACAAGGTCGCTGCCGCCGGAGCCAAACGTCACGTAGCGCCCGTTGGCGGAGACCGCAGTATTAAAAGTGCCGCTACCTACTACTGATTCATTGCCGCTACTGTCTACGCTGACACGGGTGGTAGTACCGTTCTGTAAATCCCGCACGAAGGCATCGGATCTGCCGTTGCTATCTCCTGGTACCAGATTGGTCGCCTGTGATTGAAATACCACGTAGCGTCCGTCATCGGAAATCGCTGGTTGCCAGCTCAACATATCTCCCTCTTCACCTGAATTGCTCAGGCTCGCCCGAATGATGGTAGAGCTGAAGGGGCAACCATCTCCCAGTTCATTGGGCTGCAGCAGTGGACACGCATCGTCGCCATCCAGAATGCCGTCGTTATCGTCATCCGGGTCGTAAGGATTGGCTATTCGATCATCGTCAGTGTCGGGATATGTCTCGGGGGGCGCTTTGTAGTTCGCATCCTGGGTCTCGAGGATAGACCGCGCGATGGCTATCAGGTCGGTAGTAAAAACCGGTTCGTCATAGTAGAACATGCTATCGACACCATAGATCGCGCCCAGCCAGAGCCATTGAGCCAGTTCCTGCAAAATATCCCCCGGACGACCATACGCATCGCTAAAAACTGAATCGGCCGCTGGACCGACAAGTGCCGTGACATCGCCGTTCGCGGTCAGGGTGCCGTCCTCCCAAAGCCGGCGTAGTTCCACGGCTGCCATACCGTAGGGAATTGCATAAAAGTCCACGCCCGGGTGCTCGCTGCGCAGCGTGTCCAGAATAGGCTGGGTTGCCCCGGTCTGAACGGCATTGTATGCCGTCTCGTAATCGGCGAGCGTGAAAGAGCCTGGCTCGCCTGGCCAGGGAGTGCCAATAAAAATACGTGTATCCGGATTCCTGCCGAGTGCGTAGTTCACCCAATGTTGGTAGCCCTCGGGCGTTGGATAGGCCGGGTGATAAGTCATGCCGAACAAATCCGTGTCGCGGTAGTCCAGAGCCGCCTTGATTTGCGCAGCGAGGACAGGATTATTCCACAACGCCAGTGGCGCGCCATCTTCCCCTGTTTCGGAATAACTGGTGGTGTTGTGGTTGTAGAATCCAGCGTTAGACAAGTGATCCTGTAAAGCGGGCGCAAAAGGATCGAAGGGGCTTTCGCCGATCAACAGCGTATTGAAGCCGTTATTATTGACCTTGCGAAAGATAGCCTGAAGCGGGGGCATGGTTTGCCCCCAAACCGCCCCAACATGTCCGGAGCTGACTCTAAAGCTACAGTTTATACCGTCGGGGAATTGGCAAAAGCTCGCCCAGCGATGGAACAGTGAGCCCACCCGGGCCTCTGCGGTGTACGTCTCGTCGTAAGCGTAGACCACATAGTTTTCTGCGCAGTGGTCCGACTCAGCCTCGTACTCTTCCAGCGCACAGTTTCTGGTGCCGCTGAGGGAGTCGATATCGCCATCGCCCGTCCCCCGGATTTCCAGCGGATGGCTGCAAGCATAGAGCACCGATAGCAGTAGCATTGTGCCGGGAGTTCGAGAGGCGAGCATGGCGCCGAGAGCTCGAGAAGAGGACATGAGAAACTCCGGGGGCCAGGAAGGGGCGTTTTGTACAGCCATCTTTTATGTATCAACAACTATTGTCGATACCACGTGGCTTTTCAAGCTCGAGAAGTGTGCATAGTGGGGTATGGGCCACAGTTTCGGGGCTAATAAGCCAACTGGCCATTTGCGAAAAAATGCTGGACGACTATTTGCAAGGCCACCATTTTGTAAGAGTCACCATTTTGCAAAAGCCACCATTCCCCAACCGAGCTCATCCGCCCGGGCCACGCCCCGCACCGCCCCGCGGTTTCCAACTCCCGCTCTCTGCGTAATTCCTCAAAAAAATATTCCGGGATGCATCTGTCTGTGGTTTGAGCGGCGTACCGCCCATGAGAGTTCCAATTCCTGGGACCAGGGTGCTTCACATTCTTCTCACAGAATCAGCAAGGTGACCAATATGAAAAGCTCCGAAAAAACTCTGCATCGCACGCCGCTAAAGCCGATTGCGGCGGCTATTTACCTCCTCGCGGCAATGAGTGCAAGTACGACCGCAACTGCTGATGGAACAGTAGAGTGCAACAGCAACAGTGGCGATAGCACCACCACGGAATGCGGCGTAGGCGCGAGCGCTGTCGGAGAAGATGCAGTGGCTGTAGGAGCTGTAAGCGACGCTGCCGGCCCCTCCACCACGGCGGTGGGTGGCGAGTCCGTTGCGAGCGGTCCCGGCTCAAGCGCCTTTGGATGGAGATCAGCATCAGGTGAGCGCGCGACCGCGCTCGGACATCTCGCCACGGCTACCGGCGTGCGATCGGTGGCAGTCGGCGAGAACGCCGACGCGCAGACCGACAATGCAACCGCTATCGGCAATGAGTCCATCGCCAGCGGTGCGGATGCGCTTGCGATTGGCGACACCACCTCGGCGAGCGGTCCATCCACAACCGCCGTTGGCGGCGAAGCGATCGCGGATGGTCCGGGTTCAACCGCGTTCGGCTGGCAGTCTGCCTCGGGTGAGCGTGCCACGGCGCTCGGCCACCTGGCCACAGCCACCGGCGTGAGATCCGTGGCCATTGGCGAGAACGCCGATGCGCAGACCGACAACACAACGGCAATCGGCAATGAGTCCGTGGCCAATGGTGCCGATGCAATGGCGATAGGCGACAGCACCGTGGCCAGTGGACCCTCCACCACAGCCGTGGGCGGCGAGGCGGTTGCAAGTGGCCCCGGTTCTACAGCCTATGGCTGGCGTTCTTCAGCGGTTGAGCGTTCAACCGCACTCGGGCACCTCGCCAGCGCCCAGGGGGTGCGCTCTGTCGCGGTGGGTGAGGAGGCTTCCGCCGCGGGTTTGCAGGCTATCGCCATCGGCGACCGCAGTAGTGCCAACGCAGACAACTCTGTCGCTATCGGCGCGGGGGTTTCCACCACCCGCGCCAACCAGGTGGCCGTGGGTTCTGAGTCCAGCACCTATACGCTCGCAGGCGTATCCTCCACTGCCAGCCAAACCGCCCAGAGTGGGCCCACTGAACTTGTAACTGCAGATGCCAATGGCAATCTTGCAACCATTGATGGTGCGACCTTTCTGGACGCGAGATTCAACGGTGCCTTGAGCGCGCAGAACGCACGTATTGATGCGCAGGGACGACGTATAGACAGCAACGCTGATGACATTGAAGAAAACCGCGCGGGTATCGCTATCGCCCTGGCGATGGAATCGCCCTACGTTCCCGCCAACGCCACTTTCGCGCTCAGCGGTGGTTTCGGCTACTACGAGAATGAGTCGGCCTTCGCCTTTGCAACATCCTACCGGGCGAGTCCCTCCTTCGTGCTGTCAGCCGGGGTGGGCAGCGGGCTCAACGAAAAGACGGTCGGTGCGCGGGTCGGTGCGCAGTATTCCTGGTAAGTTGACCGCGCTCCCCAGGCGCAGCGGCGACAGCTCTGCCCCAGCCCAACGCGGCGGACTCCTGCTGAGCCTGTCGATGCTGTGCCTGTTGATGTGCGCGCCTGTAATCGCGCAGACGCCAATACCCGATGACTCGGTGCTGGCGCGCCTCATCTGGAGCACCATGCTTGAGGTGGACAGCGCCAATCGAACCGGCAACTACTCGGTTCTGCATGCCTTGGCGTCTCCGCAGTTTCAGCGTCAGCACTCAGTCGAGGATCTCGCCCAGCTCTTCGGTTCGCTACGTGAGCGCAGGGTTGATGTGGGCAAGGCGATTCTCATCGAACCGACCTGGTATCTTCCTCCGGTGATTGACAATGCCGGCCTCCTGCGGCTGAGGGGCGGTTTTGAGTACCGTCCGCTGGCCATACGTTTCGATGTGCTCTATCGATTTGTTTCGGGAGGTTGGCGCATCGACGCTATATCAGTTGCGCAGATGAAGACATCCGAACGTCATTAAGGCGCGGAAGCTTCAGAGCCTGGAGCCGGTTGGCATAGTTCAGATGCTTGCATGCAGCGTGTCGCCGTCGGTGGATTCAGCCCTGTACATCGTGTTGGCTGATTACACCTTCGCGCGGCGCGTATGCTCCTTCGCAGGCTGCCCACTGGAGGGCGGCGAACTCCAGTCCTCCACTGAGCGTCGCCGGGCCCGCCAGGGGGATGCGGTCACCACTGGCGGCCCACGGCAAGCCGGAAAGAATGCGCCGCAGAAACCTCATGCCGACACGCCTGCCGGGGAAGCGTGCATCGCGGTCAAGCCGGGCGGTCTCGCGGTTGAAAGTCTGGCGGGCTTGATCGGTCATAGTTGTTGCTCCGTGTCGTGAGTTGAGCAGGAAGGTCGTTCCTGGCGATCCCGGCAGGGTATGGCGTTGCGGCTACTGCTCTCGAGCGCAGCCTGCAGGCGGCGGTTTTCCTCGACCAGTTCCTCCATCGCCGAGTGAACCTCTGCCTCGGTGAAACGTGGCGTGATATGGGCCGGGCAGTTCCAGTCGAAACCTTCCAGCGTGATCATGTACCCGCGCTCGATCTTCACGGCGTAGTCAGGGTCTTCGAGCTGCGCGAGAATTTCCGCCTCATCGAGGCCCACGATGCGCACGTGGCCCAGCAT
Source organism: uncultured Halieaceae bacterium (assembly GCA_963976655.1). Taxonomy (GTDB): domain Bacteria; phylum Pseudomonadota; class Gammaproteobacteria; order Pseudomonadales; family Halieaceae; genus Marimicrobium. The sequence continues at coordinate 5,825 of CAXBLB010000012.1, forward strand.
CTTCAGCCGGCGGCGGTTTGGGTAGTCCATAAAAAACAGGGAGACCCGGTCGTCGTGGAGAAAGTTGCCGGCGCTGACGTACTGGCGATTGCCGGAGTAGTCGGCGAAGCCGAGGGTTTTCTCGTCCAGCACCTTCATAAAGCCCGTCGGTCCGCCGCGGTGTTGCACGTAGGGCCAGCCGGTCTCGCTGACACTGGCCATATAGAAGCTGTCACGCTGGCCGATGAAGCTCGTTTCGCGGTCGGTAAGGCGATCGGCATAGCGGCCACGCTCTCGCATGGCGGCATAGCCCTTACGGCTGCCGGCCTTTGACTGCAACGCCATGACGCGCGGGGTAAAAGCGATTTCGTGGTAGCTGTGTGCCATCGTTCAATCCTCGCTGAAAAGTGCTGCGGGACGCCCCGCGCTTCGATGTCTGCACTATGCCTAATTCTTTAAATAGGAAGAATATTGTATATTTGCAATTTATTATTTCATTATGCGCAATAATTATGGATCGCCTTCTACAAATGCAGGTGTTCGTGGCGGTGGCGGAGGAGGCGGGCTTCGCCGCCGCCGCCCGCCGCCTGAACCAGTCCGCACCCGCAGTCACCCGCGCGGTAGCCGCACTGGAGAACCACCTCGGCGTGAAACTCCTGAACCGAACCACCCGCTATGTGCGCGCCACCGAGGCAGGGGAACGCTTCCTCGAAGACACCCGGCGGATTCTTGCTGAGTTGGAGGCCGCCGAGCAGGCCGCCACTGGGGTCAATGCCACGCCGCGGGGGCAGCTCGTGGTCACCGCGCCCCAGATGTTCGGACGCCGTTACATCACCCCGGGGATAGTTGACTACCTCGAACGCTATCCGCAGGTGCAGGTAGAAGCCCTGTTCCTGGACCGCACGGTGAACCTGATGGAGGAAGGGGTCGATGTGGGCATTCGCATCGGTGAGTTGCCCGACTCTTCGATGCGAGCTCTGCGGGTGGGGTCGATACGCAGGGTGCTGGTCGCGTCACCGGCCTATGTGGAAAGGCAAGGCGTGCCGGAGAGCCCCAACGCCCTTTCCCTGCACACACTGGTGACATCAACCGCGGGGAACTTCGGCAGCGGCTGGCGCTTTCATTTTCCCGACGGGACGCAAAGCGTGCGGCTGCGCCCCCGGCTGAGCGTGACCAGCAACGATGCCGCCGTCGAGGCTGTACTCCGAGGCTTCGGGATCACCCGGTTGCTGTCGTATCAGGTCGCCGATGAAATCGCCGCCGGCGAGCTGGTCACCCTGCTGGAAGACTTCGAGCCGCCCCCCAGCCCGGTGCACATCATCCACCGTTCCGGGCCGCAATCGCCCGGCAAGGTGCGGACTTTTATCGACTTCATTGCCGAACGGCTCCGCGCCGACCCGGCGCTGGCTCCACGGGAAAGCTAGCTAGCCGGCACACCGCGGTGCAAGTTCGGTATTGATCCAGACAACCGCCCCCTGCAAGTGGGTTGCTGTAGCGCGGCCAAAGCGGCCCAGCTACCGCTGCACCTGGGCATTGGCATTTCTTCGTTTTGCGCTGAAGTTACCCTTCCCTTAGATTCCTGAAGCTGTTCGGGTATTCAGGGTATCGACAGCACGTCGCACTCGAGCCTGTCCACCACCTTCTCCACCGTATTGCCATTGACCAGGGCCGAAAGACCGGAGCGTGCGGCATTGCCGACCACCACGAGGCTGGCGTTCATCTGCCTGGCACTGTCGACAATCACGTCCTCGGGTTCGCCCATGCGGATATGGACTTTGTCGCTTGCCAACCCGTAGTTCCTGATCAGGGCATTGCGGTCAGGGGCCGATGCCAAATCTCTATGCGCACTGATGAAGTGGACTTCGGCCATATTGGTGTCCATCACCTGCCGACTAACGTCCAGAATATGCTGGTTCAGTTGCTCGTAGGTGTCCTTCCCTTTCCGCACACCGATAGCTGCCAGCACTATGCGACTCTCCGGCAGGCTTCCACCCTTGACCAGCATGACCGGGCAGGCGCACTCGCGAATCAACATCCAGTCGGATGTGCGGTTAAAAATACGCTGTCCCGTCGTATGCGGGGAGGAGGATTTGAGTACCATGTCCGCGCCATGCTTTATCGATGCGCGCACCACCCCTTCGCACCACTCCTTGTCCCAGTCAATTTCGGTACTCACATTGAGTCCTTCGGCAAGAAGTGGCGCCACCGCCTCCGCGAGGATATCTTTCTGCCGGTCCATAAGCTCGCGCACCGCAGCCGTCTTTCCCGCAGTCTTTGGAATGTCGGCATATATGCAGGCGTACACATGCACACTTACGCCGGCTTCGCTGGCAATCAGGGCCGCCCGCTCCAGCGCCGGCTGCTCCTCCCGTGTAGGATCGTACACTACAAACAGATTGCTGAATTCCATACTGATCCTCCCCCTCAAAGGCACTTCAACTCACACGCCATGGAAGCGGATTTTTCTAGAATGTACATCCTAATACGCGTCGATGTAGCACTTTTGCACGCAGTACTTGATCTGGATCAGGCTGGCTCTGATGTTGAACGTAGCGAAGCCCCGGTAGTGGGAACAGAGGCAGGCAGCCGAGTTAGGTCGCCCCGGGCCAGGATCAGCCCGATGATGTTTCGGTCGCGACACTGGCGCCCTCCACGTAGCGATAGGTCAGGGCCTCAGAACGTCCAGCTCAGGATGCCGCGCACATGGGTACCAGGCTCCGCCAGAAGCGGCAGCGTCGGGTCATCCGGCGGCCGGTTGATAACGTTGGCATGTCGCCAGTATGTCTCGTCGGTGAGATTGAAAATTCCCAGGTGCAATTCGACTGCCGGTGAGATATTCCAGCGCGCCGTCAGATCCAACACAGTGCTGTCGGGTGCCGAGAACAGCTTCTCGCCCCTGTCATCGGTCAGATTCCGCTGCGCCCGTGTTGCCGTGCCAATCAAGCGGAATTCCCAGGCCTGGGTCGGCGCGTAACTCAGTGCGAGGATCGCTTCTGGCGGGCTGATACCGGTAAGCGATTCCCCGGTGGTGCGATCCTTGCCTCTGGTCCATTCGGCCGCCAGCTCCAGTTCGAAACTCTCACCCAGCATCTGGCGGAAACGCAGTTCCACTCCTTCGATTTCGACTTCGGCGCGGTTGATCGACTGAAAAATCAGTACGTCGTCGACCGGATCGACGCCGACCAGCGCGCGTGTATCGATGAAATCCTCGAAGCGGTTGTGGAAAACCGCAACATCGAACATGGAATAGCGGGAACGGTACCGGAACCCCCCTTCGAGCGTATAACCGCGTTCGGGATCAAGGTCCGGATTGGGAATGGCGCGCACGCCGGCCTGCGGAATATCCAGGCCGATGTTGACATCCTCGAAGGGTGGCGAGCGAAACCCCCGTGCGAACTGGAAGAAAAAATCCAGTTCGCCGCCCACCGGCCAGACCAGCCCGAAGCGTGGCGCCCACGCCGTGGTATCCAGATCGACGATCTCGGCTTCCGGGAAAGCGTCGGTGAACAGTGGGTCAGCCTTGCTGTCGAGGGCGTAATATTCGAAGCGCACTCCCGGGCTGAGCACCGGCCCGCCGGGCCAGAGGTGAATCTCGTCGAACAGATACACGCCCGCCTCGGTCACCTCCGTGCGGGGAAAGTCCCTCAGCGGGAAGCTTTCACCGAGCACGGTGGTTGCGACTTCACCGGTTTCCAAATCAGTCTGGGTGGCAAAGCGTTGCTGATCAAGATCGCTGAAGACTGCTTCAAACCCGTAGCCGATGCGATGCATCGAGCCACCAAGGTGCAGTTCACTTTCCAGATCGACGCCGACACCTGTGTTTTCCTGACCAAACTCAAAGCGTCGGAACAGCTCCACCGGCGGTGTCGCCAGCGATCGGGATTCGTCGGTCTTCTGCAGCGTGTCACTAGACTGATGCCACAGCCGCCATTGTCCGCGAGCGAACGGACCGATACCGTCGAAATGATGGTCGAACAGTACCCGCCACTGCTCGCGGCGGTCATTGCCGGCGAGTGAAGTCGTATTGACAAGCCGACCCGAACCTAAGAGTGCGCGGTTATCACTGTCGCGTGATTCGCGGACACCGTCCACGGTGAGCCGGAAGCGGCCGAATTCCGAGCCGTGCCCGAGCCGCAGCAGGAATGCATCCTGATCGCGGTCCAGCCGATCGGGATTGGTGTCTGCGGGCAGGTTCGGAACATCCGTTTCATCGGCGTTCTGGGCGCTGGCGCCCAACAACCCGGACCACTGATCGCGCCGCATTGCATGCGCTGCTGTTGCGCGCAGACGGTTGTTCTCACTACCGCCGGCAAGTTCCACACGGGTCGCCTGGTCGCGGTCGTGAAGCAGGTCATCAGCCTCGAGCAGGGATACGGCAACAACACCACCGAGCGCCCTGGAACCGTAGATCGTCGAAGCCGGGCCTCTGAGAACCTCGACGTTTCCCGCCAGCCCGAGTTCAAACAGGCCGCGGCCGGAATCAGCGAAATTGCCCACTGTGAAGCGGTCGGGCACCGGAACATTGTCGACCACGGTCATCGTGCGATTGCCACCTATCCCCCGAATGCGAAATCCGCCAAAGCCGAAGCGTGTACCGCCAGTGTCCACTTCCACACCGGGTTCGTAGCGAATCAGGTTCTGCAGATCGAGTGCCAGGTCGCGCTCGATACGAACGCGATCCAGCACGCTGATTGTGCCGGCCACATCGGACAGATTGTGTGGTTGCCGGTAGGCAACCACGGTTACCGTTTCAAGCACCAGAGCCCTGTCGTTTTGCGCTGCAGCTTCCTGGCGATCCTCGGCTTGAACCGTTTGCAGGCACCCCGCGAGGAGCAACACCAGAGTCGGCGCGTTCCGCTTCTTGTGCGCAAACCTGCCAAAGATCTTTTCCAGACGGAAGTTCGGCTCGCCTTCAATACACCTCATGTACGGTATTGTAGACGTTGAACTTGCCTGTCGGTGTGACGACGTCATCGCCTTTGATGACATGCTTGAGCTGGCGTGTTTTGTCGTCGACGACAACAATTGCCGACTCTTCCTCCATGCCGCTCCAGACCGAGAACCAGACCTCGTCGCCAGCCTTGTTATACTCCGGCTGCACAACGCGTTTCGGCCCCGGGCCCAGATCGGCCCATTGTGCTATCGGCAACACCTCGTAACCCGCATCAAGCTTGTTGATATCGAACACGGCAACCGACTGGCTGATCTTCGCTTCCGGGTTGAGCGGGCTGTCCACCCACAGGTTGGTCGAATGCGGGTGTGTCTTGACGAACAGCGAACCGCCGCCCTGGCCTTCGAGTACATCCACCACTTTCCAGGCGTGTTTAGGGTGACCTTCGGGATCCGTACCGATCAGTGTGATGTTGGCATTCCCCAGCGCACTGGTGGTCCAGACCGGCCCGTATTCGGGGTGGTTGAAATTCGCGCCCCGGCCCGGGTGCGGAATGCGCTCCACCGGAATCAGGGCTTCCAGCTCCTGTTCCAGCGCATCGACCACCGCAATGCGGTCGGACTCGTTGGCGGCCGTCATGAAGTAGCGGTTGGTGCTATCCCAGCCGCCGTCATGCAGGAAGCGCGCCGCATCGATCGTCGTGACCTTCAGGCTGTCGATATTGCTGTAGTCGACCAGCAGGATCTTCCCGGTTTCCTTGACGTTCACGATGAACTCCGGATGCTGGTGCGAGGACACAATAGCGGCCACCCGCGGTTCCGGATGATATTCCTGGGTATCCACGGTCATGCCGCGGGTCGACACGATCTTTTTCGGCTCCAGCGTCAGCCCATCCATCAGTATGAACTGCGGCGGCCAGTAGGCGCCGGCGATCGCGAACTTGTCCTCGTAGCCCTTGTACTTGGAGCTTTCGACAGATCGCGCTTCCAGCCCGATCTTGATCTCCGCGACCTTGGTCGGCTTCTCGAAGAACAGGTCAATCAGATCGATCTTGCCGTCGCGGCCGATGGTGTAGATGTAGCGATCTGAACTGGAGGTGCGCGAGATGTGCACCGCGTAGCCGGTTTCGATAATGGCCGCGATTTCCTTGGTATCACCGTCGATCAGCGCAACCTCACCGGCATCGCGCAGTGTGACGGCGAAGAAGTTGTCGATGTTGTAGTCGTTCATTTTCGCCGTCGGGCGGTCTTCCGGCGCCACGATGACTTTCCAGGTCGCCATCATTTCGGGCAGCCCGAATTCTGGCGGAGTGGGTGGTGCGTGCTGCAGGAACCGCGCCATGGCATCAATCTCGGCGTCGCTCAGCTCGCCCGACGTGCCCCAGTTGGGCATGCCGGCCGGTGAGCCGTAGTTGATCAGTGCCTTCAGGTACTCGGTACCTTTATCCTGGGTGATGTCGGGCGTCAGTGGCTTCCCGGTTGCGCCCTTGCGCAGTACACCATGGCAACCGGCGCAACGCTGGAAGTACAGCTCACGGGCATGTTCGAACTCCTGCTGCGTCAGGCTGGGCGCGCCGGGCGTGATGACCATTTCGCCATCTTCGATGGTCGACGGTGCACCTCTGTAGGCCATTTCCGCCTCGGTGGTCTGCGGATGACGCTGGCCTTGCGCGCGGTCGGTCAGGCCGAGCTCATTGCGCTTTTCGCCTACCTGCTCAACAGTGACAGTGTCGCCCTCGTTACCCCACGCCGTCAGCACGTAGTTCACCGTCTGGGCGACCTCCTGGTCGGTCAGGTGCTGCATCGGCGGCATCACGCCGTTGTAGGTCTGGCCGTTAACGGTGAGTTCGCCTGTCCTGCCGGACAGGATGTTCTCGATGATGATTCCGGGATCGTCGAGAATATTCGGGTTACCGGCCAGCGGAGGGAACGCCCCCGCCAGGCCCTTGCCGCTGGCCTGGTGACAGGCACCACAGTGCGCCTGGTAGAGAGCCTGGGAAGGCTCTGCCCCGGTCGCCGCACCCTTGGCGGCTTCGGCCTGGTGCACCTCAGCGCTGTCCTGTGCCCGGACGGACCCCGTTAAGACCAGGAGCATCGCTACACCCGCGGCCGGCAGGCGATAAGGGGTGTGCAGTAGTTTTATTGATTTCATGACTGTTCTCCTTTCATGGCTGTGGTTTGTTCCGATGCGAGACCGGTCATGCACCCACGCCGGCTCAATGCGGCAGCGCAACACTGAGCATGACCCAGAACTTGGTCGCGCCGGCTATCCTGTTGTCGTTTTCAGCGACGTGCGCGAACTTGAACAATGCCGACGTCGTCTCGTGCAGTTGTATGGATACCGACGCATCGACTTCGTCACCCAACCTGTCGCCGCCGGTTTCGTTGTCAAAACGATGCCAGATGACATTCCATTCTACAGGGCCATATGCGCCGCCCAGTCCGGCGTAGACATCGTCCAGCCCCCGGTCGGGTGTAGTCAGAAAACGATCGGCCCAACCGTTGAATGCATGCAGCGTGGCCAGCGGCGTACGAAAAGCCTTGCCCGGCGCACGTGAGCCCTCGAGCCGCTCAAAACCGGCCAGCAAGTTTATGGATGGCGCGAGCGACAGGTCGGCGCGAACATGCAGATAATCGGCATCGAAGTCCTCTGCATTGCCGCCGGCATCGGTCTGGCGGGCGTATTCGGCCAGCCATTTCACGGCACTCTGTGCAGCCGGCGACGTGCTGCCTGTATAGCGCAGGCCAACGGTACGGTTCGAGAACATCTGCTGATCCTCGTCCTCAATACTATAAAGATAGCCTGTCAGCGCGTGGCCGTCGCGGATACTGAAGGATGCATTGAGCAGATGGGTGTCGTGGTCATGTTCGCCGGCGGGCAGGTCGCTGTCGAAGATCCTGTTGACGCGGCTGACATAGCTGTAGAACAGCTTCCACCGGTCAGCCTGCCATTGCAGGCTGCCACCGTCATAGGTCTGCTCGTTCTGGCGCCAGCCGACGTTACCGACAAAGCGATCATTATCCAGCTTGATACGCTGCCGCCCGGCACGGAGCTCGACTGCGTCGCGCGAGCTGAAACCCAGCCACGCCCGGTTCAGGCGCGTGTCCTGGGCATCGGCGACGACGGGAAACTCCGTGCGGTCGGGGGTGGCCCCCGCCCCGGCGTTGAAGTCATCGATACCAATTTCGCGGACATCGGAGAGTTCCACGAGCGCCTGCAACCCTCTGTACCGACCGGTTTGCAAGCTCAGCCGTGTGCGCAGTGTCGACGCCCAGGCGTCCTCGTCAAAGCCGTCTTCCTCTACAAACTCGGTGCGGTAGCGGAAGTCGAGGTTCCACGTGGCATCGGAGACAAAGCTTCCCGGGCCGTCGGCGGCACTGGCGTGAGCGCACCAAAGCAGGCCCGCTCCAGCACTCATGAGAACAAGTCTACAATATGCTCGAATATCGGCATTGCCGCGCCCGACCGGCTTGCAGGGAGAGTTTCCAATCAGGTCTGAGACGCTGAATGGACTATCCCGCCCACTCTTTGCGCCCCACCTGATCACTGATTTGTCATTTGAGGTCGGAATCAAGGACGAAAGCCTCCAGCACCTTGTCGGTGCCGTAGATATGCCGGGTCAGCCACTCACGCAAAAACATCGCGGTCATCTCGCGAAGGGCCAAATTGCCCATATTCGAGGCGTCTATATCTGCAAGTTCTGCCCGGAATTTTTCATGCGCGCGAATATGGGGTGCCCGCTCCGGAAAGGCGAGCGCCTCCATGTAGGCCTCCTCAAGGGCGAAATGCTCCTCCGCGTAGCGATGCAGCTCTGTCAGCACTTCAGCCAATGCCGCGTCCCCCGCGAGGGCGTCCAGCAGCTCGAAAAGACGCTGATGCTGGGTCTCCTGCCAGATCAGTTGACTACTCCTCTGTCGTGGCGTGCTCCCTCCCGTCATCTTCGCCTCCCTGCGTTCACGCCAACAACCCCACCCTGTAGCCAACACCAACGACTACAAATGCCACGGAAATCAGCGTCACAGCAATAATGTGCCAGGCCAGCGTGCCCAGGTTGTCTGCAGTGAGGTGGGGAATCACCCGTAAACGGGCATGCGCTGCGAGTGCAACAGTAGCCGCCAGCAGCCCCAGTTTGATGACGATAGCGCGGGTCACCGGGTTATCCAGCGCGAGCCAGGTGGACGGCGGCGCAAGCGTTAACGCCAGATAAAGCCCGGTGGCAACCTGGATCAACAGTGCGGGTATACCAACACGCTCGAAGCGGGCTTCAAAGGCTTCGACTGCCACAATAGACCGCTCCCTGAGAGCACCCGGGAGAACCCCGAGGGCAAGCACCAGATGACCGCCTGTCCAGACGGTCGCGCCGAGAACGTGCAACAGCAACGCCGCTGCATAGGCGCTCATTCCAGAGTCCGGGGGAAGCCGGGATCAGCCATATTGCCGCCCGGCATCAGTAGGCGCCCTCAATCAGGTGTGCGAACTGACGTTCCAGGGGTTCCACAAAAGCATCTCCCACCGATGTTTCCCGGCGACCCGCGGCGAGTGGTTGCTGCACACATCACTTCGGTCGCCTTCAGGTTTTCGACCACCAGTGTAGCCGCACTACTCCCCACCGCTCAATTGATGCAGATCATATGCATGTTTAATATCCGATTCCGACGCTCTTCTGCGAACTGGCTGCAATAGTCTGCCTCACGCTTTCTTACTTGCTTACCGACGCTGCGCCGTCAGGGCAGAACACATATGGCTCGAGCACGCGTGTCGCTTTCGCTCGGTGGGCGCTTGAACAACGCAATAACACAGCTATCCGTTGAGCTGGGCGAATACGCCGGGCGGCAGCGCTGACACACCGATCACCAGGGGGTGAAGCAGAAGAATCGCGACATAGGCGACCAGGCCCAGCAGCAGTCGTACCCATGGCACGCGGCGCCAATCGGGTCGCCAGCGGCCGTTCATCCAGGCCGCCCCCGGCACCAGCGAGGTGTTCTCCGCCAGTGCCTGCCACCGGGTTCGACCCAGGGCGGCCCGGCGCCTGCGATCTACGAGCCGCATGCCGTAGAGGGAAAAAGCGGCCAGCGGCAGGAACAACAGCAAAGTCGCCAGTTCGCCGTTGGGCACCAGGTGGGCACCGGCCCAGAGCGCAAGGGCCAGCAGCAGGGGGTGGCGGCAGAAACCGGCGGGGCCCGGAGCCGACGGCACAAAGGCTGCATTGTCCGCACCGCCGAAACTCAGCGGGTTGGGCGTTCCCAGTGCGACTGCGATGAGCAGGCAGACAGGCAGCATGGCAATCACTGTGACCCAGGCCTGCCATGGCGCGTAGTACCAGAGCACGACAACCGGGGCGGCGAGCGTGGCTGCGATGAGCCATGCCAGCAGGATCAGCGACAACAGGCTGTACAGGAGAGTGAAGCTGTGCTCCCCGAGCCGGCGCACGAGCGCTGCACGGACGACCGGCCGCGTCGGCCAGCGGTGCGCCAGCAGAAACAACGCCAAGGCGAGTGCCGGCTGCCACCAGCCACCGAGGAGCTGCACACTCGGGTCGAACGTGAAACTCATGCCTGCTTCTGCATCTTTTTAGTCGTCAGATTCTGCTATCACCGGCAATCGCTGCCGGGCCGGGGTACTTGTCTGGATTCCACCATTGGGACGGACAGCCGGAGGTGCAGCACCCGCAGCGAACGCACTCGTAGAGCCCATCAAGGCAGGCGTGCTCCTCGGGACTAAGCGCTCGCGGAGCCACCAGGGTGCCTCGGGTGATAGATCGTGACCAGAACCGAGGCATTTTCCAGCGCCTTCAGGGCGTGGGGTTGTCCCCCGTCCAGGTACAGCAGATGGCCTGCAGCGAGCCGCTTGACCGTGTCCTGCCCGATACGGAATTCAATCGAGCCTTCCAGGCATTGCACGGTGATCTCGCCGGCCACGGCGTGATCACTGAATTCTTCACCCTTGGGAAGCACCACGCGGAATACCTGCAAGTGCTCTGAACGCAGCAGGGTTGTGTTTATGGAATCGCGCAGATCATTTCCCAGGGGGCGAACATCTACTATCTCCCCGGGAGTCGCGTGGTGTAGTGCCATGGTTCACTCCATTGTTTTCACAATTTTTGTCGCTGCTGCAAAGAGGCTCGCGCAATGAATCCCTTGTCAGCCCTCACCGAGCCACTGTATACCGGGGTGCCCCCGCTGAACACCGCTATGCGAAACACGCATCAGCACATTGCAAGCCAGCTTAAGAAAAACACAGGGTTTTATAAATCGAAACGTCCTGCCCCCGACACATGGATTTCTTGCCTCACCCACCGGTTCGCAGCTCAGCGGCAGGCCTTCTAGCGGGGAAAGTCATCGTTGTAACACACGGGCGAGGCGCTCTCGCCTGGAGCTTCCTCCTCCTTCCTCTCCTCCAGCAGCACTTCCCGGAGCGCCACGGCCTGGTTATGCTTGCGGTCCCGGGCACCAAACACCAGCGTCACCGTACCTTGTCGACAATAATCGAGTAGCTTTGAGAGACCTTCGGGCGCCTGCGCCAGTTCGTCGCGGTAACTTCGGCGGAATTCGGCCCAGCGCTCAGGATCGTGGCCAAACCATTTACGCAGTTCAGTGGACGGCGCCAGTTCCCTGGCCCACCAGTCCAGTCGCGCGTGGGCCTTGCGCACGCCGCGCGGCCAAATACGATCCACCAGAATCCGCATGCCGTCTTCGTCTTCCACCGGGTCGTAAATGCGCTTGAGCTGGATCGGATCGGTCATGCTGTGCGTCCCTACCACGAAGCTGGACTGACGATATGGCCGTTAAACAAAATCCGCTCTTACAGACTTTGTGCTGCTCGTTGCCGCAGAACCCGGCAGATCAAACAGCAGGTGCGCGGCCAGCCACACCAGCGAAGCCGACCAGGCTGCAGCGGCCAGCCAGAGTGCTTCAATCCGTACGCCGGGAAAGACGTCGGCTGCCAGCCGTGCCAGCGTGGCCGTTGCCATCAGTCCCGTTGTGCCGAGCATCAACAGAGCCCGGGGCGGACGCTTCCACTGGCGCAGGAAATGCTGGCGCGCCATGACAACCGAGGCGAGAGTGCCCAGCCCGCCAAGAGTCACCAGGTGTAGTGCCGTCCGTTGTCCGGCGCCATGCAGCGAAGTTGCTCCCAGCACGACCATCCCCAGCGCTACCCAGCCGTATCCAATACCTGCCGCCCAGAGGTCAGGGCGCCGACAGTGCCAAAGACGCCAGCGGCAAAGACGGACTGCGGCCACAAGGCCCGCGGCGAGCATCAGGATTCCGGATGTGGGCCGGGTGATGGGAATTGACAGTGTGACGACCGCAGCAGCGAGGAGCAGCAACAGCAGGGATTCGAGTCGTGGCTGCACCCTTACATCAAGCTGCAGGCCGCGCTCGCGAAAGGCGCCGACGGCGGCTGGCGCAATCAGACGTCCGCCCATGAACAGCATCAAGGAGGCAAACAGTAGCGCGCCCAGTTCAGCCAGCGGCATCCGGCTGCCCGAGAGCCAAATCAGCGGCAGCAGGGTAATCGCGCCCAGCAACGGCATGACGGCCTTATTGCGCCACTTGCGGGCCTGTCGGAAACGCGGAATCGTCAACACACCCAGTAGCAGGGCAAACAGCGGACTCAGCAGTTGGCCGGGCAGTGAGGCCGGAAAGCTCACGGCGGTGACGCGAGCTACCAGCCAGAGCCCGGCGAGCGCCAGGAGCCATCCACGGGATAACGGCCCCAGCAGATAACCGGCGACCAGCGCCAGGGCAAAGCCGAAAAACATCTCGCGCCCGTGGCCGGCGCCGAGCAGACCGGAGGGCCAGCCACTACCAGTCATTGCAAAGACTGACAGCCACCCGGCCAGGGCGCCGTAGAGCGCGGCCAGGGGAAAAAAGACGCGTCCCGCATCCTTGCGAATCGGCAGTGGATAATTGTGCGATGGCCCGTGCATAGGCAGACCGGAATAAGATGTATACAAAATGCATGTTATAGCCTCGAGCGCCCATTGCATAGTGACGCGCTCAGCGGCCGGGGCTGCGAACCGTCGAGTCTCCTGCTGGCTATCAATACCCGTCTCAAGAGGAAGGCGGTACCCTCTGTGTGCTAGATTGGCACCTATGACGCAGGCCCTTAAACTTCTCCAGAAAACCTTCGGGTACAGCGAATTCCGCGGCTCGCAGGCCGCGATCATCGATACCGTACTCGACGGGCGTGACGCGCTGGTGCTCATGCCCACCGGTGGCGGCAAATCCCTTTGCTATCAGATTCCGGCGCTGCTGCGTCCCGGCTGCGGCGTGGTTATTTCGCCGCTGATCGCATTGATGCAGGATCAAGTAGACGCCCTGCGCGAGCTGGGCGTGCGCGCGAGTTTCCTGAATTCCACGCTGGACCCGGGCGCCGCCGGTGCGGTTGAGCAGGCGCTGCTGGATGGCGAACTGGACCTCCTGTACATCGCGCCCGAGCGGCTCAGCCAGCCGCGCATGCTGGCCTTGCTGCAACGCGCGGAGATCGCCCTGTTCGCCATCGACGAGGCGCACTGCGTGTCACAGTGGGGGCATGATTTCCGCGCCGACTACCTGCGTCTGAGCGTGCTGCACGAGGTATTCCCCCAGGTGCCGCGCATCGCGCTCACCGCGACCGCCGACGCCCGCACGCGCGAGCAGATCGTGGAACGCCTCGACCTGGGCGGCGCGCGAAAGTTCGTGGCCGGCTTCGACCGCCCCAACATACGCTATCGCATCGCGTTGAAAAGCAATGTCAGAGCCCAGTTACTGCGGTTCTTACGCGAGGAACACCCGCACGACGCCGGTATCGTGTACTGCCTGTCGCGCAACAAGACGGAGCAGATCGCTCAGTGGCTGCAGGGCGAGGGCTTCAACGCCCTGCCCTACCACGCCGGCCTGTCCAATGCTCTGCGGGCAACGCATCAGTCGCGTTTCCTGCGCGAAGAGGGCGTCATCATCGTGGCCACTATCGCCTTCGGCATGGGCATCGACAAACCGGACGTGCGCTTTGTCGCCCACCTGGACCTGCCGAAAACGGTCGAGTCCTATTACCAGGAAACCGGTCGCGCGGGGCGTGACGGCGAGCCCGCGAATGCGTGGATGATCTACGGCCTGCAGGACGTGATCAAGCTGCGCCAGATGCTGGAAGGCAGTGAGGGCAGCGATGAGCACAAGCGCGCCGAGCAGCACCGGCTCAACGCCATGCTCGGTTTGTGCGAGATCACCAGCTGCCGGCGTCAGGCCCTGCTGGCGTATTTTGGCGATGAAATGCCCGCGCCCTGCGGCAACTGTGACACCTGCCTGCAGCCGCCCGCCACCTGGGACGCCTCCGAGGTATCGCGCATGGCGCTGAGCGCCTGCCATCGCACCGGGCAGCGCTTCGGGGTCAACCACCTGATCGAGGTGTTGCGCGGCAGCGAATCCGACAAGGTATTGCAGAACGATCACCACCAGCTCGCGGTATACGCAATGGGCCGCGACCTCGACGCCAACCAGTGGCGCTCGGTGTTCCGCCAACTGGTAGCGCGCGGCTATCTCAGCGTGGACATGGCGCGCTTCGGTGCCCTGCGCCTGCAGGAGAAGTGCCGGCCCCTGCTGCGTGGCGAAGAAACGCTGCAGCTGCGCAAGGACGTGAAGCAGCCGACCGCGGCCAAACGGCAGACGAAGACGCCACTGCCAGAGGATATCGACGTGGGCCTGTGGGAGGCGCTGCGCGAATGCCGCCGGCTACTGGCGGAGGCGCAGGGCGTGCCGCCCTATGTCATCTTTCATGACCGCACGCTGAAAGAAATGTGCGCGGCAATGCCGCGCTCGATCGACGAATTCGCACGCCTGGCCGGTGTGGGCGAGCGCAAGCTCGCCAAGTATGGCGATGATTTCCTGCGGGTTATCGCCGGGCACTGTGAGCAGCCACCGGAGAAGCTGGCGAATCCTCGCTGAATGGCGCGGGGCGGCGCGCCGTACAGCCGCTTTTGTCCGGCTTGCGTTGCGGCTGGCCGTGGACAGCGGCTTCGCTGGCTGGTTATGATTCAGCCTCGATAATAATCACTGGTCACAATCATGCGACGTCTCAGCTTCAGATCCGTTCAAGTTCTCTGCGCCGCGGTGCTCACTACCGCATTAATGGCCTGCTCCGATGGCAGCGACAACCCGGGGGGTGGCGGCGATGATTTCCTGCCCGTTCCCAATCCGCAGGTGTCCATGCCCCCCGATGTGGGAACCATCAACCTGCTGGCGCAGAATTTTGATCTGGGCAGCGTGGGCTATCGGCAGTCGGAGTATTTTCTCGAGGGCACGGCATCCGCGTTTACCAACCTCAGCGAACTTGGTAACGACGGTGTCTGGAGCGTCGAGCCCGGTGAGCGCGCCGGCTACAAGACGCGTATCGTGGTGTATCGGCCGATCGACCCGGCGGATTTCAACGGCACCGTGCTCATGGAGTGGCTGAACGTCACCGCCGGTTTCGAAACGCCGCCGAGCTGGGGTACCGGGCAACTGGAAATGCGCCGTGGCGGCTCGGTGTGGATTGGCGTATCCGCGCAGATCGTGGGCATTGAGGGCAGTCCGGGCGGCCTGTTGCCGCTGCACCTGAAGGCGGTGAGCCCGGAACGCTACGGCTCGCTCTCGCACCCGGGCGACAGCTTCTCTTACGACATGTTCTCGCAGGTGGCGCAGGCGGTGCGCAATCCGGAGGGTATCGATCCGCTGGACGGCCTGGTGGCGGAGCGGATCATCGCCTACGGCGAATCCCAGTCGGCCGGGCGTCTGGCCACCTATGTGAACGCGATTCATCCGCTGTATAACACCTTCGACGGTTACATGATTCACAGTCGCGGGGACGGCAGTTCGTCACTGTCCCAGGAACCGCTGGTCAGTATTCCCACGCCGGACGCACCGCGAATCCGCACCGATATCAACGTGCCGGTGATGACCTTCGAAACAGAGACCGATGTGGTCTTTCTGGAATTTCTCAAGGCACGCCAGCCGGACACCGACATGATCAGGACCTGGGAGGTGGCCGGCACGGCGCACGGCGACTACTACACTTTTGTCTCGGGCCGCGATGATACCGTGGGCGACCCGGTCTTCGCCTCGGTAAGAGAAGAGAACTCGGTGCTGGGCTTCATCACCTGCGATCGTCCCATGAACAACGGGCCACACCACTATGTGTTCAATACCGCGGTGCGCGCTCTCAACGCCTGGGTAGAATCAGGCGTACTGCCGCCGGTCTCGCCACAGCTTGAGGTGAACGCCGACGGTTCCGACTATATCTACGACGACCTGGGCAACGCGCGTGGCGGTATTCGCACGCCCTATGTGGATGCGCCGTCGGCAATCCTGCGCGGCGAGCCCAACACAGGCAATGGTTTCTGCCGGTTGTTCGGCACCACGGCGCTTTTTGACGCCGCCCAGATGGCCAGCCTGTACACGGATGAAGCGGGCTTCGTGGCGGCGGTCACCGCTGCGACCAACGATGCGCTGGCGCAGGGTTTCCTGCTGCAGGAAGATGCCGACGCCATCATCGCCTGGGCGCCGCAGCAGTGGCGCGAGCAAAGCGGAGAGTAGTGCTTAAGGCGGCGGCGCTGGATTCTCAACGCCGTCCACCGCTGCAGGACGTCTGTCTGGATAATTGATAATCCGGGCGCTCTGCAGCGATTTCTTGCTTGAGCAATAGCTGCTACAGCGCACTCTGCAACGGCGAAGCTCGCCGCGACGGCTACACCCGTTCAACAGAAACGCTTTGGCGCACGGGGAAAAGGGCTGGCCCGAACTGGTTATAGATGGCCACGTCCGCGGCATCCCGGCCGTAACCCACCGACACGTAGCCGCCGTGTTTCACATCTTGCGTTGCGTCAAAGAGATACCAGCGATCAGCCACCCAGGCTTCGAACCAGGCGTGCATTTCCATGGGCTCGAGCCCGTGCAGGTAACCGACCACCATGCGGGCCGGAATGCTCAGGCTGCGGCACAAGGCCATGCCGAGATGCGCCAGGTCCCGGCACACGCCAGACTGCTGCTGGTTTACCTCAATGGCTGACAGCGAAGAGGAACTGCTGCCGGGCTGGTAGGAAATCGTGCTGTTCAGCCAGCGTTCAATCTCTGCGACCTGGTCGTAACCCGGCTGCTGATGCGCGGTGATCTCTCGCGCAAGATCGTTGAAACGGTCAGACTCGCAGTAACGGCTCGGCAACAAATACAGGAGTACGTTGTCCGGAAGATTCTGCACATCCACAAAGGCGCCACCGGGCTGTGTGTCAATCGTATCCGCGGTGGATACACGCGCAGAAGTGGACACACTGAACTCACCGGGAGGGGCCACCAGGCGCTGGCAGAGGTTGCCATAATCGTCGGTAAACTCCGTGGCGGATACGCCGGGAGAGAACAGGTATTCCTCGCTCGCTATCCACTGCTGCGCGCCACTTCTGGGCCGCAGCATCATGATAAATGGCGTCGGCACATCAACGACAAATTCCAGTTCATAGCGCGTTTGCAGCCACATCCCAAACTTCCCCTACACTGGTAAAACTCTCAATTTAACGCGGTTACCGACACGTTAACTCGCATGTTCGCTCCGGGTAAGCCATGAAACGCCCCCGCCACCGGCGGCACGGATTCTGGCAATCTTGCTACCGCCACCGTTATATGCGCGGCGCCCACAATGTTGCCAATGGTGGGGTCGAACCCCTTCCAGCCTGCGCCGGGAATGAATACCTCGGCCCAGGCATGTGTCGCACCGGCCTGCGGGAACTGGCCCGCACCCGGGTCTGAATAGAGATAACCACTCACAAACCGCGTGGCGAACCCGAGCTGACGTGCGGCGGCCATGAACAGGCAGGCCGCATCCCGACAGGAACCGGTGCCACAGGCCAGTGTTTGCTCCGCCGACTGCACACCTTCCTCTTCACGTACCTGATACGTCAACTGCTGATAGATACGCTGGTTCAGACGCAGCAATAAAGCAAAAGTCTGCAGGCTTTCGCCGGGCGCCCACACGTCCGCCACCCAGGCTGTCAATATACCCGGGCTGGCATCGTCCGGTTGCAGCAGGTATGGCGATAACAGCACCCTGTCCTCATCAGTGTAGTTAAAGGGATACTCCACAGCATAATCGGCCACCAGGAAATCATGCGGAGCCTGGTCGTACTGCTGGATAATAACCTGACTCTTGATCAGCAGAGTCTCGGCGCTGGTGTTGAACGTGGCAGTAGCCACCGAATTGCCCTCTACATCACGCTGCCAGCGAAGCGAAGCCGGTGGCGAGATATCCAGTGTCGAACTTTCCATGCGCAGTTCATGCCCCTCGCGGGGGCGCAATCTAAGGGTGTGCGGAAGCAGTTGCACAGGGCCTGAAAAATCGTAGCGGGTTTGATGAACGATCTTGTAGCGCTGCATAAAAAGCTCGGTGGAAAACGGCCTGCACCGGATTTCACACCCTCTCGATAAAGGTGGTACCTTGGCCCGGGACACAGATCAATGTCATCGGCATGGTACCACGAGATCATGCCGGTAGCGCTGCATCTGCCCGGTTGGGCCGACACCTCGAGATACTGGAGCCGCACGCATGTTGAAGCTTATCTACCTCGCCCGGCGCAAACCGGAACTCGGCTTCGACCAGTTTATATGCCGCTGGCGCCAGCATGGGGCCCTGGGCATGCAACAGTCGTTCTGGCGCCACGCCCTCGGCTATGTGCAGGCCGAGCCAATCCTGCCGGCGCCCATCGCGGGTGTCGCACAAACGTTCGATGCCGTGGCGTGTTTCATGCTGCGCGACGAGATGTTCGACCAGATGACCGAGGATGACATCGCGGGCTCAGCGCGCATGGCCGCCGATGAGCTGGAGACCTTTTCGGGCCCGATACCCGAGGTCTCCCTGTGGGTGGACGAGGAACCGGTCAAAACCGGGGAACTAGGCGGTGTGACCGCTTTCCTGTTCTTCGAAGACGCCGCTACAGCGCGTGAAGCCACCGAGTGGGCGCGGCTTGCCACCGGCCTGGAGCGGATTATCCTCAACCGTCGAAGCGACGCGCTGGAACCTATGAACACCCTGCCCTACGCAGCGGTCCTGGAGCTGGCCGCTCCCGGGCTGAGCACTCTCTCGGCGGTGCTGACAGCCCACGAGCGACGGCTGCTTTCAGCCCCGGAGCTGGCGGTAGTGACCCGCGAGGCGGTGCTGTGGAACCGGCTGGCCATCGCCTCCAACGACCGCGACTGATCTCCCGCGCAGCCGGATCAGGCAGCTCTGCGCCGCAGCCTTACCAGCAGCGCGCCAAGCAGCAACAGCAACCCCAGGCCCAGCACCAGCTTGCCGGTATTATTGGCCAGCATGTGTGACAGCGTGTTGAGCAGTAGCTGGCGCTGCCAGTTAAAGCCCTCCGGCATCTCCAGCACGCCATGGCGTTGCGCGTAGCGCTGATAATCTGCCAGCATGGCTGCAAGGCGCGCCGGCTCCCGATTGGCAAGATCCGCGGTTTCGCCCGGGTCGATGGCAACATGGTACAGGTGCCATTCACCATCCCCGTGCGGCGGCAGGTTGCGCACCAGCTTGTAGCCGCCCTTGAAAAGAGCGGCGTTGCCGCCCACTTCCATGCCCACGGCCTCGTCCGCTGCGTACACATGCGCGGCCTCCGCGCTGATCAGCGGCCGCAACGTTCGCCCTGTGATGGCGACATCCCGCGGGCCCGACTGCACGGCCACGCCGGCGTAATCCAGCAGTGTTGGCGTGATGTCCGTCACCAGGCTCAGTGCAGCCGTGGTGGTGCCCGGCCGGATGCCGGGCCCGCGCAGGATCAGCGGCACACGAATGCCGCCACTGCTGGTGTAGAATTTAAACTGCCGCCCCGGCGCGGCCGCCGCGGCTGCCCATTCCGGGCCTATGGAAACCAGACTGCCCTTCTCGCCCATGGTCTCCACATCGTCGTGGTAGCCGCTCAGGGCCTTCCACAGGCCGGCGCCCGGGGTCTGCAGGACATCGTTGTGTTCCGGGCCGTTGTCTGAGGTGACAACCACCAGCGTATTGTCGAGCTCGCCGCTTGCCTCCAGATGCTCGAGCAAACGCCCGATATGAAAGTCCATGGCTTCCAGCATCCCGGCGTTCACCGCCATGGCTTTGGCGTAGTACTCGCGCTCGCTGTCGGCAAGACTCGCCCACTCTCGCGATCCCGCCGGCATTTGCGCCAGCGGCGCGCCAGGTGGAATCAGTCCGAGCTGCTGCGCCCGCTGCCACCGTGCGCGACGCAAAACCTGCCAGCCCTCGTCGAACCTGCCCACATAACGTTGCGTGAATTCCCGTGGGGCCTGCACCGGGATATGAATTGCCTGAAAGGCTATATACGCCAGAAACGGCTTGTCCCGGCGCCGCGGGTCGCTCTGGTCCGCTTGCAGGTAGGCGAGCATCCTGTCCACGAGAAATGCCGATGAATAGAAGTCTTCGGGCAGCGTCGCGGGCTCGCCGTCTTCAAACCAGGGAGCGGTGTCGTAATAGGCCATGTAGGGCCTCTGCTCCCAGTTGTCCGCGCCGGAAGCCGACAGCGCAAAGGAGCGCTCGAAGCCGTGCGCGGGCGGCAGGCTTTCGGCACTGTCACCCAGATGCCATTTGCCCGTCATGTAGGTTCGGTAACCCGCCTGCAGCAGCCGGTCGGCCAGTGTTCTCACGCCGGGCTCGAGCGACATGGAGTAGCCGGGGGCGTCCGCGTGCGCCGCGGGCAGAATTTCGGGGATGGTGGCAACACCCGTGCGGTGGTTGTCGATGCCGGTGAGCAACATGGCCCGCGAAGGTGCGCACAACGGCGAGGTACGATAGCCGGTGAAGCGCATGCCCTCATCGGCGAGGCGCGTAATCGTCGGCATGTGCGCCTCGCCGCCAAAGGGCTCGAAATCCATCAGGCCGGCGTCATCAACCAGAATAATCAGAATGTTGGGCGGAGCATCCCCGCCCGGTGGAGACGACGCGCCACTGTGAACAGCGAGACAGCTCAGGACCAGCGCGCACAGCCAATGCGAGAGTGCGGGGCGTGTTTTCATGCGGGCCATCCTTTGGCGAAGATATTATTGACACATATTATGTCATATCCCGGCAGGCTTTGAGAATTACGCAAACCTGGGCCGCGACGCTCGAACTACAGCATGTCTGGTGCTAATCTCCCGTCCACTACAGGCGGCCGACAAGCGGCTAGCCTCCGTCAACTACTTCCGGAAAAAACGCATGCGCAAAACCAGCTACGACATTCACCCGGATTTCGCCAGGCTGCCCGTTATCACCCTCAAATTTGGCGCCGTACTGTTGTGGCTCATCAACGCCATATTGAAACTGCAGCGTTTCTTTGCGCGGCGCGCATTGCGCGTTGCACCGCAGCAGCACCGCGTGGAGAACGAGGCCGGGGATTGGTTCAACGTGCTCAGCATCTCTCCACCGGGTTTGCCCGAACGCGCTCCCGCGCTGCTCTACTATCACGGTGGCGGCTTTGCCATGACCTATGGCGGACTACACTTGCAGAACTGCGAACGCTATGCCATCGAGGCACAGTGTGTGGTGATCTTCGTGGACTACCGGCTCGCGCCAAAGCATCCCTTCCCCGACGCCTTCGACGACTGCTACCGGGCACTCGAGTGGACGCTCGAACACGCCGGGACACTCGGCATCGACCCACAGCGCATCGCGGTGGGCGGTGACAGTGCAGGCGGCGCATTCGCGGCGGGCGTCGCGCAGAAAGCGCGCGATGAACAGCTCGCGGGCGTGTGCGCGCAGTTGCTCATCTATCCGGTACTGGATAACAGCTGCTCGACCGCTTCGGCCACCGACTTCATCGACGTGCCGGTATGGAATGCAGTGTCCAATCGCAATATGTGGAAGATGTATCTGCGCCGTTACACCGAGGGCGAGACGCCGCCCTACGCCGCACCCGGCCGCGGGAAGCTACAGAACCTGCCGCCGAGCTACATTGAAACAGCCGAATTCGACCCGCTGCGGGACGAGGGCCTGAACTACGCCACGGCCCTGCGAGCTCAGGGAACCGAAGTTGTGCTCAACGAAACCCGGCAGACCGTTCACGGCTTTGATGCCGTGGCAAAAAGCACAGTGACAGCAAATGCGATGCAGGAGCGAATCGCGTTTCTGCGCGGGGCATTCCACGACCGGCCCGACTCTGCCTGAACGCACCCGAATCCACTTTGTATAAAGCGCAAGCCGACCACTTGGCTGCCGCAGCCGTCGGGTGCGCACACGCTACAACTGCATTGCGCGCCCCGCATACTGCACTTCCAGCGCTCCCGGCTCGTAGCGACACACCATCACCGTTTTGTACTCGGTGCGTGAGCGGCTGATCTTCCACTCGCCATCCACCTTGCGGTATTCGTCGTGGTACATGGCGCTGAGCAGTGTCAGGGTGCGCTGCTCGGTGTTGATATTGCGGTAGTTCAGGCCCCACACCCCGCGCGCATTATTGGCATCCAGCAGGCTTATCTCCGGGTTGCTGCAATGGTGCATGTCCAGCACATGGTCGTGACAGCCACGCGGCACAAAAATGCCGTCGACAAATTCATCGCGATTGCTGCAGTAGCCGAAATCCGCCATGTCGATGACAACCTCGCCCTCGCAAAAACACGCGCGCACCGCTTCCGGATCCTGCCGGTCACAGGCGTTGAGGTAGCGCGCTTTGAGTTGTCTGATCGCTTCTATTGCTTCGAGGCGCGCGCAGCGTTCGGCAAGCGCCGCCACATCAGTCTGCTCCATCGGTTCAGCTCCTGGAGGATAAGCAGGGTTATCGCGGTGAGTTCGCAACTTTGCATCGCCGCGAACTGTCAAACGCGGTCAACCCGCCGCCCCGCGCGGGAATGCCAGTAATGGCACCAGGAAAACCACGTGACCAGTCTAGCGAGAATCCGCTCACATCGCACCCGACGTTTCTTTGTTCACGTTGCTTGAATGGCGTTGCTTTACCGCTACTGTTTCACCTCCGCCGAGCTGCACGAGATAGCGGTGCGCTGCGTTCAGCGCATGGCTATACTTGCACAATAAAAATCACTTGCGCGGAACGCAATATCCGCGAATGCCGGAGCAGGATAGGTATGTACCGATCACTTCAGACAGCCCCGAACGCAGGCCGCAGTGCACGCCCTCGCGGCGGGCTGCCAACGTTCACCGGGAAAATGCTCGTGGTCCTGACAATGCTGGCCATGGTGCAGGGAATCAAGGCCGATGTGGGCGACGGCCAGAGTTACAGCCCGCCCGCGGGCAGGGATTACCCCACCCGGGTTTACTGGGGCGACACGCACCTGCACACGCGCTACTCCGTGGATGCCAATATGTTTGGCAACCAGCATCTCGGCCCGGCCGAAGCCTTTCGTTTTGCCCGCGGCGAAACGGTGGCCGCCAGCAACGGGATGCTGGTACGCCTGAACAGGCCCCTGGACTTTCTCGTGGTATCCGATCACGGCGAGTTCCTGGGCCTGCTGCCAGGCGTGAATGCGAATGACCCCGGTCTCACCCGATTCTCGCTCGGTCGACGCTGGCAAAGCGCCGCACAACGCGGCGATCTGACTGAGTTGATGCAGCTCTGGGGCACCCAGCAGAACGAGGAAATCGACGGCGAACCTTTTGCCGGCCCGAAGTTCGCGGCACGCGTCTGGGATGAGTACGCGGGCTTCGCGGACAGCGCCAATCAACCGGGTGTCTTCACCGCCTTCATCGGCTACGAATGGACGGGGATGAACAATCTCGACAACCTGCATCGCAATATCATTTTTGCCGACGACGCAGAAACCGCAACCCGCCTGCGGCCGTTTACCAGCAGGGACAGCGCCGATCCCGAAGACCTCTGGCGGCACCTGGCGAAGTACGAAGCGCAATCCGGCGGCCGGGCGCTGGCCATTCCGCACAACTCGAATCTCAGCGGCGGGCTGATGTTCCGGCCGCGGACAGCCGCGGGCAAAAACTTTGATACGCCTTATGCGCGACTGCGCGCCAGGTGGGAGCCGCTCGTGGAGATCACCCAGATCAAGGGCGACAGCGAGACTCACCCGATCATTTCGCCGAACGACGAATTTGCCGATTTCGGTACCTGGAACACCAACCTGTCGATGCGCACGGATGTATCGCGTGAGGACGACCAGGTGCAGTATGAATACGTACGCTCGGCACTACAGCTGGGCCTGCGCCTGGAGGATCAACTCGGTGTGAACCCCTTCCAGTTCGGCGTGATCGGCAGTACCGATAGCCATACCGGGCTGGCGACCGCGGATGACGACAACTACTGGGGCAAATTCAGCAAGGACAACCCCCACAAGGGGCGCGCTTTCGAGCCCACGCTGCCGGAGCAGTTCGGACCGCGGGACGTGCTGTTAAGCAACTGGCAGCAGCTCGCCAGCGGCTATGCCGCGGTGTGGGCGCAAGCGAACACGCGCGCGGCGCTGTTCGATGCGCTAAAGCGCAAGGAAGTGTACGCGACCACGGGGCCGCGCATGCTGGTGCGTTTCTTTGGCGGCTGGCACTATTCGTCCGAAGATGCACTCAGCCCGGACCTGGCGGAGAGGGGCTATCGCAAGGGCGTGCCCATGGGTGGCGAGCTGCCACCGCACACGGGGAATTACAGCGCACCGCGTTTTCTGATCAGCGCCAGCAAGGATCCAGAGGGCGCCAATCTGGAAAGGTTGCAGATCATCAAGGGCTGGCTGGACCAGAGCGGCGACCTGCAGGAAAAGATCTACGATGTGGCCGTGACCGACAATCCGGGCAACACGGTGAATCTGGAAGCAGCAGGCTACCTGAACTCCGCAGGTTCGGCGCAACTTGCAGCCGTATGGCAGGATCCGCACTTCGACCCACTCTCCAGAGCGTTTTATTATCTGCGGGTGCTCGAAATACCTACTCCCCGATGGCCGGTGCACGATGCCCGCTTCTTCGGTGATCCACTGCCGCCTGAAGGCTGGCGCCAGGCTCAACAGCGCGCATACACCTCGGCAATCTGGTATAAACCCGGCTAGCAAGATACCTTTTCGCTGACCCGGCTCAACGCAAACAATAATTGGGGAATCGATCCATGCAACGTATCGCTCTGGTATTCACCGCGCTCTTCCTGGCCGCCTGCTCATCGTCGAAGCCCGCCATTGTCGGCTGCGAACCGGTGGGCGAGATAACACCCTACTGCAATATGCAAACGCCCGAAGATATCGCGGCCCTGCCCGACGGCCGGCACCTGCTGCTGGCGCACTTCGGCCACATGGGCGAAAGCAGTGGCAGCATTTCGCTGTGGGACACACAGACGGAATCGCTTACACCGCTGTTTCCCGCCGCGGCGGGTGCGCCTGAAGCGGCGGATGAAATCTGGGGACAGGCGGACTGCACGGCACCGCCCAACGCGAGCTTCAGCCCGCACGGTACGCACCTGCATCAACTGGCGAACGGGCGCTGGCGCTATCTGGTGGTTAATCACGGTGACCGCGAGGCGGTAGAGCTGTTTGAACTGCGCATGGACGGAGATACGCCGGCTCTGGCATGGCGCGGCTGCGTGGTCGCCCACCACGGAGATACCATGATGAATGACGTGGTCGGGCTCGACAACGGCGACCTGATCTACAGCCGCATGTTCGGCGGCAGCGATGCCCTCGCACTGATCAAAAGTCTGTTCAAGATCGATACCGGTGAACTCTGGCGCTGGCATCGCGCAACCGGTCTGGAACCGCTTCCGGCCACGTCGGCTGCGCAACCAAACGGCCTGGAAATCAGCGCGGACAATCGCTACGTGTTCGCCAATATGTACATGGAAGAGCAGGTCTGGAAAGTTCGCCTGGCGGACGGCGAGGTAGTGGAACGCTACGCAATTGCCAATGCCGATAACAGTAGCTGGGGCTCCGACGGCAGGCTCTGGGTGGCCAGCCATACCATGGGGCTACTCGATATCGTCGGCTGCTTCTCGCAATCATCCGCAGCCTGCCCCGGCAGCTTTGCCATTGTGGCTCTGGACACCGGAACCGGCGAGACAGAGACCGTGTTCGAGCACGCGGGCCCGCCCATGGGCGCGGCAACCGTCGCCGTGCCACAGGGCGGTCGCGTGTATCTCGGCTCTTTCGTCGGCGACAGAATGATTGCCGTGCCCGATTTCACCCAAGCGGGACACGGCGAAACCCGCTAGGCCGCATAAAACTCGCGCCTAGGGGATGGGCGCGAGCAATCGCGGGTCAGTTACGAGCTGACGCACTCCGTGGGCTTTTGTCTCACCGAATTCATTGTTTTCACACCATGTGGCAAGACTGTTGATGTCCACTTTGGCGCACTGCGGGCGCACCGACCACGTCACCTGCAGTGGCGAGCAGCTTTGTTCGGTGAAGCTCGGGCCGGTCGTGGAGCCCGGGAACTCAACTGGCGCCCCGGTATCGGACGGGATCATTTTTGCCTGGTGGTAACCATTCACCTGATTACCGTCGTAGTCCAGCTCGTTGAAGTCCATCGCGTTGCTGTCATTGACCACGGTGAACACCTGGGTTTCAACGCGCAGGCTCGGGTTGGCACAGGTCTCTGACAGACACGACCCCAGCCCCTCGCCGGGATTTACGTCACACGAACTGTGCACCCAGTGCACTTCAATCGTGTCACCCGGTTTGACGCCGTTGCAAACCGCTCCCGATGGCGCCTCGAGTTCGGCCGCCGTCAACGACTGGCTGATTCCGCACTGGTAACCACCAAACTCACCCGGGCCCGCATACACGGAAAAGGCTTCCGCCTTGTGTTCCGCATTTTTGTGGAAGTGGATGTTGCACAGGTTCATCTCGCTGGCGGGAGGCGCCAGAGGAAACACACGTTGATTGGTTCCAGAGGCCTGATCAATATCGCGCGGTGTTTGCGGGCCGAAACCATCGCACACGTCTGAGCCAACCGCACCACTGCTCGCCACACTCACCAGCACACCAAATACCAGCCCTTTTCCTTTCATCAATGCTTCCTCCAGCTTTCTCCGATTCCGGGCACAACCGCCCGGGCCAGTGAAGAATACGCTGGGAAAGCGAAGGACAAACGACGTAAAAAACGAGCGGATACAACGGAATTACCGAAAGGACGAGGCGTGGCTGAAAGCGCCATGTTGCATACACTGGACGTTGCTACAGCCGCTGCCGGATGAACCGGATTCCCTCCTGGTAGACTTCTTCCGGCGAGGCGAAATTGTCGCGCCAGATATTCGCGGCCGTCGCAAGAGTCGGATCAACGGTGCCGAAGGCCTCGATCACCAACCAGCCGCGATAGTCGATTTCCTTCAGCGCGGCGAAGGTGTTGTCCCAGTTCACCTGCCCGGTACCGAGAGTGCCGCGGTGACTTTCGCTCAGGTGCACATGGTTCAGTTCTGCACGCACGCCTAACAGCGCAGCGCGTACACTGCGCTCTTCAATATGCGCGTGATGCGTGTCGTAGTGAACGCCCACGTTGGCCAGCCCAACCTTCCGCACCATGCGCTGACACTGCTCGGACGTGTTGATGAGGAACGCTTCGAAGCGGTTCAGAAATTCGAGACCCAGTGCTACATCGCAGCTAGCCGCATACTCCCCACATGCGCGCAGATAGTCAGCGGACCATTGCCACTCCTGTTCCGTGGGGCCGCATCCAGTGAAGTATTTGTGCGCCTGATACAGGGCGCCCACAAGAATATCCGCACCGATGAGCCGCGCATTGTCTATGCTTTGCTTCAGGTTATCGACGGCGGCCGAGCGCACGCGCGCATCGGGCGAAACAGGATTCACATCTTCGTTTACAAAGGCGACTGCCGTGCGCGCCAAGCCGAGCTCATCGCAGGCACTGGCCATGCTTTTCAGATCTGCCCGCGATTGCGCGCCAACGGGAATTTCCACACCGTCGTAGCCGGCGCGGGCCAGAGCCTCAAATACCGGGATATGCTGTGGTGTGATCCGCGTGCCCCACAGCAGCATGTTCATGCCGATTCTGATATCCATAGCGCATTGCCTGTTGTTCAGTGCGGCTCAACCGCTACCTGCGTTTATCCGGGCTCCTGCCCGGGCCGGTAGAGTTGACGCAGATACTCCGGCCGTTCAAGCGAGATGAAGTGGTTGGTTTTCTCAGTGCGTAGAATCTGCACGCCGCGGTTCAGCGCGCGCCCGCGCTCGGCGCTGGCAAGCAGACTGGCGTTGTCGAGAACGTCATCCCGCTCTCCGGCCACTACCACGATGCGTGCGTAGTTCGTATATACATCGTCGCTGGTTTGCCGTTGCCACCGATGAATGCTGCGTACGTTGGCAACACAGGTACGGTAGTTTTTCGCCACACTATAGAGCGACTGGCAGAGCTCCGTCTTCAACGAATTGGTCGGCCGCATCATCGGTTGTTGCAGCAGACGGTCGCGGCTCGAATTGCGCAGCAGACCCAGCACTACGGGAATGAGGTAGCTGATCAGCGCGTGAGGTAGCGGGTTGCTGCTGCGCCCTGCCGCGCGCGCTCCAGGGAGCACCGGAGCCTCCAGAACTGCGCTGATCGACCTGTCGGCGGGGCGCGTCAACTCCGGGCTCTGCCGGCCAGCTTCCAGCACCACGGCCCCGCCCCGGGAGTGACCGTGGAGTGAAATGCGCGAACCGCTGCTCAGATGTTGCAGTGCCAGTGCCAGGTAGAAGCCGTCGTGTTCTATCGTCCCTACAGCGTAGGGATTGTCGGGCCAGTCAAGCGCCTCAACGGCATCATCGGGAAACGGCGAATGGTAGTTGGCATTGTTGATGAGTATGAGCTGTGCGTCTGAACCGGAATAGAGATGCTGAAAATAGCGCATGTCTTCCAGAAACCCGGGGAAACAGAGAATGCTTTCGTCGCTGTTTTTTGCTGCCTCGCGCACCGCGATAACGGTTTCGCCAACGCGATACAGGCGTCCGTCAAAATCCGCATTCACAACCCGCGGCAGGCTGCGGCGGGCCCAGTACTCGCGATAAAGATGCAGCGCCAGCAGTAGCCCGGCAAGCAGAATGAGAAAGTTTGCCACAGCGCAGCCAGGCCCTAGCGAAACTTGAGTGCGCTGCGCTTGAGCGAACTGCAGCGCAGGCTGATCAGGTCGAGAAAATAGTTCTGGTAGACACGCCAGGGTTTCTCGCGCGCCTGCCGCGGGAACTGCCCGATGCCGCGCTTAACATAGCCGGAGGTGAAATCGAGCATCGGCTGCTCGGTGACCGAGGAAGGATCAAGCACCGGCAGTACCGTATGTTTGCCGGCTTTGCGCATGTAGTTCAGCATGCGGCAGACATACTGCGCCGTGAGGTCAGCTTTCAGAGTCCAGGAGGAATTGGTGTAGCCGAACGCCTGCGCCATATTCGGTACGCCGGACAGCATCATCCCGCGGTACACAAAGCGTTCCGATGGCTCCACGGCTTCGCCGTCCACGGTCAATGTGATACCGCCCATGTACAGCATATTGAGGCCGGTGGCGAGGACGATAATATCCGCCTCCAGATGGCGACCGGACTTCAATGCAACGCCGGTTGCATCAAAATGATCGATGTGGTCGGTCACGACCTCGGCGCGCTTTTCGCGGACCGCGGCGAACATATCCCCGTCAGGCACCGCGCACAGGCGCTCATCCCAAGGGTTGTAGCGCGGGGTGAAGTGCGTGTCCACGTCGTAGTCCGGACCCAGTTCCTCGCGCACCTTGCCCAGCAGGAAGGCCTTCACCCGCTCGGGGCGTCGCCGCGACAGGTTGTAGGTAAACATCTGAAAAAACACTTTCTTCCAGCGTATCAGGTGATAAACCACAGACTCCGGCAGCCACTTGCGCAGGCCAATTGCCATCGCATCCCTGCCCGGTAGCGAGGCGATATAAGTCGGAGAACGTTGCAACATGGTCGTTTTAGCCGTTTTACGGGCAAGCTCGGGAACCAGTGTCACCGCGGTTGCGCCGCTGCCGACCACCACCACACGCTTGTTGGCGTAGTCCAGTTCTTCCGGCCAGTGTTGCGCGTGGAAGATCGGCCCGGTGAAGGCCTCCTGGCCTTCGAACTGCGGCGTATAGCCCTCGTCGTAGCGGTAATAACCGGTACAGCTATACAGGAAGCCGCAGCTCACCTGACGGGTTTCGCCGGTATCCGCAGATTCAATGGTCACCGTCCAGCGCGCGGCCCTGGAGTCCCAGTCGGCACGCACCACGCGCTGCTGATACCGGATATGCCGGGACACATCGTAGTCCTGAGCCGTCTGGCGTATGTAGTTGAGAATGTCGGGGCCTTGCGCCAGGGACTGTGCCTGCGTCCAGGGGCGGAAGGCATAGCCCAGGGTAAACATGTCGCTGTCGGAGCGTATGCCGGGGTAGCGGAAGAGGTCCCAGGTACCGCCCATGGCTTCGCGCGCCTCGAGCAGCATGAAACTGCGATCCGGACAACGCCGGCTGAGATAGCAGGCAGCGCCTACGCCGGAGAGCCCCGCGCCTATAATCAGTACATCGACGTACTCAAGATCCTGTGCGACCGTCATGCCACCTGCTCTCCTTGCCCTGCCGGGGGCATATACGGGGCCAGACCAAGCACCGCGAAACACAGGGCTGTCACTTCATCTGCGGCTGCGGCGACATCGATGTCGTCCTCGCAGGTCAACAGGTGCGCAATGGTTTGCGTGACCACGCCAAAGTAGGCGGCGTACACGATCTCCGGGTCGAGATGGCTGAGACTTCCCATGGACAAACCGATAGCCAGTGTGTCACCCAGCACCATCCGCATCACTCGATCAATGGCCCCGCCCTGCAGCGGCTGGCCGCCCTGCAGCAACAGCCTGCAGGTGGCCGGGTCTGACAATAGCGTGCAGAAAACGAATCGACCTCGTTCCCTGGCGCGTACCAGCGGATCCTCCGTCGGCGGATCAAAGGCTGCATATTTTGCCAGCAATTCCTCGATTGCGAGCCCGATCACCTCATCGAACAGCGCCTCGCGCGATTCGAAATGATTGTAGAAGCTGCCCTTGGCGACGCCGGCCCGTTCGGTAATGCTCTCGATGGAAACCTGCTCCACGGCCTTCTCGACAAACAGGGCACGCCCGGCCTGCAGGAGCTGCCGGCGCGTTTCAAGACGCCTGCGCTGGTAGCCGTTTACCGGGGCCGCGACATCGTCCTTTAATTTTGACTGTGTGGTCATAATGTCGCGTACCTTAGATCAAATCCGCCAGTATCACAATACCCCATAACGCACCTGTCGCGACGGGAAAGCTGGCCCCGGAAGGGGTGCCGCGCACGCCGTAAAATAAAATCCGGATTGACTGTTTTATTTTGTCCCAGCATACTGATAGCCCTACCAGCCCAGGGGATGCTGCCGTGACCCAGCCCACCACCAACGACAACCGTCCACTCGCGGAGATGCCGCTGTTCGATACACCCACCCTGCGTTGCCCGTATCACTACGACCGCACCCTGCGCAGCGAGGCGCCGGTACACCGCGACCCGCAATCCGGCGTATATGTGGTCGCAAGCTATGCCCTGGTTCGCGAGGCGCATCGCAACGACGCCGTTTTCTCCAACGAGTTCACCCTCGCGCTGGGCTCATCAGAGACCCTGGACGCAGACATCGTGGAGGCAATGCAACGCACCTACAATCTCGGCAAGGGCACGTTGCTCACCGTGGACGACCCGGAGCACAAGCTGTATCGCGACACTGTGCGTGATTTTTTTCTCAAGGACAATCTCGAGCATTACCGGCCATGGATTACGCAACTCGCCGACGAGAAAATCGCCGCCCTGCCCTTTGGCGAAGCCTTCGATTTCATCGAAAAGTTCTCACGCCCGTTCCCGCTGTCGGTCATTATGCACGTGCTGGGAATTCCGCTGGAGATGATCGACAGGGCATTTGCCTGGACCGTTGCGAATGTCAATGTCCTCTCTCAGGTGGCTGACAAGGAGCTGCTGCTGGCTTCTCATGCACAACTGAAGGAAGAGTACGACTGGTTCGTAGAGGCGCTCGCGGAGCGCAGGACAGCACCGCGTGACGACCTGCTGAGCCACATCGCGCACATCGAGATCGACGGGCGGCCCATG
Source organism: uncultured Halieaceae bacterium (assembly GCA_963976655.1). GTDB lineage: Bacteria > Pseudomonadota > Gammaproteobacteria > Pseudomonadales > Halieaceae > Marimicrobium. The sequence continues at coordinate 37,666 of CAXBLB010000012.1, forward strand.
ACCACTGAAGAGCAGCTATCGCACTGTACGCAGTTTCTGGTGGCAGGCAATGAGACCACCACCGCCACGCTGGCGGAGGGTATCCGTCAACTCTGCCTGAACCCTGACCAGGAGGCGCTGGTGCGAAGCGACCCTTCGCTGATTCCCAACCTGGTGGAAGAAACCCTGCGGCTGGCGACACCTACCTCCAACATGTGGCGCATCACCCGACAGGACTATGAGCTCGGCGGCGTCCCGATTCCCGCAGGCAGCATGGTGCTGTTGAAATACTTCTCTGCCAATCACGACGACAGCCTGTTCGAGTCGCCATTGGCATTCGATGTCACCCGCGACAATGCGAAGCGGCACATCGCTTTCGGCTTCGGCACCCACGTGTGTATCGGGCAACACCTCTCGAGGCTGGAGATGACGGTCGCCTGGGAAAGGCTGTTCGCCGCAACCAGCGGCATGCGCCTGGCCTGTGCGCCGGAGGCACTTTCCTACATGCCGAATATTCTGCTGCGGGGGCTGGAGACGTTGCCGGTCGTTCTCGAGCGCTAGACGTGCAGTGCGCGGGGGCCCAACGTTAGCCTGTAACGCGCAGCACGACTATACTTGCACGAGACTCATGCTAACCGGAGAGGCACCCGCTCATGCAATCAACTTCAATCCTCAGGGCACTGGGCATCGGCGCACTGTCGCTAGCCCTGGCAGGTTGCACGACTAACCAACCAGATGCGACTACCTACGACGGCCTGGTGCTGGACAAGAGCGTCTCGCATGCAGATGTTTACAAAAAACCGGGGGCGACACTCGCGGGCTACTCGGCCTACGGCCTCATGCCCTGCCAGGTGGCTTTCAAGAAAAACTGGTTGCGCGACCAGAATCGCAACCGTATCGACCTGTCCCGCCGCGTGACGCAGAAAGACGTCGACCGCATCAAGGACACCCTGAGCAGCGAGTGCGACGCACGCTTCCGTGCGGCGCTCGAGCAGGCCCCCGCGTACCCGCTGGTCGAAGAGTTCAGCGAGGGCGAAGCGGTGCTGATACTGCACCCGTCCATCATCAACCTCGATATCAACGCGCCGGATACGATGTCTTCGGGTATGAGCCGCAGCTACACCACCAGCGCCGGGGAAATGACCCTGGTGCTGGAGGCTATCGACGGCACGACCCACGAAACACTGTTCCGGGTGGTGGATCGCAAACGCGATATGGATTCCGGCCGTCTCCAGTGGACGAATTCGGTGACCAATCGGGCCGAAGCGGAGCGCGCACTGAACCGATGGGCCAGCCTGCTGCGCAAGGCACTCGACAGTGCAACGGCGTCAGGGTCCGAAAGCTGAATAACCCTTGAGCAGCGCCGCAAGCCATCACAGGCACTTTATAGCGCCGCTATAACGCTTTTTTTTGGAAATTTCATGACACACACCAACATAGGCCTGTTGCTGAGCAAGCGGGCCGATATCTGTCCCACACGCGAAGCCTTCGTCGAGTTTGAACGCAACAGACGCTTCAGTTTTAGAGAGCTCAACGAGCGCGCCAATCGCGTTGCCAATGCGTTGCTCGCGCAGGGCATAGCGCCGGGGGATCGCGTTGGCGTGCTGCTTAAAAACAGCATTGAATTCGTTGAAACCTATTTCGCCGTCGCCAAGATCGGCGCCGTGCTGGTGCCGGTGAACTGGCGGCTGGTGGCGGCGGAGATCGCCTACATCCTTGCGGACTCCGGCAGCCGCGCGCTGGTGTATGACGACGATTTCGACGCACAGGTCACAGCCCTGCAGGCGGAAAAGCACGGCCACAACGATATCAGCTGCTGGCTGCGACGCGACAATACTGAGCCCGCATCACGCCCCGACTGGGCGCTGGACTACGTTGAGGTGATGGCGGACGCTGATTGCGCAGAGCCCCCCATCGGCGCCTGGGACGACGACAACCTGTTCATCATGTACACCTCCGGCACCACCGGTCACCCCAAGGGCGTGGTACACAGCCACACGGGCATGCTCTGGTCGCAGCTCACCAGTATGTCCACCTCCGACATGCGCGGCGACGACCGCTTCCTGCTACCGCTGCCGATGTTTCACGTGGGCTGCCTGAACCCCACCTCCCTGCTGGTGCATCGCGGGGGCACCGGCATCATCATGCGCGAGCTGGACATCGCGGCCATGCTGCGCTGCATCGAGCAGGAACGCGTGAGTATTTTCATGGCGGTGCCCGCCGTGCTGCAGTTCATGCTGATGACACCGGAACGCGAACGCTACGATATTTCCTCCGTGCGCTGGATCGCCACCGGGGCGGCCCCCGTTCCCGTGTCTCTGCTGCATGACTTCGAGGCTCTCGGCATACGCATTTTCCAGGCCTATGGCCTGACGGAATCCTGCGGTCCGGGCACCCTGTTGCTGCACGAGGACGCCGAGGCCAGAGTCGGCTCCTGTGGCAAGGCACAGATGCATACGCAAGTGAACATCGTGGATGACGACGGCAACAGCATTCCCAGGGGTTCATCTGAGCCCGGTGAGTTGCTGCTCGCCGGACGCCACATCATGAAAGAGTACTGGAACCTGCCCGAGGCCACCGCCGAAACACTCAAAGATGGCTGGCTGCACACCGGCGATATCTGCACCTGGGACAGCGATGGCTTCATCACCATCTGCGACCGCAAGAAAGACATGATTATTTCCGGCGGCGAGAACATCTATCCCGCGGAACTGGAGAATGTGCTGGCCGCCTGCCCGGAAGTGCACGAAGCCGCGGTGATCGGCGTGGCGTCTTCCAAGTGGGGCGAAACGCCATTGGCTATCGTCGTACCGGCGCCCGGCGCTGCGCCCACCGCGGATTCGCTCAAGCGCTGGTGTCGCGAACACCTCGCGGGCTACAAGGTGCCGCAACTGTATGAACTGGTGGCAACGCTGCCACGCAATCCGTCAGGCAAACTGTTGAAGCCGCAATTGCGTGAACAGTTTCCGGGCCCGGCGCCATTCTAGTTTCCATGCCCGCGCCACCTGCCAGTATCTTTAGCGCGGGTCGGCGCCTCTCGGCCTGCCTGCTGCTGATACTGGCCCTGGCCGCCTGCAAAGAGCCTGGCCCCGACGAGGCCGCGAGCACGCGCACCCTGCAAGCCAGGACACAGGCGGCCGACGATGCAGTCACAGCCGCCACGGAATGGCGCCACTACCTGGGCGATGCCGCCAGCAACCAGTACAGCCCGCTGGCGGATATACATCGAGGCAATGTCGCGAAGCTGCGTGAAGCCTGGCGCTACGACCCGGACGACGCCGGCGATTACGATACGTTCATTCCCACCAACCCGCTGGTGGTGAAGGGCGTGCTCTACGGCCTGTCCGCGCGCAAAAACCTGTTTGCGCTGAATGCGGCCAGCGGAGAGGAGTTGTGGGTATACCGCTTCGACCGTCCACATGGCGGCAAAGGCTCCGGACGCGGCCTGGTGTATTGGTCGGGGAGCCTGCCCGGCGGAGAATCCGTCGAGTGGCTGCTGGTGGGACTGGGTCACGATCTGTTTGCTATCGACGCGTTGAGCGGCCGGCCCGCAACGGCGTTTGGCAACAACGGTCGGATCGATCTGCGCGAAGGCCTCGACCGGCCCATCGACGATTTACAGGTCAATGTCATCGCACCCGGAACACTGTACGACGATCTGCTCATTCAGGGTTTCGGCACAAGCGAGTTTTACGGCGCAGCACCAGGCTATATTCGTGCCTACCATATTCCCAGCGGCGAGCTGCGCTGGACGTTCCGCACCATTCCAGCGCCGGGCGAGGCCGGTGCGGATACCTGGCCAAAGGAGCACCGCACCACGTTCGGCGGCGCCAATTCCTGGGCCGGCATCACCGTGGACCAGGCCCGCGGGCTGGCCTTTGTGCCCACCGGTTCGGCGGCATTTGACTATTACGGCAAGAATCGGCGCGGGGACAACCTGTTCGCCAACTCGCTGCTGGCACTGGATGCAGCCACCGGCGAGCGTCTCTGGCACTATCAGTTCGTGCGGCATGACCTGTGGGACCGGGATCTGCCCTCACCCCCGAACCTGATAACCGTGAGGCGCAATGGCGAGTCCATTCCCGCGGTTTCACAGGCCACCAAGTCGGGCCACCTGTTTGTCTTCCACCGCGAGACCGGCGAACCGCTGTATCCCATCGAGGAAGTTCCCGTCACCGGCCCCGGCGTGCCAGGCGAGCATCTGCCGGCCAGCCAACCCCTCCCCACGCAACCGCCAGCCTTTGCCAAACAGCACTTCTCGGTGAGCAACATCAGTAGCGACAGTTCTGCCTACGTGCGACAACAGATACAGGGCAAGGCCCTGAACGAGCCATTTCGCGCGCCCGATGAGGCAGGGCAGGTGATCTACCCCGGGCTGGACGGGGGCGCCCAGTGGGGCGGCCAGGCTTTCGACGCGGCCAGCGGCCTGCTCTTCGTCAATACCAGCGAGGTGCCCTGGCACTTTTCACTGGTACCGACACACGGCGATGGCGGCAGCCCGCTCAACCTGGAGTTCGCCTACACGCATTTCTGTGGTGGTTGCCACGGCACAGACCGCGCGGGCAACGGCGATATCTTCCCATCGTTGCGTGACATCGGCGACAAGTACTGGCCCTGGGAAGTGTATGACATAGTGCGCAATGGTCGCGGGCGCATGCCGGCGTTTGTCCACGAGCCCTGGTACTACCTGCTCGGGCCGATCGCCTACCTGTACACCGCCGGCGACGACGTCGCGTCCGCAGGTACCGCGCCCGGCGAAGTAACAGGCTACATGATAGACGGCTTCAGTGAGCTGCTCGACGAGTACGGTTTGCCGGGTTCACAGCCGCCCTGGGGTAGCCTGGTCGCCATCGACACCGAACGCGGCCGAATTGCCTGGAAGGTGCCGCTGGGCGATTACCCGGAAGCACTGGCCATGGGCCTTGAAGGCCTGGGCGCGGCGAACTATGGTGGGCCGGTGGTGACCGGCGGCGATCTGGTATTTATCGCCGCGACGCCGGACAGCCACATCCGCGCATTCGACAAATATAGCGGTAAACTACTCTGGCAGGAGCGTTTACCGGCAGCAGGCTTCGCCACGCCCGCGGTGTATCGCGCCGCCGGCCGCCAGTTCGTGGTAGTAGCCGCCGGCGGCGGCAGGCTCAGGCAGGCCTCCGGAGCGGCCTATGTGGCCTATGCCCTGCCTGATTCTTGAGCGAATAAACGGGGCGATGCCAGGTTGACTGTAGAGTGGGAGCAGCGATTGATGAAGCAATATTCAGTTTTCGCGCAGCGGATTCTGCTGTTGTCGGTAGCTTTTCTGGCAACGGCGGGCGCCACTGCCGACACTCTGCGTAGCCTGATTCTCACCAGCCCGGGTGTGTACCACAATTATGCATTGCAGACGCCGACGCTGGCGGCGGGCATTGCAGAGCATCTGAATATTCACTTTGACGTGTCGCTGGCAGACACGGCGCGCTGGAAAACCACTGATTTCAGCGAAGGCTACGACGTACTCATCTACAACCTTTGTATGGCGGACGAAACCGACCCTGGCCTGATCGCCAATATGCGCCGCCAGACGGAAGAGCTCGGCACGCCCACCGTGGTACTGCACTGCAGTATGCACTCCTTTCGCGACACCGATTTGTGGTGGCCGATGCTGGGTTTGCAATCCCGCGCGCATGAACCCGAAACGGCCCTGTTGCAGCAACATGCGGGCGATCATCCAGTGCTCACCGGCATCCCGGCGCAGTGGACGCTGGCCGCGGATGAACTCTACGTCAATCTGTCCTTTAGCGGGCAGCCGCTGCTCGTCAGCCGGGCTCTTGACGGCAGCACACAGGTTACGGCGTGGTTACATGAGGCAGGCGTTGCGCGCGTGTTCGGCACAACGTTGGGCCACAGTAACAGCACTGTGGCGGATACCAGCTACCAACGGCTCATCGCCAACGGCATCCTGCATGTGACGGGCAATCTCGGCGCCGACGGCCTGCCGGCGCCGGAACTGGCGGCGGTCATCAACACCGACGGTGTCATCGACACACTGAGCGCCCCGGAGGGCGTGGCATTTCTCGGCGCTGACGGCCAGCGCTGTGCGTTTCGGCGCATGGGGCTGGCGATCGGCCCCTGCTATGTGGGTTGCGCGCTGCACCCGTTCAAGTGGAACGCGGCAGCCGATGCCTGTCGCCGTGAGTGCGAGAGCGGGTTACCGGCCTCTGCGGAGCTGATTGCGGCCTGTCTGCCGGGCAACTGATCGACACGCAGCGCCGCGGCGCTTATTCCTCGCGCCGCAGGCGCCCGCGGTACTTGGTGCGTGCCAGCGCCTGCATGTCTTCCACGGTGTCGCTTTCGTCCATGATTTCACGCCCGAGCAGGGTTTCCACCGCGTCTTCAAGCGTGACGATACCGGCGGTCTGCCCGTACTCGTCCTCCACCAAAAACATATGCGCGCGGCGCTTGATAAACAGATCCAGCAAGCGCAGCACGGGCAACTCTTCCGACACGCGATGAATCGGCTGGGTGTGCGACGACAGCAGATCGCCACCACCGCCACCGCGCTCGGCCTCCAGCAGGCGCGGTCGCATTACCAGACCGAGCATGGTGTCCAGGTCTGTTTCATACACCGGAATGCGGGTGAAGGGCACATCCGCAAGCTGCGCCAACGCATCGCTGACTGTCAGGGAAGCATCCAGCGCACTCACCACTGTGCGTGGCGTAAGAATCTCACCGGTACGGGTTGCGCGCAGTTGCAGGATGTTCTCCAGCAGCTTGCTCTCCTGAACACCCAACGCGCCGTGGCGCGCGCCAATGCGGGCCAGCGCCGCCAGCTCATCACGGCTCACACCCGCCATGTGATCGCCCTTGCCAAACAGATCGGTCAGCCGCGCCGACACCCACACCAGCGGATACATGATTTTCACCAGCCAGCGAATCACCCGGGCCGCAGGCAGAGCCAGCCGCTGCCAGTAAATTGCGCCCAGCGTCTTCGGAATGATCTCCGACAAATACAGAATGGCCAGTGTCAGCAGGAAGGCAATCAGCGTCTCCCAGCGCGGGCCGAATACTTTCACCGCCTGTGCGCCCACGCCGGCTGCGCCCATGGTATGCGCAAAGGTATTGAGTATCAGAATGGCGGAGATTGATTCTTCAAGATTATCCTTGACGTCTTTCAGCGCCTGGGCGGGCTTGGGGCGCTGTTCCAGTTGCGTGCCGATATACCCCGGCGTGACCGACAGCAGCACAGCCTCCAGCACCGAACACAGGAATGAAACGCCAATAGCGATAATCAGGTAGGTAACAAGAAGAGACATGAAGAGTCCGTGGGAGACGCGCGGTGAGTCAGGGATTATAGGTCAGGGGGCTGCCGGGACCAGACCCCGTTTTACCCTCATCGCTCCGCCGGATCAAGCTCGAGAACGCGGATATTGCGATACCATACCTTGTCCCAGTGATCCTGCAGGCCAATATGGCCACGGGTCAGGCTGCCGTAATCCGGCCTGTCCGTAAATTTGCTCTCGCGAACCAGCGCGCGCCACTCATCCCCGCCCTGTTCAATGCGCGCTGTCAGGCGCTCATTCAGCCAGAACTCCACCACCGGGCCGCGGGCGATAATATGCACCCGATTCCAGTAACCCACAGGGCGGGTGGTATCGTGGTCCGGCGCTACCAGGTCGTACAGTGCGCCGGCGCGATGCGTGGGATCCTCCGCATCGCTGTGGCCCGCGTTGTCCAGTACCTGCATCTCGTAGCCGGTATGATGGATGCTGCCACCGGATTCATCGCCGCGGATGAATATTCCGCTGTTGCCGGCTTCCGAAATGCGCCACTCCAGCTTCAGTTCAAAATTGTCAAACTGTTCGCGGCTGATAATATCACCGCCCATGCCGAGCCGCGCCAGGCAGCCGTTTTCCACGCCCCAGCCGGCGTTCACGGTGTCTTCGCGGTAACTGCGCCAGTGGTCCAGGGAGTCGCCGTCGAACAGCAGACGCCACCCGGCTGCCTCCTCTTGCGCGCTCAGCCGGTTGACACACTCATCGGCGGACACCACGGCTTCCTCGCCGCAGGCGCCCAGCAGTATCGCCGCTACAGCAACAACCACTTTTTTCATGCGAATTCTCCGGCCTCTGGGCGGTTCCAAAGCGCCGCTTCAATGTTCAAAGCGCAACCCGAGCCGCAGGGTCCGGGCCGGCGCCAGAAAGCCCACGGCAGTGGCATAGCGCTCATCCAGCAGGTTATCTACCGAGAGCTGCAATTGCCAGCGCTCGCGCGCCTGCCAGCTCAGCACCCAGTCAAGCCGATGGTAATCGTCCAGCAGGCTGAGTTCCTGCCCACCGGTATGCCGCGAGATCGCCCACTGCTCTCCCGTGTAACGGTAGTCCAGCGCGCTCTGCCAATCCGCAAGCGGCTGCCAATCAAGCAGCAGCCCGGCCAGCCATTCGGGGCGGCCCGTGAGTACGGTGTTCTCCCCCTTTACATCGATATCGGTATAGGTTGCGCTCGCGCTCAGGGAGAGCTCGGGCAGGGCCCGCCAACTCGCCTCCAGTTCGAGACCCGAGCTTTCGATCGACCGCCGATTGACGTTGCGGAAAGTCGCCTCGTCAAAATCCACCAGGTCGCGAAAATCATTAAAGAACCCCGTGGCCCTGAACTGCAGGCGGTCCGAGGGCTGCCAGCGCAGCCCGAGATCGCCGCCGTGTGAAGTTTCCGGGGCGAGATCGGGGTTGCCCACCAGCGGGCTGCCGAGGGCAAAAAAGCTGGGCAGCTTGAATGCCTCTCCCCAATTGGCAGAGACGGTGACGCCCGCGCCCACGCCCAGCTCTGCCCCGAGCTGCCAGGAGTTCTGTGCATCAAAGCCATCGGGTTCGTCGCGGCGCAAACTGCCCTGTAGCAGCAGGGAGGCGAGCGGCGTCGCACTGAACTGGCCGAACACGCCCACGGTATCGCGCTCCAGCTCGAAGTTGGCAGCGCTGCGGGCGCCACCGAAGATCACATAGCCCTGACTCTCGCCCTCCTCGCCACGGTAGTCCGCGCCGACATCCAGGCGATACGCCGGCGACAGTTGGAGGCTGTTGACCCAGCGCAGTTCATCGCGGGTGAAATCGGTGTCCGAACCATTCGGCGGTATCTCGCCGAACGGCGGAATGCCCGGTGAATCTGCCGTTTCCCGCTGATTGAACCGATGCAGGTCGAGGCTGCTGTGCCAGCGACTGTCGAGCATTGCAGCCCACTCGACTGAATAGATAGTGTTCTCGTAGTCCGCTGTATCGAGGTCGTCCGTTATGGCAAAAAGGGGGCCGCCGCCCTGTTCGGGGTAGGAACTGCGTCGGCCATCGAGATAGCGTACCGAGGCCCTGACACTATTCGTCGCATTCAGCCGCCAACCGAGGCTCACGGCCGCGCTGTCGCTGCGGCGCTCGCTGCCCGGTACCGGCTCGCCGTCGTCCCGGCGGCCGGCCTCGAGGCTGTAATCCAGATTCTCAAGGCGACCCCTGGCGTGCAGACCCGCGCTATAGTATTCATCCTCACCCACTTCAGCGTATACACCCTGCCGATGCCCGGGTGCGTCTCGTCGCGTGATGATGTTGATCACACCCGCCAGAGCGTCGGACCCGTAGACCGCGGACTGTGCGCCACGCACGACTTCGATGCGTTCGATCAGCGCCGCATTCAGGTTGGCAAAATCGAAACTGCCGCCGCGCGTATTGGTGGAATCATTCACTGGCACGCCATCGAGCAATACCAGGGTGAAATTCGATTCGCCACCGCGAATCGAAACCGCGGTGAGACCTCCCGGCCCGCCCTGCTCTTCTACCAGCAGCCCGGGCACGGTTTTCAGCACCCCTGCCAGGGTGCGCTTGTTGAGCGCCCTTATGGTATCCGCCTCCAGCACCGACACGGAGGCCGTCAACGCCGGACGGGGCGAGTAGCTGCCTGTCACGAGCACAGACTCCAGCACCGGCGCGGCCAGTGCGGGGGGCGCCAGCGCCGACAGCAGCGCCAGCAACGGGTAACAGGCCAGGCGACGGGCAATCATGCGCGACGCTGCCCGCTGCCGCTTTGCCCGCGATAAGCGGATGACAAAGGCCTGCGCCGGCTCACGGTTGACGCACCAGGTTGATCTTCTCGCCCTTGCGGTGCACCACCAACGTATCAACGCTGCCATCCTCCTCGACGCTGAACTCCACTCTTACATCCTCGCCAGCCGCCTGTACTCGAAATGTCGTGTCGTCCACCTGCTGCATAAGACCCCCACCGTACATCGGCACGGACACGTGCAGGCCGTCGTCCTTCTGCTCGACGGTCATGCTGATAAAACTCATAACGTATTTCCCCTCGAAGCGTTTGAAGCCGCGATCATAGGGCAGCTGTTGCAGCTCCGCAGCCGTCCAGCTACGAGCCCTGCCCGCGCTCGCCGCGCGAATGCCGGCGGCCTGCTCCACACGCACCGGGTCCGCGGTGTTGCCCCAGCTACGTCGCAGATAAGTCATCAAACCCGCCAGCGTGGCATCATCCAGCGCAGGCAGATGACCATGCCCCGGCATTACGCCGTTGAATTTCCGCTCCGTTTGATCTGCCGGCCCGCTCAGCCCCTGCAGAATGATGCGACCCAGCCACTCCGGCGGGCCGTTAACCCAGGCGGAATCCGCGAGCGCCGGCGCCAGACCGGCCACGCCCTGACCGGTATCGCCATGGCAGGCGGCACACTGGGCGTAAAAGGCCTGCCCCTGCTCCGTCAGCGCCAATTGCTCCGGACTCAGGGGTTCAATGCCCGCTGCCAACTCGTCCCCCGGCCAGGTGAACGCCCTGCGTGCCGCCAGCCGCGCCCGCCACAGCGGGTCGGCTTCACTCACGGTACTGTCGGCAAAAATCGGCGGGGCTTCTACCAACTGCGCCGGCCTGAAGTCCTGCTCACCGGCCAGCGAGGCAAAGCCCGTAAGCATGGCTACCTGCTGCCAGGCATGCGCGTCGCTGCGCGATTTCGCCAGCGCCAGCAGTTCCAGCAGAGCCGTGGGCGCAAGCTCTTCGGAGGCGAGATCGCCGCGCAAGCTGCGATAGGCGCCCGCGGCAAGCGCGGCAAGCAATGCGCGCGCGTCATCTGCCTGCGGCGCATCCGCCGCCACGGAGATTGCAGCGCTCCCGAATAGCTCGCGCAGGAATACCAGCTCATGCCCGTGTACTGCGCGCACCACAGCCTGACGCAGATACACATCTTCCAGCGAGGGCGCGAGGACCTCAAGCAGCGAAGCGCGCACCCGTGCATCATCCGCCTGGTCCCGCATGGCGAAGGCGAGTTGCAGGCGCACGGCCACGGGCGCGCCCGCGAGCTGCTTCACCAACCCGGGATAGTCCTCTGCCGACAACAGCGTGCGACCCGCCCGCAGCGCCTGAATCTGGCGCTGTGCGTCCTCACTTGTGACCAGGGCCAGCACAAGCTCGCGCTCAAGCTCCGAGCGGCCAGCCAGTGTCCACAGCGCATGCAGGGCGGGTACCGTGGCAGTGCCCCGCGCAAGCGCCGCAAGCGCGGGTGCCAGCTTCGAGTCGCGGGCCAGCAACAGCCTTTGTGCTGTATCCCGGGTCCAGCCGTTGGGGTGCTCGAGCGCAGCCAGCAGTTCGGTATCGGAGGCATCGCCCAGGTTCACCGCGCTGCGCGTTTGGGCACCGTCGACGTGTCGTACCCGCCAGATGCGGCCCATGCCCAGAGGCGCCTCAAGCTGCCGCTGGAAAATCTGTTCGCGCAGTTCGTCGCTAAGGAAGTGGTCGTCCTGGATAATGCCGCGATACATATCGATGATGTAGAGCGCGCCGTCCGGCCCGTTCATTGCATCCACCGGGCGGAAGCGCTCGTCGGTGGAGCCGAGAAAATCACGTTCGCCCCACTGGGGGTCGGCATACAGGCGTTTTTCAGCGCTGATCTCCAGCCCCTCCTCTTCCAGGGCGAGATGAGCGACGACGTTGGCGGCGGATTCCGGTACGAATACATCGCCTGAATACGCCGCGGGAAACTGATCGCCGCGATAGACGGCCAGACCGCTGACTCCGGTGGCGTATTTCAGACGTCCGTCGTCACGCAACGTACCTTCGAGATAAGCCCGGTTCACGCCCGGGTTGACCCGCACCGAGTGCACCTGCGGCAATGGCGTGAGATTCACTCCCAGGCCCTCGGGATAGCCCTGCTGATCGGGGAGCAGGAGATCTTCGCCCTGGAAGAAGTCGGCCTGCAGCCAGGTCGAGTTGTGGTTGTAGAACCAGCGGCCGTAATCGTCGTGCGCGATGCCCCACTGACCGCGAAACAGTCCCTCGCGCTCTGCGAGTTCACCCTGCGCCAGACGCAACTGCCGCGCGGACTTGGCGTTATACAGCCAGTTGTCCAGGCCGGGCCGCAGCGCGTTTTCCATGTGCTCCACATTGGCCTTGCCGACATCGGTCGCGTAGCCACCCACCGCTGTGCGTGAGTCACAACGGGCATCCGGGCTCGGCAATGCACACAGCCACAGGTGCGGCGGCTCGCCGATAAGTACGCCTTCGTTTACCACCGCTACCGCGCGCGGGTTGACGAGATTGCCGAGAAACACCGTGCTCTCATCCATACGCCCGTCGCCGTCGGTGTCGCTCAGGCGCACCACCTGGCCTACCGGCTGGTCGCTGTCGGCACCGTAGGCATCGCGCATATACCCGCGCATTTCCACCACGTAGAGGCGGCCGAACTCATCCCACGCCATGGCGACCGGCTCGCCAACCAGCGGCTCCGCCGCTACCAGTTCGACTTCGAAACCCGGGGCAACGCGAAAGGCCTCAAGCGCCTGCGCAGGCGTCAGTACCGGGGCCGGCGAGTTATCCAGTGTTTCGTAGAACAACGGTTCTGCGCTCTGCTCCCTGAGCGAAAACCAGCTCAGGTCGGTGATCTGAAACCTCTCGCCACAGCGTCCCGGACGAATACGCAGCTGGCCGCGCTCCGGGACACCCGCGTCATCGATACGCAGCACATCCGTCTCACCCAGCGTAATGACCAACGAATCACCGCGCGCGATGCCGGTAAGGAACGGCCGCGCCGCACGCTCCAGTGCAACGGCTTCAAATACCTGCTCGCCAGCCGCTGTCACCAGTCGCGCCTCGGCGCGGTCTGCGTAAATGGCCACCTCGGCGAAAGACGGCTGCTGACCGCTTGCGTCCGGTCTATAGCGCATACGCAGGAGCGTCGGGTCCGCGCACACGGGCAGGCGCATGTGAAACATGGCATCGCTGAACAGACGTCGTGAAACCAGCCAGCCCCGGGCGCCGGAAAATGCCGCACTCAGGCCGCTTTCGCTGAACTCCAGCGCGTGGAGATTTTCAGACTGCCACTCGACGGGCTTGAGCAGAGTGTCGCCCGGTGCGGCCATGCCGGGCAATGCCCTGATACGAATATGCCGCCAGCGGATAACGCCGCTGTCGCCACTGTGCACCTGCAACGCGATGAATCCCCGCGCATCCAGCCCGTCGATGATGTCCGCGGCGGGCACGCCATTGATCCAGGTTTTCAGACTGGCGCCGCGCGCTTCTATCTCGACATCGTTCCAGCCGTCCAGCCGCACTGCCTCGCGCGCCGCCGCGTTGTTATCCAGCGGCGCCAGCCAGCCACGCCGCGCCTCATCGTAGATACCACCGGTATACGCGCGCTCTGAAGGATCCAGTTCGTACTGGTAACCATAGGCCCGCCCGCTACCATTGCGCTGCTGCGCGCGAAACAGCACACCGGAATTTCCGGGCTCATCCCAGCGCACCTGCATTTTCAGGGAGAAATCGCCGTACTCGGCCTCGGTGCGCAGAAAGCTGTTCGCTCCCGGGCCGTGGCGACCGACGATAGATTCGCCCTCGGCCGTGAAACTGGCATCACCGCCGATGGCGCGCCATCCCTCCAGCGTCTTGCCGTTGTAGAGCAATGTATAGCCGGCTTCCGGCTCGAAGGCTGGTACGGCAACCGCCAGGTACAGCCGATAGAGACCCAGGCCAAGGACGGTAAGGGCAACAATAAGCAGGAGTTTTTTCATTGGCGGATCTGTCTGCGTTCGATTATTGAATGTTATACGTTATTCGCAGCGCGCCATGGACCAATACCGCGCCTGGGAGCAGGAATTACTCCGACTGTTGGGCATATGCCGAAACTGCGGCCCGGCGCTGCAGACGCCACAGGGCGAGTATCTTAGCCTTTCGAGCCCGGTGGCGTCTGCAGGGGCGGGACGCCGAATGCATTCCACCGATTACTCAGAGAATGCTTACCGAGTCGGCAAGCCCGGCTCCCCGGTCCGCGCCGGTAAACCGCACATCGCTCGGAAGGCTGAGATACTCGCTCTGCGCGGCTTCCCGGCGCGGACCCCAGCGATACCGTTCTCTGGAGCAGGACGTATGCGAACGCTGGGCATATGCCGAAACTGGCGGCCTGGCGCTGCAGACGCCACAGGGCGAGTATCTTAGCCTTTCGAGCCCGGTGGCGTCTGCAGGGGCGGGCCGCCGAGCGCGATACACCGAGGTGAGCGGCTAGAACCCCTCAACCTGATGCACCTGCTTCCAGATGAGGCCGGGAAGGAACCTGCGCATCAACACGCCGATTTTCGCGTCCCGCGTGGGATAGACGAAAAATTTGCCCTTCGCCAGACACGACTCAATCGCGTCTATCACCGCGCCCGGCTCGATGGGTGCCGCCTGGTCCTCCAGCATTTTGGGCCAGTCACTGTCGCGACCCTGTTGCAGAAGCGGCGTCGCCACTGCCGGCGGACATACACAGGCAAAGCGCACGCCGCTGTGCAGGTTCTCGTGGTACAGGGTTTCGGTGAAGGCGCGCACCGCGAACTTCGACGCCGTGTAGGCCCCTGTCTTGAGCATGGGGATCCAGCCCGCCATCGAAGCAAAACTGACAAAATCTCCGCGGCCGCGCGCCAGCATCCCGGGCAGCACCGCCTGCGTGATGTTCACCAGTCCGCCATAGTTGATTGCCATCTGCTTGTGAATGATGGCGTTGTCCTGCTCCACCAGGAGCCCGAAGGGCATGATTGCCGCCGCGTTATACAGCGCTTCCACCGGCCCGAGCCTGGCTTCCACCTCGGCCACTGCCGCGCGCACCGCGCCAAAATCGGTTACGTCCACCGGCCACGCATGGATGTTGTCGAAGCCGCTGGAGGTTTCCTGCATGCCTGCGGTATTCACATCAAACAGGGCGACGGTCGCTCCGCGCGCGGCAAAACGTCGCGCGGCTTCGCGGCCCATGCCGCTACCGCCACCGGTGATGAGTGTTATACCTGAGGGTGCTGATGAAGGTGAAGTAGATGCTGCAGCCACGCTGTGCTTCTCCCTGATGATGATCCGCTGGATTGCAGACTATCGTCCGGAAGCTTCAGGAGCCAGTGCGGAATGCTCAATAGGTCGCAGTGGTTCAACCCACCGATCTGTCAAATGCCGTGACCCGCTTGGCGTCTTTCTCTCGGTATGCGAGCAGCCACTTGCTGAATTCCGCTTCGGGTAGCGGCCGGCTGAGCAGGAAGCCCTGGGCGCTGTGGCAGCCTCGCGCCTCCAGAAACTTGAGCTGCGCCGCGGTCTCAACGCCCTCGGCCACCAGCCGCAGGTTCAGCTTGTGGCCGAGGCTCAGGATGGTTTCCGTCAGCGTTACCGCAGAGGTTTCATTCGGCAGTTTGCCGACAAAAAACGCATCAATCTTCAGCGTATCCACCGGGAAACGCGCCAGATAGCTCAACGATGAATAGCCGGTACCAAAGTCGTCAATCGCGATTTTGACGCCCGAGGCGCGCAGTTGTTCCAGCACAACTGTCGCGTGCGGCGTGTCCTGGGTCAGCAATCGCTCGGTGATCTCAACCGTGAGATCGACATGTTGCGAGCACTGTTTGACTCGATCCACCCAGCGCGCAAGCTCGCCCGCACGATCAAAGAACACGCGCGGCGACACATTCACCGACAGCGCGGGCGGCTCGAGGCCTGAGGCGCGTATCCGCTCAGAGAAAGCCGTTGCCTCGTCCAGGGCAAAGCGGTCGATCTCTGTTATGAGGCCGGTTTCCTCGGCCAGGGGAATAAACGAATCGGGGGCTATCCAGGTATCCCCGTCACGCCAGCGGATCAGTGCTTCACAGGCCACCTTGCCAAGTCCGTCCAGCGGCACTATCGGTTGATAGAAAACCTCGAGCCGGCGCTCGGCGACCGCCATCGACAGCTTGTTGAACAGGCCGTGACGGGCCTCTGATCTACGCTGCAGCTCTCTGTTGAAAAAGGTGAAATCGTTGCGAATGGATTTTTTCACTTCATACATAGCCTGATCGGCGTTGATCAGCAGTGTTTCCGCATCCGTTCCATCCTCGGGATAGAGCGCCACACCCACGCTGACGCTGCTGAATATATGTCGCGAGCGAATATCGAAAGGCTGGTTCATCGAGGCGACTATTTTCGCTGCCACCAGGGACGCCGCATTGCGGCTGGCCACGTCGGGCAGGATCACCGCAAACTCATCGCCGCTGAGCCGCGCGACAATATCCGATTTGCGGGTACAGTGGCGAATGCGCTCGGCGGCCTCCACCAGCAGTTCGTCGCCGCCGCCGTGTCCGAGATTGTCATTTACCGATTTGAATTCATCGAGGTCGATAAACAACACGGCGATACGCTCGGACGTGCGCGCCGCGTGGGCGATTTCCCGCGCCAGAAAGGCATCGAACTGGTGGCGGTTCGGCAGTCCGGTGAGGCTGTCGTAGGTGGCCTGCCGTTGTATTGTTTCGATAAACTCCTTGCGTTCTGTCACATCCTGAATAGCGCCGACCACTTCCATTACACGGCCATTCTTCAGCACCGGGTTACCCATGATGCGCAGCCACTGCATGGGCCTGGACCGCTCTATCGGCATCTCCACGTCGAACGGTTGCGCGTGCGTAAAGCAGCGTTGCACGGCGTGTTTCAGTTCTTCCCGGTGTCTGCGCGAGAGCATGGACATCACCTCGGAACGCGGCGCGAAGTCGTGATCCGGCAAACCGATCATCGCGGCGAACTGCTCGCTGAAATGTACCAACTCCGCCTTGCTATCGAGCTTCCAGCCGCCCACCTTCGCCAGCCTGCCCGCCTCCTGCAATAGCTGCTCGCTGTCGCGCAGTTTCTTTTCGTAATAGCGCTTGTCATTGCGAATACGCTGGCGCTGCTCCAGCGCCACGAGCCACCCGGCTGCCAACAGCAGAGCCAGCACACGCAAAAACCAGATGCCCCGTTGCAGGCCGGGTGGATCATTCACGCGAGCCGCCATCACCCACTCACCCGAGGCCACGGATACCGGCAGTGTGACTGCGCCGGGGCTATCGAACACGTCGGAGGCGCCAAAGAATACGCTGCCCAATGCGCCGCTGCCATCCACGCCACGCAGTGCGAGCTGCTCACTGCCATATTCCGAGAGTCCGGCGGCGGCGAAAATGCGGCGCGCGTCCATGGTCGCTGAAACAATACCCCAGAATTGCCGCTCACCCAGGGAGTTCCGCGTATACACCGGAAGTCGGCCGATCAGCGCCCAACCACCCTGTACCAGTTGCATGGGGCCGGCGAGCACCGGTTGCTTGCTATCGCGCGCGCGCACTACCGCCTCGCGCTGTTCCGGGTGTCGAAGATAGTCGAGGCCGAGTGCGGGCTCGTTGCCGTCCAGAGGATAGATGAATCTCAGAACCAGGTCGGGTGCGGCTGCGATATTGATCATGTATGGCTGACGCGCGAATAGCGATGCGGCAAACTCATTAAACTGTTGCTCGCTCAACTCGGGCTGGGTGGAGATATACGCGGCGAGCCCTTCGGCTGCGGACAAGTGCGCGCCGACAATCCCCGTTATCTTGTGCGCAATGGAACCAAGTTCACGGGTTTTTGCCAGATTGACGCTCTGGAGCTCGTTCTCGATATAACCTTTTTCAAGTTCGTACTCGACGGAGAAAACCGACACGAACACCAGTGTGGTAGACAACCACGGTATACGGCGACGGCGAATAAAATGCAGGCTCGCAAGCGCCAGCACGGCTATGAGCAGCCAGTACAGTAGTGGTCCACTAATCATGTAAGCGCTCTGATTCCAGCGCTGATGTCACCGCATACGCAAACCACGTAGACCTGCTCCAAATTCTAGCTACTTGCCGAGTTTAGCGGGTCGAGGGAAGAAACCTTGAGCGAAAACCTGAAAAATATGCAGGTTTCTGTGAAGACACCGGCATTTTCAGCGCAGATAAGGCCATTCGTCACTGCGCGGGGAGCTTTTCAGCAACAACAGTCGGGAATCAGTCCTGCTCCCGGGAGCCTCAACTGCTGAGGTCCACGCCGGTAAGCCGCGCAGAGCGAGTATCTCAGCCTTCCGAGCGAAGTGCGGCTTAGCGGCGTGGACTGTGGAGCCAATCTCGCGGACCCGGAAGCTATTGCCGCAAGTCAGCCGCTGAAGCGGTGGAGCAACCACATGCCAGCGCGCCAGAGCCAGGCTTCAAGGCGGAAACGCCAGCCGGGGGCATCGTTCCCGGGTGGACGATAACGCACTTCCAGCACATCCAGGCGAGCCAGGTGCTGTGACAGCCGCCGCTTGAAATGCGCTGTGTCACGCGTCTGCTGCGAACTCCAGGCCACTTCAGACAGCGCGCAGACCCGCGGGAAGGCCATGTATTCAACGTGTTCGGGGGTCTGCATGAACTCCGTCCACAACTGGCCCTGGACGCCGATAATCCGCCGGCGGACCGATGGCGCCAATGTGGCCGGCGCCGGATCAAATTCGTAGACACGCTGTAGCGGCAGATAAAAGCCCAGCGCCAGCGGCTCACTGCGCTTGTCCGCCTGGTAGTAATCGAAATAGGTAAAGCGTGTGGGCGTCATGACGACCTCGTGGCCATCGATCGCGGCCTGCAGGCCGCGCCGCGTGCCACGCCAGCTCATCAGCAGAGCATTGCCGCCTGGATCACCACCTGCGATCTCGTCCCAACCGACCAGCCGCCTGCCGTGCTGCGCCAGGTGCTCGCTGAGCTGACGAATCAGCCAGCCCTGCAACGCATCTGCATCCGCCAGGCCCAGTTCACGCATGCGCGCCCTGGCCGGCTCACTCTCGCGCCATTCCCGCTTGAGCACCTCATCACCGCCAATGTGGATATACGGCGACGGAAACAGCGCCACGACCTCGTCGAGCACGTTGCGATAGAAATCCAGCGTCGCGTCTGAGGGGTTCACTATGTGGCGACTGATCCCCCACCCTTCCTTGACCCCGACCGCTGCGCCCGTGTTGCCCAGCGACGGATAAGCCGCGATCGCTGCCTGGGCGTGGCCCGGAAACTCAATTTCCGGAACAACAACAATATGTCGCTCTGCGGCGTAGGCAACCACCTCGCGTATTTCTTCCTGCGAGTAATGCCCCGCGTGCGGTACGCCGTCGTAGCGCGGCTTTCCCCACGGCTTGCCCAGCGGATGACCGAGCACGGTTTGCGCGCGCCGCGAGCCCACCCGCGTCAGCTCTGGATAGCGCCTGATCTCGATACGCCAGCCCTGATCGTCTGTGAGGTGCCAGTGGAAACGGTTGAACTTGTGCACTGACAGCAGGTCGATGAAGCGCTTGATGAAGGCGACCGGCATGAAGTGCCGGGCGACATCGAGGTGCATCCCCCGCCAGGCAAAGCGCGGTTGATCCTCGATCTGCATGGCCGGCACAGACCAGACGGTGTCGCTGGGTTGCGATGCGTAGATGGCGCAAGGCAGCAACTGGCGCAGCGTTTGCAGCGCGAACTGTGCGCCAGCATCGGTGGATGCAGCGAGGCTGATACCGGAGGCATCAATCGTCAGCCGATAGCCCTCCGCAGGCAGCGACTGCACATGCTGAATGCGTATGCCCGCCGCCGCAGCGTCCGGCGTCGAATGCAGCGCAAATCCGGTGGCGGGACACAGCAGCCTGCGCAGCGCGGCGTGCGCACCGGGGAGCTTCTGGTCAACTGCAACCGCCGTACCGGCCGTGAGGGTATACGCGCCCTGGCCCGGCACCACGCTGACTGGCAGCGGAATGAGCGCGGGCCGGGCAGCGTCCGGCATCAGTCACCCGCGGCGTTGAAGGCGACGACGCTTTTACCCTGTACATTGCCCGCCTGCATTTCCCGCAGGGCATCGGGCAGTTCGGCGCAACTGTAACGCCGGCCTATATCGGGCCGCAACAGCCCCTGCTCGTACCAGTCGAACAGGCGCTGAAAATTCTCGGCATTCATCGCGGGATCGCGTATTGCCGACATGCCATAGGCCACGCCCACCACCGCGATCGATTTGAGGATGCTGTAATTAACCGCAAACTTGGGGATTTCTCCGCCGGCGAAACCCACCACCAGGTAGCGGCCGTTCCAGCCGAGACTGCGCAGGGCCGGACGGAACAGATCGTCCCCCACCGGATCAAAGACCACGTCTACGCCGTTCCCGCCGGTCAACTCCAGGCAGCGCTCGCGAAGATCCTCTTCGCGATAGTTGATCACCTCATCCGCACCGGAGTTTCTGGCGCGCGCGCATTTCTCTGCGGTACTCGCACCGGCAATCACGCGTGCGCCCATGGCCTTGCCTACCTGTACAGCAGCTCCGCCGCAGCCGCCTGCCGCTCCGAGCACCAGCAGGGTCTCTCCGGCGGCCAGGCGGCCACGCTGTTCCAGGCCGTGCAGCGCGGTGCCGTACACCATGTTGAATGCGGCGGCATCGACATCATTCATCGAAGCGGGAATCACCATAAGCTGCTGCATCGGCGGTGATACCAGCACCTGCTCCGCAAATGCACCAAACCCGGTCATGGCCAGCACGCGCTGTCCGGGCGCGATATCCGTGACCCCTTCGCCGACGGCCAGCACCTCCCCCGCTAATTCGCTACCGGGGACAAACGGCGGATCCAGCTTCATCTGGTACTGGCCGCGGGTGATCAACACGTCGGGAAAGTTCAGTGCCACCTGATGCGTGCGCACCAGCACCTGGGAGGGCCCGCACACCGGCGCGGGGCAGGACTCAAAGACAAGGCCATCTTCCCCGGTCAGACTGTTACATATCCACGCATGCATGCCTCAGA
Organism: uncultured Halieaceae bacterium; assembly: GCA_963976655.1. GTDB lineage: Bacteria > Pseudomonadota > Gammaproteobacteria > Pseudomonadales > Halieaceae > Marimicrobium. The sequence continues at coordinate 58,679 of CAXBLB010000012.1, forward strand.
AGCCCTCGGCCTTGTGCGAGTAGTTCCACAGGTAATTGGGAAACAGGCGCCGCATGATGTATCCCATACGCGTGCCCTTGCCGGGGAAGGAGAAAAATTTGCCCTGCTCGAGGCAATCCTCTACATCCGCAATCACTTCCTCCGGCTCTATGGTAGCGCCGGATGCTGTGAGCTTGGGCACCACCGTGTCCTGGGCCTGCTGCCACAGCGGCGTTGCCACCGGCGGGGGACACACGCAGACAAAGCGCACACCACTGCCGCGGTTCTCGTGATAGAGCACCTCGGTGTACATCTGTACGGCACCCTTGGTGGCGCAGTAACCGCCCATCAGCAGGCCGGGAATAATGCCCGACATCGAGGAAAAACTGATGAAGTCGCCACTGCGCCGCGAGACCATGTCGGGCAGTGTGGCGGTCGCGATGTTCACCAGGCCACCGTAGTTGATCTGCATGAGTTTGAGCTGCACTTTTGGATCCTGCTCCAGCAGCTTGCCAAAGGGCATGATCGCCGCCGCATTGGCGACCCGGTCTATCGGGCCGAGCTCTGAGGTCACCCGGGCAACCGCGGCCTGCACCTCGTCGGTATTACTGATGTCCACGCGGTAGGCGCGCACGCTATCCAGACCCTCGGCGGTTTTCGCCATGCCCGCCTCGTTCACATCGAACAGGGCCACGCTGGCACCCTGTTGCGCGAGCAGGCGTGCGGCCGTCTGTCCCATGCCGCTGCCGCCGCCCGTTATCAATGCAACCTTTCCCTTAAATGCCATAGCTGTCTCTCCAGTTAATGTTCAAAGTAAAATATTCCGATCGCTGCAGCGCATCACAGGCCTGCCCGCGCGTTCAGTGCAACGCCTGCCGGCCCATCACTACGCTTGTTCACTCGACAGTGATGCCGATCTTGCCGAAATGCTCCCCCCGCTCCATCAGCGCCATGGCATCCGCGAGTTGCGCCGGGGGCACACTATGGCTGATCTGCGGTTCCAGCGCATGCTGCTCCACAAACCGGCAGAAGCGCTCGAGTGATTCGCCGCAACCCACGGTGACACCGCGCAGGCAGAGGTTTTTCTGCATCACTTCGAAAATTGACACGGGCGCCGCGCCAAAGCCGCCAAGCACGCCAATCACGGCAATGAAGGCATCCGTATTGGCGCAGGTAATCGCCTTGCCGAGCGTCGTTTCGCCGCCCACGTCGATCGCCACATCCACACCGCCAACCTGCCTGCGCACCTCGGCTTCCCAATCCGGATGACTGCGGTAGTTCACCCCATACCCGGCGCCGAGCGCCCGCATACGTTCGAGTTTTTCATCCGAGGAGGACGTCGCGATAACCTGCGCACCCACCGCCCGGGCAATCTGCAGAGCGAACAGTGATACCCCGCCCGAACCCTGCACCAGTACTGTCTGGCCCGCCCGCAGCTTGTGCTCTTCCATCAGCGCGTACCAGGCGGTGTGCCCGGCACACACCAGCGACGCCGCCTGCGTATCGCTCAAGCCGGCGGGTGCGCGCGCGACACTGCGCGCATCGATCGTCAGATACTCCTGCAGGCAGCCATCGACCGTTTCGCCCAGTATGCGCTGCTTGCTGTCTGCCGCGGGCCGCCCACTATGCCACAGCGGATAGAACAGCGTGACAACACGATCGCCGGGTACATATTGTTCGACGCCCGCGCCAACGGCAACGACTTCACCGCAGCCGTCCGAGAGAGGCACCCGCGGATATTCAACCCAGGGAATCAGGCCCGCGAGGGTCACGTAGTCATGATAGTTGAGACTGGACGCCCGCAGGCGCAGCTGAACCTCGCCGGGCCCCGGGGCCACCGGCTCTGCTTCCGTGCGCTGCACCTGCTCCACGCCGGGCGCGGTCATCTCGTAGCGAAAGGCCATGCGGTTACTCCTCGCTGGCAGCGCCGAAATCGCGCTGCATTTCTTCCGGGAACAACATCCGTGCGAGATGCTCCACGTTCATCGATTCCGGGTACAGCGTGAATCCGCCGCACACGGCCAGCAGTTGCCCGGTGACCCACTCGGACTGGCTGGAAGCGAAATAGAGCACCGCGCGGGCAATATCCTCCGGCTCTCCAAGCCGGCCGAGCACGGTCTGCTCACGGGCAAGCTGGATATTCTGTTCACCGGTGGTCGACATCAGCACCTCCGTCTGGATGAACCCCGGACGGATGCCGTTCACGCGAATACCAAAGCAGCCCAACTCGGCGGCGGCGCTGCGGGTGAGCTCGTCTATCGCCGCCTTGCTCACACCGTAGGAGGCCATGAATTTCGTCGGCCGCTCACTGGCCACCGACGACATGCTGATGATGGAGCCGCCGCCGTGATCCTTCATGTTCAGACCGGCGTGCTTGATGGTGTAGGCGGTGCCGAGAAGGTTTACGCCCAGCGGGATCATCCAGTGCTCTTCCCCGATGTGTAACAGCGACCCGGGACAGCCGGTACCCGCATTCGCCACCGCGATATCCAGGCCATCATCGCCGGCCGCCGCTGCCACTGCCGCCGCCACCTGCGCCTCCACCGTTACATCACAGGGGGTAGCCAGAATCTGACGTGCCGGGTTCGCCGCGGTCAGTTCAGCCACGCTGGCCTCCAGTACCGCCTGCTCCGGCCCGCAGATCGTCACCCGCGCGCCGGCGTCGGCGAGGGCAGCGGCCGAGCTGCGCCCAATGCCGGTACCGCCGCCGGTTACCAGCGCGGTTTTCCCCGCCAACAGATATTCAGCCATGCAGATGATCTCCTGTGAACTGCGTGTGAGCGGCTAGGGCCGCACGCCGCCGTCGATGCCCAGGCAGCTACCGGTAGTGTAGCTGGAGGCATCGGAAGCAAAATAAAGTACCGCGCCGACAACTTCTTCGGGCCTGCCGATGCGCCCCAGGGCGATCGGCTCCACGATATGCGGCAACAGCTCGGGATTGCCGAGCATCGTCTCGGTGGCATCCGTATCAAAGGTGCCGCAGACTATCGCATTCACGCGCACGCCAACCGCTGCGAACTCCTGGGCGGAGGCGGCGGTCAGTGCGTTCAGCCCCGCTTTCGCGGCGCTGTACACCGTAGTGACCGGCGACGGCCGCAGGGACGCCAACGAACTGATGTTGATGATTGAGCCGCCGCCCGTGCGAGCCATCTGCGTCGCGGCCAGCGCGGTGAGCCGCGTCGGACCCTTGAGGTTGACGTCGATAATCTTGTCGAACAGGGCTTCACTGGTCTCCAGGAGCGAGGGAGCCAACGGTGACATGCCGGCATTGTTGATCAGGACGTCGATGCGACCGAAGGCTGCGACCACCTGCTCGACAACCCCCTCGAGCGCGTCCCAGTCACCCACGTGGCAGGCGAGCGGCAACGCCTCGCCGCCGCTCGCGCGGATCTCCTGCGCCAGTGCCTCGCACGGCGCCAGTTTGCGGCTGGCGATCACCACCTTCGCAGCGCGCGCGGCGAACGCGAGACTCATGGCCCTGCCCAGCCCACGGCTGCCACCGGTAATCAGCACCACCTTGCCCGCCACATCAAAGAGTTCGTTCATGGTTGTATTCCCGCTCAAGGCTGTATTCCCGCTCAAGGCTGTATTCCCGCTCAAGGCTGTTTTCCCGCTCAAGGCTGTTCTCCCGCAAACGCAAAGCGGTTGGCCCGCTGCATCAGCTGGTCGACCAGAAAGCCAAAGAATTCGTGGTTCGGATTTCTCGATTCGCCCTTCAGGAAACGGCTATAGGACGCCTCCAGCACAATACCCAGCTTCCAGGCCGCAAACGCCTGATACCACTGGAACGCATCGAGGTTGCGACCGGTTTGCGCGGCATAACGCTGCACAAGCGCTTCGGGTGCCTGACAATACTGCGCGTGCATGCCACCCTCGGAGCCGGGCGGCGCGATGGCGATGGGGTTGCCTTCTTCGGGCCAGAAGATCATCGCCCATGCGAGATCGATCAGGGGGTCGCCCACGGTCGTCATTTCAAAATCCAGCAGGCAGAGCAACCTGGGCGGGAGACCGGCGCTGTACAGGGCGTTGTCGATCTTGAAGTCGCCGTGCATCACGGTGAGTTCACCCGCGCTCGGTCTGTTGTCGTCGAGCCAGTGGGCCACTGCATCCACACCCGGCAGCTCGCGCTGACGATAGCCCGCGAGCTGCGACATCCAGCGCGCCACCTGACGCTGCAGAAAGTTTTCCGGTTTCGCCAGATCCTCAATCGCCGTGCCGCGCCAGTCAAAGGCGTGCAGCTCCACCAGCGCGTCGATGAGTTCCTCCCCGATCGCCGGTTGCACCTCGGGATGCTCGCAGTAGGCTGCGGGCAGTCGCCGGCGAATAACCTCGCCCTCGACAAAACCCATGATATAAAACGGCGCCCCGAGCACGGCCGGGTCCGCACAGCTTGCCAGCAGACGGGGTACGCGCACGGCAGACCCGGTGAGCGCGGCAATGATCCGGTATTCGCGGATGACATTGTGTGCGCTGTCAGACACCGCCACCGGCGGCGCGCGCCGGATCACGAAACGTTCGTCGCCCTGGGTCAGCGTGAACATTTCGCAGGAACCGCCGCCGCGCAGGGGTTCAATGGCAACCGGGCCCGCGCGTCCCGTCTCCGAGCGCAGCCACTCGGCGAAACGCCCGGGATCGACCTCCTGCTCACTCATTCGCGCGCATCCAGCAGCTGCGCGAAGCGCTTCAGGGACGCCTGCCGACGCGTGGGAATATGTTCACTCGGCCAGCCTTCCACGGCCTGGTAGCGCTTCAGCTCGCTGCGCGCGATGGTCACCTTGTGCACTTCGTTGGCGCCATCCACCAGCGGCGCCATGCGCGCGGACCTGTACATCGACTCCAGTGGCATATCACAGCTATAGCCCAGGGAGCCGTGCACCTGCAGGGCGCGATCAATGACGTTGTACAACACTCTGGCGTTGTTGACCTTGACCATCGCGATATCCGTGCGCGCTGCCTGCGGGCCCACGCGATCCATGGTCCAGGCCGCGCGCAGCGTCAGCAACTTCGCCTGCTCCAGCTCGATGCGGGAATCGGCAATGTATTCCTGAATTATCTGGTGCTTTTCGTAACCCTTGCCGAAGGAAGTGCGCGAACGGGTGCGCTCGCAGAGCATGTCGAAGGCCCGCTCCGCTTCGCCCAGCCAGCGCGTGGCGTGATGGATCCGACCCGGACCGAGGCGTACTTGCGAGAGCATGAAGCCCTGCCCGCGTTTGCCGATCAGGTTGTCGCGCGGCACACGCACGTTCTCCAGCAGTATCTCGGCGTGATTGCCGATAGCCCCGTATTCGGAATACGGATGATGCATGGTGGGAATATCGCGGAATATATCCATGCCCTTGGCACCCTTTTCCACGATGATCATGGAGCAGCGTTCATACAGCGGCGCGTCGGGGTCTGTCACCAGCATGAATATTATGAAATCGGCTCGCGAGGCGTTGGTGATCATCCACTTGCGACCGTTGATGACCCACTCGTCGCCATCGAGCACCGCGCTGGATTCAATCTGCGTGGGATCGGTGGAGGCGACGAAGGGTTCCGTGATAGCAAACGCCGAGCGGATCTCGCCGTTGAGGTTGGGCCACAGCCACTTCGCTTTCTGCGCCTCGGTACCCCCTTCGGCCAGCAGTTCCGAGTTGCCGGAATCGGGCGCCATATTGCCAAATATTTCCTGCGCGAAAATGCAGCGCCCGGTGATCAGGTTCATCTGCGCCAGAGGCAACTGGCCGAAACCCTGCCCTCCCAGCGCGGCTTCGAGATGACAGGCCCACAGGCCCTGATCTTTCACCTGCTGCTTCAGCGGCTGCTGCACCGCCCGCCACTGCGCCTCGCTGAAATCCTGCATTATCGGCTCCAGCGGGATCAGTTCCTCGTCGACGAAACGCCGGATCCAGTCGAGCTTTTCCTGAAACTCAGGCTCCGTGATGAAATCCCACGCCATGCCCACACCCCGCCTGCTTCTGGTTTGCGTTGCATTGTGGTGGAGCCGGGGGCATAAACCAACGCCGCTTTTATAATAGATTGAACCAGAGGGCACTGTGCCCTGTGCGCAACAGGCCGCTCGGACCTGCAAGCGACACTGGAGCGGTGTGACTCAGGGCCAGGCGCTGAGTCGCTGGAGCAGGTCGCATACCCGACAGGAATAGCCCCACTCGTTGTCGTACCAGTTCAGTACGCGTAAAAACTCGCCGCCACTGAGCTCGGTAAAACCGGCGTCGTAGATCGATGAGTGCGCATTGCCAATGATGTCGGATGAGACAATAGGCCGGTCACTGAATTCAAGGATGCCGGCGAGGGGCCCCGCCGCCGCGGCCGCCACGACTTCGTCGACATCGGCGCGACTGGCCTTCTGCCCCAGGCGCACGAACAGATCCACCACTGAACCATCCGGCACGGGCACACGCGCGGCAATACCGTGCAGGCGACCATTGAGCTGCGGCAGCACCTCGCCCACGGCTTTCGCCGCGCCGGTAGAGGTGGGAATAATGTTCTCGGCAGCCGCACGACTGCGCCGCCAGTCGGTATGGGGCACGTCTGCAAGGCGCTGGTCGTTGGTATAAGCATGCACCGTGTTGATCACGCCCTCGCGAATACCAAAGCTGTCGTCCAGCACTTTCGCCATCGGTGCAAGGCAGTTGGTGGTGCAACTCGCGTTGGAGATGATGCGGTGCGAATCCTTCAGGCCCTGGTCGTTGACGCCGAGTACCACGGTGTAGTCAATGGCGTCCTTGGCGGGTACCGTGAGTATCACTTTGCGAGCGCCGGCCGTGAGATGCTGCTCCAGTTGCTCGCGCTTGCGAAACGCGCCGGTGGCTTCCACCACCACATCGATACCCATGTCCCGCCACGGCAGGGCCCCCGGGTCGCGTTCGCACAACATGTGGACACGGCCCTTGTCCGTCACTATCTGATCATTCTCGAGAACCAGGTTGCCTGCAAACCTGCCCATGACAGTGTCATAGTTCAACAGGTAGCGCAGCGCCTCGTTGTCAAACAGGTCGTTGATGGCAACGATGTCGATGCCCTCTACCCCTTCGAGAATCCTGAAAACCGAACGCCCGATGCGTCCGAAACCGTTGATTGCAACTTTCATCGGTCTGCCTCCCCCGCATCGAGTGCCGCGTACAGGCGCACGACATCCAGCAGCCGGGCCGCATGACCGAGATTCTCGTACCAGCCCAGCGTCTTGACGATGGAGTCGCCTGCCTTGATCGTGCCGCGCGCGTCAAACAGCAGTGAGTGCGCGCTGCCGAGCACATCCGAGGAGACGATCGGATCCTCTGTCACGGCCAACAGCGACGGCAGCGATTCAGCGGCCTCGCGCATGGCGTCGTTGACTGCCTCCGCACTGACACTGTTGTCGGCGAACACCAGATTGGTATCCAGCAGGCAACCCTCCTGCACCGGCACATTGAGTGCCGAACTCATCACCCTGCCCTCGAAAGCGGGCAGCACCCTGCCGATCCAGGCCGCCGCCTGATGACTGTTGGGAATGATGTTCTTGGCCGCCGAGCGGCTGCGGCGATAATCGCTGCCGGCGTAATCCTGTAGCGATTGATCTGAAGTAAACGCGTGAATGGTGGTCATGCTGACACAGTCGATCTCAAAACGCGCGCCCAGAACATGCAGCAGCAGGGCCAGCGCGGAAGTAGTGGCCGAACCGGCACTCAGCATCCTGTCATCTTTACAGATACCGTCGGCGTTGATTCCCGGCAACACAAGCCGGTCGATATGGTCATCGGGCAGCCCGCGCAACAATACCCGCGGCGCGCCGTTGTCGAGGTGATCCTGCATATAGCGCCGCTCGCGATACTTGCCGGTGGCATCGATCACCACATCCACCCCGAATACGTCCCACGGTACTTCGCGCGGGAGATCCATCGCCATCATGCGCGTGCGCATTGCACCGCACACCAGCACGTTGCCGTGCAGTTCAAAGCGCTCCGGCTGTGACTCCTCCGAACAGAGCAGATAGTGCAGTATCTGCGGTGCTCCGATGTCAGCAACCGCCACAATGTCTATATCGTCGCTGCGCGATGCCAGCCCGTAAATCTGGCGGCCTGTCTGGCCAAAACCCATCAGGCCCACGCGAATGGACGGGGAACTACGCATATCCTCGCTCCTGCCTGGCGCCTGTGCTGCGCGCCGTAATCTCTGCTGTCGCCATCAAACTACCCTCAGCCGGCATCCACCACCAGCGCCGCGCGCGCCAGCTGCGTAATCTTCTGCCAGCTTTCATTGTCGATCAGTTCATCACTCACCATCCATGATCCACCGCAACAGATTACGTTATCCAGTGCGAGAAAGTCGCGGAAGTTATCTGCCGTAAGCCCGCCCGTGGGACAAAAGCGCACCTCCGGGAAGGGGCCGCGCAGGGCTTGTAACAGGGCGACACCGCCTATCGGCACCGCCGGGAACAGCTTGAACAGCGAGAGCCCGCGCGACAGCCCGAAAAGTACCTCCGAAGGCGTGGCGACACCCGGCAGAAGCGGCACCCCGGCGCTGGTACAGGCGTCGATCATCTGCATTGAAATTCCCGGGCTGACGCAGAAATCCGCCCCCGCATCGATGGCCGCTGCGACAGACTCCGCATCCGTTACCGTACCCGCCGCCACCTGCAGCCCCGGCACCTGGGCTTTCACCGCACGCAGGCAGGCCAGCGCCGCGGGCGTGCGCAGGGTAATTTCAATAGCCCGCATGCCGCCCGCCTGCAGGGCATCGGCGAGCCGCAGTGTTGCCTGTTCATCGCGGGCTGTCACCACCGGCAATACGCGACAGGCCGCGAGCGTGTCGGCGAAACTCATGTCTCCACCACGGCGGGTGCGGACACGGAATCAAAGACCGCGGCCCCGGTGGAGACCGCTCCCACCCTGTCACGAAAAAGCTGAAACAATTGTCGCCCGAGGCTCGGGTCCTGCGCCGACGCAGCGGCCGGTGCACGCGCCGCGAATTCAGCGCTGTCCACACACACCTCAAGCGTGCCTGCGCGGGCGTCCAGCTCAATACGGTCGCCGTCACGCAGGTAGGCCAGCGGACCACCCTGGATCGCTTCCGGACTGAGGTGGATCGCGGCGGGCACCTTGCCGGAGGCGCCAGACATGCGCCCGTCGGTCACCAGTGCCACATTGAACCCGCGATCCTGCAATACGCCAAGGTAGGGCGTCATCTTGTGTAACTCCGGCATGCCGTTGGCCTGCGGGCCCTGGAAGCGCACTACCGCCACCACATCGCAATCCAGTTCACCGGCTTCAAAGGCCTCGCGCAGGGCGTCCTGACTGCTGAACACACGGCACGGCGCGGCAACCTTCAGATGCCTCTCCTCAACCGCCGATACCTTGATGACCCCCTCGCCGAGGTTGCCGGCAAGGCGGCGCAGACCACCCTGACTGGCGAAGGGTTCACCCGCGGGGCGCAGGACATCTGCACGACGCGACCGCGCGACGGGGGTCTGCCAGGCAACGCCAGTTGCGCCATCGGGGGTCGGCGCATGGCAGTGGTGGTCAAGGCCGGGGCCCAGCAGGGTGCTCACATCCTCGTTCAGCAGGCCCGCGCCGCGCAGTTCACGCACCAGGAAAGCCATGCCACCCGCCGCCTGAAAATCGTTGATGTCGGCGCTGCCATTGGGGTAGATGCGCGCCATCAGCGGCACCGCAGTCGACAGCCTGTCCATATCCTCAAGAGTGAGGTGAATGCCGGCGGCGCGGGCGATCGCCACCAGGTGCAGGGTGTGGTTGGTCGAGCCGCCCGTGGCCAGCAACGCCACAACCGCGTTCACCAGCGAGGCTTCCGTCACCACCTCATACAGCGGCGCTGCACCTGCTTCCGTCAGGCACTGCAGGGTGCGGCGGATCAGCGCTTCGCGCAGCGGGTCATCCGGATGCAGGAACGAACTGCCGGGCAATTGCACTCCCAGCATCTCCATCAGCACCTGGTTACTGTTCGCCGTGCCGTAAAAGGTGCAGGTTCCCGGGCTGTGGTAGGAGGCCGATTCCACCGCCAGCAGTTCCGCCTCCTGTGCCTTGCCTTCGGCAAAACGCTGGCGCACGGCCGCTTTTTCCTTGTTGGAGATACCCGAAGCCATCGGCCCGGAGCCGATAAAGCCTATCGGTAGATGGCCGAAATGCAGCGCGCCGATCAACATGCCGGGCACGATCTTGTCGCAGATACCCAGGCAGATAACCGCGTCGAAGAGGTTGTGACACAGGCCGACGCTGGTGGCCATGGCCACCACGTCGCGGCTGAACAGGCTGAGTTCCATGCCCGGCTGGCCCTGGGTGACGCCATCGCACATGGCGGGCACACCGCCGGCAACCTGCGCGGTTATACCGAGTTGTTCGGCCTGAGTCTTGATGCGCGCCGGATACTCCGCCAGCGGCTGATGCGCCGAGAGCACATCGTTATAGGCGTTGATGAGGCCCACGTTGGGCGCTTCGCGCGCCGCCATCAGCTGTTTCTCGGTATCGGAGCAGGCCGCGTAGCCGTGGGCGATATTGCCGCAGGACAGCGTACGCCGCGGCGGCAAATCCTCTCGCGTGTGCCGGCACAGCGCCAGATACGCCGCGCGACTCTGTTCGCTGCGTTTTTGCAGCGCGCTGGTGACTTCCTCAATTACCGCATGCATCGCTCAGTTCCCGTTTGCGTAGTAGATGTCCAGATTAAAGCCCGGCGCCTGTAGCAGCGCACAGATGGGCCACCGACCGGTGTCGCACGCCGCGCGCGCCGCCTCCAGCACCGCCCACTTCGCTTCTCCCGTTATGTGCAGGTAGGCGTGGCGCGCGCGCAACAGTGCCGACAGCGTCAGGCTCATACGATCGTGCGCCGCCTGCGGCGGTCTCACCGCCACGCAGAGTGCCTCGGCCTGTGGATCGAGCGCCCGGGCCAGTGTCTCCGCGTCGGGGAAAAAGGACGCCGTGTGCCCATCCTCGCCCATGCCGAGTACCACCACGTCGATCCCATCGGCGAAGGCCGCGAGTCGCCTGGCCACCAGCGCCTCGGCCTCAAAGGGCGTTGCGGCGTGTGTGTGCATACCCACAAACACCGCAGCGGCCGCGGCGTCCTGCAGCAAATGACGGCGGATAAGCCCGGCATTGGAATCCGGGTGCGTCTCACTGACCCAGCGCTCATCCACCGGGGCGACGATCACACGCTGCCAGTCGAGCCGTTCTTTCGCCAGGGCCTGGAAAAAAGGCACCGGCGTGCTGCCGCCCGACACCGCCAGGGTCGCGCGGGTACGCACCGCAAGTGCAGCGCGAAGATCCCCGGCCACGCGGGCAGCGAGTTGCGGACCCAGAGTGGCATTGCCGCTAAACCTGTGCAGCGCCCCAGACATATCAGCGGTACGCCCGCCACCGCCTGCCATCGCGGGCGACCAGGGAAATGGCCTCGGTAGGGCCCCAGGAGCCCGCGCTGTAGCGCTCCGGCCGCTTGCCGGTGGCCTCCCAGCTGGCGCGGATACGATCCACCCAGATCCAGGCAGCCTCGACCTCGTCAGAGCGCACAAACAGTGTGGGATTGCTGCGAATGACATCCAGCAGCAGCCGCTGGTAGGCATCGGGCGTCACATCGGGACCACTGCCATCGGGGAAGCTGAGATCCAGGTGGACGCTGCGCAAGGGCGCAGTCACATTCAGCCCGGACACCTTGTTCATCAATTCGAGACTGATGGTTTCCTCCGGCTGCAGCCGGATAATCAGGCGATTCGGGGCATCCAGATGGCGCTGCCCGGGAAATATCGAATGCGGCACATCGCGAAATTCCACCACGATCTCCGAGTAGCGCGCGCTCAGGCGCTTACCGGTGCGCAGGTAGAACGGCACCCCGGCCCAGCGCCAGTTATCGATATGCGCCTTGATGGCCACGAAAGTTTCAGTCTGCGAGCCGCGTTCCGCGCCCTCCTCCTCGCCATAACCGACCACCGCGCCGCCATCCACGTTACCCGCGGTGTACTGTCCGAGCACCACATCGTCGCGAATGCTGTGCTCGTCCAACGGCCGCAGGCACGACAGCACCTTGTGCTTTTCATTGCGCACCGCGTTGGCCTGCAGGTGCGCGGGCGGCTCCATGGCCACCAGACAGAGGAGCTGCATCAGGTGGTTCTGCACCATGTCGCGCAGTGCACCAACACTGTCGTAAAAATCCCAACGCCCGGCGACACCGATTGATTCGGCCACCGTGATCTGCACGTTGTCGACGTACTGGTTGCTCCACAGCGGCTCGAGGAACATATTGGCAAAGCGCAGCGCGAGCAGATTCTGCACCGGTTCCTTGCCGAGATAATGGTCGATGCGATAGACCTGGTCCTCACGAAAAATGCGAGTCAGGCGGTCGTTTATCTCCAGGTAGGAAGCACGGTCATCCCCCAGGGGCTTTTCAACGACAATGCGCGTGTTGTCGCGCGCCAGCCCCGCCTGCTGTATCGCCTCACAGACGGGGCCGAAGATGCCCGGCGGCGTTGCCAGGTAGACAACGAGGTCGCGATCGACGCTCTGCAGTTCGCGTTCACGCAAACCCGCGAGAGCTTCAGCCGACGTCGCGTCGAGGGAACAGTAGGTGAGGCGCGCAGTGAAGGCCGTCCAGGCGGAGTCTTCAAAAGCCGCGGTTTTATGGCGCTTGTCAAACCACTCGCGCACACGGCCGAGAAATTCCTGCTGTGACATTTGCCGACGCGCCATGCCGAATACGCGGATGTCGCGCGGCAGGCAGTCACTGACCCAGAGCGAGTACAGTGCGGGATACAGTTTTCTCAGGGCAAGGTCTCCCTCGCCACCAACGACCAGTAAGTCGCAACTCATCGGCTTTTCCATCTGGCTCCCGGGAGCGCCCCGGGAAAGAACGGCGGCCAGCGCGCATCCTTTGTAACAGGATAGGGCAAATGCGCCCGGCTTTCATGGGTTTTCCAGATATGCAGCCCCGGGACACCGCCAGGTGCACGAGCAACTGGACTCCGCAATACACAGATAGCACAATAAAGTGACACCCGGGCGAGGCCTGCGGGTGAACCATGCCAACAATAATAAGGTTTTCTCATGCACACTATTCCAGCGCGTCACTACTACGCCTCATCCATGCTTGCCGCATTGCTCTGTTTTCCCCTGCCCGGCATGGCCCAACAACGCCTCGAAGAGGTTGTGGTCACCGCGCAGAAACGCGAACAGAGCTTGCAGGACGTGGCGATTTCAGTTGCCGTGGTTAGCGGCGAGGAACTCGCGCGCCGCAATAAAACCCAGATCGCCGATCTGACCAAGATCGTTCCGGGATTCACCTTTGGCCAGGGTACGTCCGACGCGGGCCGTAACATTTTCGTGCGCGGCATCGGCACCCAGAGCTTCAGCCGTTCGGTGGAACAATCGGTCGGCACGGTCGTTGATGGCGTGGTTGCCGCGAGCCTTGGCGGTTCCCTGCTGGATTTCAGCGATGTGGCGCGCATTGAGCTGCTGCGCGGCCCGCAGGGCATGCTGTTCGGCAAGAATGCGAGCGCCGGCCTGCTCAGCATCACGACGAAAAACCCCACGCGCGATTTCAGCACCGGTTTCGGCCTGCGCTACGGCAGTGAGAACCTGCTCAACCTCACGGGCTATGTCTCGGGCCCGATTATTGAAGACAAGCTGCTGGGCCGTATTTCCGCCTTCAGCAACACCCGCGACGCGATCCTGGAAAATACTTTCCCGGGCGCGGACGACGTGAATGATCGCGACGACTCCGGCCTGCGCGCCAAGCTGCGCTGGCTCGCAGGCGAGGATTTCGATGCACAGCTGAACTACACCCACATCGAGCGCAAGCAGGAATGCTGTATCGGACCGCTGCGCGATGTCATTCCCGGCAGCGTCGCCGACCGCGAGGGCGGGCCGGCGGGGGACGACGTGGACGAAATCTTTGACCAGGATAGATCAAAGGGGGAAACAGAAGCGGATATCGTCAGCCTGGAGTTGAATTACTCACTCGGTGAATATCTGCTCACCTCCATCACGTCTTATTCGGAAGAGGATGTCTTCAGCGCCGCGCGCGGTGATCTCTACGCGCGCACCCCGCTGCCGTTGAACGACAGCACCGGCGCCTATGAGCAGTTCACCCAGGAGCTGCGCATCACCTCGCCGGAAGATCGCACCATCAGCTACGTGGCCGGCCTGTACTACTTCGACTGGGAGCTCGAGCGCAGCTTCGACCGCATTATTGATCTCTACGGCGTAGATCAATGCCCGGTGCCGAACTGCGGCTCGATTAGCATGACCAACGACCACAACAACACCAACACCAGCATGGCGGCCTTTGGCCAGCTTACCTGGAACCTCACACAGCGGGCCCGCCTGTCTGCCGGACTCCGCTACAACAACGATGAAATCACTATCGACCAGACCGTGGGCTTCCTGCCCGGCACCATCCCCGAGGCGCCGCCCGGCAGCATCAAGGCCGAAACCGGTAACCGGGACCTGTCGTGGCGCTTGATCGGCGAGCTGGATATCGCCGCGGATTCCATGCTCTACGCCAGCATCGCACAGGGCTACAAGGGGCCCGGCTCCAACTCACTGCCCTCCGGCCCCTCCAGCGGCGACGTGTTCGTCGACCCAGAAATTCCCACGAACTACGAGATCGGCATCAAATCCCAGTGGCTGGACAACCGTGTACGCTTCAACGGCGCCGTGTACTACACCGAGTTCAAGGATTTCCAGGCCTCGGCCCAGGTACCGAATGCCTTCCCGCCGATCTTCTTCCTCACCAACGCGGGCGAACTGGAGACCACCGGTGTCGAGATCGAACTCACCGCGCAGGTACTCGACAACCTCGTGGTGCAGGCAGCCATTGCCTACACCGATGCAATTTTTTCCGATTGGAAAGACGCGCCCTGCTACAGCCTGCAAACCGCCGAACAGGGCTGCGTGAACGAATTTCAGGATCTGACCGGCGCGGACATGCCCATCTCCCCCGACTGGGCCTACAACATTACCGCCGATTACTACATCCCTGTCGCCTCACAGCCATTCACCGGCTTCGCCAGTGGCACCTGGTTCTGGCAGGACGAGGTGATGTATGACACCACCAATAATCCGCTGCACGAGGGGGAGTCCTATGGCACCCTGGATCTCGCCGCGGGCATCAGCGCCGACGACGGCAGCTACACGCTGCAGTTTTTCGTGCAGAACCTGTTCGACAAATTCCACGTCAACAGCCTATCGGGGCAAAGCGCTGTGGGGATTCTTACCGGGCAGGGACTGCCCTACGAATACAAGACACGCTATGGTGTATCACTGACGATGGATTTCTAGCGCCGGGCCCACGCGGCGAGGCGTTACCCCCAGGGACATGGCAAAAGAGCACTGGTATTTTCTCGCAGGCGCGCTGGCGGTGGTACTGCCGCTGGCGGTGTTGTACGCGGCGAAAAAACTGCAGCTGTTTGAGCCGCGCCCGGATACTCGCATCGTCTACTCACAACCAGGGGAAACACCCCGCTCACTGCATGTATTCCGGGCGAAGACACACCAACCCGCCGCCCCGGCCCTGCTGCTCTTCCACGGCGGCCGCTGGCTCTACGATGGCCCGCAATCGCTGCATCCCCAGTGCCGCTATTTTGCGGCCAAAGGCTACCACTGCTTCTCCGCTGAATACCGGCTCGGGCAACGCGCCCAGCCCGACGTGCCGGGCGCACTCCGCGACGCAGCGGCGGCGCTTGCCTACCTGCACGAGCACGCGAGCGAACTGGGCATCGATGCACAGCGCATCTTCGCCGGCGGCGGTTCCTCCGGCGGCCATCTCGCGGCGGGCCTGGGAGCAGGGCTGGCGAACGCAGCAACCGGTGCCGACACTATCAGACCGGCGGGACTGGTGCTGTACAACCCGATGCTGGATCTTTCCCCCGGCACGCCCGATCACCATCTGGTGCGGGATCACTGGCAGGCAGTGTCGCCCTATCACCACATCGACGGGGACTTTCCGCCCACGCTGATCCTGAATGGCACGCAGGACCCGGAAGTGCCCGTGTCCACAGTTGAGGCGTTCTGCGCGGCTGTACGCGCCGCGGGCGGCCAGTGTGAGCTCAAGCTGTACGAGGGCCAGAGTCACGGCTTCTACCATTTCAGCGAGGGACGCAACCCGTGGTTTGAGCGCAGCTCGCAACACGCGGTGGAATTTTTGCAAAGCCTGCACCGCTGAGGCGCAAACCACTATTATTTGACGTGCTGAATCCCCGTATCGATCCAGCGGCCGATCACCCGGCACTCCTCGGCCGTTGCACCGGAATCGTGCGCGGGGCCGAAATCAATATCATTCGGGTACTGGCCGTCGGTGCGGCCGTCCGTGCGTTCGCCCACGCACTTCCAGTACAGCAGGGAATCGCGCGCAAATTTAGCCACCCACTTGCTGCTGTAAGGCCGGGGCAGGTCAAAGTAATCGGTCATCGCCACCAGGTGCGCGCCTTTCCCGGCCGCCGAGTTCACTCGCACCGTGGTCAGCGGTTCGTAGCCGTCTCCGCCGCGCTCCAGGCGGATATCCAGAATCCGTCCGTTTTTGCCCACCTTGCTGATCTGTCCCGCGGCACCCCCGGCCGGGAAGACAAGCTGCTCGCCCTTGGCATAGCCGCGACCGCCGTTCTTGATCAGCACATGCTCCACTGATCGTCGCTGGCCAATGCCCGGCTGTTTACGCGCCCAGGGCCAGTCGTGTTGCTCAAAATCCTGGGCGAGACGCGAGTACAGCAGTCCGTCGCGGTTATTCATGTCCTTGTGACAGCTGGCACAGCGTTTCTCCAGAATCGGCTGCACGTCTGCGAACGTAACAGGCGACTGCGCCACCGGCATGGGTGGATAGGTATTGGCCGCCAGCGTCGTCGCAAAACGCTCTACCGCCGGCTGCTTGAGCCTTCCGGCGCGCTCTTCGGAGTGCCCGTCGTGGCAACCGTGACAGGTGCGGGTTTCGCCGGCGCGCAGGGAATGCAGCATGGCGTCGTGCGCGATAGCCATGCCGTCGGCATCGGTGCCCGCCATCAGCAGCGGCGTTTCACAAGGCACCTGCATTTTCACCGAACCGTCGGTTTCAAGAGGCTGCGAGCCGAGCAGGGCAACCGATTTGTGGCCGGTGTTATTGAGAATACTGGCGTACTCGGCTTCATCAGACCCGCGATAGGTGATATCCCACATCTCGGGAAGGAAGATACTCAGCGCGTGCATGTTCTCGCGGTGAAAACGCGGGTTCTCCGCGCTCACGGCGCAGCCCTGGAAGGTGCAGTGCTCGAAGAAATTGGTTCTCCAGTTGAAACGTTCCGCACCTGGCTGGAGTTCCGCGGCGCGCGCATCCACCACCTGCAGGTAGCAGTTGGCGTCGGAGTCCAGCGGTGCTGGTTGGGCCGGCAATTCCTGGCCCATCAGTTCGCGATAAGGGGCGATGGCCCGCGCGTCCCAGGCCTGCCACGCCTCCCCGCCGGCCAGCAGTTCCATCTGGCGCGTATCAAAGGGGTCGGTGACCATATCGACCTTCACCCGGTAGATCGCTTTCTGGCAGGTCGGTTCGCCACCCATCGCGCGGCGGTTGGCCTCGTGCAGCGGCGTTGCCTCGTAACAGGACCCGCGGCCGTGGGTGAGCAGAAACTCGCTGTCGGTGTTCGGCAGGGGCGCGGCATATCCGGCCTTGCCCAGCGCCCTGCCCCGGCTGTCGCGGCGCACGGCCATATCCTGGTCCGTGCCGTAGGGCGTGATCGCCCGCAGGGAACTGGGCACATAACGGCCGCTGCCGGGTTTGCCGCTGCTGCTCTCGCCGTCGGGATAGCAGCGCGCGGTGGAACAGCCCTCCACGTGTGGGTCTTTGTAATCGATCGCATACACGATACCCATGCTGCCCACGTGGTTGGAACGGTAGTAGTTGGACACCGCGAGTTTGCCGGGGAAGATTTCCGCCACCGAACGGATCGCGCGCAATATCGAACGCATTTCGCCGCCCTGCATGCCCCGCGGCAACCACTCGCGGGTTTTCACGGTAGTGGTCTTGTGACCGTTGAGAATAACCGTCTGGTCGGCACCGTTGCCGTCCACCCGGCACAGCCACCACTTGTTCTTGCTCGTTTGCGGCTTGTTGGAGTGCGCAGTCCAGGTGTCGAAATTCTTGTTTTCGTGAGCGTTCCAGCACGAGTAAAGAATATCGCCGTTGCTCATCACGGCCGGCGCCAGTGCATTCTGCTCGTGCGGGCTGATATTGCGCGCATCACTGCCGTCTATATTCATCGTCCACAGCTGCATTGCCCTGCCCGCGCTACCGTAGCCGTACTCCTGCGACACGCAATAGGGCGCGTTAAAGCAGCGCCCGCGGCCAAACTGGTCCTGCCCCTGGTGCATGCCGAAGGGGTTTTTGAATGGATACAGCCCGGCGCGGTTGCTGACAAACACGATCTGGTCGTTGTTCAGCCAGTCTGGCTGGCGATCAATCGCCTGCGCGGGATGCCGCGGTATCGGCCATTTCTTGCCGGTCGTGAGATCGTAGATCCACAACTCGGCGTGGGTGAGCCCGGGTATCTCGCGCAGCCCGAGCCTGACCCCTTCCGTCACGACCGGTGTAAGCTCATTGCCGTAACCCACCGAGTACACTATTTTTGTGCCGTCGGGGCTCACGCGCGCCTCGTGAGCCACGCAAATCTCACTGGACGTGGTGCAGTTGTGGATGACCTTGACCTTGCCGCTGAGGTCATCAATCACCACGTCCGCCTCCGCCAGGCCGTGATTGATCCGCCCCACGTCCGTCGCATGCTGCCAATTTGCAGCCTCTTTTACCGGCGTTCCCGGTACCGGCTTGCTGGCGCGTGGCTGACGGGTATACACCAACTGCCAGTGCTGTTTGGCAGGCGTCACCCGCAAGGCCTGAAACGCCTCGCCGGAAGCCAGCCTGATATCCTCAATGGTAGCCGAGCCGTCGCTGTCCACAGTGACTGTGCCACGCTGCTCACTGCCGTCGAGGACCCACTGCACGCGCTCTCCGCGACGCATCTTCAGCAGCTTTGAACCGCGCAGCGTCAGGGTGAAGCTCACCTGCTCCGGCTGATCCGCCAGCGGGGCATTCGGGTTGTCGCTCAGGCCGGTATGACGCTGGTAACGCAGGGGAACCACGAGCTGCTTGTCATCCGCGATGATCCCCTGGGCATGCCAGCCGAGGCCCAGGTTGTAGTGCCCGCGCTCACCCCAGGCATTGGCGCTGGATGCGGTGAATACCGGCAGCGGCAGACCGTGACGCACCGCCTGGGCCGAATCTGAGAACCGCCCGCGGGGCAGGTTGATACCCGCCTCGCGGCCGCCTGAGCCAGCCTGGTGCCAGGTGCCGAAACAGGCGATGCGATAACTTTCACAAAGGCGGAAAAAACCGGTGTCCAGCCCGGAAGCGCCAGGGCCGGTGGCGCCGTCCACCCGGTAGTACACATGCGCCACTGCCCCGCTCATCGCGGCGCGACTGAATGCCGCGCTATAGCGACCGCTCGGCTCGCGCGCGTCTACGATTTTGACCACCCCGCGCCACCAGTTATCGGGCAATTCTGCGCTGAGCTCAATGGCACGGGCGGCGCCGGCGCCCTCACCGGTGAGACGAATGCCCTGTTTCCAGTCTACAACCCCCTCGCTGTAACGCTGCTGCACCGCCTCGATCGCATCAAGCAATACATGGCTGTCGGTATCGGAACCGAGCGCCAGTTCCAGCGCGAGTTGCACACCCGACTGTGCTTCCGGCAATGCCGCTGCCTTCACCGGGCTCTCCAGCGAACAACGCAGTACCGCCTGGCCCGGCTGCTGAGCGCAGGTTCCCGTGGCCGTCGATGCCACGACCGGCGCGGCAAGAGCACTCGCCATTGCAATGAACGCAGCCCCTACCAGCAACATGTTGTTTACAGCTTTCACGCGCACAGTGTAGACGGGCCAGCTCAAAGCTGTACATCCCCGGTTCCGGCATTAAGGCGCTGCCAGCGTGGACAGCGGCTGGTCGCTACACCCGGTCTTACAGGCTGGCCGGGCACAGGTGGAGAAAGCCCGGGTGGACGCATTGCCCTGATGCCGCAGGCAGGACACAATGCGCCAGAGAATTGCCCTGATCCTGAGATTTGTATCACGCATGAGCGCTGACATCGCCTGCCCGGCCTGTGACCTGCTGCTGTCTATCGGGCAGCTCGAACACGGCCAGCACGCTGAGTGTCCGCGCTGCGGTTGTTTTCTCACCCGCTATCGACAGGACGCCAGCGAGTGCGTGCTGGCCTTCGCCTGTGCCGCGCTCCTACTCCTTCTGCTCGCCAATGGCGATTCCTTTCTGGCGCTGTCTGCAGGTGGCCTCGAGAGTGAAATACGCCTGTGGCAGGCGCCGGGAACGCTGTGGGATTACGGCATGCCACTGGTGGCATTGATGGTGACGGCCTTCATCATTGCCATCCCGGCGGCGATTCTGTCGCTGATCATCGTGTTGACCCTGACGCTGCGGCGCGGGCGTTATCACCCTTGGCTGGTAACCGCAGCTCGCACCGTCTTTCTGGCGCGCAACTGGGCGATGGTGGAGGTTTTCATAATTGGCGTGATCGTTTCCCTGGTGAAGATCGCGTCAATGGCGACGGTGACCCTGGGTCTTTCATTCTGGGCATATGCGGCTTTCAGTGTGTGTTTCACGCTGACCATCTCGCACCTGGACCGCTACCAATGCTGGCAACGCATTGAGACACTGGCCCCAGCATGAGCAGCGATACCGCCGCCTCGCGCGACCTGTCTTCCTGCCATATGTGCTATAAACTGGCGCCTTCGAATTACAGCCGCTGTCCCCGCTGTGGCGCGCCGCTGCACCAACGCAAGCCTGCAAGCCTGCAACGCACGCTGGCGCTTCTGGTAACCGCCAGCATTCTGTACATACCCGCCAACCTGTATCCCATCATGTATACCGACCAGTTCGGGACGACGGAGGTCAGCACCATTGTTGGCGGCGTGGTGTTGCTCATCGAACTCGGCTCGATTCCCGTGGCACTGGTAATTTTTCTGTTCAGTGTCGTCGTACCATCGGCCAAGCTGATGATACTGTTCTACCTGGTGTGGACAGTTAAGAACCGCTCCGTGCTCAATGCGCGCCAGCGCTCGCGTCTCTATCGCATCACCGAGTTCATCGGTAAATGGTCCATGACGGACGTGTTCGTGGTTGCGATACTCGTCGCGCTGGTGCATCTTGGCGGTTTGCTGGTAATCCGGCCAGGCATCGCTGCCCTGTCCTTCGCCGGCGTGGTCATTATTACCATGCTCGCAGCAGAGAGTTTTGATCCGCGCCTGATTTGGGACGCAAGGAACAGCCGACATCGTGACCACTGAAACGGCAGATATAAAACGCGGCAGCGGGGTTTCCGGCGTCTGGATTATTCCGGTGCTGGCGCTGGGCCTGGGCCTCTACATGCTGGTGCACAACCTGCTCACCCGCGGTCCCGAAATACAGATTGCCTTCCCTACCGCCAAGGGAATCGAACAGGGCACTACCAGAGTCAAATTTCGCGATGTCGATATGGGCGTTGTCGAAAAGGTACAGCTCAACGAAGATCTCGACGGGGTTATCGTCACGGTAACGCTGGACAGACAGGCCACCGAACTGCTGCGCGAGGATACCGTGTTCTGGGTGGTCACCGCGCGCGTGGGCGTGGACAACATCTCTGGCCTCGACACGCTGGTGTCTGGTGCCTATATCCAGCTCTCGCCGGGCAGCGGCGCCGAGGGCGCAAGGTTCTTCAAGGGCCTCGATGCGCCGCCACTCACCCCCACAGACGCGGATGGCCTGCGCCTTCGTATCGTCAGTGAGACTGCATCGTCGCTCAGTACCGGCGACGCGGTGTTATATAACGGCTACAAGGTCGGCAGGGTAGAAGGCACAAACTTCGACCCGCAGCGCCGCCTCGCACGCTATGACATTTTTATCGACGCGCCCTACCACGAGTTGGTGAACAGCGCAGTGCGCTTCTGGGACGCGAGTGGCCTGTCCCTCAGCGCGGGCGCAGAGGGATTCAAGGTGCAGACAGGGTCGATCGAAACCCTGCTGCTTGGCGGTATGGCTTTCGGCGTGCCGGAGGGCGTGCGTGACGGGGACCCGGTGCCGGACGACACGGAGTTCCGGCTTTACAACTCCTACGCGGATATTCTGAAAAATCCATTTCGCTACGGTATGTACTATGTGCTGAGCTTCAGCCAATCTGTAAAGGGCCTGAATCCCGGTTCGCCCGTCGAGTACCGCGGCATCCAGATCGGGCGCGTGGAGCGGCTGCTGCTGGAGGAATCCATGGCCCTGCAGTCCGAGGGCTTAAACGGCGGTGCTCAAATTCCGGTACTGATTTACGTTGAGCCCGCACGCATCGCATTGCCCGATCGCGCCTCCTCCCTCAAGCTGATGGGCGAGGCGATCACCAATGGCATCGGCAACGGCCTGCGTGCCTCACTGGAAAGCGGCAGTTTACTCACCGGGGCGAAGTTCGTGAACATCGACTACTTCCCAGACGCGGAGCCCGCCAGGTCAGAGGATTTTCTCCAGTACGCAACCATACCGACCATTGATACCGGCTTCGGTCAACTGCAACAGAAGATCAGCTCCATACTGACCAGCATCGACAAACTGCCGTTGGATGACACCTTCACCCGGGCCAACACAGCGATCGCATCGCTGGAATCGGTGCTCGAGAACGTGAACGCGCTGCTCGAGCAGCCGGATACACGCGCGTTGCCGGCAGAGCTTGATCGCACCCTGGAAGCCCTGCGCGCCACTTTGGGCACGCTCTCGCCGGATTCGGATACCTACCGCAGCATCAATTCCAGCCTGTTGAAGCTCAACCGCACGCTGGACAATCTGGAGTCGGTATCGAGTACGCTGGCGGCCCAGCCCAGCGCTTTGTTGCTGCCGCCTTCAACGGTCCCCGACCCGCTGCCGGAGGCGCAGAAATGAAACGCAGTGTCCTGATTGTCTGCCTGCTCTGCCTGTCCGCCTGCGCGGGCCAGCCCAGTGAATCACGCCTTTACCTGCTGCGCGCGCCCTCAACCCTCGACAGCCGCCCGCTGGATTTTTCCAGCGATTACGCGCTCGGCAGCGTGAATATCGCGGCCTATCTCGACCAGCCGGGCCTGATCCTTGAAACCGGGGACGGCACATTGCGCGCGGCCCGCAATCACCTCTGGGCCGAACCGGTATTCGAGGCGATACCGAATTTTCTGCGCCAGGCGATATCCGCCGAGCTCGGCACCGACCTCCACCTTGCACCCCGGGAGCAGGACGCAACGCGAATCAACATCCGCATAGACCAGATGCACGGAACCCGCGACGGCAAGGCGTTGCTGGTCGCCTACTGGTGGTTGAGCGACGGCGACAAACCCGCGAAGGCTTTCAGGTTCGCCCGGACACAGGCGCTGCAGCGCGATGGCTACGCAGCTCTGGCCGAGGCGCAGGCCGCACTGCTGGATCAGCTGGCCGCGCAAATCGCCAGTCAACTCAAGGCCACGGCGACACCGCCCGATGCGTTACAGGGGTAGCGGAATAAACACCCGGGAGACGGCGTGCACTGCGCCGGTCAGGGCGCGATCGTCCGAATCATCCGCGATGCGTGCCATCATCTCCTGTAAGACAATAATCTTTCCGAATAACCGCTCGAAGCTCAGGTTGTCGATCACTCCCTGGTATTCGTGCGTCACCAGGTAGTGCTCGCCATTCGGCTGCCGCGCATTCTTCAGTTTCCATACCAGCACTTCAACATTGCGCGCACTGGTGCGCAGCACCTCTGGATCGAGCCTGTCCGGCAGAAACATCTCGGGTTTGTACTGGTAGGCCTGACGCAACATGCTCCCCAGTCCGACGGTGAGCGCGAACACGCGGTCTCCCTGAAAGTGCGGGTCGAAAGCCAGCTCCATCGCCGCGACATCCTGCAGGCCACCGAGTTCCGGGAAATCCAGTTCGTAACGATGCACACGTAACTGCGCCAGTCGCCCCTCAAGTGTCATGCCCGGAATCCTGCGCAACTCTCCGGGGTTGCGCGCGTAGAGTTTCACCACCAGCTCCTGTACCGCGGAGCGTGTTTCGTCAATAAACTCATCCGCCACAAGATCAATGTCGGTCTTCACCAGATTCTTGATTTCGTAGCCGGTACAGCCAGACAGAAGTAATGCAACAGTAATGAGAAGCATAAAACGCATCGCCCGATTCTAGCGCCTGTTGCACGGCGTAGCGAGAAGCCCGATCAGTTTCGCGCGTGAGTTTGTTCACAGCTACTGTGCGCAGACATAACAAGCGCCCTGAAATCCTGCTACTATTCTGCGATCATTAGAAGAACGGCAACCGACTCTCGCCCATGTTGAGGATGATCTTCCTGTCACTGCTGCTGGGGCTGGCGTCCTGTGTGGGTATTCTCGGGTGGCTGTTCCAACCGGATGCAAAGCAGGCCGATGCGAAGCAGGCGGCGCATCATTTGCAAATTGACAGCAGCCACATGCTGGCGGGGTCGGCAACGCCCACTAACGATGGCGTTGCCATCATGCCGAATGAACAGGGTATCGTCTGGATCAATCTCCCGTTGCAGCCCGACAGCACAGCACGCTATCGCTATCTGCATCTGGCATTCACGCGGTTTCCCGCAGATCTCAAGACAACACTCGGCTGGCAACGGCCCGACAGCGGCGAATTTCAGCGTGAAGAACTTGAGACACTGCCGCGCGAATCGCTCTGGCTGAGCCTTGCAGAGAGCAGTGCCTGGCAGGGCCCCGTCACCTCGCTACAGCTCATTTTCAATACCCGGTTGCAAGAGCCGATTGTCATCGCGGATATGTCCCTGCATCCGGCCTCGCGCCGTTTGCAATTGCTCGCGCTTTACAGCGACTGGACTTCGGGCACACCGTGGCGCAATGCGTCGATCAACAGCTACAGTGGCGTTACGCAGTTTTCTCCGATGTATCCGGCACCGCTGGCGGGAATGCTTCTGCTACTGTCGCTGCTCGCTTTTGGCGTGCTGCACCTGCTGCGCAACGGCTGGGCCCCGGTCGACTGGCGAGCTGTCGGCCTGATTTTTCTTGTCTGCTGGATCAGCATCGACAGTGTCTGGCAGATCAAACTCTTCAAGCAGGTGGCCGATACGCAGCGCCAGTTCGCCGGCAAGAACACGCACGAAAAGCTCTCCGTGGGTCCGGACGCGGAGCTGTACCAGTTCATCAGTGAGGCGCGCAAACTCATCGAACCGTCCACGGCGCGCGTATTTGTCGGTTCCAATGATGACTACAGCGGCCTGCGCAGCGCTTACTATCTTTACCCGTTCAATGTTTACTGGGAGCTTCGCGGCAAGGAATTGCCGCGCCCGAATATGCTGCGCAGTGGCGACTATGTGGTGCTGATACAGCCGGCAAACACACGCGTGGATCTGAAGCGCGAGCTAATTCGCAGCAACCGCGGGGTGATAGCGGCAGACCTGCTGCTCGACGACCAGGGCAAGCGTTTGCTCCGAGTGCAATAAAGTATGCAATTCACGCTAATATCCATCGCCCTGCTACTGCCCGTCGCTCTCGGTGCAGCCTGGGTCAATCTACTGCTTCCACGCGATATCCCTGCGAGGTCCGCAGTGATGTACGGTAGTGGCGTGCTGCTTGGCATCATGGCGATGCCGCTGCTGCTGCAACTCATGCACAGCCTGGGCCAGCCGCTGGATTTCATGCGCGGCGCGAGTCTTGCTGCAGCGCTGCTGGGCGTGGCCCTGTTGTTGCGCCTTCGCCAGGTTGTGCAAGCAACGACTGTCGCGACCGCTGGAGCCGGGCGCCTGTCCAGGGCGCAACGCATACTGTGTACCGTGCTTATCGCGCTCATCCTGCTGCGCCTGGGTACGCTCGCCCTCGAACTGCTGTGGCGCCCACTGTATCCCTGGGACGCCACCATGCACTGGGCCACCAAGGCGCGTGTGTGGTTCGAGTATCGCAGCATGCTGCCCTTTGTACCCCACCCGGTCTGGCTGGAGATGGGTGGCGAGGGGGTGTTTACCGACCGACACCCCCACTACCCAGCGATGATTCCGCTGCTGCAAGTGTGGATGAACCTGGCCCTCGGCGAGTGGAATACAAGCCTTATGAACCTGCCCTGGCTGTTGTGTCTGTTGGGGCTGGGCCTCGCATTCTACGGTCAGCTGCGTCTTGCCGGCGCGACAGTTGTCAATGCGACGGCGTTCAGCTACCTGCTGCTGTCCATGCCGCTGATCAACTCCCACGTGGCGCTCGCCGGGTATGCCGATCTGTTCTTGGGCGCGGCGTACTGCGGTGCGCTGATGGCATTGCACAACTGGATGCGACGCAGGGAGGCCTGGCTTGCGGTGCTGGCATTGCTCTTCGCCGCGCTGTGTCCGCTCATCAAGAACGAAGGACTTTTCTGGGCCCTGTCGCTGGCGCCGGCGCTCACGGTGGCCTTTATGCAGCGCCGCGAGGCGGCTAAACTTGTACTGCTGCTGGGCCTTATGGGCGTACTCCTGTTCCTGTTGCTGCCGCGGGATATGTACATTGCCGGACACACCCTGCAGCAGCTCTCGCCCACATTCAACCCGGCCGCGCTCTCGGGCCTCATCAAGAGCATCTGGCTGCACGACAGCTGGCATCTGTTCGGCTATGTACCGCTGATGCTCCTACCGCTGGGCCTGCTTATGCCGGGGGCGCTGACCCGCCAGTGTCTGGGCCTCTGCATCGCCCTGGCGTGCGCCGCTGGAGCTTTCCTGTTCCTGTTTCTGTTCACCGGCTTCGGGTGGGGCGCGGAAACCCTGACCGCCGTGGGCAGGCTGAGCGTGCAACTCGCACCGGGCGTGGTGTTTCTCTGCGCGCTGTTGTTCGACGAACTGCTGCGGCGCGGCAGGCTGGGCGTACCGGCGTCTGACCGAGGTCTGGAGTAAGGTCTAGAGTGAGAAGCGCTCGCGCAGAAACCGGGCGATGCCGTCTTCATCATGATGCCCGATCACCGCGGTTGCCGCCGCCTGCACGGACTCCCTGGCATTGCTGGGCGCGTAACATTCATCGGCGATTTCAAACATACTGAGATCATTGTCGCTATCGCCAAAGCAGATCACGCGGCTGATCCCCAGGTCGCGCTTCAGGCGAGTTACCGCCGTGCCCTTGCTGGCAGCACTGTGGTGAATATCCAGCCAGTAAAGATCATTGCCTTCCAGTGCATTACCGCCATACGCCACCAGATGCTCCTCTGCCAGCACGAGTTGTTCGATACGCCCGATAGCCTCGCGATCTCCCAGCGCGCTGATATTGGTGATGTCCACGTAGCCCGGCATATCGGCTACCGGCAGCACATCCAGGCCGCGCTCATCGGCGAGCATCGAGGCGAGGCGACGTTCGGCACTGCTTGTCAGCGGCGGGTGGTACACCGCGTGCCGCTCCCCGGCTTCCAGGGTAAAGATAAAGGGCGATACGCCGGACGTCATGAAGGCTTCCAGCACCTGGCGGATTTCTTCCGTGGTTAGCAAATTCCGATGGCTGTAGCGGCCGCCCTCGGGCTGCCAGATAACCACCCCGTTTTTGTAGATATGCGGCAAGCTGAAGCCATGGCCGTCCAGCAGGTCGCGCGAAGCGTGCAGGGTGCGTCCGGTCGCTACTGTATAGGCGATGCCGCGCCGGCGCAGGTCGCCCAGTGTTTCGGAGGTGAGGCGGGACACGCCAGAGCGGCTGTCCAGCAGGGTGCCATCGAGGTCGAAAACGACTAGATCCATTGTTCCGGGGTCCTCTGTTGGCAAAACGGGCAGACAGTCTAACCCGATGCGCTGCCAATGGCTTTGGCCCAATGCCCGATGCGAAGTCTTGTCCACGTGAAATAGGTATACAGATGTATACTTTTCCTCCGGCTTGCTACACTATCCACAAACCGGGTCCGGAGCCCGGCGTTCGCCTGCAAGGAGACAGACATGGCTGAAGTTGCCACAGAACTACCGCCGATTGAACAACTGTTCAACCCGCATTCCACCGAGTATCTGGAAGATCCCGTTGCGCAGTGCCTGGCGCTGGCAGCGCGCGGGCCCATCGTCTGGTACGAACCCTGGCAGGCCTGGATCGTCACGCGCATGCCGGACATCATGGCCTGCTGGAAAGAGGAGCCCCTGTCTTCCGACTTTTATGACTGGGAATTCGCGCCACCTCGCCCGCCCGAGGACAAGTGGAGCAACTTCGAAAGGGCCATGATCGGCCACAGCCTGCTGGCGGAACAGAGCCATCACCGTCTTGTGCGGCGCGTGACGGCGCCGGCCTTTTCGCGCAATGTGGTCGATGCTATTCAGGCCAGGATCGAGCCCGAAGTGAGCAAGCTGTTCGACCGGCTGGGCACCCCGGATTACTTCGACTACAAGGCGGAGATCGCACAGCATATCCCGTTCATCTCGATTACCCGAATGGTTGGCATTCCGGAAAAATACTGGCCCGAGATCAAGCAGGTGATCATGACCTTCACAGAGGCCTGGAACCCGACCATTTCCGATGAACAACGCGAAGCCGCGCGGCAGGACAGCAACCGTGCCATCGATATCATCAGGCAGGTTATCGCCGAGCGGCGTGAAAATCCCGGTGAGGACGATTTTCTCAGTACCCTGTTACGCATAGAAGCGGAAAACGCCAGTTTCGAAGAGTGGGACATCGTCACGCTCATCCTGGCGTTGATCGGCGCTGGCGCCGACACCACGCTCGTGGCCCAGCAGTGGTCGGTATACGCATTGCTGAAGAATGATCGCAGCCAGATCGCGAAAGCACTCGCCTCTCCCGATGCATTCTCCAATGCCTTCAGCGAGATCAATCGCTGGGGCGTTTCATCGAAAATGGGCTTCGCCCGCTATGCACCGCGCGACATGCAGTTCATGGGTCAGCAGTTGCGCAAGGGCGTCATGGTACTGATGATGCCGCACCTCAAGGATCACGACCCGAACTACTATGAAAACCCCGAGGTCTTCGATGTGGAACGCGTGTTCGACCCGGATGTGATGTTCGGTTATGGGCCGCGGTACTGTATCGGCGCCGCGCTGGCAAAGCGCCAGCTCTACCTGACGCTCACCGAGCTGTTCCGCCGCTTTCCGGATGTGGAACTGGCGGAGGAGCCGGAGCGTGACGCCAGCGATCACAATGCGGTGGTGTTCAAGCGGCTGTTGCTGAAGACCAACCTCTGATCAGCCATAGCCGCGCGTGACAGAGTCTTTCCAGGCTATCGCCGCGCGAGCCTTTGAGCGCCACGGCGGCGAAACACTGGTTATGGCCAGTATGCCCGGCGTGCGCTCGGCGCGTTCGCTCGCACGCACTCGCGACGACCGCTGGCTGGCCGAAATGACCCGCTGCATTTTCCAGGCGGGTTTCGTCTGGCGGGTGGTGGACAGAAAGTGGGACGACTTCGAAGATGTGTTTTTCGGCTTCCCGCCGGAGAAAATAGTCCTGCTCAGCCCCGAGCAAATCGACCGCTTCGCCAGCAACCCGAGAATTATACGCAACCGGCAGAAGGTGCTCTGTGTACAGGCCAACGCGCAATACATACTCGATGTCGCGAAGGAGCACGCAAGCTTCGGCCGCTTTGTTTCACGCTGGCCTCCCGATGATCTCATCGGTCTGTTCCGCGATCTGAAAAAACGCGGCGCACGTCTGGGCGGCATGACGGGGCAGCGCGTGCTGCGCAATATGGGTTGCGACACCTTTATCGTCACCGGTGACGTGGTGCGCTGCCTGCAGCGCGCTGGTGTGGATATTCGCGACAACCCTGGCAGCGCCCGCGAGCTGCAGCGCATTCAGGCCGCGTTCAATGCATGGCACACTGACACGGGCCTGCCCTACAGCCACTTGAGCCGGCTCTGCGCGCTGTCTGTCTGAAAGCGTCTGCTCCGACAGGTGGGCCCCCGCAAGAGACCACCCAGCCGTTCTCTGGCCAGCTTCCCTTGATGCAGATCAACCCTGCGGCGCTCAGAGGCGGCACTTAACTGAAATGAGGTATGTGGCGCCAGCATAAGCTGCGCGATAGTCACTTCCGGCAAACAGAAAACCCGGAGGAAGCACGATGAACGCGCCCCAGCCCAGCCACACGGAACAACTATATAAAGCCGCCCGCGACATGATCCCCGCACTCAGAAGCCGCGTGGAAGAAACCGCGCGCCTGGGGCAGTTGCCCGAGGACACAGTGAATGACATGCAGGAAGCGGGTTTCTTCCGCATCATGCAACCGGCCCGCTACGGCGGCTTCGAAATGGATCCCGAGGTGTTTTTCAGAGTGCAGATGACACTCGCCGAAGGCTGCATGTCCACCGCCTGGGTGCTCGGCGTGGTGGCCATTCACAACTGGCAACTCGCGCTGTTTGATGATCGCGCGCAGCAGGACGTGTGGGGCGAGGACGAGCGCACCCTGATTTCCTCCTCCTACATGCCGGTGGGCAAGGTCGAACGCGTGGAGGGTGGATACGCGCTCTCCGGCCACTGGGGGTTTTCCTCGGGCTGCAAGCACTGCCAGTGGGCTTTCCTGGGAGCCGTGGTGCCGCCGGAAAACCCCGGCGATGCGCCGGACTACCGCACCTTTCTGCTACCGGCGGCAGACTACGAGATCGTGGACAACTGGAGCGTGAGCGGCCTGGAAGGCACCGGCAGCCACGATATCGTGGTGCGCAACGCCTTCGTCCCCGAATATCGCACACACCGCGCCATACATGGCTTTGAGTGCGCCAGCCCTGGCAACGAAATCAACACGCACCCCATCTTCCGCCTGCCCTTCGGCCAGATCTTCGTGCGCGCAGTATCATCCTCCAGTATCGGCTGCCTGAAGGGTGTGGTGGACAGCTACATTGCCGTCAACAAGGATCGCGTGGGTCTGAATGACGGCAGCCGGATTGCCACCGACCCGGACGCGCAGATGGCGCTGGCGGAGGCTGTCGTCGCGATCGATGAATGCCAGACGGTGATGTTGCGCAATTTTGATCGCATGCTGGAGGCCGCCCGGGAAGCGCGCCAACTGCCGATTGAAGAGCGCATCAAGATGCGCTTCGACGCGGCGCTGGTGTCGCGCAAATGTACCGACGCCATCAACGGCATGTTCAACGCGTGCGGCGCCCAGGGCATTTTCCGCGGCCACCCGCTGAACCGCGCCTGGCTGGATATCAACGCGGGGCGCCAGCACGTGGCCAACAACCCGTTCAAGTTCGGCCGTAATCTGGGCGCCAGCATGCTGGGCGGCGAAAACGGGGATTTCTTTCTCTAAGGGCCCGGCGCACTTGATCTGCATCAAGCAAACCGCCGACGGCGCCACTTCTCGTCCGTTGGGACTATAGCCCGGCCGCTGCGCCGGGCCAATACTTCCAAGGACAGCCAACATCCCGGAGAACACACGATGACCGCAATCGAACAGGCACGCAGCGGCAGGCGCGAACCCTATAAAATTGTCGCGGAAGAACGCCCGGAGCGCTATGCCCGCGGCTGGTACGTGATTGGCAACGCCGCCAGCGTGGACCACACGCCGCGCCAGCTCGAGGTATTCGGTACCAGGCTCGTGGCCTATCGCGGCCTGGATGACAATGCCGTACACATCCTCGATGCCTACTGCCCGCACATGGGCGGCGATCTCTGCGGCGGCGAGGTGAAGGGCAACTCGGTAATCTGTCCCTTCCACCTGTGGAGCTGGGGTGAGGATGGGGTCTGCAACGATATCCCCTACGCGAAAAAAATCCCGGACAAGGCGGTGATCAAATCCTGGCCGGTGCTGGAGAAGAACGGCCTGATTTTCGTCTGGCAGGATCCCGAAGGCAACGAACCGATTGCGCAGCAGGAACCTTCGCGCAACGAAGACTGGTATTCAGGAAGCTGGACCGACTGGGAGATGCGCGCCATTCCAATTGCCTCGCTCGGTCGCGAACTGGTGGACAACATGGCCGATATGGCGCACTTCGGGCCTATCCACTACTCCACGGTGAAATCCTTCAGGAACAGCATGGAAGGGCACAAATTCGTGCAGTACATGGTGGGCGGCCACGAGATTCTCACCGAGGGCGATGGTGGCCTGATTACCTCCGTGGCCACCTACGAGGGCCCCGCCTACATGACCACCACCATGACCGGCAAAATGGACGGCCACCCAATGACCGTACACCTGCTGGTCAGTCACATCCCGGTTGATATGCACAATTTCATCATCAACTTCGGCGTGATGATGAAAAAGGATCCGCACGCCTCCGACGCAGACAACAAATCGATGGTTGAAGCCTATACCGAGAAGAACGTCGAGTCTTTCCATCAGGACGTAGCCATCTGGAACAACAAGTGCATCATCGACAATCCACTGATGTGTGATGGCGATGGCCCCATTCATCTGGTGCGCAAGTGGTACAGCCAGTTCATGACCGACATCGACGATGTGCGCGAGGACCAGGTGCGCGCCCGCGAGCATGTGACGGTGGAAGGGCCGAGCGTGGAAGAGGTGCTGGCGTCAATGCGCGAGGTTCCCACCTCCGAATTGTGAGGACTGTCACAGTTCGGAGGCATTCACCTTTTTGGGTTACTGCCTTATCCGGTTTTCTGCCTCACACTGAGCACAGCGAATACAGCAGGCAACCGAGGTACATCGCTATGCTCGAAAAATCATCTTTCTATCGCAGCGCAGGCGGCGCCTTTGTCGCAGAGATTGAAGAATCCGCGGCGAAGCGCAGCTACAATGGCGTCGAGCGTCGCCGCAGCAATCGTCGCACCATGGAAGATCGCCGCGTCGACATCCGCTTCGATCTCAAAGGCGATCGCCGGGAGCAGCAGGGACGCAGGGAGGCAGACAAGGCGCCCAGATTCTGGTGATCCTCCTGCCTGTCAGGCGCGATCAGCACAAGCGCCTGCAACGTCCTTACAACGACAGAGAGCCCGGCCCATGCCGGGCTTTCGCGTTCATGCCTGCCGCACCTGCAGGTGGGTGATATACAGCATCGCCGTGAGCAATAGCACGGCCCCGCCCTGATGCGCAGTGGCCAGCGCTACCGGCACATGCAACAACAAGGTAGCAATTCCCAGCGCTACCTGCAGCCACAGGGCCAGCACCAGCAGTGCAGCCGCCAGCTTGTCCCGCTGGCTCCCGGCCCTACGGTACACGGCCAGGGCAAATAGACTGAGCAGCACGAACAGCAGGTAGGCAAACAAACGGTGGTTGAACTGGATAGTGGTGAGATCCTCGAACGCTGCCAGCCATGCGGGAGCAGTGGCGTACAGGCCGGGCGGCAGGAAGCTGTCTCCCATCAGGGGCCAGGTGGGGTAGACAAAGCCGGCCCGCGTGCCAGCCACCAGACCACCCGAGAGAATCATCACGTACACCAGCGCCAGCAACAGCAGTGCCCACCTGGCATGGGGACGCCGTCCCGGCGCGGGCCTCTGCTGGTCGAGAAATATCAGATCCAGAATCAGCCATACCATATAGGCGTAAATTGCCACGGCCACGCCCAGATGCGCGGTAAGGCGGTATTGACTCACGCGCGGCTCGTTCACCAGGCCACTTTTCACCATGTACCAGCCGAGCAGGCCCTGCAGCGCGCCCAACAGGAAGAGCACGCACAGGTGAGGCATGAGACCCGGCCGAATGCGCCGCCGCAGAGCGAAATACAGCATGGGAAAGAAGAAGATCACGCCGATCAGGCGCCCGAGCACACGGTGCAGGTACTCAAACATGAAGATCCGTTTGAACGCGTCGAGGCTCATGCCCCGGTTTACCTGCTGGTATTCCGGGTACTGGCGGTATTTCTCCAACGTCTCCTGCCAGGCCTGTTCAGACAGTGGCGGCACAATTCCGAGCAGCGGTTTCCACTCCACCATGGACAGGCCCGAATGCGTCAAGCGTGTCACGGCGCCGAGCATGATCATGCCGAACACCACGGCAGCACAGAACACCAGCCAGAGTGCAACCTGACGATCATGCTGTGCTTGTTGGAAGTTGCTCATAAAACGAGAAAGGCGCTGCCCGAAAGTGGCGCAATGATAACCGAAATTTCCGCCTACTGTATGGCCAGCGGAGCCATTAGCTGGACAGTTCCGGAAGTTCGCTGAAAAGGTCGAGCGCCTCTGGATTGGCGAGCGCATCGGCGTTCTTCACCGGCCGCCCATGCACCACATCGCGCACCGCCAGTTCCACAATCTTGCCGCTGATCGTGCGCGGAATGTCCGCCACCTGGATGATTTTTGCCGGCACGTGTCGCGGCGTGGCGTTCTCGCGCACACTGCGGCGAATCGCCTCCTCCAGCTCACCGGTGAGTGCGATGCCGTCACGCAGCACCACAAACAGCACCACGCGCACATCTCCCTGCCACTGCTGGCCAATGACAATGCTCTCCAGCACCGCGTCGATGCGCTCCACCTGACGATAGATTTCCGCCGTGCCAATGCGCACGCCGCCGGGATTCAGTACCGCATCGGAGCGCCCGTGAATGATGAAGCCGCCGTGCGGCGTGATTTCGCCGTAGTCGCCCTGCGCCCAGACGCCGGGAAAGCGCTCGAAATAAGCGGCCCTGAAGCGGCTGCCATCACTGTCGCCCCAGAAGCCCAGCGGGCAGGAGGGAAACGGCGCGGTGCACACCAATTCGCCTTTCGCGCCCCTGAGCGGCCGGCCGGACTCATCCCATATATCCACGGCCATACCCAGCCCCGGCGCCTGAATCTCGCCGGCATATACCGGCAGAATGGGCGTGCCGCCGACGAAACAGGACAGTATATCGGTACCGCCTGAAATACTGGCCAGGCACACGTCCGACTTGAAATCCCGATACACGTACTCAAAACTCTCGGGCGCCAGGGGAGAACCGGTGGAGAGTATGGTCCTGAGCGAATCGAGCCGGTGGCTGCTCGCCGGCCTGTCTCCGGCTTTCGCCAGCGCTGCAATATACTTCGCGCTGGTACCAAACACGCTAATGCCTTCGCTGTCGATGGCATCCAGCAGCACATGACCCTCGCCCGCGAAGGGCGAACCGTCGTAAAGCACCAGGGTCGCACCGCTGGCAAGACCGGATACCAGCCAGTTCCACATCATCCAGCCGCAGGTCGTGAAGTAGAAAAATACGTCCTCGCGCTGCATGTCCACCGCGAGCCGATGTTCCTTCAGATGCTGCAACAGGGCACCGCCGGCACCGTGCACGATACACTTCGGCCTGCCGGTAGTGCCGGAGGAATACATCACGTACAGCGGGTGATCGAAGGGCAACTGCGCAAACTCAACCTCTGTTGCCGCGCGCTGCAGAAAGGTGTCGAACAGCACGGCTGCCGGCAAGGCCCGGATATCCGGTTCGGCGCTGACAACAGGCACTACCACCACGCGCTCGATACTGTCGATGCGCGCACAGATGCCCGCCAGCCGCGCCAGCGAGTCACAGGTCTTGCCGTTGTAAAAATAGCCATCTGCGGCGAACAGTACCCGCGGGCGAATCTGGCCGAAGCGATCCACCACTCCCTCCAGCCCGAAATCCGGGGAACAGGAAGACCACAGTGCGCCGATACTGGCCGTTGCCAACATCGCGACCACCGTTTCGGGAACATTCGGCATGAAAGCCGCAACCCTGTCGCCCGGCTCCACGCCCGCAGCGCGCAGACTCGCAGCCAGTTGCGCTACCTGCTGGTATAGATCCGCGTAACTCAGCTCACGGCGTGCACCGTTTTCCAGCAACGCAATCAGCGCCGGTTTATCGTCGCGATAGCGCAGAAGGTTCTCGGCAAAATTGAGCCGCGCTTCGGGAAACCAGCGCGCGCCGGGAAAGCACTCGGCGTCTTGCAGTATCCGCTCGCCACGCTCGCTGGCGAGCACGCCGCAAAAATCCCATAGCGCTGACCAGAAGGCTTCGGGATTTTCCAGCGACCACGCGTGCAGGCTGAAATAGTTGGGGCCCACTCTGATGGCATGACGCTCGCGCACGAACAACATGAACCGCACCACCTGGGAGGCCGCGATGCGCTCGCCGCTGGGGCTCCACAGTGGTTCTGTCATGCGTTCACTCCAGTTATGGTGGCTGTCAGGCAATCACTCTAAACACTTCACTTCACACAGGCCAGCGACCCACTGCGATTACCCGGCGGCGGTGTTATTCCAGCAGCGTTTGCACTGCAGTGCAGCCCGACAGGGTTACCGTGGCCGGGAGCGGTGCTACACTGTTCGCGCACGATGCAACTGGCCCACGGCGCGCCTGCGCCAGCAACGTGCGGTAACGCCCCGATAATGGACATCGCACATGCGCGCTGCAACCCAGCCCCGCTCATTACTGGAATCACTGTTCGCAACGGCTGTGCGGGCGGCGAGCCCGCACAGCGTGCTGGCGAATTTTCTACCCGCTGATACCCAGCAATCGGCAACTGTCGTTGGTGCCGGCAAGGCAGCCGCATCGATGGCCGCCAGCCTCGAGCGACACTGGCAGGGGCCACTGGCCGGCCTGGTGGTCACACGCTACGGCCATGCCGAACAGTGCAGGGCGATTGAAGTGGTGGAGGCCGCGCATCCGGTACCGGATGCCGCCGGTGAACGCATGGCCCACCGCGTTCTCGACCGGCTCCGGGGTCTGAGCGATACTGACCTGGTCATCTGCCTGCTGTCCGGCGGTGGCTCGTCCCTGCTCGCGTGTCCGGCGGGCGACATCAAGCTGGCCGACAAGCAGGCCATCAACAAGAGCCTGCTCCGCTGTGGCGCCTCGATCAGTGAGATCAACTGCGTGCGCAAGCACCTGTCGGCTATCAAGGGGGGGCGACTCGCGCAGGCCTGCGGGCCGGCGCGCCTCATCACTTACGCCATATCCGACGTGCCGGGTGATGATCCAACGGTGATTGCATCGGGGCCTACGGTTGCCGATCCCTCCTCTTCCGCCGAGGCACTGGCGATACTGGAACGCTACCGCATTACTCCCGGCGATGCTGTCAGACGCTGGCTGCAGGATCCTCGCTCGGAAACCCTGAAGCCGGGCGATCCCGCATTCGCCAACAGCGAATACCACCTCATCGCCAAACCGGCGGACGCGCTGACGGCCGCGGCCAGCGCCGCCCGCGCACAGGGCCTCGACGTAGTCGAACTGGGTGACGCGATAGAAGGCGAGGCCCGGGAGGTCGCGGCTGCCCAGGCCGTCATGGCGCTGGATGCGCAGCGGCGAGCACGACAGCCGACTCTGCTGCTGTCCGGCGGCGAAACCAGCGTCAGCGTGCGCGGCTCCGGCCGTGGTGGCCGCAACGCGGAGTTTCTGCTGGCGATGGCCTGCGCACTGCAGGGCGCAGACGGAATCTACGCCATAGCCGCGGACACCGATGGCATTGACGGCTCGGAGGACAACGCCGGCGCGCTGCTGGCCCCCGATTCCTGGCAGCGCGCACAGGCACTCGGCCTGGACCCGGGCGGCATGCTCGAGAACAACGATGGCTATGGCTTTTTCGCCGCGCTGGATGATTTGCTGTTTACCGGCCCAACCCGAACCAACGTAAACGATTTCCGCGCGGTGCTGGTGTTACCCTGAGCAGGGCTGAAGTAGCGCAAAAGTACAGAGCTGTAGAGGAACATGAATGAGCAATTACCAGCAACAGGTGCGCTGTCCGGCGGCGGAGATCGACCTGGCTTTCTGGCGGCAGCCCGAGGGCGTCCAGGTGCCGGATGACGAACTCAGCTTCCTGCTCGTGCCGGATGCCGCGGAATCGATGGCGGTGGCGGAACTCGCGCAGCAGGTACACGCCCACCAGAACACTGCATCACAGCCCATCACCTGCGCCCTCATGGCGACCATGGGAGGAATGCTCCCCGGCATTCTGCTGCACGACCACCTGAGCGCGCACGTAACGCCGAAGGACCCTGCGATTGCTTTCGGTACCATCGGCGTATCGCTCTACAAGGGCCCCAATGAACGCTTCGACAAACCGCTGGTGAAACAGCCGGCCTCCATTCCCGTCGACGGCGAAACCGTGCTGGTGGTGGATGATCTGGGGGATCGGGGCGGCACGCTCCGCTTTCTCATCAAGCACTTGCAGGAGGCGGGTGCGCAGCAGGTGCTGTCACTGGTGATCTACATGAAACCGCAGGCGATCAAGGCGTGCCCGGCCGACTTTCATTTTGGCGAAGTGGAGCAGGATACCTGGATCATCACGCCGCGCGAAACGGTGGAAACGTTGTGTAAACGCGTGCCGGTCTGGCGTGCGCGTGGCGCAAATGAACAGGAGTGCCGGCGACGGCTGGTGGAGCTGATCGGTTACCCGCCGAGGCTGGTTGAGCAGTATCTGCCGCGAGTATTCGCGCAGGCCGACGCAGCCACCTGCTAGCCGGTAAACGTCCGCCGCTCACCCCTCACACGCAACTCTCCAGCATGCCGCCTTGTCCCATTGCCCCGCCACGCCACCGCCCAGAGGTACCAGGGACACGCCGGCAATGAACGCCGCATACAGGAGCAAGACTATTGCACGCGGTCTCCTTCAGGGTTGTGTCGCGTGGCCCGTGCGCAGCGCGCCGCTGTCGGAACAGGCATTAGCGCCTTCTGGAACTCATCCGGAACAATGCGCTAGAGCACGGCCGCGACTGCTTGCGCTACCGCGTCGATATTGGCGGCATTGATGCCCGCCACACTGATGCGCGAGGAATCCAGGATGTACACGCTGTGCTCCTCGCGCAAGCGCACGGCCTGTGTGGCCGACAAACCCAGGAATGAAAACATGCCGCACTCGCGCTCGATAAAGGCGTAGTCGGCTCCTGTGCTGTCTTCCAGGGCACGACGCAGTTCACCGCGCTGGTGATTGATACGGGAGCACATGCTTACCAGCTCGTCGCGCCAGATCTTCTCCAGTTCAGGGTCGGCGAGGATACGACCGGCCAGCAGGGCGCCGTGCGCGGGTGGCATGGAGTACACGCGCCGCGCGGCGGCCTTCGCCTGCTCGAGCGCGGTTTCCGCGCCCTTGCTGTCGGCACAGACAAAAATCGCGGCTCCAGTGCGCTCGCGGTAGAGCCCCATGTTCTTGGAGCAGGAGGCGGCGATAATCACTTCGGGCAGCCTGCTCACCAGCAGGCGCAGGCCGGCGGCGTCGGTGTCAAGGTCGACCGCGAGCCCCTGGTAGGCGATGTCGATGAACGGCGTAAAACCCTGTTGTTCGGCCATGTCGGCAATCACGCCCCACTGCGCCAGCGTAAGGTCGGCGCCACAGGGGTTGTGGCAACAGCCGTGCAACAGCACCACGTCGCCCGCTCCGGCGTGCTGGATATCTTCAACCATGCCGTCGAAGTCCACGCCGTGACTCGCCGCGTCATAGTAGCGATAATTTTCAAAGCGCAGGCCCACGCTGCCCACCAGCGGAATATGCACCGGCCAGGTGGGGTCGGAGATCCATACCCGCGCATCCGGCGCCGCTGCATGCACCAGTTCCGCGCCAATACGCAATGCACCGCAGCCCCCGGGCGTTTGGATGCTGCTCACCCGGCCCGCGCCAATTGCCGGATTATCAGCCCCCAGCAGCAGGCGTTGCATGCCGCTGTTGAAAGCGGCGTCACCGGCTGGCGGCAGATAGGCTTTGGTGTCTTCCGCCTCCACCAGCGCCCGTTGCGCGCGCCGCACTGCCTCGAACACCGGACATCGGCCCTGATCATCCATGTAGACGCCCACGGTCAGATCGACCTTGTGCGGATTCGTGTCCGCACGACAGGCGGCTGACAGGCCGAGGATGGGATCGACCGGTACGGGCGAAAGTTGTTGCAGCATGCTGTCTCCTGAAACCAGAGGCGCGCCAGTAGAGCGGTGAGAAATCATGATGGCATTTTTCACGCCGATTGCGCGAACTTTTCACGCCCGCGGGCCAACACCAACCACTATACTGGGGACGACGTTCCACATATTAACCAAGCCGGGTTTAACATGCAGCAGGATGACGAAAGGACAGCCACCGACCGCAAGAAAGCAAGCTTCGTGGATTTTTTGGGTAGTATTAAATTCGGCCGCCGCGCGAGCAGCAGCGGGGAAGTCGATACCCATTTCGCCGCGCTCAAACCCAGGGCACGCCCGGCGCGCACCTACAAAGCGGAAGACGATCTGCTGGTGCGCAGCGCCAACTGA
Source organism: uncultured Halieaceae bacterium (assembly GCA_963976655.1). Lineage (GTDB taxonomy): Bacteria > Pseudomonadota > Gammaproteobacteria > Pseudomonadales > Halieaceae > Marimicrobium. The sequence continues at coordinate 98,643 of CAXBLB010000012.1, forward strand.
CCCCGCAGAACCGCGCCCTGTTCCCACGGTACGTGCCTGATCACTAGCAGGTTTGTACCTGCATAAACGGACCGAGCCGCTGGTTGCGGAAGATCGCCCAGCGCCGGTGCGGCGCAACCAGATGGTTCGCAATCACCGCGAACACCACCGGATTGAAGGGAAAGCCCACGTGGCTGGCCATCACCGCCACATTGGTGACGTACTGCGGGTCTCCCTGGCATTTCGCGATACCCGCACCCACGATACCATCGCTTTCGCTATACAGGGCCAGTACCGGCACCTGCAACGGCCCTCCCCTGTAGGTATGCGCCACCCACCTCGCCAGCCCTTCCTCGTCCACATCGTGGTCGTAAAGGCCGCCCATCACACTGTACAGCGCGGTACCGCGCGGGTCGCCGTAAGGTGTGCCCAGGGTGACGACCTGGCCCACCCACTGCGGGAAACGATGCGCCAGCGCCACTGCGTACAGGCCGCCAAGGCTCCAGCCGATCAGCGTCAGCTTGCGCCCGCTGGCCCGAAACTCACGCTCTACGCGCGCTGCAATGCGATCTTCCGTCTGTGCCCGGTGTGCCAGAAAATCATCGATATCGCGTGAGCGCACTTCTGCCGCATTGCGACCAAGACCCCACGGAATCGCGTTATAACCACGTTGCCTGAGAAACTTGCGCAAGCGCGAGGTAGAACCGTCGGCACCCATGAAGCCGGGGATGGTCATGATCGTATGGCCGTCGCCCCGCGGCAGGCTTTTCAGCAGCGGCCCGAGTGCGGCGCCCCAGCCCATCTCGAGAAAAACCCGTGAAAACTCGAGCACGCTGTGGTGCAGCCTCGGCGGGCGCAAATCGGGAGCAACTTGTGATTCTGTCTGTGTCATCGTCAGCTTTCCTGGTATCTCCCTGCGCTTACGCATCGCAGGCGCCGATCGGACCACCATACAACAAAAACTCCGGAGAACGGCGTAGTCTTTCATGCTAGACTTTTTCGCCCCGGAATACTCCCAGCGACCCCTGAATTCGTGACCGACGCCCGCGACACCCTGTTTTCCGACCCTCTTGAAGCACCGGACAAGTTCCGTTTCGATGACAGCGTTGCCCGCGTATTCCCCGATATGATCAAACGCTCGGTGCCGGGGTACAGCACGATCGTTGCCATGACAGGCATGCTGGCCGGGCGGTTTGCCAGCGAAGGCTCCAATCTCTACGACCTCGGCTGCTCACTGGGGGCGTCGGCGCTGGCCATGCGCCAGAACCTGCAATCTCCCAGATGCCGCATCATCGCCGTGGACAACTCCGCCGCCATGCTTGAGCGCTGCCGCGCAACCATGGATGCAGAACCCCGGGCAACAGCGGTGGAACTCGTCTGCGCGGATCTCTGCGAGGTGCCTATCGAAAACGCCTCGGTTGTGGTGCTCAATTTTACCCTGCAGTTCGTTCCGCCGGAGCGGCGCGACGACGTGATCAGCCGCATTTACGCTGGCCTGCGGCCCGGTGGCGTGATGTTGCTCTCGGAAAAAGTCACCTTCAACGATCCGCCGCTGGACGCGCTGAACATCGCCCTGCACGAGCAGTTCAAGGCGGCCAACGGTTACAGCGAGCTTGAAATCGCCAGCAAGCGCAGTGCGCTGGAAGACGTATTGCTTCCGGAGACGCTGCACGCCCACAAAACACGCATTGGGGCTGCCGGTTTTTCGAGCTGCGACGTCTGGTTCCAGTGTTTCAATTTCGCCTCGCTGATCGCCCTGAAATGAATAACAAGGGTGCCAACCGGTGATCAGCTACACACCGCTGGCTGAACGCTGGCGCGGCGGTGCGCTGGATGCCTGGGCGGCGCAACTTCCCGCACAGGTGGAACGGGGGCTATCGCCGCAACGCTACGGCGATCTGCCACGCTGGCTTGAGGCGCTGGCGGATTTACCGCAGATCGCAACCGAACGCGTCAGCCTTGATGGCGCCTGCGTCAGCGCAACCTGCGACCGCGCGCTGGATGCCGCCACCCGCGAGCGCCTGCGCGATGCGCTGCAGCGGCTGCATCCCTGGCGCAAGGGGCCGTTCGACCTGTTTGGCGTGCACATTGATACCGAGTGGCGCTCAGACTGGAAGTGGGAGCGCCTCAGCCCTGCACTCGACCCACTCGCGGGGAGGCGTGTACTGGATGTGGGCTGCGGCAGCGGCTACCACTGCTGGCGCATGCGCGGTGCGGGCGCGGCGGAGGTCATCGGCATCGACCCTGCGCCGCTCTTCGTTGTGCAGTTCTGGGCGCTGCAGAAGTACCTGCAACAAGCGGATGTCTGGGTGCTGCCAACGGGCATCGAAGGCGTACCGCCACGGCTCAATGCTTTCGATACCGCCTTTTCCATGGGCGTGCTCTACCATCGCCGCTCCCCCATCGATCACCTGCAGGAACTCAAGGATTGCCTGCGTGAGGGCGGACAACTGATTCTCGAGACGCTGGTTATCGAAGGCGGGGCCGGCGACACACTGATGCCCAGTGGCCGCTACGCACGCATGGGCAATGTGTGGTTTTTGCCGAGCTGTGCAACGCTTCTCGGCTGGCTGCAGAAACTCGGCTTTCAGCGTTGTGAAGTGGTGGACGTGAGCGTCACATCCACCGCCGAACAGCGTTCGACCGAGTGGATGAACTTCCACTCACTGGCGAATTTCCTCGATCCGCAGGACGCCACTAAAACAATAGAAGGTTATCCCGCGCCGCGACGGGCCATTGTGTCAGCCTGGGCACCCTGAAAGGGTGCGCGTTGCCGGACAGGGTGGCGCAGGGGCCGCAGCTACGCATTTCAACGCGGCTGCTGCGCAACTCGACCGTTTTTCGCTGCGCGAAAAACCGGGACTCGAACAGTGCTCGCAGAAAGCCCCGCGTTGAAATGCTCCGCTATGCGCGGCCTGATATCTGCGCCACCCTGTCCGGCAACGCGCACCCCGCGGGACAGCGCACTCCCCGTCAGTGTAAAGACTTGTCCAGCCGGTGCTCGTGAAACACGAACTCAAACACCTCGCGATAACTGCGGGCGAAATGCACGGTAATGCCCTCGCGCAGATAGTCGGGCAGCTCGTCGAAGTCGCGCCGGTTCGCCTGCGGCAGAATCAGCTCCATGATCTTGCTGCGCCGCGCGGCGATTACCTTCTCGCGTATACCGCCCACCGGCAGCACCTGCCCGGTGAGGGTCAGCTCGCCGGTCATCGCCAGCGGCCGCTTGATACGCTCCTTGCGCGCCAGCGACACCAGCGCCGTGGCAATAGTGATCCCGGCACTCGGGCCGTCCTTGCGTGTGGCGCCCTCGGGCACGTGCAGGTGCACCATGCTCATATCGAAAAAGTCCGAGTCACAGCCGTAATCCTTCAGGTGCGAAACTACATAACTATAGGCAATTTCAGCGGATTCCTTCATCACATCGCCCAGATGCCCGGTGAGCTTGAAACCCCGGTTGAGCGTATGAATCTGCGATGATTCCACCGGCAGCGTGGCGCCACCCATGGCTGTCCAGGCCAGGCCCGTTACCACACCCAGTCCGCGCAGCGGTTTCTCCGCCTGGAACGGTGGCTTGCCGAGCAGATCCTCGATGTCTTTTTTCCCCACACGCAGGCGAGTGTCGTCTTCCTCCAGCATGCGCACGATCGATTTGCGCATGATCCGCGCGAGTTGTTTCTCGAGGCTGCGCACGCCCGCCTCCCGGCAATAGGAATCGATCACGTACTTGAGGCCCGCGTCGTTGATCTTCAGTTGATCGTCGCTCAGGCCGTGCCGCTTGAGCTGCTTCGGCCACAGGTGCTTGCGCGCGATGGATAATTTCTCCTCCGCCACGTAACCCGCAAGCCGCAACATCTCCATGCGGTCGAGCAACGGGCCGGGAATGGTATCCAACTGGTTGGCGGTGCAGATGAACAGCACCTTGGACAGATCCACGCGCAGATCCAGGTAGTGATCGAGGAAATCGGCATTCTGCTCCGGGTCGAGCACCTCCAGCAGCGCCGACGCCGGGTCGCCCTGAAAGGACGCACCGATCTTGTCAATCTCGTCCAGCATGATCACCGGGTTCGCCACCTGCACTTCCTTCAGCGCCTGCACAAACTTGCCCGGCATGGCGCCGATATAGGTACGCCGGTGACCCTTTATCTCGGCCTCGTCACGCATGCCGCCAAGGCTGAAACGGTAGAACTCCCGCCCCAGTGCATCCGCGATCGAGCGGCCGATGCTGGTTTTCCCCACGCCTGGCGGGCCTACCAGCAGCAGAATGGACCCGGAAATTTCGCCCTTGAAAGAGCCCACCGCGAGAAACTCCAGGATGCGCTTTTTGACATCTCCCAGGCCTTCGTGATGATCGTTGAGCACCTCCCGCGCATGCTTGAGTTCCAGGTTGTCCTTGGAGAGCACACCCCAGGGTACTGCCGTGGCCCAGTCGAGGTAGTTGCGTGTTACCCCGTACTCTGGCGACCCGGTTTCCAGCACGGAAAGCTTGTGTAGTTCATCGTCGATGCGCCGCGCAACGGCTTCCGGCATATTGAGCTCGGCAATGCGCTCCTGGAACGTTTCGACATCCGAGGTGCGGTCATCCTTGGAGATTCCCAGTTCTTTCTGGATAATCTTGAGCTGCTCGCGCAAAAAGAACTCGCGCTGCTGATCGGAGACTTTCTCGTTCACCTGGCTGGTGATCTGGCTCTGCAGTTCCGCTACCTCCCGCTCCTTGCGCAGCAGCGTGATGACCTTTTCCATGCGTGACCGCAGCGGCAGGGTATCCATGATTTCCTGCAACTGTTCCCCGGACGCGGTGGTCAGCGCGGCGGAAAAATCCGCCAGCAGGCTGGGCTGGTTCGGGCTGAAGTTCGCCATGTACTGCTTCAGTTCCTCGCTGTACAGCGGGTTGAGTGGCAACAGCTCCTTGATTTCCTTGATCAGCGCCATCGCGTAGGCCTTGATCTCGTCGGACTCGCGATCACCCACACTGCGCGGGTACTCTACCTGCACCCGCCAGGGGGCGCTGTCACTCAGCCAGCGCACGATACGGAAACGCTTGATACCCTGCGCCAGAAACTGGCCTCGCTGTTCGGCAGGCGCGGGGGGGCGATGCAGGCGCACGACGCAGCCGATCTCGGGGAACTTCCGCGGGTCGACCTCGCCGCTGTCGGTGCGCTCCACATAAGACAGGCCGATCAGGCCATTGCCAGTCTTGCCGACGGCCTCCAGCGTGCTGTCCCATTCCTGCGGATTGATCGCCACCGGCTGCACCTGCCCGGGGAAAAAGGGGCGCCTGGGAATCGGCATCAGGTACAGCGTTTCCGGCAGCACATCGTCGGCGACCGCCGGGGCGTGTGAATCCGTGTCCTCGCCAAATACCGCCGCCTCTTCCGGGTCAGCCGTCTGCTCCTGTTCCGTCATGGTTCCCTGATCCCGCTGTCGAGGCTTCATGGTCTTACTATGCGGCCGACGGTGGAGATTTCAAGCGCGGCAAGCGGACCCATGTGGCGGTATACTTCCCGCCTTGAAACGCCAACGCGCCAGCAGCAAGAGGACACACCCGTGCATATTGATCAATTCACCGACGCCGATCTCGCGTCCGCCCTCGATTCACTTGAACAGGCCTACGAGGCGCTGCGACAGCGCGCGCTGGCACTGGATCTCACGCGAGGCAAGCCAAGCACTGAGCAGCTGGCGCTGTCGGCCGCGCTGGATGGCATTCTCGCCGGTGATTACCGCGCACAGGACGGCACGGACGTGCGCAACTATGGCGGTCTGGAGGGCCTGTTGGAGGCCAGGGAGCTGTTCGCAGAGGTGCTGGACGTGCCGCCTGCGGAAGTCCTGATAGGCGGCAATGCGAGCCTGACCCTGATGTACAACGTGATCGAGTTTGCGCTCACGGTCGGTCTCAGGGGTCCCGCCTCTGCCTGGGGAAACTCCGAGAGCGTGAAGTTTCTCTGCCCGGCTCCCGGTTACGATCGCCACTTCGCCATCTGCGAACACCTGGGTATTGAAATGCTCAGCGTACCCATGCTCGACACCGGGCCCGATATGGACAAGGTCGAGTCACTGCTGGCCAGCGACGAGACCATTCGCGGCATCTGGTGCGTGCCGCGCTTTTCCAACCCCACTGGCTGTGTGTACAGTGATGAGACTGTGGAGCGCATAGCGGGCCTCGGCCGCATCGCCAGCGAGAATTTCCTGGTGATGTGGGACAACGCCTACGCCGTGCATACACTGGATGACGACGCGCCGGTACTGGCCTCGTTACGCGCGGCCTGCGAACGTCAGGGCACGCTGGATAGTGTGTTCCAGTTTGGCTCCACCTCGAAAATCACTTTCGCCGGTTCCGGCGTCAGTTTCATGGCCTCCAGCCCGGATAACCTGAACGCGTACAAACAACACCTGGGTTTCCAGACCATCGGGCCCGACAAGGTGAACCAGTTGCGCCACGTGCGTTTTTTGAGTGATGCCGACACGCTCGCACAGCACATGCTCGCGCACCGGGCGCTCATCCGGCCGCGTTTTGAACAGGTGCTCAAGACCCTGGATGCGGAACTCGCCGGCACCGGTATGGGCCGCTGGCTGGCGCCGCAAGGGGGCTATTTCATTTCCTTTGACACGCTGCCCGGCCTGGCGACGGAAGTGGTGGGGCTGGCGGCGGAGATCGGCGTGAAGCTTACCCCGGCCGGTGCAACCTTCCCCTATGGAAAAGACCCCGAAGACAGCAATATCCGGCTCGCGCCCACCTTCCCCTCCCTGGAGGACGTGGCGGCCGCGGCAGAGGCCTTTGTGGTGTGTGTGAAGCTCGCGACGGTGCGGCAGCGGCTGGCGGCTCAGACCTGATGGCTGGCGGCCCGGGCCTGATGGTTAATCGACCCAGTCTTCTCCCCACAGGCTGCGGATGTAGTTGACCACATCCCACACAGCTTCCTCACTCCCCAGTTGCGACAGAAACCCCGGCATACCGGCGCCGGTGCCATTGGCAATGTGGTAGTACAGGTCTGCCTCAGTGGTGCCCAGCAGATAACTACCGGGGTCGGTGAGATCGGTCGCACCCGGCATACGCTCGGGGCCTTCTTCTTCCTCCAGCGCGTCGCCAAAAGACTCCTCAATGGCATCGACATCGCTCGCGTCACTGAATTCCGGATCCTCGTCGATCAGATTCCAGTTGTCGCTCTGGGTGTCTTCGCCATAAACCTCATCGATAGCCGAGACCAGATCCGACAGTACCTCGTCCCGGACTTCCGGGTCCACGCTGTCTTCTTCCGGCGGCGGACCCGCCCACTCGGGCCAGTCGTCAATGGGTTTCTGCGCGGGAAGAATGTTTTCTGGGGCGGCCGGTTGCTCAGAGGCAAACAGCGGGTCGGGCTCGTCTATCGGGTCTTCACCGTAGAGTGACTCGTATTGCTCGGAGGGGTCCCAGCCATGGCATTCCGTGCAGTACCGCTCAAAGTACTCGGCACCGTTCAACAGGGAGATCGTGTCGCTCGGCACCACGCTGCCCTGTGCCGGGCCGGGAAGCAGGATTGCAGACCACCCAGCCAGCGCAAACAGACAGGCAAGCGCTCTCAGGGGCACCGCGGGTGACCTACTCTTCCCTGCCCTGATGGCCCGGGGGAATGCCCAGGTAGGGAAAACTGGTGACATTGCCTTCCACGGGAACAGATTCGGAGACTTTTCCACTGCCTTCCTTGTCCACCTCGTCGATGCGAATAATCGCCTGCATGGGAATATAACTGCGGCGCACACCGCTGAACTCGTTCTTCAGCTTCTCTTCGCTGGGATCTACCAGAATCTGCGAGCGTTCACCAAACACGAACTCCTCGACCTCAATAAAACCCCACATATCGCTCTGATAAATCTGCCGTGCGAAAATCTCGAACACCTGGCTGCCGTTCTGGAAAATTACCTTGTAGACCGATTGGTTAGACATCATTTCCTCGCGTTTCGCCCCACAAAGAGGCGGGGCGCACCGACCTCCGATTGCAGGGGCGGGCAATCTTATCACCGCATTCACAGAATACCAGCCCATGTCGCCCACGTACTAGGTTTGAACCGGTGTTGTCGGTATAATCCTCGCCCCTTTCAAGCAAGCGGCGGCAGTGTCTGCCAAGCGAAGCGGTGAGCAAAAAACTCTACATCAAGACCCATGGCTGCCAGATGAACGAGTACGACTCGTCACGGATGCGCGATCTGCTGTCCGGAAGTCACGGCATGGTGCCCACCGAAAACCCGGAAGACGCCGACGTACTGCTGCTAAACACCTGTTCTATAAGGGAAAAAGCGCAGGAGAAGGTGTTTCATCAGCTCGGCCGCTGGAAACAGCTGAAACAGAAAAACCCCGACCTCATCATCGGCGTTGGCGGCTGCGTGGCGAGCCAGGAAGGCGCGGAAATCGGCCGCCGCGCACCCTATGTGGACCTGGTGTTCGGCCCCCAGACGCTGCATCGTCTGCCCGAGATGCTGGAGCAGCGCGGCCCGGGCGGCACACTCGTTGTGGATGTCAGCTTTCCCGAGATTGAAAAATTCGACCGCCTGCCCGAGCCCCGAGCCGACGGCCCCAGCGCGTTTGTCTCGGTGATGGAGGGCTGCAGCAAATACTGCACGTTCTGCGTGGTGCCTTATACACGTGGCGAGGAAGTCTCACGGCCGGTCGACGACGTGATCGCCGAGATCTACCATCTGGCGCAGAGCGGCGTGCGCGAGGTCAACCTGCTCGGGCAGAACGTGAATGCCTATCGCGGCCCTGATCACGAAGGTGACATCGTCGATTTTGCCGAGTTGCTGCACCTGGTGGCCAAAGTGCCCGGCATCGAACGCATCCGCTACACCACGTCGCACCCGGTCGAGTTCTCGGATGCGCTGATCGACGCCTACGCCCATATCCCGCAGCTCGTGGATCACCTGCACCTGCCGGTGCAGAGCGGCTCCGATCGCATTCTCGCGGCCATGAAACGCGGCCACACCGCGCTCGAGTACAAATCACGCATTCGGCGCCTGCGCGCAGTGCGGCCCGATATCAGCATCTCCTCGGATTTCATTATCGGCTTTCCCGGGGAAACCGACGCGGATTTCGCCGCTACCATGAAGCTGGTGGAGGATGTGGGTTTCGACGCCTCCTTCAGCTTCATTTACAGCGCGCGCCCGGGCACACCGGCCGCCGAGTTAGCCGACACCACCCCGGAAGCGGTAAAAAAGCAGCGCCTGCAGATTCTGCAAACCCGCATCGGGCAGCAGGCCAGCGCCATCAGCCGGTCCATGCTGGGCAGCACGCAGCGGATTCTGGTGACAGGCGTCGCGACAAAAGATCCCGGCCAGCTTCAGGGACGCACCGAAAACAACCGCCCGGTGAACTTCCGCAGCGACGAGCATTCCCTCATCGGCCAGTTTGTAGAGGTCGAGATTCAGGAAGCCCTGCCCAATTCTCTGCGCGGTGTGCTGGCACAGCGCTACGACCTTGCCGCCGACGGTTGACGGCAATGAAAACCCGGTTATCCTTAACTCTACGCAAACGGCCCGATGCGGGCGACAGGACACATTGAACAACGAGCCTCCCCCCGAAACGCAGACGACCCCGTCGACGCGACGTACCCTCACCCTGGAACCCAATGACGCGCGCCACCTGGCCATATTGTGCGGCCATCTGGACGGCCACCTGCGGCAGATCGAGCAGCGCCTGGGTATCCGCCTGTCTGCGCGCGGCAACCAGTTTGTGCTGGAGGGCCCCGCGGCCAGTGTGGTTATGGCTGAACGCCTGCTGGTGCACCTCTACGCCGATATCTGCCAGGGCGTGGGCCTGAGCCCGGAATCGCTACATCTGCAGTTACAGCAGTCCGGCCTTGAGAATCTCGCCGATGCGCCGCTGGAGGCGCCGGTGGAAGCCCTGCAGATTATTCGCACCAAGCGCGCCTCAATCAAGGCGCGTGGCCGCAACCAGCAGTCCTACGTGCGCTCCATCAAGCAGCAGGACATCAACTTCGGTATCGGTCCGGCCGGCACCGGCAAAACCTATCTCGCCGTGGCCTGCGCCGTGGAGGCCCTGCTGGAAGAGCGCGTGCGACGCATCCTGCTGGTGCGCCCGGCGGTAGAGGCCGGCGAGAAGCTGGGTTTTCTGCCGGGTGATCTCGCCCAGAAAATCGACCCGTACCTGCGCCCGCTGTACGATGCCCTGTACGAAATGCTCGGCTTTGAAACAGTCAATCGATACATCGAGCGCAGCGTGCTGGAAGTGGCGCCGCTGGCGTTCATGCGCGGGCGCACGCTGAACAACTCGTTCATCATTCTGGATGAGGCGCAGAACACAACCCGTGAGCAGATGAAAATGTTTCTCACGCGCATCGGCTTCGGTTCCACGGCGGTGATCACCGGCGACGCAACGCAGATCGATTTACCGCGCGGCACACAATCCGGCCTGACCCATGTCAGCAATATCCTCGACGGTGTAGACGGCATCAGCTTTACCTATTTCGGCAACAAGGATGTCGTGCGACACCCGCTGGTGCAGCGCATCGTGGAGGCCTACGACCGCGCCGAAGACAAGGCAACGCCGCTGGACAAGAGCAAATTATGAACCCGCAGGTAGACATCCAGAGCGCCACTGCCGAACCCGTGCCAGAGGAGGAAGACATACGCCGCTGGGTAGCGGCGGCACTCGCAGGCGTACCCGAGAGCGCCCGTTTGCAGGCACGGCACGCTGCTCCCGAGCTCACCGTGCGCCTGGTGGACGGCCCGGAAATGACGCATCTGAACACCAGCTTCCGGGCTAAAAGCGGGGCGACCAACGTTCTCTCATTTCCCGCAGATCTCCCGGCAGAGCTGGAACTGCCGCTGTTGGGCGATATTGTTATCTGTGCGCCTGTGGTGCGCAGGGAAGCCGCCGAGCAGGGTAAAACCCTCGCCGCGCACTGGGCCCACATGACGGTGCACGGCACCCTGCACCTGCTGGGTTATGACCATCTCGAAGAGGCGGACGCCAGGACCATGGAAGCGCTTGAAAGCGTCATCCTGCGCGGTCTGGATTTCGACTGCCCCTACGCCAAAACACGCATTGCAGAACAGGTTGTGTCATGAGCGAAGATCGATCGGGCAGCGATGCGCGGGACCGCTCATGGATTGACAAGTTCAGCCTGCTGTTCTCCTCCGAACCTCGCAATCGTCGCGATCTCGAAGATGTGCTGATTGTGGCGGCAGAGAATGAGGTGATCGACGAAGACGCGCGCAGCATCATGGAAGGCGCCATGCAGGTCAGCGACATGCAGGCGCGCGACATCATGGTGCCGCGCGCGCAGATGAGAGTGATCAAGGCCGAGTGCACGCTGAAGGAGATTCTGCCGCAGATCATCAGTTCGGCACACTCACGCTACCCCGTGATCGGCGAGAGCCCGGACGACGTGCTCGGCATTTTGCTGGCCAAGGATCTGCTGCCGCAGATTCTGGAACCGGATCACTCTGACTTTCGCATTGAAGATCTGCTGCGCCCTACCGTGGTCGTCCCGGAAAGCAAACGTCTCAACGTGCTGCTGCGTGAGTTCCGCGAGAACCGCAACCATATGGCGATCGTGATCGACGAATACGGCGGCGTCGCCGGGCTGGTGACAATAGAAGACGTGCTCGAGGAGATCGTCGGCGAAATCGAGGACGAGACCGACGCGCAGTCCGACGGTTTTATCCGCAAGATTTCCAGCGATGATTTTCTGGTAAAAGCGCTCACGCCCATCGATGACTTCAACGAGTACTTCAAAAGCAACTTCAGCGATGAAGAATTCGATACCATTGGCGGCCTGGTGATACAGGCCTTCGGCCATATGCCCACGCGTAACGAAGTCGCCACCATCGAGGATTTTGAGTTCAAGGTAGTCAACGCCGACCAGCGCAAGATCCACAGCCTGCGCATGCGTCCGCTCTCAGGCTGAGGACACCCCTTGCGCGCAGCAACCGGTCTCAACCCGTGGCTGATACTCACGCTGGCGCCCTTCTCCGGCGCCCTGGTGACGCTGTCGCTGGCGCCATTCAACCTGTGGCCGGCAGGCATCCTGAGCTGTGCGCTCTACTCCTACCTGTTGTGTACCTGCAGCCTGCGCCAGGCCCTGTGGCGCGGCTGGCTGTTCGGCCTGGGCATGTTCGGTACGGGTGTGTCGTGGGTATTTGTCAGCATTCATGTCCACGGCCACGCGAGCGTCCCGCTGGCGGCGGCGCTCACGGTGGCGTTTTGCGCAGGCCTCGCCCTGCTGCATGCCCTGTTCGCCTGGTGCTACGTACGTTTCGTGCGCCCGCTGCCGGGTGGCATGCTGGTTGGCTTTCCCGCTCTGTGGGTGATCTTTGAGTGGTTGCGCGAATGGCTGCTGACAGGCTTCCCCTGGCTGTACCTGGGCTATGCGCATCTCAACACGTGGATTTCGGGCTGGGCGCCGGTCACCGGCGTCTTCGGGCTGTCGTTCATTACCGCAATTACCGGCACCTGCCTGTTCCTGGCGTGGCGCAGCCGGCAACCGGTGGCCTGTACCACCTATGCCGTGGCGGTGATCACCCTGTGGGGCGGCGGCGCGGTGCTCAAGCCCACTCAATGGGTAGCGCGCGCCAGCGAAGAACCCCTGCAGGTCGCCATCATCCAGCCCAACGTGCCACAGGAGCACAAATGGGATAACCGCTACTACCGTCCCATCCTGCGACAACTTGAGGAGGCCACCGCCCCGCAGCTCGGCAACGACATCATTATCTGGCCAGAGTCGGCTGTGCCGAATTTTTTCCAGCAGGCGCAGGGCTTTCTCACGCCGCTGGCGCGGCGTGCCGGGACGGCGCGCACCACGCTGATTACCGGCATCCCCTATCGCGCCGAGCCCGGAGCGCCCTACTACAACAGCATTGTGGCGCTTGGCGACGGCACCGGCGTCTACCACAAACAACGCCTCGTGCCCTTTGGCGAGTATGTGCCTCTGGAAAAGTATCTCCGGGGCCTGATCGCATTTTTCGACCTGCCGATGTCGGCGTTCAGCCGCGGCGAGGAAGGACAGCAACCGCTGCGCGCGGGCGCCTACCGTGTTGCGCCCTTCATCTGCTACGAGATCGTCTACAGCGAGCTGGTGGCGCGCGCCGCGCGCGATGCAGACCTCCTGATAACGGTCAGCAACGACACCTGGTTCGGAAATTCCATCGGGCCTCTGCAGCACCTGCAGATTGCGCAGATGCGAGGACGCGAGAACGGCCGCTACGTGCTGCGGGCCACCAACAACGGCGTCTCGGCAATCATCGATCACCAGGGCCGGATTGTGGCGCAGAGCGAACGCTTTGTGCAGACCACGCTGACCGGCGAGGCAGAGGTAATGCTGGGCAATACACCGTTCAGCAGCTTCGGGACGCTGCCAATCATCGTGGGCTGCTTCGCCACGCTGGCAATGATGGTGCTGATGTATCTGGGGTTCTGGCGAGAAGAAAGCTGAAGTCGCCCGCGGGTGAGTTCATATCCGCACGCCGGGGCTCCTTTCGCCAGACACCGCGCGGCCGCTGCTGGCGCTACTGCCTGCCGCTGGCCAGCACGTGCTCCTCGAGCTTCTTGTCGATACCAAACACATGGCGCTTCAGCCACTCCGTCAGGAAGGTGCCGATAATCTCGCGAAAGACATCGTCCATCTCTTCCTGGGCGTCGATCGCCTGGCGGATTTCCTCGCGAAACACATTGTGGGCCGCGACGTGTTCCTCCATCTCGGGATAGTCGAGCTCCGCCATATATTGCTCTTCGAGCAGAAAATGCGTTTCGGTGTAATCCATCAGCCGCAAGAGCACGTTTTGATCGGCATCGGGCCGGCGGATGTCATCCAGTATCTCAAACAGCACCTGATGCTGCGCGTCCTGCCAAATGAGGTCGCTGGTCTTGCGCATGTTCCCAGTGTAGTCACCCTGCAGCGGGCTCGCCATGATGTAAGACAAGGAAATAGCCCCGGAAGCTGCGGCCTGAAAGTTAACGCCCGGGCTCTGGCGGGCACCCGGCGACCGGGTCGAAGCATCGCAGCTCCGCCTTTTTACTGCTAGAATCCCGCTTCTTTTTGCCGCCTGCGAACCCGTTCCCGTGTGGCTCTCCTGTGAACCCGAACAACATGGCGCACACACCGTGATGGAGCAGCACTACCACCCCAAGGCACTCGAAGAAGCCGCCCAGAAACACTGGCTCAGCAACAACAGTTTCGGCGTGCAACCCGACGATGCACGCGAGAAATTCTACTGCCTGGCGATGTTCCCCTACCCCAGCGGCAAACTGCACATGGGCCATGTGCGCAACTACACGATCGCCGATGTTATCGCGCGTTATCAGCGTCTACAGGGCAAGAACGTGCTGCAACCGATGGGTTGGGACGCGTTTGGCCTGCCGGCGGAAAACGCCGCCATCGCCAACAAGGTGCCGCCCGCGGCCTGGACCGCCCAGAATATCGACTACATGCGCGCGCAACTGCAGCGGCTCGGCTTCGCCTACGACTGGAGCCGGGAGATCGCCACCTGCGATCCCGATTACTACCGCTGGGAGCAGTGGTTTTTCACACGGCTGTTCGAGAAAGGGCTGGCGTACCGCAAAAAGGCCGAGGTGAACTGGTGCGAGACCGACCAGACGGTACTCGCCAACGAACAGGTGGTGGACGGCTGCTGCTGGCGTTGCGACAACCCGGTGGAGCGCCGCGAGATCGACCAGTGGTTCATCCGCATCACCGCCTACGCCGATCAGCTTCTGGCCGACCTCGATACGCTGGATGAATGGCCAGAGCAGGTGCGTACCATGCAGCGCAACTGGATTGGCCGCTCCGAAGGCGTCGATCTGGAGTTCGATCTGGACGGCCAGCCGCTCAAGGTGTACACCACCCGGCCGGACACGCTGATGGGCGCCACCTACCTGGCCGTTGCGCCGCAGCACCCGGTGGCGCAGGCAGCCGCGCGGGACAAGCCGGAACTGGCCGCTTTCATCGCCCGACATGGCAACACGCCGGTAAAGGAAGAAGCCATGGCCACGCTGGATAAGCAGGGCATGGATACCGGGCTGACCGCCACGCATCCCCTCACCGGCCAGCCCGTGCCCGTGTGGGTCGCCAATTTCGTGCTCATGAGCTACGGCTCAGGCGCGGTGATGTCAGTGCCCGCCCACGACGAGCGGGATTTTGAATTCGCCCGCAAGTACGACCTGCCGATCGTGCAGGTGATCGACAAACAGGGCGAAGCGCGCGACGGAGATTCCAGCCCCGGCTATCACTACGACACCGCCAACTGGCAGGACTGGTACGCGGATAAAACCGGCGTAACCACCATCAACTCCGGCGAATTCGACGGCCTCGACTTCCAGGGCGCCTTCGACGCCATCGCCGATCGCCTCGAAACCCTCGGCAAGGGCAGCCGCGCGGTGAATTACCGCCTGCGTGACTGGGGTGTCTCGCGCCAGCGCTACTGGGGCGCGCCCATCCCGATTATCAACTGCGAGAGCTGCGGCGCGCTGGCGGTACCGGAGCAGGATTTGCCCGTCGTGCTGCCCACCGACGTGGCCTTCGAGGGCGTGGGCTCGCCGCTCAAGCAGATGCCCGCGTTCTACACAACGACCTGTCCCGGCTGTGGCGGGCCCGCCACACGCGAAACCGACACCTTCGATACCTTCATGGAATCGTCCTGGTACTACGCGCGCTACGCCTGCGCCGGCAACGACACAGCGATGCTCGACGCCGAGGCAGACTACTGGACCCCGGTAGACCAGTACGTGGGCGGTATCGAACACGCCATTCTGCATCTGCTGTACGCGCGCTTTTTCCACAAATTGCTGCGCGACGAAGGGCTGGTGCACTCGGACGAGCCGTTCAAGCGCCTGCTCACCCAGGGCATGGTGCTGAAAGACGGCGCCAAGATGTCCAAGTCGAAGGGCAACACCGTGGACCCGCAGGCGCTCATCGACCGCTATGGCGCCGACACCGTGCGCCTGTTCAGCATGTTTGCCGCGCCGCCGGACCAGTCGCTGGAGTGGTCCGATTCCGGTGTCGAGGGGGCCAACCGCTTTCTCAAGCGCCTGTGGAAACTCGCGGCCAGCCATACAGCCCGGGGCTCGGCGCCGGCGCTGGATACCGCGGAACTCGACGCGACACAGCAGGACGCACGCAGAAAAATCCACACGACTATTGCCAAGGTCGGCGACGACTACGGGCGCCGGCAGACTTTCAACACCGCCATCGCCGCGATCATGGAGCTGTGTAACGAACTCGGCAAACTGGACGACGCAGACGCCAGCCGCGCAGTGCTCGACGAAGGCCTGCGCGCGGCGGTGGTGATGCTGTGCCCGGTGGTACCGCATATCAGCCACGTTCTCTGGACACAGCTCGGAGGCCACGGCGATGTGCTCGACGCCCCCTGGCCGCAGGTGGATGACAGTGCCCTGACGCGCGACAGCGTTGAAATGGCCGTGCAGGTGAACGGCAAGCTGCGTGCCCGCATGGACGTGGCCAGCGATGCCACGCGCGAAGCGATTGAAGCACTGGCACTGGAACAGGACAACGTACAGCGCTTTCTCGAAGGCGTCAGCGTACGCAAGGTCATTGTAGTGCCGGGTAAACTGGTTAACATTGTGGCCAACTGAGCCCTCAACGCAGCAGGATACGCCATGCCAGCGCACTACTTACGCACCACCGTGTTGATCGCTCTCGTCTGCCTCCTGGGCGCCTGTGGTTTCCAGCTTCGCGGCGTGGGCAACAGCTCAACACTGCTGCCGGATTCGTGGAAAAGCATGGCGCTGGTAACGGCCAACCCCAACAGCGAGTTCAGCCGCGAGGTCATGGCGAATTTCTCCGCCAACGGCGTTGAATGGACCGACCGGCAGTCCGCCAGCTACAGCCTGGTGCTTGGTCCGGAGCGTTTCACCCAGCGCAATCTCACGCTCAACTCCGAAGCGCGCGCGGCCGAGTTTGAACTCAACATGAGCGCAAACTTCAGCGTGCTGAATGCGCGTGGCAAAGAGGTCATGACCCAGGCGACTGCCTCGATCTTCAAGCAGATGGAAAATGATCCGCGCAACGTGGTGGGCAAGGGTGAGGAGATTCGCCTGCTACAGCAGGAAATGCGCGCAGAACTGGCACAGCAGATCATGCGCCGTATAATTTTCTACTCCACCAGCGCCGAAGCGGGCGCGGATAACGCCGGCTGACTGGCGTGCAGCTACGCCCGGAAAATCTCGCCTCGCATCTCGCACAACAGGTTCTGCCGCTTTATCTCGTCAGCGGAGAAGAAACCCTGCTGGTGCAGGAGTGCTGCGACCAGATACGCGCCCGCGCGCGCGAAGCCGGGGCGAACGAACGGCAGATACTGGATGCCAGCGCCAGGGATTTCGACTGGAATGAACTGCTCCAGGGCGCCAGCGAGATGTCCCTGTTCGCCGAGCGCAAACTGATTGAACTGCGTATTCCCAGCGGCAAACCGGGCGCGGAGGGCAGCAAGGCTTTCAGCGAGTATCTCGCCTTGTCCGGCGGCGACGACATTCTGCTCATCGTGGCGGGCAAGATCGACAAACAATCCCAGAACAGCAAGTGGTTCAAGGCACTGGATGGCGCCGGCGCGATCATCCAGGTGTGGCCGGTACGCAGCCATGATCTGCCGCGCTGGATGGAGCAACGACTCGCCGCCGCAGGTCTGCAGATCGAGCGCGAGGCGCTGCAACTGCTGTGCGAACGGGTGGAAGGTAACCTGCTGGCAGCGGTGCAGGAGATAGAGAAACTCAAGCTGCTGGCCACCGATGCCACAATCAGCGTCGAAAGCGTCACCGCCGCGGTATCTGACAATGCGCGCTACAACGTGTTCGGATTGGCCGACACTGCCCTGCAGGGCGATGCGGTGGCGAGCCTGCGCATGTTACAGGGGCTGCGCGGCGAGGGCACGGAGCCGGCAGTTGTACTCTGGGCGCTGGCCAGGGAACTGCGCACACTGTACGCGGCGCAACTCGACTGCGAACAGGGCCAGAGTGTGCAGCGTGTGCTGGGCGCACACCACGTCTGGAA
Source organism: uncultured Halieaceae bacterium (assembly GCA_963976655.1). Taxonomy (GTDB): domain Bacteria; phylum Pseudomonadota; class Gammaproteobacteria; order Pseudomonadales; family Halieaceae; genus Marimicrobium. Next base: position 116,612 of record CAXBLB010000012.1, read on the forward strand.
GAGTCGCGTGCCCCTGATGCAGGCGGCCCTGAAGCGTCTTGACAGCAATACCCTGGCAGAACTGATCGGCCAGGCCGCTGCGGTGGATGGCAGCATCAAGGGCTACGCCGACGGGCGGCCCTGGGACCGGCTCGAATGCCTGGTTACCACCCTCTGCGGCGTGCATTGACGCCCGGCACACCGCTGCGCTCATTTCTCTCTCCCGCGCGCGCAGCGATCAATCAATACATTGCGCCATTGCGGCAGCTTCCGCAGGCTTGTTTTGCGCCTTCATCGCGAGTACTGTATATTCATACAGTATACTGGCTGCCCGAGCCCTCACGGAACAGGTTGTTTCCCTGATACGGGGAGAACCCGGGCTGCCAGACTCAGCACAGACACCGAGCGAGGCGCGCACATGAACGATTCACTGGAACAGGCCATCAGCCGCAGCGACACCTGGCGCGGTCGCGGCAGCTGTTTCAACGGCCGGGCATCTTCTGCCAACAATGCCTGTCACACCACGGGCGGCCTGCACACCGGTTACAGCACCCTCAACGGCGAACTGCAGCAGGGCGGCTGGCCCCTGGACGGCACCATCGAACTACTGAGCGATGGCTGCGGGTTGGGCGCCATGGGCCTGTTTCTGCCCGCCATGGAACAGCTCAGCGCACAGGGGCGCTGGCAGGTATTCATCGCGCCCCCCTATATTCCCTACGCACCGTTGCTCGCGGCCCGGGGCATCGATACCCGGCAAATACTGCTGGTGCATCCCCGCAGCCAGAAAGACCTGCTCTGGGCCACGGAGCAGGCCCTGCGCAGCACCACCTGTAGCGCCGTGTTCAGCTGGCTCGGCGCGCGGGATTACCGCTACGGCGACCTGCGCAAACTGCAGCTTGCTGCCGCCAGCGGCGATACGCTTGCGGTAGTGTTCCGGCCGGTGGCAGCCGGGCGCCTGCACACGCCTGCCAGCCTGCGCCTGCGCATGCCGGCATACCGCAGGGTGCAGATTCTCAAGCAGCGCGGTGGCAACCACGGTATGCAAGTGGACCTGCCTGCGGCTGAAGATATACCCGAGCAACCACAATTATGGGAATTGCCGGCAATGGACGAACCGCGCCACAGTGCGGTCTGCTAGAGTATTCTCGCAACAGGCCTATATACTGTTCCCGTAAAACGACACAGGAAACAAACCCATGGCAGATTTGCCGCATCTTTACGCAGTCAGCGCCAGCGCCGACACAGACAGTAACGTGCTCCTGAAGGCCGAAGACCTGCCGCAGCTTGTATCGGCGCCTCCGGCGCAGTTCGGCGGGCCCGGCAACCAGTGGTCTCCCGAGCATCTGCTCTCGGCAGCCGTCGCAGATTGTTTCATCCTCACCTTCCGCGCGGTGGCGAGGGCCTCGAAACTCGACTGGACACACCTGGAAGCCTCGGCAGAGGGCGAGCTTGACCGGGTGGAGCGGCAAACGCAGTTTGTGGCCTTCACGGTGAAGGCGACGCTCACCGTGCCGGCGGGCACCGATGAAGACAAGGCCATGCGTCTGCTGGAGAAATCCGAGCAGGCCTGCCTGATCACCAACTCGCTGAAATGCCCTGCCCATCTGGAAGCAAAGGTCGTTGTGGCATCCTGATGCCGAATGACATGGCCTCCTGCGCCACAAGGCGACGGGTTTTCAGCCCTGATTGGACAAATTCCCATACCCTGCCAATACTGTATGTATGTACAGTATTGATCATTGCCGGGGCATATCGCCCACAGCTCACCGGTGCGCCTGGTTATGAGCCTGTGGCTGTGCCTGCGCTTTGAGCAGTTGCCGCTGGAGTGTCTCGAACGCCGGGAAGACCAGCCGGTAGTAGTGCTCGACGCACAGCGTGTACTGCGCGCAAATGACGCCGCTGCCGCGCTGGGCATCAGGCAGGACATGCGTGCCGCCACCGTGCGCACCCTGGCCGGCGACGAGGCGATGCAGTTGCTGGAACGGGATACGGCCGCCGAAGCGCGCTGCCTGCGGCAACTGAGCTGCTGGGCCTACAGCATTACACCCAGGCTGCACACCTGGCGAAGCGATTGCCTGCTACTGGAAATCGGCGGCTGCCTGAACCTGTTCCGCGGGCTCGACAGGCTGCTGGCTGAAGTACAAAGCGGGGTTGGCAGCCGCAGCCACCGGGTACGCTATGGGCTGGCGGCCACCCCCAAAGCTGCCTGGCTGCTGTCTTTTGCCAAAGAGACAATCGCCATGGAGCATCAACATTCCCTGCAGTCGCGCCTGGCCGCCCTGCCACTGGCCCTGCTGGACGATTTCACCGACAGCGTCAATTCACTGCGCCGCGCCGGCCTGCAGACGCTGGGCGATGTGCTGGCGCTGCCACCTGCGGCGCTCGGGCGGCGCTGCGGCAGGGCTTTCACACATTTTTTGCAACAGGTCCTGGGGCAGCGGGAAGACTTACAGGCCAGCTACCAGCCTCCCGCCACCTTCAGCGACGAATACTGGTTCGGCTACGAGCTAAAAGCCAGTGAGGAGCTATTGCCCGCGGTACAGCGCCTGTTGCAGTCCTTCTGCCTGTTCCTGCGCAACACCCAGTTGCGCAGCAGCGAAATCACCTGGCGCCTGATCGGCATGGACCACACGCTGCGCGATGTCTGTGTGCGCAGCGCCAGCAGCCATAGCGACTGGCAGAACTGGTATCAGCTCAGCCGTATCCGTTTTGAGCAACTACAACTGGCGGGCGGCGTCGAGGGCCTGGCCCTGGAGTGTGGCGAACTGCGCCCCGGCGAACTGGAAAACATCGATCTGTTCAGCCCGTGCAGCCAGCGCGAGCCATTGGCGAGCCTGCTGGACAGGCTGCAGAACCGCCTCGGGCTGCAGGCCGTCGAACAGATAGCCTGTCGCGACGAGCACCTGCCGGAGCTGGCGGTATGCGTGAGCGGCAGCCAGGCAAACGTGCCTGCCGCTCCGCCCGCTGCACAGCGCCCGTTCTGGTTGCTGCCCGAACCCCAGTTGCTACGCCAGAACAGCGGCCGACTCTACTGGCAGGGAGTGCTGGAGCTGTTGTACGGCCCGGAACGCATCGAAGACAACTGGTGGAGAAAGGCCGTGAGCCGCGACTATTACATTGCCACCGGCGACAGCGGCCAGCACTACTGGGTATTCTGTGACCGGCTCAACCGGCAGTGGTACATCCACGGTATTTTTGCCTGAGACGCGACAGCTCAGCTATCGAAGATGCCGGTGTCTTTCGCGTCCATGCTTTGCACGTTGTTCTCGGCCCAGTATTCCCGGATACCATCCGGCCCGCGATTATCCGCCCACTTGGTGAGGGTGGGCCTCTCACCTTTCAGCTCATAAAACGGAACCCCATAACCGCAGGAGGTTTGCACCAGATCCAGCGCCAGGGTGAACACCTGTCGCGCGCCGGTATAGTGCGGAAATAACGGCGCCAGCTCGCTCCAGGCGGCATCGCGTGGATGCACCGTGGTCGCCTTGCCGTAAAGGCGCAAGATCAGCGGTTGCCTGTCGAAGGAACAGAACATGATCGTCATGCGCCCGTTCTCGAGCACATGGGCGGCGCTTTCATTGCCACTGCCGGTGAGATTCAGCCAGGCGACATTGCCCTGATCCAGCACGCGAAAGCTGTCCATGCCCTTGGGCGATACGTTAACACGCCCTTCCGCGCCCGCGGTGCCCACAAAAAACAGGTGTTGCTGCTCTATGAACGCGATGTGTTTGTCCTGCAGATGTGGAAACCTGTCCGCCATGGCATCTCCTCCATTGCCTGCACTGCACAGGAGCCACCCGCGCGTGCGTTCTACCTTTTCCTGTTACCGCCCATTCAGCTTGAGGGTACTGCCCGCGATCTCAGGCTTCCGTCGGTGTCTCATCCTCGTCATCAACGTACGCCTGCGCTGTAAACCTCGGCGAGCAGATGGCGAGGAAAACCAGATCACCTGTACCGGTGTTGTGAATGCGTTGTCGGGCATCGGGCGGAATCAATACAACATCGTTCGGCCCCACCGGCGACGCCGCCAGGCCCTCCACCTCCACCCTGCCGCTACCGGCAATAATCACGTAGCGCTCGCTGATACCCCGCAGCCGATGCCAGCGTGTGGTGCGCCCCGCCTCCAGGCGCGCCCGCGCCACCGAGACTTGTGCATCCCCCGGGGTGTTGGCGAGCTCGGTAATGTAGCACCCTTCGGCAAAAAAATACTCGCTGCCAGGCGCATGCCGCAGGACGGCCGGTTCTTGCATGGGCTTCTCCGCGCGATGCGTTGTGCGGTGGGTGCCCAGAGTATAAAGCATCCGCTGGCGCAACAACCCGCTTGCAGCGGGCGGGCGCGCCGCGGCCCTCGCTTGAGGCACACCGACGGTACTGCTAATGTCTGCGCACCGCCCTTGCCGGAGAAAGTACATGCCCCTCTTGCGCCAGCTACTGCGAACCCTCCCGCTACCACTGTGTGCGCTGCTAGTGGCCTGTGATGCCGCACCACCGGCGGATACCACGCTCGGGGCGCAGGGCAATGCGCCCGCGACCGCAACCACCGCCAGGGCAAATGCCGCAGTTGCCGAAACGCTGGATCTCGCCGACCCCCGGGACTTTGCAGACGCCCGGCGCGGCCTGATCGCCACGCCCGAGTCGCTGGCGATCAACATGGCGGACGGCAGCACCATCTGGGACATGCCCAGCTACGATTTTATTACCGGCGACGCGCCAGACTCGGTAAATCCCAGCCTCTGGCGCCAGGCCATGCTCAACAACATACATGGATTGTTCAAGGTTACCGACGGCGTGTACCAGGTGCGCGGCTTCGATCTCTCCAACATGAGCATTATTCCCGGCGACAGCGGCTGGATTATCGTCGACCCGCTGACCACCCGGGAAACCGCCAGCGCCGCGCTCGATTTTGCCCGGCAGCAGCTTGGCGACGCCCCGGTCTCGGCAGTGATTTTCACGCACTCCCACGTGGATCACTTCGGCGGCGTACTCGCGGTGCTGGAGACAGGCCGCAATATACCCATCTATGCGCCCGAAGGTTTCATGCAGGAGGCCACCAGCGAGAATGTGTTGGCGGGCACTACCATGATGCGCCGCGCGATATTCATGTACGGCAATCAACTGGAGCACTCCGCGCGCGGCCATGTGGACACCGGGCTGGGCAAAAGCCCTGCCTTTGGCAGCGCCGGCATCGCCGCGCCCACGCACATCATCCACACGACCGGCCAGCGCGAAATTATCGACGGCGTGGAATTCATATTCCAGAACGTTCCCGGTTCAGAGGCGCCAGCCGAGCTCACCTTCTACCTGCCTGCAAAAAAAGCTTTCTGCGGCGCTGAACTGGTGTCGCGCAATATGCACAACCTGTATACCCTGCGCGGCGCGAAAGTACGCGACGCACGCCGCTGGAGCGGCTATATCGACGAAGCCATACACCTGTTTCCCGAGGCGGAGGTGTACTTCGGCAGCCATCACTGGCCGCTGTGGGGCAATGAAGCGGTACTCGATTTCCTGAAGAAGCAGCGCGATGGCTATCGCTACATTCACGATCAGACGCTGCGCCTCGCCGCCGGCGGCCTCACACCGCGGGAAATCGCCGAGGAGATTCGCCTGCCCGAGGCACTGCGCACGAGCTTCTCCAATCGCGGCTACTACGGCACGCTGAAACACAATGCAAAGGCGGTATACCAGCACTACTTCGGCTGGTTTGACGGCAACCCCGCCAATCTCGACCCGCTGCCCCCGGAGGAATCATCGCGGCGCTACGTCGACGCCATGGGCGGCGCGACCGCCGTTCTGGAGCGGGCTCGTGAGAGTTTCGAACGCGGCGAGTACCGCTGGGTGGCGGAGCTGGTCAATCAGGTGGTGTTTGCCGAGCCCGGCAACCGCGAAGCGCGCGAGTTGCTGGCGCGCGCGTATGAACAGCTCGGCTACCAGGCCGAATCCGGCCCCTGGCGGGATGTCTACCTGACCGGTGCGCTGGAATTGCGGCGCGGGCCGCCGGACACCGTCACCGGCATCGCCAACGCGGTGGATCTACTGGCCAAAACGCCACTGGAGGAGTTCTTCCAGGTCGTCGGCATCATGCTCGACGGCCCCGCAGCCGACGGCAAGCGCTTCACGTTCAACTTCGAGTTTAGCGATCTTGATGAAGTGCACGTGTTGCGCCTGGAGAACGCGGTGTTGCACCACTCAATGGGTAAGCCGGCTGCAGATGCCAACGCGACGGTGCGCATTACCCACGCGCTGTTTCTGCAATTGCTGACCGGCCGGGCGGGGGTGCGGGAAATATTGTTTTCCGACGACGTATCACTGCAGGGCAGCGAACTGGACCTGATCCGCTTTTTTGCGTTACTCGAACAGCCGCAGGAGCAGTTCAATATCGTGACGCCCTGAGCGCGACAGCGAATACGCCGGCTAGAGTTCCAGTTCCTCAAGCAGGCGCGGCCTGATCATCGCAACCCACTGCGCATAGCCGCGCTCGCTCAGGTGCAGGCCGTCAAACACATAATTTTCAGGGTCCGGCTCGCCATTCGCGCCGAGCAATGCGGGGCCGGTGTCGATAACATGCAAATGCTCATCGCTGGCGGAGTACTCGGCGATCAGGCGGTTAGTTGCCACGGCGATGTCCCACACGTCCCAGCGCATGGGCGAGGGCGTGATGGCGATGAAGAAGATGGGCAACCGGGGCTGGACGGCACGCAATCCGGCAACCAGCGCCTGATAGCTCGCCAGCAGTGTCTCTGGTGATTTGGCTGCCCCGGGGTGAATATCGTTGGTGCCCGCGAACACCACGACGGCGCGAGGCCGATGAGCGCTCACCAGACGTTCGGCGTAGTGCACCACGTCATTGAGCTTGGCGCCGCCGAAGCCCTGTTGTATCACCGGCACGGGCGCCATATCCACGGCCAGCGAATCCCACAGGCGGATACTGGAACTGCCCACGAAAACCACTGCCGTGTCCGCCGGAAACAGGCCCTGCGCGCGGGCTTCCAGTGCGCGGATATCCCCCTCCCAAACCTTCGGGTCCTCGCTGCGCGCCTTGGCTATCTCGGTGTAGAAACTATAGGCGGGCCAGCCGAGCGCGATCACCAGCAATGCGAGCACCGCCCATACCCACCTCGAAACCCTATGCATGATTTTTCCTCTTGACCCTGCGTGGCGGCACCGCGAGCAGGCTGAGCACAACCAGGCCACCGAACACTGTATAAACCGCGACGAACACCCACTCCGGCGCACGATAATACAGCAGGTTTTCCAGCCAGTGCGCGACGAAGGCGCCGCTATACGTCGCCTCCCCCGCACGCTGGCGCAAGGCCATTTCCCAGGAGGTGAGCGGACACCTCTGACCGAGCCACGCCTGCACCACAACGAAGCCCACGGCCGCCAGATGGCAGTAGCGCCACAGCGGGTAACGCACCCACTGCCAGCCTCGCCATGCGCCCACAAACACCAGCAGCAGGCCCAGTATGACAAATACCACAAACAGGCTGTGCAGTAGCAGAAGTCCATCCGCCGCCAGCCGGTAGTGCAGATCGGAACTCAACAGCGCACGGCTCACCGACTAAATCCCGGGCGGCTTCAACATGCAGAGCCGCGTGTACTCTTCGTTCTCCTGCACTGTTACTTCAGAGGAGGGCTTCTCTTCGAGATTTCGACACCACTGGTTACTGCCCACCTCGGAAGAGCAGCCCGGCAAGCACAGCGCCAGCAGTATCAGAACACAGGCCGCATGTTTCATTATTTTTCCTCCCTCGCAGCCAGCAGATACGGCGGGCATAAACTCAGGGGATGTCGCAATGCTCTGCAGCGAGGTTCTGCTCCGGTAGTACAGTGGTCGGCAGCCCACGCGCCCCGGCGTAGAACACTATAATCTCCACAGGCGCTTGCAACGCCCGGCCGCGATGCACCGTGCGCATGAGTTCCAACACCGCATCGCCCTCACGGAAAACAGCTTTCTCGCCAGCTCGCGTTTCCACTTCCAGCGTACCGCGCAGCACATAGCCCATGGTCGGCACCGGGTGGCAGTGAAACGGAGGCTCTTCTCCATCCTCGATGCGCAGGATCACCGCCGTAACCTGCGGATCACCTTCGGGGTAGGCGATAGCGTCGCCGTTCCAGCTTTTACCCGATTGCAACAGCGGCTCCGAAGCCAGCACGCGCTGCGTTGCTGCCGACGCAAAAACCAGGATCATCGCCAGAAGCATGAACCTGAAGCGGGGTTCAAGGCGCCGACTACTCATCCTCATGTGACACATAGACATTCGCTTCTCCCGTGGCCGACACCTCAACCGTCACGATCATCGGCCGGCAACACACCTGACAATCCTCAATATACTGCTGCGAGTCGACGGAATAGTCCACCAGCAGCTCGATAGGCTCGCCACAATAGGGGCAGGAGGTATGGCAGGTGTCTACAAGGTGCATCAACTTGCCTCCCGCGGCCAGAGGGCGTAATCCCGGCATTGCCAGCGCAGCTGGATGTTGCGACAGCGGCAACTACCCTGCAGGCTCATGGGCGCCGCCCTCCGTGCGCTTTGGTGGAATGGAATAGGTGCCCACTGCATGGGCAACAGGCTCCAGCTCGCCGTCTGAAAACAGCGACACCTCTCCTACCACCAGGCTCCTGCCGACCTTCAGAAGTGTGCACTGGGCGATGACGTCTTTGTCAGCCGCCGGCTTGCGCAGAAAATTGACGGTGAGACTGGTAGTGACGGCCAGGGCTACCAGGCCAATCTCGGCAAGAATGGCCGCGTACAGCGCGGCATCCGCCAGCTCCATCAGCACCGGCCCGGAGACGGTCCCTCCCGGCCTGAGGTGCCGGTCGCCGATTCGCTTGCGCAGGGTGGCGGATCTGTCGCCCACGCTTTCGATGGAGACAACAGCCTGCGGAAACTCTTTCTCGAAAAACCCGGCAAGCGCTTCTTTCGTAACCATGCACTGCTCCCTGGGAGTAATCTGCGGCGCCCACAGCCGCAATGTTCATGCTGGTACGACTAGGCCCTGATTACAAGGTAAGTTCCGGTTCCGACCAGCGCGGCGCCCGCCGCCTTGCGCGTAAGGCCCTGATGCCTGTTAGCGCTGAGCATCAGCACGAGTTTCCGCGACAACAGCGCGTAGAGTAGCTTCGTACCGCCAACCGCAACCACTGTCACCACCGCTATAGCGACGACATCGGGCCATCGCACGGAGGTCAGTTCAATAAAAACCGGCAACACACTCAGATAGAAGAAAATCGCCTTGATATCGCCGAGCGTCAGCAGGAAGCCGGCAAGACCACTCTCCAGCAGGCCTCCACCGTGACCGGAAACCTGGGGCAGCGACGCCCCGCCCGATCCGGCACGCAGCAACGCCACCCCGAGCCATACCAGATACAGGGCTCCCGCGTATCGCACCAGCATGAAGAAGCCTCCCATGGTTTCTGCGAGCACTGTAAGCCCGAGCAGGACCAGCGCTATGAACAGCAGATCTGCCAGAACGATACCGGCCGCGACCGCGATGCCATTGGCGACGCCGAAGGTGGCTGACCGGGTGACGACCAATGCCACGCTGGCGCTGGGGATAGCTGCCAGCGTGCTCAGTATGAGGAAAAGCATCAGTACTTCGAGCAGATTCACGCGCAAGCCCCGGGCTATGTGTCGATGTCTATTGTGCCTTGCATATACTTTATGGCGCTACCAGTGATGAGCACCCGACTCCCCTTGAGTTCACAGCTCAACTTGCCTCCCCTGGCCGATATCTGCTTTGCAGTGAGCCGGGATTTTCCAGTTCTTTCTGACCAGTAGGGAGTAAGCTGCGTATAGGCGGACCCCGTTACCGGATCTTCAGGAATTCCAAACTTGGGCGCGAAGAACCTCGCGACAAAATCCTGGTCGAGCGAGGGCGCAGTCACGATAACGCCGCGAAGATCAAGCTGTTCAAGATAGCCGTGATCCGGATTAATTTCCGCTACCTCGTTCTCGTTCGCAAACACCGCCAGGTAATCATCACCACTGAAGCACGCCATTGGAGCCCTGCCCAGACCTTTCACCATTGCCTCGGGGGTTTCACATTTCGCCGGCTTCTGCGACGGAAAATCCAGCGTCAAGCTTCCCCCCGCTCTCGTCACAGACAGTGGCCCGGAGAGTGAATCAAACTTGATGACGTCCTGCTCGCTGGCTGCAAGCTCAAACAGGACAAACGCCGAGGCGAGCGTTGCGTGCCCGCACAACCTGACCTCTTTGGCCGGCGTAAACCAGCGGATATGAAACCCGTCGTGGACAGGGACAAAAAACGCTGTTTCGGCGAGGTTGTTTTCTTCCGCTATCGCCTGCATGGTTTCGTCCGGCAGCCATTCAGACAGCGGAACAACCGCGGCGGGGTTGCCCTCAAAGGGCTTCTCTGCAAATGCGTCGATCTGGAAAATCGGTAGCTTCATCGAAGATCTTCCCGGGTTGATTGCGGCGAATTGTTGGGTTGGGCCGGGCAAACGTCAAGCTGCATGGCCACGCGTTCCTGGAGCCCCTGGCGGTGCTCGGCCTGCAAGTGCTCAGCCAGTTCGTTGCTGAGCTCATGCGCGGCGAGTTGGCGAAAGCCGAGCCTGTTATAGAACGGCGCATTCCACGCAACGTGCTCAAACGTGGTGAGCGTGACACAGGCGAGCTCCTGAGCCTGTGCCCAGCGCATTACGTGGCGAATCAACTGCCGGCCCAGGCCTTTCTGTTGATGATCGGGATGCACGTCCACTTCCTGCAGAAACGCCGAGCCGGCCTCACGAACCGCAAGCGCAAACCCAACAGGGCGCTGCCCGTTCGCCAGTGCTGTCCAGAGCCGCCCCTCGGCTTGAGCGGCTTCCAGTTGTTCGTGGGGCACCGTACTGCCGCGATTCTCAGGCCTCAGAAGGTCGGCGGGAAACAGCTCAGCGGCTGCTCTCTCAATGCCGGCAAGCCAGGATATATGCTCCCGGGCGGCCAGACCCACGGTGTATTCATGCGCGCTCATCATGCATCCCAGAGTCAATCGCAAGGCCTGCACTGGATCTGTAGACGAACCCGCAGGGAGCTGAATCTGGCCGCGGCACAGCTTAGGCCCGCTCGCGCCGGGCGTAGATTGCCAGCTCCAGCTCAGTCCTGGACGTATCAGGATCATCCATGGCCTCAACCGTTTCAATCCGCGCGATGTACTCAGATGGCAACCTGTTCTCGCTGGCCCCAATCAATACATGCTCTTTGTACCAGTGGTACGGTCTTAACGCGGAATCCACTTTAGTGGCGGCATACATCAAACAGGTCAGTTTACCTTTGCTCGTAATGACCTCAACCTGCTTGAGATCATAGCCTGAGCCCAGCCCTTCTATTCGGTCGAGGATTGGCTTTTCTTCATCGGAAATCTCGTGCACCACGCCAATCACTGCGTCATCGCTGTTACCGGTTTCCTCGGCATCACCCTTCCCTGAACCATCGGTACCGACTTTGTGGAACCTGAGCCTGTGAGCGACCAAAGTCGCCACAGACACACATCGGGCTGAAGGCACGCGATTCTGCAGCCTCGCGAGCGACATGTTGGAGCCATAACAGAAGCAGAGCACGATTCCTCCTCAACCTTAATGTCTGGGCCAGACAGGCCCGGCGCAGCTACCCGGGCTGCCCGCCTGTATTCTGGCTACAAGACCTCCGCTGGACGATTCAGTTCTCTCTCAACGCCGCGTCAGACGCTATTTGCAATTCAATTCCCGTTGCCAGCCATTGCTTCCAGCAACTCAAGAGCTTCCGCTGCCCTGTCGCCCGGCACAAACACATGGTCATGGTAATACCCCGCCACAATATTTGCCGGAATGCCATATGCGGCCAACTCCGACGACACAGCCGCTGTGAGCCCTACAGACTCCAAACTGGAATGTACCATCAGGGTTATGCAGCGAAATGTGCACTCAAAGCTGAAGCCTTCCCTTCTGGCTACCGCGGCCGGCAGTATTAACGTCAGCCCTTCATCTTCCTTCACCGTCGCCACCGGATCGAGAGCAGCGTAGTCAGCAATTCCGCCATCCACCGTGCAGAATGCGTACACCTCTTCCCGCAGGCGCGGCGATAGCGAACTAATGAGGCCAGCCATTGTCAGGAGCGGTACTCCGATGCATCGAGTTTGTAGTAAAGCTGCGTAAATGGCCTGCCATCCAGCTCTCGCTCTTCTTCGTGAGATAGTATTGCGCCGAGCTTCTCCACCGAGCGGCGAGATCGCATATTGGATTCAGCCACATGAAACCAAACCACCTCCGCCCATTGATAAATATACTGCAGCATAAGATCTTTCACTTCACGATTACTGCCTCTACCCCAGTGACCCCGCTCGATGAACGTGTAACCCACTGAAATCTCTTTTGTATCCGGCTGCCAGTCGTAGTATCGACTGGAACCGACAATGCGGCCGCTATCGCCCTCTACTATCACCAGTGCGCCACCACTGGCAATTGCGCCTTCGAAGAACCGGCTCTGGAATATATCTCTCTGATAGCGCTCCGAATCCGGATGCATCTCCCAGATTGCCGGATCGGATGCTGCCCGATAGAGGGCTTCAAAATCTGCTCGAGCCAGGGGACGAAGCTCAAGCGTAACTCCCTTCAGTACTGGTTGCAGGTCAATGTTGTTCATCTCGCATTCCTACTGGTTGGCGACCCAACCCTTACATGGCCCCTGCTATCAACCCACCCAGCAGCCAGATGAACGCCATTGATGAGAGTACAGACATAAGCTTGTCAGTAATGGATTTACCCCCATGGTCATGGTTGTGCCCATGGCCGGACTGATCATGCCTGGCTTTGTGCCATAACCAGACCAGGCCAAAGTTGACAGAGAGCATAATGATATTCATCACCAGCTGGTAGTTTACTTTAAAGAATTCGCGCTCTCCGGGAGCCGTCACAGCGCTAAAATCCGGCAACATACCGAGAAATGCCAATGCATAATGCATCGTCAGCGCTGCAATGACGATAGCGACCAACATCAAAGCAAGAAGATAGAGCGCCATTTTCCAGCCGTAGTAACTTGCGTTGATACGCAACACTGGCAGTACCACAAGATCTGAAAATATGAATGCCATCACCCCTGCAAAGGTCACACCCTGGCCGAAGAGGACGGCCGCCAGCGGAATGTTCCCCATGGAACCGATGAAGGTGAAAAAGGCAGCTACAGGGCCGACCAAAGCCTGCATCAGAACCGCAAAAAAACCGGGGTTGGCGCTATTCTCGCCACCTGAACCAATAAACAATGCCTGAAAAAAGCTGTCTGGCACCATTGCGGAGATAATGCCCGCCACGGTGAAACCAATCAGCACATCGCGCCATACCATTTGCCATTCCATGACATAGGTCTGCCCGATGCTTTGCCAACTCCTCATGCTGAGAAGCTTCTTCTTCCAACCAATATCCCGATCATCACGATTATCCTGTTCATTGCTTAGCTGATCACGGGCCTGCGCTTCCAGACGTCGCGGCCGGGTTATCCGAATCAGAAGCCAGGTAATCAATATCAATAGAATGCCGCCGACGTACTCGCCCACTACAAACTGCCAACCCAGAAATATCGCTATCACCATCCCCAGCTCGATGACCAGATTGGTGGAGGCAAGCATGAATGCCATGGACGGTGCGAGACCAGCACCTTTATTGAAAATGGCGCGCGTGGACGACAGCGCAGAAAAACTACAAGAGCTCGATATAAACCCGAAGAAAGTGCCAAGCAGCATACTGCGAGGCCCATCTTTCCCCATTGCCTTTTGCATGCGCTCCCGTGTTATCAGAACCTGTATCAGGCTACTTATCAGATAACCAAGAATAAATGCCCACAAGGCCATCCAGAAGAAGCCCAAACTGGTACTTGCTGCTTCACTCCAAAGTCCGAGGAAATCTTGCATGTTGAGCCCCATTTGCAGGAATTCAGCTCGTTAACCTACAACATATGAAAATACATCTCAAAAAGCCTGGATGTAGACCAGCTTGCCACCGCATGTAAGGTATCGAAAGCATCTCAACGCTTTCTGCGCGGCAGGCGGTCTTGCGCCTGTCGATGCTGCGAATAGGGTTGGTCACATAACGAGCCCCGGACACCCTGACTGTGGCACCTTTGGCGATATCCCAGTGTTCCGACGTGTATGGGCATAACGCTGAGCATAATGAAATTAGACCAGCGGCGTCCGCTGGACGCAGGTCGCGCGCTGAAGCGTGTCCCGGCGCGAAGCGCCCTTGCTACCTTGTATTACTCTATGTCAGTACCATCCTGGCTATTTGAGGCCCCTTCTTACCAGCAAAAAACTGCCATAGCGGAAGCCAGGCTAGCCATACAACGTTGCTAAAGTAGTGTAGTGCCCCGGGATGGTTGCAAGACTTGCGTGAAATGTCATGAATATAGCACTCCGCTAAAAGGCGATCGTTAGCGAACTGTAGAGACCACGCCTTTTTGGACGAACCGTGTATAAGTGGCTTTTTATGTTTGCTGACATCAGGTTTTTGCGGACCAAAAAAATGCCGTCAAACCAAATAACGATATTCCTCCAAGAAAAACAGCAATTACCTGGTTCGACGAGGAAAGATTGAACGACCCGCCAATTGTTCCTGCAAGCAATAATAGTAAAAGCGCCAACATGGAAAGAACGCCTATGACCTTACATATATTGGTTACTGAATTTGTGAGTGGTTTATAGAAAATTGAAGAAACGATAAGTGCAGCTAATGCCACAAGAAGCAGGTGGCCTTCAGAATACCCAAAAACCGAGCTGCTATAGAAAAACATACCGACGATAAATATCGTCAGCAACAACTTAAACATGTTCGTTATCATGGGACGGATCTCCTATTACACATAAGGCTCACAAATTGGTCGGCCGGCGGGGCCGCCCGCAACTACGAAGCAATTGGCATATTTTGGCGGAGGTTTGTGTCCGTTAAACTTGGCCCTGCTAAGCATTGCTCGTGTAAAAGCATATTTTATTGCTATCCAAGTCTCTTACATAGGCCGAATGCATACTGGAGCGAGCCCGAGGCTCACCCTCGCTAACGCCACCCAGCTCAAGAGCCCGTTGATGAAGCCGATTAACCTCCTCAACTGAATCTAAATGAAAGCCCAACATCGTTCCATTTCCGTTCGTTGCTGGCTTTTCATCGAAGGGTTCCGCCAAAGCAAACATGAACTTTTCATCGCCCCAGAGGGTCATTCGTCCCTGCCCATGAATCTTATTTAATCCAAACCCTGCAAATAACTCATCATAAAATACCTCAGCCTTTTCCTTGTCATTTGTTCCGAATACAAAATAATTCATCTTCATACTAGATTCTCTATAAATATAGTCTGGGTGCCTAATTCACACAGCTGGGCCACGCGTTAGCTTGTCACATCAGCCTGTGCTCGTTAGGCCTCTGGTTCATGACAAACCATTTCGATGTTGTGCCCGTCAGGACCAATAACAAACGCGCCATAGTACTGCGCGTGCTACTGGGGGCGCAGGCCTGGCGGACCATTATCCTTGGCGCCTGCCTCCAACGCCGCACGATAAAAGTCATCGACTTGCTGACGAGTGTCGGCCCTGAACGCCAGGTGAAGAGGCGCCGTCTTCCCCTCCGTCTGGAACAAGCATAACGACTCCTCACTTTTCGGGTAGATTTCGACACCGCCTGAAGGCCCTGCGTAGTCGACGAACTTTATACCGAGCGGTTCGAGCGCCTTGAGAAAGAAAGCCTTACTCACCGCGAGGTCGCTAACCCCGAATTTGATGTGATCAAACATGACTTCCCCCAAAATGCTTATGTGCTGCGGGCTACGGATGGGACATGCCCCCACGTGTGTCGAACATAAACTTGAAAGACATAATTATACCCAGCTGCGACACAACGAGGATATACAGGCCGGTTAAACGCGGAAACGAAAAAGGATAATCTGAACCTAGAGAGATCAGCTCAGCCGATGTGAAGCTTGCACGGTTGCTTGCGGCATAAGCACCAATGCTAAAGAATTCAGCCGCTGTAAAGAATAGCAAGGATAGAATAAAGAGCTGACTGCTCAAAAGATTCTTGCCCGACGTATATGCGACAACCAGATAGGCGGATACGATAGTGAGATAAATCGAAACGTTCGCAGCAATTACAGTCGCAGTGGAGTTCAGAAGATCAACTAATTCATATTCAGTCATTCGACGCCATCTCTTTGCTAATGCATTGTTGATCTAGATGCAGACGCATAATGCTTCAAGCTGGGGCGCGCGTCAGCGCGTCCCGGCGCGAATCGCCCTTGAAGCCTTGATTTGCTATTCTGCATAACCCTGAACTCTTGATCCGTTTGGTGCCAGCACCGGTCGTTCCGGATCAGCAATCGTCCGAGTAAGATCACGGCTTCTGACGGTTATATACTTATGGAATTTGCATGAATCGTTGTTAGTCTATTCCAAAATTGAACTAAGCTGTGAAAATATCTTTTGATCTATGAAGGAATGCCCAGCATGGCGCGACTACTGTTTTTGTTACTGCTGGTAACTGGCGGAGCTAATGCTGGGCCAATTATCGATACCATCGAGGAAAACGGCAGGACTTGGGCCCAAATTGATTTGTTCTCCGGGCTAAGCTGGACTCAAGTTAATGAGGTTTGTGCAGGAAGAGAATGTCGAAACGAAACCCTTAACGGCTACCACATGGCTGGCTGGTATTGGGCATCACCTCGCGACGCCGTCGATCTCATGAGTCACTTTGGAGCACCCGATCCAGGTTCCTACCCAACTCAATACTTCGAAGCGCGCAGTATTTGGGCTCCCGCATTCTTCGCTTCGGGCTTTAGACCAACCTGGGATGCGGGTGGCCCGGGAATTTATGCCTGGACCAGCGAATTTGATGGAGGGTGCCGTGCTTCCGGACATGGCTGCGGTATTAGTTTGTCTGTGCTCGACAGGACTGGAATACGAGAGAGCTGGAGTGATTTATACGAATTTACCGGAATAAATGCTCAATTGAGGCAGCCTGCTTCAGGCGCGCTTTTTTATTATGTGCCTGCACCACCTAGCCTGGTTTTGATTGCTCTAGGGCTTTTTGCAGTTAGATTTTCACGAAGTCTGGGTCAAAAGCGTTACAACTGAAGTCGAATGTTTGGTGCCATAGTCACTCTATAAATAGCGCAGAGCCGAGGTTTCTTTTCAACCGAACGTAGGCAAAATGCACAGAACGGAGACGTTAGGTTGTTAAATGTACCTTACAGCGTCTTTTCTATGTCGAAACCGGAACAGGCGTTCGCACTATAACGCTCACAGCTGCGTCGGCGAAACCGCGCAGCGGTTTTTGCGTCAAGCCCCGCAGGGGCGCACTGACGATAGTTGCTACTCGGCATAGTCGAATACGCTCTCATAATGCTCCACTTCCGGAAACGGTTCGTAGAAGTGATGGAGCAGTCTACGCCAATCTTGATACTCATCAGATTTACGAAACCCTACGGTATGATCTTCAAGGCTGTTCCAGTTTACCAAGAGCAAATACCTGTTGGGGCGCTCGATGCAGCGCTGGAGCTGATGTGAAATATAGCCTTCCATGCTAGAGATTATAGATTGAGCTATATCGAAGGCCGCTTCGAACTCTTTTTCAAGCCCGGGCTTTACATCAAGTATTGCCGATTCCAGAATCATCGCTCGATCCTACACCTTGTAACGCCGCCGGCACAGGCGAGGGAAACGCAGAATAGCGAGTCCAGCGTCGAAGGCACGGTCGTGCCCGGCCTTGTTATATGTTCTTTTCGTTTTCATGCTTGATTTAGACCAAGTTCCCTCAGCTTTTTCTTGCTGAGCCCAAGCGAAACAATTCTATGCGACTCCTTGATGTAGTACTTTAGACTGTCTAGTTGCCTTTCTGACATATCGAATTGTTGAATCCATTTCAGGCCGCGAGAGGCCATATAGGGCGCTGGCCTGAATCCAGGCTCCTCGCTGAGAATATCAAAGTTGAGATCAGATACTTTGAAATTAACCGCTGACCCATCTGATCTTTCCCAACCTCCGATGGCAAATACCTTTCCGCCCACCTTCCATACGTGAGAACCGCCCCACTGCACAACATAGGAGGTAGCAGGCAGGGCCCCGCAAAACTCATTGAATTCTTTGTAAGTCATCTCGGAGCGTGCAAGAGTCATAACGCTTGCCGCAGCGGCGCTGATCTGCTACCACTTTAGTGGACACTTTCATGCTGCCAGTTTTCCATATTCTCG
>CAXBLB010000013.1:0-130664 GCA_963976655.1 uncultured Halieaceae bacterium
CGGGAAACAACGGCATCATTCTGGGTCAGGTTCCCGCCTACGGCGACGACGCCGGCTTCTTTGTCGTGCCCGACGACATGGAAGAGCCTACTGTCCCGGCTCCCATGACGCCGCTGTTGCTGGGCCTTGGGCTGGTGGCGCTGGTGGTGTCCCGGCGGCGCGGCGCGGCTACCCGCACCGGTGATTGATCGCGCAACCTCAGCAGAATAGCGCGCTGCACCCTTTCCATCCCAACGGGCTCCGACGGCCGATATGACAAGATGGAAGGCCGATTCACCGCCAACCAACCCGGCGGAACGATTGAATCCAGCGGCAAACAGGACATTACTTCCTGGCGCGTATCCGTCGGCTACGAGTACTTCGTCGCCGACGGCTTTGGGCTGAACCTGAACCTGGGCTACGACTTTTATGACACCGAGGACTCCGGAAAAATCGTACACAGGGAAACGGGCCAGGTTTTGAGCTTCTTCGATGAATCCGGCAGCGACGAAAGCGTCAGCGTGGGTGTAGGTTTATCCTACTATTTCTGCGATTCAACGGCAGTGCGCACCGCTTACCGCTACAGCTTCGACGAGGTGGGCAACTCGCAAAGTGACGAGCCTTCTCTTTTCGAACTAGGGTTGGTATACACCTATTGATCGCGAGAGAAATATGCCCGGCAGGCCCCCGCCGTGGAAGAAGATTATGACAAGACGCGAAGTTGGCTGGACGGCGATGGCGATGCTGCTACTGGCGGCAGCGCTCTGGTACCTGTTCGGCTACCCGGCGCCACCGGTGGATTTACAGTGGCGCGCACCCGCGGCCACGCAGATTCCCGACGACGCCGTCACTGTGCGTTTCGCCGGCACCTCGACGATGCTCTTTTCAGACGGTGAGACGCAGTGGATGACCGACGGCTGGTTCACCCGCCCCCGCCTGTCGCAGATCGCGCTCGGGCAGGTGGCGCCCGATCCGGCGGCGATTGAATTCGGCCTCAAGCGCCTGGACGCGCAGCGACTCGCCGCGGTGATTCCCCTGCACTCCCACTACGATCACGCCATGGATGCGCCATTGGTGGCCGAGCGCACCGGCGCACTGTTGATTGGCGCCGAGGCGACCGCCAATATCGGGCGCGGACTGGGGCTGGCCGAGGAGCGGATGCGCGTGGTGGAACACGGCGAGTCGGTGCAACTCGGCGCCTTCCGCGTGACCTTTCTCGAGAGCAGGCACCTGGAATACGCGGATCCCGACATGGTGGACAAACTGATCACCCAGAGCGAGATACCGGCGCCCCTGGTGCCACCGGCCAGTATCTACGACTACAAGCTGGGCAAGGCCTGGGTACTGCACGTGGCGCACCCGAAGGGCGATTTCCTGGTGATCGGCAGCGCCGGTTTCGTGCCCGGCCTGCTGGATGGCTACGACGTCGATACGCTGTTCCTCGGAGTGGGCGCACTGGGTTCGCAAACGGCAGAATATCGCGCCGACTACTGGCAGGAGACAGTCGGGGCCGCGCACCCGGAGCGCGTCATACTCATCCACTGGGACAGCCTGCTCGCGCCTCTTAACGGCCGGTTGCAGGGCGAGATGCGCATCGCCGGGCTGCTTTCCGGGGGTAACGAGCGCCTGCACGAGTGGTTGCGGGCTCGCCGGGCGGCCAATCCCCAGCTCGTATTCCAGACCCTGCCGCGTTTCGAGCCAAGCCTGCTGTTTCCCTGAGCCGCGGTCGCAGCAGGCAACGGAGCGCTATACTGAGCGCAAGCCTGTCAACAACGGGGTGTGGCTAACACGCCCTTGTACAATGCCACTGAAACGGCAGTAACCACCGGGTAGGGACACCATGCCACGCACTTTCTCATTCGAGGATTTACAGCAGCAGGTCGAACA
This sequence comes from uncultured Halieaceae bacterium, assembly GCA_963976655.1. GTDB lineage: Bacteria > Pseudomonadota > Gammaproteobacteria > Pseudomonadales > Halieaceae > Marimicrobium. Next base: position 1,867 of record CAXBLB010000013.1, read on the forward strand.
GGGCGCCATCGACACAGTGATTGCCGCCATGCCGGACATGCAGGGCCGGCTGATGGGTAAACGCTTCCAGGCGGAGTTTTTTGTCAAAGCCGCCTGGGAGGAGACACATGCCTGCAACTACCTGCTGGCCACCGACATGGAAATGTCTACCGTGGACGGCTACGCCGCCACCAGTTGGGCCGCAGGCTACGGCGACTATGTGCTCAAGCCGGATATGACCACGCTGAGGCGGCTGCCGTGGCTGGACGGGACGGCCCTGGTACTGTGCGACACACTCGACCACCATACCCACGCCCCCGTGCCACATGCGCCGCGCACGCTGCTGCAGCAACAGCTCCAGCGGCTGGAGCAGATGGGGCTGGTAGCGGCCGTGGCGACGGAGCTGGAATTTTTTATCTTCCGGGAAAGTTTTGAAGCCCTGTCGGACCGGGCATATCAAAGCCCCACCACATTCAGCGCCTACAACGAAGACTACCACGTGTTCCAGACCAGCAAGGAAGAGAGCCTGATGCGCAAAGTGCGCAACGGCCTGCAGGCGGCGGGTATCGACGTGGAGAACAGCAAGGGTGAAGCCTCCGCCGGACAGGTGGAGATCAACATCGCCTATTGTGACGGCCTGCGCATGGCCGACAACCACGTGATACTGAAAAACGCGGTCAAGGAAATCGCGTTCCAGGAAGGCAAGGCGATTAGCTTCATGGCCAAGTGGGATACACAGGCGGCGGGTTCATCCAGCCACATCCACCAGTCGCTGCAGACCCTTGATGGCACGCCGGTGTTCCACGATCCCGATGCGCCGCACGGCATGTCGCAAACCATGCAGCACTATCTGGCGGGCCTGCTCAGGTACGCCGACGACATCACGTATTTTCTCGCACCCTATGTCAATTCCTACAAGCGCTTCAGCGCGGCCACCTTTGCGCCGACAAAAGCCGTCTGGTCCATCGACAACCGCACGGCGGGCTACCGTATTGTCGCACCGGGGTCACAATCCGTGCGGGTGGAGTGCCGTGTGGGCGGCTCGGACCTCAACCCCTACCTTGCCATTGCCGCGCAGATAGCGGCGGGCATCAAGGGCATGCAGGAGAAGCTGCCGCTGGAGGAGGCCTTCACGGGCGACGCCTATCAGGCCGAGGGCGCGCGCGAGATTCCACGCACCCTGCGCGCGACGACCGAGGCACTGCGCCGCTCCAGCATGCTGCGCGAGGCCATGGGTGATCAGGTGGTGGAACACTATGTGCGTGCGGCGGAATGGGAGCAGGAGGATTTTGATCGCGCGGTGACGGATTACGAACGGGTACGCGGCTTCGAGCGGGCCTGAGCGGCGCCCCGGCACGTTAACAACACACTGACATCGACAAGGTGACTGCATGCTCGCTTCGGCTAACTGGTCCTACCCCACTGCCATCCGTTTCGGCGCCGGGCGCAGCGCGGAAATTGCCGAGGCCTGCGCGGCGGCGGGTATTCGCAAACCCCTGCTGGTAACCGACCGGGGCCTGGCGGCTCTGCCGATGGTGCAGTCGGCTCTGGCGTTGCTCGATGCCGCCGGGCTCGGTGCGGCGCTATTCAGCGGCGTCGATCCGAATCCCACGGAAATCAACCTGGCCGCCGGGCTCGAGGCCTATCGCGGGGGCGAACACGATGGCGTGATCGCCTTCGGCGGCGGCTCCGCTCTCGATCTCGGCAAGCTGGTGGCCTTCATGTCGGGACAGACGCGCCCGCTGTGGGATTTTGAGGATATCGGCGACTGGTGGACGCGCGCGGATGCGCAAGGTATCGCGCCGATCATCGCGCTGCCAACCACGGCGGGCACCGGCGCCGAAGTCGGGCGTGCCGGCGTCATTAGCAACTCACAAACCCATGAGAAAAAAATCATCTTTCATCCCGGCATACTCCCCTGCCAGGTGATCTGCGATCCTGAGCTTACGCTCAGCATGCCGCGCCCGGTAACGGCCGGCACCGGGCTGGACGCCTTCGCCCACTGCCTGGAAGCCTACTGTGCACCCAACTATCACCCCATGAGCCACGGTATCGCCATCGAAGGCATGCGGCTGGTGAAGGAGAACCTGCCGAAGGTGTATGCAAACGGCTCGGACATCGAGGCCCGCGGCCACATGATGGCGGCCGCCATGATGGGCGCCACCGCCTTCCAGAAAGGTCTCGGTGCGATCCACGCCATCTCGCACCCCATTGGCGCCCGGTACAATACGCATCACGGCACAACCAATGCGGTGGTGATGCCGGCGGTGGTGCGGTTCAATCAGCCGGTCATTGCGGAACCGGTACGGCGGCTGGCCAACTACCTGGATATTCCTGGCGGATTTGAGGGTTTCGTCGAATTCCTTGTCGAGCTGAACGCAACGCTGGCAATTCCCAAAACCCTGACCGAACTGGGCGTGGCCGACCCCGATCTCGACGCACTGACCGCAGCCGCGCTTACCGACCCGAGTGCCGCGGGCAACCCGCTGCCGATGACCCCGGAGACTACCCGCCGGCTGTTGCAATCGTGCCTGTAGTGGCCGCCGCCCGAGGAGCAGGCAGGCGCCCTCGGCGTGACAGGCCCCTGCGCTGCGCGCTAAAACGCCATCTTGCCCGCCATGCAATGCCAGGAGGTGCAGCGCAATGAACACCACAATCAGCATCGACAACACCGAGGTTCGCATCGAGGGCAACGGCAAACACACCATCGTCATGCTGCACGGCTGGCCCGATACTCGCGATTTGTGGCGGCGGCAGATTGAGTTTTTCAGCGAGCGCTACGTTTGCGTGAGTTTCACACTCCCGGGCTTTGCCCGGGGTGACCGCCGCGATTATTCGGTGGATGACGTAGTCGAGCGGATCAGGAAAATCGTTGACGCCGTGAGCGCCGACGACAGGGTCATCCTGCTGGCACACGATTGGGGCTGTGTGTTCGGCTACGAATACGCGATGCGCCACAGTGGCAGGGTCGAGAAAATGATTGGCCTGGACGTGGGCGATGCGAACTCGCAGGCACTCAGGGATTCACTCTCACTGTCACAAAAGCTGATGGTATTCACCTACCAGAGCATTCTCGCCATGAGCTTTTTCTGCCCGCGCATGCTGGGTGATGCCATCAACCGGCTGATGGCAAAGGCCCTGAAGGCCGGGAGCAACCGCGAGAACATCCATGCCGGTATGAGCATGCCCTACGCCATGCGCTGGTTCGGCGTGAATGGCGGCATGGGCGACCTCCTGCCAGTGAACCCCACGTTCCCGTTCTACTACGCCTGGGCCACCCACAAGCCCATGATGTTCCATTCGCCCGAGTGGCTGGCGCAGCTTGCGCAGAACCCCCGCAACAGGCTGCGGGCATTTGAGTGTGGTCACTGGATCATGCTCGACAAAGCGGATGAACTGAATACGTCCGTGGCGCAGTGGTTGAACGATTCGCCAGCGGGCTGACATCCGCAGAAGCATGCCCGGACCGGTTATACATTCTTTCCCGGGCCGCCGGGACCGGCGCTACGCCGACAGGGCCAGTACTTTCTCGCGATAGGCAATCGGGGTGTCGCCTGTCCAGTTCTTGAATGAACGGATAAATGAGCTTGGCTCGGTAAACCCCAGGAACTCCGCAAGATCGGCCACCTTGAGTTCCTCGTGCAGGAGTTTATCGATTGCGATCTGACAGCGCACGTCGTCCTTGAGATCCTGGTAGCTGGTGTTTTCGCGCAGCAATCTGCGCCGCAGGGTGGATTCGGACATGTGCAGGTATTCTGCAATGGTGCTGAATGAGGGCAAGCGGGTGGGCAACTCGCGAGCAATCAGCGAACGTATTGCCGCGCTGGTACTCGCCGGTTCGCGCTCGATGCTGATGAGCTGGAACACGGCGTTATCGAGAAATTCGCGCAACGAATCACTGTTGTGCACGATTCTGCGTTCGAGCTGGGCGCTGAGGAAGCGCAAGGTATTCTCCGGGGCGTCGAAGCGAATATCCGCGCGCAATACGGAATACATACTGTTGTAGTAATCGTCATTCAGATAGGGCGCAGCGATGTTGGCCTCCATGATCTGGATCGCCTCCCCCGTCAGCCAGCCGCACAGCGCGTGCCAGACCACCAGCCCCGAGGCTTTGGCTACCGTCTCCTGGTATTCCGCGCGATCCCAGTGCTCGGGCACGAGACTGGAGGATGCCGCCAGTTCCACCTCGTAACTGATCGCGGCGGTGCGCTCCCCGCGCGACAGGCACATTCTGTGCCCCAGTAGAGGATAGGTGAGCCGCAGGTAGCGGCTCGCAAGCTCCAGTGCATCGCCGAGGGTTCTGGCCCCGATCATGCAGTGGCACATCAGTTCAAAGGCCTCGCTACCCACACCCGCGGCCCAGGGAATACGCTGGTTCAGCAGCTCCATCTGTGCGATCCCCTCTTTGTACAGCCGCGAATACTGCCAGGCGGGGAGTTCCACTGTATCCGGCAGCTCGGCGAGGCGCGCCGGCGAGAGGTTGGCGGCCCTGGCGACCGCGTTTACGTCGATCTCCACGCGCTCGAGATAGTCGAGCAGGCGCCGGAATTTTCGAATGGGTATAGTGATGTCACTCATGGCATGTCACAGTGCCCGGCAGGGTGTATGGCGCGAACCGCTGGCACTTCCGTTATTGTATGGGGCAATATACTGGATCGCTTCCGGGGGCGTCCATTCGCCCGTACAGGCCGCGCGCCACCGGCTGTGATACCTTGATCGACGGGCTCAACCCGCAGCACATACAAACCGGGCAAACCAGAGGGGAGTAAACCGATGAAAATCCTAGTTACCGGCGGTACCGGGTTTATCGGCTCGCATACCTGCCATGCGCTATTGGATGCCGGCCATGAGCTGACGCTGTTCGTGCGCAACAGGCAGAAGGCAAAAGACCTGTTCGGTAGCAAAGTGCGCTCTATTGCGGTGGGCGATATCGCCGATGCGGACGATGTCAAAAAGGCCATGCGCGGCTGCGATGGCGCAATTCATATCGCCGCGATGGTGTCCACCAGCAAGGATGACGCAGAGCGCGTTTACAAGACCAACCTGCTGGCCGCCGAGAACGTACTCGGGCTCGCGGCGGAACTGGGCTGTAAAAAGATCGTACACGTGTCGAGCGTAACAGCGATCTATGATCCAAAAGCGAAGAAGCTCACGCATCGCTCGCCACTGGGCACCGCGCAAAACGCCTACGGCCGCTCCAAAGTCGAGTGTGAACGCTTTGCCCGCGGCCTGCAGGACGCCGGCGCGCCAGTGCACATCACCTATCCCGCAAGCGTGATCGGCCCAAACGACCCGGGCCTGACCGAACCCCATGCGGGCCTGATCGCCTACCTGTTCGGTGTTGGCCTGAACATGCCCAGCGGCAATCAGTGGGTGGATGTACGCGATGTAGCCGCCGCGCACCGGGCGCTGTTCACTCGCCGGCTAAAGCCGGGACGCTACCCGCTGGGCGGACATTTCGTAAGCTGGCGGGAACTCAATGCCACGCTGGAACGCCTCACCGGCAGGAACCTGCTCACCCTGCCGATTCCGGGCATTACCATGCGCCTGCTCGGTCGCACCATGGACGCCATCAAGCCCCTGTTTGACCCGCAGATGCCCATCACCCACGAGGCCATGGTGTACGCCACCAACTGGATCAAGATGGACAACACTGAAACCGAGAAGGATCTGAAACTGTCATTCCGGCCCTTTGAAGAATCACTGGTGGACGCCATCCGCTGGCTGGAGCGGGAGAATTACATCAGCCGCTACCAGGCCGGCAATCTATCCCGACACGCGGCTGGTTAGCACAGTGCGCGCAGCATACTCTCCCAACCACGCCTGATTTCAGTCAACAGGACAGTGACAGGCAAGCACGCCCCTCCGAATCGCTTTGCAAGTTCATGTGCCCGGGTAGTAACATCGCCGGGATGCTTTCCATACAGGCTGCAAGCGATGGTTCCCAAGTGCAAACTCTGGATACTGCTGCTCGTGCTGTGGACATCCGCCGCTACCGGGCAGCCGCCAGTCGCCAAACTGGTGGGGCCAGACCCCAATAGACTCACCGAACTCCACAGCGACGAAGTGCCTGTCAGCGGGCGGGTGGTGGCCGGCGTTTCCATCTCTGGCGTAGCCTCCGATGGCGGCATGTCGCTCTACGCCGGGGCCGACGATACGCTGGACACGCTGTGCATCCAGGTAATGTCCAGGGACGGCCGCTACTGGTCCGAGAATGAATTCCGCTCCGAGCCAGCCGGCGTGGGCGGCACGATAAGGGTCGCTTACGAATCGAACCATGTGAACGATCTGCAGGATCTCGGCCCCGACAATATCGCCGTGTTGAGCTTTCCCTGTTCGGACGGCGAGCCGGCGATTTACCTGCCCGGCCTGTTCGGCAAACAACCCGGGGGGGAACTTGCGCTGCAGGTCTACGTGAATTCCGCGCGCACCGACACGTTTCTGCGCGTTATGCGCGGGGAATCGAACGAGACCATCAAGTGCCGACGATTCACCGAGGGGCGCAGGACAGGATACGACGCGATATGCCGGGCGCCTCTCACGGCGGCAGACCTGGCCAGCCGGCAATTGAACCTGAAAATTTACCGCCGCAAATACGACCGTAGTCTGCCGCCGGAGTCACTGCTAGTGCGGCTGCCGTCGGACCGGTCGCTGCTGCAGTAACCCGGCGCCGCCAGCTTGCCAAACGGGGAAAAAACATGAGCCTGACACAGCGGTCGCTTTACCTACTGCTGTTCGGGGCCCTGGTGCTGTTGGTGTATCTGGCGGTCTATCCGCGCGTACGCATCTTCACACTGGATATCGATACCGAAGTCGTCAGCTTTGTGGTTGCCAATCCGCTGTACTCCCAGTGGGACCTGACGGGTACCAGCGTGTCGACCGACCCGTTCTCACTGGATGAAGAGGCGATCGGGGAAGGCGCGGTGCTGCTGCTCAATCCGGGCGTGCAGGTGGAAATTCAGCGTCACGGTGTCGGCGATGTCTTTGTTCGCCTTGCCTGCGAGGGCGGATCCGTCGGCGAGATCGACGCGCTCGGGGAACAACCCAACCCCCTGGGCCCATGGGCCCTGTTGCGGTTTCGCCCCGAAACCCGCCCCGTTGTGCTGTCTTTCCGGGGCTATATCAGTGTGGGCGAGGACGTTGCCTCGCAGGTGGACAGCCTGCTGCTCGGCGGCTCAGTCAGCATCATCGAGGAGAAGTTTCTGGGGCGCGGCCACTATACCGCTGGCGAGGAAGCCCTGGACACCGGGGATCGCGTGCAACTCTGGCGTCGAGGCGCGGACGAGGGTGATGCCATGCTGCTGCGCTCCAGCGCCTGCGGTAATCTCGAGACGGTCTTGCGCAGTGAGAAAGACAGCCGCCTGTTGGCGAGCCGCGTAGACGGATTCGTTCGTGGCGAGCCGGAGTCGTTCAGTGAGGCGGTGAACGCGCTGCAGATGGTCGCCCACGGCGCGGCGGATTTCGCGCGCGTGGAGCGTCTGGGCAGCGGCGGCTATGACGTGCGCGCGCCGCTGCTGTATCGATTCCTGTATGATCCAATGCTGGCCGTGCTGGTTGCCATACTTGGCGCGCTCACCATCTTCTCGGAACTGCTGGGCGGGATACGCGAGCTGGGCGATCGGGACACTCCCTCCAGGCGCACTCAAGCCACTGCGGCGCTCAGGCAACGTATGAAGAGGAGCAACCGCCATCGTGACATTAACTAGGATAACCCTGGCATTGCTGGTATTGGCAGGCCTGCTCCCGGCGGCCCATGCACAGCCGCTGTCTGTTCACGTGATGGCAAGTGAAGTGGGCCAGGGAATACTGCTCCACAGGTTGGGAAGCTGCTATGCGGTGACTCCCGCGCATGTTCTGAAGGACGAATTGTTCGCGTCTGTCGTTGGCGGCCTTTCAGAGGCTCCCAGGGGCGATGCGGATGTTCTCATGGAATTCGGGTACGACCTTTCCATCATGCGCGTCAGCGGGGGCGTCACCCGCTATTGCGACGAGCCGCTGCGACGTACGGGCGATGTCAGTGCGCTGCTGGCTTCCGCAAGCCGGGGCTTCATCCACACCGTGCGCCGCGACGGCAGCGTGGCACGGCAGGAAGTCGCGCTGGTGGACAGCGATATGCTGTACTTGCGCGTCAAACCACCGGCGGGCGGTGAACCGCTGGCGAAAGGCATGAGCGGCAGCCTGGTGTATGTCAACGACACGCCTGCGGGAATGCTGATGTCTGTAGAAGGCGAGACCGGCACAGGACGGGTGCTGCGATATGACCGGCTCACCGAAACCGTGGCGCCGTTTTTCTCGCGGGGCGGAGGCGCCACCGAAGAGAGGCCCGAGGCGCCTGCCAGCGACAGCCCTGCCACCGCGGTGCCATCGGTCACCGCCGAGGTGGTGAACTGGTCCGCGGCGCCACTGACGCCCGAACACCGCGCGAGCAACGTTCTTGACAGCAATCCGCAACAGGTCTGGTTGGCGCGGCTGGAGGGCTTCCCGGTGGATATCGAGGTACGCCTGTCGGCCGGGCAAAGTGTTGCACTCAATGGCATCCGCCTGGTGACCGCAGGCATCGAAAACCGCAAACAGACACCCAAGGATTACGAGCTGATGGTTTCAAGCAAGGCTGCGGGCGAGAACTGGCTGCCGCTGCGCAGCGGCACGCTGTTCATGCGCGACGAGCAGACCGATATCGCTTTCGCCCCGGTAAAAGCCCGGCGCCTGCTGCTGCGCATCCATTCCAACTGGGGCGACACGGAGGCGGTCGGGCTTGCAGGTCTTGTGATTCGATAAGCCTGTCAGATTAACTTTGCGGTTGCCTTGTACGTGCCCTTGTACCTGCTGTGCGTGCAGGTGAAAGTTCCCACCAGGGTGGGCCCCTCGCCCAGTGTAAAGTCACCTCGACAGTATTTCATACTATTGTCCAACACAAGGCTGGTGCCGGACACCTGCCCGGTATTTCTGGAATCATCATTGAACTTGGAAATTTTACCGCTATCGACATCGTAGTCATCAATGGCAATGCCATAGATACCCTGTAAATATTCTACAATAGCGGTTTTTTCCAGCTCTGTAGGCTTTTCGGTGAGGCTTAGCGTGAAGGTGAATTCGCTCAGGTCCTTCAGGCGGTTTCTCAGGGCAACCGCGCGCATGGTTTCATCCGCGCTGATAAAGGCCTGGTTGTACGCGATCTCCCGCATGACCGGGTCTTCCGACTTCAGCATGATGTCCAGTGCGGCCAGACGGACGTTCTGGTCGGGGTGGTTCAACACTTCTCTGTACTCGGTGATTTTGGCGGCTCGCTCCTGTGCCTGGGCGATTAATTCATCCGCGCCGGGCGCTGCGACAGCGCTGACGGCGACTACCGATGAACACAGCAGCACGGCGATCAGCTGGCGGGCGTAGGGAATAGACATCCTGTCTCCTTATTGTTCGGATGGTGGTGACTGCCACCTTAATCTAGACAGTGATGGTGACTTTGTCGAGGGCGGGCGATTGCGCTCACCAGAGAATAGCTGGTGTCCTGCAGCGGGCTAAAGCAGCGCCCGGGCAGTAATCGCCATCCCTACCGCGAACAGCATCGCGAGCGCCACACGTCGATAGAACGCCCCGCCGAAGCGGTAGAACAGATAGAAACCCAGCTTGTCACCGAGGAACATGGCCGGGAATGCCAGGGCGAACAGCCAGGGCGAGTACGCTGTGATAAACCCCGCGGTGGCATAGGATGCCAGTGCAACAATCGCCGAGAAGAGAAAAAATGTCATAAGCAGCGCCCGGCTGCGCTGCGGGTCATTTTCTGTTGCCATGGCGTAGATGATGATCGGCGGGCCGGGTATCGCAAAGGCCCCGTTCAGCAGCCCCGAGCCGAGGCCGACCGGCGCTCCCAGCAGCGGCGCGGGCTCGCGTTTGCGCGGCTTGAAAAAGCCCAGTGCAATACAGGCCCCGATCACCGCCAGGCCTATCCACAATTTGAACTGCTCGGGCGAGATATGGCGCAATGCCCACGCGCCCACGACAGTGCCGAGCAGTGACATGCCCACCATCGGCAGCATGGGCCGCAGTGGGTACTGCCCCCAGTAGGATTTCAGGGTCAGCAGGCTCACCGCGAGGGTAAGACCCGCACTCAACACCACGGCCTCGGTGGGCAGCATGAACAACGAGAATACGGGCACTGCCGCCAGCGCAAAGCCAAAGCCGGTAAAGGCGCGCATCACCGCCGCAAAAATCACCACCGCCCAGATGAGCGACATCTGGGTGAGGCCGATGCTGGCGAAAGTTTCCGCGAGCAGATTCAGGCAGCCACCTGCTCCTGCGCACGCCCCATGCGCAGCAGGCGCCCGGGATAACGGCCCGTCAGTTGATCGTTCTCAAGCACCGTTTCGCCATTCACGATGACCGCGGTGAAGCCCTCGGCTTCCTGCAGCAAGCGCTGCCCGCCGGCCGGCAGATCCTGCACCATGTGCGGCGCGAACAGGCGCAGGCGCTGCATGTCGATCACATTGATATTCGCCTTCAGGCCGACCCGGATACGGCCGCGGTCGGTCATGCCGCAGTAATCCGCGATATCGGAGGTGAGCCGGCGCACCGCATCGGCCAGTTCCAGCCGTTCGCCGCGCACCCTGTCCCGCGCCCAGTAACACAACAGGTAGGTTGGAAAACTGGAATCGCAGATTGTGCCCACATGCGCGCCGCCGTCGGACAACCCCATGATCGACTGCGGATGCTGCAACATGCGGTAGACGTTGTCGTAGGACATCTCGGTGTAGTTGTAGATGGGAAAATACAGCAACTCGCGCCCGTCGTTCTCGAGCAGCAGATCGTAGATCATCTCGAGTGCGGGTATGCCGCGCTCCCTGGCCATCTGCGCGACGGACGTCTCGGCGGTTTGTTCGTAATCGGGGTTGTCTCCCAGGCGGAAGGTTTTGCCGGCAACAAAATCGATCGCCGCGAGCAGCGCATCGGCAATCGGCGGTACCGGCGTGCCATCACCGGCCATCGGTTCGGAACTCTCCGTGAGCAACTGCGCCTTGAAGGCCGGGTCGCGCATGCGCTCCACGCGCTCGGCAAACGGTAAATGGCTGATGGCCTTGTAGCTGGGAAAACCAATGAACGGGTGAAAGGTGCACTGCAGCCCAACCGTCACGCCAATGCCGCGCGGCGCGGTCTGCAAGCGCATGTTGATACCCTTCGCCTGCGCCTTTTCCGCGCGGTCGATAATGCGCAGCCATTGATCGGGAGCGAAGTCGCGCTGCATCAGCGACAGGGAAAAGGGGCTGCCGTTGCTGGCGGCGGCGAAGCTTTCGAGCAGGTCGAACTCGGTGTCGAACATGTCCCCCTCGCGCTCCAGGTTGAAATCGTTCACCGCCTGCAATACGCCGTGCCCAACGCCGTCGAAGGCCCTGGCGATTCCCGCCAGCTCCCCGGCGGAGGCCTCCGAAGAGGGCGTCCATTCGCCATCGGCACTGCGGTGTACATCGGAGCGACCAGTAGAAAACCCGATGGCGCCCGCCTCGAGCGCTTCGCGGGTAAGGCGCTGCATCTCCGCGATGTCCTCAGGCGTTGCCTGCTCGTTGAACACCGCGCGATCGCCCATGACGTAAACCCGCAACGGATCGTGGGTAACCTGCACGGCGAAATCGATGCTGTGCGGCCTGGCATCCAGCGCATCCATGTACTCCGGCAGGGATTCCCATTCCCAGCTGATGCCCTCCGCGAGCGCGGTGCCCGGAATGTCTTCCACACCTTCCATCAGGCGCACCAGTTTGTTGCGATCTTCCGGCCGTACCGGCGCGAAACCCACGCCGCAGCTGCCCATTACCACCGTACTCACACCGTGATTGATACTCGGGCGCAGATCGGCGTCCCAGGAGACCTGGCCGTCGTAATGGGTATGCAGGTCAATAAAGCCCGGGGTCACAATCTGTCCGCTGGCATCGATTACCGTATTCGCCTCGGCCTCACAGTCGCCCACTTCCACGATCACGCCATTCTTGATGCCGACATTGGTCGCCACGGGTTCGCCGCCCTCGCCATCGTAGACAAGACCATTTATCACTTTCAGATCGAATTTCACCCTCGCCTCCTCATTCTGACCATTACGCACACCTGCTCGTCGCATTCTGCCCGCAGTCTAGGCGCAGGCATCTGCAATTAGAATAGTCGAATATGGCCAGGCCTTCAGCCACCAGTCATCGCGGCCTGCCGAGCCTGCCCGCTGTCGCGCACATCTACGGGCGAAAAACAGGCCGCCACTTTACCGCGGCCAGCCTGGCGGCTACCTTAGCGGTTCTTTCTTTGGGAATCGTCAGCATGGACACAGCGGCACCGGATGCATCCATCGGCCCCTGCGCGGGATTTCGCGTACTGGAATTCGGCACCATGGTGTCGGGGCCTCTGGCCGGACAGAATCTCGGTGACCTCGGCGCCGATGTCATCAAGATCGAAACCCTCATGGGCGATACGGCGCGCTGGACCGGCCCGCCGGAACGCGATGGCATCAACGGGTTTTTTTCCCAGTTCAACCGAAACAAACGCGCGATATCCGTGGATCTGAAAACCGCCGAGGGCGTCGACATCGTTCGCCGTCTCGCCAGAACCGCCGACGTGGTGATGTGCAATTACCGCCCGGGTGTGCTGGAGCGGCTGGGGCTGGGCTATGCGGCGCTGCGTGAAGACAATCCCGGCCTGATTTTCGTAGCCGTGAGCGGTTTCGGCCCGGACGGCCCCTACGCCGGGCAGCCGGTGTACGATCTGGTGATACAGGGCATGTCCGGCACCATGGACATCCAGGGCAACGACGGGCCACCGCAGATGATCCGCAGCGTCATTGCCGACAAAGCGACCGCCATTGCCGCAGCATCAGCGGCCCTGGCAGCTTTGCTCGCGCGTGAGCGCAACGGCGGCAAGGGCCAGTTGGTAGACGTGCCCATGGTAAACGCCTACGCGCAACTGACCCTGCCCGATGTCATGACAGGCGACGCCTTCCGGCCGCGCGAGACCGCGCCTGGCCAGATACCGGATATTTTCCACGTGTGGTCCTGTGCGGACGGTTACCTGGTGGGCATGCCGATTGAAGACCGGCAGTTCAGCAACCTGTGCCGCGCGCTCAAACTCGAGCATCTGTCGGAGGACGCGCGTTTTGCCGGCCTCGGGGCGCGCCTGCACAACTCACAAGCGATGATTGCGCTGATCGACGAGGCGCTGTCGCACTGGCCGTGGCGGGATGCGCTGGCCGCGCTGCGCGAACACGATGTGCCCTTTGCACCGGTGTATGATCTGGAAGACTTCATGGCCGACCCGCAGGTGCAGCACAATCGCACCATCTTCGACGCCGAAGACCCGCGCGGCGGCGTGACGCGTTTCGTCCGCCATCCCGCGGTGTACGAGACAACGCCCGCCACGCTGCGCCGCCACCCTCCCCGCTACGGTGAGCACACGCAGGAAATCCTGCTCGACGCCGGCTTCAGCGAGACCGAGATTGCCAGGCTGCGCGAATCCGGCGCGGTGGCGTGATCTGAATCAGAAGCTCTCCTCGCTGCAGTCGCGCTCAAAATCCCGATAGCGCTCGGCCACATTCAGCCTGGCGAAATCTGCCGCTGTCATCTGCAGTACGCTGCCATCGGGCGAATCGCTCACGACATAGATGGCGCCGGAGCTTCTCAGATAGGCGCGCATTTTGCTGTTCGCGCACGCGGATGACAGCGGCAGCGTCTCGCGCATCGTCTGCAGCTTTTTCGCTTGCGTGCCAAGCTGCACGAGGCGCGACTGTTTGCTCTCGTCAAGCGCCAGGTACTCTCCCTGGTAGTTGCGTTTGTAGGCTATCCGCTCGGCGTTCAAAGCCCTCTCGAGAGAAGCCTGCACCAGAAGGTCGTTACCGGGCGAATACGGCGCCACGCGGCCTGCACAGGCAGACAGCAAAACACTCAGAGCCAGCGCAATACACAGGCGGCCCTTAGACACATGCGGGTTCAGAGAGTGTTCACGGTATGCCATTGCCTCACCCCTTGAATGATGAAAAATCCGGGCCGCGTCGCAGACAGTGGCCACCGTCTACGTTGATACACTGGCCGGTGATCCAGCGCGATTCCGGGCTGATCAGAAAGCGCGCGAGGTGGCCTATGTCTTCCGGGTAACCCACATCGTGCATGGGTGTGTTGTCGATATACGACTGGTAGACCTCGCTGTCCCGCGGAATCATTTCCATCACCTCGGTGGCCACAAAACCCGGGCGAATAGCGTTGAAGCGCACGCCGTGTACGCCGTTTTCATCCGCCGCGTTGCGTATCATCGCCTCGATCCCCGCCTTGCTCACGGGGTAGGCACCGAACCAGGGATGCGTAATGTGCCCGGCGAGCGATGACATGCCCACGAATGAACCGCCCCCCGCCGCCAGCATATGCGGGAGCGTGTGTTTGATACAGTACATGGTGCCGAGCACATTCAGGTGCAGAACCCGCAGGAACTCGTCGCTATCCATATCCTCATAGCCGGAAAGCATGCCACCGCCACCGGCGTTGGCCACGCAACCGTTGAGTTTTCCTGTGTGCGCCATGCTTTGCGCAACAATCGCCTTGACGTCGTCTTCATTGGTGACATCGCCAGTCGCAATATGCACGCTGCCGCCAAATGCCGCGGCGGCGTGGATTTTCGTGGCGGCCTCCTCCAGTACTTCCGCGCGACGGCCACAGATCGTTACCGTGGCGCCGTCGGCCACCAGCGCTGCCGCACAACCGGCGCCGATACCGGTGCCACCGCCCGTGACCAGTACGGCCATGCCTTCCAGGTTGCCTGCGCTCTTGACGGGATTACTCATAGATTGCTTCCTACACTGTTAGTGATGCCAGTGCACTAGCTTACTGTGTTAGCTGTGTACAGAGAAACTCCGGCAGTTTAACTGCCCGCACTCTCGCCCTTAACCCTGCGCCAGCGGAACGGTGCCGCGATATGCGCCCACCAGCCGACAGGAAAATCGGGCAGATCGGCAATACCGATCTCGCGCGGTGGTTCGAGATCTTTCGGCAGATAGCGTGTGCCGAACACCCAGTCCCACACACTGATCGTCTGGCCGAAATTTGTGTTCGCCTCGCGCAGGGTTTTCGAATGGTGCCAGCGATGCAGTTCCGCCATGCTGAAAATCCAGTTCAGCGGCCCCAGTCGCAACTGCATGTTGCTGTGCTGAAACAGACCGTGAATCGCGGTGATCATGCCGAAGTACGCGAGCACCTCGGTACTGCAGCCGAGCGCCACCAGCAGCAGGTAGGTGGGCACGTAGGTGGACAGAATATCGACCGGGTGAAAGCGCCCCGCATTCAGCCAGTACAGCCTCGGGGCGCTGTGATGCACCGCATGAAAACGCCACAGTCCATCCCACGCGTGCTGCCAGCGATGCACCCAGTAACCGGGGAACTCGCCGATCAACAGCGCCAGAAAGATCTGCGCCGGCAGTACCCATTGCACGGGCCACAAGCTGCTGCCAAAGGCGTTCGACAGCCAGCCCGCTACTAAGGCCCCACCTGCGACCGCCAGCGGCGAAGCAAGAGCAGTGATAATACCGATACCAACGGTATGCGTGGCATCCACCCGCACATCGCCGTGGGAACGCAACCACAGCGTGTGGTATGGATAGATACGTTCAGCAATGATGATGGCCAGTGCGGCGGCACCCTGGCACCACAGCACCGCCAGCGCGGGCTGCATGCCACCGTCCATCAGGCGCCACGCGGCATAGAGCGCAAGGCCCAACACCAGTGGAAACACGCTCCACTGGAAGAGAGCCGGCGCGTTGCCTGCCGGGGCGGGCGCGTCAACAGTGCTTGTTGTCATTCTTCACCGTTCCAGCAGCGTTCACATACCGTTAGTGTGCCTTGACCTTTTCCTTACCGCAACGGCTGCAACGATAGCGCGTGACCAGCTTGCCCTCACGTACATCGAACTGCTTGGCCTGGTCGATTTCCCATTTGTGGTGGCCGTTGCGACACAGTGTATTGCCGCGATGAATGTCCTTCAGGGTTCTTTTACGAAAGGGAAGAATGTCGGCCACGCTACAGTCCCGGTTGACGTTTACAGCAGTGTACGCCCAATCGCCTCGTTCCAGGAGGCGAGACGCTTGCGCCGTTGCGCGGGGGTCATCTGCACACTGAATTCGCGCTCGGCACGCCAGATTTTTTTCACCGCCGCCGGACTGTCCCACAGGCCCACGCCGAGCCCCGCCAGATAACAGGCGCCGGCCACCGTGGTTTCGATCACCTGCGGGCGAATGAGCCTGCGACCGAGCACGTCTGCCTGAATCTGCATCAGCAGGTTGTTCGCCGCGGCGCCGCCATCCACGCGCAGGGGCTTCATGCGTTTCCCCAGGTCGCTCTCCATCGCGCGCAGAATATCTGCATTCTGCAGGGCCATGGCATCCAGGGTCGCCCTGGCAATATGGCCGCGTTCCGTCCCGCGCGTGAGACCGCTGAAGGTACCGCGCGCCTCCGGCGCCCAGTGGGGCGCACCGAGGCCGGTGAGTGCGGGTACGAATTCGACACCGCCGTGGTCGGGCACGCTGGTGGCCAGGGTTTCGACATCCGCCGCGCGTCGAATCATCTTCAGCCCGTCGCGCAGCCATTGCACCGCGGCACCGCACACAAAGGCGCCGCCCTCCAGCGCGTACACGGGCCTGGCCTGCGAGCCGAGTTGCCAGGCGACGGTGGTGAGCAGCCCGGCCCGCGAGAGCAGCTTTTCCGAGCCGGTGTTCATGAGAATGAATGACCCCGTGCCGAAGGTGCACTTGGCATCCCCGAGCCCGAAGCAGGCCTGGCCGAACAGCGCCGCCTGCTGGTCGCCCGCCACGCCGGCAACCGGTATGCCATCCGGCAGGCCGGGCACACCGCGGGTATACCCGAGCACGCCACTGGAAGGCATAATCTGCGGCAGGATATCGCGCGGCACTTCGAACAGATCCAGCAGGCCTGCATCCCACTGCAGGCTCTTCAGATTCATCAGCGAGGTACGCGAGGCGTTGGACACATCGGTGACATGTGCCTCGCCGCCCGTGAGACGCCAGATCAGGAAACTGTCGACCGTACCCGCGGCCACGCGGCCGCTGCGCAGCGCTCGGCCCAGGCCGGACGTGTTCTTCAATAGCCAGCGGTACTTGCTGGCGGAGAAATACGGGTCCAGCACCAGGCCGGATTTGCGCTGCACGGCTTTTTCATGCCCCGCGGCGCGCAGGCTTTCACAGAATTCGGTGGTGCGCCGGCACTGCCAGACGATGGCATTGTTGAGCGCCTCGCCGCTCTGGCGGTCCCAGAGCATCGCCGTCTCGCGTTGGTTGGTAATGCCGATCGCGACAATCTCGGACGGCCGGCACAGCTTCTTGCGCAACACCGCACGCAGGCTTTTCAGCACCGATTCCCAGATATCATCGGGCCGGTGTTCCACCCAGCCCGGCTTTGGGTAGTGCTGCGGAAACTCCACGTTGGCGCTTGCGCGCAGCGTACCACCCGAGTCCATCAGGGCCACGGTGCTGCCCGTTGTGCCCTGGTCGATCGCGAGGACGAACTGGCCCACGGCCGGGATCAGCGCTCAGCCAGGCGGAATCAGGCGCCGTAGCCTTCTATCGCCTTGATCTCCAGATAATCACTGAAGCCGTGACTGCCCCATTCGCGGCCATTACCCGACTGTTTGTAACCGCCGAAAGGCACGTCGAAACCGCCGGACGCGCCATTGATATGCACATTGCCCGCACGAATACGTGCGGCCACTTCGCGCGCGTGATCAATATTGCCACTTTGCACATAGCCCGCCAGGCCATAGGGCGTATCGTTGGCGATGGCGATCGCCTCTTCCTCTGAATCGTAGGGAATCATCGTGAGAACCGGCCCGAAGATTTCCTCGCGGGCAATCGTCATCTGGTTGTTGGCCTCGGAGAAAATCGTGGGTCGGATGAAGTAGCCCTTGCTGAGATCGTCGGGCCTACCCGGACCGCCAGTGACCACCTTCGCGCCCTCCTCAATGCCTTTGTTGATCAGCGCCTGAATTCTGTTGAACTGCACCTCGGACACAACCGGGCCCATGGTGGTGCCTTCGGCCTTTGGATCGCCGACTTTTACCGCCGCAGTCACCTTCGCGGCAATCGCCTCGGCCTCGGCCAGTTTTGCCCGGGGCACCAGCATGCGCGACGGCGCGTTGCAGGATTGCCCGGTGTTGGTATACATGTGCATCACTCCGCCGGTGACCGCTTTTTCCAGGTCGGCATCCTCGAGAATGATATTCGGCGATTTGCCACCGAGTTCCTGGGTAACGCGTTTTACGGTCGGCGCTGCATTCTGCGCCACCAGCGAACCGGCACGGGTGGAGCCAGTAAAGGACATCATGTCGACATCGGGGTGGCTGGACAGCGCGGTACCCACGGTGGGGCCGTCGCCGTTTACCAGATTGAACACACCGGCGGGTACGCCCGCCTCGTGCATCACCTTGGCAAAGATATAGGCCGCCAGCGGTGCCACTTCGCTGGGCTTGAGCACCATGGTGCAACCCACCGCGAGCGCGGGCGCCACCTTGCAGGCGATCTGGTTGATCGGCCAGTTCCAGGGCGTGATCAGGCCGCAGACACCGATAGGCTCCTTGACCACGCGGTGTTCGCCGAGATCCTCTTCAAATTTGAAGCTTTTCAGCACGCGGACCGCTTCCTCGAGGTGGCCCTGGCCGGTGTAGGCCTGCGCGGTACTCGCCAGCTTCATCGGCGCGCCCATTTCCTCGCTGATCGCCTCGGCGATGTCGTTGTAATACTTTTTGTAGGTCTCTACGCAGCTCTCCAGCAGTTCGACACGCTCCTGAACGCTGGTGCGGCTGTAGCTTGCAAACGCCGCCTTGGCGGCGGCAACGGCCTTATCCACGTCGGCTTCAGAACCCAACGAGATATGCGCACAGACTTCTTCGGTGGCCGGGTTGATAACATCGAGTTCTTTCGGGGTGACGGGGTCCACCCACTCGCCATTGATATAAAACTGCTTGTATTCGCGCATTGCGTCGCTCCAGTTCGGATTATCTGTCAGGTTACTGCGAAGGGCCCACAGTGTAGCACTCTCAGCGGTGCTCGCCAGCCCTGGGCACGCTGCTGCCGCGCACGCCGAGCGCGGCGTTGTTTCGCGGCCCGATATGCCGCAAACTTGCGCACCTGCACCCCAGTTACCGGAGTCACAAGCGCATGCAAAATGAAGAGCTCACCCTGTTCCGCGACATGGCAAGGCGCGCGATGGAACAGGAAATCGCCCCGCACTTCGAGGCCTGGGAGGCCGCGCACGCACTGCCACGGGAACTCTGGAACACGCTGGGCGCCGCCGGCCTGCTGTGTCCCGACATGCCGGAAGAATACGGCGCGGCGGGCGCCGACCCGCAGGTAACGTTCGCCATACTGGAAGAGATGTCGCGCATGGGCTTCGGCGGCATCGCCACCGGTTACAGCATTCACAGCAATATCGTGGCGCCCTACATCAATAACTTCGGCACCGAGGAACAGAAAAATCACTGGCTGCCGAGAATGGTCTCCGGCGAAGTGCTCGGCGCCCTGGCCATGACCGAGCCCGGAGCCGGCTCCGACGTGCAGAGCATTCGCACAAACGCGGTGCGCGACGGGGATGAATGGGTACTCAACGGCTCGAAGATTTTCATCACCAACGGCATGCTTGCCGAGCTGGTGATCGTCGCCGCCATCACCGACCCCGGCAAGGGCGCCAAGGGCACCTCGCTGTTTCTGGTGGATGCCTCACTGCCGGGCTTTGAACGCGGCAAGAAAATCGAGAAGCTCGGCCAGCATACCTCGGACACGGCGGAGCTGTTTTTCCAGGATGTGCGCCTGCCGGCCAACGCGCTGCTCGGCGAAGAAAACAAGGGCTTCGTGATCATGATGACCGAACTCCCGCGCGAACGCCTGGGGATTGCCGCACAGGCAGTGGCCGCCGCCGAAGGCGCACTGGAACTCACGGTGAACTACGTACTGGAACGCAAGGCCTTCGGACAGACCATCGCCAGCTTCCAGAATACGCGCTTCAAACTGGCGGAGGTGAAAACCGAGATCGCCCTGAACCGTGCGTTCCTCGACAAGTGCGCCGACCAGTACGCCGCAGGGGAACTCACCGCAGACGATGCGGCGATGCTCAAATACTCCAGCACCGAGATGCAGTGCAGCACCATCGATGAGTGCCTGCAACTGTTCGGCGGCTACGGTTACACCATCGAATACCCTATTTCGCGCTACTACGCCGACGCGCGCATTCAGCGCATCTACGGCGGCACCTCGGAGATCATGCGCGAGCTGGTGGCGCGCTCCATGCTCGGGCGATAACGCCTTCGCAACCGGTCGGGGGCGTTACACCAGCCCCATCAGCTCGACGATGCCGTGACTGTGGCCGGCGGTGTAGCCGCCGTCCACCACCAGCGTGTGCCCGGTGACAAACGACGCATCATCCGAGGCGAGAAAGAACGCCGCCCCGGCAATTTCCTCGGGCCTGCCGAGGCGGCCAATCTTGGTTTCGCGCTGTACGTCGGCCTTGAACTCCGGCATCGCGTTCATCACATCGGCCAACAGCGGCGTGTCGATAAACCCCGGGCAAATGGTGTTGCAGCGGATACCCACGCGCCCGTAATCGATGGCCACGTTCTTGCTCAACAGCACCACGCCGCCCTTGGAGGCATTGTAGGCGCTGCCGCCCTCGGTGCCGTTGAGGCCTTCGACACTGGCAATCGTAATAATGCTGCCGGAGCGCTGCGCGCGCATGGTCTCGAGCACCGACTTGATAGAGAGAAAGGTGCCTTTCAGGTTGATGTCGATCACCTTGTCCCAGGTGGCCTCCTCGAGCATGCCGACCGGGCCGCCGTCGCCCACGCCCGCTGCGGTGACCAGAATGTCGATACGCCCGAAATCCGCCAGCGCACGCTCCGCCACCGCCTGCTGCGCCGCGGCGTCCGTTACATCGAGCAATTCGAGGCGGCTCCCGGGCGAGAGTTCGAGCACACTCTGCCATTGATCCGAGTCGTTCAGGTCGGTGCCGATCACGGTGGCGCCTTCGCGCGCGAAACGCTGCGCACAGGCTAACCCGATACCGGATGCTGCTCCGGTGACAATCGCAACCCTGTCTTTTAATGCTGGCATGCTCAGCCCTCCTGCGGGCAACGGTTATTCAGGTGTTGATTCCAAACGCTCTGGCACGCTTACAGGAAACGGTAGTCCTGCGGGTCGCAGTGCTTAGTCCAGTGCCACATGTCGATGATTTTCCAGGGCCACAGCAAGGTTACCTTGCCGTCTTCGTTCTGGTAAAAACTGCTCTCGATTGAGGGATGCTCCCAGATCAGTTTGGCATGCAGTTCACGAAAGCGCTGGTAATAGTCCGCATAGACTTCCGGGCGACATTCCAGGCCGGCCGCGCCGCGCTGGATCACCGTTTTCAGGCATTCCATGATGTAGCGGATCTGGCATTCACCGTTAAATATCAAACTGCCACCAAACGCGAGGTTGGTGCCGGGGCCGTACATACAGTAAAAATTCGGAAACTGCGGTACGCTCACGCCGAGATACGCCGCCGGCTCATTGCCCCAGGTTTCAGACAGCAGCGCGCCATCGCGCCCGCGAATCTCCATCGGCCAGAGAAATTTGTCTGTCTCGAAACCAGTGGCGTAGATGATTACGTCGGCGGGATAAAAATTGCCGTCGGCGTCGGTCACGCCCTCCGCGCTCACGCGGCTGACACTCTGGCTAACCAGCGCGACGTGTTCGCGCTGCAGTGCAGACAGCCAGCTACCGTTGTCCTGCAGGGTGCGCTTGCCCATGGGTGCGTAATCGGGAATGACCTTCTCGAGCAGATCCGGCCGGTCTTTCACCTGGCCGCAGATATACTCGGTGAACATCTGGTACACAAAATCGTTCATCTCGCTGCAGGAACGCTCCTGATGCGGCCATTGGGGGTCCACAAAGACGGCATCATAGGCGCCATCGCAGGCGGGCCAGAACAGCAGGAAGCGGAACCAGCGCGCGTAGAACGGCAGGTGTTCCAGGCACCACTTTTTACCTTCGGGCACCTGCTCGTGATAGATCGGGTTCTCAA
Organism: uncultured Halieaceae bacterium; assembly: GCA_963976655.1. GTDB lineage: Bacteria > Pseudomonadota > Gammaproteobacteria > Pseudomonadales > Halieaceae > Marimicrobium. The sequence continues at coordinate 23,913 of CAXBLB010000013.1, forward strand.
ACATCCATGGCGCTGAACGCTGGAACACCGTGAGTTCACTCACTTCGTCCACGATGGCAGGCACGATCTGGAAAGCGCTGGCGCCGGAGCCGACCACCACCACGCGCTTGCCCGCCAGTTCGATACTGTCGTCCCAGGCCGCGGAGTGGCACCACTTGCCACGGAAGCTCTCAATGCCTTCTATCTCGGGCAGCTTCGGCCGGTTCAACTGGCCCACCGCACTGATCACCGAGTTCGCCTCGTGCTGCTCAGTGTTGCCCGCCGCATCTACCGTGGTGACCGTCCATAGCTTGCGCGCATCGTCGTACTCGCAGCGCGTCACTTCCGTCTCGAAGCGGAAGTGCTCGCGCAGGGCGTGATGGTCGACCACGTCTTCAAAATAGCGCTGCAGTTCCTTTTGCCGGGAAAAGTATTGCGTCCAGTGGTGCGCGGGCTCGAACGAATAGCAGTACAGGTGATTGCCCACGTCCACGCGCACGCCGGGATAACGGTTTTCAAACCAGGTGCCGCCCACCGACGCGTTCTTTTCGATCACCACAAAGGGAATGCCTGCCTCGCGCAGTCGGTAGGCCGCCAGCACGCCCGACATGCCGCCGCCGATCACCAGCACCTTGTGGCTGGCGCGCGCGGCATCTGACACCTCATCGCCCCAGGCATCCGAGCGCTGGTCGCGGCCATCCAGTTCCATCTCTTCCATCATCATCGGCACGTAATCCGCCGGTACGTCCTGGGCGACAATGAAATTCATCATGCGATGCACGGTCTCGGCATCCGGCGGGGGCGGCAGCCTGCAGCCGTTGTCGCGGAAGTTACGGATTACCTCCAGCGCCTGCTCGCGCACCGCGGCCTTGTCTTCCTCCGACATGAAACCCTGATACTCGTTGATGTACACGCCGGCGGGCCTGAGCGGGCCGTCCAGCAGGCTGGTGTCGCCGCTCATGTGCAGCATGCTCATCAGCAGCGTGGGAATACTCGCATCCTGCAGCGCGCGTTCAATCAGGGCGTCGTCTTGCACAATGGCGAAGGCGGATTCGGGGGTATTGCTCATACAGTTACCTGACAGGTGGTGCAAAAGTGGGGTTGCGGCCGGCGCGCAGATCATCGAGACGCACATTTGCCGACTCGCGCCAGACATCATCCGAAAGAATGTAGAAACGCTCTTCCACAATGGCGTCATACACACGCTGTGCCATCACTTCGGGGCCTATGCCGGCGCTAACGCTGTCAGTAAGCGCCTGGCTGACCATCTCCCGCTCGGCGGATTGCACGATATCATCCTTGCCGGAATAGCTGGCGGGACGGTTGCGCTCCGAGCGCGCAATGCCGGTATTGATCGCCTCCGGGCAGAGTACGGAGAGTTTCACGTTGGGCGAGTGAAAGGCGAGTTCGTGGTAGAGAGATTCACTCAGCGCGAGCACGGCGTGTTTCGTCATATGGTAAATGCCCGAGTACGGCATGGCCGTAACGGCCGCCATGGAGGCGGTATTCACCATGTGGCACTCATCGCCCTGCGCCTGCATGATCGGGATAAACGTGCGAATGCCGTGAATCACGCCCCATACGTTAACATCCAGTTGCCATTGGAAATCCGCAACGCTCTGCTCCCACAACAGGCCGCCGGCAAACACGCCGGCGTTATTGCAGGCGATATGAATCGCGCCGAATTCATCCAGCGCGCGCTCCGCAAGCGCCTGCACCTCGTCCGCGCTGGAAACATCCGTGCGCTGCCCGATACACCTGCCCTGCCCGGCGAGTGATTCAACCGTGGCTGCGAGCGCCGTCTCCTCGATATCGGCGAGCACGACATTCATGCCCGCCTTGAGAAAACGTTCACCCATCGCGCGGCCAATACCGCTGGCGCCACCGGTGATTACCGCTGTCCTGCCTTCGAAATCCTGCATCTTTAAATATTCCTCTCGTGCTACAGCGCCGGGCTGTCGTCGATGAGGCCGAGCATCAGCTTGCCGGCTTCCGTATAGGTTTTTTCCGAGATAAAGGCGTGCTGGGTGCCGGTGTACATGTCGCGGAACGCGCGCTCCAGCCGGTTGCCTTCGCGAATGGCCGTGGTGCCCGCCGCGAGATGCGCGAACTGTACGACCTCGCGACAGGCCTCCGTGGCGTAGGTTGCGGCAATCCGCATCTCGGCGCGCATGGCGGGGCTGACGCTCTCTCCGCGCTGCACGCGTTGGTCCATGTCCGTGTAGGTGTCTACTACCAGCCGGTGCGCGGCGCGCCACATGCCCTCGTGGTGCGCAAGATTGCGCTGGAAAGTCAGTTTGTGCGCGATGGAACTCTCTTCGCCCATGCGGGTTTTGTCTTTCGCCAATTGCACCACATCGTCGATGGCGCTGCGCGCGACACCCAGCGCCCAGGCCGCGTGACCGCAGCCGGTCAGCGGCATCACGCCGAACCGGTACATGTGGCCGCCCCGCCGCGGCGCGCGGCACAACAGCGGATAGGTGCGGCTCTCCGGCACAAACACATCGGTCAACGCGTAATCGTAGCTGCCAGTGCCTTTCAGGCCCTGCACGTGCCAGCCGTCCTGGAAAGTGACCTCCTGGCGCGGCACAACCGCCACCATCATCACCGGCATACCGTCGTCGGCCATGCGCATCTCGCCGTTGTCCATCGGCAGGAATCCGGCGCACACGTATTCCGAATGGCCGGTGCCCGAACCGAACTGCCAGGCGCCGTTAACGCGATAGCCGCCCTCGACGGCTTCGCCCGTGCCGTTGGGGAAGAACTGTCCGCCCATGGTGACCCGGTTGTCATTGGCGGTGAACACCTCGGCGAACCCTTCGTCAGACAGGTAGGCAGCGGCAAAACAGGCAGAGGGAATATTGGCGATGCCGATCCACCCGAGCGAGCCGTCCTGGCGCGCCATTTCAATCCAGGTTTCGATCAGCTCCGCAAAGCCCGGTTCGTGTCCACCCGCCTCTGCCGGATTCATGAACTGCATCAGGCCGCTGTCCCACAGCGCTTCCACCAGAGCCGGAGTGAGCGAGCGCGCGGCCTCGGAGGGGCCCGCCTCGGCCAGCGCGATGGATTCTATGGAACGGGCCATTTCCGGCCCCTGCTTTGGCGCGATGGCGTTCATCGGCGTACCTCCTTATATTGAGCTGCCTGTTGCACGGGAGTGTTGAGTTAATAGTTATTAACCAGTAACCTAAAGCCAAACAGGAGCGTAGTCAATGTCCGGATCGGCAGCCACGCCCGCCAGTGCCGCAACCACCCGCGAGCTGATACTCGACGCCGCCGAGAACCTTTTCGCCAGCCAGGGTTACGGCGCCACCACCATCAAGCAGGTGGCCGAGAGAGTGGGCGTGAAGGGGCCTGCGCTGTACAAACACTTCGCCGGCAAGCGCGCTTTGTTCGAAGAAGTTCTGGAACGGCTGTTCACACCGTTTCTCAGCCTGATTGAATCAGCAGCGGTGAGTGGCGGCAATCTCGACGCCATGCTGCGCCAGCATCTGCTCAACCCGAATGCATCGCGCATCGTGCAACACGCCACGCTGTCTGGCGGCGAAGATCTCGCCCTGCTGGTAGAGCGCTGGTACCAGCCCTTTTTCGACGATGTGCCCGGCACGCCCTCCGCACAGCGCGACTCCACCCCTGCCGCCGGGTTTACGCCCGTGGCAGTGATGGCGCTGCACAGCATGCTGCTTGGCTACATCACCCTCGCGCCACTGCACCGCAGTATTTTTGGCCTGGAACCCTTGAGTGATGCCCCGCTCCAGGAATTGCTGGCGTTGCAGCAAAAGTTCGCAACGGCTGCCGCGGCAGCGCCGGAAGTAGCGTCTGCGGGAGACGTATGAATATCCCAGCGGCCGTGCACGAACGCTAGAGCGGCGCGCCCACCAGCGAGAACAGCGACAGCAGGAAAAACCCCAGTGTCACCGTGACCACCGACAACAGGGTGGTGAGCACCACCACGTTCGCCGCCAGCGTGCCATCGCCCCGGGCGGCCACCACCATCACGTGGCTGGACGCGGCCACGGGGGCGGCCAGCAACATGAAGAGTATGCCCAGCGCTTCATCGCGAACGCCCATGGCGAGCGCTACCGACACACCCAGCAGCGGCGCCACCAGCAGACGCCAGGCGCAGGCTTCCCAGCACAGCGAGCCTGCGCGATACAGCCTGGATAAACTCATGGCGCCACCGATACAGACCAGCACCAGCGGCAGGAAGAACTGCGAGAGTACACGCCCGAGGGGGCCTACAGCGTCGGGCACCGGCAGCGGAGACAGCGAGAGCGCCACGCCGGCGGAGATTCCGATGATCAACGGGTTGCGCAGAATGCCCAACAGAACGCCGCGCGCGCCCGCGCCCATCCCCAGTGTGCTGTCCAGCACCCACACCGCGAGAATGTTGTACAGCACTGTCATCAAGGCCACCGGCAGCGCGGCAATCGCGGTACCGCGTTCGCCATAGGCCGCCACTACCAGCGACAGGCCGACGATAGCGAGATTGGAGCGAAAGGCCGCCTGCACGAATATGCCGCGTTCGCCCGCGGAGTGCCCGCGCCAGCGAGAGTAACGCCAGGCTGCCGCGAGGCTGACAAAGGTGGCGACAATCCCCGCGTACAGATAGCGCGCATCGCCGAGGCTCGAGTAATCCACCTGCGCGGCGCCGGCAAGCAGCATCAGCGGCAGGCCGTAACGAAACGCCAGTAGCGATATGCGATTATTCAGCGACTCGGGGAAAACACCGGTGCGTGCCAGAACCAGGCCCAACAGCACCCAACCGAAGGTCGGCAGGGAGATGCCCAACGCGTTGAGCAGTAATTGCAGTGCTTCGTTAGCGGACAAACCGCAACTCTGGCGACAGCGCCCCGTTTATGCCATTTCCTGCAGCGTTTCTTCCAGCGCGCCCAGCAGCGAATCGATCTCGTCCAGTTGCATAACGAACGCCGGGGCAATGGTCACATTGTCGCCGCTGTACCGAAGATAGAAGCCTTTTTCCCACATGCGCATCGACACTTCGAACGGCCGCCGGGCCGGCTCGTTGGGATACGCCTGCAGCTGCAGCGCGCCGGCAAAGCCGAGATTGCGAATGTCGGCTATAAAAGGCGCGCCCTTCAGCGCATGCAGTTTCTCTTCAAACACCGGCGCGAGTTTCGCCACGCGCTGTACCAGCGCATCCTGCTCCAGAATATCCAGCGCTGCCAGCGCTGCGGCGCAGGCCACCGGATGCCCTGAATAGGTGTAGCCGTGCGGGAATTCCAGCAGGTAGTCGGGGCCGCCTTCATCCATGAAGGTCGTGTAAATCTCGGGCCGGGTGATCACCGCGCCCATGGGCACGGCGCCGTTGGTAAGCTGCTTGGCCACGTTGAGGATGTCGGGCGTTACCCCGAACTGTTCGGCGGCGGTCATGGCGCCCATGCGGCCCAGGCCGGTGATTACCTCGTCGAAGATCAGCAGAATGTCGTTCGCGGTGCACAGATCGCGCAGGCGCTGCAGATAGCCCGCGGGCGGCGGTATCACACCCGCAGAGCCCGCCATCGGTTCTACAATCACGGCGGCGATGCTGTCGGCGCCATGCAGCTCGATGATGTCAGTCAGGCGCTCGGCCAGTTGCCAGCCATTGGTTGGCATACCCCGGGTGAAGGCGTTTTCCGTCATCAGGGTATGCGGCAGGTGATCGGCATCCACCCCCTGGCCGAACAGCGTGCGGTTGGCGCTTAACCCGCCCACCGAAATACCACCGTAGTTAACGCCGTGGTAGCCCTTGCTGCGCCCGATCAACTTGGTTTTTCCGGGCATGCCCCTGCGATGCCAGTACGCGCGGGCCATCTTCAGGGAGGTGTCCGCCGCCTCGGAGCCCGAGTTGGTAAAAAACACGTAGTCGAGGCCCTCGGGCATCAGCCCCTTGAGCCGGTTGGCCAGTTCAAAGGCGCCGGGGTGACCAAACTGGAAGGCGGGCGCGTAATCCAGCGTGGAAAGCTGGCGGCTCACCGCCTCGGCGATTTCCGGGCGATTGTGCCCTGCCCCGCAACACCACAGGCCCGAGAGGCCGTCGAGCACGCGGCGACCGCGATCATCGATAAAGTGCACGCCCTCGGCGGCGACAATCATCCGCGGGTCGGCCTTGAACTGGCGATTGCCCGTGTAGGGCATCCAGTGCGCTTCGAGCTGTTCGCGTGTGAATGGAGGCAGTTTCTGGCGGCTGGTCATGGCGGTACCCCGTGTGTAGGACACCTATTCTACGGAACACAGCCGCATTCATAAATCATCATCTGCCGGCATTAAGCCAGCAATTTGTCACACCCGCTGTACGCCGCCGGGTGGCGAAACAAAAACGCCGGAACCCGGCCGCGAGTGCGTGGCAACAGGGCTAATCCGTGTAGCCGGTGATTTTCTTCGCCGCCTGATAGGCGAACGTCATCGCCGGCCCCAGTGTGGCGCCCGGCCCTGGATAACAGGGCAGCGTTGGCGCGGCGCAGTTGCCGGTGGCGTACAGCCCCTCGATCACGTGGCCGTCCGTGTGCAACACCTGCGCGTGCTCATTGATCACCATACCGCCCTGGGTGCCAAAATCGCCCGGGTCCACGCGAATGGCGTAAAAGGGCGGCTTCTCGATGGGGGCCAGACAGGGGTTGGGGCTGACCCGTGGGTCACCGTAGTAGCGATCGTAGGCCGATTCGCCGCGGTGCAGATCTTCATCCACACCGGCGGCGGCAAAGCCGTTCATGCGGCTCACGGTCTTTTCGAGACCCGCCGGATCCACATCGATCTTGCGCGCGAGTTCGCCGATGGTATCCGCCTTGGCGAAAAAGCCCTCGGTTTCGTAGCGTTTCGGCAACGCCCAGTCGGGCATGAACTTCGAGTTGTACAGCGGCCCCACGAAGTAGGTGGCGCGGAAACTGGCGTCGAACACCTGCCACGCCGGGTTGCAGGGGTTATCCTCGCTGTGCTTTGCAAAGGTTTCCTGCTGAAACGCCATGTAGTTCTGCGATTCATTGCTGAAGCGCTCCCCGGCCGGGTTCACCACGATGGAACCGGGATAGGACTTTTCCATAATGCTCAGGCGCGGTATCTGTTCGCCGGGTACAGAGATGGTATTGCACCACCACGCCTCGCCCAGCCGGTGCATTTTCGCGCCGAGGCGAATACCTTCGCGAATCGCGTCGCCGGTGTTATCCAGCGTGCCGGCGCTCCAGGCGTGGTTGGTGGGCTTCGGCAGATACTGTTCGCGCATGGCCTGGTTGTGTTCAAAGCCCCCCGCGGCCAGCACCACCGCTTTGCGCGCCTGAATGCGCAGCGGCTTGCCATTGCGCGTGACTTCGATGCCCACTACTTTGCCATCTTCTTCCACCACGCGGGTCAGGGCGGTATTCAGCCACAGCGGTATATCGCGATCCTGCATGGACACCCGCAGCCGGGCAACCCCCGCGCAGCCGGTGGCAAGCCGCCGCGCGTACTTGTCTTTCAGGCGCCAGGGGATGTCGGTGAGGTAATCGAATACCAGCTTTACCGCCGTCTTCCACCAGCCCGGTTGCTGGCCGATCAATAGCGCCGCCTCGACCTGGGTGAAGCCGATCAGGCCGCCGAGATGCATCATGGGATGGGTGCGCCGCAGCCGCCGCCACTCTTCGCCGAGTTCATTGGCGTCGATGGTTTCGGGCTCCATGGAACGATGGCCCTCCATCGCGCCCTCGAGATTGGTGTAATAGTCCGGGTAGTGCGCCAGCGTTACGTAGCGCACGCGCGTGCGGGCGTGCAGGAAATCGACCATCTTCGGGCCGTTTTCAAGGTAGGCGTCGAGCTGGTACTCGGGCACTTCCTCCTCGGTGATGAGCTGGCGCAGATAGGTTTTGGCCTTGGCCGGTGAATCGTCCGCACCCGCCTGTTGCGCATAGCGGTTGCAGGGTATCCACACGCCGCCACCGGAGATGGAACTGGTGCCGCCAAACAGATCTGATTTCTCTACCAGCAGCACATCTTTGGTGCCCATCTCATAACTGCACAACGCAGCGGTCATGCCACCATTGCCGGAGCCAACCACTACCACGTCGAAACTGTAATCCCATTGTTGCTCTGCGCTCATGTGCGGTGTTCCCTGTTTTCAGTAAGGACATGGTAGCGCAATTGACCGGCGAGTCAGTGCGCGGCGTTTTATTGAGCCGCCACAGGTTCAATAAGTTGGTCGCGCCATTATAGGGGGGCAGCGCGCTTGCCACGCAAGGCATGCCCTGCCTACACTATCGAGGCTTGCCCCATACCCTGCCATTCAAAGGAGCACCTATGTCCACCACCCTGCGCCGCGCCCTGCTGGGCGTTAGTCTTGCCGCCAGCCTCGCACTGTCGCCGCTGGCGACATCCCACTTCAACGACAAGGAAATTCTGCAGTCCTATCGTCAATCGTGGTTTGCCATGCTGGCAATCAACTTCGGCCCGATGGTCGCGATGCTCAAGGGCGAGATGCCCTGGGATGAGCAGCGCCTGGCCGAGAGCGCGGAACAAATGGTGCAGCTCACCGAGATGGACATCACGCGTGGATTCTCACCGGGCAGCGAAAAAGGTACGACCCGCGCGAAACCTGAAATCTGGGAGAACCGCGAAGATTTCGACAGCAAGTTCGCCGACCTGAAAACCGCGGTGGCCGCACTGCAAACGGCCATTGAGGGCGGCGACCGCAAAACCATCAGCCAGGCGATTGTGGCCACGGGCGATACCTGCTCGGCCTGCCACGATGAATACAAGGCGGAAGAATACCTTTACTGAGCCGGGGGCTGCGCGACATCCAAGTTCGACTTACGGTTTTTCCGCAGTGACGGATAGAAGTAGAGCAGACCACTGGGAGTGAGCCATGGGTCGGCCGCTCCTTTCTGCCCACTCCTGAGCCTCCAAGCCTGCCTACGGCGGCGAGATGACTCCGATAGAGCTTGGCGCCGGCCATGGCTTTCTCCTATACTTTGTGTTCGGCTTTGTGGCTGGGACGTACCCCAGTAGCTACGGAGCCGGGCCGCCCGGTGCGTCGGGTGCTGCTCACCTCCTTACTCATCCTCCTCCGTTATCCCATAAATCAGCTGTCAATTACGCTGTCCAGGAACTGTCCCACGTACCAATCAGGGAATGCGGTATTCCTGCCCCGCTGCTCCGGTTTGACCGATTCATCCCCGCGCTCGCGGGGAACAGGCATCGAGCGTTCTGCCATCCCCGGCTGCGTGCGGTTTATCCCAGCGCGCGGGGGCGACAGTCCGGCTCCAGGACACTCCATACTTCTGAGCTGCCTACGCGGCAGTGAACGCGGTGCTCTCCACATTCTGCCGACACATGGCTTTCTGAGCTGCCTACGCGACAGTGAACGTGTGTCGCTAGTAGACGCCTCCGCTGCTATATTTCTGAGCTGCCTACGCGGCAGTAAACAGTTTCCCCGAACATGGGCAGATCAGGTGCCGTTTCTGAGCTGCCTACGCGGCAGTGAACGCTTCGCTGTGCGTTTGCCGGTGCTCACGGATTTTCTGAGCTGCCTACGCGGCAGTGAACCGGCGCTCCTGCGCACGCTGACGCACGCAGCCTTTCTGAGCTGCCTGCGCGGCAGTGAACATACGCTTCACTGCGCGCCAGCGCCTGCGCTGTTTCTGAGCTGCCTACGCGGCAGTGAACTGGAACCCTGAAGAAGCCGGGCGCTACGAGCTTTTCTGAGCTGCCTACGCGGCAGTGAACCAGGGCTGGCAGGACCCGGTGATTGTTGTGGCTTTCTGAGCTGCCTACGCGGCAGTGAACAATGGGAAGACTATTTCGGTCGAATGCTGGGATTTCTGAGCTGCCTACGCGGCAGTGAACATGGGTTGGCCATCATGGCTCCTCATCGTAGTTTTCTGAGCTGCCTACGCGGCAGTGAACGGACTAATCTCCTGCAACCGCTCCACGCGAACTTTCTGAGCTGCCTACGCGGCAGTGAACAGTAGGCGCTGTGATACGGTCATAGCGGTCCTGTTTCTGAGCTGCCTACGCGGCAGTGAACAGCCGGATGGCTGGAAATACTGCCACTACTGTTTTCTGAGCTGCCTACGCGGCAGTGAACGTGGCCGCATCGACACCAAGCCGAGCCAGTGATTTCTGAGCTGCCTACGCGGCAGTGAACAAGTCAGGCATCATCCACCCCCAGCCATGTTATTTCTGAGCTGCCTACGCGGCAGTGAACTAGCTGGTACGGGCGGCAGTTTTCTGATGTGATTTCTGAGCTGCCTACGCGGCAGTGAACGTGGTCATCTGTTGACTCACAGAGCGCGTATATTTCTGAGCTGCCTACGCGGCAGTGAACCGTATGAAGATCCATGATCTGCTTCCTCTATCTTTCTGAGCTGCCTACGCGGCAGTGAACCACAAGGCTTTTGAATCAACTGATGCCTATAATTTCTGAGCTGCCTACGCGGCAGTGAACCCAGCCTCATGTTGACATAAGTGCTTATTTTTAAAGAGCAAAGTGAAACTCGTCAGTAAAATCCCAACCTCATGGACATACTGTATCCACTTGATTTTACACAATAAATATTTAACCCCCCAAAAAGGGTTCAGAACAAAGGCAACGTCGCAGTCTGGCTAAAACCATAAGCATTGAACACTCCATCCATTTGATGAGCTACTTCAAATTGGCGGATAAAAATTGGAAAATTCTGTCCTGTGCTTTGGCTTCTCAGCTGCAAGTACGGCAAATCCAATCGCTTTTCGGCTGCAGAAGTGAAGGCTACCTCAATCTGTTCGGATGACAGCTCAGGATGCCGGCGTTGATATCGGCGGCGCAAACGATCAGCATTCGATTTTGCCTGCACACGCTGAACGCGACAGTGTTTTGTGCCGGAGGGTACTGGGGAAATTTTGCCGAGAGCAACGTGATCGCGCACTCCATCTAACCACGAGCTATTCATCAGTGTATCGAGCACCGGCTTGTGACCATGAATCCGCAACATTTTCCCCATTTGATTAGTCGAGATATCCGGAAAACTAATTCCAACATCGTCACTGTTGGATTGCACCAGAGCTCGGTGCAACTTAGAGAACAGCGCATTCATCAAGATGGGGCCCGGAAACTCTGGATCTGGCAGAAGCACTATTTCTGCGTAGTAATTCATAATTCAATCCTTGTCCGAAGCACCGAAGACCCCACCTCGCACCAAAGTGGCCATCACAAAGTGCTGGTTGCCTTCAGTCGGCACCTGACCCTTGAGTACCCAGTTGTCCAGCAGATTATAGAAGTCGGCTTTCTCCTTGGGCTGCCGATAGGCTTTACCCTCTGAAGTCACTGAGCCATAGGGCTCAACGGCAATCGGACTACTGGCATCTTCTTCAGCGGGGTACCATGTATCGATGGTGCGCAGCGCATTACCTATTTTCTGGCTGTGCATGCCGGCTACGCCATCAATTACATAGAGGGTTTTGCTCTTCTGGCCTTTCTTGTCTCCCCTGTCAAGGATCAGCTCCTGCGACGGGTAGACTTCCTGTGCATCACCCATCCTTGCAAAGGCTTGTACATCAAGCAAGGCATAGCCGTCTTCAGATGCAAGTCCCTGTTCAATCACTGCGGTCAGAGCGCTGAGATCAGCATTGGCGCCCACCTCGAAATTACGCAGAGAGAAGTCGTGGGCATTGAAGATCCACTGACTGACTACCTGACCTTGTTCAAGGTGATCGACCCGCACCTCAACCGCCTCGGCTCCCAGGCGATTACGCCAGAGGAAGCGGCCATTGGCGATATTGCAGGCAAAGCGTCGCGCCAGCTCTTTGAAGCTATGGGTCTGAATGTAACTACTGACAACGCCCTTCAACGCAGCCTGATAGCCAGAATTGTTGCAGGCAGACGGCACACCAGCGCCTCCCAGTACCCGCAGAGTAAAGCGTGTCCGAAGGGTATCCGCGTTGCTGGGCAGGGTCGCGACATCCACCGTCTGTAGGTTGGGCGACTGAATCTGCGCATCCAGTTTAGCCGGGTCTTGGGCATTGGCTTTTAGGCGATTAGATATCGTGCCACGCACGGATTTTTCCCGTACCGCGACTGCCGACCATTCGACGTCCTGGTCACGATCAACCCAGCGACCGCTACTGAAAGTGGCGTCCGATGGATCCAGTTTGCGTTCAAATGCCAGTACGGAGGCGGTTTTTAGTTCAGTTTTAGCCATGTTCACATTCTCCTTATACTATGCCGTCATTGGCATTGTTCAGAAAGTCGGTGTAGCGATTGCTACAGCGATAAATTCCCATTTCGGGTTCAGCCTCGTGGTACCAAAACATCTGGTCTAGGCATTCAAGCCGGTGGGGGCTAACCCATTCACCCAGGCTGTAGAGGCTTTCCACAAAACGCACCGGTGTTTCTGAATCGCGGCTGTTGAGTACTTGCCCCGGTTCATGGAGTTCCGACAAACCGGCGTAACCCACAGGCAACGGCACCAGCCAACCCTCGCGGCGACGAATATGCCACTGGGTTGAACCATCAGGCTCGGGCTCAGCGTTTGGCTCGACATTCAGGCGCGACAGGTCAAGCAAGGCGTCCAAGGCAGTGGCCTGCGGCTCGGATTCGCGCAGCTGTTGCAGCGCTTCGGCAAGCCGGTCTTCGCGCAGGGTCAGGGCGAAACCCGGTAACCAGCGGCGACGTAGACGACGAAACAGCTCCCGGCGATCCGCTTCTGCGGAAGGCCATGTCTCCAGGCGAGGTGCATAACGGCTGCCTAGACGCTGTGGCAGTATGCTGCCGCCAGCCAAGCGCATGGACATAACGGCCCTGTTAATTATCACCAGCAAGGCAATGCGGTCATCCTCAGATATCCAGTCCGCCAGTCCTAGCACAAGGGTCAACTCCAGATGCGCTTTGCCTTCCTCGACAAGCGCAGAGGTACCGCCATCCTTGCCAACAGGATTGCGGGTCAGGCAAAAGACTCGGGTAAAACTGCCAGCCGGACGAAACACCTGAGGTTCAAAACGATGGCAGATAATTCCGATGCCCTGAAAGCCTGCCGGCAAGTCGGCCGCCAAACGTCTCTCCAGAGCATGGGCAAAGCCAGTAAACGCCGTTGGGGAGGGGAAGCCCCAGGTCAGAGGCCCTGACACAGCATTGGCAGCCTGTACGCGCAGGCGCGGCAGGGTCAGCAACGTATTAATTTCAGTCATGGCGCAACTCCCTGTGCAGCAAGGCCAACTCACGCTCCAACAAACGGCGCCATTCAAAAGCTTCGTCCTCCCCAACCGGCAGGCTTTCGCCTCCCTTTGCAAGTCGTGAATTAAACCAGTTGGCAAAGCGCCGGCACACCGCATCCTGCCAGTCACCCTGATGGTAATGCGCAGCAAAGGCCTCGTCTTCCAAGCTACGCTGCGCGTCCAGCCAACATTGCTCGTCAAGGTTCAACCGGCAGTCCGCCTGCGCCGTCCAACCGGGCTCCAGCGACCAGAGTTCGCCTGCGTATTGCAGGAGTTCATCAAACACTACCTGCACCCGGCGTGCGCGTCCGTCACGTACCGGCTTGTTGTTGACACCCTTTACTCGGTGCAGGTAGCTACGCAGATCGTTCATGGCCTCACCCACCGAACGGCGGCTGGCAAAACCACTGACAAAGACACTCTCGGTGAAAAGTGGGGTACGTATCTCAGCAGATATCCAACTCGGCGGTAACGAGGGTAACAGGTGGTTTTCCCCATAGCGCTCACTATTGAGCTGACTGATATTCTGCGGCTTCGTACCCCCAAACTTCTGCACCACGACATTGGGGTATTCGTGATATCCATGTGCTGCAGATGCCTTATTGCGGCGTGCTTCGCGCGCATCTTTCGCCATATCGGAAAACCGATGTTCCCGCAGAGTGAGCCAGACCGTGTTGACCAGCGAACTGGGGAACAGCGGCGCCAGCAAGTGATACTTTCCATTGCCCAGCGGCCAGTAAACCTGTTTGGCTAAAGAGTGTGAAGCCGGTTTTCCCTTCGCTTCAACCAGTTCAGCGAAGGACTGCATCCACTCATCAGCCTTATCGACATCGGTAGACAGCGCATCGCGCAGCGCCGGGTGCCGTTCCAGCGCCAATGCCAGCAAGCTTCGGCCAGCAACTTCCAGCCGCAGAAACTTGTAAACATCCAGCGCTGCCGCATTGCCGACCACATCAGGTGACAACCAATGACCGAGTGAATGGGTTCCTACGTATCCGTCTCCAACATGAGCGTTGCCCGTGCTAAACAGGTTCGTGCCGCGTGCATCGGGGTGAATATATTTAATAGCGTGGGTGACCTGCTGAATCTGTGACACACGTCGGGCCGCATCTGCCAACCAGGTTTCATGTTCATGGGCGGACAGTAAACGTTTGCGCTCTTCCTGCTGATCGTTCTTGAGCTTGTCGAGCTTAGCTTGTAGGCGAATTTGAATGTACTCACCTACAACATTTTTTAGATCTTCGGTCTTAATAGCAATTTCTGCTTCTTCCATGCAGCGCACTCCTTAGTCGCTTAAACAATCCGGTTAAAGCCCAATGTCGGATGATAATCCCAGCCGTTATCGCACCCACTCGCCGGCAAATCCAGAAAGCCGTAGCGCCGCGCAGCATCTTCAAGCTTCATATCCAACTGCTCTGCCAGCTTATCCAGCTCAGACAGATAATCTGTCACGCCCCAGGCGCTGACACCCTGAGCCAGCTTGAGGCTGATATCGGTCTTGAGATTATTCACCCCGACAAGCTGACCATCCTTCTCCAATCGATACAGGTTTGGGTCACTGTCAGCCGGCAATAGCACATAGCGCTGACGTCCCTGCGGGTCATAGCGAAAAGGCTGTCTACGTTGCAGAGCCGAACTCAGGGAGGCCGGAGTCTCCCACCACAGGCTTGCCGGGACAACGGTGAGCGGTGAGCCCGATGCCGGCCCCCCCACCCACTGGCGCGTGACCTCATGCTCTAGGTCAACGAGATTGCCCGCCGGGTCAGGCTCGCCCCTGGTCTGAATGCGACTGCTGGCATCAATACGCTGCCACTGCTCGTCGGTCAACAAGTTACATAGTTGATGGCTGCGCAGGCGAAATTCCTTACTTTCAAAACCGGGCCGGCAGAATGCGGGCGCTGCCAAGCCGCTTCGCAGATGCTTGAGGTTGGTACCCAGCAAATACAGATTGGGTACCTCGACGGTGCCGGACCGATGCCGACGAATCCGCCCCGCCAGCTGGATGATCGAACGCATGGACGAAGGCTCGACAATACCCCAGTCGTAATCGTGGTCTCGCCCGACTTCGGCAACAGGCGTGGCCAAAACCACAACAATCTGGTGCGTCTCAGAATGCCGGTCCAGGAGCTGCCTTACCGGCTCCGAGGCCCACCACGCCTCTGGCTCATGGCGAGCCAGCAGCCTGTCCAATTGCTCTTCGATGGCAGAACGCACCAGCAGCGGATGCTGGGAATGGTAAACACACAAGTGTATACGGGTGTCTGCCGGCGCGGTCATCGCACCAAGAGCCTGTGCCACCTTGACCAGTGGGTGAATGTTGGCCATACGCACCAGCCCAATGCTGATCTTCCTACCTGTCTCAGGGTCCTTTTGCGCATGCACACTGTGCAATTCGGCCATCTGGGTGCTCAGGCAACTGGCAAAGGCTTGGAAGCGTTCAGCCTCAGCCAACCCCTGAGAGAGATTCAGCGGCTTAATCTGCGCCTTCCGGCGATTGTCCTCTGCCCTTGCACGCTCCAGTCTGCGCAGGCGTTGCTCAACAAAGGTCTTATGCTGGACCAGAAAGCTGCTAGCGTCAGCATGGTCGCCAGCCCCGGGGCTGAATTCGTCGAACCAGGCACAGCACACTGATACAGGCTGACCGGGCTGCCCGCGATTGCGCTGGTATTGACGACGACCGGCCAAATAGGCATCGAACAAACCTTGAAGCAGCGCTGGCGGCAAGGTGGCAGATGATAGCAGCACGCGGCTACCCAGCATGCCTGCCCAGTTGACCAGGCGTGCTAGCGCCGGCAGGTCCTCCAGACCGAAATCGTCCGGCTCATCCAGCACTAGGTCGGAACTCATCAGTCGCAGCATGGGTGGAATTTGATGCCCCCCGCGCGTGCCTTCTGTGGCCGGCATCAAATGGTCAATGGTGCATGCTAATACTGGCGCATCCAGCAGCCGTTGCGCTGCAGGGCTTTCGCGTAGCCAGCGGCTCAACGGCCCATCGACCACGCTTCCCTCGAAATGTACGTGCTGCCATTCAGGCAACAAGGGCGCGCCGGATTCCGAACCGTTTCTCTGCTTCAGGTCATACAGCTCGCTGACTGCGGCGCCGCCGACCATGACCGCCAGGTCTTGATCACTCAACCCAAGTTTGTGCCGATAGGCTTCGCCGGTTTGCAGGGTCAGAGTACGCAGCCCCAGGGCGATACTGAAACGGGCGCCACGCGAAGGATTGGCCAGGGCATACATAATACGCCCGTTGGCGAGTGTCTTACCCCAGCCGGTAGAGGCCATGTTGACGCCGAAGAAGCCCTGTTCCGCGCTCTTCAATTGCAAGCCCTCAGCCAGATCAAAGGCTTTGTCCTGCCACGCGAAACGCCGGTCAGCGCTACGCTGACGAAAGCCCTTGTGACGGGCAATACTAGGCAGACTCTCGGTCAGCTGGGGCAGGCTTCGTATAATTCGGCTAGCGTTCACCTCAACGCCAATCAGGTGCTCATCCAAGCGCTGTTTCAACTTGCGTGTTTGTCGGTCGGTATTGGCATATAGTGCAAAATCCGCATCACCGTAACGGCTATGGCTGCGCTGGCTGGAGTAGTAATGGTCCGCCAGCATCAGCGTCATACGTGCGGTATGCATGGCGTAGGTATTGGCACACCAGTCTGTGTCGAGCAAATCAGTGCGCTGAAGCATCCGCCCCGCCAGTTTGCGGGCATGCTCGCACCAGTGGTGGCTATCGAAGGGTAAGCCCTGCTTCAAATCCCAGCACTGCTTGAGGTCTTTTGGCCCCACATCCTTGCGTTCGCCACACCAGCTTTTGCCGATGCTTTCAGGCAGTCTTTGAACGTAATTAATATTAAAGTCATCTAATGGGCCAGGCACCCGATGGTGACTCACAATCAACCAGCCCACCGGTTTGGCTAAGCGCGGTAGTGTTGCGAAAGGGCCTCGGTGCTCTTCAAGCCCGTCACATTTCAATGCATTGATGCAGGCTTTGGTGGCCCCTCCATCAACCGCAGCCAGTCTTTGCAGCCACTGCTCATCAGACTCGCCGCCCACGAAGGCCTCAAACAACCGCAACGAAATCCACTCATGCCGGTACGCATCAGCAATCACCAGATTCTTTCTCAGTTTATTCTGGAACGCCAATACCGCCTTGCCGAAGTCATGAAACAGTGCGGCCAGACAGGCCAGTAGACGAATATCCTCTGCGCTATGCCAATCATCTTCATCTCCTGCTCGCAGGACATCACGCCGTGTAGTGTTGGTTGGCGTTGCGCCGCGGCTGTTGAATTGGCGGGCATCCCCCACCACCCACAGCAGCTCGCTGTGGTCCTTACCGCGTATCCAGTGGCAGGCAACTGCGGTGTTTTTGCGCGCGGTCTTGCGCAATAGTCTGTGTAATGTCTCAAGCCCAGCTTGGGTGATTGATGTCTCCCAAGTACGATCGCCACGACGTTCTCCGAACTGATCCAGGATTCGCCGAGTTTCATTCAGAGCGCGCTTCGTGCACTGAGAAACCAAGAAGATATTCACAAGGCTGCACCAGTCCTATCGCCAGTTTTCACAGCTACCGACTTCAACGTATCAATCATGAAATCTAGGGCACCAGAACTTGTCAGTGCCTCTAAGCAGTTGTAGCGGAACTGCTGTTCATCATCGCCTCTCATTGCAGAGAGAAATGCCTGCGGTAGCACACTGGCATCTTTCACTAAATCAGCTGCGTCGAATACAAGCCCTCCACGACACGCTTTGCCGTGCAATACCGCTAATCCACATTCGTCTACATCGCCAATATTATCCACGCTTTGCAAGCTCAGCCCCCGGCGTTGGTTTGGTGAAACTGATGCCGGAAAAGAAGTTGATCAGGCTTAGCACCAAATGCTGGCAATTGGCGACAACCAAATTGGAGCGCAGCTTGCCGGTGGCCTTCCAGAGCTTTTCGTCGTTCCTTTTCAGGAATAACTTCTCGGTATTGCTCATCAGTCCCTCGTGGGAGTAGTTGTTATTGGCTTGCGCGCCATGAACCAACGCTCTGGTCGGTGCCCAAGTCTTTGCTCGGACTATACCTATCGGAAGTCATCATGGAAAAACAAGTCGAGTCCGGTGTGATCCAGGTCAGTGACTCCAGCTCTAACTTTCTCTCATGAATCTACGGGATTACCTTGGGCGCCGCAGTGCTGTATGGATGAACAAGTACCGTTTTCAGGCAGGAGGCAGCGTGGCTCCGCGTCAACTTTGGTGGCGATACCTCGCGCTGCCAGGGCATGAGGGCGGAAGTGACGATAGGACAGTGAAGCAGATTTACACACGAAGTTGATTGTGTGGTGAAAACGGAACGTGCTCTGAACTGCGCATAATCGCGCGTGATGGTCAAAATCACCCTGGCTGCCGCGCGCGCCGTTAGGTTGCACCGGACCTGACTCATCCAAGGCCTGCAGCCTGGAAATTCACTGGCGCAAGCTCTCCGCGAACTCTATAATCGTCCGAGGTTTCAATCACTGGGGCGCACCCCGATAGTGATCGGCGCCCGCCCGCCCGAGTGCGTTTGGGAGAGAGGGCTCTCTTTCAGCACCTACTTACCCCCGCGTTTACCAGGCTGTGACCAGTAGTGTCCGGCGAAACTGACCGCTACTCCCGCCGAATCATCCCCTCCACCGCCATCGCGTCGTCCATCCTCTCGCCGCGCCACCCCGGAATCAGCGTCCGCGCGTCAATCTCCACCCGGGCACGGCGATTGGACGCGGTCAGCGCGAACACGTTTCCGCGGAAACGTGTATCGGGACCCGTTTGAATGGCGCCGCCATGCGGTGCGCTAAAGACGGGCTCACCGGCGGCATCCAGCTCCAGCCCGTAGCCCCCTTCGTGCACCAGGCGGTGGTGGTGGCGACATAACAGCAGCAGATTGTCGACGCGCGTCTCGCCGCCGTCGGCCCAGTGGCGGATATGATGCGCATCGACATGCTGCCGCGCCGTGCAGCCGGGGAAACGGCAGCCGCCGTCGCGACGCTCCAGGGCGCGCCGAATGGCCGGCGGAATACTGCGGGTGCGGCGGCCGACATCCAGCGCAGTGCCGCTGCCGTCTTCCAGCCAGTGCACCACACCGCAGTCACAGGCGAGCCGGCGCGAAGTTTCCGCACAAACGCGGCCGCCTGAATCCAGTTCGGCTTCCGCTCCGTCGCCAGCTTCTTTCAGTGTGTCTACGTCAGTATGCAGATGAAGCGTGCAGCGGTCGCCGCCAGTGACGGCTCGCTCTTCGCCGTTGCGGGCAAAGTAACTGTCAGCGATGCGTTCCAGGGCATCGGCGCGGCGCGCGGCAATCGGGGTTTCGACCGCGCCGCGCTGCTCCGTGTAGATGGCATCGCCCGCCGCATCGAGTGCCTGCACGATGCGCGCGCCCTGCTCCGGAGCCAGGCGCGCCTTGATCACATAGCTGCCGTCGTCGTCGATGTACCAGCTGAGCTCGCGCAGGGCGTGGCGCTGGTTGTCCCGCGCCAGCGCCTCGCTGCGCTTGACCTTGCGGTAATTGCGTACCAGGCGTTCGACGTGGGAGGCCGTGCCGTGGCCCGCGATCATCAGCAGATAATCCTCGTTCTGCGGCGTGGCGACGCGGGTCATGGCGCGCACCTTGGAGAAGCTGATGCGCCCGGCGCGCAGGGCAGCACTAATTTGCGGCAGACCCTTCAGGGCGTGCGCGACGCGCACCTTCTCCCGCGCCGCGCCCAGATTGATGCCGCACTTCCAGTTCAGCCAGTGGGCACAGGATTTCAGGCCCGCACCGCTCCAGCCGTGGCGCTCGTCGAATTCGCGGATCAGCGTGAGTAGCCGGTAGGTCGCGGCGTTGAGGTGCGCGGCCAGCTCGGTGATTTCGTCTGCCAGTACGGCCAGGTCGTGGCGCTGGGGTTGGAGTGTTGTAGCTTGGGATGTGTGCATGGCGAGGGTCCTTTTGTCTTTTTTGCATCCTTCTCAATGTACTGTTTATATATACAGTATTATCGCAACTAAATCAATATTTATCAGTTAGTTACGCCCGTGATGCTAAAGACATTACAAGCTAGGAATCAAACCCCTCCGGGTGCTGGCGTGTGGCTTCATCCAGCACCTCCCACCCGGCGCGGGAGGCCACATGGATGTGGCGGGTCAATGCCAGGCCGGTGTCATCATCCAGCAGGCCGGCGGGCACCCAGTAACTGCCGTAGTCCGGCAGGTGCTGCGGCAGAATGGAACCACACTCACCGCAGAAGCGGCGCAGAAACCCACTCTCGGTGCGGAACTCCCGGATGGCGTCCTCGCCGCTGTGCCAACTGAACGCGGCAGCGGGCGCCAGGGTAGCGGCACTGGACGCGCCACCAAAGGCCTTGCGGCACTTGGAGCAGTGACACTTGAATACGCCGCTTGCAAGCTCGCTGACGCTGAACGCCACCCTGCCGCACAGACAACTACCAGTGGTCATGGCCTTTCTCCCGCATCATATTTATCCGGTTGCATCAGCCCCATCGCCCCGGGTCTGGCTGCGGCGCCAGCGAAAGGCCCCACCAGAGCAGCCCGGCGAGTAGCGCCAGCAACAATAGCGCCAGCCACAGGGGCGCGGGCGAAGCCTTGCCCTCGCGGCCAACAGCCCGGCCACGCAGCATGGCCTGCAGCAGTTTTTCCTTCAGCCGCAACTGATGATAGAACACTGCGCCAATGTGCAGCGCGATAAAACCGAGCAGCACGTTGAATGTGATCTCGTGCACGTTGCCCATGGTGTCGCGCAGCTCCGAGCTGGCCGCGTAGTACAACGGGCCCTCGAAGATAATATCTTCACTGTTGAACAGGCCGCTCACGCCCTGCAGCGCCAACAGCAGCAGTAGCACCACCACCGACCAGCCGCCGAGCGGGTTGTGGCCGACGCTGGCCGCACCTTTGCCGCGCACGTAGGCAAGCACGCGGGCGGGGCCCACCAGGAAATCCGAGAAGCGTGAATGCCGGCTGCCGATAAAACCCCAGCAGATGCGAAACGCCACCAGCACCAGCACGCTGTAGCCGATCCAGGAGTGCCATTCATAGTTGTCGGTCTCGGCCGTCAGCCAGGACAACGGCAACAGGCAGACGATGGCCCAGTGAAAAAACCGCGTGGGCAGATCCCACAGCGGGTGTCGATTATCTTGCAGCAGACTCATCGTTCAATCCCGGATTAACGGTGGATACACATCGGCATCCACGCCCTGATACAGATACTCCCAGCGATCACCGCGCAGCGCCGCGCGATGCCGGGCGCCCGACAGGCTTGCGTCACCGGCGGCGTAGCCCGCATCGCCACGAAACATCACCACTACTTCTTCCTCCGCGCTGCCAAACACGGGAAACACTTCGGGCACCGGCGAGGCGCGCTCCGCGGCCACTATGTCGTCCACCGTGTGAAAGCAACACAGGTTGCGCAACGTCACGTAGGTGGGCGGCAGCATGCCCATGTCACCCGCCTCGTGGCGTGCCACAGCGGTACTGACCGGCAACCAGCAGGCGTCGTGAATCTCGCCACCATCAATCACCACCTCGGTATCGCGCTCCACCGGCGCGGCATAGATCCAGGTGGCAAAGCGCCGCGGTTCGCCAATGGGTGTTATCCAGTGGCTGAGCAGCACCATGTCATCGAGGCGTGGTGCAAGGCCAGACTCCTCTAAGGCCTCGCGCGCCGCGCCGATACGTGCCGCACTCTCCTCGCTGTCGTCACCGGCCGCGGCAACATCCTCCGGGTCGATGGCTCCGCCGGGGAATACCCACAGGCCACCGGCGAACATAAGCGCCTTGTTACGCCTGAGCATGAGGGTCTCGGGGCCATTGTCGGAATCGCGCAGCAGCACGACCGTGCTGGCCGGACGCGCCTCGGGCGGCGGGGCCATTTTGTCAGCCATTGCTCTGCACTCCGGCGCGTTATCGGCGCTGCGCCAGATAACGATCGGCCATGCCGAGATCGAAGCCCATGCGCCGGGCGGTTTGCATCGCCTCTTCCTGCGCCGCGGACGGACGGCTGGCAACCCACAGGTTGGCGCAACGCGTACCCGAGCGGCAAAACGCCAGCACCGGCTTTTCGGGGTCGTCGACCAGTGCGCTGAAAGCCGCGAAATCCTCACCGGGAAAGTCCATATGCGTTACCGGCATGTGGTGGTATTCCATGCCGGCTGCCTTTGCGAGTTCCGCCAGCTCGCTGGCGGAAGGCTGGGCGCCCTCCTCGCCATCGGGACGGTTGTTCACCAGCACCCGGTAGCCCCGGGCGGCAACAACCGCCACCTCTTCGGGGGCGATCTGTGCGGCAACTGCCAGGCTGTCACTGAGTTGTATGATATTCATGTGGTCACTCCCCTAAAAACCCAGTGTTATAGCAGAGGCCCCTGCCCGGCTCCAGCCCCTGCGTCACTGGCCGGTGAATTCCGCCGGACGCTTCTCCTTGAAGGCGCGCGGCCCCTCACGCGCATCGCGGCTCATCATCACCTGCCCGGCCTGTTCCATCTCATAGGCGAAAGCCTCGTCCCAGGGCAGCGTGTGCGTGGCGAGCGCCGTGCGCTTGATCGCCTGTAGCGCCAGCGGCGCCTGGCGGCAGATATTCTCGGCATAGTACTCTGCCCGCGCCTGCAGTTGCGCCAGCGTCACCACCTCGGACACCAGACCCATGGCAAGCGCCTCCTGTGCGCTAACCGGTTCACCGCCCAGCAGAATGCGCATGGCGTGCGCCCAGGGCAACTGGCGCGCGAGCCGCACCATGGAGCCGGCGCCCGGCACCACACCGACTTTCGGTTCGGGCAGCGCAAACTGCGCATGCTGCGCGGCGATGCGAATGTCCGTCGCCTGCAGCAGTTCCGTGCCGCCCCCGAGCGCGCGTCCATTCACCGCGGCAATCACCGGTTTGTGCAGGGGTTCCGCCTTGAGCATCACTTTGTCGACAATCATCGGGTCACTCAGCAGCCGCTCCTCGTTGGGCGTCTGTGGCTGGCGTGCGCCGGTCCACAACGGGATCACGGAGCCGAGGTCACCCCCGCAGCAGAAATCCTTCTCTCCAGCGGCCGTGACAACGGCCACTCGAATTTCGTCGTCGTCACGAATCTCCTGCCAGGCATCGGCCAGGGCAACAAACATGTCACCGTTGAGCATGTTGCCCGCCTGCGGGCGGTTCAGTGTTATCCACGCCTGGTGGGCGCGTTTCTCGAATACAATTGCAGCCATGGTGCATTTCCCTATCTGGTAGTGAGCGTTGGCTCAGGTCGGCGCAGGCTTGCCCGGGCACAGTGTAAACGAAGCGGCGTGGATCACGGCAACATCGCGGATAAGCCTTCCCATAACAGCTTGGCGCCAATCACTACCAGGAAGAAACTGATCACGCCGTAGTAAAAGCCGGCGGGCGAACGACGCACGAGAAAGTGTCCCAGCCACACGCCAAGCGGCGCGAGCGGCACCAGCACCAGTGAGTACAACAGGTTGGTACTGGAGAACTGCCCCAGTGCGTAGTACGGAACAAGCTTCACCGCATTCACCACTGCGAAAAATAGGCCGGCGGTACCGGCAAACAGCAGCGGGGCCAACTGCTTGGGCATCAGGTACATGGTCAGGGGCGGGCCGCCGGCGTGAATGCTGAAGCTGGTAAACCCTGCCAGCGCGCCAAAAAATGTCGCGCTCGCGGGCCGATGCTCCTGCGTGGCCCTGGCCTGCAGGCCGAGCAGATACTGCAGCCCAAACAGCACCGATACAACACCGATCAGAATACGCATCATGTCGTCGTTGAAGGAGTCGGCCGTGAGGTAACCCAGCAATATGCCGAACAGGGCTCCGGGCAGCAGCAGGTACAGCGCCCGCCTGTCAAACAGGCCCCAGTAGGTTTTCACCACGAAAGCATCCATCACCACCAGAATGGGCAGCAGGATGGCGGCGGCCTGGGTGGGCGGCATCACCAGTGACATCAGCGGCACCGCCAGAATGGCTATCGCGCCGCCAAAACCACCCTTGGCAATGCCGTAGAGCAGTACGCCCGGCACGCTGACCAGGTAAAACAGCGGATCACTTAACAAGAGACGCTCATTCGATCAGTGCGAAATCGGCGTTGAGCACGTCGAGGATCTCGGCGCGCGGATCTTGGGCGATGCTCAGTGGCTGGCCGGTGATGCGCTCGGCCATGTTCACATAGGTTTCCGAGACGGCCATCAGCATCTCAACCGGCAGGGCGTGGTCGCGCGCCAGAGCTTCGCGCTCCGGCATGCGCGCCTTGTTGAGCAGAATGTCGGGTTCGGGAAAGTGGGCCAGCAGGTCCTGGCGGAAGCCCTCCTTGGAATTTTCCACCACCGCGCCTTCACGCAGGGCGCCGGCATCCCAGATGCGCGATGAATCCGGTGTGCCCACTTCATCCATGTAGATCAGTTGCTCCTCGCCGTCGGCGTCGCGCACATAGCCAAACTCGAATTTGGTATCCACGAATATCTGCCCGAGCCTGGCGAGTTCCTCACTGATTACTTCAAAGCCCTGGCGCAGCAGCGTTTCATAACGCTGTACATCACCGGGGCTGCTGAAATTGAAGGCGGCGAAATTCTGCTCGATATCCGCCCGGCTGACATTGACATCGTCGGCCTCCGGTACGTTGGGTATGTTGCGCAGCACACCCTTGGTGGATGGCGTAATCAGCAGGTCGTCGAGTTTCTGGTCGCGCACGAGCCCGTCTGGCAGCGCAATGCCACAGAAATTCCGTTCGCCGCGTGCGTAGGCCCGCCACATGGAGCCGGTAATATAGCGGCGGGCAATCGCCTCTATCATCACTGGCCGCGCCTGCTGCACTATCCACACCAGCGGGTGCGGCACCTCGAGAATATGGCTGTTGGCAAGCCCGCGCTCGCGAAACAGCCGGAACCAGTGACTGGCAATTGTATTCAGCGCAGCGCCCTTGCCGGGTACGCCGCACATGCCCCCCTCGGCGTGCCAGATACACTCGAACGCGGAAATACGATCGGAGATCAGCATCACCGCGAGCGGCGCGTCCGCTGGAACCGCATAGCCGCGTTCGGCGATGAGGCGCGCGCTGTCGGCATCCGAGAGCCAGTAGACGGAACGCACCTTGCCGCTGTGCACGGGTCGCCCGGTGCGAATGGGGAGGTCGTCGTTCACCGCCAGCACGGTATCGGCGAGTTGCATGGTTATCGTCCTGTTGCAGACATCAGCGCGAGGCGCGAGGGCGCCCCGGCAGGATTATGGAGGGCGCCGATTCTACCAGAGCGCCCGCCTCAGGCGCGAGCAATAGCCCGATGCTCACGCAGGTGGAGCTGCACATCGAGGGCCATTTTCAACAGCACCAACAGGAGCAGCATGAGCAGCGGTTGCCCGAGCGTCATCACCGCGAAAGCACCGCCGAGAATCGCCACATGCAGGATAACGATACGCAGGTAGGGCGCCGCCATAAGCTGGCGCACGGACATGCGCTCGCGCTCGCCCCCGAGGAGGAAATTCACTACAAAGGAGGTGCCATGGCTAAGGAAGAGCGCGGCAAATGCAAATATCCACGCCGGTGGCGCAATGGCCAGCACTTCACGCACCACGCTCAGCAGGAGCTGAACAAACACGAGTAAAAACGGCCACGGCTCACCGGCAAACGGATCGAACTCCCCGCCGATCAACAGCAGGATGATGAACAACCCGTGCACCGCGCAGAAGCCCCCGTAATGCAGACAGAAAAACAGGCCGGAACCGAGGCCTCCGAGCGGTGAAACAACCAGCATTTTCACCAGCGTGTAGAAGCCCAGCACCAGATTTTCTGACCAGTAGAGAATGACCAGCGCGCCCACGTCCCAATGCAGGAACAGCACGCCCAGCACAGGCAGCAGGTTTACCAGTACCAGCAACAGCAGGCTGAGTTGTCGCCGGCGGCCGGCGTAGCCATCCCCGGCGACAGGCGCCTGACTCACGCTTGCAGTTCCCCGGGCATTGCCGAAACCAGGGCCGGGCAATCCGCCCCGCAAGACGTTAGAATACCGCGACAGGCTGAATGAATTGGCAAACGGGAACCCTCATGAGCGACTCATCCCAAACCCCTTTCCAGATCCTTGGCGAGGACGGCATTCGCGAACTCGCCGACGCGTTCTACGATCTCATGGACACGCTGCCGGAAGCGGCGGGTGTGCGGGCGATGCACGCGCAGGATCTCGCCCCCATGAAAACGAAGCTCGCGGACTACCTCATCAGCTGGATGGGAGGCCCACCGGTGTATGCGCAGAAATACGGCACAATGTGCATGACCACACCCCACGAACACTACCATATAGGGCCACAGGAACGCGACCAGTGGCTGCTGTGTATGCATCGCGCGCTCGCGCAGATCAATGCCAGTGACGAACTTGTCGCCATGCTGGACACCCCCCTGTTCCGGATTGCCGATGCGATACGCAACCGCGAGGGGCCCAGCGCAGCCGCCAGCGATCCCAACATCATTGCCGCCAACTGAAACGCCGAGTGATCGCCCCATGCCACTGATGCGCAATCTGTGCCCCACCCCGCCACGCCAGTTTTACCGGCATCTGCTGCCCGCGCTGCTAGCCGTCGCCGCCGCATCTGCCGTGCATGCCGACGAGCCGGTGATGGAAAACGTGCTGGTGAGCGCCAGCAGCGTTGCCGAGGATTCCTTCAGTCTGCCGCTCACCTGGACACGGGTAGACTCCAGCGCCCTCGCAATCGTGGCACCGGTGCATATCAACGAAATCATGCAGCGCGTGCCCGGCGCCTGGATCAGCCGCGGCAACGGCCAGGAAAGCCTCATCGCGCTGCGCTCACCCGTACTCACAGGCGCGGGTGGCTGTGGCGCCTTTCTCACCGCGGCCGACGGCATCAGCCTGCGCGCCGCCGGTTTCTGCAACGTCAACGAACTGTTTGACGCCAATGTGGAACAGGCCGGGAGTATCGAAGTGATCAAGGGGCCGGCGACCGCGCTGTATGGTTCAAACGCCATGCACGGTGTGATCAATGTTCTCAGCGCCGCACCCGCGGAGACTCTCGATCACCGTCTCTCGCTGGAGGCGGGCCCCTTCGATTATTACCGCGCCAAATACCGCTATAGCGAAACTGTCGGCCGCCACGGCGTAAGCATCAACGCCAATGGGGTCAGCGTCGGCGGCTACAAAGACGAATCCGGCTACGACCAGCAAAAGGCCACGCTGCGCCACGACTACAGTGGTGAGCGTTGGGACCTGCGCACAGTACTGGATGCCACCAACCTGAACCAGGAAACAGCGGGCTTTGTCAGCGGCTTCGAGGCGTACAAGAACAGCGACCTGAAAGACAGCAACCCGAACCCCGAGGCGTACCGGGATGCGCGCTCCCTGCGCCTGTACAGCCGCGCCAGCCTGCAGTTGAACGAAAACCACAACCTGGTGATAACACCCTACCTGCGCGACAACCACATGAAGTTTCTGCAACACTTTTTCCCCTGGCAGCCGGTGGAGGAAAATGGCCACAGCAGCCTCGGCCTGCGCGGCGCACTGCACAGCAACGTCGCCGGCGCGCACTGGGTGAACGGGGTGGATGTGGAGTACACCGATGCAATGCTCAAGGAAGTGCAGGCCGACGACTTCAGCCCCAACCAGCCCGCCGGTGTGCATTACAACTTCCGCGTGGGCGCCAGTACCGCGGCGCTCTACAGCCAGTGGCGAACCGCCTGGAACTCGCCCTGGGAGATCAGCGCGGGCGCGCGTTTCGAGTACACCAACTACGACTATGACAACCGCACCGGCGACGGCGCAGCCTGTGAAGCGAGCGCGGACAACTGCCGTTTTTTCCGCCCGGCGGATCGCGAGGACGATTTCAGTAACTGGTCGCTGAATGCGGGCGTCAGCTACCGTATCCAGGACAACCACATCGTGTATCTGCGCGCCGCGCGCGGTTTCCGCGCGCCACAGGCGAGCGAGCTGTATCGCCTGCAGAGCGGCCAGCAAACCGGCGATCTCAATTCCGAACAGATCGAGAACCTGGAACTCGGCCTGCGCGGCGGCATCGGTGCACGCACAGACTACACGCTCGCCGTGTATTACATGACGAAAGACAACGTGATTTTCCAGGATTCGGCGCGGCGCAATATCAGCGGCGCAAAAACACGACACTACGGCACGGAATTCAGTGTCGAGCACCGTCTCGCTGAACACTGGCGCCTCGGGCTGGACGCCAGCATTGCCTCACACACCTACGACAAGCGTATCGACCTGCTCGGGGCGAGTGGCGACATCAAGGGCAATACCATCGATACCGCGCCAGAGGTGTTCGGCAGTGCGCGTATCGCCTGGGACTTCTCCGAACTCGTCGGACGCGAGAGCCTGGCGGAGCTGGAGTGGGTCTACATGGATGAGTACTACCTGGAGCCGGATAACGCGCATCGCTATGAGGGCCACTCGCTGCTCAACCTGCGAGTGAGCTCGCAGCTCTCAGCGCACTGGGATGCCGCGCTGCGCCTGAGCAACCTCACCGACGAGGATTACGCCGAGCGCGCGGATTTCGGCTTCGGCAGCTACCGCTATTTCGTCGGCCAGCCGCTGGGCGCCTACGTGGAGATCGGCTACCGCTTCGGGCCGCACTGATTGCGCCACTGCAAACGCAACTCAAGACAAGCCTGCAGGCGTAGTTACAGGCCCACGTTGTTTTTCTGCAACACCTGCTCGGCGCGATAGCTGGAGCGCACAAACACCCCCGACACCACCTCCAGAAATCCTTTCTCCAGGCCCCACTGCCGGTAGGTCTCAAACTCGGCCGGGCTGACATAGCGCTGGATGGGATAGTGGTTGGCGGTCGGCTGCAGGTACTGCCCGAGTGTCAGGATATCCACCTGGGCGGCACGCAGATCATCCATGCACTGGCGGATCTCATCCTCACGCTCGCCCAGGCCCAGCATGAGGCTGGTTTTGGTCAGCACCTCGGGGCGGTGCTGCTTGGCGTGCGCCAGCACCGCGAGTGTCTGTTCGTAACCCGCGCGCGGATCGCGCACCGGATGCGTCAGGCGGCGCACCGTTTCCACATTCTGCGCAAACACCTCGATGCCCGAATCGACCACCGTGGCGACGCTCTCCAGATCCCCGAGAAAATCCGGCGTCAGGGCCTCCACCGCGGTGTCCGGGTTCAGCGCCTTTACGTGTTGTACACAACTGGCGTAGTGCGCCGCGCCACCGTCCGCGAGATCGTCGCGATTGACCGAGGTGAGCACCACGTACTTCAGCCCCATCAGCTGCACGGAGCGCGCCGTGTTCTCGGGCTCCTGCTCATCCAGCCAACCGCGTGGATTGCCGGTATTTACCGCACAAAAGCGGCAGGCGCGCGTGCAAACGTCGCCCATGAGCATGATGGTCGCGGTGCCGGAGGTCCAGCACTCGCCGATATTCGGGCACTTGGCCTCCTCGCAGACCGTTGCCAGACGGTGTGTATGTACAATATCGCGCACCTTGTCGAAGGTAGCGCCGCCGCGCAGTCGAATGCGCAACCAGTCGGGCCTGGGCAGACGTTCTGCGGGAGCCGCGCCGGCCTTGACGCCGTCCTTGATGGCAGTGATGCCGCGTTCATTGACGAACTTGCCGCCGCTTGCGACCTGAACCACTGGGATGCGGTCGTGATCTGCCATCGAATAGCGCCTCTGATACGAAAAAAGCTGAAACAGCAGTATAGCGGATGCCACAGGGCGAACCCAGCGCTGCCCGCAGCATGCAAGTTCTTAGGGGTGGGGCGAAACAGGCCACGGCGCACACGCCGGGCCCATGCAGGGGAATGCCCTGCGCTCAGGCGTCGAGCATGCGCAGCATCTGTTTGGATGCCGCGATCTTGCCCTGGTCGAAGTAGGCGTCGTGGTTTTCCTCGATGCGGCGCAGGTCGTACAGGTAGTTCACCATGATACCCGCCGACTGCTGCTTGCCCTTCGGCGACATATCCGCCGCACCGTTGAGCCGGTACATCTGCGCGCCGTTACCGAGATGAAAGCGCGCCACGGAATCCCGTGGCAGGCGCCCGGCTTTCTCCTTCAGCAGGTAGTGCGCGCAGAGTCGCAGCAGCGCGTTGTAGACCTCCGCATCCACCACACGGCCCACGGGTTCGCGCACCCGCTCCAGCAGCTCATCAGACACCAGACCGCGCAACGGCGCGCCAAGCAACCATTTGCGGAAGCCGGGAACCGGCGACAGCGTAACGAAGGTCTTAAGCTCCGGCATTTCCTTGCGCAATTCCTCAACCACACTCTTGATCAGGAAATTGCCGAAGGAAATCTGGTGCAGGCCGGGGTGACAGTTGCTGATGGAATAGAACACAACGGTATTCAAATCGCCCGTTGGCCCGCTGCGCTCGAGTTGCAGCAACGGCGGCATGGCATCGGGAATATCGTTGGTCAATGCGATCTCAACGAACACCAGCGGGTCGTCCCGCAGTGCCGGATGGAAAAATGCAAAACAGCGGCGATCGTCGCTGAGGCGGTTGCGCAGATCGTCCCAGCCGTTGATCTCGTGCACCGCTTCGTAGGCAATGATCTTTTCCAGCACGGCGGCCGGCGATGACCAGTCGATACGTCGAAGTTCGAGAAAGCCCTTGTTGAACCAGGAGAAGAAAAGCTGTTTGAGATCGTTGTCCACGGCGCGCAGGGCCGGGTGTTCACGCAGGTGCGTGAGCAGGTGTCCGCGCATGATCACGAGCGCCTGGGTGCCCTCCGGGGCAGTGTTGATCCGGCGGAAGAGCCTGACTCTCGGGGCCTCCAGCGCATGACTGATCGCCTGCAGGTTGTCCAGCTCCGGCTGTTCCCGGTAACGTTCGGCAGCCGCCAGAATCTGTTCGCGGTCGACGTCGAAATCAGCCGCCAGACGCTGGAAAAACAGCAGTTGCTCGTGCGCTTCAAGCGCCATGTAGGCCGCGACGATTTCACTCGCCAGCGCGAGCCCCGAAGCCTCCCCGCGATGGTCGATCAATGCCTGGCAGCGCGCAGCCAGGGCGCCTGCCGAGCGCGGAAATTCCCGCTCAGCCTGCGTGCCGCGACGGCGTGCCAGCAACTCGCGACCCACTTCCACCACCGAACTGAGCGTGCGTCCCAGCGAGTTCATTCGTCCGGAAGCTGAATCCGTAGCGCCGGCATCTACCTCGGCGGTTGTCGCGCCTTCTTCGGCCATGCAGCCTCCTGTAAAAATCTGCTTCGACAATACACCAGCAGGCATGGCGCTTCCAGAGATTGCCCCCCGCCAGAGCGGCTTCATACCCTGTGCTGCGTCAAAAATGAGAACTGGGCCACTGTCCAGGTCGAATTGCCCGCGGGCATGGCCAGCCAGCGGCAAATGTCCTATGCTCAGCCCTCACTTGTGAGAGCTCGCGGAGCCCTGTTCAGCATGAAAGCATTATTTTACCTGCCGGTTATTACACTTTGTCTCGCGCTGTTGGCGGGCTGTGCCCAATACGAAAACAAGCGCGGCGTTGAAGTGAGCTGGCAGAACTCCATCACCGATACGCTAACCCGCGGCAGCAGCACGCGAGCGGACGTGCTCGCGCTGCTTGGGCCTCCCTCACAGGTCATCTCGCTGGATGATGAGACCGCGATGTACTACCTGTTCGAACACTCGCACGGCGAGGGGCTGATCCTGGTGCTGTACAACCGCATGCGCATCGACACCCGCTACGACCGGGCAATCTTTTTCTTTGACGAGAACGACGTGCTCACCGAGTTCGCCACGCACGTGTATGCGCCTGAAGCAGACTAAACGCCATGCCGCGCTCGCGCTGGTGAGCCTGCTGGTGCTGGGGGGTTGCTCCCAGTGGCGCTACAGCATGGGTTCGCCGCTCAAGCCACTGCAGGTGCCGCGCGCTGAAGAGCAAACCCCGCTGGGTGAGGTACTCAGCCGGCTCGGGCCGCCGCAGCGCATCAGCAGCAGCGCGAGCGGTTATGTCATGGCCTGGGAACACTGGCATATCCGCGAGAACGCCGTGGGCTTCAACCTCGGCCTGCAGGGCACCGATGTGCTGTCTATAGACTGGGGCGACCTGCGCTACAAGGGGGAGTTCCTGCTGCTGTCTTTTGATCGCGAGCACCGTCTGGCGAGCGTGTCGCAGTCTGCCTGGGACAGCCACGGCGGCGGCGGGCGCGCAGTGCAGCCGCTGTTCAGCTTCGTCGATGTACTCGACAGTGATGATTTGACCGAACGTATGCCGCAGCACAGCTGGGGCAGCTCGCTGCTGCAACGCCTGCCGGTAGCGCTGAACCGCGATGCCAGCCCGGACAGCGGCGTCTCTGGCCTGGAGCAGCGCGGCACGCCCAGCGCCCTAGGCCAGCGCAGCCTGGAGATGCGCTGAGACCCAGGGCGCGCGCGATAAGGTGAAGGCCTAGCGCTCTACAAAAGCGTCCGCGAGCTGCTGCATGATGTCGCCCGCTGTCACAATACGCTCGCCTTCCTCGTGCGCCTTCGTACCGCCCATCCCACGCATCGGCTCAAGGTCGACATCGCCGGCCTCCGCGCGCAGGGCCGCCACCGTGCAGCGCTCCCGTGGTCGCTCTGCGGTAAAATCCCATCCGAACTCGCGCATGGCGTTGGCATGCGTCATCAGGTTTATCTCCCCGTCCGGCACGCCCTCCAGACTCTCCCACAGCACCTCTGGCGAGCGTGGCCAGGTAGTATCGGAATGCGGATAATCGCACTCCCACATGATGGTCTCGATGCCCACAAGATCGCGATTGCGAATGCCCGCCCGGTCGTCGATGAAACAGTTGAGAATATGCTCGCGGAACACATCGCTCGGCAATTTGTCCGCGAACTTCTGGTTGGTCCAGGCATGATGATGCCGGTAGGTGTAATCCGCCCGCTCGAGAAAATACGGTACCCAGCCTATGCCGCCCTCGGACAGCGCAAACTTGAGCGTCGGGTACTTGCGCAGCATGGTGGAGAACAGGAGGTCGGCGGCCACATTGACGATACTGATCGGCGTGGTACTGATCATAACTTCCACCGGGGAATCCATGGTCGGGAACACCATGCCGCCACCCGAGCCGATATGAATCAGCACCACCACGCCCTCGTCTACGCAGGCTTGCCAGAAAGGCTCCCAGTAGTCGCTGTGAAGGCTCGGTAATTGTAATTTTTCGGGATTCTCCGTGAAGCTCACCGCACGACAGCCCTTTCTGGCGACCCGCCGAACTTCATCCGCCATCAACTGCGCATCCCAGACGGCCGGCATCGCCAGCGGAATGAAACGATCCGGGTAGCTGCCCGCCCACTCATCAATATGCCAGTCGTTGTAGGCCTGCAGCATCACCCGCGCGAGAGTCTTGTCCTCGCAGGAATTCCATAGCTGGCCGACGAAGCCGGGGAAGGACGGAAAGCAGATCGACCCGAGCACACCGTTGGCGCTCATATCGGCTACCCGCGCATGTACGTCGTAGCAGCCTTTGCGCATCTGGTCGTAGGAGGTAGGCTCCACGCCGTACTCCTCGGGCACCCGACCGACGACCGCGTTCAGGCCTATATTGGGCAGCTTCTGCCCGTTGAATTCCCATACATCGCAGCCGCTGGGCAAACGCGTGACCCGGGGAGCCTTCGACTGGTACTCCGCGCTCAGGTGATTCTTGAACATATCCGGCGGCTCTACAACATGGTCATCCACGCTCACCAGAATCATGTCTTGCATACGCATGCTGCTATCTCCTGCGCCGGGCGCGTTTTGCCTGCCTTGCGGGCAAACGCGCTGTCACGCGACCACTCCCGCCACCTTGAGCGCGAGCATGCGCTCTGTGTCGATCCCGGCTTCCGCGAGAATTTCATCACAGTGTTCGTTAAATTCCGGCGCGCGTGCAGTGGACGCGGGCTGGCCGTCGAATTGCACGGGCGTGGAGACGAGTTCGAAATCCGCGCCTTCTTTCGTCGTGCAGCCGGTGATATAGCCGTTGGCGCGCACCTGCACATCGTCGGCAACCTCGACGGTGTTCTGCACCGGCGCCCACTGGCCCGCCAGAGTGCTGAAGCGCTGCGTCCACTCAGCCAGTGTCTCGCGCGCGATCTCCTCGCGAATGATCTGCGCCGCCTCCCCGGCGTTGGCCGCCAACTGTGCATGGGAACTGAAGCGCGCGTCCTCGATCAGGTCGTCGCGACCAATATGCCGGCAGAAATCCGGCCAGTACTTGAACCCCTGCAACATCACCAGTGAGATAAATCGTTCGTCGGCGGTCTGGTAAAGGCCCGTCAGCGGATTGCTGGAGCCGGTACTGCCGCCGGCGCCCAGCGCCCAGGGCTGGCCGCTCTGGCCCGACAGTGCAATCGCCGGGCCGATGGACCAGACCCCCGCTGCCAGCAGAGACACATCCACCACCGAGGGCTCACCGGTGCGCTCGCGCTTGAACAGCGCCGCCGCGATACCACCGGCGATGGTCATGCCGCCGATGGAATCCCCAAAGCCGGGGCCGGGCTGAGGCAATACGTAGCCCATGCCCGGCGGTGAAACGCTCTGCGCGCACCCGCTACGGCACCAGAAGCTGGTCATGTCGTAGCCGCCGCGGTTGCCGTCCGGCCCCTTCGGGCCCGATGCGGTGCCGCGCACGTAAATAATATCGGGGTTGTGCCGGCGTATGTCCTCCACGTCGATCCTGAGCTTCTCCAGCACCGCCGGCAATTTGTTGGACAGGAAAACGTCGCAGGTTTTCGCCAGTTGATACAGCACGGCGACGCCCTCCTCGCTGGACAGGTCCAGACCGATGGAGCGCTTGCCCCGGTTGGCGTGCTCGTTGAGAACGTGCACGCCCTTTGTCAGATCGAGCACGCCGGTACTGCCGAGGCCGCGCATCGCGTCGCCGCGCAGGTGATGCTCCACCTTGATGACGTCTGCGCCCCAGTCAGACAGAATGGCCGATGCCGCTGGTACAAACATGTGCTCGGCCACTTCCAATACTCGAACGCCCTGCATTACATCGGTCATACGCGTACTCCGCCCTGATTCAGACGCATGCGCCTGCCGCCCGCGCAGACAGCATACAAGCGGCAGCAACAACGCCGCAAAAAGTATGGCTGTGCCCCGAAATTTTTACAAGGTGTTTGTCTTGTAACAGGCCTGCCGGCCATGCCCTCCCCGGCGCTTTTCACGCCACCTTATCAGGACAGCTGTCTTATTATAAACTGCTGCGGGTGACACACCGGTTGTTGCTAGCATAGGCTTGCAAGGCCTTCCTCCCACTGCGACCAATGAGCCCGCCATGGATTTGCTGCCTACGCCAGAGCAACAGCAGATTGTCGATGCCGCGAAGACTTTCCTGGCCAGGGAATATCCGCTGGGCGACGCGCTCAACGGCGGCGGCGATGCTGCACGCGCTGGCAGCATCGCACTCAGGGCGGTGGCCGAACTGGGCTGGCTGGGTATCGGCCTCGCGGAAAGCTCCGGGGGCGTAGGCTACGGCCTGCCCGAAGAGGCGCTGCTGTTCGTTGAACTCGGACGCCAGCTCATGCCGCCCTGCCTGCTCGGCGCGGCGCTCGGCGCGCGAGTAGCGGCCGCCGCGGGAGCCGAAGACCTCTGCCACGCGATTCTCGCGGGCGAACGCAAGGTGGCGCTGGGAACGCCGCGTTCTTTCGCCGCGAGCGTAAAGGCAACCGTGAGCGGTGAGTTCCTCGCCTTCGACACCGGCGATGCCGAGCTTCTTTTGCTGACCGACGACAGCGGCGCAGCGCTGCTGGAGGCCGGCGCCCTGGAGTTGGCCGACGCTGACTGCATCGACCCGCTCCTGCGCGCCTCCACGCTGAGCTGCCACGCATCCGACACTGCGGCTTTCGTACGCGCTGAAGCCGAACCTGTATTTGCCCGGGGAGCCCTGCTGACGGGGGCCATGTTATTGGGCATCGCCGAAGCCGTGACGGACCGCGCGGTTGCCTACGCACAGGAGCGCGAGCAGTTCGGCCGGCCGATCGGCAGCTTCCAGGCCATCAAACACAACTGTGCGGACATGGCTGTGCGCTGTGAATGCGTGCGCGCCATGCTGTATCACGCGAGCATCAACGCTGAATCGCTCGCCGCGGCGGCGGGTTTCGACCTGCACTGTCTCAAGGCGCTGGCTATCACCGCGGCAACCCTCAACGCCGGCACGGCGGTGCAGATACACGGTGGCATGGGCTATACCGAAGAAATGGACATTCACCTGTTCGTCAAACGCGCACAGTTACTCAGCCCGCTGTTTGGCGGAGAGCGCTACCACCTGAACAAGCTGCTGGCAGAGCAGCGCGCCGACTGAGGGCACCCGCATGAACCTCGATTTCACCGCGCAACAACTCGCCTTTCGCGATCGCGTGCGCGACTGGCTGGCCGACAACGTGCCGCGGCAGGCGCGTCCGGCCGATGGCGCCGAGGGCAGGGAATTCGATCTCGCCTGGCAGCGCACGCTGTACGCGGGGGGCTGGGCTGGCATCAACTGGCCCACGGCCTATGGCGGGCAGGGTCTGGATACATTCCAGCAGCTGATTTTTCTCATGGAGTACACCCGCTGCGGCGCACCCGGCGATCACTACCGCTTCAACGGCCTGAATCTGGCGGGCCCCACCATCATTGCCTGCGGCGACGAAGCGCAGAAACAAACGTACCTGCCGCCGATACTGAAAGGCGAGGTTCTCTGGTGCCAGGGTTTCTCGGAACCCGCCGCCGGCTCCGATCTCGCCGCGCTGCAAACCCGCGGCGTGATCGACGGTGATGCACTGGTGGTAAACGGCGCGAAAATCTGGACCAGCTGGGCGCGCTTCGCCGACTGGCAGCAGTTGCTGGTGCGCACTGATCCCGCTGCGCCAAAACACCAGGGCATCAGCTGGGTCATCAACCGCATGGACAACCCCGGCATGCAGATTCGTCCTATCCGCGACATGGCCGGTGGCGATGACCTGCACGAAGTCTCCTATGCAGACGTACGCATTCCGCTGGCCAACGTGGTCGGCGGGCTGAACAACGGCTGGCGCGTGAGCATGGCGCAGCTCGCCTTCGAACGCGGCACCGCCTTCATGCCTTCACAGATTGAAACCCAGAAAACGATCGAGGAGCTCATCGAACTGGCCAGAACCGTGCGCCTCGAAGATGGGCGGCTGGCTATCGACGACGACCATATCGCCTACCAGCTCGCCACCCTGCGCGCGGAAACCCGCTCGCTGCTGGCGATGACATTGATGGGCATCTCGCGCAGTGAGCGCAGCGGCATGCCGGGCCCCGAGGGTTCCATGCTGAAGCTGTTCCAGTCCGAACTCTATAAACGTATCACGGCCCTGGCACTGGAGATCATGGGCCCGGACCGCAGCCTGCTGGGCGAACTGACGGGCCGCTGGCCGCGCGCCTTCCTCGGCTCCTTTGCCAACACACTCGGCGGCGGCACCTCTGAAATCATGCGCAATATTATCGGCGAACGCTGCCTCGGGCTGCCGAAGTGAATACCGGCCCGGCCTCGGAGGCGCCCATGTTTGAGCATATTCTTGTGGAACAGGACGCGGGCATCGCGACCCTGACACTCAACCGCCCGGAAAAAATGAACGCCTACACGGTGGACATGGGCGAGGAGATTGTGGAGGCCTTTGCCCGCCTCGCCGATGACGACAGTGTGCGGGTGGTTATCCTCACCGGCGCCGGCCGCGGCTTCTGCGCCGGCGTGGACCTGGAGCACCTGCAGGCGCAGGCATCGGGCGCTGAAGGCGCGGGCGGCAGGCCGCGCCTCGGCGACGAGCGTCTGGTACGCGAGTTGCCATTGACCCTGCTGCACTATCCGAAACCCGTGATTGCGGCTATCAACGGCCACGCGATCGGCGTGGGTATCACCATGACCCTCGCCTGCGATATCCGCATCGCCGCCGAAGGCGCCAAAATCGGCTTCACCTTCGCGAAGATGGGTATCCTGCCGGGGCTGGGCAGCAGCTACCTGCTGCCGCGCCTCGTCGGCCCGGCAAAGGCGCGCGAGCTGGTGCTCGGGGCCGGTATGCTGCTCGCGCCTGAAGCCCACGCGATCGGCCTGGTGAACCAGGTAAGCAGCAGCGAGGAACTGATGCCCGCGGCACGCCTGCTGGCCGCAGACATGGCTGCGTGTGACCCGCGGGTGCTCGCCGCGGCCAGGGCCCTGCTCGCGGATGGCGAGGTGGCGGCCGTGGCGGCGGCGATGCAGCGCGAACGGGCGGCCAGTGCGGCGCTGCGCAAGGCCTGAACGCCGGCGAGCGGGCGCGATCTACGAGGCAATAACGGCTGTCACTCACGCGCAATCGGCGCGAAAATGCCATGCAAAGTGTTGCATTCACGCAATTCGCCAGCCGGGCCGGCTGCGCGCAACAGCCAGGGGACACACCAGGAAACCATGACAGTATCCAGTATTGCCCGACTGAAAAACGCCACACTGCTGACCATTGATGTGCCCGAAAACCTCGACGACATTGTCGACACCGGTGATGAAACCGGCGGCGACAGCGCGGAGTCGGTGTGGGAGAGCGCCCTCGATCTTTATCGCTCGGGCGTGTATCCGGGTTTGCAGCTGTGCATTTACCACCGCGGCGAAGTCGTGCTCGACCGGGCCGTCGGTCACGCCAGCGGGCAGGTACCGGGGCAGCCGATTGCCGCCAGGGCCAGGCCCATGCGCACCGATACGCCGATCAATCTGTTCTCGGCCGGGAAAGCCATCACCTCGATTGTGATGCACAAACTCGAGGGCGACGGCCTGCTCAACCTGAACAAACCGGTGGCCTACTACGTGCCGGGCTTCGAGCGACACGGCAAGGGCAACATCACCCTGCACCAGATTCTGGATCACCGCGCCGGCATTCCGATGCTGCCACCGGAGGCGCTGGATCTGGATATTCTCGGCGATGCGGATGCAGTGGAAGAATTCGTGGTCGATCTCAAACCCCGCCGAAAAGCCGGCGGCGGCCCCGCCTACCACACCATCAGCGGCGGTTTCGTCATGGACGTTGTCGCGCGTCACGTGCTCGGCATCAGCCTGCGCGAGGTACTGGCGCAGGGGTTCAAGCAACCGTTGAAACTGCGCTGGATGGATTATGGCGTGCGCGCGGCGGATACGCGCAAAGTCGCCGAAAACGTGCACACCGGCCTGCGCCTGACACCGCTGGTTTCACGCGCGTTACAGCGAGCGCTGGGAATGCGCCTGGAACAGGCAGTGGCAATGTCCAACGACCCGCGTTTCCTGCGCGGCGTGATTCCCTCGGCGAATGTCATCTCCACCGCGCGGGATACGGCGACGCTCTACCAGAGCATCCTCAACGGCGGGGAGTTCAACGGCGTGCGCGTGCTGCAACCGTCCACCGTGGCCAAGATCACCCACGTGCCGAACACACACCTGGAGATAGATCGCGTACTCGGCATGCCGATGCGTTACGGCAACGGCTTCATGATGGGCACCCACACGCTCAGCCTGTACGGCTGGAACCATCCGCACGCCTTCGGCCACGTGGGGCTGACCAACACTTTCACCTGGGCGAACCCGGATCGCGATCTCGCGGTTGCGCTACTGACCACCGGCAAGCCCGTGCTCGGACCGCACCTCACCGCCCTGCCCCGGCTGATCAGCGCGATCCACGAAGGGTTCCCGCAAAGCCAACACTAGCACCGCTTCGGCCCCGACCGCGCAAACGGCCGGGGTGAAACTCACAGGGGCAGGTCTGCGTCGGTGACGGCTCCTTCGCTGGCCGAACCCACCAGCGCCGCGTACTTGGCCAGCACGCCGGAGGTGTAGCGCGGTTTCGGGGCTTTCCACTTCGCCAGTCGCGCCTTGATCTCAGCGTCGGGAATATCCAGGGAAATGCTGCGTTTGCCGGCGTCTATGGTAATCGGATCGCCGTTTTTGACGATGGCGAGCGGCCCGCCCGCCTGCGCCTCGGGCGTGATATGCCCGACCACGAAGCCGTGGCTGCCGCCGCTGAAACGGCCGTCAGTGATGAGGGCCACGTCGTTGCCCAGACCCTTGCCCATCACAGCGGAGGTCGGCGCCAGCATCTCGCGCATGCCCGGGCCGCCTTTCGGACCCTCGTAGCGGATCACAATCACATCGCCTTTTTTCACCGTGCCGTCGAGGATTTTCTGCAGCGCGTCCTCTTCCGATTTAAACACGCGGGCGCGGCCTTCGAAGCGCGTACCCTCCTTGCCGGAAATTTTTGCCACCGCGCCCTCGGGCGCCAGGTTGCCGCGCAGAATCACCAGGTTGCCACGCGGGTTGACCGGGTCGCTGAGCGGATGAATCACGGTCTGATCCTTGGGATAGGGCTTCACGCCACGCAGATTCTGTTTCAGCGTCTTGCCGGTCACGGTAAGGCAATCGCCGTGCAACAGGCCCGCATCCAGCA
This sequence comes from uncultured Halieaceae bacterium, assembly GCA_963976655.1. Taxonomy (GTDB): domain Bacteria; phylum Pseudomonadota; class Gammaproteobacteria; order Pseudomonadales; family Halieaceae; genus Marimicrobium. The sequence goes on from CAXBLB010000013.1 coordinate 64,322, forward strand.
ACATCTTGAGCAGTGGCGAGAGGCCACCGATGCGCACCAGGTCGTTCATCATGTGTTTGCCGCTCGGCCTCAGGTCAGCGAGGATGGGCGTGCGCCTGCCGATGCGATTGAAATCGTCGAGCGTCAGCTTCACACCAATTGCGCGCGCCATGGCGAGCAGGTGCAGCACCGCGTTGGTAGAGCCGCCCAGCGCGTTCACCACGGTGATGGCGTTTTCAAAGGCTTTGCGCGTCATGATGTCGCTGGGGCGGATGCCCTTTTTGATCAGCTTGAGCACCGCCGCGCCGGCATTGCGGCAATCGGCCTGCTTGTCGGCGGAGATCGCCGCCTGCGCCGAACTGTTCGGCAGGCTCATACCCAGCGCCTCGATGGCGGAGGCCATGGTGTTGGCGGTGTACATACCGCCGCAGGCGCCGGGCCCGGGTATGGCGGTCTCCTCGATATCGCTGAGCTGCTTCAGGCTGATCTCGCCCTTGGCCTGGGCACCTACCGCCTCGAACACCGAGATGATATCCACATCCTTGCCCTGCCAGTTGCCGGGCATGATAGTGCCGCCGTAGACGAACACCGCTGGACGATTGAGCCGCGCGATCGCCATCAGGCAACCGGGCATGTTCTTGTCGCAGCCGCCGATGGCCACCACGCCATCAAACCACTGGCAGCCCACCACGGTTTCAATTGAATCGGCAATCACCTCGCGCGAGACCAGCGAGTACTTCATGCCCTCGGTGCCGTTGGCAATGCCGTCGGAAATCGTGATGGTATTGAATTCAACCGCTTTGCCGCCCGCGTCATTCACGCCCTGCGCGGCATCCCGCGCCAGCGCATCGATATGCATGTTGCAGGGCGTGACGTTGCTCCAGGTAGAGGCAATGCCCACCTGCGACTTGCGGAAATCCTGCCTGCTGAAGCCCACGGCGTGCAACATGGCGCGCGCCGCTGCGCGTTCCGGCTTCTCGGTGATCTGGCGGGAATAGGCGCGCGTCAGCGACCCGGATTTTTTGTCTTTGTCCTTGGATGTCATGCTTCACTCCGCTTTAGGGGGGATGCAGGGCGTGATCACAATGTGCCATCACGGCGCTGTAACGTGGCGCATTTTAATACCACTGGACACTGTTTGACAGGATGCGGGGCAAGTTAAGCAACCGGAGGAGCGAAACTCCCCTCCGGCGGCCACGGGCCGCAAATAATATGACATGCGTCCTATTACCAGGGCCCCGGCGCCCGGGCTTCTCAGCAGACAACACATCGTCTATCATTCCAAGACGGGCGTCTTGTATAAAACCTGGCCCGCCGCTGTTATACGGGCCGCGTGAAGCCGCAAACCGGGCGCTGGTGCGACAGGCACGACATTCCCGCCGAGGAGTACAGATTGGACTTTGACTGGAGCCCAGAAGAAAGCGCGTTCCGCGATGAGGTCAGAGCGTTCATCGCCAGTGAAATGACGCCGGCGGTGGCCGGCAGTATTTTTATCGATACGCCGGCGCGGGTGGAGTTCGTCACCAAAATGGCGGACAAGGGCTGGCTTGGCATGGGCTTTCCAGCGAAGTACGGCGGCTCGCCCAACCCCTTCCCGCTGGCACAGTTCATTCTCAACGCCGAACTGGATCGCGCGGGTGCACCCATCATCGGCAAGAATGTCGGCACCATCGCCAGCACCATACTGAATGTTGCCAGTGAAGAGATGAAACTCGATTTTCTGCCGAAAATCTTTCGCAACGAAGGCCAGTGGGCCATTACCTACACCGAACCGAATGCCGGTACAGACCTCGGCTCGCTGCAGTGTCGCGCCGTGGATAAAGGCGACTATTTTGAAGTGACCGGCATGAAGCACTACATCACCTCGGCGCACTTCTGCCGCTGGCACTGGATGGCCCTGCGCACGGACCCCGCGGCGCCCAAGCACAAGGGCATCAGTATTTTTATTGTCGATCACGACACGCCGGGGCTGTCACTCTCGCCGATGCATACCCTGGGTCGCGAAGGAACCACGCACCGCACCAACCAGGTGTTTTTCGACAAGATGCGTATTCCCCGGGAGCGCCTGGTGGGCGAGCTGAACAAGGGCTTTTACTACATGATGCAGGCGCTGGATTACGAACGCTTCGCCATCCTGTCCTTCGCCTCCCGCGTACGCCGTTTCAACAGGATCGTAAGCTGGTTCCGCAACGCCGATTTCAGTGGCGAGCGGCCAGCAGAGGATGTTTACACGCGCCGCTCTCTCGCACGCATGGCGGCACGTATTGAAGTAGGCACCATGCTGGAACGGCTCGCTGTCTGCCGCGCCCAGGAAGCGGTGCCGGATGTCGAAGCTGCCATGAACAAGGTGTGGGGCGCATCCATCGGCGACGAATTCGCCCAGCTCGCACTGGAACTCATGGGGCCCTTTGGCGGCCTGTGGGGCGGCGAGCACTCGCCGCTGAACGGCGGCCTTGCGGATGAATATCTGATGGCCGGTCACGCGCGCGTCGCCGCGGGTGGCGTGGACACCTCCAAGGCGATTATCGCGCGCCGTCTGCTGGGCCTGCCCAACGCACTGGGAAAACCGGAGTTGCCCCAGCGCTGAGCGGCTCTGCCGGCACTTTCAGGAGAAACAGGTGGATATAAAACTGACGGAAGAACAGGTTCAGCTCCAGGACATGGCGCGGCGCTACATGGACAACCACTGCGGTTTCGATTTCGTGCGCCGCATGGAGTCCCAATCAGACATCGGCTTTTGCCGCGACATGTGGCAACAGTTCGCCGACATGGGCTGGCTGGGCATCGTGGTGCCGGAAGAGTTCCAGGGCATGGGCCTGAGCACCCTGGATCTCGTGGTGTTGATGCGCGAGATGGGTCGTCACGTTTGCCCAAGCCCCTTCCTGTTTACCGCCGTGCTGGCAGCCGATCTCATCGCCCGCGCGGGCAGCGCCGAGCAACAGGCCGCCCTGTTGCCGGAGATCGTTGCCGGCAAGCGCATCTGCGCGTTTGCCTACCAGGAGTACTCGCGCTTCTTCCGCCCGGAGCATATCAGGCTGAACGCGGAACAAAGCGGTGATGGTTTCGTTTTGAATGGCAGCAAACTGTTCGTCGAATTTGCCGACGGCGCCGACACGCTGATCGTGGTCGCGCGCACCGGCGAAGCGAACAGCGCATCGGGTCTGACACTATTGCTGGTCGACAGCTCGAGCGCCGGTATCAACACCACGCACATGCCCACCATGTCACGTGACCGCCACTACCAGGTGGATTTCAACGACGTACAGGTACCGGGCTCCGCGGTGATCGGCACTGCGTCGGCCGGTTGGCAGGCTCTCGAGCCCGCGCTGCACAAGGCGGTGGTGGCGTTTTGCGCCTATACCAACGGCGCGGGCTTTGAAATGCACGAATACGCTACGCAGTATGCCAAGGTGCGCGTACAGTTCGGCCGTCCGATCGGGCAGATGCAGACTATCCAGGGCTATCTCTCGCAGCTTATCATCGAGCTGTACGGCGCCGACATGCTCACCATGTTTACCGCCTTTCAGATGGACAAGGGGCGTCACACGCGCGGTTACGTGGCCAAGACCAAGGCGTTTTCCGCGGAAACAGTGGGCCACGTGATGGACGTGGGCTCGCAGATTTTCGGCGGCATGGGCTACATGGAAGAGCAGGATACAACTCTCTTCCTGCGCCGCGGTAAGCAGTACCAGCTCGCGCTCGGCGGCACGGAATACTGGGAGGACGTGATTGCAGAGGAAATCATTGATCGCGAGCCTGTGGTGCTCACTTGACCATCTCGCAGGCCTGCTGAAGCCGATGTCCGGCAACGACGATTTCACCATTGGCCTGGAACAGGCCCTGGCGTGGATCGATGTCGAACGCCACGCGATGCGTGGCCAGTTCGAGGTTGAACGCGGATGCTTTTTCAACGCCTGCGCCGCGGTTGGCAATGGCAACCCGATCTACTGGGACGACGAGGCGGCAGCGGCCATCACCGGCGGCCCCAGCGCTCCACTGACGATGCTCTCGGCGTGGTTCCGCCCGCACTACTGGATGCCCGGCGAGGATGCCATACCCCTGCCCTGGCAAACTCACTTCGATCTCAAGCAAACGCTGGCGCTGCCCGAAGCGGTAGCCACCGACAGCGAAGTGGTGTTCGGTGCGCTGGTGCGCCCGGGCGACCGCATAACCAGCGTTGAAACCCTGCGCTCTCTGAGCGATGTCAAAACAACACGCCTGGGTCGCGGCCGCTTCTGGGTGATCGACTGCCTGTGCCGCAACCAGCATGGCGAGTGGGTTGGTACCGAAACCATGACCGGCTTCGGCTACCGCAAGGCTTAGGGGGCGACGCGTGACGAATCGGGATGCCTATCCCACTCTGCTACTGCAAGACATCGGCGCTGGAGACGCCTTGCCCGAGCTGCGGCACACGGTAACGGCCACAACCGTCATTCTCGGCGCGCTGGCGAGTCGCGACTGGCGGCCCATGCACCACGATCGGGATTTCGCCCAGCAACGCAATGGCACACGGGATATTTTCATGAACACGCCGAACCAGGCGGCCTGGCTGGAGCGCTACATCACCGACTGGGCAGGGCCAAAAGCGCGTATCGGGCGCTACCGGTTTCGCATGGGCGATCCGGTATGTCCCGGCGATATCATTAGCTTCAGCGGGCAGGTGAGCACCACGGAAGTTGACGCGACAGGCTGCGGCTGGGCCGCACTCAGCATAGACCTGCGCGCCGCGGGAGAGACCAAGACCCAGTTCACCGCCCGCGTGGCCCTGCCGCTGCATGCCGCTGACAACCCCTGGATGCGCGAAGGTGAGCAATGGCGTCCCTGAACCCGCAGCGACCGGCCCACAGCCGATGAGACCAGACATGCACAGACTCCCCCTGGAAGGACTCAAAATTCTCGATCTGGCGCGCCTGGGTCCCGGCCCGCACGCATCGCAGATCCTCGCGGATTTCGGTGCCGATATCATCAAGGTGGAACCGCCGCGGCGCAGCGAGCGGGAACTGAGCATGCCGGACGTGCTGCGGCGCAACACCCGCAGCATCAGGCTGAACCTGAAAAAGCCCGAAGGCCGCGAGGTATTCAGGCGGCTGGTGAAAGAGGTGGACGTTGTGGTGGAGGGCTTTCGCCCCGGTATCGCCGCGCGTCTGGGGATGGACTACGACACACTGCGCACGCTGCGCGAGGATATTATCTGCGTGTCGCTATCGGGCCTCGGCCAGGAGGGCCCCTATAGCCAGGTGGCCGCGCACGATCTGAACTACCAGTCGCTGGCCGGCATTCCGTCCATGACAGGCGACCCGGGACAGCCACCGAAAATTCCGGGCAACGCGATCGCCGATGACGCCGGCGGGATCAGCGCCGCCCTGGCGATAATGATCGCCGCGTACCACCGGGAGCGCACTGGCGAAGGCCAGTACGTAGATTTCGCCATGGTCGACACGCTGCTGAACATGATGCTGCTGCAACTGAACGAAGTGCAGGAAACGGGGGTGTCTGCGCAGCGCGGCGAAACCACCCTGAGCGGCAAGTATGCGTTCTACAACATCTACCAATGCGCCGACGGCGGCAGCATCTCGCTGGGCACCTTCGAACCCTGGTTCTGGGAGAAACTCTGTGAGTTGATTGGCGTACCCGAATTCGCGGATCGCCAGTACCCCGACAGCGCGGAGGAACGCGAGGCCCAGAAGGCGCGTCTGCGCGAGATTTTCCTGAGTCGCAAACGCGACGAATGGGTCGAGCTGCTAATGCTGCAGGACACCTGCGTCACGCCCGTGCTCACGCTCGATGAGGTGATGGCGAACGAGCACCATCGCGCCCGCGGCGCGATTCTGGCGGGTGAGGATATCGGCCCCGGGTTCATCGACCAGGTCGGGATGATCTACAAGTTCTCGAAAACCCCCGGCAGCATCCGTCGCGCCGCCCCGGAGACCGGCGCCGACACAACCGCTGTGTTGCGCGAGCTGGGCTACGCCGAACAGGAAGCTGAAGCGCTTGCCGAGTTGATCAGTTCGCTATAGGGCCGCAGCATTCAAGTACATGCACTTGGCTCCTCGGTCCGCGTCGGTAAACCGCACATCGCTCGGAAGGCTGAGATACTCGCTCTGCGCGGCTTCCCGACGCGGACCCCAGCAGTACCGCGCTTGGGAGCAGGACTCAATCCGATTGCCGGGTATATGCCGAAACTGCGGCCCGGCGCTGCAGACGTCTCAGGGTGAGTATCTCAGCCTTCCGAGCCCTGTGACGTCTGCAGCGGCGGGACGCCGGATACAACTCACCGAGCATGCATAAAGTACCTTCCGACTCCGCGAGATTGGCTCCTCGGTCCACGCCGGTAAACCGCACATCGCTCGGAAAGCTGAGATACTCGCTCTGCGCGGCTTCCCGACGCGGACCCCAGCAGTACCGCGCTTGGGAGCAGGACTCAATCCGATTGCCGGGTATATGCCGAAACTGCGGCCCGGCGCTGCAGACGTCTCAGGGTGAGTATCTCAGCCTTCCGAGCCCTGTGGCGTCTGCAGCGGCGGGACGCCGGATGTCAGACAACAGCTACCCGGCCAGCTCAAAACAGGGCACATAATCCCGCGTGTCCAGACGCATCCTGCCCTGGCTCACCAGCTTCTGCAGCAAGGCACCGAGTTGCCCGATGATGTCGGGGTCGCCGCGCAACTGAAAAGGTCCGTGCTCAAGCACCGCGCGCACCCCAAAATCCTTTACATTGCCCGCCGTGATACCCGAGAACGCCCGCCGCAATTCCGCAATCAGTATGTGCAGCGGTTGCTCCCGATACAGGGAGAGCGCCTGCATGCTCGCGTGCGTGGGGTGGAAGGGACGCTGCAGATCCTCCTCAATAAACAGGCCCCAGTTGTAGCTGAACGACTCTCTCGCCTGCACGCGCTGCTCGCGTACCTGTTCTATTTCACGCTTCACCCGCTGTGCCACTTTTGGCGGATCGCCGATCACAATCTGGTAATGCCGGGCTATATCGTCGCCGAGCACGTCACGCAGGAAAGCATCGACATCGTGCAGGTAGCCCGCCTGATCTTCCGCTGCAGCGAGCAACAGGGGCAGCGTCTGGTCGGCGTTGCGCGGGTTGGATTTCACTCCCAGGATATAGAGTATTTCTTCCAGCGTGCCCACGCCGCCGGGGAACACCACCACCGCATGCGCCAGGCGTACAAAGGCCTCCAGCCGCTTCTCGATATCCGGCATGATCACCAGTTCGTTCACCAGCGGGTTCGGGGGCTCCGCCGCGATGATGTCGGGCTCCGTGATTCCCACGAAGCGTCCGGCTTTGTGAAACTGCTTGGCGTGGCCGATCGCAGCGCCCTTCATCGGCCCCTTCATGGCCCCCGGCCCACAACCCGTGGCAATGTCGAATTCCCTCAAGCCGAGCTCATAGCCCACTTCCTTGGTGTACTCGTATTCGTCGCGGGGAATTGAATGGCCACCCCAGCAGACCACCAGGCGCGGCGGCAGATCGCTGCGGAAGATGCTTGCATTGCGCAATATGCGAAACACGGCATCGGTGATGCCCACGCCCGTATCGAGATCGAAACGCTGCTGATTCACCAGCTTGTGGTGCACGTAGACAATGTCACGCAGTGCGGAGAACAGATGGCTGCGAATGGCCTGCAACATGCGCCCGTCCACAAAGGCCTGCGCCGGTGCGTTGAAAACCCTGAGCTGCAGGCCCCAGGGCTCGGGGACCGCGTGAATATCGAAATCCGCGTAGGCGTCGAAGATGGCGTGTGCATCGTCCGTCGCACTGCCGCTATTGAGTATAGCCAGCGCGCAGCGTCGAAACAGGGCGTGCACGCCCTCATCGGTATTCGCCAGGCTGGCCATCTCCAGCTGCGAGAGCATCTCCATGCCCTTCACGGGCGAGATAGTCGAGCTCGGTATCTTATCAGGCATGTGGCGGCTTCAGTCCGAACTGCCCAGCAGGTCGCTGGCATAATCCAGCACCGCGCCTGCCTGCACCCGCTTCTCGTAGCCGTCGATGAATATCTTGCCAACGATGACGCCTTCCGGGTTCACGATGAAAATACCCGGATAGGGAATGCCATAGGCCCGATCCCCCGGCGCATACTCCGTATTCAGGATGCCCAGGGCCCTGACGCTGGATGCCTCGATATCGGAGAGAAACGGATAGTCTATTGCGTGTGCGTCTATAAACTTCTGCTGCAGGGCGGGCGCATCGTAAGTCAGTGCGACAATCTCGATGCCCGCCTCCTGAAACGCCGCGTAGTGCTCGTGCAGTTGCACATACTGGGCCATGCAGTAGGGGCACCAGTCGGCCGAGCGATTGGCCACCAGCACCAGCCCGCTGGGGCCACTCAAACGCGCAATATCGTTGATTTCCCGCCCATCGTAGAGTGCGCGCAAAGGCGGCAGCTCGGCGCCCACGGGAACGCCCGGGTCGAAGGCGTCGGTGTCGGCCTGCACAAACATGTCGGCGGTGAGCGCGCCGACCAGCGTTGCAAACAGCGGCTCGCGAAACAGCCATCCCGCCCCCACTGCGAGCAGGAGCACCGCGAGCGAAGCCAGCAGGAATTTCTTCATTCTTGGATGTCCGGTAGCGTTGGAACAGCGACTTATATCACACCGCCGCGGCCAGCGGCCAGCGCACCGCCGGAGAGCATCGCGCAGCCTGGCTGCTCTCAGGTCAGCGCGAGCGTGCCGCTGCACTGATAGGCGGGGCCGAGTTGGGTATCCACGAACATATCCATATCCACCCGCTTTTCACCGCCCTCTTCCCACTTGCGGGTGATCACTCCGCTCATGCGGTAATCCTCACCCGCGCCGACTGTGCGGCGCATCTGCAGTTGGATACGGCGCACGCTGCTTTCCGGCCCGCCGTAGTCCGTCATGAAGCGCGACAACATGCCGAGATTGAAATGCGTACCCAGAAACATTTCACGCGTGCGGCTTTTATTGTGGCTGTACCAGGTGTTGTGATGCTGCGGGGCGAAATCGCGACTGGCCGAGGCCATGAATACGCAGCGCGTGACGGTAATGGGCATCACCAGTGTCGGCATTTCATCGCCGATTCGTACATCCGCCCAGCGCGTGTGCGCAGGCCGCTGCGGCAGCCAGCCGGTGCGCCATGATTCGAGCATCTCTTCCGTGCCATTGTGCCAGCCCCCTTCCAGCCAGTGGCCGGAAGGGGGTGACTGCGGCGCCTGGTCTTCCAGTGTGCTGGGCGTTGCCTGCCCCGTTTCGCCGAGCCGCGCGTCGGTCGTATTCTCGTCTGCAAGCTCTCCCGCGGGCACTTTGCCGCCGTAGGAAAACAGATTGGTGTACGCCCGGCAAACCAGTTCCTGACGCTGGTTGTAGTAGGCCGTTTCCAGCTTGGTGAAATAACCGGCTCCGAGCCGGGTGCGTTTGAAATCGGAAATCTCTACCAACCGCGCGGTTGTGCTCAGCCTGTCGCCAATTTCCACGTGCCGGTAGAAAAAGGTTTCGTAGTTGGCGAGAATGCCCACCGGCTGCTCCAGCAGGTTCTTCATTTCAAAGTGCAGCAACTGCCGGGTTTTGTGGAATTCCCGCATCGGCCAGCGATAGGGCATTACGAGTGTGCAAATGACCATGCCGGGTTGGGCGACGATGTCACTGAAGCCCCGGCTGCGCGCATAGCCCGCGTCGTTGTACAGCGGGTTGCCGTCTTCCACCGTCTCCAGCCAGTGCCGAATAAGATACTCACTGCAGCACACATCAGACAGCTCTGGCTCGTTGGGCTCGGCCAGCGCCAGAATGCGTGCCCGGTTGGCGGGGGTTACATAGTCGGGAATGCGGCCGAACGCCGGGCCCGCATGATCGGGCGCTGGAGGCCCGCCGGATTCCTCACCTGAGCCAGACAAATCGTTCATCTGCCAACCCCCCTGGTTTCCCAGTAAGTCCGGCGAAGTATGCTGCGCGGCCCCGGTTTAATCAAGATGGCCGGCTTGTGTGCGGGCTCCGCACCTTCTTCACATGACGAGTGCCTTGGGATACCATGAAGCCGGCTTACTGGAGGCACACATGCAGCTCGACTGGACCCGCGAAGAGGCCGCGTTCCGAGAGGAAATTCAGGCTTTTCTGCGACAGGAGCTGACAGACGCGGTGCGTGGCAGCATGTTCGTGAACACCCCCGAACGCGTCGCCTTTGTCGACAAGCTGGCGGCAAAGGGCTGGCTGGGCATGGGGTTCCCCGAGAAGTACGGCGGCTCTCCCAGGCCGTTCCCCCTGGCGCAGTTCATCCTCAATACCGAACTCGAACGGGTGAACGCGCCCACCGTGGGTAAAAACGTGGGCACTATCGCCAACACCATTTTCCACGAAGCCAGTGAAGGCATGAAGCAGGAATTCCTGCCGAAGATCTTTCGCAACGAGGGCCAGTGGTCCATTACCTATACCGAGCCCGGCGCCGGCACCGACATCGGCAGCCTGCAAACGCGCGCCATCGACAGGGGTGATCACTACGAGGTGAGCGGCAACAAGATATTCATCACCTCGGCACACTTTGCGCGTTGGCACTGGATGGCTGTGCGCACCGACCCGGCAGCGCCCAAACACCAGGGCATCAGCCTGCTGATCGTGGATACCGATGCGCCGGGTATCAGCATGCATCCCATGTACTGCGTGGGCAGCACCACCGCAGAGCGCACCAACGTGCTCTTTCTGGACAAGGTGAAAGTCCCCAAGAACAGGCTGGTGGGCGAGGAAAACAAGGGCTTTTACTACCTGATGCAGGCGCTGGACTACGAGCGCTTCGCCATCATCGCCGCCGCGCAACATACACGCCGCTTCAATACGGTGCTCGACTATCTCAAGCAGGCGGAGTTCGATGGCGAGCGCCCGCTGCGCGATGACCCCACGGCACGCCGCAAGGTGGGGCGCCTCGCCGCGCGTATTGAAGTGGGTAACATGCTCGAGCGCCTGTGCATCTGTATTGCGGCGGAGCGCGTGCCCGCCGCCGAGGCGGGCATGAACAAGGCCTGGGGCTCCTGGATGCAGGATGAAGTGTGCCAGGTGGCGCAGGACATCCTGGGCCCATTCGGTTTCGTCACGGGCGGCGAACACTCCGCACTGGAAGGCTATGTGGTTGAGGAGGGCCTGATGGCCGGGCATGGCAAAGTCGCCGCCGGCGGTCACGACGTGGCCAAGAGCATCGTGGCGCGACGTCTGCTCGGCCTGCCGAATGCACTGGGCAAACCAGAGCTACCGCAGCGCTGAAGCGCCGGAAGCGGCGGTCAGTCAATCCCGAGAATGGCGAGGCCGCAGGTTTGCGGGGCGCCTCCAAGGTTGTGGCTCAGCGCGGTGGTGGCGCCGCGCACCTGCCGCCCTTCTGCGCGCCCCTGCAACTGCAGCACATTCTCGTACAGCATGCGCACCCCCGTCGCCCCGGTCGGGTGGCCGAAACTTTTCAGGCCGCCGTCGGTATTCACCGGCAGTTCGCCGTCCAGTGCAAACGTGCCGGCGACAATGTGCTCGCTGGCCGCGCCTTTGTCGATAAAGCCGAGATCCTCGTAGGTGAGCAACTCCGTCATGGTGAAACAGTCGTGCACCTGGGCCAGGTCAATCTGCTGCATGGGGTTGGTAATTCCTGCCTGGGCGTAAACATCCCGCGCGGCGGCGAGCGTTGGTTTCCAGGCGAGGAAATCGAAATCCGGATCCGTCTGGGGGTTGGCGGAGAGTGCGATACTCACACCGCGCACCCACACCGGATCTTGCCGAAAACTGCGTGCGAGCTCACGGCGGGTGACGATCGCAGCGGCGGCGCCGTCTGACTGCGCGGCGCAGTCGTACAACGTGAACGGCCAGGAGATCATGCGCGCATTCAGCGCCTCCTCCACGGTGATTTCCCTTTTCAGCATGCTCTTCGGCGCGAGCGTGCCGTTGTGATGATTCTTGACCGCGATTCTGGCGAGGTCTTCGCGCCCGGCGCCGAAGGTTTCAAAGTATCGCGCGCAGCACAGCGAAAACCAGCCCGCCGGCGTCATCGGCAAACCGCGCGCCGTGTTCATGTGGATGCTGGGGCCGGACACGCCGCGGTCCTTGGGCTTGTCGAAGCCGACCACGAGTACCGTGTCGTGCATGCCCGCGGCGACGGTAGCCACGGCATAGCGAAATGCATCGGTGCCGGTGGCGCAGTAGTTTTGCACCAGCGACACGGGCCGATCAAACAGCTTGAGCGCCTCCGCCACTTCCGCCGTGCCGCGGGAGGGATACACCGAACCGCAGAATACCGCGTCAATCTGTTTTTGCGGCTCATTAATGCCCGCATCCGCATAGGCCTCGAAGGCTGCCTCGACAATCATGTCCTCGGGGCTCTGGTGCCAGTTCTCGCCAAACTTGCAGCAGCCCACGCCGACGATGGCGGTCTTGTCGCGAAGTGAATCGCTCATCGCGCGTCCTCCCCGCTGGCTGCAAGCAGCGGCCGGCTCTTCCAGAAATAATTCGGGCGGTTGCCCGCCTCGTGAATGCGCCGAAAGACAAACTCCACCGGCAGATCAAGGCGCACTTCGTCGGCACTGGCATCAGTCATCTGCAGGTATACCCGCGCGCCGTTATCCACTTCGCAGACACCCACGATCAGCGGCGGCTCCGGGGTGGGGAAAAAATAATCGAAACTGTAACTCAGTACCCGGCCGGGCCTGTCCGAGAGTCTCACCGGCTCGAAAGCGTCCTTCGCATGGCAGCGATAGCACACGCGGCAGGCGGGAAAATGCACCGTGTCGCAGTGGATGCAGCGCATCCCGAGAAAGCCGATATCGGAATTGCGCTCACGATAGTGCACCGTAGCGGGCACGCCCTCCCCGCCCCGCGGATCGTGTTCCACCGCATTCAGGTGCCGGGACTGCAGAAAGCTCTCGTAAGACCTGAGCGGGCGTGCGCGCTGCAGGTGCCAGCTGATATCACGCGCCGGGGCGCAGGTGGCAGACTGCCGCTCGAACACCAGGGCCTCGGCGCCGTCACCATAAAACACCGCGAGCAGGCGATCGCCAGCGCGGGAGGCCTCCAGCGCCGCCACCAGCAACAGGGGCGCAAAGGCCGTGCCACAGTTTCCCACGCGGCCAAACAGCGGGTTCTCCAGTTGTCCGCTCGCAAAACCCAGTTGCCGGCCAACACTTGCATGGCTGCGCGCATCCGGGGCATACAGCGCCACGCGCGCGTAATCGGCGGCGGTTGTGCCGGTTTGCGCAAACAGGCGCTCGCACACCGCGCGAATATTCTCCGTGTAACCGTGCAAAACGTTGAAGCGATCTTCCCAGGCGCGCAGATAGTCGTCGTGCTCGCCGCGCCAGATATCGAAAATCTCATCAGTGATTGCACAGGAAGCGGCCAGGCTCGCCGCCACGTTCACATCGCCGATCAGCAGCGCCACCGCCGCATCGCCAAGATTGGCCTCCAGCGGTGTACGCGGCGGCGCCAGCCGCGTATCTGCGACGACCACCAGAATCTGAGTGCCGGGTGTTGCCCGCACGGCATTCACCGCGGCGAGCATGGCGCCCGCCGAAGCGCGCAGGCTGCCGCCGAAATCCTGCGTGTTGATGTCTGTACGCAAATCCAGCGCTTTGGCGACAAAGGCCGCTGCCTGCTTCTCGCGAAAAGGTGAAGATGTGCTCGCAAAATAAAGGCCGTCAACCCGCTCACGCGGCAACTGCCCCAGGCATTCCATGGCCGCGGCGACGCCCAGCGTAATGGCGTCCTCATCAAAGGCCGCGACCGCCTTTTCAGCGGCGCCACCATCTGGCCTGCCGCCGTGGATCAGCGCGAGCGGCAGGCGCGTGGCGGGAATATAGGCGCCCCAGGCAACGATACCCGCTGCGGAATCAGACATGGGTTAAGCCCTTCACGACGACTGTTTCACGACGACTGTTTCACGACGACTGCGCCGTCGGGGGGCGAATGCCATCGGCGAACGGGTACGGCCGCTTGGTGATGCCGATCGGTTCCAGCCTGTTTCCCAGGTTCGGCGGGAAGTGCTTGCGCACCGCATCCAGCGTCCAGCCGCCCGGCATGAACAGCGTATGGCCGTATTTGGGCTGTTCGAGCAGCGCAATGCGTTCGCCACCGGTGCCGAACACCTGCCCGGAAATAGCGTTCCCTTCATCGGAACACAGATACACCAGCATCGCCCCGTTCAGCTCGGGGTCGATAAAGGGCATGGGATGTTTTTTCCCATCGGGGCCTACGTACGTATCCGACAGGCGCGTGGAACCGGAGGGAGAAATGGCATTCACGCGGATGCCATAGCGCGCGAGTTCCAGCGCCATGCTGTAGGTCATGGAGGCGATTGCGCCTTTTGCACCGGCGTAATTGGTCTGGCCGAAGTTGCCGAAATGCGCCGCCGAAACCGTCGACAGCAGTACACCGCCACTGCCCTGTGCCTGTATCTGCAACGCGGCCGCCTGGTGACACAGAAAGGTACCCTTCACATGCACGTGCATGACCGAGTCGAACTCTTCCTCGCTCATTTTCAGAAAAGTGCGGTCGCGGGCAATGCCGGCATTCGCCAGCATGATGTCGATCTTGCCAAAGGCCTCCACACAGGCTGCTACCATGCTGTGGGCGCCCGCGCGGACGCCCACGCTGTCGCTGTTGGCCAGCGCGCTTCCGCCGAAGGCCTCAATTTCTGCAACCACCTCGGCGGCCACGTCGCCGTCGATATCATTCACCACCACACTCGCGCCGGCCTTTGCCAGTTGCAGTGCATGCCCCCGGCCGATTCCGCGGCCGGCGCCCGTTACCACCGCCGCCTTGCCATCCAGTGCTCCCATCCTGTTCTCCTTGTTTGCTGGCCGCTCTTGAGTGCTGTTCTGCTTATTGCTCACCGGGCAGACCCGGCTTCGCGGCTGCAACAGCAACCGCGCTAACGTCCACTCACCGTGGTGTAGATCATGCGGGCGCAGGTATCGATCAGGTCCTGCCGGTCCGCATCGAAATGCCGCAGGGTGCGGGCATAGGCCGAGAGCTTTTCGAGTATGGATACCAGTGCCGAGGCCGCGAGGTAGGGATGCAGGTCGTCAGCCAGCCTGCCCTGCTTCTGCGACGCTGCAATCAGTTCCTGCAGTTTGTTGATGAGTGGCTCCAGCGCGTTCTTGCGGATCAGCAGAAACTGCCGGTCACCGCGGTCTGCCGCCTGGTTGCGCAGCAGCAGAACGCCGTGATTGCGCTCCCAGTGCGCCAGATAGGCTGCCGAGAGCGCCCTGGCGCGTTGCAATCCTTCATCACCCTCCCAGCTACCGTCAATCAGCTCCACCATCGGCAGTATCTCGTTCGACACGTCGCCCGCCAGGTGCTGTGCGGCATCCTCCACATCGCGAAAATAGTGATAGAAGAGGCTGGATACGCTGTCCACCTCGCGCGCAATTTCCGTCACCGAGATATCCAGTATGCTGCGCTCGGCGAGTAATTTTGCGGTGGCATCGAGAAAACGCTGCCGGGTTTTTTGCGCCCGTGTACCGAGCGTCCGCCCGGCCTTGTCCGTGGGATCGGCATCACCTGGCACGCCGGCGCCCTTCCCTGCCGAGCTCGCGCCGTACCGCATTGCACCCATTCCGTCTCTCCCGCTGATCGCTCGCTGTTATACCATTTTTTGACACTCCATCAAATGCCACTCTGGCCGTCATAAAAACGCGCCGGATGGGGGGTTTGAAAGTTAACCGGAGACATTCGGTGGCGTATAGTTAGCCCCTGATGCCCAACTCGCTCTGGAGAAACAAGCCATGCAGGACGCACTGGAGGTCATGCTCGCGTACGCAACCGCTTTCGAGCAGACCTACGTTGACGATGACTGGAAGCGCCTCGCGCCCTATTTTGCCGACAATGCCATTTACGAGGTGCGCGGCGGGCCGATGGCCTGTCACATCGCTGGACGGGACGCCATATTCAAGGGCATGAAAAAGTCGCTGGACGGCCTCGACCGACGCTGTGACCGGCGCAGTATCGAAATGGTGGATGGCCCGCAGGTTGTGGCAACCGACAGCGGCGGCGAAGTCACGCTGTGCTGGCGCGTGAGTTATCGCTACGGGGATGCGCCGCTGGCGAGTTTTGCCGGGCGCACGGTTACCACCGTTGAGAGCGGTGTCATCACCGAGCTACGAGATGAATACACCGACGATGACCTCGAAGGTTTTGTGCGCTGGATGCGCGACCACGGCGAGGGCCTCGATGGCCGCTACGTGTAAGCGCAGCTAAACCGGCGTGAACACCAGTACCGGGATGGTACGCACACCCTCGGTGCGCGCCCGGTACTCGCGGTAGTCGGGGTACATTTCCTCCAGCCGCGGCCACAGGCGTTCGGCCTCGGCCTCGTCGGCTTCGTGCATGCGATAGCTGCGCTTGCGGTTACCGATCTGGATATCCACCGTGTCGGCAGCGACGACGTTGTAATACCAGATGGGCAATTTGGACATTCCCCCCTTGGACGCCGTCATGATCACATTCTCGCCGTCCATCAGGTACAAAAGCGGCACTTTGCGCACGGCCCCTGATTTGCGCCCGAGCACCGTGAGAATCGCCACCGGCCCGCCGAGAAAGGTGTTCCACAGGCGTCCGCCGGTGAGTTCGTAGACGCGGGTCTGCCAGCGCCCCACCCGGTTGATGATCCAGCTACCGAATTTTTCCTGCTTCGCGGTGTAGGGTTCAATCTTGTCTGGCGTGCTGTCTGTCATGATTTAGCCATCCTCATTGCTGGCGCCCTTGGGCGGCAAAAAGGCGCCAGTATAGTGGTGGCGGGTCGAGAGGTAAAAGCGCGCTGGCGGTCAGCCCGGCATTATTTTTCTGCGTACTGGCCGGCGGAACCAGCCCAGGGCGATCAGCCCGAGTGCGGAGAGCGCGAACGTCGCAGGTTCCGCGACCTGTGCGGCGCGATAAGACACGCGATAACTCAAAGCCTGTGCATTCAGCCCGAGTGAGCAGCAGAGGGTGCCCGACGTTGAACTGGTGGAGTCTCCTGAATTGGAGATCACGATACGTCCAATCTGCCCATTGAGCACAAGGGGGTCTGCAAACCAGCCGGCGGATTGCAGGTTCTGGCCGTCCAGATCGCCCATGAGCGAGGACCAGGCAGGGTCTGTCAGAAGCTGGCCGTCCAGACCCGTGGCGAGCCATTCCGCCTCGAGGGCCCAGGTCCATCCGACATCGAGGGCCGCCTGATTACTCTGTTCCAACCAGCCGCCCAGACGGCCCCGCAATTCCCATTCCTGCCCATTGGGCAGAATGAGGCCCGCCCAGGCAGTCTGCGCAACCATCAACCAGAGCAGTGCGGCCGCCGCCGCGATCCTGTGCGTTTTCATGCGATCACCCTCCAGCTGGAAGCGAGCATGCACAATCAGAGAAAGTCCACGACGCTTGCGGACACTGACACTGCTACAAACATAGACCAGGAATCCAGCCTTCGCCAATCACGCAGCAGTGGCCTCGCAGGCAAACAGAGGAAACGGCGCGCCTCAGCAACCGGGCGGTATTTGTTCGTAATCCAGCGACAGGGTTTCGATGCCCGGAACACCGTTTACCACCCGGAAACGCCCCCGCGTCAGTGCTTCGGCGTTGGGATCCAGCGTATCGATTACGCGAAACTGCACGATGGTCTCCTGCGGGGTGATGTCGACCACGACATAGCCCTGGTTGAGCAGGTCTACATGACGAAGGTAGGGATTATTGGCGCCGAGCATAATCTGCTCCGCCAGCTGCAGGAGCTCCAGGGGCGCGATATCCGTCGCCGGGGGATCGGCGGTGAGTGAGCCGGTAACGAATTCCATCGCGGTAATCGGTGAGCTCGCGTCGTCGAAATCCGGCTGAATATTACTCGCCTTGTAGAAATGCGTGTGTCCCGCGGATACCAGCACATTGGAGACGCCGTTGTCCGCAATGTGGCGCATCAATTGGCGGCGCTCATCCTGGTAGTCGTCCCAGGCCTCGTTGGAGACGTAAATACCGCCATTTTTCTGCAGGTCCGGATCGGCCGCACGCAATTCCGGTGTGTCAAAGTCTTCGAGCTTCCACGGCGCCATATCGTAACTGCTGCCGAGTATCTTCCAGTTGGCCCGGGTATTCACCAGACGGCGTTCCAACCAGCGCCGCTGGGCCTCCCCGAGGACGGTTCGCCCCGGGGCAAACATGTCTTCGCCGGGCGGAATGGTGGTGTCCTGGGCATCCAGCAAACCCGCGAACGTGGTATTCGCCGGCACCTCGGGATCGCGGTACTGGCGGGTATCCAGTAACAGCAGTTCGGCGAGCGCGCCCCAGCGCAGGGAACGGAAAGTGCGATCGTTTGCATTGCGCCTGAGGGGCATCGCCTCAAACCAGGCCTGGCGGGCGTTGGCCAGGCGCTGCGGGTCGCCGGTGCTATCCACGCCGTTGTAGAACTCACCGTCATCCCACACCGCGACCAGCGGCACCTGGGCATGCAGCGCCTGCAGATCCGCGTTGGAATGGAAGCGCCGGTACACGTCGCGGTAGTCATCCACGCTCAGTGTGCCGGTGTCACTCACATACACGTAGTCACCCAGGTGCAACAGGAAATCGACGTTCTCCCTGGCGATTGCGCGATGCGCGACGTAATAGCTTTGCGTGCGTTGCTGGCAACTGGCGAAGGCATAGCGCAGGCGATCAGGCACGGCATATCTTGCCGGTGCGGTGCGCAGGCGGCCGATAACACTGCCGACACCCTGTGTCTCGAAGCGGTAATGATACCAGCGGTCAGGCTGCAAACCGCGCACGTGCACATGCAGATTGTGGCCGGTAGATGCATCGACCGCATGCACGCCGCCGCGCACAACATGCTGCATATCCGCATCCTCGGCGACTGACCAGATTACCGGGGATGTCTCCGGGGCGCTGCCGGCAATTCTCGTCCATATGGTGGCGCTGCGTGGGGCCGGGTCGCCCGATTTGATGCCGTCGGGGAAAACAGCGGCAGTAGCTGTGTTCGCAAACACATGCCGTGCGCCGAACACATGGGACCCCGCGGCGCCTGCGGCGGCCGCCACAGCCAGTGCGCGTAAAAAATCCCTGCGGGGCATGGTACGGCCGGTGCCGGCCGGGGGGGACATCTCTGCAATAAGTTTCAAGGGTATTGACCTCGCATAGCCGGGCTCGTGGGGTTGGGATATCTGGCGCCAGAGTAAAAACCTAGCACACTTTAGCTATCCTCACTGCTCGCGCCCTGCGGCGGCAGAAGGTTACCTGTAGCATCGAACAGCGGCAGCAGTTGCGGTTTGACCACCTTGTTCATGGCATTGCGTGGCAGCGCGCGCACAAACACGATCTGTGCAGGCACCTTGTAGCGCGCAATCTGCTGCGCGCAGTGCGCCTGCAGTGCCGCGGCCAGCTCACGCGCCGCTTCTTCCGCCGCGAACGCAGCGTGTTGCGGATGTAACTGCACGGCGGCAACAACCCGCTGGCCGAGCCGCGCGTCCGGGACGCCGAGCACTGCCGAGTCGGCCACATCCGCATGGGTGGCCAGTGCCCGTTCGATCTCGGCGGGGTAGATATTCGCGCCGCCGCGGATGATCAGTTCCTTGAGTCGGCCGCGAATGAAGAGCTGGCCAGCGGCGTCCAGGTAACCGAGGTCGCCGGAGTGGTAAAGGCCATTGCGCAGTGCCGCGCGGGTTTCCTGCGGCCGGTTCCAGTAGCCGAGCATCGGGGTGTAGACCCCTGCATAGGGGCCTACGCGCGCCGGGCGCACGCAGATTTCTCCCACCTCGCCGGGCGGCAGGCTATGGTCGTTCCCGTCCACGACTTCCAGTGCCACCTGCAGCACGGCCCTGCCGCAGAGTTCCTCCTGGGGCTCGGTATCGCCCTCGGTACGCGCGACAATCGTCGGCGCTTCCGTCATGCCGTAGGCCACCGTCATGCGTTGCCCGAAACGCTCGCGGTAGAGCGCCTGGAAAGAGCGGGCGATACCGGCGCCGCCGATATCGGGCTGGCCCAGCGTGGCGAGATCCCCCGGGTCTACCTCCTCCGCCGTGAGCAGATCCTGGATCACCGTGGGCACGGAGGCGAAATGCCCCACCCGTTCGCTGCGCACCCAGCGCGCGATATCCGCCGGTTTGAGGCTGTGCATGCAGATGCAGGTGCTGGTGTCCTGAAAAGCAGTGAGCGGCGCGAGCACCATCAGGTTGAGAATCGTCAGCGGCAGCATCACCCCCTGCGGGCAATCGGGGCCGAAGCGGCCTTCGTTCACGGCAACCGCACCCGGCAGCAGCAGATTGCGATGGCTGTGCACCGCACCCTTGGGGCGCCCGGTGGTGCCGCTGGTGTAGGCGATCGCGGCGGGCTCGCAGGGGTCGACCGCAGGTGTGGGGCGGTTGCCCGTTTC
Source organism: uncultured Halieaceae bacterium (assembly GCA_963976655.1). GTDB lineage: Bacteria > Pseudomonadota > Gammaproteobacteria > Pseudomonadales > Halieaceae > Marimicrobium. The sequence continues at coordinate 84,609 of CAXBLB010000013.1, forward strand.
TGCATCGGCCAACAGAGTCTGCCAGTTCGCCGCCGCTGCTGGCGCGGTATCCCCCACCAGAACGACCTGCTCGAGTGCGCCGAGCGCGGCGCGCTCAGCGGCGAGTTCCACCTCGCCGGCGGCGTCGGTGACGTACAGCCGCGCACCGCTATCAGCCAGCAGGAAGGCTTTTTCCGGCGGCGCCAGCGGGCGATTTACGCCCACCCAGATCGCGCCAAGGCGCGCACAGGCCAGCAGCGCGATCACGATATCCACATCGTTGGGCAGGCAGGCCGCCAGGCGATCATAGCGGCCGAGCCCCAGCGCGTGCAGCGCGCCCGCGGCGCGCTCTACCGCCGCATCCAGTTGCGCATAGGTGAAGCGCCCGCCGCGACCCACCAGCGCTGTTGCCTGCGGCCGCGCGACCAGCGCGCGCTCGAGCACAGCACCCAGCGTTTGCGGGCCGCCCCCGGGAATGTCCTTTGGTGAGTCTGGCGGCAGCAGCCCGTGCGCGGCAAAATCAAACATGCCCGCGCACCCGTGCTACAGCGCCCGCAACAGAATCGCGCTGCCGGGCACGCCACCGCCGGAAGTCGCGATTGATGTTTGCGGATTGTTCGGCACCTGGCGTTCGCCCGCCTCGCCCAGCAGTTGCACGCAGGATTCGTGCAGAAACCCGTAGCCGTGCAGGCGCCCTGCCGAAAGCTGCCCGCCATTGGTATTCAGTGGCAGTTCGCCATCGCGCGCGATGCGCGTACCGCCTTCAAGAAATGCGCCCGCTTCGCCCTCGCCACAAAAGCCGAGCCGTTCCAGCCAGCACAGTGCATTGAAGGTGAAGCCGTCATACAGTTGCAGCATGTCGATATCCTTGTGGCGCAGATCCGTGCGCGACCACAGCATCTCGCACGCCCCCACCAGCCCCGGCTCGTAGCGGATGTCGCCCTGATCCCAGGACACACGCTCGCTGTTGCCCGTGCCCACGGCCTCAAAGCCCACCCCGGTGCCGCGCCGGCTGTCCGCTACCGTATCGATATGCGAGATTACAAACGCCACCGAGGCGTCGCAGGGCACATCGCAGTCGTAGAGACCAAACGGCGTGGAAACAATGCGCGCGTTGAGGTAGTCGTCCAGCGTCATGGGCTCCCTGTAGATCGCATAGTCGGTAAGCGCCGCATTGCGCCGGCCGTTCAGCGCAATCTGCCCGAGCTGTTCGCGCGTTAGCCCGTACTCGTGCATGTAATGATTGCAGTACAGCGCAATCCAGTTGGCCGCGGATGCTGCACCGTAGGGTATGCGCCATTCCATGCCGCCGGATAAACGCCCTCCGCCACCGGAGTAGCGTACCTGGCCGGTACGCTGCAACTGCGTGTAGGTGGCTTCCCATACCGTGCGAAAGCACAGCACGTGGCGACACAGGCCGGTTGCCACCGCCATCATCGCCGCCACCACCGAGCCGAGCTGCCCGGCCTGCTCCAGCCCGCTGTTGAACCAGTTGACCTTCAGGCGCAGGGCATCCATTACATCCCAAGCGGAGGCGCCGCTGATACCCGGCGCGCCGCTCACGCTACCCGGGTAGGTGCATACGCCGTCGATGTCATCACGCGTGAGGCCCGCGTCGGCAATCGCCGCGAGGCAGGCATCCATGGTGAGATCCATCGGATCGCGCATCAGGCGCCGGCCGATCTGCGACATGCCGAGCCCGGTAACCGCGCTCTTGTGCTCAAATTTCTCCATCATGGGGTCTCCAGTGGTTTGAACACCGGCAGGTACACATCCTCGTAATGCTCGAAGGCCACCTGCAGCGGCATGCCGATGACCAGATCATCGTCGGCGCAGCCCACTATATTTGTCGTCAGGCGCAGCCCCGCCTGCTCCTCGATCTCAACCAGCGCAATCACGTAGGGTGGCTCGATCATCGGCAGCCACATCTGGTGATTGATGGTGAACGCGGCGAGTGTCGCGCGCCCCGAAACCGCGACGACGCTCTGCTCTCGCGACAGGCAGCGATCGCAAATCGGTACCGGCGGGTGAATCAGGTTGCGGCAATCGTCGCAGCGCAGAAAACGCAGGCGGCCATCTTCGCCGGAGGTCCAGAAAAACCGGTTGGCCTCATTCAGTTGCGGCAGCGGGCGCTTCATCGGCTTGTTCACTGCTGGTCTCCTATTACCTGTCTTTTAATGGTGCCACACTTCCCCACCGGGTTGGCTCCACAGTCCACCTGATTCGTGCCACGTCCGCGCCGGGAAACCACACAGCGCTCGGAAGGCTGAGATACTCGCTCTGTGCGGTTTCCCGACGCGCACTCACAAGGTACCTTGCTGTGGAGCAGGTCTTTTAGAACCCGACTCTAAGATCAGCCTCAACTTCGCAGCATCGCCGGAATCGGCAGCACGCTACTGCAGACGTCTCAGGGCGAGTATCTCAGCCTTCCGAGCCCTGTGACGTCTGCAGTGGCGGGCTGTCGGGTTAATGCACCCTGCAACTGTCGGCCCCAAACTGTGCGCCGGAAGTGTAGCATTTATTTTCAGACGCCTGCCTTGTTAAGTGTTCCCGTTTCTGACATTCTCAAAAATCGCACACTGCCGCGCGCCTGTCACCCGCTCTTTGCTGGCCGCTCACCGCGAGCGCGTAATGCCAGCCCGGTGCGCCCCTGCGCACAACACCACAGGCCGCGGCCGGCGGGTTTCCGGAGGACGGCATTGGAATTCGACTGGTCACAGGACGACGTGCAACACCGGCGGGAGATTCGCGCATTCCTCGACAGCGAGTTGCCCGACAACTGGGATGAGATCTCGCAACAGGGTCCCGGTGGAGACTCACAGGCAGCTTTCAGCCGGCACTTCTGCGCGCGCATGGCCGAGCGCGGCTGGCTCACGCAACACTGGCCCACCGAGTACGGTGGCAAAGATTGTACCGCCTGGCGACACGCCATCGTCGGCGAAGAGCTCTGGGCCATTGGCGAACCACGCGGCTCCCAGTACATGAACGTGAACTGGATTGGCCCGGCCATCATGCGCTACGGGCGCGAATCGCAAAAGCAGCTTCACCTGCCGCGGATTGCCGCCGGCAATGTGCTCTGGTGCCAGGGTTTCTCCGAGCCGGAAGCAGGTTCCGACCTCGCCGCCCTGCGCACCAGCGCCGAGCGCCATGCTGATCACTACATCGTGAACGGCACGAAGATCTGGACGTCCTACTGTCACCACGCGGATTACATTTTTCTGCTGGTGCGCACCGACCCCGCCAGTAGCGGCACGCGCGGTATTTCTGTACTGCTGGTGCCCATGGACACGCCGGGCATCGAGGTGCGCGAAATTCCATCCGTGGTGGGTGAGCGCTACTTCCATGAAGTGTTCTTCAGCGATGTCACAGTACCCGCCGATGTGCTGCTGGGCGAGGAGCACAAGGGCTGGAGCGTGGTGACCTATGCGCTGCAGTTCGAACGCATTGGCGCAGCGCGCTATGCACGCGCGGCCCTCACGCTGGACACCATCGCCGCCTACGCGCGCGAACAGGGGTTGCTGGACGATCCGATGATAGCCGACAGACTCGGCGAGGCACGCGCACTGTGTGAGGCGGCGCGACTGCTGGTGTACCGCGTGATCGATTTGCGCGCCAAAGGCAGCGCGCCCACCGCCGATACGCAACTGGCGCGTGTGCTCAGCACGCACTGTGACAACGCCGTTGGCCGTCTGGCGCTGGAGATTTTCGGGCCGCATTCACGTCCGCACGCCTCTTTCGCCGATTCCAATTTCCGCCTCGCCATGACGGCGGGCGTGGCGGTTGGCGCCACCGAGGTACAGCTCAATCTCATCGCCTCGCGCTTTCTCGAACTGCCCAGGGAGTAAGCGGCGGCATGGATTTCGAGCCGGATACAGACCAGCAGGCGATACTGGAATCGGTAGAACGCCTACTGGCAAAACAGGCGGGGCCGGCGCGGGCCGCGAAACTCGCGCTTGAAGGTGAATACGACAGCGCACTGGATGAGGCGCTGGCGCTGGCCGGTTTTCACGACATCGCGCGCGATCTCGCCACGCCCCGCGGCCCCGCTCTGCTGGAGGCAGCGCTGATGGTAGAGGCCATCGCGCGAGCCGCCGGGGTGGTAGCGGCAGCGTCGCGCCTGCTGATACTGCCGCTTCTGCCCGACGTCACGCCGAAGGGACCGATAGCACTGTGTACCCTGGAAGAACTGCAACAACGCACGCCGTTGCGCTTCGCCGCGCATGCCAGCCACCTGTTGGTGCTGGAGAAAAACAACGTGCGCTGGCTTGATCTCACACCCGGGGAGATGCAAGCGGTGCGCACCAGCTTCGGCTATCCCATGGGCCGGCCCGCCGCCGATGCAAGCTGCCTGAATGCCGACAGCGGTGAGCCGCTCGGCGCTCAGGCGGTGCATGCCCTGCGGCGTGGCTGGCGCCTGGCGCTGGCGGTAGAAGCCGTAGGCACCATGGACGCCGCCCTCGCGCATACCGTGAGCTACCTGAAACAACGCCGTCAGTTCGGACGCGCCATCGGCTCCTTTCAGGCCATCCAGCACCGGCTCGCGCAATGCGCGATCCAGGTGGAGGGCAGCCGTTGGCTGGCGCGCGAGGCGGCGTGGCACGGCGCGCCGGATGAAGCGGCGGCCGCGGCCGCGGCATTCGCGCTGCATGCGGCAGACCAGTTGTTCAGCGAAACGCACCAGATGTCCGGCGCCATCGGTTTTACCCGTGAGTTCGACCTGCACGTGTGGAGCATGCGTCTGCTGGCGCTGCGTCAGGAACTCGCGGGCGTGGGCGGCGCGCGCCGCGCACTGGTAGCCGCGCGCTGGGGCACGGCGGGTTGATCTGTTGATGAACAGCGCACTGGATTTCAGCTTCGATGAAGAGCAGCGCGCGGTAGCAGAGGCGCTCGAGAGGTTCTGCGCCCGGCATGCGGTTGAAGAACTTGCGCGCCAGAGCAATCAGCCTTTCCCGCGGGAGTTATGGCGCGCGCTCTGCGCTCTCGGCGTGTTCGCCTCCGGCGCCCCCAGCCAGGAAGCAGGCGGCGTGCTCAGCCTGTGCGCTATCTGCGAAACGCTGGGGCACAACGTTTTCCCCGGGCCGGTAGCGGACAGCTTCCTCGCCGTTGCGGTGTTACCCGCGCCGGAGGCCGCGGCCGTCATCGACGGCTCCGCACTGGTTGCCGTCAATCGCTCACACAGCGGCCTGCTGCCGTGGGGGCTGGAGGCGGATATCTTTCTCGCCATCGACGCAAACGGTATCTCGCGCGCAAAACCCGCCTCAAGCATGCTGCCAGTGCAGACCCTCGGTGGAGAAACCTGGGGACGCTGTGAACTTACAACAACCGCGTTGCTGGAGAACTCCCCGCGCGGACTGCTGGTTGGCAATATCGCGACGGCTGCCTACCTCGCCGCACTGGCACTGCGCCTGATTTTTGCCGCCAGCGACCACGCCGCTTTGCGCCGCCAGTTTGGCCGCACGCTGGGCGAGTTCCAGGCGGTCGCGCATCCGCTTGCCGACTGTGCCATTGGCGCAACGGCCGCCCGGCATCTGGCGCGCGCCGCCGCCTGTCATGCAGACCAACAGGCAGCGGACGCCGAGGCGACCAGGCTGGCTGCCGGCGCCGCGCTCTCCGCCAATCGTGCCGCCCTCGCCGCGGTCTATACCTGTCATCAGGTGTTCGCGGCTATCGGCGTCACGCTCGACGGGCCGGTATTTCATCTGTCACGCCGCATCCGGCAACTCGCATCGCAAAGCTGTACTGAAGTGCGCGAGCAGAACCTGCTCCTGGCGCACGCCGGGCTCGCACCGAAGGTGACAGCCTGATGCAACAACAGGGCCGCCGGTGAATACCGCCTTCAGCGGCGAAGAGATCGCCTTCCGCGATGAAGTGCGGGAGTTCCTTGTCGATTATCGGGCCCTCGACGGCTTCTATTGCCAGGGCCATCGCTGGCCACAGGTGCGGAAAATGTTTCAGGCCATGGCGGAAAAAAACTGGCTCGCACTCACCTGGCCCACGCGGTTTGGCGGGCTGGGCAGAAGCCCCGCCTTCGAGTTCATTCTCTGGAACGAAGTGGCCTACGCGCGCGCCGCGCGCAATCCGCTGGCGGCCGGCATCGTCGCCAAGTCGATCATGCGTCACGGTACAACGGCGCAGCAGGAATACTACCTGCCGCGCATTCGCTCGGGCGAGATACATTTTTCGCTGTGCTATTCGGAGCCTGAAGCCGGCTCGGATCTCGCCGCACTGCGCCTGCGCGCCGACTTGAACGCAACGGGCACGCACTACATATTGCAGGGCCAGAAGTGCTGGCAATCCTACGCGCAGGACATGGACTACCTCTGGGTGCTGGCGCGCACCGGCACCCAGGAGAGCCGCGGCCGCGGCCTGAGCCTGTTCATTTGCGAGAAGGCCAGCGCCGGTGTGCGTGTAGCGCCGCTGCCCACGGTAGACGGGGACCAGCTGAATGAGGTGTTTTTCGACCATGTGATGCTGCCGACGGAACAACGCGTCGGCCAGGAGAACGGCGCCTGGCCCATTGTCGGCGAAGCCCTTGCGGATGAACGGCACATACAGTTTCCGCCCGGACGTGTGCGGCGCGACCTCGAGGACATGGCCGCCTGGCTTAATGCGCAGGGCCTCGCGGGAGACCCCGTGGTGCGTTCACGTATGACAACGCTCACCGTACAGGTGATGGAAACGGAAGTTCTCGCCCTGAAAGTGCTCTCGGCGATGATCAACGGCGCCGATGCCACCGTGGACGCCGCGATGAACAAGAACGTACACACCGTCACCTGCCAGGAACTCGCGCGCGCGGTGCTGGATCTCGGCGGGCCCGAAGCACTGCTTGGCGGCGCGCAGCCCGAACTGCTGTGGCGGCAGAGCCTGACAGAAACGATTGGCGGCGGCACATCGGAAATCATGCGCAGCGTGGTAGCCCGTCATCTGCTTGGCCTTGGAGGGTGAACGCGATGGCGTGGAACGCCACGATGGCATCCAGCGATTAGGGCAGGTGGGAATGGAACTGTCAGGTTTTAGGGCGTGACTTTGCTCACTGCCGTTATCCTATCGTTCTCATAAGTCGTCCTTCTTTATCTCTCTGCCGTAGCCTGCACAACAGGCTCAATTATCGCTTGGTACGCAACCCCGCAATCAGCACCCAAAACAAGCCCACCAGACTAAGCAATGCAATGACGATAAAGGGTGAACGTGACCACCCTGACAGCCAGGTACAAAGCCAAAGCGCTGAGGCCATGCTGACTGCGGTAGCGATCGGATTGATCAGCCGATTGAAATCTGTCGTATCACATTTTTTTACGTACGAGCGATGAAGAAAAAATACAAACAGCGCACAACTCACCAGCGTGGCAGTTGCAAGCAAAAAGTCCATCAACTGCAATCCCCTGTCAGGCCGGTAACTTCAGCATCCGGATCGCTGGCAACTGGCGCGTGCCGACTTTCCTGCTGACTCGATTTTTGACGCACCGGTCGCTGCGCCGGAAGATTAAAAGCGGACCAGGCAAGCAATGCACCGGTCGCGAGCACAAACGCATCCACGCCGGCAACAATGAAATCGCCCGACAACAACGAATTAATAATCCAGTCACCGGTGACAACGCCATTAACCGGAATCACCAGCAGCGCAGTAATCGCTGCCAGCAACATTAAATCGCGGGTAGCTAAATAGGCATTGGGTCGCAACATGGCGCCGATGCCGCAAGCAACCCACACGCCGAAAAATACTACACCTAACCAGAAGCCAATGGTGTTGGCCATCATCGGTAACAATAGCTGGGCATGAAACAAGGATAGAGTCGCTACTATCAAACCGCCGCAAACACCGGCAGTGAATTTACTGATTCTGTTGTAAGTTGTGAGTGACAGTTTGCCTTCGGCACCATAGGCACGCCGTTCAATCCAGACCATCATGCCGGTTGCGGCCAACAATGCCGTGCTGAGGCCCAGAAAAAACCATATAAATTTGACGGCAATACCACCAAAGTTACCGAAGTGGAGCGGATACATTGCATCCAGAACGACTTTTACGGAGCCATCGAGCCGACTGAATAACGTGTAATCGCGAATTAATTCACCCGTGGCTGTACTGTATTCGTAGGTACGCGCGTTAAGCCTGTCGCCGAGGGTCGATACAGTCATAACAGAACCTTTATCGCCCCACCCATAGATAACGACATTGCCAACAATCACACCAGGGTTCTTTTCGCTGAATTCCTGCAGGGTACTGGCAAGCTGTGGCTCGGCCGGTTGGCCGGTTAATGCGGGCTCTACTTCTGGCAAAAATGTTTCGAGTAGTTTCTCCTGGTCGCCATTGAAACTGACAAACGCCGCCGCCGGAATCAGCACCACGGTCACCAATCCCAGAATCGCACCGGTGAAGCCAATGGTGCCGTGGAACAGCAAGCCCCACACCCCCAGCACTTTGTGCGTATCGGTAAATAATAAGCGCATGCTGCGCCAGGGCCTGAAGTTGAATAGTTCCTTCAGAATCTTGGGATGAATCAAGATGCCAGTGATAACCGATGCCAGCAGAGTTAAACCCAGCAGACCTGTCAGAATCAAACCGAGAGGCGAACCCAAATGTAAATCGGCATGAAATGTCACCAGAAAATCGGCCATGTCGGAATCACTCTGCGCAAACAGCTGATTGAGGTCTCCCTCCTGACGACTCAGCAATGCCAGTGTTTGCGGATGATGCCTGAACCAGATGGCTCGATGGGTATGGCCACCGGCTTGTGTGACAACTTCATCTTCAAAAATAATGGAGAGTGCTCTACCACCGTGAGGTCCTGGAAAGAAGACCTGCACATGGTCATAAAAGGCGGGGGCGACTGCGGCTGCGTGATCCCTGATGAGATTTTCGATAGCGACAAAATCGTGATCGGTATAGCTGCGAATATCCTGGTTGGCCCAGACTTTCAGTTCTCCGCGGCTGAAAACCGATACGGCCCCGGTAAACGCAATTACAAACAACATCACGGCGGTGACAACGCCAACCCAACTATGCAAGGCGTAATACTGCTTCGTGGTATCCCTTTGCATAATCAGCTTCCTGACAGATGTAGATAAATCAACGCAACGTGTAGCAGTGTCAGCGCCACCAGCGTTGACCAGACAATCCAGATGCGCCGCACCACCGTGCAGAAGCACAATAGAGCCACCCACACAAACGGAAATACCACCGCTGGCGCACCTATGCGGTCGATCTCACTGAACGGCAGGTAGAGCGTGGCGCCGCTGCTAGTGACAACAGCGGTGACCAGCACTCCCAGCACACACGCAAGCAAACGCGATAGCGGAGCCGTAAACAGGGAGGAATTGTCAGGCATAAAAAGCAGGTGTACTCAGGTTGTATATGACATCGAACTGATCGCAAAGCGGCCCTGCACTCGAGCCGGCGAAGTCTTCAGTGGGTTCCAGATGACCTGTTAATCGACGCAGCATTGCAATCTATCTTATTATAAATGATAATCATTTGCATTTCGTTTATTATCTAAATTGTGCTGCTACTTGCCAAGGATTTACCCTATGAAGATCAAATGCCCCCTGGCGCTGGCCGCAGCCAGCCTGAGCCTGTCTGCCTTCCACACACCGGCTTATGCCCAACCCGAGATTGAAGAAATCCTCGTCACTGGCCAAAAGGTTAGCCGATCCTTACAGGACACTACAGACAGCGTCGCGGTCATGAGCAGTGAGATGATGGACGATCAGGTCGTCCTGAGCATGGATGATGTACTGCAGCAAACGGCTAACGTCAGCGTTCAACCCGGTAGAAGCTTCACCATTCGCGGCATTGATGCATTCACGGTTTCCGGAGACGGTGGCGGAAACGGCGGTCTCGCCAGCGTCTATCTGGATAATGCACCCCTGCCCTACCGCATGGTACAAAAGAGCGGCTTTTCAACCTGGGATATCCGTCAAGTAGAAGTCCTGCGTGGTCCACAATCGACTCTGCAGGGGCGCAACTCGCTTGCCGGCGCAATTGTTGCCCAATCACGGGATCCGGATTATGCATGGGATGGCAAAGTCAGAATCCTGGGCGGTGACTATGGCCAGCATAATTTTGCCGGCGCTGTCGGCGGTGGCCTGATCGACGATTTGCTGTCTTTCCGTATCAGTGGCGAGAGCTCGCATCTGGATGGCTTTAACGAGAATTCCAATAACGGCGATAACACCGATTATCAGGAATCTGATACCCACCGTGTCAAATTAAAGCTATCCCCGCTGGATAACCTCGACATTATCTGGGGCTACAACGCCATTGACGAGAAAATAGGCGCAAAATTCACCAACGCCCCGCCCGCCGGACAGGACCAATACGGATACCGTAAACTGGATTTCAATACAGAAACGTTTGAATTTAACAAAGGCGATATCGTTACCCAGGAAATCAATCTCTATATGGGTGACCACTGGCAGTTCTCGTCCATTACCGGATACTCCGACCTGGATTACGGCTATCAATGGGATGGTGACGCAGGCAACACGCCGCCCGATCTGGTACAACTCGATGAGCGCACTGACGAAACATGGACACAGGAATTTCGCGGTGTTTTCAATTACGAGCGTCTCAGTGGTGTCGTAGGAGCTTACTATTCTGATCTGGAAACAACCGATGATGCCTACGGCCAACGCATTCTGTCTTTCACAGACGTCGGTGTGACACCCGCACTCCTGTCCACCGTGTTGGGCATTACACCTGATCAAGCCGATTTACTGCTCGGCTTTTATGCTCCGGTTGACCCGGCAATTATTGGTGTGACCAGTGAAACGTACCAGAAGATAACAACCGCCGCTCTGTTCGGTGATCTTACTTACTCCGCGACAGATAAGCTGAATTTGCTGTTCGGTGCACGCTGGGACAACGAAGATCACGAAAACAGCTCTCTTTCGAATTACACGGTCGATAACTTTTCTCAGTTTCCGAACCCTGCCAATTACCCTGCGCCTATCAACGGCGCGGTCAGCGCATTAAACGGATTTATTCTGGCGCAGGCACAGGACGCTTCAGGAACCGAGCCGGTTGAAGATGCCAGCTTCAATGCGTTCCTGCCCAAAATAGGCATTTCATACCATTGGACAGACGCTTTAACCACCAGCTTTCTAATCAAGCAGGGTTACCGTTCTGGCGGTATCAGTCGCAACGTTGCCCGTAATGAAGTGGTGAAATACGACCCGGAATATCTCACCAACTATGAATTATCATTACGTTCAGTGTGGCTTGAAGGCGATTTGATTGCCAACCTCAACGTTTTTTATTACGACTGGGAAGATCAGCAGGTTACCGTACAATTATCAGGGAACACTTTCGACACGCAAACCGAAAACGCCGGGAAATCAACTGTGAAAGGCGCGGAGATCGACTTGCAATATTACATTGCCCGTGGATTGAAGCTGTATTCCGGCATTGGCTACGCCAAGACAGAGTTCAATGAATTCTTTGTTCAGGGAGAAGACCAAAGAGGCCGGCCATTCCAGGGCGCGCCGGAATGGACAGGCAATATCGGTGCAACCTGGCACAGCGAGCTGGGCATATTCGCCAACATCAACGTCAACTACACCGACTCATCCAACCAGCTTGTCTATCTGGGCGAGAATCCGGCCGCCGGTTTCGACCCTCAAAACGATGAGCACACACTCGTCAATTTCAAAGTAGGTTACGAGTGGCAACAGATGGGCGTGTATTTGATTGGCAGCAACGTGCTCGATGAGGAGTACATTTCCATCGCAGATACCAGCACGGGCACCAGTACCGGCACACAAACATACGGCGCGCCGCGCCAATTGAGCGTCAGCTTCGAGGCACAATTCTAACGATAAGCTCTGCTTCATTTATTGTTTTGCGAAAACTCCCCGACTCATCTCGACAGTCGAGGGCGGCTAAACGAGGCCACGCAAGCATGCGACGCAAGCTCTCGGGCGTGCCCCCGACCGTGTTTCGAACCGGATTTTTATATGACAGATGTCTTTTAATAGACTATATTGCGGGAAAACGCTTCAGGCATCTCTGGCGCTACAGGTGGGAACCCTGCTATGGACTATCGCACGATCGATTGTGACCAGCACGTGATCGAGCCCCCGGATCTCTGGGACACCTACCTGCCGAAAAAATATCACGACAAGGCGCCGAAACTGGTAAAGGACAAGGACGGCGGCGACGCCTGGCAACTTGGCGAAGCGGTGGAATCGCTGGGGCTGGTGGCGGCCATGAACCAGACGCCCAAAACACTCAAGTGGACGGGCGTGAAATACGCGGAGATGCACCCGGGCATCTATCAGCCCGGGCCTCGCCTGGAATTAATGGACGAGGACGGCATCGACGCGGCGGTGTTCTTCCCGCCGCAACGCACCATGATCTATTTCATGGGTCAGGAGCGGGATTTTTCCCTGGCCGGCATGCAGGCCTACAACAATTTCATTTCTGATTTCTGCGCGCACTGCCCGGAACGTCTCGGCGCCATCTGGCAGATGCCCGCCACGACAATCGACGACGCGGTAGAGGAACTCAAACGCGCGCACGCCGCAGGCGCAAAAGGCGTTGGCCTGGCCACCTGGCCGAGCGGCGATTCGGTGCTGTCGGAAGCCGATGAGCCTTTCTGGCAAAGCGCGGAAGAACTGGGCATGCCGATTCACATTCACATCGGCCTCACACCGCCCACGGTAAAAACCCAACGCGTGGCGCAAAAAGGCGGCGTGCCGCAGCTCGTCCAGTTTTCCACCACCATGAGCCGCATGCCGATCCTGTTTGCCGAGTTTATTTTCAATGGCGTGTTCGAGCGCTACCCGGGCCTCACCATCGTCGGCGGTGAAGTGGGTGCCGGCTGGGTGCCCTTTTTCAAGCAGGAACTGGACGACCGCTACCGGCGCAACCGCTACTGGACAGGCGTGAAACTGTCGATGCTGCCTTCGGAATACTACCTGCGCAATTGCAAGGTAGGCGTTGTGTCCGACCAGTTCGGCATCCAGCACTGCGATGCCGTGGGCGTAAATACCATGATGTGGTGTTCAGACTTTCCGCACCACATTACCGACTGGCCCAATTCACAGCACCTGATCAATGCCATGGCCCAGGGCGTGGACGAGGGCAAGCGCCGGCGCATCTTCTGCGAGAACGCGGGCAAACTCTACGGATTTATCGCGCAATAGTGCACCGCGCGATCAATGGGGTCAGAGTAAATTGATTTGGAATCAATTTACTCTGACCCCATTGATCCCGACCCGTTTGATCCCAAATATCCAGCGTCAGAAATTGTAGCTCGCCGTAACCCCCAGCGTACGCGGATTAAGCTGGCGACGCACCCAGACCAGGCCAGTCTCCACACTGCCGCCATTCTCGAAATCCGGCACTGCGCTACGGCGTTCCGTCTTCAGTTCGGCAGTTTCGTCAAACGCGTTTTTCAGCCAGATACTGGCATCCCAGTTGCCCGCTGCTGCGCGCAGGCCCACGAACACATCCACCGAGGCGTAGCTGTCGAGATCGCTGCGCTCACTGGCGGAATAGTACTCGCTCTCGGCGTTCAGCAGCCCCCGCACGTACCATTCGCTAGCGAAGTTCGACAGGTTGCGGGAGTACTCCGTGGCGAGATTCCCCGACCATTCCGGCAATTGCCCAGCCCGTTCGCCCTCGAGATCGCAGGTGTTGAAATCCCACAGGCCGTTGCCCGGCGGCGTGTCCGTGGAACAGGGCGTGTTGTCGGCATCGGTCAGCTCTGCCGTGTTGTAGCTCAAGCCTGCGCTCATGCGCCAGTTCTGCATCAGCCGCACGGTGATGTCGGTGTCCAGCCCATAGGATACCGCCTCCTTCACATTCACCACCGGCGATGCCAGCATGACAGCGCCGTCCGGATCGCGGAACTCCACCGAATCCGCCTGATACTGGAAGTCGGTATACACCTGGTAATAGGCCGCCACGTTCAACAGCCCGCGGCCACCGAGAATGTCCCACTTCACACCGAGTTCGAAATTATCGCTCTCTTCCGCATCAAAACCGCCGAACACGGGGGGATTGGGTTGGCCGGAGACGTTGGCGGCGCCGCGGCGCCAGCCGCGGTCATAGCTGCCATAGGCCATGACATCGTTGTTGAACCGGTGCTGGTATTTCAGCGTGCCGGTGACGGCGTCTACGTTGCGTTCCTGATCCTCCGGCAGTATGCCGACAAACTCAAACTCGGCCAGCGGGCTGAGGCCGCCGTCTTCACCCACCCTGAACAGTCGGTTGCTAAACACCTGCGAAGCCTGGCTGTCCTCGTTGTTATAACGCAGGCCAACCGTCAACGTATCGCGCTCGGAGAGATAGATGGTGTTGTGGGTGAACACCGCGTAGTCCTCACCCGAGATAACGGCAGGGCCGGTGGTTTTCGCCAGCAATGTAAAGCCCGGGCCGAGCGCGCGGAAGGTTTCGGCGAACACCGGCGTCTCCGAGTCGGAATCCTGGTAGAACACGCCCACGGTCCAATCCCAGAAATCATTAGCCTGGGAAGCGAGTCGAAACTCGTAGTTGCTGAGCCCGGTGACCTTGGAGATCACGGTCTGCTCGCTGCCCCTCACCGGCGAAGCGTCGTCATCCCACAGCCGGGAGATGGTGTTGTCCTGGGAGGTGGCAACCAGCGTGGCCGTCCAGTCGTTGGCAAAGGTGTAGTTCAGTTCGGCAATGGTGTAATCGCTTTTGTTGGTCATGTTCGAAGCGAAGTTCGCCAGCGCAATGCGCTCATCGAAATCAACGCCGGGCCCTTTCACCACCGGGTCGATATCGATGTCGTCTTCGATATCGTGGTAAGACAGGCGCAGGTTGAAGCGATCGCTGGGTTCCCACAACGCCACGATGCGATAGGCCGTGGTTTCATTCTCGTTGGTGTAGCCGAGGGTGACGTTCTCGACATCGTTGTTCTGGTTGTTGTCGTACAGGCCGGAAACGCGCACCGCGAGCTGGTTTTCAATCAGCGGTAGCGAGGCACCGAATTGCGTGTTGCTGCCGTCGTATTCGGTAAAACTCTGCTGAATGAAGCCGTCAATCTCCTGCACATTCGGGTCGCGCGAGCGGATGGTGATCGCCCCGGCCGGCGAAGAACGACCGTACAGCGTACCCTGCGGGCCGCGCAGCAATTCCACCTGGGCGAGATCGTACAGGCCGCTGAAAATTCCCCGTTGCTGGTCGATATAGGCGCCGTCGACATAGGTGGTGACGCGTGGCGAAATGGGCGCATTGAGGTCTGTACCAAGGCCGCGGGTGGCGATATCCGTGTCGAAGTTGAGCCCGGAGATAGACAGGCCGGAAGTCAGGCTGCTGAGATCCTCGAAGCTGAAGCCCGCGAAGTCCGCGAGTTGCTGGCCTGTCACCACGTTTACCGTCATCGGGGTGTCCGACAGCGTCTCCGAGCGCTTCTGCGCAGTGACAATAATTTCCTCCAGCATGAGTGACTGTCCGCTCTGGGCGAAGACCGGCAGGGCAATGCCGGCGCCAAGGACAAGTGTTGCGAACCCGCGATGATTCAACTGCATTCTGTCTGTTCCCCTTAAATTTATTATCGTTGCTGCCAACGCAAAATATTGTGCCAGCTATGTTATGGGCAGCGCAAGCAAAACCATCACAGGCGCCACCGGGGAACGGGAAGAGCCTGCGACAGAACAGTAAATATCAGCTATGCACTGGGGCTCTCAGGTGCGGCCGTCGTTGAGCGAGAAGAAGCGCCGCGTCCAGACCGACTGCAGCAGGGGGTCGACAATCCGATACAGGCGGCCGGATGAGTACACACGCTTGCCGCGCTCGACCGCGGCCAGCCCCTCGCGCACCACTGTCTCCGCGTTATACCAGAACCAGGCGGGCATACTGTTTTTCATATCCCCGAGGCCCGCACGCGCATGAAACTCCGTATGCGTAAAACCTGGACACAATGCACACACCTTCACGCCATCATCCGCCACGGTGAGCGAGAGCTCTTCCGAGAGCGCAATCACCCAGGCTTTACTCGGCCCGTAGTTGCAGTCTCCACCGCGCGGTATGCGCCCCGCGACAGAGGCAACATTGATCACCCTCCCCCAGCCCCGCTCCACCATCGGGGGAACAAACAGATGGCACAGATGCGCGATCGATAACATCATCAACTGGTAGAACGCCTGCTGCGCACCCCAGTCGCGATCGCGCAGCAAACCCGGGCCCGCGCTGCCTGCGTTGTTGACGAGATAATCCACCGCGACACCCTGCTCCTGGAGTACGGCAAAAATCTCAGCCGGCGCCTCCGCACGGGAGAGATCAGCGGGAACGACGATGCAAGCGGTGCCGTGCGCAGCCTCTAGCTCCGCCGCCAGCGCATCCAGTGGTGCCTGACTGCGCGACACCAGTACCAGCCGGTAACCAGCGGCCGCCAGTTGCCGGGAGAATTCTTTACCGAGGCCCGCCGAGGCGCCCGTCACCAATGCCGTTTTGCCCGCTTGCTGCATCACTGTTCTCCCTGTTTTTGGACACGTATAGCGTTGCGCAAGTATAGGGCAAGTCAGCCGGGACGTCCGTCAAAGCACAGGGGGTAGTGCGTGGCAAAGGATTCTTGTGCCGATGCGTGATCGATCCGCCTGCCCCAGTTCAACAGTGTCGCGCCGGAGCGTGCCACTGTATCCAGCGCGGGCATCTCACCCTGGAATATGCAGGTTCTGAATCCGTCTGCCAGTTCAACCTCCGCGCCACTGTGATGCCAGTGCCACAGCAAGTACGTTGGCTCAAACAGCAGTCGTTGCCGGTTCCACTCGCGCGGCACAGACTGCAATACTTTTCTGTCGATCAGCCTTGGAATGTGACAGACCGGATTGTGAGAAGGCATGGATAAACTCTCGAAAAACCCGAGCGTATCCCACAACCACACATGCCAGTTGGAAAGCTTTTTGTTCGGCCGCGTTCTGGCCAGATGCCGCACCCGCGGTGCGGAAAATTCCGCTGGCGGATCCGCCACCGGGCGCAAGAGCAACATATCATCGTGCCACCAGATCCAGCGCTCGAAATGCGCGGCGAAAATCTCCTGGTGTTCCCACAGACGCAACACCTTGTTGGCATTGTCGCTGTGCGCCCAGTCGGTAATGGTGTCCACATGCCAGGCCTCCAGCCAGGCGGGGGGCGGCAGGTGGCGGGCCTGTGTGAGCAGAACAATCGGCCAGTCGCCCAGGAATCGACGGATAGCGGCAACCACAACCGGCAGGTAGTCATTCGCCTTCGGACGGTAGCTGATGGCAATCGGTACAGTGGTCGGCAACGCGCTGCACTCCAACATTGTTTTTTCCTCTCGCGGCACAACCGCGCTGCTAACGGAAGCTCGCGGGCCAAAACTTGACGCCGCCCATATTTGGGATTATATTCCCAAATTATGGACATGTCTGTAAACTCAATCCTCGAAGCGGCAGTCATTAGAATACTGCGGCCCCTGGCCCAGGTGTTGATTCGTCACGGCATGGCGGAGGGCAGCTTCGCACAGCTCGCCCGTCAGGCATTCGTCGAAGCCGGCTTTGATCACATGGCGCGTGCGGGCGGCCGTCCAACCGTCTCGGGCGTGGCTGCGCTCACCGGTTTGAGCCGCAAAGAGGTGACGCGACTGGCCAACGCGGATCCGGATGGCGACCGCGACTCGCGCGAACGCTACAACCGGGCAGTACGGGTGATCAGCGGCTGGGTTAACGATGCGCGCTTTCAAAAAAACGGTGCCCCGGCGCCACTCAACACTGACAGCCGGGAACCGAGCTTCGCCACGCTGGTACGGGAGTACAGTGGCGATGTTCCTCCGGCGGCCATGCTCTCGGTACTCCAGGAGGGTGGCAATGTCGTGGTGAAAGAGGACGTCGCGCAGCTGGTGCAACGGGCCTACATTCCCATGCACACCGCGCCCGATCGCCTCAACATCCTCGGCACCGATGTCGCCGAATTAATACTCACGATTGCTCACAATATCAGCGCAGAACCGGCGGACCGGTTGTTCCAGCGCAAGGTATCCAGCACTGCCCTGCGCGCGGACGCGGTCCAGGCCTTTCGGGAGTATTCGAACGCACGTTCGCAGGAACTGCTGGAAGAGTACGACGCGTGGCTCTCGGCGCGCGAGGTAGCCAAGGATGAACAGTCGACAGAAGCATCTGCCTACGTGGCGGTGGGCATCTATTACAGCGAGAACGATGATCAACAGGAGAAGTGACCATGCAAAATTTTCGGCGTAAGGCGCTGGCGGCAGCCATCATCGCAACCACCGTTTCCGCTTGTGGCGGCGGTGGGGGCGGCGGAATCGCAGACATCAGCAGCCCGCCGCAGGAGGGTATCGGCGGCAGTGGCGGCGTCAGCTCGGGCACTATCGACGGCTTCGGCAGCATCTTCGTCAATGGCATTGAGTACGAGACCGATAACGCGGAGATTATCGTCAATGGCCAGCCGGCCAGCGAGAGCGCCCTGAGCCTCGGCATGGTGGTGAATGTCAGCGGCGATGTAAACGACGACGGCGCTACAGGCAACGCACAGCGCGTTGTGTTCGACAACGAGTTGAAGGGTCCGATCAGCGCCATTGAGATTACCGCAGACGCTGATGCCAAGCTGCTCACCGTGCTTGGCGTGGTGGTGATTGTAGAGCGCACCGGCACTGTGTTCGACGACGTCAGTTTCGATGGCCTGAGTGTGGGCGACGTGATTGAGGTATCCGGCTTCAGGGAAACCGAGAGCCGGCTGCGCGCGACACGCCTGGAAAAGCAATCCGATTTCATACCCGGCCAGAGTGAAGTGGAAATCAAGGGCGTGATCAGCAACCTGAGCGGCCAGCAGTTCAACATCGGCGGCCTGCTGATCGATTTCAGCAACGCCAGTATCGACAACATCCCGGGCGGCACCCTGAGCAACGGCCTGCGGGTGGAGGTGAAGGGCATCGCCGAGGCGGACGCGGTACGTGCAACACGCATCGAGCGCGCATCCGGCGCGACCGACCTGATCGAGACCGACGACGACTTCCGCGTGCAGGGCCCCATCAGCAACCTCAGTGGCAACCGGTTGCAGATCAATGGCGTCAGTGTCGATATTTCCGGCGCTACGTTATTCCCCGCGGGACTTACACTGGCGAACGGCAGCTTCGTGGAGGCCGAGGGCACCTGGAACGGCGAGCTGCTCCGCGCCACCCGAATCGGGGCCCGCCGCGGACGTATCGAGATAGAAGCCACCGTGGACGCCGTGGATGGCAACAGCATTCGCCTGCGCCTGTTCAACGGTACGCTCAGCGTGCTCACCGACAGCAAGACCCTGCTGGATGATGACACTGGCGACAACGACAGATTGCGCGTGAGCGACCTGCGCGCGGGCGATTTCCTCGAGGTTGAAGCGGTACAGAGTGGCGAACAGCTCATTGCCACCCGCATCGACCGCGACGACCGCGACGACGACGTGATTCAGGCCCCGGTCGGCAGCTTCACGCCCGGCGTGAGCATCACCCTGCTGGGCATCACCTACAGCACAGCCGGGGCGGAGTTCGAAGACCGGGATGACGACGATATTTCATCTGACGCGTTCTACGGGCAGTTGCTGGTCGGCGACCTGGTGAAAGTGAAAGACGAACTGACCACCGACGGTATCGCCGACGAGGTGGAGTTCGAAGACAAGGACGTGCAGGACGGCGGCATCCGTTTTGACGACGACTCTGACGACGATGACGATGATTCCGATGACGATGATTCCGATGACGACGACTCTGACGACGATGACTCTGACGACGATGACGATGACTCCGATGACGACGATTCTGACGACGATGACGATGACTCCGACGACGATGACTCCGACGACGATTCCGATGACGACGATTCCGATGACGACGATTCAGATGACGACGACGATTCCGATGACGATTGAGGCGAACAACGGTCGGACTGCAGCCGGCTAGCCGCTGCGCTCCCGCAGGCTGCTTTTCTTTGATGGCGCCGGGGCTTCACACCCTACAGTGAAGCAACGGCGCCTTTTTTTGCGTTACACTGCCGCACTCAGCTTCGGTCGCCAGGATCGGGCGCAGCCCCGGGAACCCCAGGAACGTGTCAATAAACGATTTAATGCTGCTCAGCCTCATCGGCCTGCTTGGTTTTGCCTGTCAGTGGCTGGCGTGGCGCGTGCGGCTTCCAGCCATCCTGTTCCTGCTGTTGACCGGCATCGCAATGGGGCCGGTACTGGGTGTGCTGAACCCGGACGCACTCTTTGGCGATCTGCTGACATCCATCGTCTCCCTCTCGGTCGCGATCATTCTGTTTGAGGGTTCACTCACCCTTAAGCGCAGTGAACTGGGCGAAATTGGCACAGTCGTTCGCCGTCTGGTCACCTGGGGGGCGATCGTCAACGCGGTTATCACTACCGTCGCGGCACACTATCTCACCGGCCTGAGCTGGTCGCTGTCTGCACTGTTCGGCGCGATCATGGTAGTTACCGGGCCCACGGTGATCGCGCCGATGTTGCGCACAGTGCGCCCGAATATCCAGATTGCCAGAACACTGCGCTGGGAAGGCATTGTCATTGATCCGCTGGGCGCGCTGTTTGCGGTACTGGTATTTGAGTGGATTGTGGCGCAGCAGGGCAGCCCCGAACTGAGCCCGGTGCTACTGGCCTTCGCGCGCACACTCCTCACCGGGCTGGGGCTTGGCGTTCTCGGCGGTTACCTGTATGGGCTGCTGCTCAGGCACCGCCAGATTCCGCCCTTTTTGCAGAACTTTTCCGCCATCGCGGTGGTCACCGCCATCTTTGCCCTTGCCGATATGCTGATGCATGAATCCGGCCTGCTGGCGGTGACAGTCATGGGCATCTGGCTCGCCAATATGCCGGGCGTGCACACACGGGACATCCTCAACTTCAAGGAAAGTCTCACGCTTATTCTGGTGTCGTCGCTGTTCATCATTCTGTCGTCACGCATCGACTTCAGCAGCGTCGCAACCCTGGGCTGGTCAGCGCTCGGTGTGCTGCTCGTCATGCAGTTTGTAGCGCGACCCGCGAAAATATTCCTCGCCACCATTGGCTCGCCAATGAAGCGCAATGAACGGCTCGCGCTCGCCTGGATAGGACCGCGCGGGATTGTCGCCGCCGCAATCAGCGCCGTCTTTGCGCTGAAGCTGGAGTTCCTCAATTACGAGAACGCCGAGCTGCTGGTACCGCTGGCATTCTCGGTAATCATCGGCACCGTGGTGATCCAGAGCGCCAGCGCGCGCGCACTGGTGCGCAAGCTCGGCGTGGGTGAGCCCGACAACAAGGGCTTTCTCATTATCGGCGCCAATCCGGTGGCGCGCGAAATCGGCACCGCGCTCAATTCGGCGGATGTGCGCACGGTGCTGTGCGACAATCTGTGGAGCAATATCAGCGCCGCGCGCATGCAGAACCTGGAAACCTACTACGGCAACCCGATCTCTTCGCACGCAGACGTACATCTGGATCTCACGCGTCTCGGCGGCATGCTCGGGCTGTCGCGCAATCAGGCGGAGAACACTTCCGCGGCCATGCGCTTTCGCGAGGATTTTGGCGTGCGCAAGGTGTTTGTGCTGGGCACCGGGGAACCTGAAAAGCAGGGCGACAAAACCACGGCCAGCGAGGCCTATACCGGGCGCATACTGTTCGCCGAGGAGTACGACTACTGGCGCCTGCATCGGCTTATCGTGCACGAAGGCGCACAGATCAAGAGCACACAGCTCAGCGAGAACTACACGTTCGAAACATGGCAGGCGGACACCCAGGATCGTCTGGCACTGCCGCTTTTTACGCTGGACGCGGAGAAAGAGTTGGCCATCGTCTCGAAAGACACACCGCTGAAACCAAAGGCCGGCTGGAAAATCTACTGGCTGACGAAATCCGAGGCCGGGGAAGCCAACGGCAACAACGCTAAACCAGCGCCCCGTAGTCTGCCTGAAGCTGATCAAAGCTGAGACTGGAAATAAAGCGCGAAAAGCTCATCCAGCTCGCGAGCCCTTTCAGGTCCTTGAAGTGCGGCGGCACGAACACCGGCGGCGTGATCACTCCATCCTCAAGCAGTAGCCGATAGATGGGCAGATCCTCGAGAATAATCTTGCCGCAGAACAGCAGCGGCAGGCTGTCCAGCCTGCCCTCGCTCATCGCCAGGCGCAGGAAATTATAGGTCTGCACAAAGCCGCGCATATAGGCCAGGTCCTTGGTGAAGGGCTTGCCATCGCCGGTGCTGCCGCGAAATATGCGTACCGTAATAGAGTAGCTTTCGTCTTCCGACAGGTTATGTTCACGCAGGTAGTGGAACACCTGGATAAAGTCGGCGCCCTCCTCCGCCAGCGTCACCGCGCGCACGCGATTGATCAAGCGGTACAGGCGCGAGGGGCTGGAGCGCAATGTGAGAATCTCGGTGAGCACCGCCAGCCCCTCCTGCGTGGTGGTGGAGGACGGTGGGCCCTTGCTGAGAAAGGTGCAATAGGGTTGCGCCATGCCGTTGAGCGTGGTGCCAAGATGCACCCACCCCTCGTGCACTTCCAGAACATCGATATCCAGGGCGTTAAACAGTGCGTCACTGCGAATCTTCAGGTAATCCGAACCCGCGGCTGCATCCGCCGTCATCTGGTCATTCAGCATCACCCGGATACCGGCCTTTGGAAACACACTGAGCAGGCGTTCGTTGAGCATCTGCACCGCGTGCTCCGCGCTAATCGTCTTTGGTTCTTCCGCCATGGAGTCATTGCGCAAGAGGTTGATCAGCGTTGCCTCCATGCCCGTGCCCATATCGGCAAGGGTTGGATCGCCGGCGTGAAAAACATCCGAGGCGGAACCGTAGAGATCCTGCGACAGCAGGCCGAATTCACTGGTACCGCGAGCTTCCAGCAGGCGTGTGACCGAGGTGAATTCGCGGCACAGCTTGCGCATCACGGTGGTCAGGGGGTTGAGTTGGCCCAGCCGGCGCACGATATCGCGATCGAGCTGGTGCAGCTCGGTGCGCTTGCTCGCCGGGTCAAAATCCAGCGGGTTGGCGCGCTGGTAGTACTGCGCATCCACGCGCGGTAATTCGCGCGCACCACCGGCAAGAAAATCCGCCTTGATCTGCCGGTCCCACTTGATGGCATCGAGAATGCGGATGGGACGCTGAACTTCCACCAGCCGGTCAGACAGCTCGCGCACTGTCTCCAGGTATTTTGAATTGGGATCCGTCATCGGTATCACCGCGCTGCAACAGGCGCTATTGAAGCGCAGAACGCGGGCGCGCGCTACAGCGCAGGCGGTGACATTTTGCGGCTGCCTCGCCCAGCGACCTGCGCGGCGACCTGTACTGCGACTTACGCGGCGGCCGGGCTCAGCATCACACCGGGCCGGGCGTCGGTCGCCTCACTGCCGTCAAAGGTGGTGACGCCATTTACCAGCGTCAGGCGCACGGGCGCCGGAGGGCGCGTCCAGCGCCAGGTGTGGCCGCCCTTGCCGTCCGGTACATCGTAAACCCGCTCCATCGGGCGCGACTCAATTTCGTCAAGCCGGAACACGGTAACGTCGGCGCGCTTTCCCACCACCAGCTCACCACGGTCCGGCAGCGAAAAGTGCCGCGCGAGCTTGCCGGTCATGGAGTGGATGGCCTCCTCGAGGCTGATCCGCCCGGTGTCACGCACCCAGTAGGTGAGCAGCTTGATATTCTCGCCGCCGCCGCAGAGCATCTGTCCGTGCGCGCCGCAGTCGTTGATGTTGCCGGCGGCGAACGGATCCTTGATCAGCGCTTCAACCACCGCCTCGTCCATCTCAAAAGGCGGCATGGTCACGGTGGATTCCAGGCCATTGACGAGCAGCCACTCGGCCATTGCATCGGACGGATGCTCCACACCAATCTGCTGCTGATACTCGCCCACGGTGAGGCCGATCGGACCCGCGCCATTATCGCTGTTCAGCAACTGGAGGTTTTCCGCACGGCCGCGCGGGAAAGGCGAAAACTCAAAGGTCTCTTCATCCCAGGATTTGCGCGCCCGCGCGCGCCAGTCCGGGTCGCGCAGCAGCGCGGCCTTGGCGGCGTCGTCTTCCGCCACCACCACCTCGTGCCACACATAGTCGTTGGACTGGGCAAAGATCAGCGAACTCTGCACACTCAGGGTGGAGGTGATTGGAATGTGCGCAAAGCCCGTCCAGAAATCGCGCCCCTCCGCCTTGAGCTTGTGGTGCAGTTCCAGCAGGGGCGCCTGAATGCCCATGAGATCGCGCTGGAATTCCAGCGTCGGCACCCCGCCCCACTGCACGCGTACATCGAGGCCTTCACACAGGCGCGCCAGGCGCGTGAGGGATTCCGCCGCGGTCATGTTGCGAAAGGTATCCAGAATGATCTGCAGGCTGCTGCCAGGATACCGGTCGAGCACCTCCAGCAGCGCGCGAAACTCGGCGTCGTCGGCCATCAGGCTCGGCACCGGCCGGTCGTCGCCGTCGTGATCCATGAGATTGGAAGACATGCCCATGGCGCCTGACTGCATCGCTTCATCCAGCATCGCGGCCATGTGCGCCACCTCCTGCTCGGTGGCGGCGCGCTCCCACGCGTCCAGCCCCATCGCCGCCAGGCGCAGTGCAATATGCCCGCAATACACGGCGTAGTTCAGCGGCACTTTCACCTTGCTCACCATCGACGCCTTGTACTCCGGCCACGTGCGCCAGTCCCAAGGGAGCGAATCGTTGAAAGGTTCCTCGGGAATATCCTCGAAGAACGAGAAGATCTTCACCACCTCGCGCCGCACGGCCGCGTCGTCCGACAGCGGCGCGGTGGCGAAGCCGCAGTTGCCCATTACCTGGGTGGTTGCACCGTAACCGGGTAGCGGATCCAGACGATCGTCCCACCACATGGCCCCGTCGTAATGAGTGTGCGATTCAATAAAGCCCGGCGCGACAATGCATCCCCCGGCGTCCACCACGCGCTCGCCCTGGGCCGGGCGAAGGTTCTCGCCGATCTCGACGATGAGCCCATCGGCAAGGCGAATATCCGCCTGATAGGCAGGCGCGCCCGTGCCGTCTACCAGTGTGCCGTTGGTGATCAGGGTGTTCTCTGTTGCTTGCATGGCCCTACCTCAAGGTTCGAATAACAGGCCACTAATCTACCCCTGGCGCGGGCCGCCCGGTATTAGAATCGCCCTGAATACTTGGACGATTTTCGCACGATGGGTGGTTTGCCGATACGGGCGCACAGCGTGTTTCACTCCCATGGGAATCAATGGAGCGCGTCGATACGCCGCTGCAGGAAGCGCCGCTCGGGCTCCTGCGTGGCCAGTTCTAGCGCACGCAGGTAGGCTTCGCGTGCCCGCTCTTTATTGTGCAGACGACGATGCAGATCAGCCAGCGCGGCATGCGCGAGGTGGTAATCCTGCAACTCGCCGCGCCGCAGAATACCTTCGATCAGATCGATACCGGCCTGCGGTTCGTCGCGCATGGCTACCGCCACGGCGCGGTTCAGTTCAATCACGGCGGAAGGCGCCATCTGCAGCAACACGTCGTACAGCCCCACCACCTGGGGCCAGTCAGTCGCGGCAGTGCTTGCGGCCCCGGCATGTAGCGCCGCAATCGCCGCCTGCACCGCGTAGGGGCCGAAGCGGCGCGTGGCCAGGGCCTGTTCCACCAGTACCACACCGGTTGCAATCTGTTCCCGGTCCCACAGGTTGCGGTTCTGCTCCTCAAGCAGGATCAGATCACCCGCCTCAGTGCTGCGGGCGTCCCGGCGGGAATCGTGCAGAAGCATCAGCGCCAGCAGCCCCTGTGCTTCCGGTTCCGGCAGCAGTTCGCAGAGCTGGCGGCCCAGCCGGATCGCCTCGGCGGCGAGGTCCTTGCGCGTCACTTCTGCGCCCGTGGAGGCAGAATAGCCCTCGTTGAAAACCAGGTATATGACCCGCAGCACGCTGTCGAGCCGTTCGGGCAGTTCCCGGGACTCCGGGATTTCATAAGGGATATTGGCGTCGCGGATCTTTGCCTTGGCGCGCACAATACGCTGTGCAATGGTGGAAACGCCGGCCAGAAAAGCACTGGCGATCTCCTCGGTGGTGAGCCCGCAGATCTCGCGCAAGGTGAGCGCCACCTGCGAATCCGGCGACAGCGCCGGATGACAGCAGGTGAAGATCAGGCGCAGATGATCATCCTGCACTTCTCTCTCGTCCAGTTCGGTCTGGCTGACCGCCAGCTCTTCCAGTTGCCGCGCGATGTCCTCCTGGGACGCGTCGAAACGGGCCCGACGCCGGAGGCTGTCGATCGCCTTGAAGCGCCCGGCGGATACCAGCCAGGCACGCGGGTTCCCGGGAATGCCATCGCGCGGCCACTGCTCCACGGCCGCGGCAAAGGCTTCGTGCAGGGCCTCCTCGGCCAGTTCGAAATCGCCCAGCAGGCGGATAAGCGTTGCCAGAACGCGGCTCGACTCGCCCCGGTAAATCGTATCGATGCTGTCGCGCACTCGTTGGCTGGCCGCTGCCGGCATCTGACTTCCTTATTGCCAGGAAAGCACCCAGACTATTACAGGCGCTGGCTGTTGTCAGTTGCAGCGCGATCAGTACCTCGGTGCCTACGCGATCATCACCTTCGTATCCTTGCCGCCAGCTCCCCCGCGGCAGTTAACACTGGTTTATCCGCCATGACAGGAGGCTTCTTCGTCGTAGCGGTCGTGATGGCGCCACCAGCTATAGCGCGGGCCCTTCGGCCAGCCTTCCGGTGAATCTTCCCAGTCTTCCCGACGTCCGTAGGGCGCGATGTCGAAATAGCTGAAGCTGCTGCCCAGGTATTCCACGCCACGGAACTGTGTGAAATAGGTCTGGTAGACGTTGCCATCGTCGTCGCGCAGAAACACGCTCATGCCGAACATCTCGCCGTCCTGATGCTGATCGGTTTGCGGTGCGACGGGACCTACGCCGAAATCAACATTGAAGTCGGTATTACCGGACGAATACCAGGGTTCATTCCAGCCCATGCGCTTTTTAAAGGGCTCGATCTTTGCGAGCGGGGCACGCGAAACCAGCACCCGGTGGATATCGCGGGCACGCAGATGTGCCGGATGGCACATATTGTCGACCACCATCGAGCAGCCATCACAACCCTGGTCGGCATTGGGGCCAAACATGAAGTGATAGAGAATGAGCTGACGACAGCCGGCAAACAGATCCAGCAAGCGCGCCTGTCCGTCCGGGCCATCAAAAACATAATCCTTGTCGACACGGCACATCGGCATGCGGCGGCGCTGGGCATTCAGCGCATCGCGCTCGCGGGTATGTGCTTTCTCCCTGGCAATTTGCGCGGCATTGGCGGCCAGCCATTCATCTCGGGAAACGATGGCAGGCATGGCGGAAGGGGCATTGCTCATAGGGCCTCCTCTCAGGGTTTGAGTTCGGTCAGCACCTGCATGGTTTGCGGATCAAAGGGCACCGAGTAGTGCTCGTGCACAATCTGCCACTGCCCGTTAATCCGCTGCAGACAGACCGTGCCGCGGGTCCAGCCCACTTCAGCCTTGCCCTTCTCGTCCGTGCAACCGCAGGTGGCGAGATAATGGCAGAATGCAATATCACCGCCGATACTAATATCCGGATCGTGGATTTCAAACAGCATGTCGCCCGGGGCGAAACCCAGGCAATATTCCCAATGCTTGCGGTAGCTGTCACGGCCCTTGAACTCCAGCGCGGCAATGGCATCGAACGCGCGCACATCCGGCGCATAGCATTCCATGAGGCCGTCAATATCTTTGTGGGTCGACGTTTCTACCCAGCGATCCAACAGAGCGCGGATGGCCTGTTCTTCAGAATTACTTTTCATTTCAAGTCTCCGTGGTGAGGGCGGTCCTGGCGGTGATCAGGTCCAGGGTGGTAAAACAGGCTGGACCCATGAGGATTCTTCTCTTGTGCATTCAGCTTTCCAGTCATAGTCGAATCCGCAAGCGGGTTTTCGACAGACCCGGCAGGGGGAAGCACCACTCAGCGGTAGCGAGTATCTTCCGGCAGCCCTTCCTGGATCGGCCGCACTTCGATGCTGCCGAGGCGGGCTGATGGCCACCTGGCGGCAATCTGAATGGCGGCGTTGAAATCGCGCGCCTCGATCAGGAAGTAACCTCCCAGGGTTTCCTTCGTCTCGGCAAAGGGACCATCAGTGACCGACACCTGGCTGTTGCGCACCCGTACGGTGGCCGCACTGTGATGGGACTGAAGTGGGTAAGTGTCGATCAGTTGCCCGCTGTCGTGCAGCGACTGCACGTAGTCCAACGTCTCCTTGCGCAAGGCAGACCATTGCTCCTGCGACAGGGAGTTCAGATCGGCCTCCTGTTCATAGGCCAGACACAGGTATTTCATGCGGAAACCTCTCAGCGAATATCGCGTCCGACAAGCTGCCTGACAGGGCGAACCTCGACACTGCCGACCCTTGCCGGCGGGATTCCCGCGGCAATCTCCAGCGCCTCGTCCAGGCTTTCAGCGTCGATCAGGTAGAAACCGGCGAGTTGTTCCTTGGTTTCGGCGAATGGCCCGTCGGTAAGACTGGTCTTGCCATCGCGCACGCGCACCGTTGTGGCAGTGGCTACCGGCTGCAGCGCCTCGGAGGCGATACAGTGCCCGCTGTCACGCACGGCCTTGTCATAGGCCACGCACTCGGCGTCGGCAAAATCCGCCAGATCTTTCTCGTTACCATATACCAGACACAGGTATTGCATGTGCGCCTCCTTCAAACCGTATCCTGTAAATGAGATGACTCATTCTATGATCGAATGAGCGCGGCAGAATTCGACAGGTTCGAGATTCAACATGAACCGAGCAGAATGCCGGGATGCTGAAACCTAAGCCGCGGCGGCCCGTCGCGGCTGCTGCACATCGAAGACCAGGAGCTTGTCCTGGCGCGGCGTTAGCCATTGGCCCCACTGGACCTCGCGATCATCGCTGATTTCCAGTGAGAAGGTGGAAACGATCATCTGCGTGCCGTCGGGCGACAGCTTCACGCCATGCGGCATGCCATCGGAGACCGGCAGCCTATAGATGGGATTTTCCAAACCGGGATCCTGCGCAAGATCATAAACCAGAATCTCGCTGTTGATGAGATCGGCAGCCAGGCACAGATCGCCCTGGCAGAACACGTTCTCGTAGCGGCAGAAAAAATCCCGCGTCACGATACGCTCGGGCTCCTGCGAAAACTTACCCTCGGGGCTGATGGCGAAAAAGACAAAGCCGTTGTCGGTTGTCAGCCTGCCATCCCGGGGCCGGGTGATTCCCAGCTTTGCGTTTACTCTCTGCCACAGGTTCTGCGGGCCTCCCCGTCGCAGTATGCGCATCACGCTCCTGATCGGAGTCCGTGCGGGAGCCGACTCAGGCTTGCGCGTAAACGAGTTGTAGCTAACGACCACCCGTCTGCTGGCGTCAAAAAACGACACGCCCTTGGCGTCCCCGAGATTGTCGAAACACTGCGTGCGACGGTCCAGCACGCCGGTAATACGCCCCGCCTCATCGTCGAAGGCATAGCACACCAGTGTGCCGGTGCGTTCTGTGGTTTCACAGTAGGTCGCCAGCAGGCGTCCGTTGTCGAAGGCCAGGCTGTGAGCCTCGCGCAGTTCCGCAAACGGCGTGACGAAGGTGTTGGCCGGCGCAGCGGTATCGCTGTCGAGCCTGTATACGTTCAACTGGCTGGGTCTTTGCCGATCGTGGCTCATGCTTACGATCATATGCTTGTGCGTCTGCACAACGCCGTGCGGCTGATCGAACCCCGCCTCCGGGTTCTCGAACGTTCGCATGAGTTGCAACGAAACGGCGTCGTAGAGGCGCACTTCGTTCGCCTCGGTGTAGGTAGCGGCAAAAAAACGTCCCGATGGATGAAAGCACACCTCCGACATGAGGCTCATCCGGGATTCATTGGGAATGTGGCTTTTGAACTCGAACACGATTGCCAGAATACAACAGTTGCGTGGATGCATCACCCCACATGGGGTGATGCAGTGTCTCCCTGGCGGGCGTCTAGCACCCGGGTGGTAGCGACGAGATGTTTACCGGTGCGGAGGTTGCGGTGGCGCCGGCATCGTCGGTCGCCACGGCGGTCAGCGTAGAATTGCCATTCGGCGCGGCGCTCCAGGTGACCGTGTAGGGCGCGGTGGCGTCTACACCAAGCGAAACATTTTCGACGCCAAGCACCGCATTGTCGTAGAAAAATTCCACCTGGGTGACGCTGCCATCCGGATCAGTAGCGTCGGCCTCGAGGGTGATGATATCGCCACTGTAATAAATTTGCCCCCCGTTCGGCGCGGTCAGCGCGACAGACGGGCGGCGGTTGGCGTTTTCATCGATCTGCAGAAGCAGCTTTGGCCGCAACGTCGGATTCGCCGCGAATTCGCTGGAATGGAAGGTTTTTGGGTTGTTGTTGCTGGTAACGGTGATCACCTGCCAGCCGCTATTACCCTGCTCCCCAAAACTCATCGACTGCACGGAGTCGGTAACATCGAACACGATCCAATCCGGATTCCAGCCGGTTTGCGCGGCCACGCTGCCGCCTCCGGCATAATCGGAGTTTACGCCGCTAGCGCCCGGCCCCTGCCAGGGGATGCCAGTCGCGGCGTTGACCCAGGTGGCCTGGTTCTCCACCCAATCTACCAGCATCGGATGTGCACGATAGGTAGCCTCGTAGAAGGACGATTTGTACAGGGCGAGGCCGGCGTAGGTAATGGTTGCCCCTTCCGGCACCGGGCCACCTTCGTTTGCGAAAATAGCGAAGCGCACGAGGGGATTGAACTGGTTCGCGAGGCTGTAGATCACTCCGAGGCCGCCTTTGGGAGTGGTTGTATGAAAGCCGTCGAGATAGGTATCGGTGGTGCCCGAATAGCCATCAAGCCCGTTCTGCAGAACAAGGAGATCCCCTCCTCCGGCGGGCGTTACGTTGAGCTGGCTGGCAGCCGAAACGGCAGTGACGTTGGTGTTATCAGTAGCCACCGCGGTGACTACCTGGCCGCCTACCTGCGCTTCCCAATCAACCGAGTAAGGTGCGGTTGAATCTACGCCCACGGAGTTCCCGTTGAGGAAAAACTCGACTTGTGCAATGGTTCCGTCGGAGTCGCTCGCATCCGCCCTCAGTGTGATGATTCTGCCATCAAAATATTCAATCGCTGATCCATCAACAGGCGAGCTGATGCTCACCGAGGGGGGATTGTTGACATGGTTCGCGACGGTTGCCGTTACCCTTGGAGAGATAAAGCGATTGCCATTGCTGTCAGTTGCTATGGCCTCGAAGGTGTAGGTACCCAGCGCTACCGATGTCAGCGTAGTGGTAAAGGGCGGCTCTGTTAATACCGCAAGAGTCTGGCCGTCCAGCAAGAGCTCAACCTGTGCGATGCTGCTTGCCTGGTTCGAGGTGTCGGCGGTGACGACAATATCCTCGTTCGGAAGAAAGTATCCCTCGCTTGTGGGTTCGGTTATCGTGATATGCGGATCATCACTGTCGGGCTCCACCCAGTTCTCTGGTTTATACAGCCATATATTGCCAGCCTCCCAACCTTCCAGCGCGATAAACGCGTCGATCTGGGCTATATATTTCCACTTGCCCAGCACGCCCGCGCCGGGAAAGGGGCTGGGTGTTTGTGTGGGCGCACTCTGCAGCTTCTCGATTTCCCAACCGGCTGGAGAAACAACCGCGGGAGGATAAAGCGCCCAAACGTCACCACCACCGCCCCAGAGAAGAAGCCTGTTCCTTGGCGCGTCATAATCCATGCCATAGTCACCCAGGCCGTAGTTGTAATCCCCGAGGGTGGTGGGCACGAAATTACCGGCGGGAACAAAAGGTACATTTGGATTGGTCGGGCCGGGAGTGGACAAATTCCAATAGGAGAACAGATTGGGGGAGATTCTTACAAACAGGTTAAGCGTGGGGAGATAGGCGCCAGCGGACTGACCCCATCCGCCGCCCTGACCAACCTGCTCCCACTCGTCCTGGGTGGGATCATCCAGGTCATTGATGGTGTATTTGGAAAGGATCGATTGTGCGCCGTGAACGAACACAACATCCTTGCCGTTTTCCTGTTTGTAGCCAGTGGCATTCTCGAGAAAATGCCGGGGGAAATTAATATTTGGTAGGTTCTCGGGAACATCCCGGTTGTTCCACATCTCACCACCAATCACCCATAGATTCGGGTTATCCCATTGCGAATGTGAGCCTGTGAGACCGCCAACTTTATTTTCATCCGCGCGCGCCGGGTCAAAAAAATAGGGGCCGGTAGCGCGATAGGTGTTGGGGTTGCCCTGCACTGTCCATGTGCCCTCCGGGTCTGGTGTCACGAACGGGAGGGCAGCGTTGAACCCTGCGCCACCAAATGTGAGGAATCGATCCACGATTGGCAGGTAGAGGTGTCCGTCGTAGGTATGGTGAGCCTGAGGCGATGCATCGGGGCCATCTACCGTCAACCAGGGATAGGGGCCGAGGGAATCTATATCGCTGGGCAAAGACATGCGTTCCCAGCTCAGCGTTGTGGCCCGCCAGCGATACACATCATTGCCGCCGTAGTTTGCATGCCCTCCCCCATAGATGATCACATCGCCTCTTCGGCTGTCCCATGCAAAACCGCTCCACGCCGCAATGATGCCGCGCGGCGTCCAGGGGGATGAACCGGGCGCTTTAGAGGGGGACACCAGAAGCCCTGTGGGCGTCCATACATCCTTAAACTGGTTGTTGTTGACGCGAACCCAGCCATTCTCCGGCGCGGAGCGCAGGATGGACGTTAACTGCTCGAGATCGGGCCCAGAAGGCTGCGGATCGACATTAACAGGGAGTTCGGAATCGGCCTGTGCCAGAACCGGGAGCAAGAAGAGCATGACCAGCGTCGCGGCGACGCATAACTTTCCGGATGCATTGAAGTAACCAGTCATAATCTTGCCCTATGGATTGCGTGCTAGCGGAGAATTGAAATCAGGCGGGTTCAACACCAGGAAATGCCCGTAGTGTGTACTCTTGTTATTGCTCTCATGTGCGCCATGGTGTGGCCATCTAGCTGGCTGCTCAAAAATTACGCAACAAATGTACCACATCCAATAATTCAGTAGCTTACACGCGGCCAGGATGCACGGGGCGGTAGAACTGTAAAGAATGCTGACGGTCAGTCTCTTCCTCCAGCGCTTCGTCGCGGTGTATATGCAGCACCCGCACACCTGAAGCAGCTTCCCGAAGGGCGTACACTGTAATGCACCAGTTTGGACACGCAGGCACTTATGAAAGCGCAGCAAAATTTCCGTGAGATGGGTTGCAGCGAATGTGCGGGCGGCGCAGGCCTGGACTTCGACTTCAGCATGAGCTTCCAGCCCATCGTCGATCTGCAGAATAAAAAAATCTTTGCCTATGAAGCGCTAGTCCGGGGCCTGAATAATGAGCCTGCGAGCAAAGTATTCGGGAACGTGAATGAGGGTAACTGTTACCGCTTCGACCAGGCCTGCCGGGTAAAAGCCGTCAAGCTGGCCTCGGAACTCGGCATGGATACCTTCCTCAGCATCAACTTCATGCCCAATGCTGTGTATCGCCCCGAGCTGTGCATCCGCACCACGCTGGAGGCTGCCGACCTCTACCAGTTTCCTGTGGAGCGCATCATCTTCGAATTTACCGAAGGTGAGAGAATGGATGACCTGAACCACATCCGGGAGATCGTGGAGTACTACAAACTGAGTGGATTCAGTACGGCCATTGACGATTTCGGCGCCGGTTATGCGGGGCTGAATATGCTGGCGGAAATTCGCACCAACTTCATCAAGCTCGATATGGCCCTGTTGCGGGGCATCGACCAGGATCCTGTTCGCCAGATTATCGTTAAAGGCGTGCTGGAGATGTGCCAGGCTCTGGGTGCGACCGTGGTGGCCGAAGGCATCGAAAGCCCTGAGGAGCTGCGGGTGCTGGCTTCGTTCGGCATCAATCTGTTCCAGGGCTACTATTTTGCGCAGCCGGCCTTTGAGGCCCTACCGCAAGTACAACCGAGTGCCTATCTGCTGCAGGCCTGATTATTCCCGGAGATGATTCGCCGCCGTTAACGCTCGCCGCGGCTCGGAGGCCCTTCCCGAGGGTCGGACGTTTGATTCACCGCTGTTGGCGGCGGATAGACCATCACCTGGTTGCGTCCCGCGGCCTTGGCGGCGTACAGGGCTTCGTCCGCCTTGCGCAGCAGACCCTGAAGAGCCTGTTGCCGGTCGGGCACGCAGGCGGCGACGCCGATTGAAACGGTCAAACGGATTTCCTGCCCGTGCCACTCGAAGCGCTCGTTGGCAATCGCCTGTCGAAGCTCTTCGGCCAGCGCGGCCGCCCCCTCGAGTTCGGTGGCCGGCAGCAACACCACGAACTCCTCACCGCCGTAGCGCGCCACCAGGTCGCCGGCCCTGTGCACCTGGCGGTGACAGAGTTCCGCGAGGTGACGCAGACACTCGTCGCCGCAGAGATGTCCGTATCGGTCATTGGTTTGCTTGAAGTGATCCACATCTACAAGCAGCACGGCCAGGCTCAGGGTGTCCCGGGTATGCCGGGACCACTCCGCCTCGAGGGCCTGGTCAAAGTATGCGCGGTTCTTGAGCTGCGTGAGGCCGTCGAGCTGGCTGAAGGCCTTCAGCTTGTCGTAGGCCTGCTCCAGCGCTTCGGTACGTTCCGCCACGCGAGATTCCAGAACCTCATTGGCTTCCCGCTGTATATTCAGCGCCTGCTGCTGGGCCAGCTCACGCTGCTCCCGCTCCAGGTTGATACGGTAGCCCAAGGCGAAGGACAGCAGCATCATCTGCAGCACCGTGCCGATCTGCGGCAGATATTCAATAAAGTCAGTACTCGGCAACAGCGCCGTTTTGCTCAGGTTGTATATCACATTGCTCGCCAGGAACAGGGACCAGGCCACAACAACGATGGGGGCAAGGGCGCTTCCCCGCGCCCACAGGTGGCAGGCGCAGATGAAAATCACGAAGGAACCCAGGGTGGTACCCAGCAGCATGCCGACCAGGGTAGTGCCATAGGCCAGTACCGGGGTCATGACCGCCATCAACAGGCCTGTCCAGGCCAGCCACAGCAGTACTTTCGACCAGAATCGGCTGTAGCGAGGCACATTCAGGAAACTGTGCATAAAAAAGCAGGCCATCGCGAACGACAGCGAAAAGAAAAAGGGGATGCCAAAGTGATTGAATGCGGGGGCATCCGGCCACAGGTATTGCATCCCCAGGCCACGCAGCGTGGCTTGTGACAGCAGGAAGGCGCCGAGGAAAGCGACGTACCACAGATAGGCTGTGTCGCGCACCGCCAGAAAGAGCAGCAGGTGGTAGACGGCCAGGGCCAGCATGATGCCGAAGAAGAGCACCTGCAACACCAGGCCGTGTTGTGTCTCCTCGACAAATTGGTCTGCATCCCAGAGCGTGACCGGCAACTGCAGTGACCCTGTCGTCTGCACCCGTAGCAACAACAGGTAAGGCTCACCCGCGCTGAATTCCAGGGGAAAGACGAAATCACGGTGTTCCAGGGGGCGGCTATCGAAGGGCAAGCGGTCGCCAGTAGAAAAATGCTGCCGTAGCTGGCCCGCCTGAAACAGCGAGACATCGAGGAAATCGAGCGGCGGATAACTCACTACCAGCAGGCGTTGCAGATCTTGCGGGCTGTGCAGCCATGCCGCGAACCACACGGTATCGGTGGTGAGGCCCAGGTTGGGTACGGCGCCGGTTGCTGCCTGCCAATCCAGCACCGCGTGGTCGGCGGCGATAGTGCCGGCATCGAGCTGTTCGTGGGTATCAACGATATAAGCCAGGTGCTCGCCCAGACGCTGGGCGCTGGTGGTATCCAGAGATAGCTCGGGTATGCCGGTTCGAGCCATCGCCGGCACGGCGAATAGCAGGAAAACCAGCACAGCCCATGGTAATGCCCGGCTGACATCGGGTCGCCGGAGCACCAGCCGGTGGTGCATCGTTTTGCTCCCGGGGACTTGGTTTGCGCTTGATGGTTGCGCAGAGTATATACAACTCTCTCCCTGGTTTTTGGACGAGCCTCTCAATTTGAGCCATCTGCGCGACACTGCCGACACCCTGTATGCCATTCTGGACCGGCGCCCGGTTGCGACCGAGCATCTGGCGAGAGCCGCGGCATGGTTTGAACTCCTGCACATCCTTGCGCAACCCGGGGCTGGGGATCCCTCCTACACCGCCAGAATCGCAGCCAGCACGCCGGCGCCGGTGGCTGCCAGCAACAGCAGGACCAGGCCCAGGCTTGCCCTGAACCCGACAACGAAGGCGAATATACCGCCTTTGATAAGGGTGTTTGTAGCAGAGGCCAACACGATCCCGAGCACCGCTGTATCTGCAGAGAGACTATCTTTGGCCATTCTGGACAACGACAAGGTGATGGCATCTACATCCATCAGACCGGAGACGACGGATATCGCGTAGATTCCTTCATCCCCCAACCAATCTTTGATGAACTCCGACAGCAGCAGAATCGCCGCCAGTAGCGTGCCGAACTTGAGCGCCATTCCCAGTTGGAACGGGTTCTTGATCTCGATTCTCTCGTTTGCCTCCTCGCCAGTGTGCCCGGAAAACCACAGCCAACAGCTCCCTGCGATAACACCTGCGAACATCACCGTGATCGGCATCCACAGGGTTGGCAGGAGTGCGGCATTCACTACTGAAACCTCCACCAGAACCCGCACAAACATGATGGATGACGCGATCATCACGCCAGCCATGAAGAGACGCTTGTCCGCTTGAAATTTCGCAAACTGGGCAAAACTCAGCGTTACCGCGGTGGACGAGGCAAGCCCACCGGCAACCGCCGTGAGGAAGGTACCAGCCGTGTTGCCGGCAAATTTGATGGCGAGGTAACCGAGGAACGAGAGCCCGCAGATCAACACCACCATCCACCAGATCCAGTAGGGATTGAGTGCCTCGTAAGGTCCGTAGCCTTCATTAGGCAGGTATGGCAGCATCAGCACCGAGATAACAAGCAGTTTGATCGCTGCATCGATCTCGCGCTCCTGTATTGCTTGCAGCCACCGGTGCAGCGTTGGCTTGTAGTCCAGCAGCAGAATGATGACCACTGTCACAGCCAGCGACGCCATATGCTTGCCCGTTGCTGCCCAGGCGGCCAACACAAAGGTGATCAGCATTGCATAGGCTGTGGTTGCCCCGAGATCTTCACCTCGTTTTACATCCTGCCGGTATCCCGCCAGTGCCAGGGCCGCCACTCCGATGAATACGGCGGCAAGAATGTAACCGCCAAATTGAACTGCCAGCAGGGTTGAGATTCCGCCCAGCAAACCGATCAGGCTGAACGTGCGAACTCCCGCAATCCGCGCTCCTTCACGCTGATTTCGATCACTCCACCCTCGCTCGGTACCGACCAGGAAGCCGATGGCCAGCGCTACCAGAAGATGTACAGATGCTTGATCGAACTGCTCCATGACGATCCAGACCTCTACCACGTGATCAGGATTCCGGGATGCTGTAGTGCGCGGGCCATCCTGACAGATGGGCGCCTCAACGCGGCAAGTGAAACCGCATGCTCGCGCGAATTGCGGAGGCGCCCGTGCAGAAAATTAGTCTATAACAGCCTGAATGCCGATGATATGCCGCGCCACGCGACTGCGCTGCACAAGCATACCGTTGCGCCGTTGCGTGAATTACAGGCCCACCTGAAAAGTTCGACACAGGCGCATCAGCTACCCTCCAGTCTGCGCAGCATGGTGTAGTATCGGCCTGAACACCTGGACGATTCCCACAATTGTGAGCCACCTGCGCGACACTGCCGACACCCTGTATGCCATTCTCGACCGGCGCGCCGTCTCCGATGAACGCCTGGCGAGAGCCGCGGCGTGGTTTGAACACCTGGATACGCCCATTGATCAACGCAGCTTCATCAGCTATGTAAAAAGCCTGCAACGCTCGCTGCCGCAAGAAAGCCCGCTGGCGGCCCTGGTGCCCCGCTGGCGCAAGGCCTGGCGTGGCGGCGCCGGCTTCAGTGAAAAGCAGGCCCGGGCATTCCTGCAGGATTACACCGCCAGCCTGGACCCCAACCTGCTGTTCCAGGAGCCCATCACCAGCGGCTACGCCCAGTGGGACAGCCAGCGCCTGCAAACGGGCTTTGCCTACGCGAGTGAAAACCAGCAGAGCTGGAGCCTGCTGTACTGCGACCGCGGCGCCGTGCGCCTGCGCGCGGGGGGGCGAGACCTGAAGATTCTACCCGGCCA
Source organism: uncultured Halieaceae bacterium (assembly GCA_963976655.1). Lineage (GTDB taxonomy): Bacteria > Pseudomonadota > Gammaproteobacteria > Pseudomonadales > Halieaceae > Marimicrobium. Next base: position 122,690 of record CAXBLB010000013.1, read on the forward strand.
GGTATTGCTGATAGGCCCCGGCGCCCTGTACACCCTGGCTCCGCTGGACGATTGCGATCACTGGGGCTATTCCTGGGCGGTGTTCCACCCGGACCCGCGCTGGCGCGAAGGTTTGCACTGGCCGCGCATCGCCACCCAGATCAGCCAGCTCACGCCGGCCCCTGCGGTGGCGCGGCAACTGGAGCACCTGTTCGGCGAACTCGCCGACTGTTTGCAATCCGACAGCCACGTGCGCGCGGAGCTGGCGCACAACCTGATGGAGCAGATACTGCTGCGCTGCCGGGCCGAGCTGCCGGAGGCCTTTCAGGCGGTGCGCGATGCGCGCGTGGAGCGCGCCCGGGCCTACATCGAGACGCATTTCTGCGAAGCCTTCGGCCTGGATGCAGTGGCAGAGGCGGCCAACCTCTCCGCTTCGCGGCTCGCCAGCCTGTTCCGCGCCCAGTGCGGCCTGAGTGTGCTGGCCTACCGCGACGAACTGCGCATGGCGCAGGCGGCACGCATGCTACGAGCGGGCCAGCAGGGCATCGCCGCCGTGGGCGCGGCCGTGGGCTATGCAGACCCGGCGTATTTTTCCCGCACGTTTACGCGTTACCTGGGGGTATCGCCGCGGGAGTATCGGGCGCGGCGGTGATTGGAGGACTAATGAGACGGCGCTTCGGTTTCTTCCATAAGCCACCTGGCGTAATCCTCATCAATGTACTCAATGGGGACGCCCACGATGCTCGGTGTGTCGTCCGGGTGTAACGAACGCACGATTTCGCACAGGCGATCAAACAGGTCACCACGAGATTTAACGAGCAATGGAACCTCGCTGGCGAACTCAATATCGCCCTTCCAGTGGTAGCGGCTCGAAATGGGCGCATAAATATTGCTGCACGCGGCGAGGCGCTGTGAGATCAGGGCGTCGGCGATTTTTTGGGCAACTTCTGCGTCGGGGCAGTTTATCCATACATCGATCAGTTTCATGTTTTTTCCCCTTGGTTAGTGGCCAGAGAAAATGATACAGCCTGGTGCAGCAACTTGCTGTGCAGGTATCTGCGCTGGAAATACTCCGCCAGGCAGGAATGCCCGCACGAATTATTGGTTCAAAATATCTTCGATCCAATCTAGAAATCTGGCTGCACTTCTGGTTTCGAAGCCGTCCTTATCGGGCACGTAATAGCAAAGGTCAGATTTGACCGGTCGAGTATCAAATTCTTGTAGTTGCCTGGATTTCACCAGCCTTTTGGTGAGCGTTGTAGAACAAAACACAAGTGCATTTTCTGCTATGGCCTGCTGTATTCCGAAAAGCTCCTGATCATGCTTTTTGAGTACTATATTAGCGCCATCCAGCCCATTTGTTTCCAACCAGGCGGCTAGTGGAGGATCCGGCAACGATTTATTTTTCCACTGCGTAGTAAAAAGGGTAATGGGCTCATTAGACCAAGAGGGATAGGTCATTCCGGCAGCACCAAATACATTGAATGACTCAGATTTAATAACATCAGATTCGTCAGCGACTGAGACATCACCGAACCGAATTGGAATAACATGCGATTGGCTATCGACTGACTCGCCGGTCGATATCTCCAGAGAAATATCGGGGTTGGCATGTTCAAATTCATGCTGGGAAGGGATCAGCACCATAGCGGCTAATGATGATGTTGTCGTCACCCTGACCGCACTCCCAGCCTTCATCACCTCTTCCAAAGCACTGTCAATTTTCCGAAACCCTTCCGAGGTTGCTGTGGCTAATATCGTGCCTGTTCCGGTAAGTGAGATTCGCCTTCCGCGTCGATGAAACAAACTGACATTCAGGCGGCCTTCCAGATTGCTAATATGATGTGAAATGGCGGTTGGCGTGAGCGAAAGTTCTTCTGCAGCCAACTTGAAACTGCCTCGACGGGCCGCCGACTCAAAGGCTTTCAGCGCCTGCAACGATACCTGCATGGCGAATCTCCAGATCAGTAGCTAGCTGACAATATAGATGATTCATACTCATCTGCAAGTGAAGCCTTTTCGTTTGTGCCAGTCTGCTCGGGCTTACAGAATAGCTCCTGTTATTAATCAACTGAGGAGCGAACATGAACACACTATTACACATCGATTCAAGCGTTAGAGCTGCGAACAACCCGAACACTGAGCACGACTCCATATCGAAAACTATCGCTCGCCGATTTACTGATACCTGGAAGCAGAATCGGCCTGAAGATGAGTATATCTATCGTGACGTTGGCATGAACCCGCCTGATTTCATTACTCAGGATTGGATTGGCGCGGTGTTTACCCCTGAGGAAAAGAGGACCCCGGCACAGAAAGAGAGACTGGCACTATCAGATAAACTCATAGCCGAGGTGGAGGCAGCCGATATTATCCTGATTTCCTCACCCATGTATAACTACGGTATGCCGGCCCAGCTAAAAGCGTGGTTCGATCAAATTGTACGCATAAACAAAACCTTTGATTTCGATCTCTCACGAGGGGATTTCCCGTTGCAGCCTCTGCTCTCAGGTAAGACGTTGATTATAGTGACGTCCAGCGGAGAGTTCGGTTTTGAAGCAGGAGGAATAAGAGAAGGTTCCGGACACCTAGCGCCACACCTGCGGACGCTAGGTAAATATCTAGGGGTGGACACAATCTATGAGATTAGCTCCGAGTACCAGGAATTTGGTGACGAAAGACACCGCATATCGCTAGCTAATGCAAAAGATCGAGCCGAGAATATTGCACTGGAACTAAGCATTTCAACACTGGCTCCTTCGTCAGAAAATGAGATCGCGCATGCGTGAACCTATTTCTGAAGAACTTCGCACAAAGTGTGGCGAAAGTGTCATTGATCTAGCTATTAGCAATGTTAAGGCCGGTGGCTTACCGTTTGCGGCCATTATCGTTGATCAGAACGGAGAAACAATTGGTAAAGGGGTAAATCAGGTCGCCCGCCTTCTCGACTGTACCGCACACGCTGAAATCCAGGCGATAAGAGAGGCTTCCCGAAATGAGGAAAGCTCTACTTTAAAAGGGGCTACATTATTTGCTTCAGGAGAGCCATGTGGTCTCTGTTATATGGCAATGCGTATGGCGGAGATTAGGAAGGTTATTATCGTCTCGGATAGATATGAGGCTGAAAAGCACGGCTTCGATTACCTGTGGACTTACAAGTATTTCAATGTGAGTCTCTTTCGTGAGTTCGATATTCGAACACTAGATAATGACAGGAAATTGGTCCCATTCCAGTTGGCCAAAGAATTAATCTGATTGATTAGGATTGGTAGATTTTGAGGGACAGATTACGTAACGAACTCACAGTTTCGCACAGGCGATCAAACAGCTCACCACGGGATTTAACGAGCAAGGGGACCTCGCTGGCAAACTCAATATCGCCCTTCCAGTGGTAACGGCTCGAAATGGGCGCATAAATATTGCTGCATGCGGCGAGGCGCTGCGAGATCAGGGTATCGGCGATTTTCTGGGCTAATTTTCGTCGGGGCAGTTTATCCATACGTCGATCAGGTTCATGTTCTTTACCCTTGGTTAATGAGCAATGAATGACATTCAGAAGGTGCGCAATCGTTGCTTGCATGCGCAAGCAACTGATTATTCTGAATACGATGGTTAAAAATGATACGGAATGGCTTCTAAATATGGCCTGAATATTCGACGAGAAACCATAGTCACATTTTAACTGTCTTGAATTCGGTAATCTTTTTGAATTATGTAGCTCCATGCCGATATTATGGAATTGTAGAGACTGTGCCTTCTCATTGCTAACAACATCGGCCACGCTTTGCTCTTGGCCAGCTTCTCCATAAACTCTGGATTGTATCTACATACGGAAGAAAGATGAAAAAAAGCAAGCGCAGAAGCAAACTCTTCAGGCATTGGAAATGATTCCGCCTGCTCGGAACATGCATAATCATCGCCATACACTGAGAGAAACTCCGTAGCAACGTTACTTCGCACCTGGTCTATCAGAGTTAAACCAGAGATTGACGGAAATATTTTTACGAATACTCCCTTAGTATTTGGCTTCTTTCTGAACCCTTTTAGAAGCGGCAGTCTTCTCACATTCCCTTCGTACTTTTTCTCGGCACCCTTTTCGGTCCAAGTTTTCACCACTGCCTCAACGGTGATTTGACCTGCGACATCTTGAGCAGAGAATTCTGGAAACCAAACACTTCTTCTTTTGCCCGATACGATCGATAGCTCGGATCCGATACCTGGAACTATATGATAGAAGTCTTTCAATTTCATCACTTTATCGCTAGTGATGGCATGGCAAGTCAATGTTTTATAGAAATGAGCAAGCGCACCACCACCTCTTACTCTAACTTCATCAGTCAATACCGACTGAGCCGCCCTACCCCGTGCATTGTACGTTGCGCCATGCCATCTTGAATGATGATCAAATTCGTTCGAGTACGGTCCGCTTAAAGATACACACTTAGCCAAATTGAGAATGCAGTAGTATCCGGGCAGAAACGAAATTTCCGGAGGGGAAGTTAGGCATAGGCCCGCATATAGAGATGCTAAGCTGGCATGGGACGCTATTCTTTTTGCGTCTCGCTTTGCTGATGCCGCACTTCTAGAGTGATTTTTGACCAATTCGCTCGAGACAAAGTCATCGGCTTTTAGAAACGACAGCAAGTCTAGCGCATCATCAAGCTTATGAAGGCCCGATACTGCCACTAACTCACTTGGATATCTTCCGATTTGCAATCGTTCCATGTTTGCCCTAGATAAAGTTAAAACACCAAATCACTAAGAGACTTAAGTTTTGGAACTAAGTGGAGGGGCCATTTTTTTCAATTGAATTTGACTTTGTATGTAATTCCTCAGGTACCAGCGAAGGCACCTTATTAGGAAACTCATATATAAATTTCATTAGCATTTCGGAAAACGCTATAAGATCTTCACTATCGGATTTGCTCATTAATGCAATTTCATGTGTTGCTTCGTTACCTTTTTTTCGTATGTGATCAACCCATCCTTTCCCATTCGGAGGGATGTATCCTTGATCTGCTAGATAGTTAACATAATGAATGAAGGGTTTACCGTCTTCCGCTCCCTGACTAACACCTATATTCATCAATAGTTTCCTACACAGAAGAACTGCACCTGTGTAGGATGTGGACGCGACACAGTTTCTAGCTTCTTTATAAAGAGCAGCCAATTCTTCTGGCAAGTGGCCGACATCATTTCCAGGCGCCACGCCAGGATATTGAGAACCTTGGGCATTGAAGTGAGTAGGCTGATCACAATGACTACATATATAAATAAATTGTTGGTTGTCGGAAGAAAAGCCATGTCTTGTAGCGATGATGTTTCCACAGTGACCGCAAGTAAACTGTTTGGAACTTAAACTATTGAGGTTGCGCCAACCCATATACATCTCCTTTGTATTGTTTTCACATAACACCCGCGTTCAGGGGCATTTGAGGCGATGGCCGCTTTTGCGGCAGCAAAAAAACGTGGGTGGTGGGTCAAACGTCATTTGCAACGTGTTGTTAGGTCTCATCGCTGGGGTCACTAATCAGCCTCCGGCCAGTCAGGCTTATCTCGGTTAACTTATCTTTCTCACTCTTCTTGTTACCAAGTGTCGAAGCTAGCCGCTCATGTGAATACTGTGAGTCCGGCTCGATTTCCAGAGCCTTGTGGAAGTACTCAATCGCGTCTTCGAAGAAACCACGATTGTTAAGTAGATTCCCGATATTCCCCATTATCCAGCTAGCCCGACCTTCCGTGAGCTCTGCGGCTTTCCGGTAGGCCACCATCGCCGTATTGTTTAGATTTAGCAATAGTGCGGCGTTGCCAAAGTAGCCCCAATACTCAGACCGTTTTGGCAGATCGAGAGTAAGGCCTCTGAGAAGCGCTATAGCTTGCTTAGGCTGTTTGGTCTCTATATACGATTTTGCTAAACGCAGCTTGAGATCATTGTCTCCTGCATAGTGAAGATAGCTGGTTCGAAGCGTTTCCAAAGCGGCGTCTTGGTCTCCTGACTCCTCGTAGGCATCTGCAATTTGCATCGCCAAAGCTGGTTTTGGAACACCATCGCCCGACAACAACATAGCTATTGCTTCACTGACCTTCCCTCGAGATTTGAGCCGCGAAGCCATTTCAATCAGTATGTTTTCTGCGCCGGGAAATTTCTCGTAGGCTTGGTCAATAAGCTGCTTTGATTGATTGTCCAAGCCTTCCCACGAAAGCATAGTTGCAGCTAGACAATGGGCCGAAGAACTATTTGGATGCTCGGCCACAACAGCTAGTATCGGGCCCGCCCCCTTACTCGGCTCTTCCTTGATGTCCATGAAGGCCTGCCATAGTTCAAAGTCGATGAGTTCATCACCCGACTTTTCCTTAGCTTCTGCAGCCAATTTTTTGCGCGCTTCCGGGTATTCTTCCCTAATTAAATGGTCAATCCAGCGACTTGTTTCTTCATCTTCAGACTCGACTTTAATCTCTGGCGCCTTATTGCCAGAGGATCTTTCGATACGTCCTTCTCTCTTGATGATTGTCCGAATTTGATTGCACACAGCGCCAGTACCTGCCTGGAGGCTCCCGTCCTCTCGATTAGCGTCATACTTTCCAGGTGTAATACCAAGCAGATCTGTCGGCAGGTGAAAGTCCTCCCCATTCGGCACAACAAAGAAAACTCGTTCTCTTCCAAGAAGCCCCATAAAGAGTCCAAGTTCAAAGATGACATTATCTCTTACGGTATCTTCGGTCTCTCCGCGAAGTAATAGCTTGTCATCTGGAGAGCACACGAACGCAGCGTAATCGACGGAGTTTAGAACTTTGACAAGAGATTCAATACCAGTTCTTGAAATCTCAAACACGCCCTGGTCCCACACCGTTGCTTCAGCATCATGCGTGAGATTCTGCTGAATTGCGTATGCAACTCCTAATCCCTCAATGGATGAGCCAATAAAGATTCTCGGTTTCATATGCAATTTCTCATAGAGGCCTAACGCTTACGCAACCAGCGGCGCAGCCGTGACTTGCCTTGTTAAACGCTCAGTTCATGGAAGCAACAGCCAGGTGACCTGATACACTCTCCCTAGTAGGTATTGAACTCGCTCAATTGGCCTTGAACGCTCCACAGCCTTAGCAATCGATTTTTGGAGGCGAGACACGCTGGTGCGCAGCATCAACTCGTCACTCAAATCCTCAATATAGCCTTCATTGAGCACATTCTGCCGAAGGTCTGGCCTATTCTCCTCCCCCCCGGAATAAGCCTTTTTAAACCGTCGGTCTTCAGAGTGGAGTGTTGGATTCGTACCGGCTGGTCCATAGGTGATGTTGTGCCGCTCATTATCATAAATATCTCCAGTATCAAGTGGATCAAGGAGAATGGCGTTTCCGGCTATGCTATTGGCACGAAAATGGGCTTCCAGTTCATGACCTAAATGGAAGCGCGGCGCGCAGTAAAAGGCGTTACCTTTTGTTCTGCTTAGTTCACACAAAGTGTTGTGTTGGTGATTGTCAACCGGAAACCGAAAGTATGGGCCGTCATGAGCATCAAAGAAATGAGCATTGCGTCCAGCCTTATTTTCAGCAAACGCAGAGACCTTATGTTGAAAAAAAACAGATCGAGTGTAGTGCCCACTTTGCAACTTGAACTCAACATCGTAGCCTAGGTCCTTCTCCATCTGCTGAGAGGGGATATGTGGATGACTAGCGAGCAGGGCTGCATTGATTTGACAGTACTCTGCGTTGAAACAAAATTCGTAAGTCCTCTCACTAAAACCGGGATTCATTCGGATTTCCTTATTTCTCGCCTAACAGTCCGTTAAAGAGGTCTCCAACCTATTATTAGTTACTAACGTGTCGACCTTATATTCCTCAGCGGCGGCACTTTGATGGGGCGAAGGCGATCCCAACCTCACAACTACACAGCAATCAATATAAGACCCTGCGCATACATTCATCATCATTCCTTCGGTCACTGATCCTACCCACCAAAAGTAGACAGTTTTCTACGCACACTGCGCATAGTAAT
>CAXBLB010000014.1:0-108317 GCA_963976655.1 uncultured Halieaceae bacterium
TTTCCACGTCAATGCTCGCGACGTCTACTGAACGCGCCGAGCTGAACCACTCGGGGTGGTTCAGGGTGATTCCCGTTACCGAGAAAAAGATGAGTGTCACAAGCCCGAAGGCGGAACTCATCCAGTGCACTGTGCGGCTTAGCCTGAAAACAGCAGGGTTCACGATTCGCTCTCAGCCAGAAGAGAAAAAGGCCGGCGGCCCACACACAACAGGGAATCAGGCCACCGGCAACACAAGATTAAAAGTTATAGGCAATCGTCGCCTTGATGTTTCTGCCCGGCTCAAAGTCCGTCAGGAAGAGTTCGCCAAACCGCGGATGCAGTGACACACCGGTGCGCGATGACTGGGACGCGTAAAACTCGTCCAGCAGGTTGTCAACGCCAACAGTCAGTTCCAACCGCTTTGCAAATGCCGGCCGCCAACGTGCCGAGACGTTCTGTACGCTGTAGCCTTCCTTGGCGTTGTCCAGCGTCGCGCCGTCGAGGTCCAGCGCAGCATCAAGACCGTCCACCCACAACAAATCCCAGTGCAGCGCCACATTCCACGCGTCAATGTAGTACTCAATGTTGGCGCTCAGTGTGTCGCCCTGTTCACGATCAATCCGCGCGTCTTCCAGGGCGGCATACTCGCGCTGCGCAGACAACTCGCTTTCAGACACCGAGTACGTCAGCAACATGCTCAGGTTGCCGGTCTCGTAACCGATGTAGGCTTCAACACCCTGAATTTCCATGTCGCCCACGTTGTCTTTCCAGTAGCGCGCTTCCACCTCAGCGGGCGGACTCGCGTACTCGTACACATAGTCTTCAATATCCGTATGAAACAGCGTAAATCCGGCGGAAAACTGGTCGGCGCCAAGCAGTGCGTGCTCATAGGCCAGCGAGAACTCCGAGTTATAACCGGACTGCGCTTCAATATCGGGGTTGGCTGCGTCATTCAGGCCCGCCCCGATAAATACTTCGGCGAGTTCCGGGCCCTGAAAAAGCTGCGTGCTACTGAGCTTCAGCAGCAGACTGTCGGTGATGGACCATTCACCCGCGAGGGCGGCCGTAAAGGCGCTGAAATCATCCTCAACAACGTGCGAATCCACATCGTAATAGTTGTAGCGAAGCCCCGGGATAAGCGCGAACCTCTCACCCAGCCAGATTCGATCCTGCACGAAGACCGCCGAATCGGTGGCCTGCTCTTCTGCCAACGCCAGGCCATCCGGGTTGTACCGTGTGTCGTGATCGATGACGTCCAGGCCGTAGGTCAACTCGTGAGCATCCAGCAAATAGCGCCCGAGGATATTCACGCCGGTATTTTCGGCCTTGCCTTCAACAATCGCAGGATCTCCGGGGAACACCGCCTGAATACCCGACTCATCACGCCACAGCGTACTTTCATTGCTGTACAGCGTTGCACGCAGGCTTGCGGCTTCACTCCACTCAAGCTCATAGCCGAGAATGAACGTATCGCGAGTGAACTCCGTATCGTAGGTCAGCGGCAGTCCGAGTGAATTACTGATGGCGATATCGGTCGCCAGACCCATATCGGGCCGATAGCTGTAATCGCCCTCATCCTCGTAGCGTTCATAACTGAACTCCAGGCGCTGACCCAGGGCAATATTCCAGCCGAGCTTCACCAGCGCATTGTCGAGCTCGCCCTCCTGACCTTGCACTTCGCCGTCGGTGCCTGGAATTTCTGCACCATTGCGATCCTCGATCTTGCCACCACCGACCTCATAATTATCGCGATCAAGATTGTGGTAATAGACGAGATAGTCCAGCGCACTGTTGGGCGCACCGTAGGTGGTGGCGGAATATCCCTGAGCGGCATTGTCGCCATAGAATGCCTGTACACGACCACCAAACCGGCTGCCAGCAGAAAGCAATTGCGCGGCGTCTTTGGTCTCGAAACGCACCACCCCGCCCAGTCCGCCGTCGGCGACAGAGTTCGTGCCTACGTCAACATCCACCGAGCCAAGAATATCCGCATGGATCTGCAGATTCCCCATGTGGTGATACATGTAGTTATTCTGGTTGGCGCCATCGATGTTGATACGCAAACTGCGGTCGCCAAGGCTGCGGATCGTAATACGCTGATTCAGGGAATGTGAGCCCCCGACGTCCACGCCGGGAACTGTTCTCAGTAGATCACTGATGTGATCGGCCTGGCGAATGGCGATTTGCTCCTCGCCGAGACTGACAGAGGACGCACGAACCTGGGTGCCCCACACAAACACCTCTTCCAAAACCGGCTCTTCAGCCAGAGCGGCATGGCCGGCGCCCAGGCTGAAGAGAACACTCAAAGATCTTACTGTTGCGAAGGATGTACGTTTCAAGCCGGATCTCCTGACAAACCAGTACTGCGGGCGGGTTAATATTAACGGTAATGATAATCATTTGCGTTTATATGTCAACAGTAATGATAATCATTATCGTTAAAGAGCCGGAGATGCCAGCCTGCAGAAAAGTTTCGAGGGATCAGCTGAACAGGGCAGCCAGGTGATACACGCCGAGGGCGGCGAGATAGGCAAACAGGAAGTAGCCAAAGAACATCTTGATGGCCAGGGAGCGCGATTCACTCTCCTTGACCAGAATCGCAAGCGTTGACACACACTGCAGGGCAATGGCGAAGAACACCAGCAGCGCCAGGCCGGAACCGAGCGCCATGCCGCTGGCCTGAATATGCTCTACCAGGGGCACCATGTTGTCCTCGGCGCCCTCAATGCCAAAGATCGTACCCAGCGTGCCCACGAACACTTCACGTGCGAGAAATGAGGTGAAGATGGCGACCCCATAGCGCCAGTCCAGCCCGAGGGGGCTGAACAGGGGCTCGATCCAGTGACCGAGCTGTCCCAGCCAGGACTGTCCGAGATCGGCACCATAATTGGGGAAATAACCCAACACCCAGATTGCCACCGTCACCGCCAGGATAATCTTGCCTGCCTTGGTGACAAAATGTTTGGCGCGGTTGAACGCATTGCGCACCAGCGGCGTAAACCCCGGAAGCCGGTAGGGCGGCAACTCCAGCACAAAGGGCAGATCGGTGAAGCGATCCTCGCTCATGCGCGAGACGATGCCGGTAATAATCAGGCCACACAACATCCCGAAAAAATAGATCCCGAACATGGCCAGGCCCTGCCACCCCACCAACCCGCCAAGCGTGGTGGTGGCGGGCACGAACGCGGCGATCAACAGGGTATACACCGGCAGACGCGCGGAGCACGGCATGAGCGGAATAGCCATGTAGGTCAGCAGGCGCTTGCGCGGCGAGTCGACCGCGCGCGCGGCATAGATTGCCGGAATGGCGCAGGCCACCCCCGACAGCATCGGAATAAAGCTCTTGCCGGTAAGACCGAACGCGCGCAATGGCTTGTGACAGATCAGCGCAGCCCGCGCCATGTAGCCGGAATCCTCCAGCAAGCCGATGATGAAGGTGAGCACGAAAATCTGCGGCACAAAAACCAGAAACGCGCCGATGCCGCTGAACAGCGCATCGGCCGTGAAGTCGCGCAGGAGATCACTGCCAATCATTGGCACGACAAGCTCCGCCAGCCAGGCCAGCGAACTTTCCACCGCGTCCATGGCCGGAGCGGACCAGGTAAAAATGGACTGGAACAGGAGGTACATGATCAGGAAGAAAGACACACCGCCTGTCAACGAGCCCAGGAAGAAATGATCCAGGCGCGCCTGGCTCTGCACCAGCACATCGCCCTTTGGTCCATAGCGTCGCGCAAGCTGGTGCGCGGTGCCGCGCAGCAAAACATCGGGGCTATCCGCAAATATTCCCCCCGAAGCCGTCTGTGCTGTATCTCGATTCTGGCGGAGCTGGCTGATGATTGCGTCCACGCCCTTGCCCGAGCGGGCCGAGATCGGCAGCACCGGTGTTTGCAGTGCGTCTGACAACCCCTGCGCATCAAAGGCGAGCCCGTGCCGGTCGAGCACGTCGATCATATTCGCAAGGACGATGACAGGCTTGCCAAAGCGCGCGCAATCGCGAATCACCTGCAGCGTGAAATACAGGCTTTTCTCCAGGCGGGTGGAATCGATCAGGCACAACACCTGCTCGACGTTGGTATCTTCCAGTGCGCGCTCAAACTCGGCGACCGCTACTTTCTCTTCCGCCGAGATCGGCTGCAGCGAGTAGGTACCGGGAAAATCCACCAGTTGCGTGTCTGGCAGGCCGCGCAGACTGCCCATGCCCACATCGACCGTGATCCCGGGAAAGTTCGCAACTTTATGCGCCATGCCGGTGAGGCGATTGAACAGCAGGCTCTTGCCGGAGTTTGGGCTGCCGATGAGTAGAACCCTAGACATCGAGGCTCACGCGCACATAAGTGGCGACCTCGTCATCCAGGGAGAAAACCGTATTGCTCACACGATACACTTTGGGTGCGCCGAACCCGGGTGAGTGCAGGCAGACTACGCGCTCATCGGGGTGAAAACCGAGTTCCATGAGGCGAATGCGGTAGGGCTCGGCGAGAGTCTCGTCAAAACCCAGAATTCTGCAGGGCTGGCCGGCCCGCAGCGACCACAGGGAAACAGTTGCGTCCATCGGTGTCCACTCAGCAAAGTGGCGGCAGCATAACACTAATGAGAATTATTAGCATCAAGGGCAGTGCTGCCCTGGATCAGCAGGAGTGGGAGTTTTGGCTAGATATGGCGCACCTGGTCGATCTCATACTCTATATCGCCGCCCGGTGCCTTGACGACCACCACATCGCCCTCTTCCTTGCCTACGAGCGCGCGCGCGATCGGTGATACCACGGAGATCAGGTTGCTCTTCACGTCCGACTCGTCTTCACCGACAATCCGGTAAGTGACGGTGGCGTTGGTTTCCAGGTTGATAAGATCGACCGTGGTACCAAAAATCACCTTGCCGGTCTTGGGGATAGACGCCACATCAATTACCTGGGCGTTCGCCAGCTTGCCCTCAATCTCCTGAATACGCCCCTCCGCAAAGCTCTGCTGTTCACGCGCCGCGTGGTACTCCGCATTCTCTTTCAAGTCACCGTGTTCCCGGGCGTCGGCAATAGCCTGCGATATGCGCGGACGTTCCACTTTCTTCAAGCGCTCCAGTTCTCCGCGCAGGGCCGCCTCACCGGCGACCGTCATGGGAAATTTGTTCATGTGTTGATCCTCCGGTGCAAATCCTGCAACCGCCGTACCGTCCGATCTTCCTTGTGCTTGAGCGACAGGCAAATGGCCTGCGCCGCGGTCAGCGTGGTGGTATAGAAAACCCTGTGTGCCTCGGCGCTCGCGCGAATAGACGCTGAGTCTTCAATGGCGCGGCGACCTTCAGTGGTATTGACAATCAGGTCGGCCTCGTCGTTCAGAATCATGTCGACGATGTGCGGGCGCCCCTCGGTGACCTTGTTCACCCGGCGTACTTTCAGGCCGGCATCCTCCAGCGCTCTGGCGGTGCCGCTGGTGGCAACCAGATCGAAGCCCATCTCCACAAGATCGCGCGCCACTCCCACGATGCCGGGCTTGTCCACATCACGCACGCTGAGCAGGGCGGTGCCCTCGCTGGGCGGACCATTGCCAGCGCCGAGCTGCGCCTTGGCAAACGCCCCGGCAAAGGTATCACCGGTACCCATGACTTCACCGGTGGATTTCATTTCCGGCCCCAGGATCGGATCGACGCCGGGAAACTTGTTGAACGGCAGCACCGCTTCTTTCACGCTGAAATAATCCGGCACCACCTCGCGCGTAAAGCCCTGATCCACCAGACTCGTGCCCGCCATGCAGCGAGCCGCAATCTTGGCGAGAGACGCGCCAATACATTTGGAAACAAAAGGCACGGTGCGCGAAGCACGCGGATTCACTTCAATAACGTAGATCGTCTCATCCTGCCAGGCGAGTTGCACATTCATCAGCCCACAGACACCCAGTTCCAGCGCCATCTGCTTGACCTGTTCGCGCATGGCATCCTGCACCGCGCTGTCGAGACTGTACGGCGGCAGTGAACAGGCAGAGTCACCGGAATGCACACCGGCCTGCTCGATATGCTGCATGATCGCGCCGATCACCACCTCCCGCCCGTCGGAGACCGCGTCGATATCCACCTCGATCGCAGCGGAGAGGAAGGAATCCAGCAACACGGGCGCATCATCCGAAGCCTTCACTGCGCTCTGCATATAACGCAGCAGATCTTCTTCGCGATAGACGATTTCCATCGCGCGACCGCCCAGAACATAGGAGGGCCGCACCACCAGCGGGTAACCGATCTGCTGTGCCGCGGCCACCGCCTCTTCGGTACTGCGCACGGTTGTATTGGCGGGCTGGCGCAGGCCCAGCTTCTGAATCATGTGTTGAAAGCGTTCGCGATCCTCCGCCCGGTCGATCGCGTCCGGCGTGGTGCCGATGATCGGCACGCCGGCCGCCTCCAGCGCGCGGGCGAGCTTCAGCGGGGTCTGACCCCCGAACTGCACGATAACGCCCTTTGGCTGCTCGACGCGCACAATCTCGAGCACATCTTCCAGCGTGACCGGCTCAAAGTAGAGGCGGTCGGAGGTGTCGTAATCGGTGGAGACAGTCTCGGGGTTGCAGTTGACCATGATGGTCTCGTAACCGTCTTCGCGCATCGCCAGAACGGCATGCACACAACAGTAGTCGAACTCGATACCCTGACCGATACGGTTGGGGCCACCGCCCAGCACCAGTATCTTGTCGCGCTGACTGGGCGCCGCTTCGCATTCCTCTTCATAGGTGGAATACATGTAGGCGGTCGCCGTGGCGAACTCCGCTGCGCAGGTATCGACCCGCTTGTACACCGGCCTGATACCCAGCTGATCGCGGCGCGCGCGCACCTCCGCTTCAGACACCGCCAGGAGTACCGCGAGCCTTTCGTCGGAGAAGCCCTTGCGTTTCAGCGCGAACATCCGGGCGCTGTCTATTTCGGCGAGCTGCACGGTTTTCAGGCTGTTCTCGGTGTCGACAATGTCTTTGATCTGCACCAGGAACCAGGGGTCGACGCCGGACAGCCTGGATATCTCCGCAAGCTCCATACCGGCGCGGAAGGCATCGGCCAGGTACCAGATACGGTCGGGACCCGGGTTGGTCAGTTCCAGCACCAGCTCATCGCGCAACTCCGGATCATCCACGTCGATGCGGTGCTCAAAGCCCGCCGATCCCACCTCGAGGCCGCGCAGCGCCTTTTGCAGAGATTCCTGAAAGGTGCGCCCGATGGCCATCACTTCGCCCACCGACTTCATCTGGGTGGTAAGCCGCTGTGAGGCGCCCGCGAACTTCTCAAACGCAAAGCGCGGGATCTTGGTAACCACGTAGTCGATGGAAGGCTCAAAGGAGGCGGGCGTGGCACCGCCGGTAATATCGTTCTGTAATTCGTCGAGGGTGTAGCCAATCGCCAGCTTTGCCGCCACCTTGGCAATGGGAAAACCTGTCGCCTTGGACGCGAGAGCCGAGGAGCGCGACACGCGCGGGTTCATCTCGATGATGACCATGCGCCCGGTTTCGGGATCCTGTCCGAACTGCACATTGGAGCCGCCAGTCTCTACGCCGATCTCACGCAAAACCGCCAATGAGGCGTTGCGCATGATCTGGTATTCCTTGTCGGTGAGGGTCTGCGCCGGCGCCACGGTGATCGAATCGCCGGTGTGCACCCCCATCGCATCGAAGTTTTCGATGGAGCACACAATGATGCAGTTGTCGTTCTTGTCGCGCACCACCTCCATCTCGAATTCTTTCCAGCCAATCAGGGATTCATCAATCAACAGTTCATTCGTGGGCGACAAATCCAGCCCGCGACGACAGATTTCCTCAAACTCGCCGCGGTTGTAGGCGATACCGCCACCGCTACCACCCATGGTGAATGACGGGCGGATGATGCAGGGGAAGCCGATGGAGTCGAGTACCTGAAAGGCCTCCTCCAGGCTATGCGCCAGCGCGGCACGCGGCGTCTCGAGGCCGATCCGCTTCATGGCCTGGTCAAACAGCTGCCGGTCTTCGGCCTTGTCGATCGCCTCTTTGGTGGCGCCGATCATCTCCACGCCGAACTGCTCCAGCACGCCCTCGCGGGCCAGGTCCAGCGCGCAGTTCAGCGCCGTCTGTCCGCCCATCGTGGGCAGCAGCGCATCCGGGCGCTCCTGCTCGATAATGCGCGCGACTGTCTGCCACTTGATCGGTTCGATGTAGGTGGCGTCCGCCATCGCCGGATCGGTCATGATGGTGGCCGGGTTGGAGTTCACCAGGATCACCCGGTAGCCCTCCTCGCGCAACGCCTTGCAGGCCTGCGCGCCGGAGTAATCAAACTCGCAGGCCTGGCCGATCACGATGGGGCCGGCGCCGAGAATCAGGATGCTTTGAATGTCAGTACGCTTCGGCATGGCTCAGTTCTTCTCTGCTCGAGCCGCCATCAGCTCGATGAAATGATCAAACAGGGGCGCGGCGTCGTGCGGCCCCGGACTCGCTTCCGGGTGGCCCTGAAAACTGAAGGCATCGCAGTCTGTGCGATGAATGCCCTGCAGGCTGCCGTCGAACAGGGATTTATGCGTGATGCGCAGGTTGTCCGGCAGGCTGCTTTCGTCCACCGCAAAACCGTGGTTCTGGCTGGTAATGAGTACACTGCCGTCGTCGAGATTCTGTACAGGATGATTGGCGCCGTGATGACCGAACTTCATTTTTAGCGTGGAAGCGCCGGAGGCCAGGCCGAGCAGCTGGTGCCCGAGGCAAATACCGAACAGCGGTATTCCGCTATCGAGCAGCTCGCGAATGGCTTCGATCGCGTAGGTGCAGGGCTCGGGATCACCCGGGCCGTTGGCAAGGAATACGCCGTCGGGGGCCAGCGCCAGCACATCGGCGGCGGCAGTCTGCGCCGGGACTACCGTCAGACGGCAACCGCGATCAACCAGCATACGCAGGATGTTGCGCTTGACGCCGTAGTCGTAGGCCACCACATGCCAGGGCAACTCTGCCTCGGGACGCTCGCTGTGGCCCTCGTTCCAGCGCCAGCTACCCTCCCGCCAGGTGTAGGCTTCGGTAACCGAAACCACCTTGGCGAGATCCATACCCTTTAGACCGGGAAACTGTTTCGCCTGCGCCAGGGCCGCCGCTTCGTCGACATCCTCGCCAGCCATGATGCAGCCGCCCTGGGCACCCTTGTCGCGCAGGATACGCGTGAGCCTTCTGGTATCGATCTCGGCGATGGCGACGATATTGCGCTCGCGCAGGTAATCGTCCAGCGACTGCTGATTGCGGTAGTTGCTGGCCAGCAACGGCAGGTCGCGGATGACCAGGCCGGCGACCCAAACGGCCCGGGACTCCTCGTCTTCTGCGTTGGTGCCGGTATTGCCGATGTGCGGGTAGGTGAGCGTCACGATCTGACGCGCGTAGGACGGATCGGTAAGGATTTCCTGATAGCCACTCATGGCAGTGTTGAAGACCACCTCACCCACCGAGGTGCCGCTGGCACCCACTGCCACCCCTCTGAAAACGCTGCCGTCTTCAAGGGCCAAAATGGCTGGAACAGACAAACAAACCTCCAGTGATCAGTGGCCTGACGCAGGTTTCTGGCGTGCTCCATCGCCTGACCTTTCGGTCGGGCGCTCGCAAAAAGGCGAGATGGGTAACCGCATCTCGCCTGTTCGCTCTGGAATACTGCTCTGGTTGTCACAGGAACACACTACACCCGGTGCGCCGGCCGAGCGTGTGAAAACACGCGGGATTTTAGGGGATCGCCCCTGCAGTGTCCAGACTCCGGCCGAGATTAGCCGCTGGCGGGTCGATATGTGCCCGCCAGCCGCCGCTGCCCGTCGCAAGGGGGAGACCGAGACCGCCAGCTCCGGATAAAGCAATTGCTTTAATCGCAAAAGCGCCTATGATGTGCTCCCGACCCAAGACAGGATGCAGGAGTTCATGGCTTACACAGAAGGCAAGGTCGCAGTCATCACAGGGGCGGGATCGGGTATCGGGCGCGCGCTCGCACAGCAGCTCAACCAGACGGGCTGCCGGCTGTACCTCAGTGATATCAACGCCGATTCCCTGGCAGAGACTGTTGCCGGCCTCCCGCGCAAGGACGTTGCCGTGCACTCACGCACCGTCGACGTTGCCCGGCGCGATGACATGCACGCCTGGGCGGACGAAGTTGCATCACAGAGCGGCCACGTCGATATCGTGATCAACAACGCCGGTGTGGCGCTGATGTCACTGGTGGAGGATTGCGACTATGAGAATCTCGACTGGCTCATGGGCATCAATTTCTGGGGCGTGGTGCACGGGACACAGGCCTTCCTGCCTTTGCTGCGCAAAGCGCAACAGGGTCACGTCATCAATATGTCCTCGGTGTTCGGCCTCATCGGCGTGCCCACGCAGTCGGCCTACAACGCCGCCAAATTTGCCGTGCGCGGCTATACCGAAGCGATGCGCCAGGAGATGGAGGGCACGAATATCCATGTGTGCTGCGTACACCCCGGCGGCATTCGTACCAATATCGCGAAGATGGCCCGTGGTGGCGACCCCAATCAATCGCCCGATGAGCGCGGCAAGCAATTTGAGAAGGCGGCTCGCACTACCGCCGAAGACGCAGCGGCACAGATTATTGGCGCCATAGCGAAGCGCAAGAAGCGCCTGCTGATAGGCAACGATGCGCGTTTTATCTCGCTCCTCGTGCGCCTGTTTCCGGTCGGCTACACACGGTTCATGCCGTCCCTCGCACGGGTGCAGGGCGCGGCTTCGGAATGAGCGCGAGCGCCCCACAGCTTGAGGACGGCCTCGATACCCGGGAGCGCCTGCTGCACACCGCGATGCGGCTGTACGCGAATGAAGGCCTGCACGCGGTCTCGCTGCGACGTATCAGCGCCGAGGCCGGGTCCAGGAACTCAGCCGCCATGCACTACCATTTCAGCAACAGGCTGGGTGTGGTCGAAGCACTCATGACAATGATCAGCGATGAGATCCAGCGCATTACCGTGGCACGGCGCGACGAACATCCCGCGCCGCGTACGCTGCGCGGGGCCTGCCGCGAGATACTCCTGCCGCTGGTGCTGCTGCGCCGGGAGCAGGCATGGGGCAATGACGCGCTGCGCTTTGTCTCACGCCTGGTCAGCGAGACCGACGCAGACATCGCCGCAACGGTGAATGCCGTGCATGCCCCCTTCTGGCAGCGGCTGGACAACACGCTCGCCCAGGCACTACCCGAACTGCCGGCACCAGTGCGCCGCTTGCGCCTGATGTTCATAGCCACCAACGTGGTACACGGCATGGCCGAGGTGTCGTGGCTGATGCGTTCACCCCTCGGCGATCTCAGCCACTTTGATGAAGACAGCCTGCTCGACCACCTGGTCGACTACCTGATCGGCGGGCTCGAGGCTCCCAGCGTCGCCACGCTCTGAGTCCGATCCCAGGCAACCCATTCAATACACAGAGAGCAAAGACCATGCCCACCAACGAAGACGATCTGCTGTTCGACCTGAGCCTGACGGACGAGCAGCGCATGAATCGCGAAACCATGCAGCGTTTCGCCGCGCAGGAGATGCGCGATCCCGGCAAGCGCGTCGACGCCGGCGAGCAGCCGGCAGACGCCTGTTATCAACAGATGGCAGAACTGGGAGTTGCGCTGTTGTCCATCCCGGAGGCACTGGGCGGCGCCGGTATGCCGCGCTCCCCACTGTCCAACGCGCTGATTCTGGAAGATCTCGCACATGGCGACATGGCGCTCACACTGGGTGCGACGGCACCGCTGGGAGTGGTGAATACCCTGCTGGACCAGGGCTCGGATGCGCAGCGCGAGAAGTACCTGCCGCAATTCTGCAGTGGCGAATTCGTAGCCGCCACCACCGCTTTACTGGAGCCACGTGCGACCTTCGACCCGACAACACCCCGGACAACCGCCACCAGTAATGCCGATGGCTTCACGCTGCAGGGGAAAAAGGTCATGGTGCCGCTGGGAGCCGATGCCCGGCTCACGCTGGTGATCGCGATGCTGGATGAGAAGCAGCCCGCCGCATTTATTGTTGAGGGAACGCCCGCGGGCATGACACGCAGCGTCGAAGAGAATATGGGCCTTGCGGGCGCACAGCTAGCCACGCTCAGCTTTGAGAATGTGCAGCTCCCGGCGGATGCCCTGCTCGGCGAGGGCAGCTTCGATCTGCAGCGCTTTATCGATCTGTCGCGCATCGGCATCTGTGCGCTGGCGGTGGGCACCTGTCAGGCAGTGCTCGACTATGTGGTGCCTTACTGCAATGAACGCGTGGCCTTCGGCGAGCCCATTTCCAATCGCCAGGCTGTGGCCTTTATGGTTGCGGATATCGCCATTGAACTCGAAGCCATGCGGTTGATGACCTGGCGGGCCGCCTCTCTGGCGGATCGCGGGGAAGATTTCCACGAGCAGGCATATCTGGCAAAAGTATTCTGCGCAGAGCACGCGATGAAGATTGGCACGGACGGCGTGCAACTTCTCGGTGGCCATGGCTTTACCCGCGAGCATCCGGTAGAGCTCTGGTACCGCAATCTGCGCGCAATCGACACACTGGAAGGCGTGGTCTGCGCCTGACGCCGGCGTTGAAATCCACTCAATGTTCCGCAACCCCATTCAGGAATTTTTCGCATGATTAATCTCGAACTGGCAAAAAAACACCGCGAAACCTTGGACCAAACCATGCTGCTCGCCGAGCATATGATGCGTCCCTACTCGCGCAAGTACGACAAGGAGGAACACACCTACCCGAAAGAGATGGAGCAGGTAGCCGAGCTGATCGGCGGCGCCCGCTCCAGTTCTACCGCCAGCCCGAAAGAGAAGCCACCCGCGGGCACCGTGGTAAATGGCGGCAACATGGGCGCGGTGGTTGGCCTGTTTGGTCTCTGCTGGGGCGATGTGGGGCTGTTTCTGGGTATGCCCGGCTCCGGCCTCGGCAACGCCGCAATCTCTGCCGTGGGCACGCCTGAGCAGGTGAAAAAATACGGCGGCAGCTACGCCGCCATGTGTATCACGGAGCCGGGCACCGGCTCGGATTCCGCCAACATCAGCACCACAGCGGTGGCCGATGGCGACGAATGGGTGCTCAACGGCGAGAAGATCTATGTCACCGACGGGGATCGCGCGGACACGCTGGTGGTATGGGCAACGCTCGACAAATCACTCGGCAAAGCAGCGATCAAATCCTTTATCGTTGAGAAGGGCACACCGGGCTGCGAGGTGACACGCCTGGAACACAAGCTCGGTATACGCGCATCGGATACCGCCGCTATTTCGTTCAGCGATTGCCGCATTCCAAAAGAAAACATCCTTGGCAGCGCGGAAGTGGCCACTGATGCCGAGGGGCGCAAGAAAGCTTTCGGCGGTGTGATGCAGACCTTCGACAACACGCGTCCACCGGTGGCGGCCATGGCGATTGGCGTTTCGCGCGCGGCGCTGGACATGAGCCGCGAGATCCTCCTCGAGGAGGGCGTGGAACTGAGCCTTGGTTGCAAGCCCATCAACCTGAGCGCCGTTGAAGCGGAACTGGTGCGCATGGAAGCCGAGTGGAACGCCGCCCGCCTGCTGGTACTGAAGGCTGCCTGGATGGCCGACAACAAACAGCCCAATTCCATGGAAGCCTCAATGTGCAAGGCGAAAGCTGGACGCGTTGGCAACGACATCACCTTGCGCTGCGTGGCGCTCTGCCAGAGCCAGGGCTACAGTGAACAGCACCTGCTGGAAAAGTTCGCGCGGGATTCGAAAATCCTCGACATCTTCGAAGGCACGCAGCAGATTCAGCAACTCATTGTTGCGCGCCGCGTACTGGGTAAATCCTCTTCGGAACTCAAGTAAAGCGCGACCAACACTCGAGGGAGTGCTGATGAAGCCTGTATGGCACAACTGACACGCCGGCAACTGACCGTACTCATCCTCGGGCTGATGGCCACGGGGATAGGCCAGTCGCTGGTGTTTGCGGTTCTCGCGCCGCTCGGTCGCGAAGTGCATCTCACGGAAGTGCAGATTACTTCGATCATCGCGGTGTCGGCGCTGGTATACGGTCTGGCCTCACCCCACTGGGGCCGCTTCAGCGACCGCGTGGGCCGCAAGCCGGTGATCATCACCGGCCTGCTCGGTTACGCGGTGGGCACGCTGCTGTTTACCAGCACATTTTACGCGGGCATGGCAGGGATACTCAGCGGCACGCTGTTCTACGCCACGGTGCTGGGTACGCGGGTGTGTCAGGCGCTGGTAATGTCGGCCACCAACCCCGCGAGCACCGCCTATGCGGCCGACAATACCGAGCGCGAACAGCGCACGCGCACCATGGCGCGGCTCGGCACCGCGAGCAGTATGGGTACCATCCTCGGTCCGGCGGTAAGTGGCGCGCTGGCAACCCTGGGGCTGCTCGCGCCCCTGTACTTTGCAGCGGCTCTCGCCGTAGTGGCAGCTTTCATGGTGTGGCGTTTTCTGCCGTTTACGCCGCCGCAGAATCGCCACGGCTACAAGACAACCGCCCGCCTGCGCTATACCGATCAACGCATCTCGCTGTTGCTGCTGGCAGCCGTCGGGCTGTTCATCGGCTTCTCGGGCATACAACAGACGCTTGGCTTCACGCTGCAGGACAAACTCCACCTCAGCGGGATTCAAACGGCCCAGCTCACGGGCGCCGCCCTGATGGTGTCGGCAACATTCACCTTTATCATTCAGATGACGGTGATGCAGCGTGCGAAACTCAAGGCGACGCAGTTTATTCGTATCGGCCTGCTGGCACTGCTCATCGGCGCCGGCGTGATCTCCACCTTTGAAACCTTTCCCGTGCTGGCCGTGGGCATGGCATTCCTGGGCAGCGGCACAGCGCTGTGCATGCCCGCCATTTCCGCCGGTGCGTCGCTGGCGGTTGAACCCTCGGAACAGGGCGCCGCCGCCGGCCTGGTCGCATCGTGTCCCGCCATTGGCTTCTCCGTGGGGCCGGTGTGTGCAGGCGCGCTGTACCAGATCGACCCGATTCTGGCTCCGTTGTTCAGTGCCGTAGTGTTTTCAGCGGTCCTTCTGATTATCACCTTCCGTGACCGTCGCCCGGCTGGCTGACAGCGGTTGGCAAACGTCAGGTAGCGGCATACCATGAGGGAAACCGGCGCGCTGTTACAGCTCAGGCGGCCGCAAGGAAGAAACAACTGACGAGCCCGTTTTTACAACGCGCCAGTCAACATAATGATAATAGACTAAAGAGGCTGTCCTATGGCTGTTCAATACAGAATGTCGCCCCTTGTTGCGGCAATCGCGCTCATCACCAGCTCGCTCGCACATTCGCAGGTGGTACTCGAGGAGGTTATCGTAACCGCGCAGAAACGCGCTCAGAGCCTGCAGGACGTACCCATCTCGGTATCGGCCATCCAGGGCCAGAAAATCCAGGATGCGGGAATACCGAACATGGCGGCACTGGCGGATTACGTGCCCAACCTGATGATCTCAGACGCGCCGGTCAGCACCAATATTTATATGCGCGGCATGGGCTCCAGCAACAACCAGGCCTTTGAGCAATCCGTGGGCATGTACATAGACGGTATCTACATGGGGCGCGGGCGCCAGTACCGCGCGCCCTTCATGGATATCGAGCGGGTGGAAGTGCTGCGTGGCCCGCAGGGCACGCTGTTTTGACGCAATACCGTGGCCGGCGCGATCAGCGTGATTACCGCCTCGCCGGGCTTTGACGAAGAACTCAACGGCCGCCTGGAGGTCTCCGCGGAAACCAACGAAGGCTATATCGGCGAAGGCATGCTATCGGGCACAGTCACCGACAATTTCGCGCTGCGCCTCACAGGCCGCTATCGCCAGACCGACGGGTACGTTGAGAACGAGTTCCTCGACAATGACGAGCCCAACATCGAAGAATGGAACTATCGCTTCACCGGCGTGTGGGCGCCGAGCGACAACCTCGATGTGGAATTCAAGTGGGGCCAGTCGAACCTCGACCGCACGGGGGTCGCCTCGGGTGTGACCGAATACGCCGACCCGGCGACGCGCGATGCGCTGTTTCCGAACCGCGATGCCTTTGCTGACATCGCCTACTCCATCACGGACGCGTTCTACCCGAACTTCCCCGATATCATCGGCAACGATTTTACCATTTTCAAAGACAACAATTTCGGTCCCGGGGGAGAGGCTGGCGGTGTCGCCGTGGGCCAGTATGCAGAATCCAGCGACCAGGACACCGACAACGGCGCACTGACCCTGAACTACCGCCTGAATGAATTCGAGATCACCGCCATCACCGGCTATTCCGCCTACGACTATGTAGACGGCTGTGATTGTGACTGGCTGCCGCTGCAGTTTATCGGCCGCGATGACGACCAGCAATTTGACCAGTGGAGCCAGGAGATCCGCATCGCCTCTCCTACCGGCGGCTTCTTTGAATATCTGGCCGGCGCCTACTACGAACAGAACACCCTGAAGTTTGACCGCCGTGTCACCATCGATACCAACCTCGGTGGCCTGGTGCGCGAGCAGCTCGGCGTTGACAGCCTGCTGACATTGCTGACAGGCGGCCAGTACAACGCCAACCAGCTTGCGCGCAATCACCGCTTCGAACAGGACACAGACTCCTGGGCAATTTTCGGCCAGGGCACGTTCAACCTGCGCGATGACCTGCGCCTGACACTGGGCCTGCGCTATACCGAGGAAACCAAGGAGGTGAAGAGCAGCCAGTTCATCAGCGACGACATTACCGGCATCGATAACCGCACCGACAATTTTTTCGCCTATCAGGTTGAAGCCACCAGC
Source organism: uncultured Halieaceae bacterium (assembly GCA_963976655.1). Classification (GTDB taxonomy): domain Bacteria; phylum Pseudomonadota; class Gammaproteobacteria; order Pseudomonadales; family Halieaceae; genus Marimicrobium. The sequence goes on from CAXBLB010000014.1 coordinate 16,679, forward strand.
TTTAACACCTATCTCTACGACTACGACGAAGACCGCGACACCGACGCGCTGCTGCCCTCGGCCAACCTGCAGTGGGATGTTAGCGCGAACTCCATGCTCTACCTGAGCTACTCCGAGGGCTTCAAATCCGGTGGCTTCACCGCTGCGGACGACGGCAACCCGGGCGGAGTGGACCAGGCCACCTGGCCCTGTTCTCCCGGGCAACGGCCGGAAGATTGCTACGACGTGACGCTGCCCAACGACGAGTTCGAGTTTGAGGACGAGGAAGTGGTTGCCTACGAGATCGGCGGCAAACACACACTGCTCGAGGGTGCCATGACCCTGAACTGGGCGGCCTTCTACACCGAATACGACAACCTGCAGACCTCCATCTTCCAGGGCATCAGCTTCGCGGTGACCAACGCTGCGCAAGCCGAGATCAAGGGTGTCGAATTCGACCTGCTGTGGCAGGCGGCCGAGGGCCTGCGCCTGGGGTTGAACGGCGCCTGGCTGGATTCTGAATACAAATCCTATGAGACCGCGCCGTGCACCGCGATCCAGCTGGATATCGATTCACTCTGCGGCTCGCCTCTGGGCACTACCAGCAACGATCTCTCCGGGGAGAACACCACTTACGCACCCGAATACAGCGCGTCTGCCTTTTTCGATTACGAGTACATGCTCAACAATGGCATGACCTTCTTCACCGGCGGGGAAGTGAATTACTCGGATGCCTTCGACACCCAGGGGGACCTCGATCCTGCCGACAGGGTAGACGACTACACCAAAGTCAACTTGCGCTTCGGCCTGCGCAGCGCCGATGAAGCGTGGGAGGTGATGGTATACGGTCGCAATATCACCGACGAGCAGGCGATTGTGTACAGTTTTGACGTCCCCGTGCTGGTGGGCTCGCATGCCGGCATGATAGACGAGGGCGAAGTGTACGGCGCGCGCCTGCGCTACCTGTTCTAGGGGCACCGCCCCCTGGCAGTTCCACGCGGGCAGGGACGCCCGCGAGCATCGGCCATTTCTGCGTGCCCCGCGCCGCCTGGCGACACGGCCGCGGAATTCACGGCATCACCTTTCCTCCAAACCCTTCCTCGCGCGCCTGAGCGATCGGCAAGGACACATCGCATCGCACCATCGCCCGCATTCGATGTGGTATTCACCTCGATTCCTGCGCAAGCTGAAACCAGTTCCGCTTCCCTCCCCCAACGCGGAGTGGGCAGGCGCTTTCACGGATAGAAGGCAGATCGACAGGGACACAGGCAAATGGACAACGGGCTCCTCGCGCTGGCGCTGGCAGCACAGCTCCAGAATGTGCCGGTAGACGCGGCCAGGCTGGCTCATGAGTTTGGCGCCGCAGATTCGCCCTGCAACGCGGATGATCTGCTGCGCGCCGCCAAACGGCTGGGTTTCAAAGCGAAAAAGGTGCACACGGATCAAACCGGGCTGGATGACCGGCTGCTGCCTGCGCTCGGCGTAACGCACTCGGGTGATTTCTTCGTACTCGCCAGGCGCGCGAGCAACGCCGGCGGACAACCCGTGTATCTGATTCAGAACCCGGGTGAATCCAAACCTGTGACACTGCACGGCGATGCGCTTGCGGCGCTCTGGTCAGGCGAGTTGCTGCTGCTGCGAAGGCGCAGCTCGGTGTTGCCCGATAAAAGCCGGCGTTTCAACCTGCGCTGGTTCCTGCCCGCCCTCTCTCGCTATCGCGGCCTGTTCATCGAGGTGCTGGTTGCGTCCTTCTTCCTGCAGCTATTCGCACTGGTCACACCACTGTTCTTCCAGGTAGTAATGGACAAAGTACTGGTGCACCGCGGTTTCAGTACGCTGAACGTGCTGGCCGCGGGGTTTCTGGTGATCGTGCTGTTCGACGCGGTGATCGGCGGGCTGCGCAATTATCTCTTCAGTCACACAACCAACCGCGTAGACGTGGAGCTGGGAGCGCGGTTGTTCCACCACCTGACGCGCCTGCCCCTGGCCTACTTCGAGGCCCGCCAGGTAGGCCACACCGTGGCCCGCGTGCGCGAGCTGGAGAACCTGCGCAACTTCATCACCGGTACCGCGCTCACGCTTCTCATCGACGTGTCCTTCAGTTTCGTGTTCCTGGCGGTGCTCTGGTACTACAGCCCCACCCTCACCTGGATTGTGCTTGGCTCGCTACCGGTATACGCGCTGCTGTCTGCCGGTATTACACCGGTGCTGAAGCAGCGGCTGGACGAGAAATTCCGCGCCAGCGCGGAAAACCAGGCGTTACTCACCGAAACCGTCACCGGCATTCAAACCGTGAAAGCCCAGGCGGTAGAACCGCAGCTCCAGCGCCGCTGGGAGGATCAACTCGCGAACTATGTATCAGCCTCGTTTCGGGCACAGAATCTGAACAACATTGCGGGCCAGGCCGCCGGTCTGGTCAGCAAAGTCACCACGCTACTGATTATCTGGTGGGGCGCGCATCTGGTGATTGCCGGCGCGCTTAGCGTGGGCCAGCTGGTGGCATTCAACATGCTCGCAGGGCGCCTGACCGCCCCCATACTGAAGCTGGTGCAGCTCTGGCAGGATTTTCAACAGGCCGGTATCTCGCTGGAGCGCCTCGGCGATATTTTAAATACGCCCATGGAGCGCGGGGAAGCTCCCACGCAGACTACGCCCGGGAAACTGCTGGGGGCGGTTTCACTCGAGCGTGTACGCTTCCGCTACCGCCCCGACGCGCCGCTGGTGCTGGATGAACTCAACCTGGACGTACCTGCGGGCGCAATCGTCGGCGTAGTCGGCCGTTCGGGTTCGGGCAAAAGTACGCTGGCGAAAGTGCTGCAGAGACTCTACGTACCCGAGGCAGGACGCGTGCTAATAGACGGCATGGACCTCGCGCTGACCGACAACGCCTGGCTGCGTCGCAATGTGGGCGTGGTGCAACAGGAGAGCTTCCTCTTCAACCGCACCGTGCGGGAAAACATTGCCCTCGCCAACCCGGGCGTCCCCTTCGAGCACGTGGTTGTCTGCGCGCAGGCCGCCGGCGCGCACGAGTTCATACTGGAACTGGGGGAGGGATACGATACAGTAATCGGCGAGCAGGGTTGCAACCTGTCGGGCGGGCAACGACAACGCATTGCCATCGCACGGGCGCTGTTGAACAACCCGCGCATACTGGTAATGGACGAGGCGACCAGCGCGCTGGATTACGAATCCGAACGCGTGGTGCAGGAAAACATGGGCGCCATCAGCAGCGGTCGCACGGTTTTCATTATCGCTCACCGGCTCAGCACCGTGCGGCACTGCGATCGTATCGTTGTGATTGATCAGGGGCGGATTGTGGAAGCGGGCACTCACGATACGCTGATCGAGAACGGCGGCTACTACGCCAGACTGCACAGCTACCAGAACCACACGCCCGCGATACGCGCGCTGGAGAAGCCGCCGCCAGAGACGCAAGCCAGCCAGCGGTTTGATCGGGGGCACACGCCATGAACAACCAATCATTCCTTCCCGGCGCGCTGGAAATTCAGGAGCGGCCACCCTCCCCCGTTGGCCGTACGCTGGTGTGGATGTTGCTCGGACTTTTCGTGCTCGCCATCGGCTGGGCGGTAGTTGGAGAGGTTGACATCGTGGTGACCGCGCCGGGCAAAGTGGTGCCAAATGGACAGGTGAAAACGGTACAGGCACCGGGCGAAGCCTCCATCGCAGCCATTCATGTTGTGGAGGGTTCGCTGGTGAAAGCAGGCGAACCATTGATGCGTCTGGATCCAACATTCGCCGAGGCCGACGACACCCGGCTTGCGCTGGCCTTGTCGTACAACCGCCTTGAACGCGTCTGGCGCGAGGCACTGGAGCGATGGCTGGCCGGCAACAGCACTGTAAATATCGAACGAGAAGACAACTCGCTTCCTGCAATCGACCTCAGCCGTGCGCGCTCACTTTTCGCGGGACACCGCGATGAGATAGCAAACCGGCTCGCGGGCCTCGACAGCGACCTGGCATCCACCCTGCAGGAAATGCTTACCGTAGAGGCGGAAGAGCAGCGTGCCCGCGCAAGCCTGGCAGTAATCGAAGAGCGCGTGGCGGCCTATCGACAGCTTCTCGAGAAGCAATATGGCGCGAGAGATCAATATCTTGCCATCCTGCAAGAGCAGGTGGACCTGGCGGAATCCATACCGGTGTTGCAATCGCGTAGGGCGCAACTCGCCGCGTCAGCGGCAGCGCTGCGGGCAAAACACAGCGGTGCGCGCGCAGAACCACGCAAGCAGAACCTGATGGCGCTGGCGACGCTTGATGCGGAGCGGGATTCACTGTTACAGGAACGGCGCAAAGCACAACTGCGCGAGCGCCAACTACTGCTCAGGGCGCCCGCAACCGGTACCGTACAGGAACTCGCCGTGCATACGGTAGGTGGCTTTGTCACGCCCGCCCAGGTGATGATGAAGATAGTACCCCACAATGCGCCTATCGAAGTGGAGGCGCTGCTGGGTAACCGCGATGTCGGCTTTGTGAACGAAGGTCAGCCCGCCGAGGTGAAAATCGATACTTTCAACTTCACACGCTACGGGCTGATCAGTGCTCAAGTGATCGACATCAGCGAAGATGCCATCCAGGATGATCAGGGCAACTGGGTATTCAAAATGCGCCTGGCACTCGAACAGGACAGCCTCCTGGTGGATGGCAAACACCTGCGCCTGAATCCCGGTATGGCGATAGCCGCCGAGGTGACCACTGGCAAACGCCGTCTTATAGAATTCTTTCTCTCACCGCTATTGCGCTACCGACAGGAAAGCCTGCGTGAAAGATAACAAGCCTGGGGCCGCGTTGGGAAACCGCCGATTTACGCCAGAATCAGTCGATGGTCGCCATTTACTTTCAAACAGCGGAAACAGCGCTATGCTAAAGGCTACGATCAACCGGTATACACCGCGCACTGAATGGAGTGCCCTATGACAAAGCCGCCAGCATGAATCGCTTTCCCGGGGTGCGGTTGTGAAGAAACTCGCCTATATCGCGTTGGGGCTTTGCAGCGTCTATCTGCTATTCATGTGGGATTACCACGTCTCGAAAATGATATTCAACAGGATTTGCTCTGATCCTGCGCGTTTTGGCTTACACATCTACGAGAGGGTTCAACTCGACGATGACATGGTTGTACCCATACCGGAATCCCACACCAGGGACTCCTTGCCTACCCATCTGTACCTGAATGACAGCCTTATGGTCGATCTACCGAAGCTGGAATCGGAGTACGATTTGGTATGGGACCATTCTGAGGTTTTATCGAGCATTGGTCCGATCACGACACTGGAAGCAAAAATTGTGCGGCGATCGGATGGGAAAACGCTAGCAAGCGCAGTTCTAGTTCGCAATAAGCTAGGCTGGCTAACGCGTCTTCTCACAGTCAGCAATCAGAAACAGACGTGCCCAAGCCTTAAACCAGTAAGCGGTTCACGCCTGTCTAAACCGGTAAGACATCGGATGAGCTTGGTCAGGGAAACATTCTATATTTAAAGTGGATCGATTAGCGCAGTAACGCAATAGGAGCGAATGACATGGACGTCAATTTAATCTCCAAGCTAGCCCTCGCGTCGCAAGCCAGTTATTCCGCTGGACTTGACCTTGCGGAGTCCATACCGGTGTTGCAATCGCGAAGAGCGCAACTCGCCGAATCAGCGGTAGCGCTGCGAAAAAGCACAGCGGATGGAGTTCTCTCTCTCACCGCTATTGCGCTACCGACAGGAAAGCCTGCGTGAAAGATGACAAGCCTGGGGCCGCGTTGGGAAACCGCCGATTTACGCCAGAATCAGTCGATGGTCGCCATTTACTTTCAAACAGCGGAAACAGCGCTATGCTAAAGGCTACGATCAACCGGTATACACCGCGCACTGAATGGAGTGCCCTATGACAAAGCCGCCAGCATGAATCGCTTTCCCGGGGTGCGGTTGTGAAGAAACTCGCCTATATCGCGTTGGGGCTTTGCAGCGTCTATCTGCTATTCATGTGGGATTACCACGTCTCGAAAATGATATTCAACAGGATTTGCTCTGATCCTGCGCGTTTTGGCTTACACATCTACGAGAGGGTTCAACTCGACGATGATATGATTGAACCGATTCCGGAAACCAGCACCGAACCTTCCAAGACTAACCGCTATTATCTGAATGACTCCCAGATGGTCAATCCAGAGAAGTTTCAGTCACAGTACAAATTGGTATGGGACCATTCTCAAGTGCTATCAAGGATTGGACCGATCACGACACTCGAAGCAAGAATCGAGCGGCGATCAGACGGAAAGACTCTGGCAAACGCTATTCTTGTTCGCAATCAACTGGGCTGGCTATCGAATCTACTTACCTTTGGTTATCAACAGCAAACCTGCCCGGACCTTCAGCCACGGCCAGGCTACCACGTATCTGAGCCCGTTCGGCACGCCAGAAGTTTAGTTCAAGAGACTTTCTTTATAAAGCAAACACATTGATACACACCGTAAAGACACAGGAGCCAATGACATGGATGTCAGCCATATTTACAAACTAAGTCTAGCATCGCAAGCCAGCTACGCCGATGGGCTGAGTCCTACGTTTTCTCAGACAGACTTAGCAGATGAGCTTTTCAGAGTACTTAGTTACACAGGCATTACTCCCGAACAAGCGAATCACCTTGCGAATGAGTACGAGGTCTTAGATCAGAACATCAACAGTGACTCCGGCTTCTCTGCAACGCTTTTCCAGGATCGAAGTTCCGGTGAGCATGTACTGGCCCTACGCGGCTCAGACGAAATCTTCCCGGATTTTTCGCAAGCAAATATTCAGAACCTATTAGGCGGAGCCGCCAGAGATCAGGTTGTAGACATGGTGAACTTCTATCTGCGGCTTACGGGTGAAGAGGGCGAACCCGTGCCACAGTACGTTCGCGATGTGGAGATTCGTGGCGCCCTGTTTCCTTCACCGGGCCCTGAGTACCGGGCAATCTTCTCCGGCGCAGGGATAACCACTTACGAGGGCATCCTCCCCTCAGGTACAGCGCCAGGGCTCGGCCGCATAGACGCGACCACGCAACTTTCACTTACCGGCCATTCGCTGGGCGGCCATCTGGCCTCTGCCTTTGCCTTGCTACTGCCATCGGTAACCGAACAGACTGCGACTTTCAACAGTGCTGGCTTCATAGGCCTGTTCGGTGAAGGTTTCTCAAGCTTTGCATCGCTGATGCAGAGAAGCATACTGGAACTCCCGCTCAACACCAGCACTCACGCATCCGTGCCAGTCATGGATTTCGCGTCACCTCAGGATCCCGTATCGAGAATACCGGGAACCAGCCATCTGGGCGACGGCTTGACCTCATTCTCCATCGAAGGGTCTATGGCATATCTAGACTCTCAACCTTTATACAATCACACCATCGATCCACTGGTCGACGCCCTGGCGGTTGGCAGTCTCCTGGATTCGCTGGCCATCGGTAAGCTGCCGGGAGAGCCACGCGCGGAGTTTTCCCTTCAGGCCATCAATGACATCATCGATTTAATCTCAATGGATTCCACCAAAGCGCTGGAGCGTGTGGTGGCTGAGGTTCAGACGCTTCTCTTGTTGCCGCCGATCACTGTAGCGGACACTGACCACGACTCAATCTATCAGGCAATTCCACTGGCACTCGACGCGGCGCCGATGGCTCCTTTAAGCATTGAATCTGTCGATCATCGGAACATCGACGCTGTACTTGAGGGGGCTATGGCAGACGATTCCGATACCAGCACCGCCTTGCGCTACGCGCTGGCTAATCTGCTGCCCATGGCATTCACCTCTTTCGTCTCTACCAGCGCTGCGGATGATGAAGCTTATGATCGGGAAAACATGAGCGACCAGTACCTGTCAGATCGGGCATTCATGTTATCGACCATGACCCGTGCCGCCGCAGAGAGTGCACGGTCCGGCAAGTTATCGCAGTTCATAAAGTTTACCGATCTAGAGAAAGGCATTAGCTTCGACGGAGACGCGAATGGATATGGGTCGAACTGGGTACCGGGTCAGCCGGATCCTGCTTTAAATTTCAATCCCTACCGCGAACGCATTGTCTTTGGGTCAAATGCCGCGGATGTCTCCACACTTGGTGCGATTGAAGCCTCTGCAAATGACGACCATCTCTACGGCCTCGGTGGCGACGATGTGCTCCACGGACTTGCAGGCAACGATCATATTGAGGGCGGTAGCGGCAACGATGAATTGCACGGCGGCGAAGGTACCGACTACCTCTACGGCGATGCGGGTAACGACCACCTCTACGGCGGCGAAGGAACCGATTACCTGATTGGCGGCGCTGGCGCAGATACCTACTACTGGAACGCGGGGGAAGGCGATGCTTTCATTGGCGGCTACGACGATGCCGGAGACCGCATAGTCATCAATGGAGTCGACACTTCACTCGTCGCGTTCATGCGGGTATCCGCTGGGTCGGCCTACTTTCGCAGCGACGACCTTCCCGGTATCACCCTTCACGCGGATGCCGGCAGCCTCACTTTCACGCAAACCGGCGCCGGTAGTCCCGAGACGCTTCAGGTACTGGAGTACGACGAAGTCACCGCAAACTTTGGTATTGAACTGCACGACCATGAGGAGGAACCACTAGCCACCAGTGTCACCGTCACGGAACTGGGATACGATGAGAATCAGGTTATCCCGAGCGCGTTCGATCGCAGCCGCTTGCAGCCGGACATCTGGCCCTTGCCGCTTGCGTTCAACGCCGATTTGGTCAGCAACTATTCGGGCGGCGAACTCTTCGGTTTATTTTCCGGCACTTTCTATGGTGGGCCGGAGGATGATCACCTGGTGGGCGACGCCGGCGAGAACGCACTGCTTGGGCTCTCCGGCGACGATCTCATCACAGGCGGTGGCGCCTGGGACTACCTCGCCGGCGGCGCCGGTTCAGATATTATCCACGGTGGCGCCGGTGTTGATGCGATTTTTGGCAGTGAGCGCGCGTCACAGGTCGAACGCATTCCTGACCCCTCTTCGCCTGTTGAAGTGTTCTACCAGCAGTACTACGCCGACCGGCCCGGTGACGTCAATATTCTCGATGGCGGAGCCGATCGTGACTTTCTGGGCGGCGGGCAGCAACGCGACGAGATTGCCGGTGGCACAGGCAATGATTACGCCTTGGGCGGCGCAGGCAACGACCTTATCAGTGGCGGCAGTGGTGTCGACTTCCTGTTCGGCGATTCAGCCCTGAACTTCAGACCCTTTGTTAATCAGGACGGAAGAATAGACGTCCAGTTTGAAAGCGCGTTCGCCGCCGGGGGCGATCTCGCCAGCCACGCGGATGAAATTCATGGTGGCGCCGGGGATGACGTACTCTGGGGGGAACTGGGCGACGACATTCTCCATGGTGATGCCGGGGACGATATTCTCGGCGGCGATCGGGACTCGTTGGCGGGTTCTTCAGACTTTGGGCTGTTGGCCTCCGGTGACAGCTCGCCGATACTGAGCGAACTCTATCACGGCAACGACCAACTGTTTGGCGGCGAGGGCAACGATACATTGATGGGCCACAGCGGGCACGATCTTCTCTCTGGCGGCTCGGGTACAGACAGGCTGCTGGGTGGCTGGGGCAACGATATCTACCTGTTGCGCCCGGGCGATGGAGTGGACCAGATAGAGGATACGGTCGGCATCCATACCCTGGTTTTCCAGGGTATCGACCCCAACGCACTGCAGATCGTATTTCAAGACAGCGAGGTTCGGGTAGGCCAGGGTGACGACTGGCTCGCCATTGCCATCTCTGAGTGGGGCCGCACCGATATTGCCGTGGGCTCCGCCGACAATCCCGTCGAGCCAACCACGCTCGAGACGCTACATCTCGATAGTGTGGGAAATGTACTGCTCCGCGTGCCGGGGTTGCGCGGCCTCAGTGAGACCGAGCGCAACAGTATCTTCAGTGTTGCGCATGGCAGCGGTACACCCAGGGTTCTGGCGGGGCCGGAGGCAGTGAGCGTATCGACTGCAGTCGCCGACCCCGTGGCGGGCGGCGCCCGCGTGACGCTGACATCCGCTACTGGAGTTGGCATCAACCTTGTTATGCCCACCCGAACAGTGGACGAAGCAGCGCAGGTGCTGAATCTCTCTGCCGCTCCCGGAGCTGCGGTATCTCTCCTGGGGCTCAGCGGCGTCTACAGCGGTAGCGAGGCAAACGATAGCCTCGGGGGTGATGCGTCACACAACCAGTTTTTCGGCGGCGGTGGCGACGACCATCTTCGGGGTTTCGCCGGCAATGACATACTCGACGGAGGCAGTGGCAATGACAGGCTCGAGGGCGGAGACGGCAACGACAGTCTCTCTGGCTCCTTCGGCGAGGATATCCTCATTGGCGGACGGGGCGATGACGATATCGCCGGAGGGCATGGCGACATCTACCGGTTCGCGAGCGGCGATGGCCTGGATATTGTGCATGTGGACAACAGCGGCGGCGCAGTCGATATGGGGACAATAGTTTTCGGCCCGGACATAGACATAAACGCACTGACTTTTGACTTCGAGAGCCAGAACACCAGCATAGGCTACGGTGCCGGCAATGCCATCAGCCTCGAAATGAGCACTGTGCTGTGGCAGCTGGACAACGGCCTCAGCCGCTTTCGCCTGGTGTCGGAGGCGGATCCAACAGCCCTGCCTCTCATCACCCGCGGTGACGCCACCAACACACTGTACGGCAGTTTTGGCGCCGACCACATCATTGGCGACTCGCAAAGCGTGGTGATTATTCCAGGTTACGGCGACGATATTATCGAAACCAGCGTTCACGGCAGCAGCGTAATCATGAACCAGCGTTACATGGCGATAGCCGACAAAGGTATCGGTAACAAGCAGATCCACCTGCGCGGCGACCACGACACCATCCGTGCACCGGTTCACCAGGGCCTCACCTTTCACTATCTCAGCAGGCAGAACCAGGCAACTATCCACTACGACTGGAGCTATCCGGAGGTTAACCCCTACGCTATTGCGCGTGACTCAGCGGCCGGCACCATCAACTACCTGCCCCGCGGCGAAGACACGGTGGTATTTGGCGATGGGCTCACCCTTGAGGACCTGGATTTTTCGCGCATTGGCAGCACCCTGAGCATTGGTATAGATGGTGAACCGGGCATGCTGGTTGTAGATGGCTTCTTCACCAGTTTTGACGCCGCTGTACCAGGCGCGCCACCGGAACCGGAGCTGCTGACGCAAGAGGGTCACATACCTGACCTGCTAACCAACCCCCACGTGCTCGCCACAATGCCAGCGAGCCCAATAGCCCGCCTGCATTTTGATGATGGCTCGATCTTTGATCTCGAGAGTGTGCTGGTCGAACGTCTGGAGGTCCTCGATCTGTTGCCCGGCTCGACAGTCGCGGGGACTTTTGGCAGCGACTACCTGAATGGCAGTACGGATAGCGACGACGTGATCCAGGGGTTTGGCGGCAATGACGAAATAGTGGATCACGGCGGCACCAATTTTATTGACGCCGGATCCGGCAATGACAATATCTCGGTCTCGGGCAACAACACGATTTTCGCGGGCGATGGCCATGACCATATCAGCAGCCTGGGCGGCGGCGCTGTTGTCAACGGGGGTGAAGGCAACGATTTCATCTCCATTGAATCGGGGTTCGCCCGGGTGCACGCTGGCGGTGACAGCGGTGTCGACACGCTCGAGGTGATCGTCGGTGCAACGTATACGGCGCTCGACATTCCGGCACCCTACTCGGTTCACGAAGTGTTCCTCACGTACTTCGATATCGGCCCCGATTCCTATCTCGATGTTAGCTTCACCGGCTCCGACAGCAGGACCATGGTCTATGCCAGAGACAACGCAGGAGATGCTGTACCCGGGAGAACGCTAAACGCGATCATTTTCGCGGACGGTACGGTACTCAGCGAAGACGACATCTTGGCACGCGCCAACTTTCAATTTGGCACATTCTTCGGCACGGCCTCGGCCGATTTACTGACCGGCACCGCGGGAGATGATTTTTTCTTTGGCGACGCGGGCGACGATACCTTGCACGGCGGCAGCGGCCACGATGCTTTCATGGTGTCGGGCGTTACCCACGGCTATGACCGGATTACGGGCGGTGAAGGCTACGACATCATCGCCGGGATGGACGGCAACGACCTGATCGGCCTGACGCAACTGACCCCCGCTGACAGTATCGAGCGAATAGATGGGCGCGGGGGCGTGTTCAATGTTGTTGGCGGCAGTGCAGCCAACAACATACTGGACTTTTCGGCCACCGAGATGCTGCACATCATTGCCATTGTCGGGGGTGGAGGCAATGATACGATCATCGGCTCAAACGGCAACGACTACATCAGCGGCGACACAGGCAATGACTCCATCACCGGGGGTGGCGGGAATGACACCTTATTCGGCCGCGCAGGCAACGATGTATTTGTCGCCACGGGCAATGCGTCCGGCTATGACACAATCAACGGCGGTGCCGGCTTCGACATTCTGCTCGGAGGTGAGGGCAACGATCTGCTGGGCTTGCGCGGATTCAGCAGCGCCAGCAGCGTGGAACGCATAGATGGGGGCGCCGGAGTATTCAATGTGCTCGGTGGCAACGCGGAAGACAACGTACTGGATTTCTCCAGCACCGAGTTACTGAACATTCTGGCGATTCTCGGCGACGCGGGCGATGATACGATCACCGGTTCCACTGCTGGCGAGTTTATCCGCGGTGACGCGGGCGACGATATTATTAGCGGCGGCGGTGGCGCCGACGTGCTCGTGGGCGGCGCCGGCAACGATACCTACCTGTTCGCAGCCGGTGATGGTCAGGCGACGTTGCGCAATGGGGATGCCAGCGACAGCACCGATACTCTGCAGGTGACAGATTCTGCCTACGATGAGCTCTGGTTCAGCCGCGATGGCAATCATCTCACACTTGATATTGTCGGCTCGAACGACAGCATCCTGTTGGAGAACTGGTACGCAGACAGCGCGGCACAACTGGATATTTTCACTGCCAGTGAGCGAACACTGCAGCGCAACCAGGTGGATCAACTGGTCAGCGCCATGGCGAGCTTTGATATACCGGAGGGTATCGATGCATTTATTCCCGCCGACACCCGACTGCAACTGGAACCGACGCTGGCCAGCGTATGGCAGGCAGCCTAGACGGGCCCGGGTCTGCGGGAAGCCCCTGCGCCAGCGGGATCGGCTTACGCGACCAGCAACCGTTCCAGCGCCGAACGCAGGTTTTCGGGTATTGGCACTGAACGGTTCACCGCGCGCTCAACAAACACATGTACGAAATGCCCGTGCGCAGATGCACGCTGTTCGCCCTCAGCAAAAATGGCGATGCCGTAGCGCACCGAGGAGTTGCCCAGTTTCTCCACGCACAGGCCAGCCTCAAGCTTCTGTGGGTAGGCAAGTGGCGCATGGTATTTGCAACCCGAGTCGACCACGTACCCGACGATGCTTCCATCGCCAATATCCAGGCCGCCCTCCTCTATCAGATAGCGATTCGCGACGCTGTCGAAGTAGGAATAGTAAATGACGTTATTGATATGGCCGTAGATGTCGTTGTCAGACCACCGCGTAGTGATCGGGTAGAACACGCGGTAGCCCTCACGCGATGGTACCTCACGGCTCATGTCAGTGGCCCGAAGGCGGCGCGGTAGATTCCCAGGGCATCCTCGTAACTGACATCGCGCGGGTTGTTCACCAGCAGGCGCTCCTGCAACATCGCATCTTCAGCCAGCATCTCGAGATCGGCTACGTTCACTTTCGCCTCGCTGAGCGTTGCTGGCAACGCGACTTCCGCTACCAGCACCCGCAGGGCATCAATGAGAGCTGCGGTCTTTGCTTCATCACTGCCTGATTGCAACTTGCCTGTTACTACCTCCGCCAGCTCGGCATACAAAGCCGCCGCGTGGCTAGCATTAAACTCCAGTACCGAGGGCAACACGAGTGAATTACTCAGTCCATGCGGGATGTGATAGTGGCCACCGAGAGGGTAGGCCAGGGCGTGTACGGCCGCGACCGGCGCATTGGCAAAGGCCTGCCCCGCCAGGCAGGCTCCCAGCAGCATGGCTGCGCGCGCCTCCCGATTGTCACCCTCGTGAACCGCGGTACGAATGTTGCGAGCCAGCAGCGTGAGCGCTTTCACTGCGAGCATGTCCGAGAGAGGATTTTTTTTGTGCCGCGAGGTGTATGCCTCTATCGCATGCACCATCGCATCCACGCCGGTCATAGCGGTAACCGCAGGTGGCAGCCCGAGGGTCAGGTCGGGGTCGAGCACGGCGACATCCGGGAGCAGCACCGGTGACGACACACCCGCCTTGGTGGTGGCACCCGTGGTAATCACGGCCACTGGCGTGACCTCCGAGCCGGTACCCGCGGTAGTGGGTACAAGAATCAGCGGTGCGCGGCCACCCTGCACGTTGCCAACGCCATAAAGAGCCTGCAACGGCTGCTCTGTGCGAAGCAGAACCGCCACCACCTTGGCCACATCCATGGAACTGCCACCGCCAACAGCCAGTACTCCATCCACCTCCTGTTTCCTTGCCAGAGCGGCGGCCGCGAGCACGGTGTCCTCCGGGGGGTCTTCACGCACCGCGTCGAAAACCACTGGGGCGAGACCGGCAGATTCAAGCGCCGCAAGCACCGGCTGCACCAGCCCTATGGCCATCAGACCCGGGTCGGTGACAAGCAATGGCCTGCTCATACCGAGTGCACTACACTCCTCCGCCAGATTGAGGGCGCTGCCACCTCCGCTGAGGATGCGATTCACGCTATTGAACTCGAAGCCCTGCATACAGCGCCTCCTACATCGTGATAATAACCTTGCCACGCGCCCGACGTTCGATCATGCAGTTGAAAGCATCCTCATACTGCTCTAGCGGGAACGAGTCCGTGATCAAGGGTTTGAGTTTGCCAGTTTCAAACAGATCACTCAGTTCCGCAATGTTCTGCATGTTTACGTCCGGTTCTTCGCTGGCAAAACGCCCCCAGAACACGCCCACCAGCGAAGCACCCTTGAGCAGGGCCAGATTCAGCGGAATACTCGGTATCGGGCCGCTGGCAAAACCGATCACGAGATAGCGGCCATTCCAGGCCAGGTTGCGAATGGCGGGTTCTGCATAGTCGCCTCCTACCGGGTCGTAGATCACATCGTATCCTTTACCACAGGAGCGTTCCTTCAGCGTCGATTTGAGATCAACCTCGCTGTAATTGATGAGTTCGTCAGCTCCCAGCTTCCTACAGATATCGAGTTTCTCGTCGGAGCTGGCGGCTGCGGTGACCTTTGCGCCCATCAGCTTGCCAAGCTCAATGGCGCTGGTGCCGACACCTCCGGCCGCACCCAGCACAAGCAGGCTTTCACCCGCTTTGAGATGCGCGCGCTGTTTGAATGCGTGGTAAGTCGTGAAATAGGTAATGCTGACACCCGCCGCCTGCTCGAAACTGAGCGTGCGGGGTTTGGGGAAAGCGGCAAATTCGTTAACTGCAATCTTCTCGCAGAACGCGCCAGAAGCGCCCATCGAAATGGCTTCATCGCCTGCCTTGAAGCGAGTCACCTGGTCGCCAACTGCGC
Source organism: uncultured Halieaceae bacterium (assembly GCA_963976655.1). Lineage (GTDB taxonomy): Bacteria > Pseudomonadota > Gammaproteobacteria > Pseudomonadales > Halieaceae > Marimicrobium. The sequence goes on from CAXBLB010000014.1 coordinate 32,201, forward strand.
GGACAACCCCGGAACACTCGCCACCGGGAACAAAAGGCATTGGCGGCTGCATCTGGTATTTGCCCTGAATGGTCAGCACGTCCGGAAAATTCAGGCCGGCGGCTTTGACCTCAATCAACACATCGTGCGGACCAATCTCGGGCTCGGGCCAGTCGGTTGCCAGGTGAAGCTTGTCCGCCAGGCCATGCTCACTGCAAATTACTGCTTTCATTGTGTAACCTCCGCTTCTGATGTTCACTGCGTCCCTGTAAAAACGAGAACGGCGCCCTCAGGCGCCGCTCCAGAAGTGGCTTGGTCAGACTACTTCAAACAGACCCGCGGCTCCCATGCCGCCGCCCACGCACATGGTGACGACCACATATTTCACGCCACGACGTTTACCTTCAAGCAATGCGTGGCCAATCATACGCGAGCCACTCATGCCATAGGGATGGCCGATGGAAATGGCGCCACCACTGACATTCAGCTTGTCGTTATCAATGCCGAGCTTGTCGCGGCAGTAAATAACCTGCACCGCAAATGCCTCGTTCAGTTCCCATAGGCCGATATCGTCCACCTTCAGCCCATGCTGCTTGAGCAACCTGGGCACGGCGAATACCGGGCCGATACCCATTTCATCCGGCGCGCAACCGGCCACCGCGATGCCGCGATAGATTCCCAGAGGCTGCAGACCTTCCTTCTCAGCCAGCTTGGCGTCCATCACCAACTGCGCGGATGAGCCATCCGAAAGCTGCGATGCGTTGCCCGCGGTAATTGTGCCGCCCTCAATGACGGTCTTCAGGCCAGCGAGCCCTTCCGCCGTGGTGGCCCGCAAGCCCTCATCCGCCGAAACGGTCGCTTCCGCCTCGGATGCTTCGCCGGTTTCCTTGTCCCATACCGTGCGTTTGCAGGTAACAGGTACCAGTTCGTCGGCATATCTTCCAGCTTCGTAGGCCTCAGCGGTGCGCTGCTGCGATTGCAGGCCGTACTCATCCATCTGCTCGCGGCTGATGCCGTAGCGATCCGCCACCACTTCAGCAGTCTGCAGCATGGGCATGAAAATGTTGGGTTCAATGGCGAGCAGATCTTCGTCCACCATGCGATGGATATTCATGTGCTCATTCTGCACCAGGGAGATTGATTCAAGCCCGCCGCCAACGACGATGCCCATACCGTCCTCGGTGATCTGCTTGGCTGCGGTGGCAACTGCCATCAGCCCCGAGGAACATTGCCGGTCAATGGTCATGCCGGATACGGTATTCGGCAGGCCCGCGCGCAACGCGATCTGACGCGCGATGTTGGAGCCGGTAGCGCCCTGCTGCAAGGCACAGCCCATAATCACGTCGTCCACACGCGCGGGATCAATCCCGGCACGTTTGACAACTTCCGCCACGGAAGCGGCACCCAGAGATGCCCCGCCAAGATTGTTGAACCCGCCCCGATAGGCCTTGCCAATCGGCGTACGCGCGGTTGCTACGATCACTGCTTCGCTCATGTTACTGTCTCCATATGTCAGACGCCCGTGGCGTCATGGCGGGGCTTAGCCCTGTTTAATTCCCAAACCTTCCATCGCCAGGCCGAGCATCTTCATGGTCTGCTCCACGCCGGCCTGCGGCTGGTTCTCGCCCGCCGTGGCGCTGATCTCGGCCCAGTGCTCAGCAATACCCTCGGGCGTTTGTTCTTCGGCAGGCAACCATTTGCCTGGCGATTCAACAATGCGCGCGACCGCGAAACTGCCGGCCCCCGCGCCAAGAATGGTGCGATTGGGCGCATCCTCACTCACCAGGTAGAGCACCGCCGGTGTCACGGTTTCAGGCGTGAGAAGTTCAAACGCCTCCTCCGGAATGAGGCCTTCGGTCATGCGGGTACCCGCGGTAGGCGCCAGCGCATTCACGCGTATATCGTACTTGCCGCCCTCCTGACACAGCGTGTTCATCAGACCGATCACGCCCATTTTCGCACTGCCGTAGTTTGCCTGGCCAAAATTTCCGTACAGGCCTGAGGAAGACGTTGTTACCACAACGCGCCCGTAAGCCTGTTCGCGCATGATTTCCCAGCAGGCTTTGGTACAGTTGACCGTGCCCATGAGATGCACATCCAGCACCAGCCTGAAATCTTCGAGGCTGCCCTTGGCAAAACTTTTGTCACGCAGGATACCGGCGTTGTTCACCAGAATATCCACGCGCCCCCACTTGTCCACGGCCTGCTTCACCATGGCTTCCACTTCGTCGTACTTGGCAACGTTGGCGCCATTGGCGATTGCCTCACCGCCAGCCGCCTCGATCTCTGCAACGACCGCCTGCGCGGCATCGGAACCTGCGCCCGTGCCGTCCACACTGCCACCCAGATCATTGACCACCACCTTTGCGCCACGCTTGGCCAACTCAATGGCGTGACAGCGACCAAGACCGCCACCGGAACCAGTGACAATGGCGACCTTGCCGTCATAACGAATAGACATCAGTACCTTCCTCTTGCGTGAAATTAATTCCTGTTACGCGCTAGCCCGCCACTACCATGGTCAACCATTCCGCAACCAGTGCCGGCGTTTCCTCACCTTCGATTTCCACCGTGATCGCCTGCTTGACCAGGAATCGATTGTCGTCCTTGCGCGTAATGTCGGCGATTTCCATGATCGCGCGCACCCGCTTGCCTGCGCGCACGGGAGCGAGAAAGCGCACCTTGTCGAAGCCGTAGTTGAGGCCCATCACGACGTTCTCGGGAATCACGCCATTGCCTTCCACCATTTTGGTCAGCATCGACAGGGTCAGGAAACCGTGGGCAATAGTTCCGCCGAAGGGCGTGTTCTTCGCGGCTTCCTCATCTATATGAATAAACTGGTGGTCTTCTGTGCAGTCCGCGAAGGTATTGATGCGGTCCTGTGTGAGTTCGATCCACTCACCTGGCTCGAACCGGGTGCCGATGGCATCCAGTAACTGTTCTTTGGGTACGACTTTCATTCCCATCTAGTGATCCTCGTAGTGTAGGGACAACCGCAGGTGTCCAGTGATGTTGAACCAGTGTAGCTGAGCTGACGAAACTCGCCGCATGCGGGCCTGCGCGCGATCCCCGGATGGGGTACACCCGCTGCCAGAACTGCTGCCGCTGTCCGCCTAAAAGAGGGATTTGAACATACAGTATGTAATTAGTTCTTTCAAGTATTGCCCGCCGCCTGAAGCCCGGAAGGCGGTCTTCGCACCTTTCACAGGCTAGTTACGGCGAGTGGCCCCTGTGACAGCAATGCAATGGCAATGGGGACGCTTGCGCGGCGCTCCCGGGAGAGATCAAGACCGGTCAGAAGCTATAGTCGAGGCTGATGCCATAGAGGCGCGGCTCCAGTAGCGTGGATTGAGCATTCTGTGTCACGGTACTCGGCCGCCCGCGGTCAACTACCGGGCGATCATCCTCAAGATTGCGCACAAAGGCGGTGACCTGCCAGCGAGCCTCGGCACTCGTCGCCATGAGCCGCAGATCCCACGTATCGAAACTTTCCAGGCGATCAAACTGCGGATTGTTGAACGCTGTCGTCCAGGCATCGCCAGTGTAGAAATAACTCACTGTAGCCGACCAGTCCAGCGCGAACATGTTCCAGAACCAGGTGGCATTCGCCGACGCCTTGTGTTCGGGCATGCTGGGAAACTGATTTCCAGCGAGATCGAGCTCATCGGTGCACAGCGGGTCCAGCGAGCGGCCCTCGCTCAAGGGACCGAGGGAACAGGCATTGGCGTCCTTGGTGAGAAACTCCTTGTACTCCGAGTCGTTCCAGGAATAGGTACCGCTCAGCATCAGGTTATCTGTCAACAGCAGCTTGCTCTCCAACTCCACGCCCCAGGCATTGGCTTTGTCCGCGTTGACGAACGTATTCAGACCAATGCCTTCCACCACGTCCTGCTTGATTACCTGCAGGTCTTCGTAGTCATAGTAGTAAGCCGATACTGCGATGTTCGCGCGGTTTTCCCACAGCGTGCCCTTGTAGCCCACCTCATAAGACAACAGACTCTCGGGCTCCACTACATCCACCTCCGGGCTTGCGGTGGGCTTCTGGAAATTAAAACCTCCGGAGCGGTAGCCGGTCGCGATAAAACCGTAGAGGAAGTGGTCATCGCGCAGCACGTGGTCGATTCCCAAACGCCATGTGATCTCGTTCCAGCTATCGTCCTCGGACCTGAAAACTACCGGGTCCTGCGGGTCGCCGACGAATTGCACGAAGGTGTTGTCGTTGCCTTTCTTGTCATCGAGGGAATAGCGCAGGCCCCCGGTAAGCACCGTGCGCTCGGTCCAGTTCCAGCTCAACTGGCCGTAGGTGGCATAGGAGCGTGTGTCCACGTTGGCCTCGCCGCGGTAGAGAAAATTGTTCTCACTGACAGGCTTGCCGATCTGGCTGGCGAAAAACGCATAGGTCGCCATCAGGTCATCGTTGAACTCGCGGAAGGCCACCACCTGCTCTTCGTCACTGTGGTAGTAATAGAGTCCGGCCAGCAACGCGAAACGGCTGTCCCAGCTGGAAGCAAACTGCAGTTCGTGCGAACTGAACTGGGCCTCCTGGTTCACCTCGTAGCTCATGTCCGCGGGCGTGACGGTAAAGCCGGTAATATTTGCTACCGGCACACCCAGAAACAACAGCTTTGTCCAGTCAACACCCGAGTCAGCGGCAACGCTCGCGTCGGCATCTGTCACTGTTTCGTACCAGTATTTGGAAAAGCCGCCGGTATATTTCAGGGTGAAGGTATCGGCGGAGAACTCACTGGTCAGAAACGCTGCAATGCGCTGGTTGTCCAGATTGGGATCGCGATCCTGCCTCACCTCGTCCTCATCCCGCAATGCAGGGTTGGTAACCGCCAGCCCCTGACGCATGTTGACAAAATTCTGCTTGGGGAACATACCGGGAAGACTCAGGATTTCGCCGGTATCGACATCGCGCACCTGCTGCACCAATTCGCGCTGGAATGGCTCCAGAATATAGCCATTGGTGGTGCGGTAACCGCGATCAACGCCAATCACCTTGAGATTGGTTGTCCAGTTTTCCGTGGTCTTGTGCTCGAAGCCCAGCGTGCCGTATAGCGTGTCGTCCTGTTCGTAATCCTTGCCATTGAAAGTATTTTCCTGGAAGCCGTCGCGCTCGTATTTCGATACCCCGGCAAGCACGCCCAGTTTGTCTGTCACAGGCCCACTGACGTAGGCCTGCCCGAGGTAGGCGTCGTAGTTGCCAAGTTCGCCAGTCAGGCGACCACTCCATTCGCTGGTGGGGCGTTTGCTGATAAAGTTCACCGCACCGCCGATTGAGTTGCGCCCGTAGAGTGTCCCCTGGGGCCCGCGGAGTACCTCAATGCGCTCAATGTCCATGTAGCGCGCATAGTTGAACACGCCATTCTCGGTATTGTAGACACCGTCCCAGTAGAGGCCCACGCCCGGCTCCGAACCGACAGCAAGATTGGGCCGGCCCACGCCGCGAATCGCCACGCGGAATGTAGATACCGTCAATGAAGGGGTTCTCGCCGTCAAATCGGCGCTGTTTTCAATCCCGAGCTGATCAAATGCCTCACCGTCAAATGCACTGAGAGCCGCCGCGGTGTGCATGATCGAGGATTCGCGCTTGTTGGCGGTAACAATGATTTCTTCCAGTGCCCCGGCAGCAGCCAGAGCAGTTCCGGAGTGTACACCAGCCCAGACAACGCCCATAAGGGAGGCGCACACCCTGGAAAATTGCTTCATACCACCCTACCGTTGCTTATAATTATCGGTTGTAAGTGACAAACACCGCGCGTTCGGCCAAACCCGCTCCGCTTGCTCGCCGCGATGCGCGGTCAGCCATCGCGGAAGGTTGCGTTCACCTCCTGCTGCTGCGCCACATAGCGCTTGAGTTCGTGACGGCCCACCACCATGCGGTGCACCGCATCCGGACCATCCGCCAGACGCAGCGTGCGCTGCGCCATATACATGCCGGCCAGTGGTGTATCCTGCGACACGCCCAGCGCGCCGAACATCTGTATCGCTTCATCGACAATGCGAATCGACACATTGGGCACAGCGGTCTTGATCATGGAAATCCACACACGCGCTTCCTTGGCATCGACATTGTCCATCATCCAGGCGGTTTTCAGCGTCAGCAGGCGCGCCTGTTCGATATCCATGCGTGCATTGGCAATTATATCGATATTGCCGCCGAGTCGCGCCAGCGGCTTGCCGAAAGCCACGCGGGACACCGCGCGCTCGCAGAGTAGTTCGAGCGCCTTTTCTGCAGCACCTATGGCGCGCATACAGTGATGAATCCGTCCCGGACCGAGCCGACCCTGGGAAATTTCAAAACCGCGACCCGGGCCGAGTATCATATTGTCCTTTGGTACGCGACAGTTCTCAAAACGCTGGTGCATATGCCCGTGGGGGGCATCATCCATTGAAAACACGTTCATCGGCCGGATGTTCTCGAATCCGGGTGTATCGGTTGGCACCAGAATTTGCGACTGTTGCAGGTGTTTGGGGGCGTCCGGGTCCGTCTTGACCATCACGATCATGATCTTGCAGCGTGGATCACCGGCGCCCGACACGTAATGCTTCTCGCCGTTGATCACCCACTCATTGCCATCCAGTTCTGCCCGGGTCGAAATGTTTGTCGCATCGGAAGAGGCGACACCCGGCTCGGTCATCGCATAGGCCGAGCGAATCTCGCCATTCATCAACGGCTCGAGCCACTGCTTCTTCTGCGCTTCCGTACCGTACTTGTGCAACACTTCCATGTTGCCGGTATCGGGAGCGGCGCAGTTGAAGACCTCGGCTGCCATGTGCGACTTGCCCATCTCCTCGGCGAGGTAGGCATACTCCACCGTATTCAGGCCAGAGCCCGCATCGCCGTCAGTGAGGAAAAAGTTCCACAGGCCCTTTTCTCGCGCCTTTTTCTTCAGATCTTCGCGAATATCGTTTTGGCGGTCAGTAAATTCCCAGCGATCACCCACTGCGATATCGGTGTAGTAATCATGTTCCACCGGCACGATTTCGTCCTCGATGAAGCGCTTTACCTCGTCCAGAATGGGTGCTACCCGGGTGCTGATTCCCAAATCCATCGCTTACTCCTTGATTCCGCAATAGGCGGCATTGTGTAGGGGCCCTAAGCCAGCCCGAGTTCGGCCGTGTAATCGCTCTTTAACTGTCGCTTGAAAATTTTACCCGAGGCGATGCGCGGTAACTGTTCCTCGCGGAAAAAAACATGCGCGGGTATCTTGAAGCTGGCGAGATGTTCAACCAGAAACTCGCGCAGCGCCTCTGCGCTTAATTCGTGTCCGGCCCTGAGCACTACAGCCGTCGCTACTATTTCACCAAGGCGTTCATCGGGCAAGCCGAAGACCGCGGCCTCATGAACCGCGGGATGGCTGTAAATTGCGGCCTCCACCTCAATGCAGCTGATATTCTCTCCGCCGCGAATGATGATCTCCTTGATGCGGTCAACGATATAAACGAAGCCATCCTCATCGATACAGGCGACATCGCCGGTATGGAACCAGCCGTCGATAAACGCCTCCGCTGTCTCTTCAGGCTTGTTCCAGTACCCCAGCACATTGGCGGGCGACTTGATGCACAACTCGCCGCGCTCACCAGAAGGCACCTCTTTTCCGTGCTCGTCTATCACCTTGAAATCCGTGACCGCAGGTACCGGCCGTCCGCTGCTTTGGGGGCGCGCAACGTAGAATGCGCCGGCGTTTACCGCGCCGAGTGCGTTGGTTTCAGTCAGGCCGTAGCCGATTCCCGGTGCGCTCTTGCTGAAGGTTTTGCTGATTTTTTTTACTTGTTCGGGCGGTCGTGCTGCGCCGCCGGCCATGATTTCCGTGAGAGAGGAAATATCCCGATCGGTGGTCTCCGCCGCCGCCTGCAACTCGGCGGACATGGTGGGCACACCATTGAACCAGGTGACCTTCTCCTGCTCGATCAGGCGCAGCGCTTCCTCGGCATCCCATTTGTGCATGATAACCATCTTGCGGCCTACCACCAGCGACAACAGGAAAGCGGAATGGCTCCCGGTGCAGTGAAACAGCGGTATTGTCAGCAGCGCGCAGGGTGCCAGGCCTTCATCGCGCACTTCCTGGGTAGCGGCAACCTTGGTCGACACCCCCATGCACATCCAGCTCCACAGGGCGGAGAGAATGCCGCGATGCGAAGACAGCGCGCCTTTCGGGTGCCCGGTCGACCCGGAAGTGTACATGATGGTGGCGTAGTCATCCGGCTGCACATCCACCTCGGGCATCGACTGCCCGGCAAATTCCTCAAGCAGGGTACTGAACGGCGTATGTTCAATCGCTAGCCCGGAGAAATCATCGACCGATACCACCTGCAGGCCGTGCTGCCCGACAATCGGCACGAGACGCTCGGCGCGCTGCCGGTCAGCCACCACCACGGAGGCGCCGCTGTCCGCGAATCCATAATCGAGTTCTTCTGTCGTCCACCAGGCATTCATCGGCACCGCGATGGCGCCGATCGCAGTGATCGCCATGAAGGCCATCATCCACTGCGGGTTGTTGCGACAGAGAATGGCGACGCGGTCGCCAGGCTTTACGCCGAAGCGCGCCTGTAGCGCCGCCGCGAACTCGGCGCTGTGCTGGTAGCCCTCGGCGAAGGTATAGCGCTCGTCGCGGTATACCACGAATTCCTTTTCGGCATGCGCATGCATCACCTGAAAATACTCACCGAGATTGCGTTGCATGTTGACGAAATTACGGTACTCAACGCCATTGACGGTCACGGTATTCAGAGCGAACGGCTGGCCATCCGCTGTCAGGCTGGCAACCACCTCGTCGAAGCGTTCAAGGTCAGAACTCATGTTTGCAGGATTTCCTCGCAATTCAGTCTGGAAGCATCGCGCACCTAGAAACCGCTCAGGCAGGCGAACCGGTCAAGATGGTAGTTGTAGTCGCCGAAGCTGTGCTGTGCAACCCTCGCCCGCTTGATGAAGAATCCGATTTCATGCTCGTCGGTCATGCCGATACCGCCGTGCATCTGGATGGACTCGTTGGTGGCGCGCTCCACCACTTCACACAGTTTGGCCTTGGCGGCGCTGGCAAGCAGAGGGAGACGTTCATCACCGGCATCAATCGCCTGCAGCGCCTGCAATACTATGGAGCGAGACAGTTCCAGTTCCGCATAGAGCTGTGCTGCACGGTGCTGCAGGCCCTGAAACGAGCCGATAACACGGCCGAACTGCTTGCGCTCCTGAAGGTAGCTTACCGTGCGCTCAAAAGCCTCACAGGCAAGACCCAGCATCTCGGAGGCCAGGCCGATGGTGGCAATATCCAGGGCGCGCTCAAGGCCGGCCCAGGCCAGACCCTCCTCTCCCAACAGGTTGTCGCGCGCCACTACCACATTGTCCAGGCTGAGCGCACCCATGCCCCGTGAATCGACCATGTCGCGGGCCTCCACCGTAAGCCCGGATGAATCTGCGGCCACCAGAAAGGCGCTGAGTCCTTCCCGCTCGCCCGGTTCCCCGCCGCTGCGTGCGACCACAATGAAAGTGTGCGCCGTGCCAGCATCGGGTACCAGCACCTTGGTCCCGTGCAGCCGGTAGACGTCACCATCGCGGGTTGCCGAGAGGTTCGTGGCAAGCGGTGCATGGTGCCTGCCTTCCTGCAATGCCAGGCTTGCCAGGGCGTCGCCGGCGGCAATCGCCGGGAGCCACTCGGCTTTCTGCGCCTGGCTACCCAATTCGAGAATGACCGTGGCTGCCACCAGTACGCTGGATTGCAGCGGGCTGGCACTCAGGTTCCGTCCCGCCTGCTCCAGCACCAGCCCCAGGCCGGTATAGCCGTAACCGAGACCGCCATATTCCTCGGGGATGGCGATACCCGCCCAGCCCATGTCAGCCATTTCGCGCCAGACGCCAGCGTCAAAACCGGTCGCGTCCGCGCTATCACGCAGCGCTCGCAGGTGAGCCACCGTGGCCTTTTCCGCGAGGAAACCCGCCGCCGCATCCCTGAGCATCACCTGCTCTTCATTCAATACCAATGCCATGAGTTTCGTTCCCGTTGCGTTCCTGTTACTGGCCGGTTCAGGTGCGCTCGACTCAGGCGTCAGGCAACCCGAGTACGCGCTTGGCGATAATATTCAACTGCACTTCCGAGGTGCCGCCCTCTATGGAATTCCCCTTGGAGCGCAGCCAGTCGCGCGCTACCGCGCCCGAGTGATAGACCTCTCCATCCCAGCCAAGCGCGGCTTCGCCGCCAACCGCAAGATTCAGTTCATTGCGTCGCTTGTTCAATTCAGTACCGTAATACTTGAATATGGAGGACGCGGCACCGAGCCCGTGACCCGCTTTCGCCTCATCACCTACGCGCGCCATCGTTGCGCCGAACACCAGAGTATCCAGTTGATACTGCGCGATGGTGTGGCGCAACACGCCGTTGGCCAGGCGTCCGGTGGGGTCGCTGCCAAAGGCTTCCAGCGCAACCTCCGCCACCGACTTGCTGGGCGCCGCACCAAAGCCGGAAATCATCTCTCTCTCATGCGTCAGCAGGTATTTGGCGATGGTCCAGCCGTTGCCCTCTTCGCCCACCAGGTTTTTCCTGTCGGCGATAGCGTTGTCGAAAAACGTCTCGCAGAAGGGCGAACTGCCGCTGATCAGGCGAATGGGCTTTACCGTAACGCCCGGCTGATCCATGTCGAACAGGACGAAGCTGATACCCTCGTGCTTGGTGCCGCTGTTGTCGGTGCGCACCAGGCAGAAAATCCAGTCGGACTTGTCAGCGTAGGAGGTCCAGACTTTCTGGCCATTGATAAGGTAGTGATCGCCCTTGTCTTCGGCGCGCGTCGCGAGACTGGCGAGATCAGACCCGGCGTTGGGTTCTGAATAGCCCTGGCACCAGCGTATTTCGCCACGGCAGATCTTCGGCAGGTGTTCAAGCTTCTGCTCTTCGGAGCCAAACTCCAGCAACGCCGGGCCCAGCATCGAGATACCAAAGCTGTCCAGTGCACGACGCGCGCCGATACGCGCCATTTCCTCCTGCAGAATCTTTACATGGTCCCGGTCGAGCCCGGCACCGCCATAGGCCTCGGGCCAGTGCGGTACAGTCCAGCCGCGCGCCGCCATGCGCTCACACCACACCACCTGATCCGGGTGGCTGACTTCAGGATTGCGCCCGCCATTGTAGATATCTTCAAAGCTCTTGACGGGCGTGCGCATGGATTGAGGGCAGTTTTCCTCAAGCCAGGCGCGAGTTTCCCTGCGGAAATTTTCGAGTTCACTCACGCAATTACCTCACTGACGGCCACGGCTATGGCCACTGGATGCCTGACCGCGATCTATTCAGACTGTGTTTTTAACGGGCTCCGGCCCTGACGCGCAACGCCCAAAAAGCGGTTTTGAACATACAGTATGTTTTACGGGCCTTCAAGTATCTTCAGGCTGGAAACCGCTTCCCGGGTCGCAGGGTCGCACCGCTGGCGACTGAGGCCGCGAAGCATCCTCCAGACGGGCACGGTTATGGGCAAAAATACCGTTCTGGCGGTGCGCGGGGCCTAAATCGCATATACTCCCGGGCAGGCTCAGACGGCGCACTTTCCTCCCTCGGGACCGCGCCCGTCGAACCAAGGTACCGGCTCCATAGCCGGATAATAATATGTGCACTCGCACCGGGCCATGAGAAAAAGCGCAGCACCACGCTGGCCCCTGCGCGCAGGCACCGCGCCCTCACGGAGAACATACGCATGCAAACACTACCCATGAAGCGCCTGCTGGCAAGCGCCGTACTGCTCACTGTTGCCGGCGAAACACTGGCCGCCCCGATGCTTGAAGAAATCGTGGTTACCGCGCAGAAACGCGAGCAGTCCCTACAGGACATTCCGATTGCAGTGACCGCCCTCGACCGTTCCGCCCTGCAGCGCAAACGCATTACCAAGATCACAGATATCAGCAACTTCGCGCCCAACGTGGAGATCGTCGATTCACCCACCAATACCACCGCAGCCACCATTTCGATTCGTGGCGCATCGCAGATCAACCCGGCGATTACCTGGGAGAACTCTGTCGGCATCTACCTCGACGGCGTATTCATTGGCAAGAACATCGGCGCTGTATTCGATATCGTCGAACTCGAGCGGGTCGAGGTGCTGCGCGGGCCCCAGGGCACGCTGTACGGCAAGAACACGGTGGGTGGTGCGCTCAACCTGATCACCCGCAAGCCGGCGGAAGAGTTTGGTGGCAAGCTCACCGGCGAGTTCGGCAACGAGGGTTACTGGTCAGGCCGAGCCAGCGTGGATACCGGAGACTGGAACGGGCTGAAGAGCACGTTCACTTTTTACAAGGCAGAACGCGACGGCTTCGCGGAGAACGTGCCCGACCAGTTTGGCAACCCGCTGGCGGCGCCACCTTCCTCCGACGAGTTCCAGACCCTCGACAGCGAAGCGGCGCGCGTTGCGTTGTTGTGGGATGCCACTGACAGCCTGTCTGTGGCTTACACCTATGATTATTCCGACCTGGACAACGAGCCACGCTTCGGTCAACTGACCCAGGTAGGCCCCAACTCCTTTCTCTACGCCGGTGGTATACAGGAGGCTTACCTCACCGATGAGGACGAGCGCGAGGACAAAGGCAGCAATGACTGGGCGGTGGAGGAAACCTCTGAGTCACAAAGCCATGCGCTGGACCTGAGCTGGCGCGGAGATAACTTCACGCTGCGCTCGATCACTTCCTATCGCGACCTGCAATGGGACGACCTGATCGACATCGACGGCACCGCGTTGGACCTGTTCCACTCCGGGCGCAATATCGATTACGAATCCTGGTCGCAGGAATTCCAGCTCAGCGGGCAGTATGACCGTCTCGACTACGTACTGGGCCTGTACTATTTCCAGGAAGAGGGCGATGTATTCAACCCCATCACATTTTTTGGCTCTTTCGGCACCCCCACCGCCAACAACCGCTACGGCATGGACAACGAATCCATCGCGGCATTCGGCCAGGCTGACTGGCGTCCGGAAATGTTTGATGAGCGGATGACTGTGTCGTTCGGCCTGCGCTGGACGGAAGAAGACAAAGACCAGTATATCGAGCAGCCCGGCAACTATGCCGCGGAAACCGACGATACTTTCGACAACATCTCGCCGACGCTGGCCGTGTCCTGGGCATTTACCGATGACATCAACGCCTATGCGCGCTATGCGCTGGGCTGGAAATCCGGTGGTTTCAACGGTGAGGCAGCGAATCCGGACGAGTTTTTTGCCGGATACGATGACGAAGAAGTCACCTCCTATGAACTGGGCGTGAAGTCGTTACTGATGGACGGCCGGCTACAGCTGAACGCAGCGGTTTTCTACAACGATTTCGAAGACTTCCAACTCTCGGTGTTTGAAGGACAGAACGCTTCTTCGGTGGTGTTCAACATTCCGGAGTATGAAAACCAGGGCATCGAAATCGAGGCGCTCGCGCTGGTCACCGAAGACATCCAGCTATCGCTCGCCTACGGCTATCTGGATGCCGAGTACAAGAAATTCCCGGACGGACTGGACGTGTTCAGCAAGGATGAAGCAGGCATTCCCTACACGCCGGAGAATAACCTTACGCTGGGCATCAACTGGACGTTGGCGCGCGCCAGCTATGGCACCTGGGATCTGAACGTTGACTACAGCTACCTGGATGACCACGTGCCGTACATCGACCCGGACCAGAATGCCGCATCGCAACTCGACGATCGCTCCCTGGTGAATGCGAGGCTCGCGCTATCCGACGTGGCACTGGGTGATGGCTCCCTGGTTGTAGCGCTGTGGGGACAAAATCTCACTGACGAGGAATACCGCATCAACACTATTCCTTTCGGTGGCGTGGACCAGCGTGTTGATCCCAATGGCGGCAGCGGCGTGGGCTGGACTACCAGCTACTTCGGCGATCCGCGCACCTATGGCATCGAAGTCAGCTACGAGTTCTAAGCGCGAAACTTTCTCGTAAGACCAAGCCCGGTTCGCCGGGCTTTTTTTTTGCGTTTCGCAGCGGCCCTGCGACAACGTGACGCAGCCTCCTCCCGACATCAAACGCTTATACTTCGCGCCTCCGTTGTCCCCGCAAATGAGCAAACGATGCGTTACTACATCCGCTACCTGGGCGTCGCCCTGCTGGCTATGCCCCCCTGGCTACAGGCCGCCCCCATCGAGGAAATGGTCGTCAGCGCCGCGCACGATACCCGCACCATTGAGATTGCGGATGAGATCATCGCCTCCTCCGATGTGACGCAACTGCTAAAGCGAGCGCCGGGTGCCAATGTCAACAGCAACGGCCCGATCACGGGCATTCCACAGTATCGCGGTATGTTCGGCGCGCGCATCGCTTCCTCCCTCGACGGCATGCAGCTGGCGCCATCCGGTCCAAACTGGATGGACCCGCCACTGTCCTACGCGGTTGGCGGCCAGCTTGAATCACTTGAGCTGTATCGCGGCATCGTGCCCGTCAGCGTGGCGCAGGAAGCGATTGGCGGAGCGGTAAACGCGCGCTCCAGGCGCAGCGAGTTTGCTTCGGGTGATGAGCCCGTGTTCAACGGACGCATGATCGGTTCGACGCAGACAGCTAACCAGAGTTACAACCTGAGCGCCGCCCTATACGGCGCCAGCCGGAACCAGCGATTCAGGCTTTCCGCCATGACGGAGCGCGCGGATGATGCAGAATTTCCCGGTGGCGATATCACGCCCACCGAGTACGAACGCCAGCGCTACGACGTCGGCTACGGCTTTCGCATCGGCGCGCATACTGTGCAGTTCGACTACAGCGTCAACGACACCGGCGACAGTGGCACACCCGCTCTGCCCATGGATATCGCAAGCATTGAGGGCGACATGTACCGCCTGGGCTATATCTTTGACACCGGCGGCAACATGGCGGTGGAAGCAAAAATCTTCGCCAGCGACCTCGACCACAGCATGAACAATTTCGGGTTGCGCCAGCCTCCACCCGACCCGATGTGGCGGCGTAACACCGCATCGGCAGACAATATCGGGTTCGCGCTGACCGCAACATTCAGTGACCCGCGGGGCCACTGGGAAGCTGGCATCGACGGCTTCAGTGAAAGTCACGATTCCGACATCGACAACCCCGGCAACCCGATGTTCTTCGTGACCAATTTCAACGCTGCCACCCGCGATATTCTCGGCCTGTTCATTGAGCGCAGCCACTCTTTCTCCAATAACTGGCGTAGCGAACTGGGCTTGCGCTACAACCGGGTTGAAATGGACGCTGATGAGGTGGACGCCACCCCGGCCATGCTGATGCCGGCGGCGCAGGCGCTACGCGATACCTTCAACGCCGCTGAGCGCGAGACAAGCGACGACAATCTGGACGCGGTTGCCCGCATCTGGTTCACGCTCTCGGCACACAGCAGCCTGTACTTCGGCGCGGCGCAGCGAACGCGCTCGCCCGGCTACCAGGAGCGCTACCTGTGGCTACCGCTGGAGGCAACGGCCGGACTTGCGGATGGCAACCTGTATACCGGCAACATTGAGCTCGATCCCGAGGTCTCGCGCCAGCTCGAGTTCGGCCTGGATTTCAGCGGCGAACGCCTGACGCTGTCACCGCGCATTTTCTACAATAATGTAAAAGACTACATTCAGGGCACGCCCAGCGATGACCCCGCCGCAGTAATGGTGGTGCGCATGCTGAACGGTATGAACGGCACCAACAACGCGGATCCCCTGCGCTTCAGCAATGTCGACGCAGAGCTCTATGGTTTCGACATGGACTGGTCCCTGCAGCTCAGCGAGCACTGGTCCCTTACCGGCATCGTGAATTATGTGCGTGGCAAACGCGACGATGGCAGCAACGATGATCTCTATCGCATTGCCCCGCCCAATATGAGCGCAAGCCTCAGGTACCAGGTGGCCAGCTGGAGTGCAGAGATGGAAGGCGTAACCTACGCTGAGCAGGACAATGTCAGCGCGGACAACCGTGAACTGGAAAGCTCGGGCTACTCAGTCCTGAACGTTCTAGCCACCTGGCGGGCGAGCGAGCAGCTGCAACTGGCGCTCGGCGCTGACAACCTGTTCGATCGCGAATACCAGCCTCATCTGGGCGGCTACAATCGCGCCCTCAACGCCGATATCGCACGCGGCGAGCGCCTGCCGGCTACCGGCCTGAATCTGTTTGCCAGGCTGCTGTATACCTTCTAGTTCCGGCCCCCGCCCTCCACGTAGGGCGGTGGGGCCTCATGCGGCACTATCGACAGCGGATCATTGTGGATAATTACTTCCGCATCCGGGAACGCCACCAGCAGGCGCGCCTGCACCTCGTCGGAGATGCGGTGCGCATGCAGCAGTTTGAGGTGGTCATCCAGCTCGAGATGCAATTGCAGGAACGTGTCGATGCCCGACCGCCGCGTACGCAGGTCGTGCATGCCCCGTACTTCCGGGTGTCCCAGTACGATCTCGCGGATTGCCTGGCGCTCCTCGTCCGGCAACTCCCTGTCCATCAGGTGGTCCAGCGAACCTCGCAGAATACCCCAGGCGCTGTAGAGGATGTACAGTGCAATAAGGAGGGCAAATATCGCGTCAACGGCCGGCCAGCCCCGGTGTGCGAGAACCAGTGCCACGATGACTCCAGTGTTCACCAGCAAATCGGCGCGGTAATGCAGCGCATCTGCACCAACAGCCGTCGAGCCGGTGCGCTTCACAACGTGCCGCTGAAAGCTTACCAGGAGCAGGGAAACGGCAATCGAGAACAGCATTACCAACACGCCGATCAGCGGCGCCTGCGGACTCACCGGCGCAGACAGACGCTGAGCCGCCTCCACCAATAGATAGAGTGCGGAACCTGCCACCAGCAGGGATTGACCGAGCCCGGAGAGCGCCTCGGCCTTGCCATGACCAAAACGGTGCTCACGATCCGCGGGTGACAGCGCATGGCGCACCGCCAGCAGATTTCCCAACGAGGCCAGCCCATCCATGCAGGAATCCACCAGTGTCGCCAGCATACTTACCGAACCGCTCATGCTCCAGGCGATGCTCTTGACCAGAACGAGCAATAGCGCAGTCGATACGGAAGCGTAGGTCGCCAGGCGCATCAGACGCGATGCCTCCTCTGGTGATAATGCTGCTTGCCGTGGCGTGTTCTCGGACATCTGGTGCAGAGCCTGCAGGATGGCGTTCCAGTTTAACAAAGTCCGGTGCGCGCCGGCGCAAAAGCGTCGCCCAGAACTTTAAAGCGGCATGGGTCAAAAATGGCCAAATGCTCAGAAAACCCGACTTTCTGCGGTTTTCTCGGTTTTTCAGTTGCGAAGCAGCAGGGCGCTCTGCATCCTGAACCTCTGGCATCATAAAGAACAATAGAAAACGATGGGACAGTATCTGAACTACCGCATGGGAGCCTTGTGCCTGTTGGCAGTGCTTCTGACAGTCGTGGCCGCGCCTGGCAGGGCGGTGGACGCCAACCTGTACCTCGCGGGCCTTGGCCTCCACCAGGAAACCGGCCGCAGTATCTATCTCGGCGGCATCTACCTCGATCGCGAAATTGCACAGCCCGACGATTTCACCCGGACTACCGGAACGCGCGTGATGGAGTACCGCGTGATAGCGCGTCGCACCAGTATACGCAGCCTGTTGGGTGGCATGCTGCTGCAGAGTGAAGTCGCCACTGGCCGCGCCCCTGATAGCGCAACGGCGGATTTTGCCGACGCTATTCTGTCTGCGGTAAGCAGCAGCCTGTATGCGGGCGATTCCCTGCAAATCGAATCGAGCAGCAGCGGTGAAACCGTGGCACGCCTGAATGGCCATGAGCTGGCACGCATCAGCGGTTCCGGCGTGGCCGACTACCTGCTGATGGGCTGGGTGGGCGAATCCGGGCCCTCCACGGTGTTTCGCAACGAGATTACCGCCAGCTACATCGATCCCGAACTACGAGAAATGCTCGAAACCAGAACCTACAGCGCTGAGCGCAAGGCGGAGGTCGCCACATGGCTGCACGGCTCACCGACCAACGGTGCAATAGCAGCCGGGGAGGCTCGATCTGCAACCCCTCCCCAGGTAGCGGCCGCGCCAGCCGCGCCAGAGGTTGAGCAGGAAGCTGCCGCCACCTCTGCTCCAGCGCCGTACGCACAAGCCTCCGCGCCTGCCGAAGCTACCCAACCCGTTGCCCAGGCAGCCGGCAATGACGCTTTGGCGGCCGACAGGCAAAAACTGACCGGGGCAACCGCGGACTCCTCACAACGGGACTACCCGGCTACCGCAGCGGATGGGTTCACTGCAACCGATCCAGAATCAGCGCTGGCCACCGCCTCGCCGGCAATCAGCATAACGACCAGGGACGCCGACCCCTCGCCAGCGCAATCGCCCATCACCGTGCAGGCCGAGCCACGAGAAGGCACTGACGCCGCCGGTCAGCACGCGGCGGCGGAGCCAGAGCAAGCACAGCCACCGGCGACGCAGCCGCACAGCGACAACGTGCTGCAGATGGCCTCCCTGCTGTCACCAACAGCCGATATGTTGCCCGGGAGCGCCCTGGAGAACGAGATCGCCGCACTCGGCGTTCAGGCCTACTCCCAGCGGCTCGCCAGCTTTCATACCGACCTGGTGCGCAAGGTGTATGGACAGATCCATTATCCAAAGCGCGCCGTGCGACGATCCCTCGAAGGCCGACTGGAGCTGGACGTGACACTCACGGCCAGCGGAGATCTGGTGAGGGTCGCAGTAGCGACCACATCCGGGCATCAGCTACTGGACGAGGCCGCGATCGCAGCGGCTGAGGAAGCTTTCAACGCACACCCTGCGCAATCAGTAGATCCCGTGGCCATTGCCGAATTCGGCAGCTTCGCCACAGGCGAGCTGACCATCCCCATTCCGGTAAACTTTCAGCTGCAGTGAGCCTTGCGCTGTACCCTTCTGCTCACTGCAGTGCAGTGAATACACCGCAGCCCTGGCGCCTCTGACAGCGCGGTCGGATTAAGCCCATGCATTGTTCGGGGGACGCCGCCTGTGTCAGCCACAACGCGGGTGACACAGGCAACAGAGGAGGAGCGACTCAGTCGTCGGCGGGACGGCGCAGGTTGTCGTTGGCTGCGTCCCTGACCATGCGCACAGTGCGCTGACAGGTCTGCAACCACTCGATACGCGTTTCGGTGCGCAACGCCCGGACATAGCCCTGGTCGGTGCGACAGGCGATGCTGGTCTTGTTGGGCGTCCAGTCACCTTCCTTCGGACGCGGCTTGCGAGTGCTGTAGTACCAGATACCGCGTCGATCCTGCATTACGTATCTGGCGTCAGCCGGCAGGAAAACCTTCTTGCCCTCGATGACAGCAAAAACTTCCGGCCCCTGGTGAGGCACAGTTTCCAGTGTTGCGGTGGGTGTGATTGTCAGCATGGCTCTTTACCCCAATATTCTCTCTGGTTGTTTGTTGTTGCTTTCTACCGCCGGCTGTTCGTCCAGTGCGCTTCAATGGGCGCGACGGGCGGATGACCGGGACCGCTGCCTACGGCGCGGCGTTGGGAAAGTTATAAGTCGAGAGGTGGGGGCCAGACAACGGCGAAAATGCCTTATTTTATCTGAATTTCAATTATCGCTGTTTTGGTAGCCATTTTTTTAGTTACAAAAGGCCATTTAGCCAATTCAATGCGCCTTTTTGGCCATTTTTTTATTATTGATTTGCATCGGAAACGCCATGGAGAGGCCATGGAAATGCCCCGTCGCCCCGAAATTCGGCGCGACGGGGTCGATATCAGCGCGGAACCAGCTTGATATGCGAGCGATCGCCCGGCGGTGCGGGCTCCAGCGGTGTGAGCGTGTCGACCTCGCCATTGACTGGCAGATCTGCCGCATCCTCAACTGAACTCATCAACATATAGAGTGCCAATGTAGAGCGGCCCTCCTCGCTGGCAATCGTGCTGGCAAATGCAGCCAGGCCGCCCTCGTTGATAATGCCCAGCACCACCGCATTGGTCAGATAGTCTCTGATGATCTGTCGGTTGACCTGGTCCCGCAGGTAGCGCTGATAAGCATCTTCACCAAGCATCGAGCGCAACAAATCGAGGTCCTGTTGCACGTCGGCCCGCTCCATCAGCGGCCTGTCGGAACCGAAAGCGCGATCAATCCAATCCACTATTTCATCCAGGTGCACGTTCATTCTCCGTCCGTTCTCAGGCTACTTGCAGACTGACAGCCAGCCTTTTCTGCAATCCATCGAGATCCGGCACCTGATAGATAATCTCTCTGTAGGCGAAGGCGGCAGTCGCTCGCTCATTCACGGCCTGAGGCATGTCAACAACTGCCGAGGGCTCGAGCGCGGCCACCTCAAGAGCCGAGCCACGCACGGCGAGCCCCCAGTATTCGCAACCCTCGCCGCGCAAGCCGAGAAACACCGCGACCAGGCCGGTACCGATGCGTTCATCGCTCCAGGGTGTGCCGCCGTCGACACCAAAATCCACAACCGGCACCTCCACGCCACGCCAGGTAATAGATTCCGGGGGCGTTGCGGAAGTGGAGTTGATCGTTACGATCTCTGCCAGGCAGTTCTGCGGGACGGCCCAGTTCTCAGCCTCCGAACAGGGAATGAGCACACAGCGAGTCAGGGGTTCGTCGGACATTATTCCTCCTCAGGAAAGCTGCAGGTCGTAACCTGTCAGTACATTGATCTGTTCAATCAGGGCGGGGAAATTAAATGGCTTGCCCATGTAGGCATTGCACCCCGCCTCCTTGGCCATCGCGCGATGTTTCGCGCCCGTGCGCGAGGTCACCATGATCACTGGCAGGTGCCCGTAGCGCTGGGATTTGCGAATTTCACGCAGGGTCTCGATGCCGTCCTTCACAGGCATTTCCACATCCAGCAGCACTACATCCGGAAGTCGGTGCGCCGCGTTCAGCAGGTCGATCGCGACCAGACCGTTCTCCGCTGTTATCGTCTCCACGCCAACAGTATCCAACTGACTCGTGGCAACCATCCGCTGCGTCCTGGAATCGTCAACCACCAGCGCAAGCAGCGTCTTGTCCTTGTCGTGATGCACGGCGACCGGCGCCAGGCCAGTCTCGCCCACACTGTCTACCAGCAGGTTGAGATCGAGTGCGACGATCGCCTCGCCGTCGGCCGTCGTTGCCGCACCGGCAACACCGGGCACCGCGGCAAACTGGGCCCCCAGCGAGCGCACTACCAGTTCCAGCGCCTCCTGCACGTTGTCGATAGCGATGGCCATGCGCCGCTCATCGGAGCCGGCAACAATCACCGGGACAAAGCCGTCCCAGAAATTGCGTTCCGGGAGCCCAACGCCCTGGCACAAGGTCGCCAGATACGCGGGCGCACAGTCCATGTCGTAAAGTCTCAGACTGCCGCCGGTCTCGATGGCGTCAAAGAAATCGCCAACCGGTACCTGCTCTACAGCGATCAGGCCATTCAGCGGTATCGCGTAGGAATGCTCTGCCGCGGTCACGAGAAGCGCGCCGTTGACAGTGACATTACTTGGAATCCGCACCTCGAACGTGGTGCCCTGGCCAACCTCAGACTGGATCTGAACATCACCGCCGATTTGCTGCAACTCGGACAGTACAATGTCCATCCCCACGCCACGCCCCGAAATCTCGCTGAGCTTGCTGGCGGTGGAAAAGCCCTTGTGGAATATCAGGCGAACGGCTTCCTCGTCCGTCAGGGCATCGACATCGATATCCAGGCCCTTGTTGTAGGCAGATTCGCGAATGGCATCGGGGTCGATACCCCGGCCATCGTCCGCCAGTCTTATGAGATAGTTTCCGCCCGACTTGCGCACGTCAATCGAAATGCGCCCGGCATTCGACTTGCCAGCGGCCAACCGGTCTTCGGGCGCCTCAATGCCGTGATCGAGAGCGTTGCGCACCATGTGTTCCAATACCACCTGCAGGCGCGCATAGTGATCCCGGTCGAGTGCGCCGATCTCATTCAGCACCTTGAAAGTCACAACCTTGCCGAGATCGGTACTGACCGTGCGCACGATACGCCGAAGCCCGGGCATGAGGCGCGACACCGGCACTACACGTGCAGCCTGAATCGACGAGGAGATACTGGAGATTACGGAAGACTGCTGCTTCAGCAGCGTTTCCACCTGCGCATTCTGCCGGCCGAGCAGCTCGATAAGGTCTCCCAGATCTTCTACACCCTCGCGCAGAATACTCGCAGCCTCCTGCAATTCGGAGTACTGATCCATCTCCAGCGCGTCCATGTCGGGCGTGCTGCTCATGCCCCTGGCATTCACCGACAACAGGGCACGATCCGCAATTTTTGCAATATGTGTTCGTACCGAAGACAGCCGGCCCTGCAACTCCGAGGCTGATCGCTTGCCGCGCGTAGTGGCCTGAGAGGCGCGCACGCATAATTGCTGCGTCTGGCTGGCGAGATTCAACAGGTGATCAAGCTTCTCAGGCGTGATACGCACAGACTGCTGTGCCGCCAGCGCCTTGGCGCCTTCATCAGCCAGTTGCTGATCGCGCTTCTTCTCACGCTCAGCCGCCGCCGGCGACTGCGTCACCGCCGCAGGCTTCGACTCTTCCACGACAGCCGGTGCGGCTGCCTGCGCAATATCTTCTTCAACTACCGGATCATCTGTCGCCGGTGCGACAGCTCCGTGCGCTACAGCCTGCGGCAATTCGCTTGCGATGTCCTGGCGCTGTTTGCCGACAAACTCAATGGCGCGCACCACAGCATCCAGCCAGACGTTGACGACACGGAAATAATCCGGTGCGGCACTGGCATCTGGCCGCGGCAGCGCGTCGAGTAGCGTCTCGAAATTGTGAATCAGCGTGCCGAACCGCTGCAGGCCCACACCCTTGCCAATACCCTTCAACGTGTGCAGCGTTCTGGTAACTCCCGCATACACCTCCTCTGCCGTTGCGTCTTGCTCCCACTCGCTGATCAGGTCCTCGAGCTTTTCAACCTCTGCCGAGCCCTCTTCGATAAATGCGTCAAGAAAGTCAGCAAATATCTCCACACCACTGACCGTTGTGTAACTGAACTTGATGTGCGCGGGGATACACCAGGCGAGGTCCGAGGGGTCGTTGGCCGCGATAGCCTGACCGGCAGCAGCGGGTTCCTCCACTGCAGCGGCAGGCGCTGTGTCGCTGAAATCCACGCTCGGCTCAGACCTTTCGTCTACCCTGAATTCCTCGACATCGATACCGCAGATGTCGTCGCTGGCGCCCACACGATCCGGGCCCAAAACGGAGAATGCGTCATCGATGTCAGCATTCAGGCTGCTATCTGCCACTTGCCAGCCGTCCGCGAAATCGTCCGCTAGCAGATCATCAAAAATATCTTCAGCAAATACAGCGGCTTCCGCACTCCCGGTCGCCTCGACTGCCTCGGCCTCCGGTGCACCACCTGCCGTTTCGGCCAGGTCCCAGCCGGAATCCAGATCAGGCTCGGGCGCGGCAACAACAGCCTCATCCACTGTTTCATCCAGATCCCAGCCGGCCTCAAGCGCAGCTTCGGGCTCGGCAACAACAGCCTCTTCTACTGCTTCATCCAAGTTCCAGCCGGCGTCAAGCTCAGCCCCGGGCGCGGTAACAACAGCCTCATCCACTGTTTCATCCAGGTTCCAGCCGGCGTCAAGCTCAGCCTCGGACGCGATAACAACAGCCTCATGTACTGTTTCTTCCAGGTTCCAGCCGGCATCAAGCTCAGCCTCGGGCGCGGCAACAACAGCCTCATCCACTGTTTCATCCAGGTTCCAGCCGGCGTCAAGCTCAGCCTCGGACACCGTGGCAGAGCTTTCATCCGCCATCGCTTCCAGATCCCAACCGGCATCCAGCTCATCGCCGATCACATCGGCAAGCGTGGGCTCCTGGGCCGTAATCCCGGTGTTATCTTCTGCCACGGCACCGTCGGCCCGGCCAGCCGCGAGTTCTTCCGGCGCCGCTTCTTCGCCAGTCTCGTTGGCGACCCGTTGCTCTGCCGGGTCCGCCACGCGTGATGTGACCGGGGCGTCCTGCAGCGCCTGCATGTCCGGCCGGGCGGATGGGGCATTGTCGCTTGCGCTGGTCTCGCCCACGATAGTCCTGTGTCCGCGTACACGTTTGATGGTCAGGAAGGTCTCGCCAATGTCGTCATCGCTCGCAAGGCCCAGTATGTCGGTGCCTTCATCCAGTGCAGGCTCGTCCGCCCGCGCATTGTCATCCCTCGCATTGCGGCGCGAGTAATCAATCGCCATTATCTGTTGCTGGGTTTCCTGCTCCACGTCGTCGGTGACATTGGAGTTGCCGTAGATATCGCTGCGGGCACTGTCTGAAGAAATGACGATCACTTCATCAACATAGTTCGCCAGGTCGTCACCGCCGGCATTGCCACGGAACATCGGGCGAGCGGCCACCTCAGCCTCAAAGGCCGACAAATCCTCTTCCCGATACTCTTCGCCGTCCACTTTGAAGAGCGTTTCCTCGGGCTCGGAGAGATCCATTTCAAGAAGCCATTGCAACCTTTCTTCTTCGGTCTGCTCCTCGACATCAATGATCTCGTCAGCCTCATGTGCCCCAGGACTCTTATCCGTCTGCATCGTTCTTCTCCCGTTCATACGGCGACGTTTCAACCCGATCAGTGCGACAGGGGTTCTGTAGCGTTGATCGCGCGCATCCCGAGACTGTCGTCTGCCTGGGCCGCCTGACCACCACCGCTGCTGCCACCCACGTTGGCAGCCGCAAAACAGCGGTTGGTCAGCGTGCGGATGCGTTCAACGTCCGGGCCTTCCTCACCGTTGTAGGATTCCACCAGCGCCGGCAGCGCCTCAACAACTTCGCTCACCAGCTGGCGCACTTCCGCCGTCGGCGCAAGCTCGCCGTCCAGCGAACGATCGAGCATGTCCTGCGCTGCCCAGCCGAGTTCGCCCAGTACATTGGCGCCCACCGCCCGACCGTTACCCTTGAAGGTGTGGAAATGACGGCGAATATCGCGCAACACATCGTTCGCCCCGGGCTCGCCCAGCCATTCAGTGGTCAGCCGTGCAAGCTCTGCTGTAATCTCTTCCGCTTCCTCGATAAAAACCTCGCGGAACTCCGGCGCGATCGCGGCATCCTTGACCAGAGAAGCCTGGGGCGACGCCCCCGACGCAATAGCACCGGCTTTGCGACCAGGGGACAATCTGGCCATGAACTGACCGAGTTCCGCCGCACGCTGCTCTGCAAGGGCCAGCATGTGCGAGGTGTCATCGAGTGGATCGACCAACGAACGCTGCATGTGCATCTCGAGCTGCGCAAAAGCCTCGGCAAAGCAGCGGAAAGCATCGTCCTCTCGCACGGCGCCGGCATCGCTCGCAGCGGCCAACCAGCGGTGACAGCGCTCGATGACGCGTGCCTCGCGATCCATGGACGCGAACTGCAGCGCGCCGGTTATCGTATCCAGCGAAGCCAGTGCCTGGTCTATCGCCTTGCGATCGGGCAGGGTTTCCTGCTCGTCGAGGAATCGCGACGCGAGAGTGTGCAGCAGATCCAGATCCGGATCGCCGTTGTCTGCGTCGCGCACGGCCTGGCGCAACTCGTCGTGGCCCTTGTCGGACTTGTTCAGGTAACGGTTCAGAGCCAGCGTCAATCGCAGGGTGCCGGACTCATCCGCCGGCTTCTTGTCGAGTGCGCTCTTCAGCGCCTTGCGACGCAAAATCTGATGCAGGGAGTTCTCTACCAGTCCCATTTGCTTGAAAGTGGCATTGACCACGCTTTCCCGGCGCTCGTATTCACGCCCCGATACGGAGCTGCCAAGGCCATGATGGATCTTGTGCTCCAGGTCGAGTGTCACGTCGACGATGCCGCGGATAATCTGGTCGATGGTATTGGCGTGCGAGTGGCCGGCACCACTTTGCAGGCTGCTGACAATGGCTTTGAAGCGTTTCGCCACGTTGCCCAGCGAGTCCGCATGCGCGATCTGTCCGGCTGCGATCAGTCGATCTTCAGCCGCCTGCACCGCCTCCAGCGCATCATTCAGGTCAGCGCCAGCTTCCTCATCCTTGAGCGACATTGCGCTGAGGTCGTTGGCGTTGAGAAATTCCATTACCGTATGCAACTGACCGAGAGCGCCATTGATGGCAATAATGATCGCGTCGCTGTGAATCAGGCCATGGTTGGCGTCCTGCAGCGTGGATTCGTCGATACCAAACACCTCGCGAACATTCGCGATGTGCACAGGCCTGCCGCGGCAGGATGCGATGTAGTAAAGCATCTGCTGCAGATAGCCATCGTAATCCATCGAATCATCAACCTGGCCGCCATTTTCACGCGCGTACTTGATTGCAAAGGCGCCGGATTTGAAGATCTGGGCAATACATTCGTCCGGCACGATCAGCCCGCCGGCAATGCCTTCACACAGACCGATCATCGTCAGCCAGTAGCGTTCGGGCAAGGAGCCCGCGAACAGCAACTGCATCTTGCGAGCGATGCGCGCCACCGTCTTCATACTGTCGCCCACGTTGCGGCGGCGCAGGCCCTGCTTGGCCATTTCCAGATACAGCGCGAGCATGACATTGGCGCGGGCCTTGATCTCCTCATCAGAGCCTCTCGCGGCGTCCTGGCTGATTCCCAGCTCCGCGGGTATCTCCATATGAAAAAAGAAAGCCCTGGGACGCGGCTTCTCGCCGGACCAGCGCCGCAGGTCATTCACATACTGCTCCAGGCCATGCCCGGTGTCCTGGCGCACGCTCTGCGTGTAATCGAGATAGGCGGGAATAATCTTCAGCGCCTGCATCAGGCCGCCCATCGCCAGTTTGCGACGCTCTCCCACCAGTTTGTCTTTGTAGAGAAAGTTGAGACTGCGCTCCATCTCCAGCGTAAGCATCTCGGCCTTGTACATTCCAAGCGCACGCAGGGTAGATGTGATCTGGTGCACAGCCCACATGCAGCGCAACAATGACTGCCTCTGGGAGGGGTCGTTGCTGTACTCCACCAACGCCGCCTCGGCATGATCGGCCTGGGCGTTCATCAAGCCGGTAACCCACTTGAGCGATACGATGTCCGGTTTCTTGTTCACTGCTTGCCTCCCTATAGACTCAGCGCCCGCGAGGGCATTGGTGGTTACACCGATGCCCGCACGTCTGGAGTTTTCTCCATCGCCTGCATTTCTTCTTCGCGATAAATCCTGGTGGCGCTCTGAATCTGTTTCAGGTCTTCCACTTCCGCGATATTCACCTGGCCGTCTCGCTCGTCCTGCGCAATCTTGAACTGGCTCAGGCTCTCTGCCACTTCGCGCATGGAAGACATGAGACTCTTCACGCCCACCTGCGTGGACTCGCTGTATTCACTGATATCCAGGTTGCGTTCACGAATTTCGTCCA
Organism: uncultured Halieaceae bacterium; assembly: GCA_963976655.1. GTDB lineage: Bacteria > Pseudomonadota > Gammaproteobacteria > Pseudomonadales > Halieaceae > Marimicrobium. The sequence continues at coordinate 59,387 of CAXBLB010000014.1, forward strand.
TCGCGGAGTTGATCAGGCGCGAGGTGCTGGCGGACTGGCCTGCGGCATCGTCCACCGAGTTAATGATTGATGTGATTGCCGAAGAGCCCGCGTTGATTTCTTCCAGCGAGCTGTCGAGGCGCTCGATGTACTCGAGGATGGTCACCACCGTACCCACGGTGTTTTCCATGCTTGCCAGGTTGTCGGCGGACAGGTTCTGCAGCATGCGAACCTCGGAGATGATCTTGCGACCCTCTTCTTCCGCCTCGCGCAGCAAATCGCCGATGGCCTCGGCGATACCCAGGAAGGGCCGCCCGTGCTCGCCGGCTTTCTCCGCCTCAATCCGCGTGTTGATTGCCACTACCGAGATCTTGGTATTCAGCGCCTGGATGTATTCGGCCGCAGACGTTACCGACTGGATAAGCTCCCCCTGACGTTTCGCCGACTTGGAGGTTTCCTGCACGGCTTCTCGCACGTCGGCAGAAGCCTTGGACATATCCTTGGTAAGCTCGTAACCCTGTGCCACTCGCTGACGGTTGCGCTCGGAGGTGGTTGCCGCTTCCCCGGTCGATGCCTTGATCTTTTCGCTGGTGCGCACCATCTCGGTGGTGGCCGCCACTGAATCAGCTACGGAGCGAGTCAGTTCGCGGCCCTTCTCCACCTGCCCTTCGGCAGACACACCAATCGCCTTGATGCCTTCCTTGGAAACCTCAAACGGCATTTTGATATTGCGGATCAATTCGCGCTGCCGCTGGGTAGACGCGTTGATCTCCCGGGCGATTTCGCGTGTTACCGAGTTGCTCTCGGGCACTTTCACCGTCAGGTCACCTTCAGCGATTTTCACCAGGGCACCGTTAATGGCGGAAACACCCTGCTCGGTATAGAGCACACGACGACGCTGTGAGCGGTACATCGCGACCAACAGACCCACCGACAGCAGCGCGGGGGCCCCGAAGAAAGCCATCAGCGTGCTGCGGTTACCCAGCTTGGCGACAGCCATTTTCTCGATTGCGGGCTCCAGCGCGGATACGGCATCCGAGAGCGCATCGGAGTTCACAATAATCGCTTCGCGCGCCTGCGCCGCCTCTCTCAACTCGGGTGAGGCACCTGCAATCTGCTCAATGGAAGCTGATACCACACTGAACAGACTGGAGGCCTGCCGCACTGCCTCGAGCGCATCGGGATCAGTCAACTGGTCGACGCCCATGATCCGGCTGCCGTTATTCAGCGCGTCGACAATGCGCATGAAGTCCGCCGCATCCGTGCGGAACTCGTCGGCTGCCGCCTGGCTTTCGCTGCCCCCGGCGAGGATTTTCTCGATGTTGCGAGCTATACGCTCGGTCAGCCAGAGCGTTTTCTGTGCCGCGACGATGGTCTCGGATGACACGTCTTCGTCGCGCAGGATATCCACTACCCCGGCGAATTCGCTTTGAATCGGCTTGATGTTCTGCTCGAGTTCGGCGGATACCGAGTGCAGGAATACGACCCGGTCACTCGCCCCAAGCAGCGCTCTGCTGGAATCGATCACCGGCGTCCAACGCTCGTTGATGCGCTCCAGTTCGCTTTCCAGGTCACTGGCCTGCATCTGGCCAAGCTCCATGGTGAAGCTGCCGATGTTGCTCTTCAGATCCTCAAAGGTCGCCCTGTCACCCTGCGCGGAAGCCCGCGCATTGGCTGCGATCTGTTGGGAAAGCAGGCGCATCTGCTGCGCCGCAAGACGGTGTTCGCCTTCCTGCCCTGCTTCCTCCTGGATCATGTAGAAGGTGTACAACACTCCGCCCAGACAGGCAGCGATTCCCAGCGTCATTACGACTACCCAGAAACTGGACGCTCCATTCTTGATTTTAGTTTTCATTGCTCTTCCCCTTCGCCAAAGAATCTCGTGGGGCGGCGGCATTGGATATGTCCTCGTCTCCCACTAGTTTGTCTATGTCCAGCACGGCGAGAAACTCGCCTCTATATTTGAAGCCTCCCAGCGTAAACCTGGCAAAATCCGGGTCTACCGGGTGATCCATGATGCGTTCTTCAAGCGGAAAGCGGATATCTCTCTGCACACTGCTCAAGGTGATAGCGAAATACAGACCGGGGCGCTTGATCACCATGCTGTAGTCACGCACGCGGCCGGTGTAGCTGCGGTTGCGAAACAGCACATCACCACTCAGCACCGGCAACAGGCCACCCTTGAAAGCCGCAACGCCCAGCACCCAGGCCTTGGTACCGGGGATGGGGGTGACACGCGGCGTCTCTATGACTTCCGCCAGTTCACCTTCGCCGACGAGCACAGGCACACCAGCGACACCCAGAAACGTACCCACCCACTGCATGCGCCCCTCGTTTTCACGCTTGGGCGGCGCGACGCCGTCATACGCGTGCAGGCGTTCAATCAGTTCCAGGGACTGTAGCGCCGAGATAGCCATGCTCAGGCAGCCGCCTTCTTCTGTGTGTGATTGAAGATGAGCTCTCGCAGGACGCTGTCCGGCGGGATCTTGGTGACGTGGGCCGTGGCGCCGCGCGCCTGCCCCTTGGCGATATCGAAAATGCCATCCGATGAAGAAAGCATTACCACCGGTGTGTTTTTCGTATCTTCCGCATTGCGGATCAAAGAACAGGTCTGGTAGCCATCCAGTTCCGGCATGGTGATGTCGAGGAAGATGAGATCGGGCTTGAAGCGGCGCAACATACCCAGCGCCTTGTAGCCGTCTTCCGCACACTCCACTTCACAGCCCATGCCGCGCAGCGTATGTGACATCATCATTCGAATGGTTTTGGCATCGTCGACAACGGCGACCTTGACGCCGCTGATGTCCATCTCTTCGGTTGCGTTACTCATTTTCGCCCTCGTATTTTTCCCAAGTGGCGCAGCCTGAGCGCGCCGTTGAAGATGCCATCACAGTATTTGTAAGCGCCGGAAGTGCTTCAAGCTAAAACTGGAGATTTCTCCAGAAAGTAGACTTTTCGAGAGGGCGGGAGCGGGCAACTGCGATCAGCGGAATCGGCAAAGCCCTTTTATACCGGGTCTTCGCGGTTCGAGACGGTAAAATTACCAGGCTTGCCGGGGCGCGGTGGAATCTCTTGACATCGGCGATGATGAGGGCATTTACATAACTCTCAGGCCCGGCCCGCAAAGGCCGGGGCTGGCTATTGCGCGGGAAACATATAGTTCTTGAAGGGCTCCAGGTGACCAGACTGAAAATCACGCAGTTCATAGATATTGAACTTGTGCATCAGGGTCAGGCAGCGCTGGAACACTTCATCGGCTGCATAGGCCGAGGGAGGAATGCCGTATTCATCCGTGATCTGCGCAAAGATCGTCGAGGCGATCTCGCGCCGCGTCTGGTCCTCACGGTACATCGCACTACTCACCGGCGAAGACACGATGGGCGAGCCGTATACCAGGAAGGCCTCCCAACGGCGCACATCCTGCCCCTCATCCAACTGGGCAACGAGAAAGCGCACCATGTTGTGCAGGTCGAGGCGTGACGGCAGCACGTCTTTCTGCAACCACTTGCGCACGTCTGACTCACGCCACTCGCGGTTTATGCCCATCACGCTGATCAGGCGGCCCTCGGTTTGCGGGGGCGCGGCGCCGGCCAGATCCCAGAGCATGTTGAGGCGTGCGGAAAACCCGAGACTTATGGGCAACTCGGTCTCACGCAGCTGATCGAACTCCTGCGCATAGTCATCCACCGTCTTCTCCGGTCGACCTCTGTCATTGCGGCGCGCTTTGCGCCCTGCTTTCTTCGCGTCCTTTTCCTGCATGGCTAGTCATCCGGTTCCTGCGCCTGGCGTTGCGGCTTCATCGTTCACCCGCCTCGCGCAATCGCTTGAGATAGGTAGGCGTGGAAACGCCCATGATAAGCGCCCGTTTGGCCGCGCTCATGCCCGCCGCCTGGCGCTCAACGTGCGCCCGCAGCGTGCCTTCCAACACAGCCAGGGGTGATTCCTCCAGTTGCGGAGACTCGCGTGCCCACTCGCGTAGCAGTCTGGCCGGTTGTTGCCACAGGGCGCTGCTGCTTCGCTCTTCCTCCCGCTCCTGAATTTTCGGTAACCAGCGGCTGATATTGCGAGGCCTGGTGTGCAGGAACCCCGCACTTCGACGCAGGTCGCCGCGGTAGCGATCAAGTACCGCGAGCACGATATCGTCCTCCAGCCATGCGCCCAGCGGCTTGAGCAACTCCACAGCGAGCATCGAATTCACGGCTTCCGCCAGGGCTACATCCAGACGCTCGATGGCAGAGGGCACATAGGCGTCGGTCTCCTCGCCGGCGGACTGCGCCACTTCGAGAAACGGCTGTGAATCGGCAACGAAGGCTGTTCCCTCGGGATCGATACCCTTGAACAGACCCAGATCTACCGGGGTCAACCAGTCCTTGTCGGTTCTGTCCAGCGCGGCACTGATGCACTGACGCATCTCGCTGATGTTGCCGGGCCAGTCATACAGCAGCATCGCGCGTTCGGCATCGGGCGTAAAACCTTTCAGGTCGCGATCCCGGCGGGCGCCCTCCTGGCCGAGAATCTTGTGCGCCCAGCGCAATACCGCCTGTTTCCGATCCTTGATGGGCGGCACGGTGATCGGAAAGCCGGCGAACGCGCTGGCCAGCGGCGTGCTGAGCTCTCCGCGCCGCATCAGCCGTTCCAGCCGGTCGGGGAACAGGGCAATCAGCTTGGCCCGCGGGAGTGACCGCGGCGGGCTAACGTCGGCGAGGGTGCGCGAACTAATCTGCCGTGCAAGCTTGAGTTGCACATCGGCGTGCATCAGGTGCGGGGATTTAAACACCAGCGTCCTGCCCTCGCTGCCCGCGAGCTCCCGCGACAACCGCTTGTTGGCCTCATTGCGGCCGCGAAACTCGCGGCAGTCAATCTGCACCAGCATGTCGGGCGCCGCGCCAGTCGCCTCGTGGATGATTCTGGCGACATACATTTTACCGGTACCGGCGGGACCCAGAATCGCAATGGGCACATCCAGCGCGGCGAGGAACATGGCCTGATCGACCGCACCTTCCATATTGTCGGCGACATAGCCCTCAATGCCCCGCTCGACGGGTTGCAGCGACGGCGGTGGCGCACGCCTGGCGGGCGCCGGTGCCGCTTGCAGCCCGGTACCGGCTGCAGCAGGATGGGCACTGAACAGGCCATCGGCATGCAGGGCGGCGGCCACCAGCAGCGCGAAATCGTCGGCCCTGCTTTCGCGCAACTGCTCCTGCGCGCCCGCATACAGCGAGCGCAACAAGGCCCGATTGGCTTCAAGCAGGGTCGCCTGAGCGCTGCGATCACTGTGCATGCGCGCCAGACCCACACAGAGCCGCAGGCCGCCTCGCGCGTGACTGCGGTGCAGGTGCGAGAGCAGCGCGCGACAGATATCTCGCGCGGCGGTGAGTTCCACATCGTGCAACACCACCAGAATTGCAGTGTCCACCGGTGCTGCCACCGCATCCCCCGGACGTACGATATCCGCCAGGCTGTCGCGAATTTTCTGCAGCAGGACTGTAGTTTCCTCCTGCCCGGGCAACTGCGTGGCACGCAGGCAGTCCAGCCCGAATACCGCCAACACATCCGATGCTCCCGGGGGCGTTGCGAGTGTGTCGAGACAGCCATCGTGTACGCGCCAGAGATACAACACCCGCTCGGTTGCAGCCTGCTCACCGGCGGGGCGCAGCATGCCCGCCACCGGCAGCTCGTTCTCACCTCCAGCGCGCAGCATGAATACCGGCAGGTAAACCCTGCCCATCGCGTGCAACACAGGCTCCAGCGCAAGCCGCGTGGCAGGATCGCATCCGAGCGCCTGCATCCAGTGTGAGCCGCTCAAACTCTCGGCGGGCTGCTCCAGCAAAGCACAGGCCGGCGGGTTGCATGCCAGCAGCGTTTGGTCACTACAACGGATTCGCAGCAGAGCGTCTTCATCGGATCCAGACTCGACCGTCATGACTTGTTAGCAGCCACCCGCTTGCGCAAAACTCGCGCGAAGGTTTCAGCCTCTTGCGCGCCCGGTACGCTGTATTGTTGATCGAAAAAGAACGTCGGCACCGCGTATACCTCGCGCTCCTGCCAGTAGCGCTCCGCCTCCCTTACCGCTGCTTCGTAACGGCCATCGGCCAGCACTTCCTCCGCCGCGCCCGCATCGAGGCCGGCAGCAGCCGCGGTCTCAACGAGAACAGCAGGGTCACTGACATCGCGCCGCTCACTGAAGAAGGCTGAAAAGAGTGCCATCTGCAATTCGGTCTGCAACCCCTGCGCCTGCGCCCAGTGCAGAAGCTGATGGGCGCGAAAGGTATTCACCATGCGCATGCCCTCGAAATAATCAAAGCGAAAGCCGAGCGCCTCGCCTGCGCTGACCAGCCGCTCGCGCACTGCTGTGCCACGCGACTCACTGGCCCCGTACTTCGCCGCCAGGTGCTCGCGGAGATCCTGGCCCTGTGCGGGCATCTGCGGATTGAGTTCGAAAGGGTGCCAGCGCACCTGTCCCACCACGTCTTCAGACAGCATAGCCAGCGCCTCGCGAAGCTGGAGATAGCCCACCACACACCAGGGGCAGACCACGTCTGACACTATATCTATCTGCACGGTGGTGGCTTGTGTGGACGCATCCATGTTGCTGTCTCCAGCGTTCGCGTTGCGCCTCATGATAGAAGCAATCTGCCGCGGATGCGAGATACCCCTGAGCGCCCCCGGGCTTCTCGATTATCTACACTTTTCGCACATTATTCTTTGGCGGTGCGCTCGGCGCTTGCTACAAATGAATGGCGGGACAGCGTTGGTGTGGCGCGCCCGAACTGGCAGCGCGCCCGCCTCGCAAGACCTGCCCGCACAAGACCGTATGGAGGAAATAACCATGAACCTGATGAATCACAATGCCGAAGGGGCAACCATTCACCTGGATCCCAGGGAATTGTTGATGGTGATGGCTCTGGTCCAGGAAGGACGCAGTTCCTTTGAGTGCGAAGGCGGTACCGGCAAAGCGCTGGATGAGCTGTTCTGCAGCGCGGTGGCCGGCGTACACGAGGCGCGTCGAAACCGCGACGTCATGCTCGTGGCGCAACCTGAACTGGTGATCTGAGAGCGCGGCTGAAGCCCGACCGCTTCACTGGCTTTAGCTCGCTGACTTTCGCGGCAGCGCCTCGTCGAATGTTATGCTTGGCGTGTGTCACTGACCTCCCAATTCTCGCTACAGCCCGCAGACACGCCGGAACGTATTGATCTTCCCGGCGCGGAGTTGCTGTACTTCAGCGACGCAGGCCTGCGTGATACCAGCGCCCTGTTACAGCGGCTGATCGCGGAGGTTCCCTGGCGCGAGGAGCATATTACCGTTTACGGCAAGACCCACATGCAGCCACGGCTGATAGCCTGGTTCGGGGATTCCGGCGCCCGCTACACCTACTCGGGCCTGAGCCATTCGCCACAGGCGTGGAATGCGGAACTCGCGCGTCTGCGCAAGCAGGTTGAATATCTCTGCCGGTGCGACTTCAATAGCGTGCTGCTGAACTACTATCGCGACGGCAAAGACAGCATGGGCCTGCATGCCGACGACGAACCGGAACTGGGGCCGGAGCCGGTGATTGCCTCGCTCAGCCTCGGCGCCACCCGACGCATGTACTTCAAACACAAGACCGCGGGCGAACTGCCTACACGCAGCATCGACCTGCCAGACGGCAGCCTGTTGGTGATGCGCGGCGCCACCCAGGAGAACTGGAAGCACGGTATTCGCAAGACCGCGCGCTGCCATGCGCCACGTATCAACCTGACGTTCCGCCAGGTGACGCCGGCAGGCCGCTGAGAACTGTGCAGGCGGGCAGTTGGGCGGGAGCTGTGGCGCACTCCCGGGAGCACCGCCGGGCGAATACCGTTAAACGGAACGCAGATACCAGGCGTAGTCGATATCGGGCACATGCCTGTGAAAAGCATCGCACTCTACCCGCCGCATGGTCAGAAACGCCTTGGTGTAGCTTTCGCCAAACACGCTCGGCAGCCATGCAGATTGCGCGGCGACATCCAGGGCCTGTTCCCAGCGCAGCGGCAGACGCGCCGTCATAGAGGGCAGCACAGAGGCCTCCTCCAGCATGGGCGCTGGCACAAGCCGCTGCTCTATTCCCAGCAGCATCCCCGCCAGCACCGCCGCCACAACCAGATACGGGTTGGCATCGGCGCCCGCGACACGGTGTTCCAGCCGGAAGTTGTCGCCACGGGCTACCGGCAGCCGAACGCTGACATCGCGATGGTTATATCCCCAGCAGGGCGAAAGCGGCACACAGGTGCCCGGCAAAAAGCGCCGGTAGGAATTCGCATTCGGCGCGAAAATCGCCATTGCGTCGGGCATGCTTGCCAGCAGACCCCCAACGGCATGCTGCAACATGGCCGACACCGCCGGCGTGCTGTGGTTGTCGGCGTCCAGCAGCAGGTTTTCGCCCTGCGCATTGCGCAAACTGGTGTGCACATGAAGGCCGCTGCCATCGCTGTTGGCAAAGGGTTTGGCCATGAAGGTCGCGCCGATACCGTGACGAAACGCCACGCCCTTGACGATGCGCTTGAGCAGCAGGGCATGATCGCAGGCCTGCAGTGGGTCCTCCACATGGTGGGTGTTGATTTCCCATTGCCCCGGAGCGCTTTCCCGCTGAATCGCCGTAAGCGGTACATTCTGCGCATCACACACCGCATGCATCTCGTCGATAAAGGCGTCGTTCGCCCACAGGTCTTCGAGCGCGGCAGCGCGATCACCCGCAGGCGCCCCGCCGGGGCTGTCGGCGCCGCCGCACAGTGGGCGTGGATTCTGCGCGTAGCCGGGCGCCAGCAGAAAGAACTCCAGCTCGGTGGCCACCACCGGCCGCAGTCCCGCATTCCTCAGGCGCGTTACAACGCGGTCCAGCAAATGCCTCGGGTCCGACCAACAGGGCTGTTCCTGTTCATCATAGAGGCTGGCGATAACCTGTCCCGTGGGTGAATCCAGCCATGGCACTGGCGCCAGGGAACCCGGCACGGGCAGCAGGGTTCGATCCGGCTCCCCACCGGCAAGGCCAGCCTCCACCTCGTGCCGGTAATTCCCCGTGGTGGTTAGCAGTGCCTGCGAGAGGGACGCTCTGAGTCCTCCGCTTTGCAACTTCTGCCACTCGCTGATGCGGATGCGCCGGCCGCGAAAAATGCCGTTCATGTCGGGCGTTAATACTTCCAGCATCCGCGTATCGGGGTAGCGTGCCAGAAAGGCCTCGAACTCACCCGATACCGATGGTCTCGTCAATTGCTATTCTCCTGCGTCAGTTTGCGGCTGCGCGCTCACAGTCCTCCGTATCGAGCATGCCACGGGCCTGGCGGTGCGTCCACCGACGGCAGTGTCCTGCGCCGCGAATACCCGCGGTTCAGAAATCACCCTCAAGCGATGACACAGCAGGTTCAGCTGGCAGCCATCGCGCGCGCCCGCTGAAACGTAATACAGGTGGAATCCGCCGGTATCTCATCCAGCGGCACGGCCACCTGGGCCGGCGTGATATTGGCGCTGTCCGCCGCAGCGCGCAGCGCTTGCAGATCAAACCCATACAGCGCAGCCGCGTTTTCGCCCAGCATCATGCGCACTTCCTGTTCATCTATTTCTGAAAATGCAAAGCGCATGTTCTCGCGCGAGTAGGGATAACAGCCTTCATAGTGTGGATAGTCATTGCCCCAGAGCACACGATCCACGCCCACTGTATAGCGGCCTTTCACATCGGCCACCGAGGGAAAGCTGGCGCCGTACCAGCAGTTGCGTTTCGCGTAGAAACTGGGCGGCTCCTGCAGCGCAGGGTCTTTCGAGGTATCGATCTCACCGATATAGCCCGCCTTCCATGCCAGGTACATGGCGTCCATCTGCTGCATGAGCCGCGGCGCCCAGGCGCTGCCCGATTCAGTGAGTATATAGCGCAGCCGCGGGAAGCGTTCGAACACGCCGCCCATGATCAGGCTGGTGTAGCCGCGCTGTAGGTAAAACGACATTTCCATGGCCCACAGCGCTTTCGAACCCTGCGCTTCGCCGTAGTAGGGGGAACCCTGCCCGGAGTGCTGGTTCATCACCAGGTTGCAGTCCTGGATGGCGGCCCACAAGCGGTCGTAGTGCGGGCTATTCAACGGCTCAAGGTGCGACTCTGTAGGCGAGGGTAGCGGCAGCAGCACACCGCCGCGCAGATTGTGCCTGGCTATCCACTCCACGTCCGCGATGGCATCGTCAATGTTGTTCAGATGAATGAGGCCGATGCCAGCACGCTGTGCGGGCGCCTCGGCGCAAAACTCTGCCAGCCAGCGATTGTGCGCGCGCATTCCGGCAAGTTGCAGACGATAATCCTGCGGCGTCGGGGGCGGTGAAATGTGGAAAGGCTGCGCATAAAACGGCGGCACGGTGTTGGGAAATATCACTTCGCCGACAACGCCGTCCGACTGCAGGTCGTTCAGCCGCAATGCCGAGTTCCAGTTCTTTTCCTTTTTCTTGCTCACATGCTTTATAGCCGGGCTGCGGGCATTCTCCCGCCAGGCGTCGAATTCCGCGTGGTATTCGCTTTCGAGATAATCGCGATAGGCCCCAATGGAAGCGCCGGCATGCGCATCGGCTGTGATCACGATGAACGGCGCGTTATTCATTTGCAGGCGCTCCCGGAATCATTTTGCAAGCTGATTCTCAGACATAAAACTGCTGGTAATACTTGCGAATCATGTGAATTGGCCCGTCGCCGTCACACAGCACCGGGTTCTCGTGGAATTTTTTGTGCTCCCAGATGGGCACGTCCTGGCTGTGCTGGCGCGTGACTTCGGCGATGAAGGCATCGCCAATGGCCTTTGCCGTGGCTGCATCGCCATCCAGCACCCTGGAACGAAAACGGATAATCGACTCGTGCAGTTCCTCATCCACCGGCGTGCCGGTAATCACCAGCAGCGTCTCGCCAATGCCCTTGAACCGCGTGATGCCGATACTGCCGCCGTGTGACTCGATGTCCACACTGCCTTTGAGCTCGCCCTCGCGCGTGGTGAAGGTCAGGCCCTGATACGCGCGCATGATATGTTCGTCGAAAGTGAAGGTCTTGTCGGGAATATCCGGCGTGCCGTGCACGTAGCGGAAATGCGCCGAATCCACCACGTTTTCAGCCATTTCCTGCGGGTGGCTGCGCACGCGCGCGGTGTGATAGACAATATCCAGCCAGCCCTCTTCCGCTACCAGCTCCGGAATGTCTGGTACCTCCCAGTGGGGCGGCGTGTCGTGCGGATGGTGCCACATGAAAATAATGCCGTTCTTCTCACAGCTCGGGTAGGTTTTAAGCTGCGCCCGCGCGGGAATACGCTGCGCATAGGGTATCTCCACGCACTGCCCGGTGCCGTCGAAACGCCAGTGATGAAACGGACAGCGGATACTCTCGCCCACCACTTCGCCGCCGTGGCCAAGGTGCGCACCCAGGTGCGGGCAGTAGGCATCCATGACGCTTGCGTTGCCGGCCTCCGAGCGAAACAGCACGAAATCCTTGCCCAGATAGTGCACGGCCTTCACTTCGCCCGCCGCCAGGTCTTTCGATTCCGCCACGCGGAACCAGCCGAAGGGCATGGGAAGGGGAATGCGTTCACTCATGGAGGACTGCCTCGTGCTTTTTAAGACGCTTGTCTGATGATAGCATTGATGCCCAATCGGCGGAACGTTTCCCTGCGCATTTTAAGGATAATAGGCATGCCCAAACCCTGGCTGATGGGTATCGATCTCGGCGGCAGCGGCGTGCGCTGCCTGCTGGTGAATACCGAGACCGGCGCACTCGCGGGCAGAGCAAGCGCCTGGCGTGTCACGGCCGCACCCGGCACCTTCGGCACCGGTTTTGATATCGACCTGGATGAGTTGTACGCCGCGCTCGGTCGCGCCGCCCGCGATGCACTCGCGCAGGCAGGCAGCGATGGCAGCGATGTCAGCGCACTGGCCATCTCGGCAATGCGCTTCAGCAGCGTGGTGTCGGACGCTGCCGGCAATGCGTTGCTGGCGGTACCCAACAACGATGCGCGCGCCGCCGGCGAGTGTTTCGAAATCGCAGACAAATGGGGGGAGGCGCTGCTGCGCACAACCGGCTCCTCCTCCTTGCCGATGCATGTCAGCGCGCGCCTGCTGTGGCTGCAGCGAAACGACGCGCAGGCCTTTGCGCGCGCGGCTGGCGTGTACGGCTGCGGCGAATGGCTGGCGGAACAACTCTGCGGCGTGCGCGCCATGGATGCAACACAGGCCAGCGCTTCGGGCCTGTTCTGCCTGCACAGCAAAGACTGGGCCTGGGAACTGATCGACGAAATGGACCTGCCGCGCTCACTGTTCCCGCCCATCGTGGAATCGGGCAGCGTACTCGGTCGGCTTTCGGGCGCCGCCAGCGCGCATCTCGGCCTGGCGGAAGGCGTATGCGTCGCGATGGGCGGCGCGGATACGCAACTCAGCCTGCTGGGGGCAGCCATCACCGAAGCCGGACACTGCGCCGTGGTGGCGGGCACCACCGCGCCGGTACAGGTGGTGCTGGATGAACCCGTGTTGGATGCAAGCGGCGCAATGCTGGGTGCCCACCACGCAGTGCCCGGGCGCTGGGTGCTGGAGAGCAACAGCGGCGCGATGGGATATTCACTGAGCCTGCTGGCGCGCACGCTGTTTCCCGAAGCACCGCAACCCGAGCTACGCCTGTTCGCGGAAGCCGATAACTCCGAACCGGGGGCAGCCGGCATGCTCTCCACACTGGGCGCCGACATGCTCGATCTGTCAGCACCCACCATGCCCGTGGGGCAACTCGCCCTGAGCCATATGAGCTGCGCCGATGACCCCGCACCGGCCCGGCATCTCGCACGCGCTGCAGCCGAAGGCTGCGCCTGCGCACTGCGCGCCAATCGCGAGCGTCTGGCGGCAACCCTGGCAGCGGCCGGGAGCAAGCAGCTCGACACCACCTCGGTCACCCTCTGCGGGGGGCTGTCACGCAGCGATGTGTTCGCGCAACTGGTGGCGGACATCGGCGCAACGTCTGTCAGCGTACCCGAGGCCTGGCAGACCAGCGCGCTGGGAGCGGCTATCTGCGCCGGCATCGCAAGCGGCCTCTACAACAACTTTGCTCAAGCCTGCGCCGCCCTGTGCCACGAGCGCCGGCACTTCGCACCGCGCGCTGAAAACGCCGCAGTAAATACACAGCTCTTCGACACCTGGCTGCGCTATCGCGAACAGGCACAAACGACAACTGCGCCGGTGGCGGTTGATCACCTCTTGCCACGTGTGCTGCGTGAAGCACCTGTTGCAGCGCGGAGCGCTGGCGCGCCTGAACCAGCGCCCCGGGCGCTGATCTCGGCGGCCTTCGACGAGGCTTCACTGCAGCGCCTGCGACCGCTGATGGACGTGGAGTACGCGAGCTTTCGTGAAGCAAAGCGCCTGCTCACCGGGCCCGGAGTGGTGCAGGCCCTGCAGGGCAAACAGATATTCGTGACCGAGGTCGACGTGCTGGATGCGGCGGCATTGCAGCAACTGCCGGGGCTCCGTGTGGTGGCGGCCTGTCGCGGCGATGCGGTCAACGTGGACGTGGATGCCTGCACCGCTTTCGGCGTGCCGGTGCTCTACGCGCCGGGGCGCAACGCGGTCGCGGTGGCCGATCTCACGGTGGCGTTCATCCTGAATCTCGCGCGCAAGCTGCCTGCGGCATCGGCGTTCCTGCGGGACCCCGAGTGCAGCGCAGGCAACATGGGCAAGATGGGCCAGGCGTTCAGCCAGTTGCAGGGCAATGAGCTGTGGGGCAAAACCATCGGCCTCGTGGGCCTCGGCGCGGTGGGCAAAGCCGTGGCCCGGCGACTGGCGGGTTTCGAAGCCACCCTGCTGGTGGCGGACCCGTTCGTCACGCCCGAACAGGCGGCACTCGCGGGCTGCCGGCTGGTCGATCTCGACACGCTGCTGCGCAGCGCGGACTTCGTCAGCCTGCACGCCGCGGTAACGCCGGCCACCACCGGGATGCTGGGCGCGGAACAGTTCGCGCGCATGCAACCGGGCGCGTTTTTCATCAATACCGCGCGCGCCGCACTTGTCGACGAACAGGCACTGGTAGACGCGCTGGAGAACGGCCACCTCGCGGGCGCCGCCCTCGACACCTTTGCCATGGAGCCTCCCGGTTTCGATCACCCGCTGGTACAACACCCGGCGGTCATCTGCACACCGCACTCCGCAGGCAACACGCTGGAGGTCGCCGCACACCAGGGTGCCAGCGTGTCGCAGGGGCTGCTGCAGTTGCTGCGCGGCGAACGTCCTGCCAACGTGCTCAACCCCACCGTGCTGGACGGCTTCCGCTGGGACGCCCCGCGCCGCGAGCCCGATGCGGCCGAGCTCGAGCGCCTGCAGGCGGCTGGCGGACCCGCGGTGACCGACCTGCAGCGCGATGCACTCGCGGCAAAACGCCCGGCGGCTGCCGCGCAAACAGACATTGCCGCACCGACGGCCATCGTCGAGGCGATGCGCAACATTCTCACGCAGTTTTGCGCAGACATGGCGGCAGACCCGGACATCCGGGCATTCAGCGCGGATCAGTCGCTGACCCTGCACTTCACCGTGCACGATCTGGGGCTCGAGTTTTACCTGAGCCTTGAGCGCGGCAGCGTAAGCAGCGCGCTCGGCGCGCCGCCCGGTGGCGCCGAAGTGCAACTGCAGATGCGCGCTGAAATTCTCGACGGCATGTTCACCGGCAGTATCGATACTATGGAGTGCGCCATGAATGGGGAAATCTCCTTCATGGGCGATGCCGCAAAAGCCATGGCGCTGCAGCACATGAACGCCGACATGGAACGGCTCTACAAAGCCGCGCGAGCAGCGCACGGCGAACCGGGCGACCTAGCATCCATACCGCGGCCAAGCTCCGCAGGCAGTGCGCCGCCGGCAGCCGGCCCCGGCGACCTTCGCCAGGACCTTGTCGAGATCATGCAGGAACTGTACGAATCGCAGGTAGTTACCGCCACCGGTGGCAACATCAGCGTGCGCATACCCGACACCGATGGGGAGTTATGGATCACGCCGAGTCGACTGTTCAAGGGTGATCTCAAGCCGGAAGTGATGGTGCGGATCAACCTCCGGGGGGAGAGTCTCGATTCAGGCAGCCGCTCACCCTCCAGCGAATGGTGCATGCACACGCGTGTTCTGGAACTGAAACCCGAGGCCAACGCGGTGATTCATGCCCACGCGCCCAACGCCACCATTCTCGCCAATTCCGGCCTGCCCTTCCTGCCCATATCCACCGAGGCCGCGTTCTTCGGCGATATTGCACGCATCCCCTTCTGCATGCCCGGCACCCAGGAGCTGGCCGACGCCGTGGGCGAGGCGATGGGCGACGACTGGGCAGTGCTGATGATCAACCACGGCATCCTCGTTGCCGGGCGCAGCCTGCGGCGCGCAGCCGATATGGTTGAAATCATCGAACGCAGTGCGGAGATCATACTGGGTTGCCACGCGGTCGGCGTGCAGCCACCGGTGCTGCCGCAGGACGCGGCGGCGCATTTCAGAAAACTGGGTGACATCGTCGCCTGAAGCACGCTGGAAAACCCGTCGGGGGAGTAACATGGCAACGCTGCGACTGTCACATATCGGGCTCTGCGTGGCCGAGCTGGAACGCTCCATCAGCTTTTACTGCGAGGTGCTCGGTTTTCAGGAGCTGTCGCGCCTGGCGCTGTCCGGCGAGGCTCCGGCAACCCTGCTGCAAGTGCCCGGCGGGCAGGTGCAGGCGGTGTACCTGGAGCGCGATGGCATGCGTATCGAACTGCTGTACTACCCACAGGCGGGTCACGAGGGCGGTGAGGCGCCGCGCCCGATGAACCGTGCAGGGCTCACGCATCTGTCATTTCGCGTCGTGGATCTCGACGCCACGGTTGCCGCCGTGCTGCGCGCCGGCGGCCACTGCCTGGAGGATACCCGCGTGAACACTCCCGAATACCGAAGCCAGGTGGTCTTTGTCACCGACCCGGACGGCACGCGCATCGAACTGTTGCAGGCGCCCGGCGACATCAACGCCCTGCCGGGATCCTGAGGAGCGCAGCCCGTGAAAACCGTCGAGCAGATAGAACAGGAAATGATCGCACCCGGCGGGCCCTTCGAGATCGTCATTGAGGAGGTGCTCGGCGAGCCCATCAAGGTATTCAGGCAGCGCAATCGCTCGCTGCGCGAACTGCTGGAAAATTCTGTCAACCACGGCGACAACGAATACCTTATTTGCGAGGGGGAGCGCATCACCTTCTGCGAACACTACCGGCGTGTGTGCACCGTGGCGACCGCGTTGCGCGAACAATACGGCGTTGGCAAAGGGGACCGGGTGGCAATTCTCGCCGACAACCACCCCGAATGGATCATCACCTTCTGGGCCAGCGTGAGTATCGGTGCGATCTGCGTCGGGCTCAACGGCTGGTGGCAGCGCGAAGAGATTCTGTACGCGCTGGGCAACGCAGAACCCAAAGTGCTGATTGGCGACAGCAAGCGCCTCGCGCGCATCTCCCGGGACAGCCTGCCCTGTCCGATCGTGTGCATCGAAGACGATTTCGCCGCGCTTGAAAGAGCCGCTGTCGCCACACTCCCGGACTGCACCATCGACGAGGACGAGCCCGCCCTGATTCTCTACACCAGCGGCACCACCGGGCGCGCCAAGGGCGCGCTGCTGAGCCACCGGGGCCTGCTGACCTTTCTCTCCTCCACCGTGTTCAGCGGCCTGCGCATGATGATGCTGGATATGGAAGCGGGTAAGGAGTTTGATGCAAGCCCCAACTGCGGCCTGTTCTCTGCGCCGCTGTTTCACCTCTCCGGCCTGTTCACCGGGGCGATCACCAGCCTGGCCGTGGGCATGAAAACCGTGTGGTCGGTGGGCCGTTTCGACCCGGAAAAAACACTGCAACTGATCCAGCGCGAGCGCGTTACCACTTGGGCCTCCCTGGGCGGGATGGCGTCGCGTGTGCTGGATCATCCGCGTTTCAATGACTACGACGTCTCCAGCGTAAAACGCCTCGGGTCCGGCGGCGCGCCCACCAGCGAGGCACAGCAGGGGCGCATGACCCGCGGTTTCACCGGCACCAACGGCCACATGGCGGTGGGTTACGGTCTCACCGAATCCACCGGCGTGGGCACACACAACTGGGGTGAGCTGTTGCTGGCACATCCGAACTCCGTGGGCCGGGTGTTCCCGGGTATCGAGATCGCCATTCGCGACGAACACGATCAGCCGCTGCCCGCGGGTACCGAAGGTGAAATCTGCATTCGCGGCAGCTCGGTGATGCTCGGCTACTGGCGCGACCCGGAGGCCACGCACGAGGCCATCGCTCCGGGGCGCTGGCTGCGCACCGGTGACATCGGCCACTTCGAGGGCGACTTTCTCTATCTCAACACCCGCGCCCGCGACCTGATTCTGCGCAACGCGGAGAATATCTACCCGGTGGAAATAGAACACTGCCTGGAACTGCACCCGCAGGTGGCCGAGGCCGCGGTAATCGGTGTGCCGCATCCCGAGATGGGTCAGGAAGTGAAGGCGGTGGTGGTCGCCAGTGGCACTGAGGCGCCCGCCACGGACGCGCTACGGGCACACTGTGCGCAGCATCTCGCCGCTTACAAGGTTCCTAGCCAGTGGGAGTTGCGCACGCAGCCCCTGCCGCGCAACGCGGCGGGCAAGATCCTCAAAAATGTACTGGCCGGAGAGGCCGAGCACCGCCTGCAGGAAGACTGACCCTGCCCACTAACAAGGGAGCGCGATCACGTGCCGGATTATCCGCGCAGACCTCGAGGGGATTTCGGGGTCGCTGCAGAATACTGACTGGCCCACTGGTACGGGTGATCGGTTTCAAGCGCCACTATCGTATTTCTACCGCACAGCTTCGCCTGGTCACCCGCGCCATGACCGCAGGAATCGTTGAAGCCCTTGAAATGGTCGACGTCTATGCTCAGTACGCTGCAGGGCCGCATGTAGCGTTCCACGCGCTCCTGTTCCTGTTCCAGTTCCGCGATGAACTTTCGTCTGTTCCACAGGCCTGTCAACGAATCGGTCTCCGCCATTCTGCGCAGCTGGTCTTCCATCGTCTTGCGCGCCGTGACATCGGTCAGTGTCAGGAATACGCAGTCATCGCCATCGAACAGCAATGGTTTGACAGTAACCTCGGCCCAGAACGGCTCTCCCGTTCTGGCGATCATGCGCACTTCGAAGCACTCTGTTTTGCAACAGGTGAGGAGTTGCTCCATGAACCCGGAATTCCGGCTTTGTGGCGCGAACAGCTTGCGCGCGTCGAGACTGCGGTTTTCTCCGGTGTCGATGTTCAGGCAATACTCAGCCGCTGGATTGACGAACATCACTTTTCCGTCCCTGACGCGAAACACCAGGATCGGCAATGGGTCTTCGCAAATCAGAACCTGATAGCGGTTTGCCTTAGAAGGGGGGAGCGGAGCCATCGACTGTACTCGCTTCGGGAGGTTCGAGGGAAAGCATGCCCGACTCTTGAGCATGGAGTTACCACCAGCCTACCGAGTATCCCATCCGATTACCGTGCGCCCGCTAACATATGCGGATGTTTTTTCAGAAAGCCTGTGGGCGCATCATCGCACCCACCCCGTTTTCCTCATCCGTGGCGGGGCCTTCCGGCGGGCCGGTGCTCTACGGCGTGCCGCAGGCCACCGGCGCCATGGCGTCGATCCACTCGGCGATCAGGGTGACGCCCTCGGTATGCACAATGCTGCGACCGATCTCCGGCATACGCACCTCCAGTTCGTTGGAGGCCATCCGAAACACCAGGATGGATTCCGCGGCGTTGCCCGGCACGATGTCGTAGCTCAGGCCGCCGGAGCCGCCGCCAGCGGCAACGGGTGTCTTGCACTCGCCAACCTCCAGGCCGAAGGGCCGGAAGTAGTCCAGGTACAGGCCCGAAGTGTCGCCGGAGCCGCCGGGGACATGGCAATGCGCGCAATTGACGTCGAGATAGCCACGGGCGCGGTCATCCAGTGAGGCGCTGGTGTCGCCCCACAGGGGGATGGCCGGGATACTGCCGGTATCCGCCGGCACACCGCTCAGGATATTCAGCGCGCCCCAGTGCTCGAGCTGGTTGGCGGTGCCGCCGGCATAGGCGTAATCCTTGTTCAGCGACCGCGCGGTCGGGCCGATCGGCAACAACACGTCCTCGCCGTGACAGTTGGCGCAGTTGTTGGTGTTGGGTATGACGTAGTCGGTGCTGCGCGGATTGCCGCTTGCATCAATCCAACTGATCGGCTGCACGCCGCCGGCGGGGGTCAGCACCGCGTCGGTTTTCGCCGCGTTCCAGATGTAGGGCAACGCTACCCAGCCTGCATTGCGGTGAATCAGCAGGCGTGTCTCTATGATTTCCTGCGGGCTGCTGGCGATGCGCAGGTCCTGCTGGACCGTGAAGGTCTTGGCGATGATCGTGCCCACGGGGAAGTCGAAGACCTCCGTGTCGCGGTACGCGGCCTGGCCGCCCTCGGGCACGAAGACGAAGCGGTACTTGTTGGCGTAGTCGGTAAACAACGGCGTGTTCAGGTCGTAGATGACACCGCCGCCATTCGGGTCGGCCAGGGGATTTTCCACGTCGGCGAAGAGGCGGTAGTCCGAGAGGCTCGGGCAGTTCGCGAGGTATGCGTCGGCGTTGATACCCGTGCCCTCAACCTCGCACAGTTCCAGCGGGTTGGGTCCATCGGGGTTCTCGGGATCCACGGGCGGCTCGAGCTCGATCTCGGGCAGGGATGCGTGGGTACAGTTGAATAGCGCCGGATCGGTGGACGCGGCGATATCCCCGGGAATGCTGTGCAGGATGACCGAGACATTGAACTGTCCCACGGAGCTTTCCGGGCCGTTGTCGACGATGCAGATGGCCTGGCTCTCGGCCAGCCCGTCGGGAAACTCCAGCAGCAGGCCGGCATCGGTGCCCACCCCGGAACTGTCGTAGAAATGATCCTGGTCCATGCCGAGCACAAGCCCCACGAGGGATGCGTCGCCCTGCGGGTCGTAGGCGTTGTTGCTCATGGTATTGTCGTGCACGAAGATTTTTTCCGGCACCGGATCATAGGTCGGCTTGCTGACGCCAATATCCACGAAGTAGTAGCTGACCGTCAGCGTGGCAAAGGAACTGTTGCCCTCGATCGTGTTGCCGAACACCTCGATGTCGTCGTTGGCCATGATCATGAGGCCGGTGCCGGCCGGTACGCGGCCCACGATGTTGCCGGCGGGCGCGAAGTTGGGCTCGTTGTTGTCGATGATCCTGTTGTTGAACACGCGCGTGGCCTCGCCGCCCTGCACGGGCGGACCAGGCAGATCGAACACAAGGATGCCGCCGGTATTCCCCGTGGTGTAGTTGTCGTACACGTCGGCGAACTTGGAGTTCTCGATCTCGATGCCGGCCACGTTTTCGTACACGTAGTTGCCGCGCACGATGATGATCTCGGACTGCCCTACATAGACACCGGCGTCACTGGCGCCGCGAACCTCGGAATCCTCGATAAGCACGTTGCGGGCCTGTACCGGGTAGAGTCCGTAGGGACCGTTGTTCTCGTCCGGGCCGCCCGTCCACTCCACGCGTACGCGGCGCACGGTGACTCCGTTACTGCCCACCATCTTGATGGCGTCCCCTGGCGTGTCCTCCACCGCGAGGTCTTCCACCACGAAATTGTTGCCGGTGGCGAGAATGCCCTGCGCCCCGGAGGTCTGGCCGGCAAAGTTCAGCACCGTGCCGCCCGCCGCCGACATGCCCTGCCCGCGCAGGACGATGTTGTCTTTGCTGACGCTGAGCTCGCTGGTGAAATGGAACAGGCCCGCGGGCAGCTCGATAATCGTGCCCGGCTGTGCCTCGATGAGCGCGGTGAGGGTGCGCGCCTGCAGGTCGGGGCCGTCTTCCAGACGCACCAGCTCGTAGCCAGGGAAATCGGGATCGTGGAAACACTCCGCCTGGTCGCACAGGGCCACGCAGGCGCGCGCATCCAGTACAGTGATGATGCCATCGAGGTCGATATCGCGCATGTCACCGGGTCCGCTCGACGGCGAGCCCTTGGCCGCGATGATGGCGTCTATATCGAGGGAGTTCACCTCGTTGTCGCCGTTGGCGTCGCACGACCTGGGGATGGGCCCGGCACATTGCGAGTAGGCGTGGTGGGTGAGGGTCATCAGCAGCGCTGTGATCAGAATTTGTGACAGGTGGCGCATGCGCATTCTCCCGGTGTCGCAGTATTTTGTTTTTCTCGATCTGGTATCTGCCAAAGCACTGTACTATTGCCTGGTTAGCGCCGGCGCGCCGCGCGCAGGCTCAACAGGCCGCCGAGCAAGAGTAGCGCGGTTGCGGGGGTCGGCACCTCGGCCCTGCCCACGAAGGTGGCCGGTCCGCCGCTGGTTGCGGGGAGGGCTGAGCCGCCGGTATCACCGAGCAGGGCGCCGGCGAAGCTGAGCTGGCTGGTCGCCCCGATGGCGAGGTCGAGCACATCGAAGTCCAGTGTCGCCAGCGCGAATTCGCCCGGCTGCAGGGCGTGCAGGGCGGCGTTCGCGAGGAGGCTCACCTGGGCGATATTGACGCTGCCGCCGATGTCGCCCGCGCTCGCATCCAGCGACTCGGCGCTACCGGGGTCGCCGAGGAAGGCGCCGAGGGTGTAGCCAGACAACGCGAACACAACTGGATCGTAGGCCACCGACACGTCGAAGGCGCCGAGCGAGTCGGGGGAGAAATCACCCAGGCCGCTCACGACGATATCCACGGATACGGACTCGCCCATGACGGCGTCAGCGGAGGAAACCCGGAAATCCAGCAGCGCGGCGTGGGCTGCGGGCATGTGTGCCGCGCAGGTGATGGCAATAAGTACGGCGAGGCGCCGCAGGTAAGACAGGACGGGCACGGTGAGTTCTCCGTTGCAATTATTGTTGGCCGGCCAGTACGACTGCGTGGCGCCGAACTGGAACAGACGGCTTATTCTATTAACCCATTGCAGAATCTATACCATTTGCGGCTAATCGGCATGCTTTCAGTAACTTGCCTGTCGGGCCCGGCGCGGCGGCGTCTCTGAGCGGCTGACGCGTAAAGTTTTCTGACAGCCAGTGCATCGAGCGTGAAGGCGACACTGCCAGGGTCAACTCCCTGGAATTGTCAGCGGGCACCGCCTGCAGAAGCACTCGTCGGCACCAGCGAACACTGCCGGATGCTCCACTCCGGCACCAAAACGGCGCAGCGACGCCGGCACAGGCTCACCCGATGCACACAATCGGCTCACTGCGGCAATACGGGCGGACGCGCGGTTGCGCCCGCGCCCCCTGCACCCCGCGTCCCGCCATGGCCTGTTGGCCATCCACGCTGCTCGCGCCGAACTGGTGCGCTTATTGCAACTGCATGTTCCCTGTCACGCGCAGTTCCCGGCCATACGCACGGATTGCGGACGAGACTCTTCACACCAGGGACAGGCATGCGAGCCACGCAGAAGATTTTTCGGGTACGCCGCGAGTACAACCAGTGGGTAGCCAACCAGACGCTCGAAGACTACGCCCTGCGCTTCACGGCGAAGCGCGCGCGGCGCTTCGGCGCCTGGCAGGTGAGCATGACGGCGCTCGGGGCCACGGCTTTCATGGCGCTGGAGGCCATCGGCGGCGCCATCACCCTTAGCTACGGCTTCACCAACGCCGCCGTCGCCATACTCATGGTCGGCGTGGTGATCTTCGTCACCGGCTGCCCGATTACCTACTACGCGGCCAAGCACGGCGTGGACATCGACCTGCTCACCCGGGGCGCGGGCTTCGGCTACATGGGTTCGACGATCACCTCCCTGATCTACGCCACCTTTACCTTTATATTTTTCGCCATCGAGGCGGCGATCCTGGCGCTGGCGCTCAAAGCCCTGTTTCACATTCCGCTGGCTATCGGCTACGTGATCTGCGCCCTTGCGGTGGTGCCGATCGTGACTCACGGCATCACCGCGATCAGCCGTTTCCAGCTCGGCTCCCAATCCATGTGGCTGGTGTTGCAACTGGTGGCACTGGCGGCGGTGTTTCTTTTCGAGATGGACCGCCTCGGCGACTGGCGCCAGTTCGCCGGCACGGAGGCGCCCGGCAGCACGGGTTTCGACCTGGCACTGTTCGGCGCCGCGTCCGCGGTGATGTTCGCGCTGGTGGCGCAGATAGGCGAGCAGGTGGACTACCTGCGGTTCCTGCCGCCGAAGGAGAGCGTGCCGCGCGGGCAGTGGTGGGGCGCGATGCTGCTGGCGGGGCCGGGCTGGATTCTCATCGGTATAGTGAAACTGCTTGCGGGCTCGTTCATGGCCTGGCTCGCATTCACGGGCGGTGCGACGGCCGAGGCGGCCACCGATCCGACCCAGATGTACCGGGCGGCCTTCGGCTATATCGTACACTCACCCGCCATCGCGCTGGCGCTGGCCGGCGTGCTGGTGATCATCTCGCAGATGAAAATCAACGTCACCAATGCCTATGCGGGCTCCATCGCCTGGTCGAATTTCTTTTCGCGGGTGACCCACAGCCATCCCGGGCGCGTGGTGTGGCTGGTGTTCAATGTGTTGATCGCGCTGCTGCTGATGGAGCTGGGTATCTACCAGGCACTGGAGAACACCCTGGGCGTATTCGCCATCATCGCCGTGAGCTGGCTCGGCACGCTGTCCGCGGATCTGGCGATCAACCAGGCGCTGGGCCTGCGCCCGCCCGGGCTCGAGTTCAAGCGCGCGCACCTGTACGACGTCAATCCCGTGGGCGTGGGCTCCATGTTCACCGCCGCGGCGGTGGGCCTGTGCTGCTACTTCGGCGCCTTTGGCGAGGACGCGCGGGCGCTCACACACTACATCACACTGCTCACCACGTTCGTCATGGCCCCTGCGCTTGCCTGGTATACCGGCGGCCGGTTCTACATCGCGCGCCCCGCGCAGCCACTGTCGCTGGCCAACGCGGTACAGGAGTGCTGCATCTGCACGAACGAGTTCGAGCAGGAGGATATGAGCCACTGTCCCGCCTACCAGGGGCCGATCTGCTCCCTGTGTTGCACACTGGACGGGCGCTGCCTGGATAGCTGCAAGGACAACGCCCGCCTGGCGGACCAGATGAAAGTATGGCTATCGCGCTTCTTTCCCCCGAAGATCGTGAACATGGTGCACTCGCGCCTCGGCAGCTACCTGGCGATCTTCTGCACCATCGCGCTCAGCAACGCCGGCCTGCTGTCGCTGGTCTACTACCACGTGAGCCCCGGCGATTCCGCCGTCGACGCGCTAGTGGCGAGCACCCTGTGGACGCTGTTTTTCGTTTCCATGATCATCTGTGGCGTGGTCGCCTGGCTGTTCCTGCTGTCGCGGGAAAGCCGCGTGGTGGCCCACGAAGAATCCCTGCACCAGACCCGGCTGCTGATGCAGGAGATTGAGGCCCACCGCCGCACCGACCGGGAACTGCAGGAGGCCAAGGAGGTGGCGGACGCAGCCAACCTGGCCAAGACCCGCTACCTGGCGGGTATCAGTCACGAGCTGCGCACGCCGCTGCAGTCTATTCTCGGCTACGCACAGCTCCTGTCGCGGGAACAGGGCATTACCGACAAGCGCCGCGAATCGATCGCCATCGTGCGGCGCAGCGGCGAGTATCTGGCCGATCTGATCGAGGGGCTACTCGATATCTCCCGCATTGAGGCGGGCCGCCTGGACATCGTGCGCGAGCAGGTGGACCTGCACGCCCTGCTGGCGGGGCTGGAAGACATGTTTCGCCCGATGGCGGACGACAAGTCCATCCGTTTCGAGACGCGTATCTCGGAAAGGCTGCCGCAGTATGTGCTCTCGGACGAAAAGCGCCTGCGCCAGATCCTCATCAACCTGCTCTCCAATGCGGTGAAGTTCACCCACGCGGGCTTCGTGCGCTTCTCGGTGAGCTACCGCAACCAGGTGGCGGAGATCACGGTGGAAGACAGCGGCGAGGGCATTCATGCGGCGGACACCGAGCGCATTTTCAACCCGTTTGAGCGGGCCGGCCACGCGGGCCGCGGCGACGCACCGGGCACCGGGCTCGGCCTGACCATCGTCAAGCTGCTGGTGGAACTGATGGGCGGCGACATCGCCGTGAGTTCCGAGCCCGGCGTGGGCAGTCGCTTCACCCTGATGCTGATGCTCTCCGGCGTGACGCGCCCCACTGCTCCCGCCCTGCCCTGGCGCGAGATCACGGGCTATGATGGTGAAACGCGCCAGGTTCTGGTAGTGGACGACGACGCGGGCCACCGCGCCCTGCTCCACGAGTACCTGACGCCGCTGGGCTTCGCCGTGGCGCAGGCCGGGGACGCCTACCGCGCCCTCGAGCTGACGGCGGAGCAACAGTTCGACCTCTGTCTCATCGACGTTTCCATGCCGGGCATGAACGGCCTGGAGCTGGTCGGCCTGCTGCGCCAGCGCGGCTTCGCGACCCCGGTAATCATGATTTCCGCCGACGCCCGCGAGCGCCACGGCGATCTCAATGCGGACCGCCTGCACGACGATTTCATGGTCAAGCCCATCAACCTGACGGAACTCCTCAAGCGCATCTCGCGACAGCTTGATCTCCAGTGGACCTACGACGGGGATGAGCCCAACCAGCCGGCCGTACCGCCATCCCTGCCGGGGAAACTGAAAATTCCCGATCTCGCCGAATTCGAACGCTTGCGCGCCTTCGCCGAAATCGGCTACCTGAAGGGCGTGCAGACGCTGCTGGATGAACTGCGCCGCGATGAGCGCATCGACCCCGCGCTGCTGCACTACCTCGATCACCTGGCCCGGGAGGCACAGTTGGAAAAAATCGCGCAACTTTTTGCGGAGACGGTGCGATGAGCGCGCCGGATGACAACGGCACCATCGTGCTGGTGGTGGACGATTCCCCCGAAACACTCGGCATGCTGAACGAGACGCTGGAGCAGTCGGGCTACACCGTACTCGTTGCACTCGAGGGCCGGCAGGCGATTACCATCGCCGAGAAGATCGCGCCCGGCATCATTCTCATGGACGCCTTGATGCCGCACCTCGATGGCTTTGACACCTGCCGCCAGATGAAAGCGAATCCCGCGCTGGCCAACGTGCCGGTGATCTTCATGACCGGGCTCGCAGACACCGACAGTATCATCCGCGCGCTGGACGCCGGCGGGGTGGATTACCTGAACAAACCGGTGAACCCGGAGGAGCTGCTGGCGCGCATGCGCGTGCACCTGGCCAACGCGCACAAAACGGCCAGCGCCCAGAGCGCGCTGGACAGCGCGGGGCAGCACCTGTTCACCCTCGGCATGGACGGCCGCATTCTGTGGAGCACGCCCCAGGCGCGCGCGTTGTTCAACCGCGCGCGGGTGAGCGAGGAGTGGCTGGCTACGGAACTGTCACAGCAACTTCTGGGCTGGCTCGCCCACGACCCGGTGCCGAACCAGTCGCTGAAGCTCACGGGCAGCCCGAAGCCGCTGGAAGTGCGCCTCGTGGAGCGCAACCCCGGTCGCGAAGTGCTGCTGCGGCTGCTGGACGCCTCCGCGCCTTCGGGCTCGGAGCGGCTCAAGCAGGCCCTGCCGCTCACCGGCCGCGAGTCGGAAGTGCTGTACTGGATCGGCAACGGCAAGACCAACCGCGAGATAGGCCTGATACTCGACAACAGCCCGCGCACCGTAAACAAGCACCTGGAGCAGATCTTCCGCAAACTGGAGGTGGGAAACCGGACTTCCGCTGCGGCGATTGCGATTCGGGTGCTGGCGGACGATTGAGGCAACCGCGGTCAAGTTGCCGACGGTGTGCCTGCACGTTGCGAGACTCTACACCCCATGACCTAATCCATCGCGCTGGCTGCCCAACGGCGGAAACAGGGCCGCGTCATAGGCACTCTGCAAAAGGTTCACCGCCACCAGCATTTCCAGTGCCTCACGCGCAAACAACTCACGGCGCCCGGCCAGGTCGTCCGACCCTTTAACCAGCAACTTCCGGTGCTCCGCCAGCCTCAGCGCGGTGTCGAAGAGGTCTCTCGACAGGGCGGATTCCGTACTGATCTGCCTGCGCAGCAGCATTTCCCGACCGTGTTCCAGAAGGCTGGCGGTGAACACCTTGCGCTCGGGGATGGGGCTGGCGCCGCGTGCCTTGAGCGTCACTGCTACCACGTAGTAAGCCTCGACGAGGGAGCGCAGGATGGCATGGCCGAAGCGCGGTGGTGAGGCTCTGAGCTGGGCCGGGATGGACATGCTGTGTTTGTCCCATCCCGGATAACGGCTGTGCAGTTCGGCGATGGTTTGTTGAATCAATTCTTCCTGCGGCCGGAAGAAGAAGTCGAACTTGAAGAAATCCCTGAGCTGGTGCAGGCGCTGAGCGAGCTCTTCCTCGCCGGTATAGCCGATATCCTCAACGCCGAGCGCCAGGGCCATCTCGCCCAGGGCCGCATACAGGAAATGATGGGTAATGGTATTGCGGTAATAGGCGGCGGCGAGGTGTTGGCCTTCTGGAATGAAATACACAGGCCGGCTGCCCTTGCCGAACTCCTGAATCAGCTTCGAGCGGCGCATGGAGAGCAGTGCGGCGGCGACCTTCTCCTCGCCGCTGAGGTCAAAGCCCGTTGCCAGTGGCATGGCCCGCGCTTGTGCCAGTTGCGAAATCTGGCTCGCCTGCTGAAACATTTCCGCGATGGTCAACGCCCTGCCGTTGGCCGCCAGCAACACCATGGTCAGCACGTCCGCCGCCTTGATCGGCGTGACCTGTTCGATACGGGTACAGACCTCGAAGGCCAGTCGCATGGCCTTGGACGGCTTCTCGTCGGCGTCTGCCGGCACGGCGCCATCCGGCACCTCGTCCAGGCCGAGGGGCTCGGCGAAGCGGATGTAGATCTTGCCGTAGGGCTCGTTCATGCCAAAGATGTAGTGGAAGAACCACAGCAGTGATTCCTTGCGCTTGGGCAGGCCGTTTTGCCAGGCGACGTAGTCATCCACCTCGGCGATGCGGTCGAAGGCAATGGAGACCGGCACCAGCTTCACAGCCGTCACCTGCTGCCGCTCACACGCCTCCAGCACCCAGTTGAGAATGCCCAGCCTGGGCGGCGACAGCTTGCCCGTTCTGGAGCGGGTGCCCTCGATCGACCAGGTGAGCGACTGGCGGCTGCGGATAAGGTGGTCGATATAGTGGCGAAAGACCATCTTGTAGATCGCATCGTCCTGGAAATTGCGGCGCAGGAAAATTGCGCCCACCCTGCGGGCCAGTGAACCGAATCCCGCGAAGTTCATGTTGATGCCGGCGAATACCAGCGGCAGCGGCCTGAACTGGTTGTCGTACAGCGAGAGCAGGAACACGAAGCTGTCCATGTGCGACTTGTGCGACCACAGGAACAAAAGCTGGTGATCCTTCGAAAGCTCGCGAATACGCTCCAGCGCCTCCAGGTTGATATCCAGCTCCGGGTGGTAGCTGCGGGTGTAGATGAAGCGGGCCAGCCGCGCGGCCGGCGCCAGCCAGGAGGCTTTGGGGCTGGCGGCGATTTCCCGCAGGCACTTGCGCGCGTATTTTTCCGCCTGTTCGCGAGTCTTGCCTTCCCGCTCGGCGACCTGGGCGAGCTCGCGGAGGAAAGAGGCATCCTGCAGGAGTGCGTAGGCGTCGCTGTTGGCCTGTGGATTATTGTGTTGTGCCATCGGGCCAGTATAGCTTTTGCTCGCTTCCGCGGCGATCTGTCCACGGTTGTTTGCACAGGAGGGTTGTGGTGGTGGGGCTGCTCGAACTTCCCTGTGTGCAGGCAGGTCGGGCGCGAGGACCGTAAATCGGCGAGCGAGTTTATTTCTGCTGCATTTGCCGCTGGTGCGGGCCCGGCGCGGGGCTCGGGAACATTTGACCGTCGCGGCGACACTGCCTAGGCTTGGCCCATGCCCTACCGAATACGCAGTGGACACCCTCTCGGAGAAGAACTCGCGCGAGCCGCCACCGAACAGATCGACAGGGCTCTGGCGGAAATCGAAGACGCCGGGCTCGACCTCGAATACACCGTCCACCAGGTGCGCAAGCGCTGCAAGAAGGTCAGGGCGATCCTGCGACTGGCACGTGACCCGCTTGAGGACAGCGACGCCTATTCAAAGGAGAATGCGCGCTTTCGCGATGCGGCCCGCCGCCTGTCCGCGGCACGCGACGCAACGGTCATGATCAAAACCTACGATGCGCTGCTGGCGCACTTCGACGATGAGCTCGACCGCCCCGGCTTCGCCCCGGTACGCCGCGCCCTCACCGTAAGGAAACAGGATATCCATCGGGAAGCTGTGCGCGCCGACGAGGAGCTGGGCGCCTTCGCCGAAGAGATGCGCCAGGGCCGGGAGGCAGTGGCAGGCTGGGCCGCCCGCATCGACGGTTTCGAGTCTCTCGAGGGTGGCCTCAAGAAAACCTACTCACGCGGGCGCAAGGCGATGCGCAAGGCCTACGAAGAGCCCTCGGGCGAGAATTTTCACGAATGGCGCAAGCGGGTGAAGTACCACTGGTACCACTGCCGCCTGCTGAACGATCTCTGGCCAGCCCTGCTCGGCGCCCGCCGCAAGGAGGCAGACCGGCTCGGCGATCTGCTCGGCGACGAGCACGACCTGTCGGTCTTCCGCACGCGGCTCGCCGCGAACGAGTACGCTGTGGGCAGCGACACCACCCGCGACGCGCTGGTTGCCCTGGCCGACCGCCGCCGCGACCAGTTGCGCGAAGCTGCCGCCCCCCTGGGCGGGCGGCTCTACGCAGAGAAACCTAAACGCTTCAAAAAGCTGATGCGCTGCTACTGGGAAACAGCCTGACCAACGCTGGCGCGCGCCGGCGACACCGCCGGCAAAAATTTGCAATACCCCCTCAATGTGCCATGCTTAACCAACCGATGCGTTGTCGACGACACAGCCATTCTCAGCTTTGAAGGTTCGAAACAACCTGCCATTGGCACTCGCATCTCCGGGCGATGAGACCCTGGCTCTGTTGCATACCGGCCGGTCCCCGCTTTTACTCGGTGAAAACTATGAACTACGCCATACCGCGAATTTCGGCCATTATGTCAGTCTCTGCCCTGCTGGCGGGTTGCCCGCTGGAGATTAGCGTTCCTTCCGGCGGCCGCGTGGTCTCTGATTCCGGTGTCCGCGACTGTGCCACGTTCAACGGCACCGGCAACGTGTGTGTCTACGATATCCCGGATACAACATTTATCGAGACTTTCACCGCAAGTCCGGACCGGGGCTATCGGTTCATTCGTTGGGAATCCGGTCCGGAATACCAGTGTTCCGGTTCCACCGACCCGGTGTGCGTCGTCGACATGACGCAGTATTCGGGAAATGCCACAGTGGAAGGCTTGCTCGCTTCCAGCGCGGTGGGCCGGATGGAACCCGTATTTGAAGTGGCGCAGCGCCAGACATTTGGCGTTCTAACTGCCGGCGGAATACACGATTTCAATTACAAACGGCAGGGCCAGTGGACATCCTTCGGCTCGGCTATTGGCATTTACAACATATCAATTCCTGTTGACTGTAGCTCCCTGCAAGGTTTCCCGGCGGTGCAGCTAACCCCGATCGAGAACGACTTGAGCGCTGCTGAAAATACGCAGCTCACGGCCCAGGTCAGAGCCATTGAATGCAGCAACGATTCACTGAACATCTGGGTGAAGACCTTCGAGGACGGTATCGGCAAAAACCTCAGCTTCGCTTTCTCTTTCGTTGACCCGCTGTATCCCGAGTAGATCAGCAATCCTGTTTTTCAAACGCCGCCGGGCCGGCTCTTCACCCGCGCATCTGCGCAAGCACCGGGCACCGCAGCCAAGGGCAGGCGCGTGCCGGAACATGTACTGACCCAGTTCCCCGAAGTACCGGGAATGCAAATCTTCATTCTGCCGGCCATTCATCCCTGTCTGTATACATCCGTTTGCTCCCCTCGAACGCGTCGTAGACTGCGCGGTGAGCGCCGAGGCCATACTCATCATCCCGCGTTTCGTACTGGCGCACCCAGTCCAACAGAAAACCCAGGCGTTCGTTTTGTTCCTCCAGACTGGCATACTTCTCTGGCTCCCAGGGCCTTTGTTCGCAGTTGATAACGCACGCCGCGACACCGGGGTTCAGGAAACGCAACTCGTTGCAGAATGACATCGCAGCGTTTGCCAGGCTTGCATAGCTGCCCTCGATCACCCACTGCTCGTGGGCCTCGACAAACGCCACCAGGGCGCCCTGACTTTCATACAACGGGAGTCGTATGCCGGGCTGCGACCACGCGATTGAATCCAGATCGAGATGCGACAGGCCGTACTCGCGCTGCAGTGAACGGGCCATGGTCGTCTTGCCCGACCCCGAGTTGCCAAGGATGAGGATACGTTGCGGCGCGGGATTCGTAGTCAAGGTTTTCGCCTGAAGGGTGCAGGGCGTTAAAGTATAGGGGATCCATCAATGCGCTTTCCAGCAGACGCCCGTCTGCCGGTTGCGTCTTCAGCCCGTTCTGGTGCGCCGCGCACGATAATGCACCATTGCGTGCCGTAGTATGAATACGCCGCGCCGGCCGAGGCGCTCAGGCCGCGCTGTTTTCATAGAATAAACAGGGGCCTGCAGCGCAAAGGTCGGCAGGGATATCCTAGCGAACGGGTTTGGCCTGTTTATTGCTTTAACCGCTGCACCAACGTCGATCTGCTGATATCGAAGCCCTCGGGCCGCCCTCTTCCGCAGATATTCCACCTCCCCAAAAATGAGGAACACCCGTGAGTGCCAACGCATCCCGCCTGCAGGCGATACAGCAGATTTCCAATCGCACACCCTTGCCGATAGAGAAGACGAAGTTTCTGGGAGATATCTGGGCCGAGGACGTATTTAATCTCGACCGCATGGAATGGGCGCTGTCAAAAACGGCGTACAAGGCCATCAAGAAGACGGTACAAACCGGCGAGCCTCTGGATCCGGCAACGGCGGATATTGTGGCAGCGGCGATGAAGGAATGGGCTGTATCCAAGGGCGCCAAGTTCTTCTCCCACATCTTCTACCCCATGACCAACATCACCGCCGAGAAGCACGACGGTTTTATCGTCACCGATTCCGAAGGCGGCGCCATTACCGAATTCTCCGGCAGTCTGCTGATTAAGGGCGAGCCCGACGGTTCCTCATTCCCCAACGGCAGCCTGCGCATGACCAACGCCGCGCGTGGCTATACGGCCTGGGACCCAACCAGCCCCGCATTCATCATGCAAACCGACAACGGCGCCACCCTGATGATTCCCAGTGTGTTCATGTCCTGGACGGGTGAGGCGCTGGACAAGAAGATACCGTTGCTGCGCTCCAACGCGGCCATGAACACAGCGGCGCAGCGCGTGCTGCGCCTCATGGGCGAGACAGAAATCGCCACACTCAATTCGAGCTGCGGCGCCGAACAGGAATACTTCCTGGTGGATTCTCACTTCGCCAACCGGCGCCCCGATCTGCTGCTCGCGGGCCGCACACTGTTTGGCGCACCGCCGGCGAAAGGCCAGGAGTTTGACGATCACTACTTCGGCGCCATTCCGGCGCGCGTTCAGGTGTTCATGCAGGATTACGAAGACCAGCTCTACAAGCTGGGCATTCCCGCGAAAACCCATCACAACGAAGTGGCGCCGGGTCAGTTTGAAATTGCGCCCTACTTTGAAAGCGCCAATGTGGCGGCCGACCACCAGCAGTTGATGATGACGCTGATGAAGGCCACCGCGAAGAAACACGGTTTCATGTGTCTGCTGCACGAAAAGCCCTTTGCCGGCGTCAATGGTTCCGGCAAGCATGTGAACTGGTCGGTGGGCAATGCCACCCAGGGCAACCTGCTGGACCCGGGCAGCACACCGCATGAGAACCTGCTGTTCCTGCTGTTCTGTGGCGCGGTGATTCGCGGCGTGCATCTGTATGGGCCGCTGCTCCGGGCGGTCATCGCGTCTGCCTCCAACGACCACCGTCTGGGTGCGAACGAAGCGCCTCCGGCGATTCTCTCCGTCTACCTCGGCGACCAGCTGGAGCAGGTGTTCAATGACATTAGGGAAGGCAGGGTCACACAGTCCAGCGTGGGCGGCGAAATGGATCTGGGCCTTGCGCAGATCCTCAAGTTCGAGCGTGACCCGGGCGATCGCAACCGCACTTCGCCGTTCGCGTTTACCGGGAATCGCTTCGAGTTCCGGGCGGTGGGTTCCTCACAATCGGTATCCGGCCCGCTGGTTGCCATGAATACGATGCTGGCGGATTCGCTCAACTGGATAGCCGACAAACTCGAGCCCGATCTGAAAGCGGGCACTGCACCGGCGCAGGCTGTGCTGACAGTGCTGAAAGAGCTGATGGAGCAGCACGGCAAGGTGATTTTCGGGGGCGACGGCTACTCCGCCGAGTGGCACGAAATGGCCGTGAACGAGCGCGGCCTGAAGAACATCCCCACTACCGCCGATGCCCTGCCGGCATTGCGTGAAGAGTCTGTCGTTGAGCTGTTTGCCAGTACCGGCGTGCTCACCCCGGTTGAGCTCGAGAGCCGCTTCGAAGTGTATGCAGAGCAGTACCTGCTCTCCATCAGTGTAGAGGCCAGGCTTGTGGTCGACATGGCCAAAACCCTGATCTACCCCGCAGCCGTGAACTACCTCTCGACGCTGGCGGGGGCGACAACGGGGCTCGCTGCCATGGGCGTGGAGCTCGACAACAGCACCGCCGCGTCTGTCGCGAAGCACGCCAATGCCATGCTGGCAGCGGTAGAGGACCTGAGCGCAGCACTGGCGAAGGAGGAGTTTGACTCCACCGAAGCGCATATGCGCTTTTGCGCCGGCGAGATTCGCGCGGCGATGGATGCAGTGCGCGCACATGCGGACGCCCTGGAACTGGAAGTGGCGGATGAGTTGTGGCCACTGCCGAAGTACCAGGAGATGCTTTACATCAAGTAAAAGGAAATGGCCTGGGCGACCGGGAATGGCGCACCCGGTCGCCAGGCGCGCGTCATGCGCCAACCTGTTGGTAAAGCTGGACGCTTTGCGCGGGGAGAACCAATTGCTCTGACCCCATTGATTATTCAGGTTCCGGTTTCGTATGTGTCGTGCAGATCCGCTGCGCGGCGCTCCAACATCCCCTCTTTTACAATGAAATCAATAATGCTATCCAGCCCCTGCCCGGTCTTCAGGTTGGAAAACACAAAGGGCCGCTCGCCGCGCTGGGCCCTGGCATCCCGGTCCATCACCTCCAGCGAAGCGCCCACCAGCGGGGCGAGGTCGGTCTTGTTGATCACCAGCAGGTCCGAGCGGGTAATACCGGGGCCGCCCTTGCGCGGGATCTTGTCTCCGGCGGACACGTCGATCACATAGAGCGTGAGGTCGGATAGCTCCGGGCTGAACGTGGCGCTCAGGTTGTCGCCGCCGCTTTCCACAAACACCACGTCCAGCGCGCCGTGACGCGCGCACAGCTCGTCGATGGCGGCGAGGTTCATGGAGGCGTCCTCGCGGATTGCCGTGTGCGGGCAGCCACCGGTCTCCACACCGATGATGCGATCCGCATCCAGCGCGCCGTGGTGCGTGAGGAACTGGGCGTCTTCCTGTGTGTAGATGTCATTGGTGACAACGGCGATGTCGTAGCGCTCGCGTAGCGCGCCACACAGGGCCCGTAACAGGGCAGTCTTGCCCGAGCCGACGGGGCCGCCGACGCCAACCCGCAGGGTCTGCTTCTGGTTCATTTTTACTCTCCTCGTATCAGGAACGAAACAGTCTTGTGTACTGCACCTCATGCCAGGTGCTCGCCAGCGCGAGCCCGGGCAGGGAGGCGCCGATATCCTCGTCGGCAGTTGCGCCAGCGCGGTCCAGCGCCGCGGGCATCTGCCCAATCAGCTCGCCGAGCAGAATCTGTGCCTGGCTCTGCCCCAGGGGCACCAGCTTGGTCGCCGCCGCCACCTGGTTTTCCAGCCAGGACCACGCATACCCGAGGCAGGCGCTGCGCGGCGGCACGCACCAGTGCACCGCGGCCACGGCGAAGACACTGACGAAGCCGGGCTCGTCGAGTTCCGGCACCGACACGTCGAGCTGGCGCAACAGCCGCCGCAGCGCCGCGCCCATCGCGGTTTCCGTGAGGCGCAGCTCCGCCGTCTCGCGGGCCGCCAGCAGGTAGGCGTTCCACTCATCCAGCGCTCGCGTATCGCCAATGGCCATCGCGCGCATCTGCCGCTCGAGCAGCGGCAGGTCGATGCGCGCGACGGATTCATGCAGTTGCGCGCACAACCACTCGCGTGTTGCTGCCGCGTCATCCACCCAGCACTCGGCCACCGCGCTTTCCAGCCCCTGCGAGAAGGCGTAACCGCCCACCGGCAGCGCGGCGCTGCTCAACTGCAGCAGCCGCAACAGGGCCGGATCAGTGAGCGTGCTCATGCCGCACGCGCGCGTAGGCGCCCGCCTCGGGTACGAAGGGCGCGCATTCCTCATGCGTGGCGAGGCCGAGCTGTTCGAGCATGTCGCGCAGCACGTGGTCCGGCGTGATGCGCAGCCAGCACTCGCCCACCTCGAGCTTCACATGGCGGTTGCCCAGGTGATAGCAGGCGCGGGCAAACTGCAACCAGTCGCGCGTATGCGCGCGAATCACCGTCTCCGGCGCGGCCACTACCTCGAACAGGCGGCCGCAATCCGAGGCGAGCACTTCACCCACCTGCAGGGTTCTGCCGCGTTCGAGGAACACGCGCACCTCGGCCCCCGCTTCGGAGCGCACCCGCAACCGCCCCTTCTCGCGTTGCAGGTGGTCGAGCTGGATGCGGTCGTGGGCCGGCGCCGGAGCCTCCAGACGGCGGTGAATGGCGTAGCTCGCGCGCGCGGCCAACCCGGTCGCGGCGTCGCTCTCAGCGTTGTTCATATCGGGCATCTCGCTCATCAGAAAAGACAGTAGCGCTGGGCCAGCGGCAGTTCCACGGCGGGCTCGCAAATGAGCAATTCGCCGTCGGCACGCACCTCGTAGGTCTGCGGGTCTACCTCCACACGCGGCATCCACGCGTTGTGGATCATGTCCTGCTTGCGGATGCCGCGCGTGTTGCGGCAGGCGAGGAGGCGACGGGAAAGTCCCAACTCACCGGCGATACCCGCCGCGAGAGCCGCGGCGGAGGTCACGCTGAAACTCAAGTGCGCCGGTGCCGCGCCGAAACCGCCGAACATGCTGCGGTAGTGCACCGGCTGCGGCGTGGGAATAGAGGCGTTCGGATCGCCCATGGGCGCCGCGGCGATCATCCCGCCCTTTATGATGAGTGAGGGCTTGATGCCGAAGAAGGCCGGTTTCCACAGCACCAGGTCGGCCAGCTTGCCCGTCTCCACCGAGCCCACCTCGTGGTCGATGCCGTGGGTGATTGCCGGGTTGATGGTGTACTTGGCGATGTAGCGCCGGGCGCGGAAGTTGTCCATCCGCTCGTTGTCCTCGGCCAGCGGGCCGCGCTGCACTTTCATTTTGTGCGCGCTCTGCCAGGTGCGCGTGATCACCTCGCCCACCCGGCCCATGGCCTGGGAATCGGAGGCGATCATGCTGAAGGCGCCGAGGTCGTGGAAGATGTCCTCCGCGGCAATGGTTTCGCGGCGGATGCGCGAATCCGCGAAGGCGACGTCCTCGGGGATGGCCGGGTCCAGGTGGTGGCACACCATCAGCATGTCCAGGTGTTCGTCCACCGTGTTGCGCGTGTAGGGGCGCGTCGGATTGGTGGACGAGGGCAGCACGTTGGCCTCGGCGCAGGCCTTGATGATGTCCGGCGCGTGGCCGCCGCCCGCACCCTCGGTGTGGTAGGTGTGAATCGCACGCCCGGCAATGGCCGCCAGGGTGTCATCGACAAAGCCGGATTCGTTGAGCGTGTCGGTGTGAATCGCCACCTGCACGTCGTAGCGCTCTGCCACCGCCAGGCAGTTATCAATGGACGCGGGCGTGGTGCCCCAGTCCTCGTGCAGCTTGAGTCCGCAGGCGCCCGCCTCCAACTGTTCCTCCAGCGCGCGCGGCAGGCTGGCGTTGCCCTTGCCCATGAAGCCGAAGTTCATCGGCAGCGCGTCCGTGGCACGCAACATCATGCCGATATACCAAGGCCCGGGCGTGCAGGTGGTGGCGTTGGTGCCCGTGGCGGGGCCGGTGCCACCGCCGAGCATGGTAGTGATGCCCGACATCAGCGCCTCCTCCACCTGCTGCGGGCAGATGAAGTGAATGTGGGCATCGATGCCCCCGGCGGTGAGAATCTGGCCCTCGCCGGCGATGATCTCCGTGCCCGGCCCGATGACGATGGTCACACCGTCCTGCACATCGGGATTGCCCGCCTTGCCAATTGCAGCGATGCGGCCGTGCTTAATGCCAACGTCCGCCTTGACGATGCCCCAGTGATCGAGGATCAGCGCGTTGGTGATCACACAGTCCATGCACTGGTCTGCAGTGCGCTGGCTCTGTCCCATGCCGTCGCGGATGACCTTGCCGCCGCCAAACTTCACTTCTTCGCCGTACAGCGTGTAGTCGCGCTCCACCTCGATAAACAGCGCGGTGTCGCCCAGGCGCACGCGGTCGCCGGTGGTGGGGCCGAACATCGAGGCGTAGGAACGCCGGTCTATCCTGCTCATGCCTCACTCTCCGTAGCTGCGTCCAGCGGCCCCATGACGGTGGCGCGAAAGCCGTACACCTCGCGGGCGCCACCGAGGGCCACGAGTTCAACCTCCCGCGACTGCCCCGGCTCGAAGCGCACCGCAGTACCCGCGGCGATGTTCAGACGAAATCCGCGCGCCGTCGCGCGGTCGAAATCGAGCGCGGGGTTCACCTCGTAAAAATGGTAGTGGGAACCCACCTGTACCGGCCGGTCGCCCGTGTTCGCGACGCTCAGCGAGACTGTCTCGCGGCCCGCATTGAGAACGATCTC
Organism: uncultured Halieaceae bacterium; assembly: GCA_963976655.1. Lineage (GTDB taxonomy): Bacteria > Pseudomonadota > Gammaproteobacteria > Pseudomonadales > Halieaceae > Marimicrobium. The sequence continues at coordinate 97,104 of CAXBLB010000014.1, forward strand.
GCCCTCTTCTACCAACAGTTCTCCGGGAATCAAGGCGTGGCCTCCTGTCAGTTGATCGGGTCGTGCAGGGTGACGAGCTTCGTGCCGTCGGGAAACGTGGCTTCCACCTGCACCTCGTGAATCATTTCGGGCACGCCCTCCATCACCTGCTCCGCGGAGAGAATCGTCCTGCCGTGGCTCATCAGCTCCGCTACGGTGCGTCCGTCGCGGGCGCCCTCCATGATCTCGAAGCTCAGATAGGCCACCGCCTCGGGGTAGTTGAGTTTCACCCCGCGTTGCAGGCGCCGCTCCGCCAGCAGCGCCGCGGTAACGATGAATAGCTTGTCTTTCTCCCTGGGCAGTAATTCCATGGCAGCGTTCCAGTAGCAGTGTCAATCAGATCAGGTGAGCCAGATACGCGGCGCGCAGGCTGCACGACCCAGCAGCAGCGGCCGCAGCAGTTCCCACCAGCGTGTGAAGAGCGCCCGCGCGTGGGCCGCGCTCGTACCGAGATAGCGGCCGACGTAAAAATCCCCCAGGCGCGTGATACCGCCCACACCGGTGGGAGTGCGCTGACCATCCACCGCGCGCAAGGCCGGTAGCGCGTCTTCGTTTGCCACCGGCCCGGCGAGAAAGAAGCCCGCCACGGTGTGGCCACCGAGCCCGGCGCGTCCATCCATGCGCGCGAGATTGTCCGCGTCGAGGCACAGGCCGTCGACAAAACACACGCGGCCGTCGCGGCGCAGCCGATAGCGCTGGCGCAGCCGCCCGTGGCGAAACGGCGCGCCACTCGCCGGCAGTCCGAGGCAGCAGATTTCCCAGGCCGTGAGCGCGGCATCCGGCGCCAGCTCGATCTGCGTGTCCAGGCGCACGTCCGCGCCGTCGTAAACGATGGTCTCCAGTGGAAACCACTCGAGGCTCGCGCCCTGCGCTACCGACAGGTGCGTTGTCTGGCCCTGCAGTGACAGCGTCTCCCGGGCGCGGTACACCCGCGCGGCCCCCGGCGTGGTCACCAGCGCGGACGCGCCCTCCGCCACCGAAACGTCGATCGCCAGACGGTCGCCGGAGACAATGCCGCCGGGGGGATGCAGCAGATAGGCGTGTGCGCAGTCCGGCCCCTCGGGGTAGAACGGGCGCTGGATATACAGCGGGCCGCGATGCGAACAATGCACTAGGCGCGTGCCGCCCCGCCGGCGCGCGAAAGCCAGCGACAATTCGGCGCGCCACTGGCCGTGACAGGGCGCGGCGTTTTCAGGCAGTGTTGCGGGTTGCACGCAATCAGCCCCAGAGGCGCCGCAGACACAACCATGTGAGGCTCGCCATGATGGCGCCGCCGAACAACAGCGCACCGCCCGGCAGGGCGATAGTGGCCTCGTGGTGGGCCAGCGCCGGCGCTGAAGCTACGGCGAACAGCGCCGTGGCAGTGTATGTGCATTGCAGTCTGGACATATTCGTTCTCCCATTCGTTTCAGGGTTGTGCAAGGCCCCATGCCCGCCCGGTACTCACACGGCGAGATGCCGGCTCACCAGTTCATCGCTCAGTTCACTCATCGCGCCGGTGGCGACCACCCGGCCCTTTTCCATCAGGCGGAACTCGCCGGCCACGCGCCGCGCGAAGTTCAGCTTCTGTTCCACCAGCAGCACCGTGAGCCCCTCCTCCCGGTTCAGCTTCAGGATGACATCGCCGATCTGCTGCACGATGTTGGGCTGGATGCCCTCGTTGGGTTCATCGAGGATGATCACCTGCGGTTCCAGCACCAGTGCCCGGCCGATCGCGAGTTGCTGCTGCTGCCCGCCGGACAGGTCGCCGCCGCGGCGGTCCAGCATCTCGGCGAGCACCGGGAACAGCTCGAAAATGCGCGCGGGAATCGTCCGGCTTTTCCCGGCGCGCCCGGCGAGCGCCACCCGCAGGTTCTCCTCCACGCTCAGCAACGGGAAGATGTCGCGGCCCTGGGGCACGTAGCCAACGCCGTTGCGCGGGCGGAACTCGGCGGTCTGCGCTGCGATGTCGCGCCCGCCCAGCAGAATCTCCCCGGAGCGGATCGGCAGCAGACCCATCAGGCACTTCAGCAGCGTGGTCTTGCCCACCCCGTTGCGGCCCATCAGGCAGGTCACGGAGCCCTCGGTCACCTCGAGATCGAGATCCCACAGAATCTGCGAGCCGCCGTAGGCCTGGTTGAGTTTGCGCAGCGTGATCAATGGCCTTCCCCCAGATACACCGCAATCACCTCGGGATTGCTCTGTACTTCGCTCATAGTGCCCTCGGCGAGCAGGCTGCCCTGGTGCAGCACTGAAACCGTGCGCGCGATACTGCGCACAAAGGCCATGTCGTGCTCCACGACGATCACCGTGCGCTCGCCGGCCAGCGAGGTGAGCAGCTCCGCGGTGCGCTCGGTTTCCTGCCCGGTCATGCCGGCTACCGGCTCGTCGATCAGCAGCAGCCGCGGGTCGGACATCAACAGCATGCCGATTTCCAGCCACTGTTTCTGGCCGTGCGACAGCGCACCGGCGAGCATGCCGCGCTGCTCGATCAATCCGACGATGCCCAGCACCTCGTCGATGCGCTCGAGCTGCTGCGGACCCAGCGAGGCCAGCAGTGTCGGCAGCATGCCCTTGTTCATGCTCATCGCCAGTTCCAGGTTGGCGTACACCGTCTGCGCCTCGAACACGCTGGGCTTCTGGAATTTGCGCCCGATGCCCAGACGCGCGATGGAGGCCTCGTCGCGGCCGAGCAGATTATGGTTGCTGCCGAACCAGACCGTGCCGCGGTCGGGCTGCGTCTTGCCGGTGACCACGTCCATGAGAGTGGTCTTGCCGGCGCCATTGGCGCCGATCAGGCAGCGCAGTTCGCCCTCTTCCACGTAGAGATTGAGATTGTTGAGTGCCTTGAAGCCGTCGAAGCTGACGCTCAGGTCCTCGATATACAGGATCATGCGGTGCGAGGTATCCACCGCCGGTGGCTGCGCTTGCATCAGGTAGGGGAATACCTGGTCGCGGCGCATGAATTCGCGCACCTCGTCGGCGAACTTCATGCCTGTAGCCTCGCCCGCGCATCCTGCAGCAGGCCCACAATACCCCGGGGCAGGAAGAGGGTGACGGCTACAAACAGACCGCCCAGCGCAAACAGCCACGCCTCCGGCCACACCGCGGTGAAGCGGGTCTTGGCGTAGTTGACCAGGATCGCGCCGATTACCGCACCGTAAAGGGTGCCGCGCCCGCCCACGGCGACCCACACCACCACCTCGATGGAGTTCAGCGGCGCGAACTCACCGGGGTTGATAATACCCACCTGCGGTACATAGAGCGCGCCGGCAATCGCCGCAAGCACTGCCGAGTAGACGAACAGGCCGATCTTGTAGCGTTCCGGCTGGAAGCCGATAAAGCGCGTGCGCGATTCGTCGTCGCGGATGGCGAGGATCACGCGGCCGAATTTCGACCCCATCATCCACTGGCTGACAACAAAAGCCAGGCCCAGTGCGACTGCCGAGGCCACCAGCAGCGACACGCGTGTGGTATCCGCCTGCAGGTCGAAACCGAGTAGCTCCTTGAAATCAGTCAGGCCGTTATTACCGCCGAAACCCATCTCGTTGCGGAAAAAGGCGAGCATCAGGGCGTAGGTCAGCGCCTGCGTCATGATGGCCAGGTAGACCCCCACCACCCGCGAGCGGAACGCCAGGAAACCAAACACGAAGGCCAGCAGCCCCGGCACCAGCAGCACCATCAGGGCGGCGAACCAGAACTGGTCGAAACCGAGCCAGTACCAGGGCAGTTCCTCCCAGTTGAGAAACACCATGAAGTCGGGCAGCACCGGATGGCCGTACACACCGCGGTCGCCGATCTGGCGCATCAGGTACAGTCCCAGCGCGTAGCCACCGAGGCCGAAAAACGCCCCGTGACCCAGGCTGAGAATTCCGCAGTAACCCCAGATCACATCTACCGACATCGCCAGCAGGGCAAAGCACAGGTACTTGCCCATCAGCGTCACTGCGTAGGTGCTGACATGCAACGGAGAATCCTGGGGTGCCAGCAGGTTGCCGGCGGCCATGGCGAGGGTCACGCCGAAGAGTACCAGTAGAAACAGTGGCGCGCGCCGGCGCAGTCCTTCGATGGCGGCGGCCTGCCCGGTCAGCACGGGTGCGAGGGCGGTGTTCATTCGGCGGCCCTCCCTTTTTGTGGAAAGAGACCGCGCGGGCGTTTCTGGATGAACAGGATGATGAACACCAGCACCAGGATCTTCGCCAGCACCGCGCCGGTGGAGGGCTCGAGAAACTTGTTGCCCACGCCGAGGGTCATCGCGCCCACCAGCGTGCCCCACAGGTTACCGACGCCGCCGAACACCACCACCAGGAAAGAGTCGATGATGTAGGCCTGCCCGAGATTGGGTCCGACGTTGGTAAGCTGGCTCAGGGCCACACCCGCGACGCCGGCGATACCGGAGCCGAGGCCGAAGGTCAGCGCATCAACCCGGTCGGCGCGCACGCCAACGGCCTTCGCCATGTTGCGGTTCTGCGCCACGGCACGTACCTGCAGCCCGAGTGAAGTGCGGCTGAGTACCAGTCGCAGCAGCATAAACACCAGAAGCGCGAACAGCAGCACATACAGCCGGTTATAGGTGAGCGAGAACACGGCGTTGATCTCCAGCGAACCACTCATCCAGTCCGGCGTGAAAACCTGCCGGTTCAGCGGCGAGAACACACTGCGCACCGCCTGTTGCAGAATAAGGCTGATGCCGAAAGTGGCCAGCAGGGTTTCCAGCGGGCGTCCGTGCAGGTGGCGGATCACCGAACGCTCGATCAACACACCGACCAATCCCGAAACCAGAAACGCCGCCGGCACCGCGATCAGCAGCGAGTATTCGATATGGTTGGGTAGCAAAAGCTGGATCACATACGTGGTATAGGCGCCCAGCATGATCAACTCGCCGTGGGCCATGTTGATCACCCCCATCACGCCGAAAGTGATGGCCAGCCCGATGGCTGCGAGCAGCAGCACGGAACCGAGGCTGAGGCCGAAAAACACGGTTTCCAGTTTGGCGTAGAACGCCACACGGCTCTCGATTCGCGCCAGTGCTTTGGCCGCGGCTGCGCGCACTGCCGGGTCTTCCCCCGCATTCTCTGCGAGCATGAGACGCAGCTTGTTGCGCACGCTGCTCTGCAGGCTCGTGCCCAGTGTTGACACCGCCGCGAGACGCGCCGCGCTGTCCTGCTCGGTCTGCAACGTGATCAGGGCGAGGCTGATATCCAGCAATTCCGCAACCTCGTCATCGCTTTCCCCGGCGCGCGCCCGCTCCAGCAGTGAATGATTGTCAGCATCCAACTCATCCAGCAGTTCCTGCGCCGCCACGCGCCGCACCTCCGGCTTCGCGCTGGATAACGTCAGGCGGGCAATCGCCGTGCGCAACAGGCTGCGCACGCGGTTGCTGGTTTTGATCTTGCGCAGCTCCGTTTCAGGCGCAGCGCCCAGGGGCTCCCCCGTGAGCGCGTCGGACACAGCGTAATCGCCCGCGGGAACAGTGACGGCGCGCACAATCGTGGCATCCGTCTCTCGCAGATACAGTTCGCCGGCCATCAGGGCGCGCAGCAGTGGCACCACTTCCTCACCGCCGGCTTCCTCCAGCGCGACCACGACCTTCGGCATCTGGCTCAACCTGGCGGTGGCCAGTTCGGCAATCGCGGCCTCAAGGCCGAGCCCACTCTCGCCAGCCGGCTGCGCCGCCGCGATGGGCGCGAAGGCCAGGGCCAGCAACAAAAGACAGCGGGCCACCAGAGTGTTTATCGCGAAGGTGCAATGCATGGGAGGCATGTGACGCAGCAAGTCCTTGAGCAGGCGGCGAAGGGCGCCGCAGACACAGAATTGAAAAAAAAGAGAGGCCGCGAGACCTCTCAAAATGTCACCCGCAAAGGAGACAGAGACATTCACGAATTACATCGTCTGACCGGAACAGGTCTTGGTCACAATGTTGTAGTTGCCGCACTTGATGGGAGCGGTCCAGTCGGCGATCAGGTCCTTGCTACCCGGCAGGAAATCAGACCAGGCGTCGCCAGGTACCAGGCCATCCGTCTCCCAGACCACTTCAAACTGCCCGTCGTCCTGAATCTCGCCGATCAGTACCGGCTTGGACAGGTGATGGTTCTTGCCCATGGTGGCGGTACCGCCTGTGAGGTTCGGTGTGGTCATGCCGATCATGGCCTGCTCCACCGCGTCCACATCCGTGGTACCGGCCTTCTCAACCGCTTTCACCCACATGTTGAAACCGATATAGGTCGCTTCCATCGGATCGTTGGTGACACGCTCGTCATTGCCGATGAAGTCCTTCCACTGGGCGATGAACGCCTCATTTTCGTCGCTCTCCACGCTCTGGAAGTAATTCCAGGCCGCGAGGTGCCCTACGAGTGGCTTGGTATCGATACCGGAGAGTTCCTCCTCGCCCACGGAGAAGGCGACCACGGGGATGTCTTCGGCCGAGACGCCCTGGTTGCCCAGTTCTTTATAGAAGGGCACGTTGGCATCACCGTTGATAGTGGAGACCACGGCGGTTTTCTTGCCGGCACTGCCGAACTTCTTGATGTCCGAGACGATACTCTGCCAGTCGGAATGCCCAAAAGGCGTGTAATTGATCATGATGTCCGCCGCCGCGACGCCCTTCCCTTTCAGGTAGGCCTCGAGGATCTTGTTCGTGGTGCGCGGGTAGACGTAATCCGTGCCCGCCAGCACCCAGCGATCCACGCCGAGATCGTTCATCAGGTAATCCACCGCCGGAATGGCCTGCTGGTTGGGCGCCGCGCCGGTGTAGAACACGTTCTTGGAGGATTCCTCACCTTCGTACTGCACCGGGTAGAAGAGCAGCCCGTTGAGTTCTTCGATCACCGGCAGCACCGATTTGCGCGACACGGAGGTCCAGCAGCCGAAAATCACGTCCACTTCTTCCTTGGTCAGCAGTTCGCGGGTCTTCTCGGCAAACAGTGGCCAGTCCGAGGCGGGGTCCACCACCACCGGCTCCAGCTTTTTGCCGAGCACGCCGCCCTTTTTGTTCTGCTCTTCCACCATCATCAACACAGTGTCCTTGAGCGTGGTTTCGCTGATGGCCATGGTGCCGGAGAGCGAGTGCAGCACCCCCACCTTGATGGTGTCGGCGGCCTGTGCGGTCGCGCCGAGCAGTGCGCCGCCGGCGAGGAGCGCCGTGGCGCCCAGGAGTTGTTTCAGTTTCATAGCGTAAATTCCTGTATTGGTTGAAGGTGTCGCGACGTTCAGATCTGCACCTGAACGCCAAAGCTGATGCGGTCCACGTCGGGGCCGGGATAGCCGCTGATATTGGCGTCGCCGGTGCCGTAGTTGACATTCAGCAGTGCGTTGAAGCCGTCGATCACGTAGTTGACGCCCACCTCGGTCAAATCCGTTGATTCCGCGTCGTCCGGATCGTTCTCCACATAGCGCGCGTAGGGCTGGAACTTGCCGGGGCCGACATCCGCGGGAAAGAGATAGCCCGCAGTAAAGAAGTACGAGGAGCCCTTGAACAGGCAGAAGCAATCGTCTTCGGCGGGCGAAGCCACCGTGAAGTCGGCATCGAAGTCCTTGTATTCGGCTTCCAGGTTGAGCACACCGCCACCGCCGAACACTGTCTCGGAGAACAGGTCGACGGTGTAGCCGGAGAAATCGCCCGATTCAACCGCGGAACCCGAACCGCCGTCCTGGCTCTGGAAGGAGACGCCGAGGGTGAGGATGTCGCCCAGGCCGCCGAAGTAGGTGCTGCTGGTGTAGTAACCGGGGTTGGCTTCCATATTCAGGAAGTTGTAGGCAAAACGCGCGGCGAACAGCAGGTTGTCCTCCTGATTGCCCTTGCCCTGGAGGCCATCGAAGGCGCCCACGGCATACTGGAACTTGCCGAACTTGCCCCATACGGTCACGCCATCGTCGCGGCCGTAGCTGCCGGCGTCGCCGCCCTGATCCGAGGGATACAGCGGCTGCGTGTACTGGTTCCAGGTCATGGCATAGAAGGGGCCGTTCATCTCAATGCGGTCGGCGGGCGTCAGCATGCGGCCGACCCACACATTGAACTCGTCGGACAGCTCGAACTGCACAATGACATCGAGGGTATCGACGGGGCCGTCGCCAAAAATCTCGTCCGTATTGAAGGTGAACTTGATGTACTCGTGAATCTGGCCCGACAGGTAGAGCCGAATGTTCTCCACGTCGAAGTCGAAGCCGTCGTCTTCGCCGCTGGGCGCGCCGTCCTCCACCCAGGTGGCCGAAGTGCGCAGGCCGGCGCCAATACTGACCCACTTGGTGTCATCAATTTCCAGTTTCGCGCCCGCGAGGGTGGCGGGTGTCGCACACAACAGGCCCGCACCCAACAGCGTCGCGGCGGCGGCAATCGGCCTCAGGGCCGGTAGTTTTCTTTCATTCATGTTCAAAGTCCCTTTCTGACGTGTCCCGACGATCAGATCGTCCCTGCAACACATACTCCCCGCTCGCAAGGGCTCGCGGTATTCGTCGATTGCATGCAGCACCCGGGGTGAATGCCCCGCGACCTGGGGTATATGACGTAGGCTGCCTAACCCCGTATGATCCGCGTGTGACAATTAGCAACGCCAGGCTCCAGCGTTCCGCGCAACTGATGTGCCCGTTATTCGCGGCGCTGCTGTTGCTGGTGGCGCCCACTATTCACGGCGCCATTGGCGATGCCCGCGCGCTGTTCGCAAAGGCCAACGCGAGCGTGTTCCAGATTCGCGTGATCGATCTCGCCTCCGGCGACAAATTCAGCATCGGCTCGGGCTTTCGTATCAGCGGCGACGGCCGCATAGCCACTAATTTCCACGTGGTGTCGTCCTTCGTGCACGAACCCGAAAAATTCCGCCTCGAAGCCGTGGATCATCTGGGCGGCATTGAGCCGTTATCGCTGTTGGCCATCGATGTAGTGCGCGACCTGGCGATCGTCAGCGACGGCACCAGCACCGACTACCATCTCCCCCTCGCCACCACGCGGGAGCTCAACAACGGCGACCGCATCTACTCCATGGGCAATCCGCTGGACCTCGGCATGACCATCATCGAGGGCACCTACAACGGTCTGGTGGAGCACTCGCGTTATCGCAACATCCTGTTTTCCGGCTCGCTCAACGCGGGCATGAGCGGCGGTCCCGCGCTGAATGCGCAGGGTGAGGTAATCGGGGTGAACGTTGCCAAGGGCGGCGAACAGATCAGTTTCGTGGTGCCGGTGGAGCGCCTGCAGGCGCTGCTGGCACGCAGCGCCACACCCACACCGGGTAGCGATTTCACGGCCGGCATCGCCAGCGACCTGCTGGCTGATCAACAGCATTTTTACAGCGCTGTGCTGGCGGCAACGTATACACGCAAACGTCTCGGCGATCTGGAAATCGCCGGCGAACTGTCGCCCTCCCTGCGCTGCTGGGGACACTCGGTGGATGAGCCGGACATGCGTTATGAAGCGGCACACCAGCACTGCACCTCGCAAGACCAGATCTTCGTGTCAGACGATCTGTACGTCGGGGAGTTTCGCTATGATGTTGAGTCGCTGGCCACCCGGGAACTGAACCGCTTCCAGTTCTACAATCTGCTGGAGGAGCGCTTCGAACATCGCGGCTTCTACAACACCAACGATGTGGAAGCGGTGACAGGCTTCAAGTGTCACGACGACGCCATCGCCCTGGACTCCGGGAACTGGAAAGTCTCGAGTTGTTTTCGCGCCTATACGCAACTGGAGGGTCTGTTCGATGCCTCAATGGTGATGGCATCGCTGGACTACCCGCACAAGGCCGCCGTCATCAAACTTGCGGCGAGCGGTATCAGCAAGGACAACGCACTCAGGCTATTGCGCGATATTGCGGAGGCCGCGGCGTGGAAACCCTGATCGTACAGACCGGTGTCAGGCACGGACGCGTGGCCGAACTCACGCGCTCGGACGGCGGCCGGATGAGCGTCGGTCGCAGCTACGACAACGACCTGGTGCTTACGGATGTTCACGTTGCTCCGCAACAGCTGGTGTTTGTGCGCGCGGGAGACGCCTGGCACATGCAGGTGCTGGACAGTACCAACCCGGTGTTCCTGAACGACCGCAAGGTCACCGGGGAGTCGCCGGCAGTGCGCTGCGGCGACAGCGTGACCATCGGCCGCACCCGCCTGACACTGCACAGCGCCGATCGTCCCGTTGAGAAAACGCGCAAACTGATGCTCGCCAACTGGCTGTCGCGCGACGGCGGCAACGGCTTCATGCCGGTGCTGATACTGCTGGCGCTGGCGCTGCTTGATCTGGGCCTGACCTTCGCCGAGAGTTCAACCACGCTGAAATGGGCCGAGCCGGCTTACGGCCAGCTGATCGCGGTAGTGGTCGTGTTGCTCTGGGCCGGCATCTGGGCACTGGTGGGGCGAGTGATTCGTCACCAGCCGCACTTCGGCCTGCAACTAATTGCCGGCGCCTGCATCATGCTGCTCACCAGCGTGCTGCTGCTGGGCGCGGAGTATCTCGCCTACCCCTTTCACAGCGTCCGCGTGAGCGAGCTCTTCGGCTGGATCGCCTCTTTCATACTGCTCGCCCTGCTGTTTCATCTCAACCTGCTGATCGCCACCCAACTACTGAATGCCCGCGCCGTGGCCATGGCCATGAGCGCGCTGATCATTGCCGTGTTCTACGGCTTCACGGTATTTGGTGAATCGGAAGACGAACAACTTGTGCTCACACCGGAGTACTCCGCCACGCTGTTGCCGCCAGTACTGCAGGTGTCGCGGGGCGTCAGCCCGAGTGCGTACTTTGACGAGCTTGAGCGGCAACTAAAGAACCTGGTGCAAACGCGTTGAGCACCTTTCAGGAATGCTGGCAGTAAAAAATACCAAGGGCGGTATGACAGCGGCTCAATGCAGCAGCCGACCCGGAGTCGGGCTTTGCCCTCAGCGGCGAAGGCGACCGGGGATAAAGCGGTACTGGCAGGCGATTTAACAGCCCACCGGTAGACCGTCGCAGACATCGCCCCGGCCGCTGCCATTGACGTCCGCCTGGTCGGGGTTTGCAATGAGTGGGCAGTTATCAAGGTCATCGCGCACACCGTCTGCATCCACATCGCAAACATCACCGACGCCATCGTTGTTGGTATCGGTCTGGTCTGGATTGTTGACGGACGGACAATTGTCGATCAAATCGTAAGACACCTCGTACGGTGGCTCAGAACTGGCCTGTGGGCCGTTGAAATAGCCATCGCCGTCCTTGTCCGGGTCGCAGACATC